>DATAUE010000149.1:0-621501 GCA_036268425.1 Allostellaceae bacterium
ATGTTCAATCCAGGTCTCCCCTCATCAACACCCAAATCCCGCAAGAAACTACCCTCCCGGAACCCAGGCACCAACAAGTCAAAACCAATTTCAAAGGGCCTCAAACGCTCAAAACCTCAATGCAAACCCCAGCCTCGCAGCCAAAGTCCGCATCTCTGCGCAAGCGTCCAACGCCTCAACGCCGCCGCCCGCGCATCCCTTCCGACTTCCTACAATGTCAATCAACAACCCGGTTGCGGCGGCCTCCGACGAAGGCTTGTCGCTGCGGGAGGCGGCTTATAGGCCCGTCGAAACGCAGCGTCAACGCCTTTTCGTTACCGGGAAATGACAATCTCACAAGTGCTAAACCTGCCGTATTTTACCTAAGGGGTTGACAGGGCTTGTTTGCCTGCATCACGATCCGCGCCCCATGAAGCCCATCGCGGGAATGATATCCACAGGAAAGATGCGGTGAGGCGGCGTTCGCGCAAAGCGCGAGTCGTCGGATTGGCAATCGGCCTCTCTGTTTTGGCCGGTCTTCCGTTCCTTGATCGAGCGATTTCGCCGGTGCCGCAACAGCAAGCGGACGCGACGCCGGCTCCTGTCGCGGCTACGCAACAGGAAGGTCCAGTGCGACCGGTCGACCTTGTCGGCCCCGTTGTCGACGCTATTCCGCCGCCCGTACCGGCGAAAAAGCCGGCGCCGCCGGTAATCGCCGAAACCACCGGATCAACCGTCACCGACGCAGCCTCCGACAGCCCCGCTGTGCAGCCGGCTGTCGAGGCGGCGCGGATCGTTGAAGCATTGCCCGGCGATACGCCCTATAAGTTGCTTGCACGGATGGGGATTGCGTCGGACGACGCGCAAGCGGCGGCCCACAAACTGGGCACCGTGTGGGACCCACGCGATCTGAAAGCCGGACAAAAAGCCGCGGTTTTGGCGCAGTCCGACCGGCTGCTCAGCCTGCGCATGGTTCTGGCGCCGGGGCGTGATATCGTCGTGGCCCGCGACGACACCGGTAATTTCGTCGCCGAGGATCAGGATCGCCCGACACATGAAGTCGCGACCCTGGGCACCGGCACGATCCATCACAGCCTTGCGGCGGCGGCGAGCCATGCCGGAGTGCCGGCTTGCGTCCTCGACGAAATGATCCGCGCCTTCAGCTTCGATGTCGATTTTCAGCGCGAAGTGCGCGAGAACGACATGTTCACCGTGCTGTATCAGCGGGTCGACGACGAATTCGGCAAGCCGACCGGCACCGGTCACATGGTGTATGCCGAGATGGTGTTGCGCGGCACCCGGCTGCGGCTTTACCGCTATACGCCGAAAGGCGGTGAACCCGGCTATTTCAACGCGCTCGGTGAAAACATCCGCAAGCCCCTGCTGCGTACGCCGATCGACGGAGCGCGGCTATCATCGGGATTCGGCATGCGGTTTCACCCGATTCTCGGCTATAGCCGGATGCATCGCGGCGTCGATTTTGCGGCGCCGACCGGCACCGCCGTCTACGCGGCCGGCGATGGCGTCGTGACCAGAGCCGGGCAGGTTCGCGGCTACGGCAACTATGTCGAAATTCAGCACAACCCGCAATATGCCACCGCGTATGGGCATTTGAGCGCCTTTGCCAAGGGGATGCAGGTTGGCGAGCATGTCCATCAGGGCGACTTGATCGCCTATGTCGGAATGACCGGCCTCGCCACCGGGCCGCATCTGCATTACGAGGTACATTACGATGGCATGCAGATCGACCCGCTGAGCGTCAAGATGCCGGCGACAACTCGCCTTGCCGCTGATGAGCTGGGCGCCTTCCAGGCCGCGCGCACCGCCATCGACCGGCAGTTGCTCGATATGCGGCGCGGTCTCGTGGCCGGTGCCGAAAAACCGGCCTCACGATTGGCAAGCGGACGATAGGCGAGATGCGGCGGCTGCTCTCGAATACGGTTGTGTCGGTCGCCATCGGGCTTTTGTTTTTGGTCGTCGTTGCGCCGCTCGGCCTAATGATGCGCGTCTGCGGCAGAGACCGGCTGCGCCAGCGGCCCGACAAGGCAGTCGCAAGCTATTGGATTCCGTACGACCCGCGACGCGGAGCCGGTGATAGGATGACGACCCAGTCCTGATCGGGTCGGCTTATGTACATCCTCGGTATTTCAGCCTTTTACCACGACAGTGCCGCGGCGCTGATTACCGATGGCCGGATCGTTGCCGCGGCGCAGGAAGAACGGTTCAGTCGCAAAAAACATGATGCGGGTTTTCCGGCAAACGCGCTGCGTTACTGCCTGGATGAGGCTGGCATCGCGCTCGATGCGGTCGATCATGTCGTGTTTTACGACAAGCCATTTCTGAAATTCGAACGGCTGGTCGAGACGTTTCTGGCGTTTGCGCCGCACGGGTTTCACTCGTTCCGTACGGCGCTGCCATTGTGGCTGAAGGAGAAATTGTTTCAAAAGCGCCTGCTGCGTCGCGAGCTGGAGGCGCTCGCCCCCGATGTCGATTGGGGAGCGCGACTGCTGTTCACTGAGCACCACCAGAGTCATGCGGCCTCGGCATTTTTTGCTTCGCCCTTTGACGAGGCGGCGGTGCTGACGATGGACGGAGTCGGCGAGTGGGCGACGACCTCGCTTGCGCACGGGCGCGGCAACGCGCTCGACATGCTGCGGGAAATCCATTTCCCGCATTCGCTCGGGTTGCTTTACGCGGCATTCACCGCCTATACGGGGTTTCGCGTCAATTCCGGCGAGTACAAAGTCATGGGGCTGGCGCCTTATGGCGAGCCGCGCTACGCACAGACCATTCTCGACAATCTGATCGACGTAAAGCCGGACGGCAGCTTCCGCCTCGATCAGCGCTATTTCGATTATTGCGCGGGTTCGTCGATGACCAGCCCGGCATTCCACGCGCTGTTCGGCGGTCCGCCGCGCGCGCCCGAAGCGCCGTTGACGCCGCGCGACATGGACCTCGCCGCCTCGATCCAGGCCGTGACGGAAGAGGTGGTGTTGCGGCTGACCCGCGCGATCGCGGCGGAAACCGGGGCAAAAAACCTGTGCCTTGCCGGCGGGGTGGCGCTCAACTGCGTCGCCAACGGCAAGATCCTGCGCGACGGACGTTTCGAGCGGTTGTGGATCCAGCCGGCGGCCGGCGATGCCGGCGGCGCGCTCGGAGCGGCGCTTGCGGCCTATCATCTGCACCGTAAGGCGCCGCGGCTGCCGCTCAATACGATGGACGCGATGCAAGGCTGCTATCTCGGGCCAGGTTTTGCCCAGGCCGAGATCGAGGGGCGGCTCGCGACGGTCGGAGCACGGTTCGAGGCGATGCCCGAGCCAGACTTGCTCGACGCAACGACAACCGCGCTGATCGCTGAAAAGGCGGTCGGGTGGTTTCAAGGCCGCATGGAATTCGGCCCGCGCGCGCTTGGCGGACGCTCAATCCTCGGCGATCCGCGCAGCGCGGCAATGCAGAAAACGCTGAATCTGCGGGTCAAGTATCGCGAAAGCTTCCGCCCGTTCGCGCCCTCGGTGCTGCGCGAGGATGTGGCGGACTGGTTCGATCTCGACGAAGACAGCCCATATATGCTGCTGGTCGCCGGTATCGCGGCCGAGCGCCGCCTCGCGATGACCGAGGCCGAAAGCGCGCTGTTCGGCATTGATAAGCTCAACATTGCGCGCTCCGACATTCCGGCGGTGACGCACGTCGATTATTCGGCGCGTATCCAGACGGTGCATCGCGAGACCAACCCCCGCTATCACGCGCTGTTGTCCGACTTCAAGGCAAAGACCGGCTGTCCGGTGCTGGTCAATACCAGCTTCAATGTGCGCGGCGAGCCGATCGCGTGCACCCCGGAAGACGCGTTTCGCTGCTTTATGGGCAGTGAAATCGAGGTGCTGGTCGCCGGCGACTGCTTTTTGCGCAAGGAGGCGCAGAACCCGGCGCTAAAACTCGATTATCGCGACCGGTTTGATCCAGATTGACCGCCCTCTATCCCGTCGGCTTGCTGCGCGCCGGATCGAAGTATCTGCGGTGACGTCAGACGACTTCCGCCCCGTAATAGAGCGTGACGCGGTGCTTTGCCTCGGCAAAAAACAGCCAGCGTTCGATCACGACTCCGAGCCCGGCACTGATGACGGCGAGTGCGGCCGCGATCGTGCCAAGGCCGGGAGAGGCGATCACGGCGATCAGCGACAGGAAGCCGGGCGCCAGGAACCCGACGATTCGGGCGATCAGGCGCAATCGCACCCGGTGCTTGCGGGCAATGCGAAAGCCCATTTCCTTAAGCAGAAAATTTTCCTCGGTATGGGGCGGCTCCAACATGCGGACTCGGCCGCGCGCGCCGAGACCGGTCGCGCTTGCGACGCTGCTTGGCGCTGATGTCGTGTCGATAAAACGCCAATAAGCTTCTTTGAGGCACCACGCCACGAGGATCGCCAGCAACGTCAGGATTTCGGCCGAGACCGGCCAGAACACCCAAAGATTGAGCACAAGATCGAGCAGCAATAAGCCGCTCATCAGCGCCAGTGCCAGATAGTTCGGCACGACCCAGCGATTGTGCCATTGGTGGATCGGCTTCAGCGACGCATAGATCATACCGGTGCAATAGACCGTGCCTGCCGCCAATATCGCCGCAAGAATACCGCACAGGCCGACAATGCCGCTCGTCGCGCCGAACAATAGCCAGCCGATCGCAAAGACCGCCGCCGGAAAGAATGTCGCGACCGACAGCACGCCTTCGCGCGATAACCAAGATGAGCGCCATTGCGAAAATGCGCGCCATGCCCGCTCGGGACGACCAAGGTGCAATGCCGAGGAGGCAAGGCCGCCCGCGCTCAGGACGAATGCAAAAAGGAGGGCGGTAAAGCCGAAGAGCGGGTCCGGCGGCAGCAGCCCGAGCGGCACACCGAGGCCGATCAGCAGCAACAAGCCAAACCCCGCACCGGACGCGGTGGTGAAAAAGACGATCGATAAAGCTGGGTGCATGGCGGCTCAGCCCGCCTCCGACGCGTGAGGAAAGTGAAACGGGTTCAATATGAACGGGTTAGCGGGACAGCAGCCTGTCCACCCAACGCAACAAGGCGTTGCCGCCATCGTCCGCGCCGCCTGTGGCACATGCGGCCGCAGGGGCGAGCACGGGGACGGCGACGGGCTTCGCGCGGCGGGGCGGCAAGTATTTGTTGGTCGGTCGATAGCCGAGTTCCGGCATCAGATCCTTGCCGCCGCGGGCAGCGACCAGTTCCGATACGGCGGAATTAGGGTCGCCGAGATCGCCAAAAAACCGCGCCTTGGTCGGGCACACGATGACGCAGGCCGGCTGGCGGTCTTCGGGCGCGAGGTTTTCATTGTAGATACGGTCAATGCACAGCGTGCACTTCTTCATGACGCCTGCATCGGCGTCAAATTCGCGGGCGCCGTAGGGGCAGGCCCACGAGCACAATTTGCAGCCGATACAGAGGCTTTCGTTGACCAGCACGATCCCGTCCTCGGCGCGTTTGTAGGACGCGCCAGTCGGGCACACTGAAACGCAGGCAGGTTCCTCGCAGTGCAGGCAGCTTTTCGGAAAATGCACGGTGCGCGCGTCGGCGCCGTCGCCTTCCTCAAAGGAGTGAATTCGGTTGAACCACACCCCCCAGGCGCCGTCGCCATAGGCGTTGAAATCGGTCAGCGGCGCCATGTGGCCGCCGGTGTTCCACTCCTTGCATGCCGTGGCGCAGCCATGACAGCCGACGCATAAATCGAGATCGATGACGAGGCCCAGCTTTTTCTGTCCTGGCTGAACTGCCGGAAGATCGGTCATCGCACGCGCTCCGGCTGCTGGCGGTCTTCTTGGAAACGCGCGCCGTAGCGCAGGATATCGGGTCCAGGTTTGCCCGAAGGGAGCGCATGCAGGGTCGCGAAACGCGGCTCGGTATGGCCGGCTTCGGCGGGTCGCACCTTTTCGATGCGTACGCGCAAATCATACCACGCGGCCTGGCCGGTAACCGGGTCGGCATTGGGTCCGGGCTCGGTCTCGCCGTCCTTGTCGGGCAGGATTTCGGTGATCAGGTGATTGAGCAGAAAGCCGCGCTGAAACTCCGGCGAATCAGCAGCGAGGTTCCACGCGCCGCTGCGCTTGCCGATCGCGTTCCAGGTCCACACGGTGTCAGGGTTGACCCCGTCCATCAGCTTGATCTGCGCCTCGATGCGGCTGGCATGGCTCGACACCCAAACCCAATCATCGTCGGCAAGGCCGAGGCCACGCGCCGTAACCCGGTTCATAAACAGCCGGTTTTGGCCAAGAATCTGGCGCAGCCACGCGTTCTGGGAGTGCCAGGAATGGTACATCTGCATCGGCCGCTGGGTAATCGCGTGCAGCGGGAACGCGCTGGGGTCGATGCGCGCTTCTTCGAACGGCGGATACCAGAACGGCAGCGGGTCGAAATGCGTTGCGATGCGCGCGCGATCTTTTTCCGGCGGCACAATCGCCCCGTGCCCCTGCGCCGCCAGCCGGAATTTCTGTAGCGGCTCCAGGTAAAGCTGCATGATGATCGGTTCGGGCGCACCGATCATCCCCATCGCGGTCGCGGTTTCGAGATAGGCTTTGTTTGCGTGCTTGTAATAGAGCTGTTCGGGTGGCAGTTGGTGTTTCCAGAAACAGCCACTGGCGACGTACCGCTCGAGTTGTTGCGGGTTTGGCGCGCCTTTGCCGGCAAGATTGCCGTCCTCGCCGCGAAAGCCGGCGAGCGGCCCGATGCCGGGTGCGCGCTCATGCATCGCGATGTAGTCCTTGTATCCAGCGGGGAAGCGCGGCCCGCCATCGGCGTTGACAAAGGCCGGGAGGCCGAGCCGGGCGCCGAGTTCGATCAGCACGTCCTGGAACGGCCGGACATCGCGATCCGGCGTCAGGATCGGCTGCCGGATCGAGTCAGCCGGACCGTCCGTGCCGCCAATCGGCCGGTCGAGCAGTGAGATGCAATCCCATCGTTCGAGATAGGTCGTGTCCGGAAGGATCAAGTCGGAATAGGCAACGGTCTCAGAGTAGTAAGCGTCGGAATAGATAATCCGCGGGATTTTGTATTCGCCGGTTTCCGGGTCCTTGTCGGTCAACATGCGAAGAGTCTCGGCGGTGTTCATCGACGAGTTCCACGCCATGTTCGCCATGTACATGAACAGCGTGTCGATCTTGTACGGGTCGCCTTTCCAGGCGTTGCGGATCAGCAGCTGCATCAGCCCGTGCGCGGCGATGGGCGCTTCCCACGAAAACGCCTTGTCGATCCGCACCGGCGTGCCGTCGGCCTCGAGGATCAGATCCTCCGGCCCCATGACAAACCCCAGCGGCGCGCCGCCGAGCGGCTTGCCTGGTGTCACTTGGCCGGGCTTGCCCGCAGGTTTCGGGCCGGGCGGAGCGGGCTTCGGGTAGGGTGATTTGTAGCGCCAGCCGCCGGGAACATCGATCGTGCCGATCAGGATCTGCAGCAGATGCAGCGCGCGACAGGTCTGGAACCCGTTGGAGTGGGCCGAGATGCCGCGCATTGCATGGATCGACACCGGTCGCCCGCGCATCGTCGCGTGCGGCCGTCCGGCCCAATCGGTCCAGGGCTGCGCGATCTCGATTTCTTGGTCGAACGCGACCGACGCGATCTCGGCGGCGATGCCGCGGATGCGCTCGGCGGTGATGCCGCAGGTGGCGGCGACGGCGTCCGGCGCATAGACCGGATCAAGGTAGCGCTCGGCGAGTAGCTGGAATACCGGCACGGCACGGCGGCCGTCGGCCAGCTTCGCTTCGCCGACGACGCGCACGTCGACATCCGTCTTGAGCGCGCTGGTGAGGCCGCCCTGCGCGTCCAGCACCAGCGGCTCGCCGGCGTCGTTGCGCGCGAACAGGCCGTGATCTGCCTCGCCGGGCGCCTGGATCACCAGCCACGCGGCGTTGGTGTAGCGGCCGAGATAGGCGAAATCGACCTTGTCGGCACGCAACAGCTCGTGCACCAGCGACAGCACGAACAGCCCGTCAGTACCGGGCCGTATCCCGATCCACTCATCGGCGATCGCCGAATATCCCGTGCGCACCGGGTTAATCGAAATGAATTTGGCGCCGCGCTTTTTCAGCCCGGACAGGGCGGTCTTGATCGGATTTGAATCATGATCTTCGGCGACCCCGAACATCAGGAAGAGGTTGGTGCGTTCCCAATCGGGTTCGCCGAACTCCCAGAAGCTGCCGCCCAGCGTGTAAAGCCCGGCTGCTGCCATGTTGACTGAGCAGAACCCGCCATGCGCCGCGAAATTCGGTGTGCCGAACTGAGTCGCCCAGAACCCGGTCAATGATTGGCTCTGATCTCGCCCGGTAAAGAAGGCGAGCTTTTTCGGGTCGGTTTCGCGGATCGGCGCCAGCCAGCGAAGTGCGGTTTCGATCGCCTCTTCCCACTCGATTTCGCGGAACTCGCCGGCGCCGCGTTCGCCCACCCGCATCAGCGGCTTGCGCAATTTGGCCGGCGATTGCTGCTGCATGATGCCTGAAGCACCCTTGCCGCAGATCACCCCGCGATTGACCGGGTGATTCGGGTTGCCTTCGATAAAACGGATGCCGCCGTCTTTCAGGTGCACTTTGATGCCGCAGCGGCAGGCGCACATATAGCAGGTGGTATATTTGACCTCGTCCGAAACCTTGGGCGACGTATCGATCGTCTCGCGTGGTGTCCAGTACTGATGCCAACGTTGGAGAAAGCTCATCGCACTATTCTTCTATTGTTGGGCAGTTGCTTTATTGAGTCGCGATAGGGTGCGGCGCGCTCCGGTTATTCGACGTCAGTGATTACGGTTGGCGGCGATCACGGTTGGCTTGCGATCGGTTGCTTGCTTTTGTCCGGTTCGACTGATGCTTCGGGCGCGCCTTCGGTCGACATGCCGGCCTCACGATAGAACCGCGCGGCGCCAGGGTGAAGCGGAACCGAAATGCCATCAAGGGCGCGTTCAATACGGATGCGTTTGCCGATCGGGTCGAGCCCGGCCAGAAGCCGTGCGGTTGCCGGACGCCACAGGGATTGCGTGATCGCATACACCAGATCATCGTTAATATCCGCATTGACGACCCACAACGCTGAAAAGCCGAGGGACGGCGTGTCGCCGTCGATCCCCGGATAGATACCGCCCGGAATCGTCGTCTGGCCGTAAAACTTGAAATCATGCTTCAGCGCATCGACGATCGGTCCCTCGATGGGCACGAGGCGCAACGGGATCGTTGCGGCGAGATCGCGAATCGCGGGCACGGGATAGCCTCCGATCAGGAAGAACGCATCGATCGTCCCGGCCTTCAGTTCTTCGCCGGCGCGGCCGGGACGCAGATATTTGCGCCCGATATCGGTTTCCTTGAAGCCCGCGGCACTCAACAGGATCTGGGCACCGACGGTCGAGCCGGACCCGAGTTCGCCAAGTGAAACATTCTTGCCGGCAAGATCGGCAATCGACTTGATTGGGCTGTCTGCCCGCACCACGAGATGTGCTGCCTCGGGAAACAGGCTGGCGATGGCGCGCAGGCGGCGCAGCGGACCGCCTTCGGCGAAAACTTTTGTGCCATTGTAAGCCCAGCCGGCGAGATCGGCCTGGGCAAAGCCGGAATCGATCTGGCCCGCGGCGACCTGACGAAGGTTTTCAAGCGAACCTGGCGTCGCAATCGCGACCGCGACAAGTCCCGGTACGCCGCAACTACCGCCGCGTTCACAGGTCGGCCCTTCGATCGGGCTGGATATCGCGCCGGCGACGATGCCGCCGATCTCAAAGAAACTGCCGCCGGTCGCGGCCGTACCAATGCGGAAAAACCGTGATTCTTGGGCCGGTGCCGTGCCGCTGAACACCGTCACAAATAACAAAACGGCGTGGACGAGGCTGTGCCGACACCGCTGCACAACCTTCGTCTCACGCAATGAGACTGTCATAGGCAATGACATCATGGCTCCCGGTCGATTGCAACCGGCTGTCGCGTCGTTGTGAGGTCAACTAGGGTGATGTCACGCAAGGTGATGCCGATTAAGCTCGAGCTTTCCTGTACCGGAGGGATCGATGATCCAATCCAACGCGCCGATTGATCTGCGCTCGGATACCGTGACGCGTCCGTCGCCGGCAATGCGGCGAGCGATGGCCGAGGCGCCGGTCGGCGATGACCAGTACGGCGAGGACCCGTCGGTCAATCGGCTGCAAGACCGTATTGCTGAACTGCTCGGCAAGGATGCGGCGCTGTTCGTACCGAGCGGCACGATGGCGAACCAGATTGCGCTCAAGGTGCTGACCCGGCCGGGCGATGAAGTGCTGGTTGGCGAACAGGCGCATATCATGTGGCACGAGGCCGGCGCCGGTGCCGCAAATTCCGGGGTTCTGTTTACCGCGATCGGACGCGGCGGCCTTTTTACCGCCGACGATTTTCGAGCCGCTTATAAGCCCCGCAGCCACATTGTGCTGCCCGCGACAGGCCTCGTCGCGATCGAGAACACGCACAATTTCGGCAGCGGCGTGGTCTTTCCGCAGATGGAGGTGGTGGCGATCTGCGCCGCGGCCCGCACCGCCGGTGTTCCGAGTTATCTCGACGGAGCCCGCCTGTTTAACGCGTCGGTCGCTGGCGGTTTGGGCCTGGCCGAAATGGCGCGCCCGTTCGATCTTGCCTCGGTGGCGCTGTCGAAAGGTCTCGGCTGCCCGGTCGGCAGCGTTCTTGCCGGCGATAGGACAATGATTGCCGCGGCGGTGACGGCGCGGCGGCGCTTTGGCGGGGCGATGCGCCAATCCGGCATTCTCGCGGCCGCTGGTCTTTACGCGCTCGACCATCACGTTGCCGACCTGGCGACAGATCATGCCAATGCGCGAATGATCGCCGAGCGCGTTGCTGGCCTGCCCGGTGTGGCTCTCGACCTCGCGGCGGTGCAAACCAATATCGTGATTTTCCACACGGCGACCGGCGCTCCCGACGCCACCGCGATCGTCCAGCGCGCCAAGGCAGCCGGCGTGCTGATTTCCGCGCTCGGCCCGCGCACCGTCCGTGCCGTGACCCACCGCGACGCCAATGCCGAGCAGTGCCGGCAAGCCGCCGAAATCCTGGCCTCAACGATCAGCGGCGGATAGCGCCCGGGTTCATGCCAACAGAGGCCGTTTGCGCAGCAGGTATTTCTGCTCGCCGCTGAGTACCAGTTCGCGCTTCTGGTTATGCACGGTCGCTGCGACGGTGACGACGCCGGTGGTACGCCGTGGCGTCAAGGCCGAGATCGTCAGGATGGGGTAGAGCGTGTCGCCGGGATAGACCGGTTTGAGGAATTTCGACGATTGCTCGATAAAGGCGATCAGCGCGTCGCCGATCACATGGGCCAGGGTCCCGGCGCCGGCGGCCGTAAAGCACAGCACCTGCAGGCCATGCGCCAGCAATCCGGGATGGCCGCGCTCGCGGCAATACTCGATATCGTAATGGATCGGATGGTTGTCGCCGGACACGGTTTGGAAGGCCGCGAAATTGGCCTCCGTCACGGTGCGGCTCGGTATGTAGAATTCTTCGCCGACCCGCAGGTCTTCGAAATAGCGGCTTTCGGAGAAACGGTGTGTGCGCGGATCGAAACCGTCACTCATGGTCCATGCGACGTTTCCCGGGTCTCCGGCTCGCTGTCGCCGGTTGCTGCCGCGCGACAAGGGACGCCCAGACCCTGGTGGTCCGGGCGCTTGTCAGCGGCCTCCGAAAAGGCGCCCCTTGATTGCCAGCGTTGGGATTACCGGTGGTTTGGAGATTACCAGCGGTTGGGAACGCAATGGCGGTGCCAACGGCCCCAGCGGTCGCGCCAGCCTTGCGGATGCCGGCCCGGCCCGCAGCCGCCGCGCGCCAGAATGATGTTCGAGGACGGAGCGACCGTCACGAGCCCCTGCGGCGCTGTGGGTGCCGCCCGCACCGAAACGGGCAGCGCCATCAGCGCGACAGCAGCGAATGACGCAACAACTAAAGAGCGCATGGGCGCCTCCCTTACCTTCACACAGGGGCGCATTATAGGTGCACCGGGCCGTGACGATGGCAGCTTTTTGGGCGATAACGATCATCCTCAAGTGCTGCGGTTGGCAACCGTCGGCATAGCATCGGCGTAGCCCGGCTCGACCCTGACATCGACGATGGCGATGCCGCCGCCCTCGACGTGCTGAATGGCGGCGCGCAAGGCGCGCGGCAGTTCGTCGGGATGCCGGATCGGGCCAAAGCCTTCACCGCCCTGGGCCCGCGCCAGCATGCCGAGATCGGGTTCCGGGTCGGCAATGCGCTGGCCGATCCAGCGGTTCGCAACCGGCCGGCTGCGCTGGCGCGCCATCCGGTCTTGGTGCAGTTCATCGTTGAAGAACGAATTGTTGTTGGAAACAATTACCAGCAGCGGGATGCGGTAATGCGCGGCCGTCCACAATGCGGTGACGCCCATCAGGAAATCGCCGTCGCCGAGCACCGCGACCGGCAGGCGGCCGCTGCCGCCCGGCAGCTCCTTTAGGGCCAGCGCGGCGCCGACCGCCATGCCGGGGCCGCCACCGATGCCGCCGCCGCCATCGCCGCCGAGCGCATCGAGCGGGTGCGCCACCTCCCAGGTATTGTTGGCCCAGGCGAGTGGGCTGCGGATCAGGCAGGTTGGGCGGTCGCCGAGCGCATCGCGCAACGCGCCGGCCAGCATCAGGGGCGCGATCGTCTCGCCAGCCAATGCCGGCAGAATGGTCGGTGGGGTCGGCGTGCGGCCAGCCCAACCGGGCTGCCGTGCCGGCAGAAGGGGCAGCAGGGCGGCGACCGCAACATCGGGTTCGACCGCGAGATGCACATCGATCGGCGGCAGTCCCTGGTAATCCATGCTCCAGCCATTATGGATCAGATGGTCGAGCGAAGCGGAGATGACCTTGCCGCCAATCGGCGCGTCGCCGTAGGCCGTCTTCAGTGCGCCGCCGAGATCGACCCAGTCGAGGCTCAGGATCACGTCGGCTTCGCGGATCAGGGAGCAGGCTTCGGCGCCGGGGTTGTTGCCGGCCGGCGGGCCATGCAGCTTATGGCGCGACGGAAACCCGGCGCCGGTCTTGGCGTCAGTCAAGACGACCGCGCCAAGAGCTTCGGCAAGCTGCACCCGGCGCTGCCATTCGGCGTCGCCGCGTGCAGTGCGGCCGACCAGCATCAACGGCCGCGCCGCCGCGCCAAGCAATGCGGCGGCTTCCGCGGCGACGGCCGGATCGGGCGCGACGGGGCGGGGCGGGCGGTAGCGCGCGGCACTCGGGAGCGGCGGCAGCGCGTCGAGCCGGCTTTCCTGCAAGGCCGCGTCAAGGCAGACATAAACCGGGCCGCGCGGCGCGGTCATCGCCATGCGATAGGCGCGCAGCAGCGACTCGGCCGCCGCCGGCACCGAGGCCGGCTGATCATCCCATTTCGTGTAATTGCGGATGAGCGCGCCCTGGTCCTGCGCGGTGTGGATCCAGTCGATCCACGGCCGCCGCTTCGCGGCATCAACCGGCCCGGTGGCGCCGAGCACAAAGACCGGCACCCGGTCGCACCAGGCGTTGAAGATCGCCATCGTCGCATGCATCAGCCCGACATTGCTGTGGACGATGGCGCCGATCGGTTTGCCGGTCACCTTGGCGTAGCCATGTGCCATCGCGATCGCATGCTCCTCGTGCAGACACAGCAGCATCTGCGGCGCGCTGTTGCCGAGCAGGTTGACGAGGCTGTCATGCAGGCCGCGATAGGAAGCGCCTGGGTTTAGCGCGACGTAAGGCAGATCGAGTTCGCGCAGCATCAGCGCCATCGCGTCACTGCCCCAGTAATCGCCGGGTTCGTTGGCCAGTTGCGGGCGTTCAATGCCGCCCGGTCCGGTTGCTGCGTCGCTCATAATGCCTCCCTGCGCAATTCGGGCTGCCACGCCCATATTATCGTCGCCCACAGTATCGTGCGGGAAGGCGAGCACACAGCGATGAGCGGGGTGCAATTCAACCTGTTTGAGCCGGTGCTGGCCGCGCCGGACGGGTTTGTCTATCGCCCCGGTCTGATTACCACCGGAGAGGAGGCCGCGCTGACTACCCGCTTTGGCGACCTCGATTTCCGGGAGTTCGAGTTTCACGGCTATCTCGGCAAACGGCGCACGGTAGCCTATGGCGTGCATTATGATTTCGCCGCCGGCCGGGCGCGGGTGACCGAGCCGATCCCCGATTTCCTGCTGCCATTGCGCGAGCGTGTCGCCGCTTTTGCCGGGATCGCCGCGGGCGATATCGAGCACGCGCTGGTGACGGAATACGGCGTCGGCGCCGCGATCGGCTGGCACCGCGACCGACCGGTTTTCGGCGACGTGATCGGCGTGTCGTTAGCGTCTTCCTGCCGGTTTCGTTTCCGGCGGCGCACTCCCGCACAACTCGGAGAGGGCGGGGCGGAGCCTAGTCGGGCCGCCGGCGCGTGGGAGCGCAGAACGGTGACCCTGGCGCCGCGTTCGGCTTATATCTTGCGGGGGGCGGCGCGCGGCGAGTGGGAGCACAGCATTCCCGCAGCTGAAACGCTGCGCTATTCCGTGACCTTTCGCACGGTAAGCAGTGCGTAACCCTCGGAGGAATGGGTGACCCGGCCGCTTCTGATTATCGACGGCGACTCATTCTCGCACCGCGCCTATCACGCGCTGCCGAAATCGCTGCGCCGCAAGGGCAATGGCGGGGCGGGGGCAATCATCGGCTTCGCCAATTTCCTGCTGCGGTTTTACCAGGATGAACAACCGCGCGCGGTTCTGGTCGGCTGGGACACGCTCGGCGTGCCGACCTCCCGGCAGGAATTGTTCCCGCCCTATCAAGGGGGACGCCAGTTCGACGACGAGTTGGTCGAGCAGCTCGACATCCTGCCGCAACTGGTTGCTGCCTGCGGTTTTGCCAGCGCTAAAGCGGCTGGTTATGAGGCCGACGATTTCCTCGCGGCGGCGGTGGCGGAGGAGACTCGCCGGCATGGACAGGCGGTGGTGGCGAGCGGCGACCGCGACGCATTCCAGCTTGCGTCCGACACGACGACGATCGTGCACCCGGTAAAGGCCGGCGAGATGGCGCGGATCGGCCCGCCTGAGGTGCGCGAGCGCTACGGCGTCGAACCAGGCCAGGTGCCGGATTTCATCGCGCTGCGCGGCGATCCGTCGGATCGCCTGCCCGGCGCCAAGGGCGTTGGCCCGAAAGGTGCGGCGACTCTGCTACGCAAGTTCGCAACGCTGGAAGACGCGTTGGCGGCCGGTCATTTCCCCGGTCAAGCCGAACAGTTGCGGCTCTATCGCCGCATCGCCACGATGGACAGCAAGGCGCCGCTGCCGGTGCTCGACGATCAGGCGCCGAATTGGGGCAAAGCGGCTGCACTCGCCCGCGAGTGGGAACTCAACCAGCTCGCAAAGCGGTTTGACGAACTGGCGTCTTCCTGACGGGTTGGCGGTAGAGTCGCCTACAGCTTTTCCACCCCGGCACGGGCGCAGTCTTCATCTTCCTGCGAGGTGCCGCCGCCGACACCGCAAGCGCCGACGACGATGCCGTTGCGGATGATCGGCACCGCACCCTGGCCCATGATCATCTCGCCGCCGGAAGCGGAGGCGATGCCGCGTGGCGTCGGCTGGTCGGCGCGCGCCGCCATGTCGCCGCTAGGGCGGCCGAATGCCGCCGAGGCGACTGCCTTGCCCTGGCTGCCATAAACACTGGCCCAGATTGCATTATCCATGCGGCCAAGCGCAATGAGGCGGCCACCGGCATCACACACTGCGGCGCAGACCTTGATGTTGAGCTGGCGTGCCTTTTCCAGCGCGCCGGCGACGATGCGGTTGGCTTCTTCAAGTGTCAGGCTCATCGATTCCTCCTCATGCCGACGCTGTGTGGCTCTACGCATGATGACAGAATATTGGCCGCGGCGTCACCGTGGCGGTTGTTGCAACCATGTCCGCAACCGACTGAAAGTTGAGGAACATTATCCCCCGTTGCCGCGTTATTACTGGTGACAGTTCCAGGTGTGAGGTGAAGAAAGTGACGACGAAATCGTGGATGGCAGCCGGTTCGTTGGCGATGGCGCTGCTGGCGGCCTCGCCGGAGGCGGGCCACGCGCAATCGGTCATCGGCAACGGCCTGGCGGGTGCTGGCGTCGGCGCCGCGATCGGTGCGATTGCTGGTGGCGGCAGAGGCGCCGCGACCGGTGCGATCATCGGCGGAGCCGTCGGTGCCGGCTCCGCGATCGCCGCGCCACGCCCGTATTATGCGCCGCGCTACCGCCATTATGTCCGTGGCTGCGGCCCGTATAGGCGTTGGATTCCGGGGCACCACAATCACTGGGGCCAATGGCGGCCGGGTCACTGTTCGTAAATTGATTTAAGCGACCAACCAACCCCTCTCCGTCGCAAGACGGAGAGGGGTTTCTGTATTGCCTATTCTGCGGCGGCACGCACCGGCGAGGCCGCATGGAGCACGGCGGCCGCTTCCTTGGCGACAACCGTGCCTTCAAAAAAGCGCGGGTTCTGTGTACCCCACAGCCGCACCGCGTTGGCGAAGGTGAAATCGCGGAAATTGTCTTCCGTGATATGGCCTTCATCAACCAGCTCATAAGCTTCCGCCAGCGGATCGCGGAAGTCGATCACGTCGAAATGTCCGATGTCCGAGCTGTAGATCGCGTTGAGCTTGGCGCCGAACGGGTTGCCCTTGCCGAACGCGGTCGCATTCATCCGATCGTCCGCCTCGCAGCCGAAATAGTACGGCTTGGCGTAAAGATCGAGCCAATCCTCCTTGCGAGTGAATTTGCAGGCAGCGAAATCGTCGAGCTCGTCGCGCTGCCCGGTCAGATACTGCGAATCAGGGCTGGGAAAGCCGTCGCGCTCCTTCAAAGCGGCGGCGATGTCGCTGTAACCGTGCTTTTCGACCAATTCCATCAGCAACTTGCGGTCGAGCTTTTCCGGCTTCATGCGTTCGAGCGCCGGGGCGCCGCGGCGTTCCCAATGCTCCATCAGGTCGCCGAACAACTGGCAGCCCCAGCCGACGCCGCCTTCGAGAAAAGCGAAGTTGAGGCCCGGGAAGCGCCGGGTGACGCCGCCGAGGAAGATCGCCTTGGCGACGGCGTGGCCGGCAGCGGCGAAATGGCCGATATGGTTGTAGACGAAATTGGTCGGCGAGTTGCGCAGGCCCTGGCCGCTGGCGCTGCTGTGGAAGGTCGGCGCGATGCCGACTTCGAGGCACGTGGCCCAGACCGGGTCGTAATCGTAGGGGCTATCGATCGCCAGTACGTCGTAGGCCACCGTAAACCGCTTGCTTTCGTCGTCATTGGCCGACGCGGCCGCGACCTGGCGCCCCATGCCGCTGCCGAACATGCCGACTTTCGAGCCGAGCTGTTTGGTGACGAATTCGAGTTCGGCGATTGCTTCTTCGGGGTGGTGCATCGGGATGATTGCGGCCGGGTGCAGGCGGTCGCCAAGCCCGTCGAAATAATCGGCGGCGACGATATTGTAGGCGCGGATCACGGCGCGCCGGGTTTCGTCGTCTTTGATGCGCGGCAGGCGCAGCCCGGCGGTCGGATACACGACCGCGAAATCGGTGCCGATCTCGTCGAGGCGTTCGTACAGCATTTTCGGCATCATCGCCGTGGCGCGATCGAGCGTGTTTTCCGCCTGACGGTTCCAGAAATTCGGCTGGGCGACGCGGCGGCGCCCGCGTTCCGCCGGGGTCATTTTCAACGCATCCGTCGTCGAGCGCAGCGCGGCGAGAAAACCGTCAGCCGCCTTGTCGCCGCCGGCCTTGCGCATCTTGTCGCTGAATACCGGCGCGTATTCGAGCCAATGCCCGTCGGCATCGACAATCGGATGGTTCAGCTTGGCATGGATTTCAGCGGGACTGGCGTGGGCGCTCATGTTTCCTCCCGGAAAATGACGGTAAGCCGTCAAGAAACTTTCTGTCGCAGCGTAGGAGCGCGCCCATCTCCTGTCAAACGGCGCTCAGGCGACGGCAGACATCTCCTGATGCATGGCAAAGGGGAACCAACCCGACGCGCAGGTGTCTGGCACAGCAACAGCGCCCGGTTTTGGGAGGTTCGCTGCCAACGCCCAAGACTTCAGGAGATCGGTGACATGCCCAAGGAAAGCCCAGCGCAGCAGAAGACCGTCGAGCGCGTCATGCATGAGTTCAAACACGGTGAACTGAAAACCGCGAACGGGCAGCGCAAGGTCAAAAGCCGCAAACAGGCTGTTGCCATCGCGTTGAATGAAGCCGGCGCTTCAAAATACGAAACGCCAAAGAAAAACGCGGAAAACCTGCGCCACACCAAAGCCAAGGAAAAACGCGGCGGGACTTATAAGGACGAAGCCGAAGGACACCGAGGCCGTAAAGCGGGCGGCAGGTCCGAGAGCCAGACGCGTGACGAACTATATGCCGAAGCGCAGCGCCGCGACGTTGCCGGCCGCTCGAAGATGAACAGACAGGAATTGCAGCGCGCCTTGCACGCCTGACAAATGGGGGAGCGCCGCTGGCTCGGCGGCGCTCCTCTTGGCTTATTTCGAGATTTGCTCGAGCCGCAGCCGGGTGGTTGGCGGTCCCATGATCCCGATCACCAGGCAGCACGCGACCATCGCCGAGGCGATAAATGCGAAAACCCCGATGGTGCCGTAGTTGCGCAGAAAAAATGCCACCATAAAGCCGACAAAGATCGTGCTGAATCGGCTCCATGCATAGGTGAACCCGATCGCGCGCGAGCGGATGCGGGTGGGGTAGAGTTCCGCCTGGTAGGCGTGGAACGCATAGGAAAGATTGCTGGTCGAGAAAGTGATCAGCACGCCGACAATGATGATGCCGACGGCTGTCGTCATCTGCGAAAACACCACCCCGAAGACACCCAGACAAGCACAGGCGCTGACCAGTTGCCATTTACGCTCCATCCGATCCGCGATCATCGAGGCCAGCAGCGGCCCGGTTGGGTTCGCGAGCGCGATGATAAACGTGTAAAGCAGCGACTTGGTGACTGTGATGCCCTGGGAAATCAGCAGGGTCGGCACCCAACTGGCAAACCCGTAATACCCGATGGATTGTATCAGGTTGAAGAGGATCAGCATGATCGTCCGGCTCAGATAGGGCGTGCGCCAGATCTCCATCCAGGCCCCGCGCCCGGCCTCGACCTCATCAGGCAGGGATTGCGGCGGCGGCAAGGGGCGTCCGCTCTCGGCCTGCACGCGGGCTTCGATCGCCGCCGTGATCTCCTCGGCTTTTGCGATGTTGCCGTGAATTGCCAGCCACCGCGGCGATTCCGGCAGCGACAGGCGAATCCACCACACAAAGATCGCACCGGCGGCGGCGATCACCGTGACCCAGCGCCATCCGTCGATGCCGAACGGTGTCACCGGGATCAACCCGTAAGCCAATAGCGAAACTGTTGGATAGGCGAGGAACTGGAACGACTGGTTAAAGGCAAAAGCGCGGCCGCGCCGTTCTTTCGGCATCAATTCGGACAGGTAGGTATCGACGGTGATCAGTTCGACGCCGATGCCGCAGCCGGCGAGGAAACGCCAGAAATCGATGCCGATCGGCGTCGTCTGAAACGCCATCATAAACGTCGCCAGCGAGTACCATACCAGCGCAAAGGTGAAGATCGTCCGCCGTCCGAAATGATCCGACAGCGAACTGAACAGCATCGTACCGACGAACATGCCGATAAAGGTCGAGGCGACCAGGCTGGCGAAGCCGTTAATGTCGAAAAACCCGGCGGTCGTCGGCGTGAAGATCTTTGCGGCGAACAGGCCGGGCGCGATGTAGGCGATCAGACCGTTGTCAAAGACGTCGAAGAATCCGCCGAGCGACAGCAGCAGGACGAGATGCCAGATATAGCGCGTGCTCGGCAGGCGATCGATGCGGGCCGCGATGGTCGATGCTGCAACACGCGCGTTGATGCCAGCGCCGGGCACAGCGCGGCCGGCAGCGGCAGAGATATCGGTCAAGGCATTCCTCCCGGTACGCAACGGAATTTCAATGCCCTAAACGTGCTGCTCCTGTACTTACGCCTTTTTCCGGCGCCGATATCCTCTGCGCGGTGGTTTTGCTCGATCTTAGGGACGGCGAGGGCGTAACGGCAACCCCGCTTTTCCCGACCGGCCCAAATGCCGCAAAGTGGCGTCCGGATTGGCGCAGCGTGATGACGCCGGGTATCTGACCCGGCGGCGAGCACAGGAGACGAGCATGCAATTCGGGTTCAACCTGCCGAACAGCGGCGCTTTGGCGGCGCCCGACATCATGGCGCGCGTCGCGTGCCACGGTGAAGCGCTCGGCTTCGACTATCTGACCGTGACCGACCATGTCGTGCTGCCCGATATGGCCGAGCCGGGCTATCCCTATTCCGAAAGCGGCTCGTTCTATTCGACCGACAGCGCCTATCGGCATGAGATGCTGACATTGGCGGCGTGGCTTGCTTCGGTCACCTCGCGGGTGCGGCTGGTATTGGCGGTGCTTGTGGTGCCGCACCGGCCGGCGGTGCTCGCTGCGAAACAACTGGCGACGGTCGACGTCCTGTCAGGCGGGCGGCTGACGGTCGGGGTCGGCGCCGGCTGGCTGAAGGCCGAGTTCGATGCTGTTGTCACGACGCCGTTTGCTGAACGCGGTGCTGTCACCGATGCATACATTGCCGCGTTTCGCACGCTGTGGACCGAGAAAAAGCCGCGGATCGACGGGCGCTATGTGCAGTTCGATCGCCTGCTGCTCGAACCCAAGCCGGCGCAGACGCCGCATCCGCCGATCTGGGTCGGCGGCGAAAGCCCGCCGGCATTGCGCCGGGCCGCGAAACTGGGCGATGCGTGGTATCCGATTGGCACCAATAACGCGCATCCGCTCGACAGCTTGCCGCGCTACAAGGCCGGGGTGGAGCGCTTGCGCCGGGCGACCGAAGCTGCCGGCCGCCTGCGCGACGCGGTGGCGCTGACCTATCGCGTCAAGCGCTACGGCGACGCGGTGCCCGACCGCGCTTCCGACGGCGAGCGCCGCCTGTTTTCCGGTAGCGACACGGACATCATCGGCGACATTCACGCTCTTGGCGATCTCGGCGTCGCCGCAATCGATTTCGATTTCGAGCGCCCCACCGAGGCCGCCGTCATTACCGAGATGCGCGCCTTCCGCGACCGGGTGCTGGGGAGGGTGTAGCCATCAGGGCATTCGACCGCTCGGCGTTCGGTGATCCTCACGGCGACTTGCCCAACCTTGCGCCGCCGTCTCTGCGATTTCCTCGATCGAAAGAGGTGTTGTGTCGGGTCGACGCAGGCAGCCGAAAAAATTTTCGATCGACGCTGTCAGGTTTGTCCGCCGCAAGACCGCCCGACCATCCGATAGCAGGTCGACGTCCAATTTTTCTCCGGGGACGACGCCGAGGTGGCGCAATACCTCTTTCCGCAACGTTACCTGGCCTTTCGCCGTAACCTTCAGAACTGCCTCAGAACCCGAGCTTGTTTCAGCCTGTCCTACGGGTTGAGCGTAGCGAAACCCATCAATGCGCGGTCATCAAAATCCTCGCGTTCGGCGGCTGGCCGTCGCAGACTTGCCCTCAACAGATCTGTTGTCGATCCGATCCCGTGGGAGGAATCTCGAAGATGCAATCGTCCTCAAGCGCGCCGCAGCGCCATCTGCCGATCCGCAAGGATTGGCTGGCCGCAACGCAGGAATCGGCGCTGGAGCCGGATCGGCCGATCATCGATCCGCACCACCATTTGTGGGACCGGCCGGGTAGCCGCTATCTGCTGCACGACCTGGTCGAAGACCTGAGCAGCGGCCATAATATCCGCGCTACCGTATTCCTCGAATGCCGCGAAATGTACCGCGGCGACGGACCGCCGGAACTGCGCTCGCTTGGCGAAACGACGTTTGTCACCGGGGTTTCGGCGATGAGCGAAAGCGGCAAATATGGGCCGAGCAGGGCTTGTGCCGGCATTATTGGCAATGTCGATTTTCGGGTCGGCAGCCGCGCCAAGGGCATCCTCGAACAGCACATCGTCGCTTCGGGCGGCCGCTTCCGCGGCATCCGTAACGGTGCGACATGGCACAGCGACGAGCGGTTGCGCGTCTTTACCTCGGGGTCGGGCGAGGGGCTGTACGTCAACAGCAAATGGCGCGAGGGATTTGCCGCGCTGGCGCCGCTGAACCTGACATTTGAGGCGTGGATGTTTCATTCGCAACTCGGCGAACTGGTCAGCCTTGCCGCGGCGTTTCCCGAAACCAAGATCGTGGTGAACCATATCGGTGGGGCTCTTGCGGTCGGTCCCTATGCCGACAAGCGCAAGGAAGTGTTCGACGAGTGGCGCAGCCAGATCATGAAGCTCGGGCAATACCCGAACGTCTACATCAAGCTCGGCGGCCTCGGCATGCCGTCGCTGATGGGCTTTGAGATGGGACAGCAGGAAAAGGCGCCATCATCCGAGCAGTTGGCAAAGGCGTGGAAGCCTTATCTCGAAACCTGCATCGAGGCCTTCGGCCCCGATCGCGGCATGTTCGAAAGCAATTTCCCGGTTGATAAGGGAATGTGCAGCTATGCCAATCTGTGGAACGCCTTCAAGCGTGTGTCTGCGAATTATTCGAATGACGAAAAGAACAAGATGTTTCACGACACTGCGCTGAAATTCTACCGGCTCTGGTAGACGGTATTCGATGAGGGTATCGGGAAGCGCGGTCGGGGCTTGCCCGGCGGCGCTTCCCGACGCACGCTTGAGGCAAATGCAGCGAGGGGAGACACGCCGTGCCATTGCCACGCCAAGAGGTTGACGGAACCACACCAAAATATCTGCGCGACAAATACGCGATCGTCGGGGTCGGGGAGACGACCTACACTCGCGGCTCAGGGATTTCGACGCGCGCGCTCGGCACTTGGGCGGTGCGCAACGCGATCCTCGACGCAGGTCTGAAAGCGTCGGATATCGACGGCATGCTGGATTATTCCGGCGGCGATTCGACCTCGGCGACGTTCATCGCCGGCGATCTCGGCATCCGGCTGAATTTCTACATGGATGTGGTCGGCGGCGGCTCGTCGACCGAGGCGCTGATCGGCATTGCGATCGGCATTATCGAGGCGGGTTTATGCAAGACCGTCGCGATCTTCCGGTCGATGAACGGCTTTTCGCAGGTTCGCATCGGCGGCACAGGCGCCCGCTCTGCGGCGCCAGTCTCTGGCGACATGCTGCATAACCGGGCCTATGGCTGGCAGAGCGCCGGCCAGAGCTTTGCGCCAACCTTTATGCGTCACATGTACGATTTCGGTACGACGCCGGAACAGGTCGCGCATGTAAAGATGTTCCACAGCCGCCATGCCTCGAACAATCCCAAGGCGTATTACAAGCGCCGCTTTACGGTCGAGGACGTAATCAACAGCCGCTTTATCTGCAAGCCATTGCATCTGCTCGATTGCTGCGTCGAAACTGACAACGCCACCTGCGTCATCGTCACCACCGCCGAGCGCGCAAAGGATATGAAGCAACCGCTGGTGCAAATCCGCGGCGTCGTCGGCCGCTGCTCGAAGCCACGGCTCGACATGCACTATCAGCACGGGCCGATCTCGACCGTCGCCGGACATTACGCCAAGGACATCTTGTGGCCGAATGCCGGAGTCGGGCCGAACGATGTCGATGTCACCGGCTCCTACGACGCCTTCACCTTTACGACGATGCTGCAGCTGGAGGATTACGGGTTCTGCAAGAAGGGTGAGGGCGGCCAATACGTCAGCGACGGCACGATTACGCTCGGCGGACGGCGCCCCAACAACACCTCGGGCGGCCATCTCTGCGAGGGCTACACGCACGGCATGAACATGGTCATCGAGAACACGCGGCAACTGCGCCACGACGCCGACGATTCATGCCCGATCGGACCGAATGGCAAGCGTCAACACACCTTTGATTACAAGGAAGGCGGCTGTCGCCAAGTGAAAGATGTCGAGGTCAGCGCCAATCTCGGGTGGGCCAACCCGGCGACCGCCTCGGCGATGGTCATGCGCAAAGGCTGGTAGGGGAGAACAGGACGATGGCAACCATCGACGGCGACTACATGGGGATGGGGCTGCGCATCGATGATCTCGATGTCCAGAACGTCGAGTATTTCAAGCATTGCGCGGCACATGATTACCATCTGCAGGCCTGCAAGGATTGCGGCCGCTTCCGCTATCCGCCGACCACCGCGTGCCCGTGGTGCATGTCGCGTGAATCTGAATGGAAAAAAGTCGAAGGCAAAGGCACGGTGCATTCCTACACGGAAGTGCACCACGCCATTCAACCGGCGTTCCGCGGCAAGACGCCGTATATGGTGCTGCTGGTTGATCTCGACACGCAAAAGGGCCAGCCGACCCCGGACGAAGCATTGCGTGTGATCGGTAATCTGTGCACGCAAGACGGGCAGTTGGCACCCGCCGATATCGTCAAATCGGTTGGGGTCGGCACGCGGGTGCGGATGGTATTCAGCGATGTAGCGGCAGGAATTGCGCTGCCGCAATGGACGGTTGATGAAACCGCCACCCAGCCAACGGCGCCTTGGCGTTACGCGCAGGAATGACGGCGCAGGCGGCAGTCTGGCACCAAGTGGGGCGGACGGAGTGCAACGAAGTCCGCCTAGAGTTGGTGCGGCCTCTGGCGGACTGCGCTGTTTGTATGATCAGGTCAAATCGAACCTCGGCGTTGCCGCCTGGGCGAGCCTGACTTGGTCATCCGGTCATCCGCGAATTTCCGGAGAATCGGCATGGACCCTCGGACCGAGTCCAGGAAAAGTCATTTGGGGGGCTGGTTCGGCTCAGGTCTAGCGCATTGTCGCCGCAAAGCGCCGCAGCAATGCCAGGGTCGGCGGCAACTCCTGGTGCGGTGGCGCATACGAACCGAGATTTGCGCTTTCATCGAGAAAGGTGCTGATGCCGTCCCGAATGTCCGAGGGCAGATCCTCGGCCGAATGGAAGGCCATTGCCCAGTCCGGGTACAGGCGCCGCTCAATCGGCAGGCGTACGATCAACTGTACGCCGGTATGGCGCTGGTCTCGCGATATCCGGTCATAAAGCTCGTCGACCGCGTCATCGGCGCCTTCGAGCGCCTGCATGAAATTGCCGCCGACATAAAGCAGCAGGCCCGTAATGCCGGCGCGAGCGTTATTGCGCCTGCTGTGTTGCAGCAATTCCGCGAGGTCTTCCGGCCGGAAGACCTCGCGAGCGCTGCTGACATAGACAAGGCTGAGTAACATTGTCGGTGTAACCTCTACTCGTAGAATCGCATTGCGCGATCGGTAGTTCCGAGTTTCTTAAAAGCGTATGCGGACGCCGCCGTAAACCGCGAGCGGGGCTGCCGCGCTGATAAAGCGCGGATCGGAGGGATTGGCGACACCCGGAAGGGGCGTGGCGGTAACGTCACCGAAAATCCCGTACGTCGCATATTTTTTGTCGAACAGGTTTTGTATCAGCGCAAACACCTCGACGTTCTCGGTCACGTTGTACGAGGAGTGCAGATTGACGATCCAATATCCCGGCAGTTTCGCATTCTGGTTTGATTGATCGCCAAAAAAATACTGGTCGCTGGCGACGATCAGGTTACCGCCAAATTTCCATTTGTCGGTAATTGTATAATCGATATTCGCTTTCAGGCGATGGTGCGGGATGCCGGGGAGCTGATTCCCTCGTAAAACCTGGATGTTACCGTCGTCATCTGCGGTCGGGCTATTGGGGGAACTGAGCGTAATGGGACTTTGAAATGTCGCGTCGATATAGGCGTAGTCGAGGCTGATTTTCCACTTAGGGTCGGCATAAGTCAGACCGGCCTCGATGCCTTGCCGCCGTGTGCTGCCGATATTCTCAAAGAAGCCGCTGCTGATGCTTTGGCTCGGCACATTCAATATATCGTCGGCGAGATCGGTGCGAAAGGCGCCAGCATGCCAGTCGATCTTGCCATTGGGGTCACGCCACGGCATCGCCAGGCGCCCGCGAAAGCCGGCTTCATAGGTGCGGGCGACGACCTGTTTGAGGTTGGGTGGGTCGGCAGTCAGGAAATTGTCGAGATTGCAG
This sequence comes from Allostellaceae bacterium, assembly GCA_036268425.1. GTDB lineage: Bacteria > Pseudomonadota > Alphaproteobacteria > ATCC43930 > CGMCC-115725 > DATARH01. The sequence continues at coordinate 25,943 of DATAUE010000149.1, forward strand.
GGCCGTGCCGGATCCGAGCAGGCGATTTCGCCGGCGGTAGGGGCCCGGTTGGCCTCGGCATAACCGACATAGCCGGTAATATCGGGTGTGAGCTTGTATGTCGCACCAGCCGCCGGGTTCAGCCGGGCATAGCGATTATTGCCATTAAGCGCCGTGCCGATCTGATCGCTCAGGTGGATCAGCGCGAGATTGTAGCGGCCGCCGATCGTCAGCGACAGGCGGCTGGTGACGTCGAATGTGTCGCTGGCGTAAAGGCCGAAATAGCTGTTGGTCGTGTTGAGCCGCACCGGGGTCAGCGAACCGTCCGGCTGGGCGATGATCGTGCCGAGGCCTGCGACCATCAACGTAGACGGATTGATGATTCCGAGTTCGTTGGTGGAGGTGAAGTCGATATCTGCGTGGTCGAGGCTGGCGCCGGCCACGAGATAGTTGCCGTGGCCGAACAGGGGCGCGGTGAGCGTTCCTTGCAGCGAGCCGCCGAGGCCAAGCGAGTTTATCGAACTGCGGTCGATCTCGCCCGGTGTCGCGGCTCCGAGAGTATTCGGCACTGTCTGTCCGGTGGTGGCGAATAGCTGCGTGAACGGGTCGCCGATGCACAGCGTGTCGGGGATATCGTCGTCACAGGCCTGTACTTCGCTGGTATTGCCGTTGTCGACGCTGCGTCCGGCGCTGCGCACATAAAAGCTGCTCTGTAGCGAAAATATGTCGGTCGCATGGTAGTCGCCGGTCAGCGAGCTCATCGCCAGCGTGTTGTGAAAGCTCTGCGGCCCAGTGAAGACGCCGCTTCGGTCGATATTGACGAGTTGGATCGGCGTCGGCCCGATGCCGTTCAAGCGGTTATTGGCGCCCGTAAAATTGAGATGCAAGCTGCCGCGATCGCTTTCGGCGCCGATATCGGCGTAAAGCTGGCGCACCTGCGACGGCGAGAATTTGCGAAACCCGTCATCGTTGTAGCCGCTGGCTCCGATATAGGCGCCGATATTTCCGATCTGCTGGCCGTATTGCAAGGTGCCCTGGCGGCGGCCAAACGAACCGCCGGAGATTTCAGCTTCGCCGCCTTGAAAGTTGAACCCGTTTTTCATACCGAGCACCAGGGCGCCGCCCAGGGCGTTGAGGCCAAAAACCGGATTGGTCGGAAAGACCGTGGTGCGGTTTATCGCGAAATCGGGGACGAGGTCCCAGTTGACGTTGTCGCCGAATGGCTCGTTGAGCCGAACGCCATTCTGGTAGACCGCGACCCCGATCGGTGTCCCGAGGATGGGCGATGCCTCAAACCCGCGATACTGCACATCGGGTTGAAACGGGTTGTCTTGGTTGTCGTTGAGATTGATGCTGCCGAGCTGCTGGTCGAGACCGGAGGCAAAGCCTGCTGGCCCCTGCGTCGCGGTATCAGGCGCCGCGAGGGTGCGCACATTGGCCGGCATCTTGTCGCGATCGATGCCGATACCGGGTAGTGGGCTGGTGCCGACGACGTCGATCATCGGCAGCACAGTTGCCGCCTGTGCTCCGGAATTTGCCGCGGGTGGTGCGGCCGCAGGCTGAGAAACGCCCGGGGAGGCTGTGGCGGGCGGCGAAGCTGCAGCCGGCGACTGTGCCGTGGCGACACTCGGCAACAGCACGATCGCGCAAGCCACCGCTAGCCACCGGACAAGGCGCCCCATTCGCGCAAGAACTCCGCGCACCGCACCAACACCCCGGCAAAGCCTGCACCCGATGCCCTGCTCAGCCTTTGACGCCGCCCATGGTCAAGCCGGAACTCATGCGCCTGCGGAACGCGTAATACGTGGCGATTGGCGGCAGCGCATAGATAATCGCGGTGGCCATCATGTAATTCCACGGAGCGACGTCGCTGTTGAGGAACTGCGCAAGTGCGACCGGCACCGTCATGCTGTCCTTATCGGAGAGCAGCAGGAACTGGTACAGATACTCGTTCCACGCCAGCAACAGGGCATAGGTGCCGACCGCAACCAAGGCCGGCGCCATCAGCGGCAGGTAGATCTTGAAATAGATCTGAAACGGCGACGCCCCATCGATCCGTGCCGATTCGTCGAGTTCAAGCGGAATGCTGCGGCCATATTCCTGAAAGATGAAGATCGCGTAGGGCGTTGCGAACGTCACCAGCGCGGAGATCACCGACCACGGGTTATTGTTGAGCCCGTAATGCTGCATGATCAAATAGAACGGGATCGCCAGGAACGATGCCGGGATCACATAGGTCAGCAGCGCCGCATTGGTGATCAGCCAGCCGTTGCGGACCCGCATGCGGGATACCGAAAACGTCGTCAGCGTCCCGACTGCCAGCACGATCAGCGTCACCATGCAGGCGATAAAGATGCTGTTGCGGAACTGGTGCCAGAAATGTTCGAGATACCAATAGCCCTGGCTGACGACGATCCAGAAGCTGAGTGCAGAGGGGTGCGGCGGCCAGAGATGCTCGCTGAACACGTCGCCTTCAGAGGTAAAAGCGACCATCAGCATGTTGTAGAGCGGTATCAGCGTCCACACGATCAGCACGACGCTGAAAATTGCGGCGGCGCAGTTGATGGCATAGCGCCGCCGTCGGGCGCTGCGGCGCAGCGTATCCATCCGGCCTGCTGGCCGCGCGGCGGCGCTATCAACGGTCAGACTCGTCATAGCTGGACCTCCGCGACCTTGAGCCGGCGCATCAGGATGATCACCAACGGGATCAGCAGCGGCAATGCCGACATAACCGCCGCCACACCGAGTTCCGGGCGGCCCATGCCATAGGCATAGTTGATGCCGAGCGTCGCCAGCAGATGCGTTGAGTTGGCCGGTCCACCGCCACTGACGAAGGTCACGGAATTGAAATCACCGAGCAGAAAGATCGTCGCAAGCAGCGTCAGGACGAGATAGAGGTTCGCCAGCAAGGGAAACGTGACATAGAGAAAGCGGCGCAGCCCGGTGGCGCCGTCAACTTTGGCGGCATCGTAGATTTCCTGTGGGATCGACATCCGCCCGGCGAGCAGGATGATCGTCCAGAACGGCATCCACTTCCAGACATGCGCGTAAATCGCCGAGCCGAGCGCCAGCCAGCGCGAGTTCAGCCAGGATGGCCCGTCAATGCCAAATAACGCATAGAGCGCATTGTTCAGAAGGCCCCATTCGCCGTTGAGCATCCAGTGGATCGAAATAAATGCGGGCAATGCCGGAACGGCCCACGGGAGCACAAAGACCATCAACAGGGCTTTGTTCCACCAGCCCGGCCGCATGAAAAATCCGGACAGCATCAACGCAAAGAACAGCTTGAGGTTAACCCCTAGCGCGATGAAGACCAGTGTGTTGACCACCGTATTCAAGTAGATCGGGTCGGAGAACAGGTCCGCGTAGAGAGCCGGCTTGCTGCCCATCCATAACCCGAAGAGAACGGGATAGACGACGAATGCAAAGAAAATCCCGATATAAGGAATGACGAACGCGACAGCCCAAGCAAACTCTGAACCGCGCAATCCGCCCCGCCAATAGCGCCACAGAGAATGCTGCCGCGCTGCGGTGCGGCCGAGTTCGATTGCCGATACGCTGGTCATGGATCGCTCCTCAGCTTTGAACGATCGGGTATTTGGCGAAAATCTCCTCGACGCGCTTGAACGCTTTGTCGGCCGCTGCCTGCGGGGTCATGCCGCCCTGCATGATGTCGGCCCAGGCAACGCCCCAGATGTGTTCGTTTCGAACCTGGGCGTAGGCTGGGTTGAAGCAGAAAAACTCCGGCAATGTCGGGCCGAACAGCCCTTGCTCGACATAGGCTTTGCGATGCGGGTCGGCCGTCCACCACGGATCGTTTTTCGCGATTGATTCCATGGCAGGAATGTTCCGGCCGAGTCCGATTTTGAGATATTCGTTGCTGACCTCGGGCTGGATCAGATACTTCAGGAAGTCCTTGGCGACATCGGCGTTCTTGGCGCCTTTGGGTACCATGCCGCCGGTATTGGTGACCGGTGACGATATCGGCTTGCCGTCATTGCCGAGTGGCAACCCCATCGTCACAATGTCGTTATAATCCTGTTGGTTCTTGATGATGGCAACTTCGGTGGAGATCGTACCGTCGAGATCCATCACGACCTGTTTGGAGTGAAACGCGTTGTTGTCGTCCGCGTCGTTCCAGTTGATCGCGCTTGGCGGAACAAAGCCTTCCTTGTACGCGGTGGTCGGGTAGGTCAGCGCCTTGATGGCGGCCTCTTTGACCTGTGGATCGTCCAGGTGCAGCTTGCCGTCGGGACTTACGAGGTTGTGTCCGCCGTAGGCCACCAGGAAATAGTTGAAGACGTTATTCGGGTCGTTGCCGTTAGTGGTCAACTGAAAGCCGAGACCATATACTTTGCGTTCTCCTTGTGCGCGCAGCTTTTTCTGCACATCCTTGAAGAAATCGTAATAGGCATCCCAGGTTTTGGGGATGTCCTCCATCTTGTATCCGGCCTTCTCGACCAGCGGTTTCCAGATATGGTTCGGCAACGCCGCGCTGGTGTAGGGAGCCAGATAATAGCTGCGTTTTTTGGTAACGCTGTTGTAGGAATAGGCAGAAAGCAATGCCGTCTTGGTGTATTTGCTTTTTTGCGTTTCGATCACGTCGGTCAGATCAAGTAACCGGTCTTCCCAGGCATAAAGCGCGCTGATTTCGGTCGGGCTGTTCTGGAACAGGTCAGGAACCGCGCCGCTGGTCACGGCCGAGACGATCTTCTGCCGCATCGGGGCATAGGGAATGATGCTGTAGTCGATCTTGTTGCCGCTGGTTTTTTCGTAGTCCGTGACGACTTTTTTAAAGCCGACGTCTTCTTCCTGGGCGAAACCTTGTATCCACCAGACGACGGCGGTCTTGGCTTCGGCGCGGGCAATATAGGGGTGCGCCAAGGCGCCCGTCGCCGCCAAGGCCGCGGTAGTGCGTAAGACGGACCGACGGGTGACGTGTGTCATGCCTTCCTCCCTAGTTCATTGCCGTTACCAAGTTGCCGCCCGGTACGAGCCTGGGCGTCTTGTTCTTTATTGGCTACAGTAGGACAGGACAGAATGAGAGCCGAGTCAATGCCCCTCCTGGGCTATCTATACCCGCCGTTGCGGCAGGTCGCGCCAGCTTCCCGTACCCGGTGAGCCGCGCTCCCAAAATCGTGATCGTCGGCGGCGGCATCGCCGGGCTTGCCGCTGCTGTCGCGTTGCATCGGCGTGGCATCGAGGTCGCGGTTTACGAGCGGGCCGGCGAAATCTCCGAGATCGGCGCTGGCGTGCAGATGACCCCGAACGCGATGAAGGCGCTGCGCGGCCTGGGTATCGAGAAGGCGGCGCTCGACGTCGCATTCGAGCCGGAAAGCCAGGTATTGCGAAACTGGAAAAGCGGCCGGGTGATCTATCGCGCGCCGATGAAATCGGTGTTCCGGGAACGTTTTGGGGCGCCGGGCTGCTCATTTCACCGCGCCGATCTGCTGGCGGTGCTGGCCGCGCCGCTGCCGCCCGGCACGGTGCGCCTCAACGCCAGTTGCGTGGCCGTCGAAACCAAGGGACAGACCGCGATCGCGCGCTTTGCCGACGGCAGCGAGGTCGAAGCGGATATCGTCGTCGGCGCTGACGGCATTCATTCGACCATCCGGCGACAGTTGTTCGGCGCCGACGCGCCGCGCTTCACCGGCTGTATGTGCTGGCGCGGGCTGGTGCCGGCTGATCGCATCCCCAAAGGGCTGATTGAGCCGGCATCGTCCAACTGGCTCGGGCCGCATGGCCATGTCGTGCATTACTATGTCCGACGCGGCGAGATGGTGAATTTCGTGGCGATCCATGACAGCGAGGAATGGACCGAGGAATCGTGGATTCTCGAAGCCGACAAGGCCGAATTGATGGCAACCTATACGGGCTGGAACGACACGCTGCTGCGGCTTTTCGAATGCAGCGACCGCTATTTCAAATGGGGCCTGTTCGACCGCGAGCCGCTGTCCCGGTGGAGCGAAGGGCGGGTGACGCTGCTCGGCGACTCGGCGCATGCGATGCTGCCGTTTCTGGCGCAGGGCGCGGCGATGGGCATCGAGGATGGCTGCGTGTTGGCGGAGCTGGTGGCGCGCGATCCCGCCAACCTCGATCGTGTGTTGCAGCATTACGAGGCGCTGCGGGTGCCGCGTACGCGGCAGGCGGTACTCGGATCGCGGGCACGAGCCAGGCTCAATCACCTGCCGTCGCGCTGGTCCCGTTTTAGGCGCGACCTCGAATACATCGCGCGGCGGCTGTTCTATCCCGATGGCACGGTACATCGCACCGCCTGGCTTTACGGCTATGACGTGATGGCGCCGGAGCACTACAGCGCCGCTCCCGAGCCTGCCGCTCGGCCCTCCACATGACCGCGCGCAGCCTGTCATGGCGAGTCGAGGAAACCTGCTTTAATGCATTCCCGGCGCTGAAGCAGGTGTTGCTCGGCGATTGGCTGATGCGATTCAGCAATGGCGTGTCGCGGCGTGCCAACTCGGTCAATCCGCTGCGCGCCGATTGTCGTGCGGTTGCTGACGCGATCGGCGCGGCCGAACGCCTGTATGCCGCCCAGGGGCAACCCACAATCTTCCGGGTGCCGACGATAGCTGACGCTTCGCTCGACCGTGAATTGGCCGATCGCGGTTATGCAAGCGAAGGCGAAACCTGCGTCATCTATGGCAGGATTGACGCGGTGCCGGCTGCCTCCGACCCTGCAGTGCAGCTGATGCCGGCACCTGACGCTGTTTGGCTATCCGCGATGGCGGCGCTGCAGGGCTATGACGAGGCGCAGGCGGCGACCTATCGCCGGATTGTCGATGCCATCGCCGCGGAGGCGCGCTTTGCGCTATTGACGATCGACTTCGCACCGGCCGCACTGGCCTACGGCGTGCTGCATGACGGGTTGCTGTGTTACGAGTCGGTTATCACCGATGGTGCCCGCCGGCGCCAGGGCCTTGGCCGCCGCCTGATCGCCAGCCTTGCCGCCTGGGCCCACGACAGCGGCGCAATCGGCGCCTGCCTGCAAGTCCAGGCCGACAACACACCGGCGCGCGCGCTGTACGGCGGTTTCGGCCTCACCACCGAACTGCACCGCTACCACTATCGCCGCGCTCCAGTTGTCGTGGCGGGCTGAGGCGGCATGCTTGTTTGCAGCCCACGTCAGCTTTTCCAGGGGTCGCTCGGGCAGTAAGGGAGGTCCCGTGGACGCGCAGCACCCTTGTCCGGCAATCGATTGACAGGCGCAGGTACCGGAACGCCAAATTTCCTCCAGGTTGAAGGATTTGATTTAAGGGGAGGAAAACCCGATGGGCAGATGGGTTCGGGGCGCCGTGCTGGTGGCGGCGCTGCTGGCGGGGCTGCCGCTCGCCAGCGCCGCGTTCGCACAAAAGGCCGGCGGCGTCCTCAAGCTGTATCACCGCGACAGTCCGGCCAGCGTCTCGATCCTTGAAGAGGCGACGATCTCGACGATAATCCCGATGAGTGCGGTCTTTAACAACCTCGTCGTGTTCGACCCGAAAACGCCGCAGGAAAGCCTGCAATCGGTCGTGCCGGACCTGGCGACGAGTTGGGAATGGAGTGATGACGGGAAAATCCTGACGTTCAAGCTGCGCAGCGGTGTCAAATGGCATGACGGCAAGCCGTTTACCGCAGCCGATGTGAAATGCACCTGGGACCTGATGCTCGGCAGAGGCACCGCCAAACTACGGATCAACCCGCGCAAGACCTGGTGGGACAATATCGCCGATGTTGCCGCACCGAATGACGGGGAGGCGGTATTTACGCTGAAACGGCCGCAACCCGCTGTGCTTGCGCTGATGGCTTCGGGGATGTCGCCGATCTACCCCTGTCACGTCGCGCCGGCCCAGATGCGCCAGCATCCGATCGGCACCGGGCCGTTCAAATTCGTCGAGTTCAAGCCCAACGAGTCGATCAAGCTCGTGAAGAACCCCGATTACTGGAAGCCGGGCCGGCCTTATCTCGGCGGCATCGAGTACACGATCATCCCCAATCGTTCGACCGCGATCCTCGCTTTTGTCGCGGGTAAATTCGATATGACCTTCCCTTATCAGGTGACGCTGCCGCTACTGAAGCAGGTCAAGGCCGAGTCGCCGGATGCGATCTGCGAAGCGCGCCCGACCAACGGCACCAACGCTTTGCTCAACCAGACAACCGCGCCTTTCGACAATCCGCAGCTGCGCCGCGCCGTCGCATTGAGCCTTGATCGCCGCGGGCTGATCAACATGCTGACCGACGGGCAAGGCACGCTTGGCGCCGCCATGCTGACGCCGCCGGAAGGCTTGTGGGGCCTGCCGCTCGATATCTTGCAGACCATGCCGGGATACGGGGCGGATGTCGAAAAGAACCGGACCGAGGCGCGCGCGATCATGCAAAAGCTTGGTTACGGCCCGGACAAGCCGCTGCCGATCAAGGTGATGACGCGCAACGTCAATGTCTTTCGCGATACCGCGGTGGCGCTGACCGATCAGTTGAAGCAGATTTACATCGCCGGCGAACTTGATCTGGTCGAGACGGCGCAGTGGTATCCCAAGCTCGCGCGCAAGGATTTTGCGCTGGCCTATAATCTGACCGAGCGCGGTGTCGATGACCCCGACGCACTGTTTTTTGAAAGCTACGGCTGCGGCTCAGACCGCAACTATACCGGCTATTGCAATCACGATATCGACGCGGCGTTTGTTCGCCAATCGGTCGAGCCGGACCAGGCGAAGCGCAAGGCGCTGGTCTGGGATATCGAAAAGCAGCTCGAAGAGGAGGGCGCGCGGATCACGATGTACTACAGCCGCACCGCCACCTGCTGGCACCCCCAGGTCAAAGGGGTGAGTCTACCGGTCAACAGCCTGTATAACGGCTGGCGCTTCGAAGACATCTGGCTGGACCGCTAACGCCGGGCCGGGGCGTCGCTGCGCCTCCGCCGATATCCGCACCAAGGCGGATATTGGTGCCGGCTGCCAGGATTGAACTGGCGACCTACCGCTTACAAGGCGGTTGCTCTACCGCTGAGCTAAGCCGGCGCTGATCGGTGACATAGCGGGGCGCGGCGCTGCGTGCAACAGTGCCGCTTTCTGCCTACGCGGGTACGGCGGTGCCGATTGGGCACGACACGCCGGTGCCGCCGAGGCCGCAATAGCCGAACGGGTTTTTCGCCAGGTATTGCTGGTGGTAATCCTCGGCGAAATAAAATGGCGGCGCCTCGCGGATTTCGGTCGTGACGTCGCCATAGCCGGCCTTGGCCAGGTTGGGCTGAAAGCGCTCGCGCGAGGCTTCGGCGTCGCGCTGCTGCTCCGGCGAATAGGTGTAGATCGCGGAGCGGTATTGCGTGCCGACATCGTTGCCCTGGCGCATGCCCTGGGTCGGGTCGTGGCTTTCCCAGAACAGCTTGAGGAGCGCTTCATAATTCGTCTGTTTCGGATCGAACACCACCAGAACGACCTCGGTGTGGCCGGTCATCCCGCTGCACACTTCTTCATAGGTCGGGTTCAGCGTGCTGCCGCCGGCGTAGCCGACGGCGGTGGTCCATACGCCGGGCGCCTCCCAGAATTTGCGTTCAGCGCCCCAGAAACACCCGAGCCCGAACACCGCCTGTTCCAGCCCTGCCGGGTAGGGGCCTTCGAGCGCGTGGCCGTTGACGAAATGGCGTTCCGGCACCGGCATCCGGATCGCACGTCCCGGCAGCGACTGCTCCGGTGTCGGGATCTCCTGCTTTTTGCGCAATGACCACATGGCCAATCTCCTGCTGCTCTGGGGTCAAGATATAGCATCGCCGCTGCGACGGCGAAGGGGGCGACGATAAAGCTCCGCTATTTGTACCGGGGCCGGCGAGCTAATCCGTGGTGCCGAGCCAATCCAGCCTGCTTTCGCGTTCGAGGTTTTGGAGCCGCTCGTAGAGCGCCGCGCCGCGCTCGCCGAGCGCGGCACGGGTTAAGCGGGTGAATTTGTCGGCGAGTTCGCCTGCTTCCAGCAGGCCGCTTTCGACATGGTGTTCCAACACCCGCCCGTCGGTGAGCGTTACGGTTACCGTGCTGCCGGTGGAACCATGGCCGTGTCCACCGCCGGCGTCCGGCACCAGTTTGACGCGCCGCGTCAAGGCGCGGATTTGCGGGTCGGCGAGCGCGCTTTCGTCATACGATTCGGGATCGCGCGCCTCGCGGTGCAACGCCAGCGCGACGCAGAACGGAATGCTGTACTGCGCCAGCATCAGGTCCGGCGGCTCGAGAATATTGTGCCGCTCGACCATGCGCGCGGTGCCGGTCACGGTGATTGTCGCAACATCGTTGCCGGTAAACCGGTGTTTCGCCTGCAGGTCGCGCACCGCCCGTACCGCGGCATGTGCAGTCGCGTGTACGGGGTAGCGCTTCAGCACGGCGCTGCGCATGACGTAATCGCTGCCCAGGCCGCGTGTCAGATGGCTTTCGTCCCATTCGGTGCAGAATACCCGGAGAAAGCCGAACTGGCCTTCGATGACCGTGCGCGGCCCGGCGAACCCGGCCTGAGCGAGGCTGGCGGCGAGCACGCCCGCCTCCGAGGCGCGGCCCAGATGCAGGCGTTTGACCGTGCCGCCATCGCCCTTGGCAAATTCGAGCAGACCGCCGGCCAGCGACCCGGCAATGCCGATCGCATTGGTCATGCCGGCCGCATCGAGGCCCAGCAGATGGCCGCAGGCGACCGCGGCGCCGAACGGCCCGGTGGTGCCGGGCGCATGAAACCCGCGGGCTTCGTTGGTGTGGCCGGTGGCGCGTCCGATGCGGATCATCACCTCGTTGCCGGCGACAAACGCCGCGATCAGGTCGCGGCCGGTCGCCTTGACATCCGCCTGCTGCGCCACCGCGAGGGCCGGCGGCAACACCGTCGCGCCGGGATGCGCCCCAGCGCCCGGGCGGGTCAGGCTGTCGAGTTCGAAGGCGTGCGCCAACGCGCCGTTCGCCAGCGCCGCCGAGGGCGCCTGCACTGCGCTGCCGCGTCCGAGAATGCGGCTGTTGCCGCCTGGCCCGGTGCGCTCGGCGTAATCGATGACGATGCGGCTCCACGGTAGTGAACTGCCGCAGATGCAGGCCGCCACGGTATCGATGATGCAGTCCTTGGCCGCGGTCACGACCTCCGACGGCAGGTCCTCATAGCGCAATCCCGTGGCATATTCCGCCAGACGGACGGTTTCGTTAGGCATAATTTACTCCCTGTTGTCATCGGTGATCTGGCTTACCAGTCGCGCCACCCAGGGCGGAGGTCGTCATAAACCCTTGCTATCCATAAATTTTGTTCCTTGGGTGGAAGCCGAGCATAATTCATGGAGCCTGTACGTCGGGTAGCGTCTGAAATTGTTTCATAGAAAGCAGTCAACTCTACTGCGCCATCTTTAACATCAGTGCCCCAATAAAACCTTTGATCATCTCGCATGAACAGTGGAACGATTTGTCGATGAAACTTATCGGTCGAAGAAAATATTTCACAGAATGGTAAATAGTAGAGGTACATGACGTCGATATAATGGTTGGAGTCGTTCACTTTGATCAATCCGCTACCTATCCCCATATCAAAAAAGCGATCGACGCGTAAAACATGATAGGCATAAGGTGCAAAATCTTTAAGTCGAGGACCGCCTTCTCGTTTCCATCGCGCCAAGACAGAACGCTGAATGCACGATGGCACTTGGAAATGCTCCATAGCGTGCCGTAATGCACGGTACCGACCGACTTCATTTAAAACTCGATCTACTACTAAAAGTATGTCTTCGAGAGTTGCGATCGAAGCGATCCAGCTCGATCGGTCAAAAGCCTCTTTGATCCGATTTAGATCAACCATCGCTTTAAAATCACGGAGCATAGCTATTCCGGTAATCTCACGCTCCGATAGCTCCCCTCGCGCCAGACGTCGCAGGGCCTCGATCTCTGGCGGCTCATCCTGAAATGCTGTTATTCCTCCATCAGCGCGCCGTATATATTGGATATTGTCTAGAATGATCCTGCCATTCATAACGACATCTTGACCTAGTAGGTTATTGATAATTAACTTTCTATGGCTCATGTTTGGCGCCGTCGTAATAACGATTCCTAACAGCTTTTCTGCCATCGATGCCATATCTGCGATAGGATTTTTTCGATCGGGTACACCGGCAGCGCCGAGAACTTCGACATAAAGTGGTTCGATCAAATTTAAATGGAAGTGATGGCTCAACCACTCCGCTTCATTAATTCTGAGGCTTTGCAGAGTGGATTTATCAAATATGAGTGTCGGCCCTATAAGCATCGCTAGCCATTGCCTGTGTCAGCACAACGTTAATGACACTCTGCTCAATGGCAATAGCCTTTGGCTAAGGGATGCGAAATCCGTGTGTTGACGCTGTTTAAGTCGGGTGACACGCTTGCACTAGCGGTGATTTGGGAGAATCGTGGAATGTCCATCCCCGAGCATGACGTGATCGTCGTCGGCGCCGGCAATGCGGCGACCTGTGCCGCCTTGTCGGCGAAGGAGAACGGCGCCTCGGTGCTGCAGCTCGAAATATCGCCGGAGCATTACCGCGGCGGCAACTCGGCGTTTACTGGTGGCGCGTGGCGCATCGTCTATCACGGGTTCGACGACCTCGCGGCGCTGATCCCCGACATGAGCGACCACGAGCTGGGCAATGTCGATGTCGGCACCTACACCGAGGAGCAGTATTACGACGATATCGGTCGCCTCACCGAGTACCGCAGCGACCCGGACCTGACCGAAATCCTGATCACCAAGAGTTTCGAGACCGGCGTGTGGATGCGCGAGAAAGGCGTGCGCTTCCAGTTGGGACTCGGGCGGCAGGCGTTCCAGGTCGACGGCAAGTTCAAGTTCTGGGGCGGCCTTGCCTGCCACATCTGGGGCGGCGGCAAGGAGATGATCAAGTCGCTCGGGGCGCGCGCCGACCGGGAAGGCATCCGGGTGTTGTATGAGACGCCGGCCGTGGCCTTGCTCCAGGGCGATAACGGGGTCGGCGGCGTGCGGGTGCGGCACCAGGGCCGGTTGGTCGATCTGCGCTCGAAAGCGGTGATTCTGGCGTGCGGCGGGTTCGAGGCGAATACCGAGATGCGGGCGCGCTATCTCGGCCCCGGCTGGGACCTCGCGAAGGTGCGCGGCTCCCGCTACAACACCGGCCAAGGGCTGAAGATGGCGTTGGAGTTCGGCGCCGCCTCGGCCGGACATTGGTCGGGGGCGCATGCCTGCGCCTGGGATCTCAACGCGCCGCCGGTCGGCGATCTCGATGTCGGTGACCGGTTTCAGAAGCACGGCTATCCCTTTGGCATCGTGGTTAACGCGCGGGGACAGCGCTTCCTCGACGAGGGACTCGATTTCCACAGCTATACCTATGCCAAGTATGGCGGCGAAATCCTCAAGCAGCCCGGTATGTTCGCCTGGCAGGTGTTCGACCAAAAAGCCGTTCACCTGCTGCGCGACGAATACCGCATTCCGCGCACCACGAAAGAGAAAGCCGACACGCTGGAAGGGCTGGCGGCCCGGCTCGAAGGGGTCGATCCGAAGGGCTTTCTCGACACGGTGCATGCGTTCAACGCGGCGCCGCGCCCCAATGTGCCGTTCAACCCGAACGTCCACGACGGCCTGCGGACCTCCGGCCTGCCGCTCGACAAGAGCAACTGGGCGCAAAAGCTCGATACGCCGCCCTATGAGGCCTATGCGGTGACGACCGGCATCACCTTTACATTCGGCGGCTTGAAGATCACCACCGGCGCCGAAGTCGAGGACCCGACCGGAACGCCGATCCCTGGGCTTTACGGGGCCGGGGAACTCGCGGGCGGCCTCTACTACCACAACTACGCGAGCGGCACCGGGCTGATGGCAGGCTCGGTATTCGGTCGTATCGCCGGCCGCAACGCGGCCGCGTTTGTGCGAGGCTGATCGAGGCTGGTGACGCAGCGGGGAGAGGGCAGGAATGGCCATTCTGAAGAATGCGGCGCGCGAGCGCCTCGACGCCGGCGAGATGGCGCTTGGCGTGATCCTGCGGCAGGCGCGCACGGTTGATATCGCACCGGTGATGCAAGCCTGCGGCTTCGATTGGCTGTTCCTCGACCTCGAACATAATTCGATGGACCTCGACACCGCGGTGCAGATCGCGGTGGCGGCGCTTGGCGCGGGCATCGCGCCGATCGCACGGGTGCCGGCCGGACAATTGTGGATGGCGACGCGGTTTCTCGACGGTGGCGGCCTCGGCATCGTCGTACCGCATGTCGACACGCCGCAAGAGGCACAGAAGATCGCGCAGGCGCTGCGCTATCCGCCGCTGGGTCATCGTTCGGTAGCCGGCGGGCTGCCGCATTTCGGGTATCAGAAGCTGGGCCTCGCTGAGACCTGCACCGGCATCAATGCTGCGACGCTGGTTATCGTGATGCTGGAAACCCCGACCGCGATTGCCAATGCCGACGCGATTGCCGCGGTGCCCGGCATCGACTCGCTGCTGATCGGCACCAATGATCTGGCGATGGAACTCGGCATTCCCGGCGGCTTCGGCGATGAGCGCGTCGTCGCTGCCTACCAAAGCGTCTGCGACGCCTGCCGCAAGCACGGCAAGTTCGCCGGGGTCGGCGGGATCAGTGACGATGCGCTGCTGCGCCGCTACATCCAGATGGGGGTACGGGTGGTGCTGCCGGGAAGCGATCTGAGCTTTCTGCAGGCCGCCGCGACCGAGCGCGCCGCGACGATGCGTGCCTGCCTCTGACCGGCACGGCGCCGGCCTCGGATCGATCAAGCGAGGGTAATCCGCGCGGCGTGCCGCCGCGGCAACCCGATATCCTGCGCGGCATTTTGTTGATGTGCGCCGGCGTGTCGATGTTTCCGTTTCTGAATGCGGCGGTGAAGCTGCTCGGCGCGCGTTATCCGGTGACGCAGATCGTCTGGGCGCGGTTTACCGGGCATCTGATCGTGATGCTGCTGGTGTTCCTGCCGCATTACGGCCGCCGGTTGCTGGCGACGCGGCGGCCAGGGGTGCAGATCGGCCGGTCGCTGTTGATGCTGGCAAGCAACTCACTGTTCGGCATCGCGATTGCGCGCGTACCGCTGGCAACGGCTTCGGCGATCGGGTTTACCTCGCCGTTGATCGTCACCGCCCTGTCTGTGCCACTATTGCACGAAAGCGTCGGCGTCCGGCGGTGGAGCGCGGTGATGGTCGGGTTTGCCGGCGCTCTGCTGGTGGTCCGCCCCGGCGCCGGGATGCATGATCCGGCCGTGTTGCTGCTGTTGCTGGGATCGGCGGCTTATGCGCTCTACCAGATCGCGACTCGCTGGGTCGGCATTTACGATGATGCGGCGATCGGCATCGTGTTTTCAGCCTTGCTCGGCTCGCTGGTGATGAGCTGCGTGCTGCCGTTCGTGTTCGTAATGCCCCGCGACCTTGTCGACGGCGCGATGTTTTGCAGCCTCGGGGTGTTCGGCGGTGTCGGGCACTACCTGGTGATCCGTGCCTTTCAGTATGGGCAGGCTGCGGTCATCGCGCCGCTCGGCTATGTCGAACTGGTCGGCACCACGGCGCTCGGCTACCTGATCTTCAGCAACTTCCCCGATTTGTGGACGGGGATTGGTGCCGCGATCATCATCGCATCGGGGATTTACATCGCACTGCGCGAGCAACGGCTGCGGCGCTTGGCACAGCCGTAAATCAGGACGCTGCCCCCGCGGCGCCTGTTAGCGGCGCCGAGGGGCAGTCCGCTGGTTACGGCATCAACACCTTGTTGACGACCATGATCACCCCATTGCTTTGGAACACGTTGGGGATCGTGACCTGCGCCGTGTTGCCCTTGGTGTCTGTGACCATCAGCATGTTGCCGCTCTCGGACATGATCAGCGGCTCGCCCTGGACCGATTTGAGCGAGACTTTGCCGCCCGGCGTGCTTTTGATGTCCTTGTCGAGCGTTGCCATGTCATAGCGGCCGGCGACGACGTGATAGGTCAGAATCTTGGTCAACGTCGCCTTGTTTTCAGGCTTTACGAGGTTGTCGACGGTTCCCGGCGGCAATGCCGCAAAGGCTTCGTTGGTCGGCGCGAACACCGTAAACGGCCCCGGCCCCGACAACGTGTCGACCAGACCCGCCGCCTTGACGGCCGCGACGAGGGTTGTGTGATCCTTGGAGTTGACGGCGTTTTCGATAATGTTCTTGCTGGCAAGCATCGGCGCACCGCCGACCATCGGGTTGGTTTGCGCCAGTGCGCCACCAACCACGCCGGTCGACAGACAGAGTGCGACCGCAGTCGCCGTCAAGAATTTGAACTTCATTTGAGCATCCTCTGTTGCAGCTCGTGATCGCCTGTCTCGGCGGTCATCGAATGCAGTTACGCGGCGTTGGCGCGTTTGGATGCAGAATGTTTACGAATCCTTTGGCTCAACTTTCTTTTGAGAGCAGCTTGCCTTGATACAGCACCGGGCCGGTCGGGAGGCCGGTTGGTGAGCCGGACGGCGGCTCGACACTGACGGCGAGCACGGTGCCGGCCGGCAAGTCGGTGTCAGGCAGCGTCAAGGCCTTATCGGGCTGTCGCGATAGCAGGCCCAGCGGATGCGGCGCGTTGCTCCCGGCAATACCCCACAACTCGTAGGCGTGTTTCTGGTCCTCCGGCAACGTGCGGATCGCGGAGACCCTGACATTGTCGTGGTTGCCGCCGCGCAGCGCGATCCAGGCCGGCGTGCCGGCCTTATCGGTCAGGACCGCGACCACGGTCGCAGGTACCGCTTGCGGCTCCAGCGCGACGTAAAGCAGTAAAGCGGCAAAAGCGGCCGATGCGGTCAGCGCGAGGCCGCGCCAGAATGCCAATCGCGTCAGCCATCCGCCTGCGGAGGTGTCGCGCAACGCCATCGGCTCGGGCGGCAGTCGGCGCACAATCGCGTCCCACACCCGAGCCGGAGGGGTTTCCGCCGGTGCGGCTTCGTCGAGCGGGGCAAAGCGCGCGTTCCACGCCGCGACTACGGTGCCAAGAGCGGGCTCCGCGGCGATCAGCCGCTCAAAGCGCCGGCGGGCACGCAACGGCATGGTTCCGAGCACATATTCGGCTGCCAGCCGGTCGCGCAGCGCGGGATCGGTGTAGTTCATGCGTCGAGACACTGCTGCAGCCGTTCGAGGCCGCGGCGGATCCAGCTTTTGACGGTGCCAAGCGGCGCGGCAAAGCGGACTGCCAGTTCGTCGCGCGTAAACCCATAGAGATAGGCCAGCAGCACCGCCTGTCGCGATGTTTCGTCCAACTCGGCGAGGCAACGCTGCACCGAGCGCAGTTCGGCGCCGCGATCGGCGCTGTCGGCGCCGGCGAGATTGTACAAAAGTTCCTCCGGAGCGGCGCTTCCTTCCGGTCGGCTCGCTTGCCGGCGACGCTGGTCGATGGCGCCGTGCCGCACGATCGAGATCAGCCATGCCATGACTGAACCTCGCTGAGGATCAAAATCCGCCGCGCGCTGCCATACGGCGACAAAGCATTCCTGCAAGATCTCCTCCGCGATCTCCCTGCGTCCAATGATTCGCAGCGCGACGCCAAAAAGTTTCGGCGATGTTTTCGCATAGAGGTCGGCGAACGCGGCCTGGTCGCGGCGCGCCGTTCTGCGAATCAACTCCTGAAGCTGTAATGGAGATTCCGGCACGGCTCTTTCCGGGGACAAGACGCGGCGCAGAATTGCCGCTACGTTGCGGTCCGGTCAACCGCATGATCGCATCGATGCCCGCCAGATTTTTCTTGCCGCGCGCCTCACGATGTCGCGGGCGGCGTGACAGCGCTAGGATGCGGCCGGATCGGGTCGAACTTCCGGAGCGGTTATGGACTTCACCATTCCCCATGAACTTGTCGAATTGCGCGAGCGTACCGAGCGCTTCGTACGCGAGGAGATGATCCCGCGCGAAAACGACAAGTGCCAGGGCGCACACGGTCCGAGCGAGGAATTGCGCCGCGAATTGGTGGCGCTCGGGCGCCGCGCCGGGCTGCTGTCGCCGCATGTTGGAACGGAATGGGGCGGACTTGGTCTCGATCATCGCGGCAAGGCCGTCGTGTTCGAGGCGGCGGGGTACTCGCCGCTCGGGCCGATCGCGATGAACTGCTTTGCGCCCGACGAAGCCAACATGCACCTGCTCGAACAGGTCGCCGAAGCACGCCAGAAAGAGCAATGGCTGCGGCCCCTGGCTGCGGGCGATATCCGCTCGTGCTTTATGATGACCGAACCGTCGCCCGGCGCCGGTGCCGACCCGTCGATGCTGTTGACCACGGCGCGGCGAGACACGGGGGGCAATCGCGGCGATTTCATCATCGACGGCGAGAAATGGTTGATAACAGGCGCGGTCGGCGCCGGCTTCGCAATCATTATGGCAAAGAACGACAGCGACGATCTCGGTCCGGCCGGCGCAACGATGTTTCTCGCGCCGATGGACGCGCCCGGCATCCATATCGAGCGCATCCTCGATACGCTCGACGGCTACATGGCGGGCGGCCACGCGGTGATCCGGCTCGATGGGCTGCGGGTGCCGGAAAATGCGGTGCTCGGCAAGGTGGGGCAGGGGTTCCGGTATGCCCAGGCGCGGCTCGCCCCGGCACGCCTGACGCATTGCATGCGCTGGCTTGGTGCGGCACGCCGGGCGCACGATATCGCGACCGATTACGCCCGCCGCCGTACCGCTTTCGGCAAGCCGCTCGGCGAACACGAAGGGGTCGGCTTTATGCTGGCCGATAACGAGATGGATTTGCACACCTGCCGGCTGATGATCTGGCACACCGCCTGGGTACTCGATAAAGGAGAGCGCGGCCGCCATGAATCGAGCATGGCCAAGGTGGTCTGCTCGGAAGCAATCTGGCGCGTCGTCGACCGTTCGATGCAGGTCCTCGGCGGTCTCGGCATCACCGACGACACGATCGTCGCCCGCATCTTCCGCGAAGTCCGCCCGTTCCGAATCTATGACGGCCCCTCGGAAGTACACCGCTGGTCGATCGCCCAGCGCGTGCTGAGGACCGGCGGCGCGGGATAAATCGATTTTGGTCCGGCCATCATTACGGAGCCGCACCACCCGTGAGCGCGAGGCTTACCTTTTCTTGTCTTTGGCTGCTCGCTGAGCGCGCGCCGCGGCGTTGGCAGCTATCGCCGCGCGGATGAGCTGCTTGAAGGCAGCTTCGTTGAGCTCCTCCCCTTCGCGGAGGTCGATCGCGCGCCGCGTGTTCCCTTCGAGGCTGGAGTTGAAGAGCGTCTCCGGATCCGCCAGGGAAGCGCCGCGAGCGAAGGTGAGCTTCACGACCTGCTTGTACGATTCTCCGGTGCAGACGATGCCGTCATGGGACCAGACAGGAACCCCGCGCCATTTCCACTCCTCCCCGATATTGGGGTCGGCATCGTGGATAAGCTGGCGGATATGGGCGAGCGTCGCACCTCGCCAATCGCCGAGTTGTTGAATCCGCAGGGTTATGTTCGCGGAGGCGGTCTCGTCATTTGGAGAACTTGTCGGCCTCATATTTTCACAGATCCTTCATTTCACCCACGGGGCCTCCCGTGGGATCACGCAAAATGCATAGCGCGCCGTTACCCCGGCGCCGCACCTTGGGTGATCGTCTGATAGACGAAAAGCGAGGTGCTGGCGGCCATAAACAGGCGGTCGCGTTTCGGGCCGCCAAAGGCGAGGTTGGCACAGACTTCGGGCAGGCGGATGCGGCCGATCAGCTTGCCGTCCTTGGTGAAACACAAAACGCCGGCATAGCCGAGCGGTGCGTTCGAGCTGATCCACAAATTGCCGTAGACATCAGCGCGCATGCCGTCCGGGCCGCATTTGACGCCGTCGAGCATCATATCGCTGAAGAGGCGTGCATTGACGGCTTTGGTGCCCTGCACGTCGAAGGCATAGACCTCTCGCTTGCCGCCCGGACCAGTATCACCGGGACCGGCGCCTGTGCTGATTACATAGAGGGTCTTATAATCTGGCGCGAAGCACAGCCCGTTGGGGTTCGGCAGCACGCTTTCGGGGATTGCCTGTTCGAGCTTGCCGGCTGGGTCCCAGCGATAAACTGCGGTCGGCAATTCGCGTTTCCTGCCGCCGATGATGCCGGCATTCGGCGCGCCGATCGCCGGGTTTAGGATGCCTTGCGGGTTGGCCGGGCCGCCGGCCTCGTCGGGATGCCCTTCGCTGAGGCGGTCGCCGTATGGCGGGTCGGTGAACCAGATGCTGCCGTCAGGGTGCGGTACGACATCGTTCGGCGAATTGAGCGGTTTGCCCTCGAATGAATCGGCGATGACTTTCAGGCTTCCGTCATGTTCCCAGCGGATGACGCGGCGGTTGAAGTCTTCGCACGACAGTTGCCGCCCTTCGAAATCAAATGAATTGCCGTTGCTGTTGTTCGACGGCCGGCGGAACGGCACGACTTGTTGTGCGTCCCATAGATAGCGGTATTGCGTGTTGGCGGTGACGTCGCTGAACACGAGGTACTGGCCCTGGCTCGACCAGGCTGGCCCTTCGGCCCATTGTGCGCCGGTCCATAGCCGCAGCAGCCCGGCATTGCCGGCGGTGACGTTGCGAAACAGCGGGTCCATGACGATGATGTCCGGATCCGGATAGATCGACGGATGTCCCCGCGCCCAGTCGCGCGGCGGCGTGGTGATGGTGCTGGCCGGCGTGCCGAGCTGGGTCGCTGGCAGCGGCGTCGTCTGGGCGCGCGATGCCACTACCGGCATTGCGGCGGCGACCCCGGCTGCTCCCGCCAACAGCGTGCGACGCGAAAGATGTGGTGTCATGGCGTCTCCCTCTCCTTTCTATTTGCGTAACACTGTGGCGATTGGCGCCGATTGCGGCAATCGCCATGCGTTGCAGAGCCAGGATTCGCCGGCTCGGCGAGCCATCGTGCGTCCGCTGGGTGCGGGATTGTGTGGGGATGGGCGACGATGACGGATGGCGCGACAAGATGTGCTAAAAAAGTCCCATGCTGACGATCTCCGATGTCACCTACCGCGTCGGCGGGAAGCGCGGGCGGGCGTTGCTTGATCATGCCAGCGCCCAGATCCCCGAAGGCAGCAAGCTCGGCCTCGTCGGGCGCAACGGCATCGGCAAATCGACGCTGCTCGACCTGATCCGCGGCAGGCTGATGCCGGATGACGGCGATCTTCTGCTGCCGCGAGGCCATCGCATCGGTTTTCTGGCGCAGGAGGCGCCGAGCGGCAGCGCGACGCCGCTGGCGACGGTGCTGGCCGCCGACCGCGAGCGCGCCCGGCTGATGGCTGAACTCGATGCCGATCCGTCGCCGTTACGCCTCGCCGAAATCGAAGCCCGGCTCGATACGATCGGGGCACGGGCAGCGCCGGGGCGCGCGGCGCGGATTCTCGCTGGTCTCGGCTTTGACCAGGCGATGCAGGAAGGCGCAATCGACGAATTGTCGGGCGGCTGGCGCATGCGGGTGGCACTCGCTGCGGTGTTGTTCGCCGAGCCTGATTTGCTGCTGCTCGACGAACCGACCAACCATCTCGATATGGAAGCGTCGCTGTGGCTTGAGCGCTACCTGCGCCGCTATCGCCACAGTTTTATCGTCGTCAGCCACGACCGGCAGCTACTGAACGCCGCGACGACGACGATTCTGCATCTCGATCGCGGCAAGCTGACGCTCTATTCCGGGAATTTCGACGCCTATCTGCGGGCACGCGGTGCGGCCAAGGCGCGTCAGGCGGCGCTGGCGCAGCGCCAGGATGCGCAGCGCCGCCACATGCAGGAATTTGTCGATCGCTTTCGGTTCAAGGCGTCGAAGGCACGTCAGGCGCAGAGCCGGCTGAAGGCGCTGGCCAAGCTCGAACCGGTCGCGATGATCGCCGAAACGCCGCCGATCGAGCTGCGCCTGCCGCAGCCGGCCGAATTGCGGCCGCCGCTGATCACGCTGGAAAAAGCCAGTGTCGGCTACGTCGCGGACAAGCCGGTGCTGGCGGGGCTCGATTTGCGGCTCGACCCCGATGACCGCATTGCGTTGCTCGGCGCCAATGGCAACGGCAAGACGACCTTTGCGCGGCTGCTCGCCGGCCGCCTGCCGGCATCGGCCGGCAAGGTGACGCGGCCGTCAAAGCTGGTGACCGGATTTTTTGCGCAGCACCAGATCGAGGAGATGCGACCAGGCGAGTCGGCCTATGACCACCTTGCCGCCCTGATGCCCGATCTCACCGAAGAAGCGGTGCGCACCCGGCTCGGCGGTTTCGGGTTTGGTCAGGACAAGGCGTTTGTGCCGGTGTCGTCGCTGTCGGGGGGCGAGCGCGCCCGGCTCAACCTCGCCCTGGTGACGCACGATACGCCTGCGATGCTGATCCTCGACGAGCCGACCAACCATCTTGATATGGAAACCCGCGAGAGCCTGGTCGCGGCACTCGCCGATTATTCCGGCGCCGTCGTGCTGGTCAGCCACGACTGGCACCTGGTCGAACTGGTCGCTGACCGGCTGTGGCTGGTCGAAGGCGGCACGGTGCGCCCGTTCGACGGTGACCTCGACGCCTACCGCCAGCGGCTGCTCGAACGCGACGACGAGGCAGTGGAAAAATCGAACGGCGGCGGAAATGTCGGCGATTTGCGACGCGCCGCCCGCCGCGATGCGGCCGACCGCCGGCTTGCCGCTGAACCGCTGCGCCGCAAGGCGCGCGCGGCCGAAGCGGCCGCAGCACGCTTTGCCGCCGAACAGAAAACACTCGATCGCAAATTGGCCGAGCCGGCGGCCTTTGGCGGACGCGGCAGCGCCGCGCTGACCGAAGCGCTGAAGCGCCGTGCCGAACTCGCAAGGTTGATCTCGGAAGCGGAAGCCGAATGGCTCGATGCCGAAATGGCGATCGAACAGATGACGGCACAGATGGGGGGCTGACGGAAATGCGAAGGCTGCCGTGGGTCGAATTCGAAGACAATTTACCCACCGCCGTTACGCGGCCAATGGCCGCAGTGCGTGTTGCGGAGCCGCGTTTGACAGTCGTGCCGCGGCCAGTTTATCCAATGTTAAGGACAGTATCGTTTACTCAAGACGCTGTGCGAGCTTACGCTTCCGGCTGTTCGCCGCTCTCATTGCAAAATAGGCTGCGCTCATGGCTGAGACCCCCGCAATTAGTGACCGCAATTTGGAAGCGGCCACGAACATTTCGCTGAAGCGCGAACCGGCCTGTTTTGCTTTTCTATCGGCGCGTTCGGTGTCGCCGCCTATGCCGATTGATTCGATAAACCTCGATCTCGCGTCGGCCGATTATTTCCGCGGCCGAGCATCGTTGTGGACGACGCTGGAGATGCGCTCCGGGGTCAACAACGACCGGCCGACCGCCTTGCTCGGGTTTGACGAGACGTTTCTGCGGCCGTTTGCCCGTGCCCTGGTCGAGGCCGCGACGACGCGCGCCGCTTATCGCATGACGATCCTCGACGAGGTGCAGGAAGGTGAGCGTTGCCGGGTCGTCGAATATGTCACCGGCTCGGGCAAGCCTCTGAAGGAACTGGTGCTGCAGCCCTTTGACAATGTCGTGCTGGTGACCGCCGCGGCGAAGGAGGGGGACGAAACCTTGTTCCAGCTGCCACGCACCGACAGCTTTCTGCGCGCCTTCGCCAAGATGTCGTACAGCGCCGATCAGGCACTCCACGATCTGCTGGAGGAAATGGAGCGGATGGCGCGGCGCCATAAGACTGATTCGGTTGCCACGCCGGAATAATACGGAACTTGCCGGCGACGCTCACTATAGCTGCCGCATCGGTCACGCCTGGAATAATGCTGAAAGCCGGCGGACGACCGGCTGGCCAATTTTCTGTTCTGGTGTCAGGACGGCATACGTTCCACGAGGCGTCGAACGGTGACGGTGCAGATGCCGGGGAGTGACGCCGCGGCTGAAAACAGCGGCCCGTCGCAAACCCATACACTGTCGTTGCGAGTATATTACGAAGACACCGACGCAGCCGGCATCGTCTATTACGCGAACTATCTGAAATTCGCCGAGCGCGGCCGCACCGAAATGATGCGGGCTCTCGGCATCGACTACAGCCGGCGTTTTGCGGAAGCCGGCATCATTTTTATCGTACGCCGGCTGACCGCAGATTATCGCCTGCCGGCTCGGCTCGACGATGCGCTGACGGTCGAAACCCGCATCGCCGGGATTGGCGCCGCGACATTGCAGCTTGACCAGCAGATTCGCCGCGATGGCGTGCTGCTTGTCGCTCTGGCGGTGCAGTTAGCCTGCGTCGGGCGGGACCAACGGCCGCGGCGCTTGCCGGCAAATCTGCGCGCTGCCCTTATTCCCGGTGACCGTGCCTCGATTACGCCACCGATCGTCCAAAAGACGCCATAAAAGGCCGCCAACAATGCAACCGATGGAAACCGCCGCGTTACCTGGGACCGTGTCACCGAGCTTATCGGTATTCGAGCTATTCTTGCAGGCGGACACCATCGTCAAGATGGTCATGCTGCTGTTGCTGGTTGCCTCGTTCTGGTCGTGGGCGGTGATCTTCGACAAGACATTGCGGCTGCGCCGCTTGCGCCAGGCTGCCGCCAGCTTTGAGGAGACGTTCTGGTCGGGCGGCTCGCTTGATGACCTGTACGATCGGGTCGGTCAGCGCCCGACTGATCCGATGAGCGCGGTTTTCGCCGCCGCGATGCGGGAGTGGCGGCGTAGTGCCGCCAAGGGTTTGCTTGGTACGCCGACCATGCGTGCCAGCTTGCAGCAGCGGATCGAGCGGGTAATGAACGTGACGGTCGGCCGGGAAATGGACCGGATCGAACGATTTATGGCGTTTCTTGCGACAGTGGGCTCGACCGCGCCGTTTGTCGGGCTGTTTGGAACCGTATGGGGCATCATGGACAGCTTCCAGTCGATTGCCGCCTCGAAAAACACCAGCCTTGCCGTGGTGGCGCCGGGCATTGCGGAATCGCTGTTCGCGACGGCTCTGGGCCTTGTCGCGGCAATTCCCGCAGTGGTCGCCTACAACAAGCTATCGACCGATTTCGGCCGTTACGCGGGCCGCCTCGAAGCCTTCGCGACCGAGTTCACCGCCATCCTGTCTCGTCAGCTCGACGAAAGACCCTAAGCGCATGGCTTCACCGATCTACAGCGGCGGCAGACAAGGCTATGGCCGCGCGAGCGGACGCTATCGGCCGATGGCCGACATCAACGTGACGCCGCTGGTCGATGTCATGCTGGTGCTGCTGGTCGTCTTCATGGTGACGGCACCGCTGCTGACGGTCGGCGTACCGGTGGACTTACCGCAGACCCAGGCGCCGCCGATCAACGAACCGAAAGAACCGACGGTCATTACGATCAACCGCGACGGCGCCATCTTCATTCAGGACACCGGCATTCCGGCCGACTCGCTGGTCGAAAAGCTGAAGGCGATCACCGGTAACAACCCGGATGCCGTGCTGTATGTGCGCGGCGATAAGGAACTCAATTACGGCCGCATTCTCGAGGTGATGAGCCTCGTGAGTTCGGCCGGATTCCGCAAGGTGTCGCTGGTCGCCGAAGCGCCGAAGGGGCGGGCGCCGACGGCCCCGCGCCCTGCGGCTTCCGTCAGGCGCTAGCCGGAGGCGGCCTCGGTTGACTGTGATGAGCGTTATGGCTGTCGAGCGCGGAATGCTGCCGCGCCCGGCGACGCCGGAGGCGATGCAAAACGGCATCGCCTTGTCGGCAAGCCTGCATATTGCCCTGCTGACGATAATCCTGCTCGGCCTGCCAAACCTGTTTCACCAGCCGCCGCCGGAGGAAACGCCGATCGCGGTGCAGCTGGTGACGATAGCGCCGGAGACCCGGGCGACGCACCCCAACCCCTACCGGCCGAAGGCGGAGGCAAAACCCGAGCCGCCGGTCGCGCCGCCAGCCCCAAAACCGGAGCCGAAGCCCGAACCCCCGCCGCCCGCGGTGCAGCCATCGGCCTCATCATCGCCGCCGCCTCTGCCGGCCCCGTCACCGCCGCAGCCGCCAAAGCCGGAAGCCAAAGTGCCGCCGCCCCCACCGCCGCCGCCCAAGCCAGTCGAAACGCAGGCGCCGCCACCTCCGCCGCCGCGGCCGCCTGAACCGAAACCGCGGCCCGAGCGGCAAGCGCACCAGATGCCGCGGCCGGAAGCCAGAAAGGCGGATCCCGCAGCTTTCGACAAGCTGCTCAAGAACCTGGAGGACAAGCATCCCCAGCCGGCGGCGTTCGACAGCCTGCTGAAAAATTTGACGCGGCAGCAGATGGCAGAGGCCGAAAATACGCCGCCGGCGCGGCCGCGCGTATCCTCAGGAGCACCGCCCTCGTCGCAGCCCAAGGCGCCGCTCGGCAGCCAGTTGTCGGCCAGTGAGAAAGATTTGATTATTCAGCAGATTGAACGCTGCTGGGTCGTGCCGGCTGGTGCCAAGGACGCCGACAACCTCGTCATCGAGGTCAAGGCGGTGGTCAATCCGGACGGCACGGTGCAGCAGGCGACAATCGTCGATGGCGGGCGTTACGGCTCCGACCCGTTTTTCCGTGCCGCCGCCGACAGCGCCAAGCGCGCGGTGCTGAACCCGCAATGTTCGCCGTTATCGGTGCCCGCTGACAAATACGAGGCCTGGCACAACCTCGACCTGTTCTTCAATCCGAAGGATCTCTTATGACTGTGTACCGTACGGTATCAGGCGCCGCGCGGTTGACGCTCGGCGTCTTCGCGCTTTTGTTGCTGGCGTTGCCGGCGCGCGCCGATGTGCGCCTCGACATCACCCGCGGCAAGGTCGAGCCGCTGCCGATCGCGATCCCGGCGTTTCCGGGCAGCCAGGAAGGCGCGCAGATGGCGCAGGTCATCTCGGCCGATTTGGAGCGCTCCGGCCTGTTTCGGCCGCTCGATCCGCGCAGCTTTATCCAGAATGTTGCGGCCGGCGGCAGTCCCGATTTCGGGGCCTGGCGCCAGATCAACGCGCAGGCGTTGGTCACCGGGACGGTGCAGCCGCAGGGCGACGGAAGGCTGCATGTCGAGTTCCGGTTGTGGGACGTATTCGCCTCGCAGCAGCTTGCGGGTTTCGCCTATACCACCACGCCGCAGAACTGGCGCCGCATCGCGCACATCATCGCCGACGAGATCTACAAGCGGATCATCGGCGAAGAGGGCTATTTCGATACCCGCATCGTCTATATCGCAGAATCGGGACCGGCGACGCGGCGCGTCAAGCGCCTCGCGATCATGGATCAGGACGGCGCCAATCATCAGTATCTGACAGATGGCCGGGCGCTGGTGCTGACCCCGCGGTTTTCCCCGTCGGCGCAGGAAATCACCTACCTGTCATACGCTGGCGGTACGCCGCGGGTTTATCTGTTCAACATCGATACCGGGCGGCAGCAGGCCCTCGGCGATTTTCCCGGCATGAGCTTTGCGCCGCGCTTTTCGCCCGATGGCAGCCGCGTCGTGTTCAGCCGCTCGGAGAACGGCGCCACCAACATCTACGTCATGGGCGCGCATGGCGGCGGGGCGCAGCGCCTGACCGAAGGCAATGCCATCAATACCTCGCCCTGCTATTCCCCCGACGGCAGCCAGATCGTATTCAATTCCGATCGCGGCGGCTCACAGCAGCTTTATGTGATGGGCTCCGGCGGTGGAGGGGCCCATCGCATCAGCTTTGGCTCGGGCAAATACGGCACACCGGTCTGGTCGCCGCGCGGCGATCTGATTGCCTTTACCAAGATCGAGGGCGGTACGTTCTACATCGGGGTGATGCGGCCTGACGGCTCGGGCGAACGGCTGTTGACCCAGGACTACCTCGTCGAAGGGCCGACCTGGGCACCGAACGGCCGGGTGCTGATGTTCTTCCGTCAAAGCTCGGGTCGCGGCGGCGGGCCGCGCCTCTACACGATCGACGTGACCGGCAGCAATCAACGTGAGGTCAGCACGCCGGGCGGCGCTTCCGACCCGGCCTGGTCGCCGTTACTGCGCTAGCCCGGAGCGGAGGGGCGGGCGGCCGCGCGGCCGCCCGAATATTAGTTGTTGAGCGTCGTTCATCGTGGCGGGCGGGGATGTCCTGCCACATGGTTCGCCGGATTCCGCACCGGACCGGCGCAGCCGATACTAAAGGAGCTAATCATGCTTGCACGTTTTGCCGCGATCGCGGGTTTCTTGTTGATCCTTGCCGCCTGCAGCAACAACCCGGCGGATCAGGGCGCCGGCGTCGGCGGTCCCGGCGGACCGGGTGGTGTGGGGGGCGCCGGGGCGCCGCAATACGGGCCGGGCTCGCAGCAGGATCTGGCGGCGACGGCTGGCGACCGCATCTTCTTTGCCTTCGATAGCTCCGACATCTCGTCGGAAGCGCAGCAGATCCTGCAGCGCCAGGCGCAGTGGCTAAAGCGCTATCCCAACGTCTCCGTGACGATCGAAGGCCATTGCGACGAGCGCGGCACCCGCGAATACAATCTGGCGCTGGGTGAACGCCGCGCCCAGGCGGCGAAGAACGTGTTGGCCGCGCTCGGCGTCCCGGCGTCGCGCCTTTCGACGATCAGCTACGGCAAGGAGCGGCCGGCGGTGCCGGGCGGTTCGGACGAAGCAAACGCACAGAACCGCCGCGCCGTCACCACGGTAAACTGAGGATCGCGGATAGAGGATGGCGCGCCTCGTTGCGGCATCGCGGAGTAGTGCGTCTTTGCTGCAACACCGCGGCATTCCGGTGATGCCGTGCGGCGGGACGCCCTCATTTCGCCCAAAACCCCGCCTACTTACCAAGCCGCCGGCCACCCGCCGGCGGAAGGCCGTCATTGGTGGTGTCGCCATCGGTGATGTCGCGGCCTCGGCGGGAGCCGTAGCGGCTCGGAAACGGGTGCACAGCCATTTACGCGAGGCTTTATCAGGATGTTTCGGCGACTGCTTCTGGCGTGTGCCTGCCTGACTGTCGCGCTCGGCCCTGCCGCGGTGGTCGCGGCGGCGCCAGCCTGGAGCCAGGATCGTTCGGCACAGGACCGGCTCGATCGTCTCGAACGCGATATCAACATGCTACAGCGGCAGGTCTACCGCGGCGCCCCAGCGCCGGCGGCAGGTGAAGGCGGCGGTG
Organism: Allostellaceae bacterium; assembly: GCA_036268425.1. GTDB lineage: Bacteria > Pseudomonadota > Alphaproteobacteria > ATCC43930 > CGMCC-115725 > DATARH01. The sequence continues at coordinate 54,864 of DATAUE010000149.1, forward strand.
CCGTCAACACCGAGATCCGCATGGATCGGCTGGAATCGCAAATGCGCGACCTGACTGGGCGAGTCGAGGAATTCACTAACCAGATCAATCAGGTGCGGCAACGCGTCGAGCAGGTCAATAGCGATGTCGAGATGCGTTTCAGCCAGGGCGGCGGCACGCCGGGTGCGACCGCGGCGGCCGCACCGCCCCCGGCGCGCCCCGGATCGGCGCGCGGCGACCGGCAGTTTCCGCCGGCGCCGGCCGACGCTCTCGATGACGATGCGCCGGCGCCGCGTCAGCGACGCTCGCCCAGCTCTCCGCTCTCGTCGATGCCGCCAGGAACGGCGGTGCCGCCTCCGGGTGAAACCGATACTTATGGCGGGCGCGGTCCGTCGGCGATGTTCGGCACGCTGACCCCGCCGGGAATGGGGCCGGCTGCATCGCAGGGCGACGCGTCCGAACTGGCCAATACCGCGACCGCCGACCGGGCCGGCGGCACTCTGCCGAGCGGCTCGGCGACCGAGCAATACAATTACGCCTTCGGCTTGTTAAAGCAGGCGAATTACCCGGCTGCAGAAAGCGCGCTGAAGACGTTTGTTGACGCGCACCCCAAGGATGCGATGGCCGGTAATGCCCAATACTGGCTGGGTGAAACCTATTACACGCGCGGCAAATACATGGAGGCCGCGACCGTCTTTGCCGAAGGTTATAAGCGCTATCCCAAAAGCACTAAGGCGCCGGATGGACTATTGAAACTTGGCATGGCGCTTGCCCGCGCCAACCAGAAACAGAATGCCTGCGTCGCCTTATCCCAACTGGATCATGACTTCCCGCATGCCGGCGCCTCGATCAAGGAGCGTGCGGCAGGGGAAAAGAAACGTCTTGGCTGCTGAGCGCCTGCGGCGGTGGACAACCGCGTGACAGCCGTTGGGCCAATCGCCGCTGGGCCAATCGCCGCCGGGCCAATCGCCATCACGCCGGGGGTATCCGGGCTGACGGTGGAAGAGTTGGCCGCCTCGCTGGATGCTATCGGCGGCTTTGAAAGCCGGCCGTTGATTGCCGTCGCGATTTCGGGCGGCCCCGACAGCCTCGCCTTGATGCTGTTGGCGGACCGGTGGGCGCGGCAGCGCGGTGGGGTCGCCTGGGGTGTCCATGTCGACCACGGGCTGCGCCCTGAAAGTTCGAGAGAAGCGGCGGTCGTGAGTGGCTGGCTGCAGGCTGAGAATATCCCCCATGCCGTGCTGCGATGGACGGGGGTCAAGCCGGCAAGCGGCATCCAGGAGGCGGCGCGCAATGCCCGATATCGGCTGCTTGCCGAATGGTGCCGGGCGCAGGGATGCCTGCATCTGTTGACGGCGCATCATCGCGACGACCAGGTCGAGACCTATCTGATGCGCCGCCGCGCCCGCAGTGGCAGTGACGGGCTGGCCGGCATGGCGCAAATCCGCGAGATCGACGGCTGCCGGCTGTTGCGGCCGCTATTGGCGGTTCCCAAGGCGCGGCTGGCCGCTTTTCTTGTAGCGGAATGTCGGCCATTTTTGAGCGACCCGAGCAACACGAACCCGGTATTCGAACGGGCGCGCTGGCGCCTCAGCGGTTGCCGCGCCGACACCGGTATGGTCGAGGCGTCGGTGGAGATAAGTGATTTCGGGCGTGGCCGGGTCGAACGGGAACGCGGCCTCGATCGCTTGCTCGCTGCCAGTGTGACGCTGCACGCGGCAGGCTTTGCGATCATCGACCCGGCACTATTCGGCGAGGCAGACCCAGATACGGTCGAGCGGCTGTTCGGACGAGTGGCGGGTTGTGTCGGTGGAGCGCCTTATCCAGCGCGGCGAGAGCGATTGGCGCGGTTATGCGACGGGTTGCGTACGGCGGCTGCGAGCGCGCGAACCCTCGGCGGCTGCCGGTTTGTGCCGTGGCGTGGCCGGATCCTGGTGTTGCGCGAATTGGCGGCGGCAAACCGGCCGATGCTGCTTCCAACAACCAATGCGGCGTTATGGGATCGACGTTTTGTCGCCGCACCTGGTGTTGTCGCTCGCGGTGATCTGATCCTCGGCTATCTCGGTGCCGATGCGCCTGCCGTCGAGAAACGCGACGGCAATCTGCCGCGTCTTGTCCATCCGGTTTTGCCGGCTCTGCGAGACCCGCATGGCCGCCTTGTGGCGGTGCCGCATCTTGGTTTCTGGCGCTGCGCGGCGGCGGGGTTGCCGCGTCTGTCGTTTCGGCCGGTCAATCCGCTTTCGGCGGCCGGCTTTACAGTTGTTTAATTTGAGGGGCATCCTATGTTTTGCTGTTGTACAGACCCCGGCGCGGTAGGGGTTGGGCGCGGCGCCCGATCCCGTACGGAAAGGCCTGCAGCGTGAACAATTTCGGCAAGAATCTCGCCCTCTGGATCGTCATTGGCCTGCTTCTCGTCGCGCTTTTTAATCTGTTTCAGACATCGTCGACGCGCGGGCCGCAATCGACGCTGGCCTATTCTGACTTTGTCGCCCAGGTAAATCGGGGGCAGGTCACGGATGTTACGATCCAGGCCAACAATATTACCGGCCATTTTACCGACGGCCGGGCATTCACCACTTATTCGCCGACCGATACGGGGCTGGTCGGCCGCCTGATGGATAAGGGCGTCCGCATCACCGCGGCGCCGCTCGATGAAAATGTGCCGTCGCTGTTCAGCGTGCTGCTGTCGTGGTTCCCGATGCTGGTGCTGATTGGCGTGTGGATTTTCTTCATGCGCCAGATGCAGGGGGGCGGCGGCCGCGCTATGGGTTTCGGCAAGAGCCGAGCGCGCCTGCTGACCGAAAAGGTCGGGCGCATCACGTTTGAAGATGTTGCCGGCATCGACGAAGCGAAGCAGGAACTCGAGGAAATCGTCGAGTACTTGAAGGACCCACAGAAATTCCAGCGGCTCGGCGGAAAGATTCCGAAAGGCGTCCTACTGGTCGGCCCTCCAGGTACCGGCAAGACCTTGCTGGCGCGCGCCATCGCCGGCGAGGCCAACGTGCCGTTCTTTACGATTTCCGGCTCAGATTTCGTCGAGATGTTCGTCGGCGTCGGCGCCAGCCGGGTGCGCGACATGTTCGAGCAGGGTAAGAAGAACGCGCCGTGCATCATCTTCATCGATGAAATCGACGCGGTCGGCCGGCATCGCGGTGCCGGGCTTGGCGGCGGCAATGACGAACGCGAGCAGACGCTCAACCAATTACTCGTCGAGATGGACGGTTTCGAGGCGAACGAAGGCGTGATCCTGATTGCCGCAACCAACCGGCCCGACGTGCTCGACCCCGCCCTGCTGCGTCCCGGCCGTTTCGACCGGCAGGTCGTCGTGCCGAACCCGGATGTCGTCGGGCGCGAAAAAATCCTCAAAGTGCACATGCGCAAGGTGCCGCTGTCATCGGATGTCGACCCCAAGATCATTGCACGCGGCACACCGGGTTTCTCTGGCGCCGATCTCGCCAACCTCGTCAATGAGGCGGCGCTGATGGCGGCGCGGCGCGGCAAGCGTTCGGTGGCCATGTTCGAATTCGAGCAAGCCAAGGACAAGGTCATGATGGGCGCCGAGCGGCGTTCGATGGTGATGACCGAGGACGAGAAAAAACTGACAGCATATCACGAGGCCGGCCATGCATTGTGCATGCTTTACGCCGAAGCACATGAGCCGCTGCACAAGGTCACGATCATCCCGCGTGGCCGGGCGCTTGGTGTGACGATGTTCCTGCCGGAGCGCGACAAGTACAGCCAGTCGAAGATCGAGATCAAAGCGATGATGTCCAGCCTGTTCGGTGGTCGCGTCGCCGAAGAACTGATCTTCGGCGAAGACAAGGTCACGACCGGCGCCAGCGACGATATCCGCCGCGCGACCAATCTGGCGCGCCGCATGGTCACCGAGTTCGGGTTCAGCGAAAAGCTTGGTCCGCTGCGCTATAGCGAGAACGAGGAGGAGGTGTTCCTCGGCCACTCGGTGACACAGCGCAAGAATGTCTCGGACGCGACCGCAAAGGTTATTGATGACGAGATTCGGCGGATCGTCGATGAGGCTGAAGGCTCGGCTCGTGCGATGTTGACCGGGCACCTTGAGGAATTGCATCTGCTGGCGAAAGGGCTTCTCGAATACGAAACCCTGTCGGCAGATGAAATCCGGCGCCTGATCCGCGGTGAGCGCATCGTGCGCGAAACCTCGACCACTCCGTCGCCGGAGGAGCCGCGTCCGCCCGGTCGCCGCAGCTCGGTGCCGCCTACGGGCCGGCCGAGCGGCCTCGAACCGGAACCGCAACCCGGCGGCTGACCCGGAACCTTAGCCGTTGGATGGATGAGCGCAGCGTCCGCCGCCGCCGATAGCGGATGGTCGGTAGGCGCTAGGCTTTTCCGCCCTACGACGGTACCCGAGCGACTCCACGTTCTTGACGATTTGAAAAGCATCATCTGCTAAAATCGTTTGCGCGCAGTATGGGGGAATGGGCGCGATGACACGCAAATTTTTCGGGACCGACGGTATCCGCGGGACTGCCAATATCGAGCCGATGACGCCGGAGACGGCGCTTAAGGTCGCGATGGCGGTTGGCGAATGTTTTCATAACGGCACGCACAAACACCTTGTCGTGATCGGCAAGGATACGCGGCTGTCAGGCTATATGCTTGAGCCGGCGCTGACCGCCGGGTTTATCACGATGGGGATGGATGTTGTGCTGGTCGGCCCTCTGCCGACCCCCGCCATTGCGATGCTGACGCGTAGCCTGCGCGCCGATATCGGCGTTGTCCTGTCGGCCTCGCACAACCCGTTTGCCGATAACGGCATCAAGCTGTTCGGGCCGGACGGCTACAAATTGTCCGATGAACTCGAGATTCGGATCGAGGAGGTGCTCGAACACGGCCCGCTTCGCCGCGCCGCGCCCGCTGAACTCGGTCGTGCCAAGCGGCTTGACGATGCCGGCGGTCGTTATATCGAGTTCGTCAAGCAGAGCTTTCCGAAAGGGCTGCGCCTTGACGGGTTGCGGGTTGTTGTCGACTGCGCGAATGGCGCCGCCTACAAGGTTGCCCCGACCGTATTCTGGGAACTCGGCGCCGAGGTTTTCCCGATCGCCGTGGCGCCGGACGGGCTCAACATCAACCGCGAGTGCGGTGCGCTGTTTCCAGAGCAGATGCACCGCGAGGTGCTCGCAAGGCGGGCCGATATCGGCATCGCTCTTGATGGCGACGCCGATAGGCTGATCGTCGTGGACGAGCGCGGTGTCGTTCTTGACGGCGATCAGCTGATGGGTCTGATCGCGACGACGCTGGCGCGCAGTTCACGATTGACCGGCGGTGCGCTGGTTGCGACCGTTATGTCGAATCTCGGTCTGGAGCGGCGTCTTGCGGCGCAGGGGATCGGTATGCACCGCACTGCTGTCGGCGACCGCTACGTTGTCGAGAAGATGCGCAGTGTCGGTTGCAATCTCGGCGGCGAGCAATCCGGCCATATCATCCTCAGCGACTATGCGACGACCGGCGACGGATTGATTGCCGCGCTGCAGGTGATGGCGGCGATTGTCGAAACCGGTAAGCGCGCCAGTGAGGTTGGCCGGGTTTTCGAGCCGGTGCCGCAACTGCTGCGCAATGTCCGCTTCGGCAATGGCAAACCGCTGGAATCAACGCGCGTGCAGCAGGCGATCGCCGATGGCGAGATGCGGCTGGGGCCGGCCGGCCGGCTGGTCATCCGCAATTCCGGCACCGAACCCGTGATCCGGGTAATGGCGCAGGGCGAGGATGAGGCTTTGCTGGCGAGCGTCGTCGGTGAGATCTGCGACACGATCCTTGCCGTTGCCCGCAGCACCGAGGCGATCGAGGCTCCAGCCGCCCGGGCGGCGGAGTAATGCATGGCCGGGTCCTGATTATTGCCGGCTCGGATTCTGGCGGCGGCGCAGGTATCCAGGCCGACATCAAGACCGTCACAATGCTCGATGGGTTTGCCGCCACCGCGATCACCGCGCTGACCGCGCAGAACACGCGTGGCGTCTTCGGCGTGCTGCCGATTGCCCCGGAGTTCATTCGCCAGCAGATCGAGGTGGTTCTCGACGATATCGGCGCCGACGCGATCAAGACCGGTATGCTGCATGACGCCGCGGTGATCGAGGCCGTGGCCGCGACATTGGCCGAGCACGCTGCTGACGCTCCGCTGGTGGTTGATCCGGTCATGGTGGCGAAAGGCGGCGCACCGTTGATCGAAAGTGGTGCGATCGGAGCGCTGAAGACGCTGCTGGTGCCGCGAGCAGCAATGCTGACGCCGAACCTGCCGGAAGCGGAAATTCTGTCCGGGCGATCGATTGACAGCGTCTCTGCCATGCAGAGCGCCGCGGAAGGCCTGCTGGCGCTTGGGTGCCGTGCAGTGCTGCTGAAGGGCGGCCATCTCGACGGCCCGACCGTATACGATGTTCTGGCCACCGCCACGGGTCAGCGGATGTGGCAGAGCCCGCGCATCGACAGCCGCCATACGCACGGTACCGGGTGCACACTGGCTTCGGCGATTGCCGCCGGTCTGGCGCAGGGGCTGGGTGTCGAGGCTGCTGTGGCGCGCGGTCGCGATTATGTCCAGCGCGCAATCGCCAGCGCTCCCGGAATCGGTCACGGTCACGGCCCGCTCGATCACGCCCACCCGCTACGTGCTTGAGGCCGGCGATGCGCCTCCCGCTCTATCAGATCGACGCGTTTGCGGAGGGGCCGTTTACCGGCAACCCGGCCGCGGTGTGTCCGCTCGATGCCTGGTTGCCGGACAATGTGATGCAGGCTGTCGCGGCGGAAAACAATCTGTCGGAAACGGCATTTTTTGTAGCGGAGGCGGATGGTTATCGCCTGCGTTGGTTTACCCCGACGACCGAGGTTGATCTGTGCGGCCACGCGACACTCGCCTCGGCCTATGTCGTTTTCCGCTGGCTGATGCCGGACCGGCGCGAGGTTGTGTTTCATACAGAGCATGCGGGTCGCTTGACCGTGACGCGTGATGGTGACTGCTTCGCGCTTGATTTTCCTGCCCGCCCGGCGAGTCCTTGTCCGATATCCGACGCCGTCGCGACGGCGCTCGGCCGGCGCCCCACGGCGCCGTTCGCGGCGCGCGACTATCTCGCGGTCTACGACAGCGCCGAGGAGGTTGCGGCGCTAGCTCCTGATTTTGCTGCCGTTGCAGCGCTCGACAGGTTTGCCGTCATCGTTACCGCGCCCGGCACGGGTGGCGTCGATTTTGTCTCGCGTTTTTTCGCTCCGGCCCGTGGTGTCGATGAGGACCCTGTCACCGGTTCGGCGCATTGCACGCTGGTTCCGTACTGGGCTGAGCGCCTCGGCAAAATCCACCTGGAGGCGCGGCAATTATCGCGTCGCGGCGGTGCGTTGTCCTGCGGATTGCGGGGTGATCGCGTGACGATCGCCGGCCGCGCCCTATTGTACCTCGAAGGCACGATCACGGTTTGAACCACGCGTGGGTAGAGGCGATTTGATGCTGACCATCGATCCCACGGCTTCGACGCTGCTGATCGTCGATTTCCAGGCGCGCCTGATGCCCGCGATCGACGGCGGGGCGGCTGCGGTCGCCAATGCGCAGCGCCTACGGGCGGCGGCGAAGTTGTTGGGGGTGTCTGTCCTGGTTACCGAGCAGAATGCCGAGGGGCTCGGACCGACCGTTGCGGAGCTTGCACCGGCGGCGGGGACGCTGGCGCACAAGATGACCTTTGACGCGTGCCGCAGCGCCGGCTTTCTCGACCGGTTCGGCGACCGCCGGGCGGTCATCGTCAGCGGATGCGAGACACATGTCTGCGTCATGCAGACCGCGCTGGGGCTGCTGGACGCCGGCCGCCAGGTCTATCTGGTGCGCGACGCCGTGGGGTCGCGCCGCGCCGAAAGCAAGGAAACCGCGATCCGTCGCATGGAGCGCCACGGCGCGGAAATCGTCACCACCGAAATGGTGATCTTCGAATGGCTCGGTAGCGTCGAGCACCCGTGCTTTCGAGAAGCTCTCGCGCTGGTGAAATAGCCTGCGACACACATTGTTCATAATCCGGCTCGCATGCGGGCGCGCCGCTAGGAAGGGCGGCCCGCTCCCGGCCGCAATGCGGCGGCATTGCCGTCATCTCCGATATCGAGCAAGGGGAGCCAACCTGCCGGGGCGGCATTGAGGCGGGTCGCCCCCGCCGCCTCCTCGTACAGGGTCTGCGCTTCGGCGGCGGGTCCGCGCCGGACGCTCAGTGCGACAACACGCACGGTGCGCTGCAAGCCGCCCTGCGGAAACACCACAAGATCGCCGACGCGCACGGCCTGATTTGCCTTGCTGACTTCCCGACCGTTGATCGCGACCACGCCGGCGGCGCAGAGCCGCGCGGCGAGCGACCGGCTTTTGGCAAAACGAGCAAACCACAACCACTGGTCGAGGCGCATTCGGGTGCGTTCCGGCGGTGCGGCGGCGATCATCGGAGCGGATGGAATTGCATCAGGCGAACTTGATCTCCTTCAGCTTGGCAAACGGGTTGCCGTCGCGCGGCGACGCATGGTGCGCCGACTGCCCGCCGCGTGCGTCCCGCCGGCGGGACTTTGTGATGAAAAGCTCACCAGCGCCTTCGATGACGGCGCGATAGCCCAGCTCCACCAGCACACCACGCAACGCTTCGATCGCAACGCCTGCGGCAGCGGCCATTTCGGCGTCGGCGGCAAAACGGCCGCTGCGCGCGCGCGTGCGGGCGAGAGCGGCAAGCCGCTCCAGCCGATCCGGCCGTAGCGCCAGCCCACCCAGGACGCGGCGGCCGATGGCGGTGTAGAACGAAGGCGGCAGCCGGGGGTCGGCGATGATCGCCTTGCCGCGGTTTCGCGTGCCAGGCAGCGGAGGCACCGCGCGCCCATGCTTTATGGCCCAAAGAAGGGCACGGAAACGCACGGCCTCCGGCTTAAGCAGCGGCTCGACGTAAATTGACTCGATGCCAAAGCGTACCCCGAGCCGGGACAGCGCGCGGCGAACTGGCACGTCGAGCGTTTTCAACGTCGTCGCAACGCGGTCGACCGGCAGGCAGCCGAGAGCATCCGATAATTGGAACACGATGGCGCGGCCGGCGCCATCCAGCGGCAACGCCTGCGCCGCAAAAAGTGGTGTCAGGCGCCGCTCGACCTCGTTGCGCACAAACAGCTGCAGGCGCTGGCGCACCCGTTCGCGAGCCTCGCCTTCGAGGAAATTTCCGGCTTTGACCTCGACGCGAGGCATCAGCAGGGCGTCGCCGGCGACCATCCGGCCGACCGGGCCGCCACGCCATGACAGACTCCCGTCAGGCGCTATCGTAAAGGCGTCGTCATCAATCTCGCTGGCGAGGCGTCGCGCGCGGCCCGCGACCTCGCCGCGCAATACCCGGTTGGCGGCGGTAACAAGGGTGCGCTTGGCGTCGTCGTCAGACGCATCGGGGACAAAACGAAAGCCGTCGAGTTTCCCGACATAGATGCCCTCGACCCGGACCTCGCCGCTATTGTCGACCGATGCCAGTAATTCGGTATCACCGGCCAGTTGCCGCACCAGAAAAGCCGACCGGCGGTCGACAAAGCGCTGGGTGATGCGGTCATGCAAGGCGTCGGACAGATGGTCCTCGATGCTGCGCGCACGTTCCTGCCAATCCGCGGAGTCGTCAATCCAGTCGCCGCGATGCGTGATGTAGGTCCAGGTGCGGATATGCGCGATGCGCGCCATCAGCGTGTCGATATCGCCGTCCATACGATCGAGCTGCGCCATCTGCGCACCGACCCAGGTGCTCGGCAGCCGCGCGCTCGGGCCCGCCAAATATAAAAAGCATTGCGCCAGAAACCGTGCATGGCTGTCGCTCATCACTTTGCGAAAATCAGGGATCTGACAGATTTCCCACAACTGCCGCACCGCGCCGGGATGCACCGCCAGCCGCATGATTTCGGCATTGCGTGACAAGGTCTGCAGCGCCCGGTGGTCGTCAGCGTCGCGCGTCTGAATCAGTCCGGGCGCCGGGGGCCGCTCGTCGAGGCTGTTCAGCAGGGCACCGACCGTCGAGAAATTCAGGTGCGTATTGCGCCATGAAATACGGGTCAGCGCTTCAAACCGGTGCTCCTCGACCGCGCTGACGATCATCGGGTCGAGCGGTCGCTCGTCGGCGGTCGTACCGAATGTGCCGTCGCTCATGTGGCGCCCGGCGCGCCCGGCGATCTGGCCGATCTCGGCGGCTGACAGGCGACGTGGGCCACGCCCATCGAATTTGGCGAGCCGGGCGAACGCAACATGGTTTAAATCCATGTTGAGACCCATACCGATCGCGTCGGTGGCAACGAGGTAATCGACCTCGCCGGCCTGGAACATGCCGACCTGTGCGTTGCGCGCGCGGGGACTCAGCGCACCGAGCACGATCGCGGTGCCGCCGCGCTGCCGGCGCACCAGTTCGGCAAGCGAGAACACGTCAGCGACCGCAAATGCGACGACCGCGCTGCGCGGCGGCAGCCGCGTCACTTTTTTGTGACCGGTATGAGTCAGCGTCGAAAAGCGAGGCCGGCTGATGAACTCCGCACCCGGCACGAGACGACGTATCAGCGGCTTGATTGTTTCGGCGCCGAGAAACATCGTTTCCATCAGGCCGCGGGCGTGCAGCAGGCGAGCGGTAAAGACATGGCCTCGCTCCGGGTCGGCGCAAAGCTGGATTTCGTCAACCGCCAGGAACTCGACCAGCCGGTCGAGCGGCATCGACTCGACGGTGCAGACGAAATAGGACGGGTTGGGCGGGAGGATTTTCTCTTCGCCAGTGATCAGCGCGACGGTCCGCGCGCCGCGCAACTTGACGACCCGGTCATAATTCTCGCGCGCCAACAGGCGCAGCGGGAACCCGATCATGCCGCTGTGATGATCGAGCATCCGCTCAATCGCGAGATGGGTCTTGCCGGTATTGGTCGGTCCGAGGACCGCGACGAGGCGCGGTGCGGTACGGAGCGTGGCCATCACCCCTAAAGTGCTGTGTGCGGCGCGACAGGGCAAGAGCCAAGGTGCCGCTGTCAGGGTACGCCTGACCGTTTCGGGGTTCGTCGTGCGTCAAAGGCAAGGTTGCCGGCGGGTTGCCGCCGCGACTCGCGCGCGACGATTAATACTTTTTTATCCTTGTGCGCTACAATGGGATAACCATTAGGATATTGAGATGAACGCGTCGCGGCGTCACCACAAGTCGCTATTGGATGATTACTGCAACCAGCTCGGTATGCTGCTGGAGCGGCGCTATACCGAACGAGTGCTGGTGGCCGCCAAGGAACAGGCCGAGAACGCGGCGATGCTCGCCAAGCAGGCGATGCAGCAGGCGCAGGCGGCCGACCGCGCCAAAAGCCAGTTTCTCGCGACGATGACGCACGAACTGCGGACGCCTCTCAATGCGATCATCGGGTTTTCCGAGGTGCTGAAGGACGCGCCGCGGCAAAGCAGCGACATACCAACCTACGCGTCTTATATCCACGAATCCGGCACTCAGCTTCTCGGGATGCTGAATGGCGTGCTTGACCTCGCGCGCATCGAGGCCGGCCGGCTCGAACTCGACGAGCAGGAGGTGCGTCTCGAAGAGGTTCTTGATGCAGCCATCCGGCCGTTGCGCAAGACGGCTGAAGAAAAATCTGTGTCGATCATGGTTGGAATGGTCGTCGAGCGCGCACTCATGCTCGACCCCGGCAAGATGACGCAGGTTTTTTCCAATCTATTGTCCAATTCCATCAATTTTACGCCGGAGGGCGGCAGTATTGAAATCGATTCCGACCTGACCGAGGCGGGCGAACTGTCGATCCTGCTCCGCGATAGCGGAAAGGGCATTCCGCCCGAGGATTTGGAGCGCGTGCTGGAACCGTTTGGGCAGGTCGAAGACCATCTGACGCGGCAGAATGGCGGGGTCGGTCTCGGGCTGCCGATCGCCCGTGCCCTGGTCAGGCTGCATGGCGGCGATCTCAAACTGACGAGCGAGGTCGATGTCGGAACCAGCATCGACGTGCGGTTGCCTTCCGAGCGGGTACGACCACCGGCTGCCGCTTCGGTTGCTTAGGTGGATATTATCTCACTTAATCGTGGTGGAACCCTATAATGCCTCGGCGCCTGAACGTGGCGCCGCGGGCTAACGGCGAGTAAAGCGATGGACGGAAGCGACCTTCAGGTGGTGGACGGAACGCGGATCGGCCGGGTTATCGCGGTGTCGGCTGCTCAAGTGATCGTGCTTCTTGAGGCGCGGGGAATGGAGGCGCCCAGCCAGATCGAGCCGATCGAGATGGGGGCGCTGGTCAAGCTGCAGACCCGCGTGTCGACCGTCTACGGCATGGTCAATGCATTGCGGGTGCCGTTGCCGTCGCTGTCCGCCCCGGATGATGACCTGAAAATCATCGAGGTCGAGCTGCTGGGCGAAATGCTGCGCGACCAGGGTGGCGAATATAAGGGGTTCCAGCGCGGCGTCTCCGTGTTTCCGCCGATCGAAGCGCCGGTGTACTTGGCGACGGCCGAGGATCTGGCGCAGGTCTATGCGCCCCGCGGCACGGCTAGTGTACCGGTCGGGACGTTGTATCAAGCCAATTCGGTGACCGCGTATCTGCGCATCGACGATCTGATGGGCAAGCATTTCAGCATCGTCGGCACTACCGGATCGGGCAAGTCCTGCGCTGTCGCGACAATCCTGCGCGCGGTCATCGATCGTAACCCAAACGCGCATGTCATGCTGCTCGACCCGCACAATGAATATGCACGCGCCTTTGCCGGACGCGCTGTCGTGCTGAGCCCGGAAGAGGGGCTGCGCCTGCCGTACTGGCTGTTCAATTTCGACGAGCTTGCCGAAATCGTGCTGGGCACGGAGCGCGCCGACAACGAGCAGCGCAAGATCCTCGGCGAGATCGTGCTGGCGGCGAAGCAGGCTAATTTCGCGCGCGCTGGGCTTGAGAAATCGGGCAGCGTCGATACGCCGATCCCATATCGGATGTCCGAGGCGCTGTTGCACCTCGACCGCGCGGCCGGAGCGCTGAACCGCCCGGAAAGCCTTGGCGCGTTTCAGACAGTGAAAAGCCGGATCATGGCGTTGCAATCAGACGCACGTTACGCCTTTGTCTTTGGCTCCAATCTGGCGATGCGCGACGAAATGTCGGAGATACTGTCAAACCTGTTCCGCATTCCGGTCGACGGCAAGCCGATTACTATCCTTGACATTTCGGCGGTGCCGTCGGAGGTGCTGAATGTCGTGGTGTCGTTGGTCTGTCGCTTGACTTTCGATTTTGCGATGTGGAGCGAGACGACCGTGCCCATCACGATCGTGTGCGAAGAGGCGCATCGTTATGCGCCTTACGACAAAGAACTGGGCTTCGAACCGGCAAAGCGGGCGCTGTCGCGCATCGCCAAGGAGGGCCGCAAATATGGTGTGTCGCTGTGTGTCGTGACGCAGCGGCCGTCCGATCTGGCGCCAAGCCTGCTGTCGGAATGCAACACGATGTTTGCTCTGCGAATGACCAACCACGACGACCAGGACATCCTGCGCGACTCCCTGTCTGAGGCGTCGCATGGGTTGATGAACTTCCTGCCGGCGTTGCGCAACGGCGAGGCCATCGCCTGCGGTGAGGGCGTCTCGATGCCAATGCGGATTTCCTTTGCGCCGCTGCCCGACGACTGCCGGCCAAAGAGTTCGACGGCGTCGTTTACCGAATCATGGTCGCGCGACCTCAACGACCGAGGAGCAGTGCAGCAGACGGTAGAGCGCTGGCGCCGCGGTGTGCGGCACGTCGCCTAGCAGGCAATATCGCTCGAATCGGTCGACAGCTTTTCGCCATGATTTCCGCGGCGCGGATGATCGAGGGATCCGGCGCCCTGGCAAGATGATCGAGCTTTCGGTTCGCACGCATCAGCGCCGGTCCTTCATTTGACACATGCCGCGATCTTGTCAGACAAGGCGGCCGGCCGGCCGGCCGCCTGGCGAGTTTGGGCTTTGCCGCAAGAGCGCCGCGGTGCGATAAATCCGCGGCACCCGGAGCAATGCGCGGGTGTGCCGGCTTCCCGCCGAACTGCATCGTATAAGCTGGTGGATACCCCGCATCGGCGATCGCCGAACCGGGCTTAACTCGCGTTTAACAACCCAACGGTATGTTGGCTCCATGCATAAGCTGCACCCTGAAACAATCGCTCTTCACGAAGGCTACGAGGTTGACCCGACGACCCATGCGGTCGCCGTGCCGATTTATCAGACCGTCGCCTACGCCTTTGACAGCGCCGAACATGGCGCCGCCTTGTTCAACCTGGAAACCGAGGGTTTCCGCTACAGCCGGATCAGCAACCCGACGACCAACGTTCTCGACAGGCGCGTCGCGGCGCTCGAAGGCGGCGTCGAGGCGTTGTGCGTCGCGAGCGGGCAGGCGGCGATCCATTATGCGATGCTCAACCTCGTTGATCTCGGCAGCAATATCGTGTCGGTGCCGCAGCTCTACGGCACGACACACACGCTGTTCCAGTATCTGCTGCCGAGCCTCGGCGTCAGCGTCAAATTCGCCGAAAGCGATCATCCCGAAGCGATCAAGGCGTTGCTCGACGACAAGACCAAGGCGGTCTACTGCGAAAGCGTCGGCAACCCCGCCGGCAATATCTGCGACATCGAGGCGGTCGCTGCGGTGGCGCACGCGCACGGTGTACCGTTGGTGGTCGACAACACGGTGGCGACACCGATCCTGCTGCGCCCGATCGAGTACGGCGCCGATGTCGTCGTGCATTCTCTGACGAAATTCATGGGCGGCCACGGGACGACCCTGGGCGGCGCGATCGTCGATAGCGGCAAGTTTCCGTGGGGGGATTACCCCGAGCGCTTTCCGATGTTCAACAAGCCCGACGTGTCGTATCACGGGCTGGTCTACAAGGATCATTTCGGGCCCGCCGCCTACGCCGCCCGCTGCCGCACCGTCTTTCAGCGCGCCACCGGATCGGTCTTGTCGCCGATGAGTGCGTTTTTGCTGCTGCAGGGCATCGAGACCGTCGCACTGCGTGTCGAACGGCATGTCGAGAATGCCCGCAAGGTCGCGGAGTTCCTGCGCGACGACCGGCGTGCCGAATGGGTCAATTATGTCGGGTTCGAGGACAATCCATATTATCCGCTGGCCTGCAAATATTTCGGTGGCAAGGCCTGCTCGCTGCTGACGTTCGGCATTCGCGGCGGGTTCAAGGCCGGCACCGCGTTCTACAACCGGCTCGGCCTGATCAAGCGGCTGGTTAATCTCGGCGACGCCAAGTCGCTGGCGTGCCATCCGGCATCGACAACACACCGCCAGATGAAGCCCGAGGAACAGCGCAAGGCCGGTGTGATGCCGGAGGCAATCCGGCTCAGTATCGGCATCGAGCATATCGACGACATCATCGCCGATCTCGACCAGGCCCTGGACGCCGCCGGATGACCTTGATGCCTGTGCTGTCGCGTCCCGTGGTTGCGGATACGTCGCACCCTGCATCCGGTGGGCGCACGAAACTGGCGATCGGCGTAATCAACAACATGCCGGATGCCGCTTTGCGAACGACAGAGCGGCAGTTCCGGGAGTTGCTGACGGCGGCCAGCGGCGAGGCTTTCGACGTCGGCTTGCGGTTCTTTTCGCTGCCGGATGTGCCGCGCGGCGAGGCGGGGCGGGTGCATGTCCGCGAGCACCACACCGATATCGCCGCATTGTGGGATGACGGCGTCGACGGGCTGATCGTCACCGGCACCGAGCCGCGCGCCCTCGATCTGGCGGACGAACCCTATTGGCGCAGCTTTACCGGCCTCGTCGAGTGGGCGCAGGACAATACCGCATCGACGATCTGGTCGTGCCTGGCGGCGCATGCGGCGGTGCATTACCTCGACGGGATCGATCGGCGGCCGCTCGGCGAAAAGCTCTCCGGCATCTTCGCGTGCACGCGGGTCGCCGATCATCCCATTACCGCCGGCACCACGCCGCGCTGGCAGGTGCCCCATTCACGCCATAACGAGTTGCCGGAGGTCGCGTTGATTGAGGCCGGCTATCGCATGCTGTCGCATTCAGACGATGCCGGCGCGGACCTGTTCATCAGGGACATGCCGTCCCGCGGCGGCAGCCTGTTTGTTTTTTTGCAAGGGCATCCGGAATATGACGGCGGCGCGCTGCTGCGCGAATACCGGCGCGATATCGGCCGGTTTTTAGCCGGCGAATGCGAGCGTTACCCGGCAATGCCGCGCAATTATTTCGACGACGAGGTGGCTGCCGTGCTGTCCGAATTGCGTCAGAACGCAATGGAACAGCAGGGCATCGACCTGATCGCGAATTTCCCGGCCGCGGCCGACAAGTCGCTGGATTTTCCGTGGCGTGCGCCGGCCATCCGCATTTATGCCAACTGGCTGGCTTGGCTCGCGACGCAGAAGAGTACGCGTCGCCGCCGCTCGGCAACCGGCGATGCGCCGACGCGCTGAACAACGACACCCGGCGATCTTTCGATGAGCGGCGACAGCCCGTATCGGCCGGCCGAGGCGCTATTTCCAATGCCTGCCGAACGCCAACGCCTTGACAATCTGCTGACGCAGCAGTTGCTCGACGCCAACCGGCGCATCGCCGCCGGTGCGGTGACGCCGCGCCTCGACCTGGAGGTTTTCCGACAAGAGCTTGCCGGCTTCAATTTTATGGCGCCGTTGCCGGTTGAGGAGACGCTGACCTGGGCGATCGCGCAGCTTGAGCGCGGCGTCACGCACATGACGCATCCGCGCTATTTCGGGCTGTTCAACCCGGCGCCAACCATCCCGTCGCAGCATGCCGACCGTATTACCGCAACGCTCAACCCGCAACTTGCCACCGCCACGACCTCGCCGGCGGGGGTCGCGATCGAGGCGCATACGATCCGCGCGGTAGCGCAGCGAGCCGGGTTTCCCGCCGATGCGACGGGCCACTTTACGACCGGCGGGGCGGAAGCCAATTACACGGCCCTGATCTGCGCGCTGACGCGGGCGCATCCGTTATTCGGTGCCGACGGGGTGCGCGCTTTTATCGGCGCTCCGGTCTTCTACATTTCACGCGAGAGCCATCTCGCATGGCTCAAGATCGCGCATCAAGCCGGCATCGGCCGCAATGCGGTGCGTCTCGTTGCAACAGACGGCAGCGGTCGCATGGACATGGCGGCGCTTGCAGCGCTGATCGATGCCGACCGCCGCGACGGCCGCATCCCAGTGATGCTGGTGGCGACTGCCGGGACGACCAATGCCGGCATGATCGACCCGCTACGCCGTAGTGCCGAGATCGCGCGCGACCACGGCCTCTGGTATCACATCGATGCCGCGTGGGGTGGCGGGCTGGTGGCGTCCGACGCGCTGCGTCCGCGACTCGACGGCATCGATACCGGTGATTCGGTGACCATCGACGCGCATAAATGGTTTGCGACGACGATGGGCTGCGGCATGTTCATCACGCGCGATCCCGCAATCCTGTCGTCGGTGTTCCAGGTATCGACCGGGTACATGCCGTCGAATACGGCGAGCGTCGATCCCTATGTCACCTCGCTGCAATGGTCGCGGCGCTTTCTTGGCCTGCGCTTGTTTCTATCGCTCGCAGCGGCCGGCTGGCCGGGTTATGCGCAGCATGTCGAGCGGGCCGTCGCGCTGATCGTCCGCTTGAAAGAGCGGCTGTCTGCAAAAGGCTGGCGGATCGCCAATGACGGCGCGCTGGCGGTTCTCTGCATCGAACCGCCGAACGGCGGGCCGCCCGCCCGCGCGATTGTCCAGCGTGTTCTTGCGTCAGGACAGGCATGGATCTCGGTCGCCGCGTTTGAGGGCCGCGACATCATCCGCGCCTGTATTACGCACGGTGAAACGACCCCCGCCGACTGCGACGCACTGGTGGATGCCCTTGAAGCGGCGGCGCGCCACAGCTAGACCACGGCGATGCGCAGTCGCGGCCCCCGGAGCAAGGACGAGCAGGTTGAACTCCTGCTGCGCAAGACCGTGGAGAACGGTGCGACCCCGGGCGAGGAAGTCGCTGCGATCCAGTTGGCCTATCTGATCGCGCGCCAGAACGGTATCGACCCCGCAATCTTCAAAACCGCCCTCGAAAAAATCGGCGACCCGCCGCGCTATATGCTGACGGCCGATGGGTTTTTGGTGCCGACGCATGTGACCCGGCCGGCCGCCGCGCGGGACACCGGCGAGCGGCGCCGCTGGACGGATGCGCACGGCACGCGAGGCGGTGCCGAACGAACCCAAGCGGCACCGGATCGCGAATGCCCGGTCAGTCCGACGGGACGGCATCGCATGGAGCGCTACATGCGCGGCACCTTCCCGACCGGCATGCAGTACTGCCTGCATTGCGGGTTGAGAACGCCGGATTAGCCAGTTGAGGGTTGATGTCAGCCCTTGGCGACTTCGTGGCCGGCAAGGTGTTCCAGCACCTTGACGAGGCCCGAATGGTCCCAGCCTTTGCCACCGAGCGCGGCGGCGGCGTTGAACAATTCCTGTGTCGCCGCGGTGTTGGGGAGAGACAGGCTCAAGGCCCGTGCACCGGAAAGAGCGAGGCTCAGATCCTTCTGGTGCAATTCGATACGGAAGCCCGGATCGAAGGTACGCTTGATCATGCGCTCGCCGTGCAGTTCGAGGATGCGCGACGAGGCGAACCCGCCCATCAGCGCCTGACGCACCTTGGCCGGGTCGGCGCCGGCTTTGGAGGCGAACAACAACGCTTCGCCGACAGCTTCGATGGTCAGCGCGACGATGATCTGGTTGGCGACCTTGGTGGTCTGCCCGGCGCCGATATCGCCGACCAGCGTGATGTTCTTGCCCATCAGCTCGAACAACGGTTTGACCCGCTCGAACACGGCTTCTTTGGCGCCGACCATGATCGTCAGGCTGGCCGCCTTGGCGCCGACTTCGCCGCCCGATACCGGCGCGTCGACATAATCGCAGCCCTTCTTGGCGATCTCGGCGGCGAACGCCTTGGTCTCGATCGGCGAGATCGAACTCATGTCGATGACGGTCTTGCCGGCCGACAGCCCGGCGGCGATGCCGTCGGGGCTGAACAATACATTCTGCACGTCTGGCGTATCGGGCACGATGACGATGATCACCTCGGCCTGCTCGGCGACCGCTTTCAGGCTGTCGCATACTGTTGCGCCCCCGCGGATTTCCGCCGGCACGGTGCGCTTGCCGTAGACGAACAGCTTGTGTCCGGCCTTCATCAGGTTGAGGGCCATCGGCCCACCCATGATCCCGAGGCCGACAAAACCGATCTGCATGAAATTCTCTCCGATTGGGGTGGCTGGCGAATACCGCACAGTGCTACAGGTTCGGACGCTTTCTCAAGCTACCCGGGGACCGGCCTGTATCGGCCAATTCGCCGCGGCGCGCGGATAGCACGGCTAATCCTATATCGGGATACCGCCGCTGCCGGGCGCAGTGGTAACTTTCGTGCCCTCGCCGACGCGCAATTTGTTACTGCGCGATCTGCCGTTTGTCTGTCACCGGGGGGTTTGGATGCTGCGCGCGCTGTCGCTGTTGGCTCTGATCCTGTTCGCCGCACCAGCCGCGGCGCAGAGTAATCCGCAGAATCATCAATCTCAGAATCTTCAATCCCAGAACTTTCGATCCCAGGAACTAGCGGAGGCGGCTCAGGCATATCGCGAGGACCTGCTCGGCGCCGTTCCGGTCGCCAAGCGCCAGCCGGCGCTGATCCCGCGATTGCGACGCGACGCCGATGCCGAATACCGCGCCAAGCGGTACGTCCAGGCGATCGACGATTTGACCCGCGCGATCAATTTCGGCGCTGATGACGGTCTCGTCTGGCTGCGCCTTGCTCAGGCATTTGCCGGCGCGCAGGACGAAAAGGTCATGGTCAGCGCCTACAACGCTTACACCAGGTCGACCGACCCGGTGGAGCGCGGCACAGCCTTGTTTCTGATCGGCCGCGAATACGATCGGCACGACAAGATGAAGGAGGCGCTGGCAGCCTTCGAAGCCGGTCTGGGCTTTACCCAGGCTGCCGCGATATCCGAGCGCGTCGAGCAGTTGCGCCGCCTCGTCGCGTTCCGCGTTACCAAGGTCGATATCACCTCCGATGCTGATTCGCCGCGCGCCTGCCTGCGATTCAACGAAAAGATTTCGCCACGGGCCGATCTTTCCTTCGGCGGGTTCATCCGGGCCACTCCCGAAATCGCCGGCGTCGTCACCGCGCGCGGCGACACGCTGTGCCTCGACGGGCTGAAGCACGGCGAGACCTATCAGGTCGAGATCATGGCCGGATTTCCGGCCGATACCGGCGACAAGACCATCGCGGACTATTCGGCTCACATGGTGGTTGCGGATCGCCAGCCGTCGATGAGCTTTTCCGGCGCCGGCTATGTGCTGCCGCGCGAGGGCAGCGCCGGATTGCCGTTGACGACGATCAATCTCGACAAGGTCAAGGTGAGGCTGGTGCGCATCAACGAGCGCAACCTCGTGCCGACGATCGACGCCAACAAGCTGACGATGTCGTTCGACCCGGACAATGTCGATGAAATCATCAACCAGGACGGCAGCCTCGTGTGGCAGGGCGAGATGGCCGTATCGGGCGAGCGCAATCGCCCGGTTGTCACCGCAATCCCACTCTCGCAAATCCTGCACGATAAGGGGCCGGGGGTTTATCTCGCCGTCGTCGATCGGCTCGATGTGAAGGCCGGCGACAACCCGCCGCTGGTGACCAATTGGGTGCTGGTCTCCAATCTCGGCCTGACGACCTACACCGGCACCGACGGGATGGCGGTCGCGGTGCGCTCGCTGGCCGATGCGAAGCCGCTCTCCGGTGTGACGCTGCGCCTTTATGCCCGCAACAACGGTGAGCTGACCAATTTGATCACCGGCGCCGACGGGCTGGCGCGCATCCCGCCTGGACTGGTGCATGGTACGGGTGGCGACGAACCGTTCGTCATCATGGCGAGTACGCAGAACGGCGATTTCAATTTTCTCGAAGTCAGCCGCGGCGCGTTCGACCTGTCCGATCGCGGCGTCAGCGGCCGGCCGCAGCCAGGGCCGGTCGATGCCTATCTCTATACCGATCGCGGAATCTATCGGCCCGGCGAGCCGGTGCATCTGATGACGCTGATCCGCGACGACAAGGCGGATTCGCTGGCGACGCTGCCGATTACATTGCGGCTGGTGCGCCCGGACGGTGTCGAGGTCGATCACCGCCAGGTCACCGGCGACAAGCTCGGCGGCCACGAGGAGACCTATCAGCTGGCGCGCGACGCCAGCATCGGAACGTGGCGGATCGAGGCCAGAGCCGACCCGAAAGGCCCGGCGATCGGCAGCGTCGACATCCGCGTCGAGGATTTTGTGCCGCCGCAGCTCAAGGTGGAGATGTCCGCCAGTGACGCACCGGTGCGGCCGGGCGAAGATTATCCGGTCAACGTCGCGGCGCGGTACTATTACGGCGCGCCAGGGGCCGAACTGGCGGTCGAAGCACATGCCACGGTCGCGATCGACGACAACCCCTATCCGAACGAACCAGGGTTCAGCTTTGGTCTGGCCGACGAGGAGTTCTCCAGCGACCGCAAGGATATCGACGTGTCGCCGACCGACGCCGAGGGTAAGGCGAACATCGCGCTCGCCCTGGGCGACCTGCCCGAGCACACCAAGCCGCTGGCGGCGACCGTCGATGTCAGTGTGTTCGAACCGAGCGGACGGGCGGTTTCCGCAAGTCTGACACGGCCGGTCCGCGAGCGCCCGCTTGCGATCGGGCTGCATTTGCCGAATGGTGACGATGACAACGGCGTTGCCGATGGGCAGCCTGCGGCGCTTGAAGCGATTGCGCTGGACAATACCGGCAAGCGCGTCCCCGCAAAGGGGCTGCATTGGGAATTGCTGAGCGAGACCGCCGAGTACACCTGGTATTCGGTCAACGGCCGCTGGCGCCACCGGATGCAGGTGCATGACCGGTCGGTCGAAACCGGTACGATCGATGCCGGAACGGTACCGGCCACACTATCGCGGAATTTGCCGTCTGGACGCTACCGGTGGGAGGTTCGCGACAATGCGAGCGGAGCGCAATCGAGCCTGCGCTTTCATGTCGGCTGGTGGACCGACGCGGCGCTCCCCGATGTGCCGGATAAGCTGACGACGACGCTCGACAAGCCAGGCTACCAGGCCGGCGAAACCGCCAAACTGTTCATCAAGGCGCCGTTTGCCGGCGAGGCCGAGGTGGCAATCGCCTCCGATCGCATCCTGGTGATGCGATCGATCACCCTTCCGGCGGAAGGTGCGACGATCGAGTTGCCGGTCGATGCCGCCTGGGGCACCGGTGTTTATGCGCTGGTCAGCGCCTACCGTCCGCTTGGTACAGCGTCGCCGATCGGTGCTCTGCCTCGCGGCCCCGGCCGTGCGGTCGGCGTGGCCTGGCTCGGCATCGACGCGGCGCCGCGCAAACTGACGGTGGCATTGAGCGCGCCGCAAGTGGCGCGGCCACGCGGCCCGGTCGACATCCCGGTCAAGGTGACCGGCGCTGCCGCCGGCGAAGAGGCATATGTAACGCTCGCTGCGGTTGACGAGGCGGTGCTGAAGCTCACGGACTTTGAAAGCCCGGCGCCTGAGAAATATTATTTCGACAAGCGGCAGCTCGGGGTCGAGTTGCGCGACCTGTACGGTCGGCTGATCGATCCGCGCGCCAACGCGATCGGCGTGCTGCGCAGCGGCGGCGACCAGTTCGCCAAACGCGCCGTCACCGGCCTGCCGGACCGTAGCAGCCGGGTCGTCGCGTTGTTCTCCGGCATCGTCAAATTGGATGCCGACGGTGGCGCCAAGATCCGCCTCGACGTACCGGATTTCCAGGGACAGCTACGCCTGATGGCGGTGGCATTTTCGGCGCACAAACTCGGTTCGGCGACCGGCGCGGTAACGGTGCGGGACCCGGTCGTGACGATGGTGTCATTACCGCGCTTTCTGGCGCCGGGCGACACGGCGCAAATTGGATTGGTGATCAACAATCTCGAAGGGCCGGCCGGCGACTATCACGTGAAATTCACCGCTGACGGCGCCGGGGCCTTTACCGCGCCGGTCAATCGCACCATCCCGCTGACCACAGGGCAAAACTTCAACGCCACATTTCCGGTGACCGCGGCGACCAGCGGCAACATCGCGCTGCATCTCGACCTGACCGGCCCCGGCGACACCCATATCGCGCGTGACTTCACGCTTGGTGTGCGGCCGGGCCAACCGTATCAATTACGCCGCTTTGTCGCCAAGCTCGAACCCGGCCAGAGCATCACGCTCGATGACGGCGCGGCCGACGAATTCCTGCCCGGCACCGCCGAGGCTCTGCTGACGGTCAGCCCGCGGCCGGATTGGGATGTGCCGGGGCTGCTGCGCTCGCTCCATCGCTACGCCTATGGCTGCATCGAACAGACGACGAGCCGGGCCTTGCCGTTGCTCTATGTCGATTCGGTTGCCGGGCTGTGGCGTACCGATCCCGGCTTTTCGCCGGTTGCCGCGCTGGACGACGCGATCGGCCGTATCGTTGGGATGCAGCGCTCGGACGGCAGTTTTGGCGTGTGGAACGATACCGACGACACGGTGCCGTGGCTCGACGCCTATGCCACCGATTTTCTGCTGCGCGCCCAGGAGCATGGCAAGACCGTGCCCGATTACGCGCTGAAAGCCGCGATCGGCTGGCTGCACGACTATGTTCGGCAATCGCACACCGATGAGAAGAGCCTGCCGGCGGTCGCCTATGCCCATTATGTGCTGGCGCACGCCAAGGCCGATGACTTGCCGGTATTGCGCTATTTCAGCGATACGCAACTGTCGAACCTGCCGACGCAACTGGCGCGGGCGCAGTTGGCCGGCGCTTTGGCAGCGTATGGCGACATGCCGCGCGCGACCGCCGCATATCAGGCCGCCGTCGCGCCGCCGCCAAAGCGCCCGCCCAATCTGCGCTATGTCGATTACGGCAGCGATCTGCGCGACAGTGCCGGGGTGCTGGCCTTTGCCGGCGGCAACCCGGCGCTCCAGCCGCAACTGACCGCGGTGATGGACCGGATCACGGAGTTGTTTGCCCGCAGGACCCGCACCAGCACGCAGGAACAGGCATGGCTTCTAATGGCGGCCGAGGCGGCGGTGCGCGCGACCGGTGGCGACATGACCGTCGCGGTGGGTGATGCGGCGGCGCAGAAGCGCACCGAGCCGCTTTATTTCCGACGCCTGCTCGGCATCGGCGCGACGCCGGTGTCGGTCGCCAATCGCGGCACCGGCCCGGCATGGCGCACGGTATCGATCACCGGCGTGCCAAAAGCCGACCTGCCGGCCGAAAACAGCGGCTATACGGTCAGCCGCAGCATCTTTCGCGCCGACGGTTCGCCGGCCGATCTGACCAAGGCGCGGCAGACCGATCTGTTTGTCGTCGTGCTCAAAGCCAAGCGTACCGATGCGTCGCGCGCCGCGCGTGCGCTGGTGGTCGATCTGCTGCCGGCCGGGTTTGAGATTCAGGCGGCGTCGGCCGGCGGCGATTCCTCGGGCAATTATTCCTGGCTCAAGGACCTGACCAACACGGCCTATACCGAGGCCCGCGACGACCGCTATGTCGCGGCGATCGACATGCCGGAAAATACCGCTGACATCACGCTCGCTTATGTCGTGCGCGCGGTGACGCCGGGGCAGTTCAAGTATCCGGCCCTGGTTGTCGAGGATATGTATGAACCCGAGACGACCGGCCGCACCGCAATGGGCACGCTGAACGTCCAGCGACGCTGAGTTTCCCGAGTGGCGCCGGACGCAGATCGCCTTCCTGGCTCCGCCGCCGTGCTGCGGTGGGGGAAGCGGGCCTGTTTTGGCGCCTGCCTGTCGGCGGTTTTGCTGATTGTCGCCGGGCTTGCCGCTTATTTCATCGCCCCTACACCGCTCCTCGATCGCGCCGGCAATCTGTCGGTGCTGGTGCTGGCGCGCGATGGGTCGGTGCTGCGTGGATTTTTGACCGCAGACTCCAAATGGCGGTTGCCGGTCACCGTCGACGATGTCGATCCGATGTACCGCAAGATGCTGATCGCCGCCGAAGACCGGCATTTCGCGCTCCATCCCGGTATTGATCCGGTGGCGGTGTTGCGCGCGGCCGGACAACTCGCCGTGCGTGGCCATGTCGTTTCCGGCGCCTCGACGTTGACGATGCAAGTGGTGCGGCTCTTGGAGCGGCGGCGGCGGACCCTGCCGGCCAAGCTGATCGAAATGGCCGAAGCCATCGGGCTTGAGCGCCAACTCAGCAAGGACCAGGTGCTCGACCTGTATCTAACTTTGGCGCCGTTCGGCGGCAATCTCGAAGGCGTACGCGCTGCCAGTCTCGCGTATTTCGGCAAAGAGCCGGTGCATCTGTCGGCGGCCGAGGCGGCGCTGCTGGTGGCATTGCCGCGCTCGCCCGAGCATCTGCGGCCCGACCGTCACTCCGATGCGGCGCAGCGCGCCCGCGACAGGGTGCTGCGCCGCATGCAGGTGCTGGGAATCATCCCGCCGCAAACCCTGGCAGAAGCGCTGGCCGAGCCGGTGCCGCACCAGCGCCTATCATTGCCCTTATACGCGCCGCATCTCGCACGCGCTTTGCGTGCCGTTGATCCATTCCGGCCAGTGCAGCGCACGACGATCGATCCGTATCTACAACGTCAGGTCGAGGCGCTGTTGCGCCGCGAGGCGGGGGCGCTCGATGCGCAGGCGAGCCTTGCGGCGTTGGTAATCGATAACCGCACGCGCGACATTATCGCGTATGTCGGCAACGCCGATTACCTGTCGGGTCCGCGGCGGGGCATTCTCGACATGGTGCGGGCGGTGCGCTCGCCGGGGTCAGCGCTCAAGCCGTTCATTTATGCGATGGCCTTCGACCGGCTGATCATCCACCCGCAGACCATGCTCGACGACCGGAAGCGGCAGTTCGGCGATTATGCGCCGGGCGATTTCGATGGGCGGTTTCAAGGTGAGGTCAGCGCCACCGAGGCGTTGCAATATTCGCTCAATGTGCCGGCGGTTGCAGTGCTCGACCGACTCGGCCCGGCGCGTTTTACCGGTGCCCTGGCGGCTGCCGGCATCCGGCTGCGCCTGCCGCTGACCGAGCCGGAACCGGGCCTCGCGGTGGCGCTCGGCGGCGTCGGCATCTCGCTTTACGATCTGGCGACGCTGTATGTCGCGCTATCGCATGACGGCGAGGTGACGCCGTTGCGCACCCGCATGAGCGATCCGCCGCCGGCCGGCGGAACTGCAATCTTCGGGCCGGCAGCAGCGTGGTACGTCAACGACATCCTCGCCGCCGCGCCGCCGCCGCCCGGCATGCTGCCGGCCGACGTCAAGCCGGGCCGCCGGCTTGCCTTCAAGACCGGTACGTCGTACGGCTTTCGCGATGCCTGGGCGGTGGGCTATGACCGTCAGGTGACGATTGCGGTGTGGGCCGGACGGCCGGACGGCACGCCAATGCCAGGACGCAGCGGCCGGGTCACCGCCGCGCCGGTGATGTTCAAGATCGCCGATCTGCTGGGGCCAGCGATGCCCGAGCCTGCGGCTGAGCCGCCGGCCGGCGTGCTGCGAGTGGCTCGCCGCGACCTGCCGCCGCGCCTGCAACGGCTCGATCCCGGCACGCACGAGACGGGCAGGGGGCCGAATGCCGGCGGCCCCAGGATCGTCTTTCCGCCGAATGGGGCGATTGTCGCCTGGGATGGCACGGCGTTGGAACTCGAAGCGGCAGGCGGCAAAGGCCCGCTGCACTGGCTGGTCGATGGCCACCCGCTGCCGCCGGCAACCGAGCGCGGCAAGCCGCAATGGCAGCCGGACGGGGTCGGCTTTGCCCATCTTGCCGTCGTCGACGCCTTGGGGCGCAGTGCGCAGGCGACGGTGCGGCTGGCGCCCTGAGGGTGCTATAACCTCGAAATTACCGCTGTGGAGGAACCCGGCGATGCCCCGCAACGCCGTCGCTTATGACGAGGATTTCTTCGCCTGGACCGAGGAGCAAGCGCGTCTTCTGCGAGCCGGCGAGGTAGCGGCGCTGGATTTGGCGAACATTGCCGAGGAAATCGAAAGCATGGGCAGGAGCCTGCGCCGTGAGCTCCGCAGCCGCATCATCGTGTTGCTTGTGCATTTGCTCAAATGGCAATACCAGCCCGGATTCCGGTCGCGAAGCTGGTCATCGACGATCCGGGAACAGCGGCGCCAGATCGGTGATCTACTGGATGATGCGCCGAGCCTCGAAGCGACTGTGTCAGCAGAACTGATCCGATTGTATCAGCCAGCCCGCGACAGAGCGGTGGACGAAACCGGCCTGCCGGAAACCGCGTTCCCGGCGGATTGCCCGTTTACACCGGAGCAGATTCTGGCTGAGGGGTTTCTGCCAGAAGACTGAGATCATATGGCGGCCGGTGCAGCCCGGCCGGCGAGATCGTGAAAATCTCGTACCCTGTCTCGGTCACGCCGATCGTGTGCTCGAACTGAGCCGACAGCGAGCGGTCCTTGGTGACGGCAGTCCAGCCGTCGCTGAGCACCTTCACTTCATAGCGACCGGCATTGATCATCGGCTCGACGGTAAAGAACATGCCCTCGCGCAGCACAACCCCATCCTCGGGGCGGCCGTAATGCAGGATCGAGGGGGCATCGTGAAACACCCGCCCGACGCCGTGCCCGCAGAAATCGCGCACGACGGAATAGCGCAGGCTCTCCGCATAACGCTGGATCGCGTCGCCGATCGCGCCGATATGCAGCCCTGGCCGCACCACCGCGATACCGCGCATCATCGCTTCATAGGTCGCGTCGACCAGTTTTTTCGCTTTGAGCGGAATGTGGTCGCCGACAAAAAACATGCGGCTGGTATCGCCGTGCCAGCCATCGAGGATCACGGTCACATCGATATTGAGGATGTCGCCATCCATCAGGCGGCGATCGCCCGGGATCCCGTGGCACACGACATGGTTGATCGAGGTGCAGATCGATTTCGGAAATCCGCGATAATTGAGCGGCGCCGGGATCGCATCGTGGTCGACGATAAACCCGTGGCACAGCCGGTCGAGATCGCCGGTGGTGATGCCGGGACGCACATAGGGCGTGATGAAATCGAGCGTCCGGGCCGCGAGCACCCCGGCCTGGCGCATTGCCTCGAACGCGGCGGCGCCGTGGATCTTGATCTGTCCGGCGCGCGGGGCGCCGCGTGACATGTCCAGGCCTGCGATCAGGTCCTGCTGCATTTGCCTATGCCCATCATTCTGCCTCGCGCCGGCCGAGCCGGCAGCTCATCTCAGGTGATAATCCGATCGCGAAGTGCGGGCAACGCCTGCCGCGCTTGTTTTCTATGCGAAGGTGGGAAGCGAAGGCAGCGGAGACAATCCTCGGCGCGCGGTTGTGCGAGATGGCGGGTTTGCCTATGAAGAATATCTCGCGAGCGCCATTTCCCCGAGGACCCGATGACCGAGGCCGCCCCGGCACCCCAGCCGGCCAACCAACCCGCGACTCAAGCCGTCACTGCCTGCGTGCTGATCATCGGCAACGAGATCCTCTCCGGCCGTACTCAGGATGCTAACCTCGCCTTTCTGGCGCAGGGGCTGAACGAAGCCGGCGTGCGGTTGCGCGAGGCACGGGTCATCCCCGACGATGCCGACACCATCATCGCCACGGTCAACGAGGTGCGGCGCAAATTCGATTATGTGTTCACGACCGGCGGCATCGGGCCGACGCATGACGACATCACCTCGGCCTGTGTTGCCGACGCCTTCGGGGTCAAGCTGATCATTCATCCCGAGGCGCGGCGCATTCTCGAAAGCCATTACCCGCCGGGTGCGCTGAATGAGGCGCGGCTGCGCATGGCGATGGTGCCGGACGGCGCGTCGCTGCTGCTCAATCCGATTTCGCGCGCACCCGGCTTTCGCATGGAGAACGTGTTTGTGCTGCCGGGTGTGCCGCAGATCATGCAGGCCATCTTCAACGAACTGAAACATCAGCTCCGCGGCGGCGCAAAGATGTTGAGCCGCAACGTCAGCTGCACCCTCGGCGAAGGCGCCATCGCGCGCGACCTGGCGGCGTTGCAGGAACGCTATGGCGACCTCGAAATCGGCTCCTACCCCTATTTCCGCCGTGCCGATTTCGGCGTGACCCTCGTCGTGCGCGGCACCGACCGCAACCGCATCATTGCGGCGATCGACGAGCTTAAAGCCATGATCCGCGCTCTCGGCGGCGACCCACAGGAGGGGCTGGCCGAAGATTGAAACCCTTCGGTAGGGCATGCGATACAGCTACAGTTGCAACGATGCGGGCGTGGCGAAACTGGTAGACGCAACGGACTTAAAATCCGTAGGGCCGCAAGGCCTGTGCGGGTTCGATTCCCGCCGCCCGCACCAGTTCTTTCGTGAGGCCCGTTGCCGATCGGCAGGCGGTGAAACCGCAGCTTGACGCCTATGACGGCGCGCGCTCACTTTGAGGCACGCCGTCAGGAACAGCGAGGCATCTGCAGATGGCCAGCCCCGTGCCTTTTGCCCGGCATCGTCCGGGTACGCAGCCGGATTATCTCTACCCCGATTATGCCAGCACGGTGAAACGCGCGCCCAAACGGGCGCTGATCCCGTTGGACCACACGTTGTCCGAGATGACCGGGCCGGTGTTTGCCGGTGGTTGGGCGGGGCCCGATAACATCGATCTGACGCACCAGCATCCGGGAGAGCCGCTCGGCGAACGGATCATTATTGCCGGGCGGGTGCTTGACGAGGATGGGCGACCGGTGCGGGGGACATTGCTCGAACTGTGGCAGTGCAATTCCGCCGGCCGCTATCATCACCCGGTCGATCAGCACGATGCGCCGCTCGATCCGAATTTCACCGGCGTCGGTCAGGTCGTCACGGGCGAGGAGGGCGAATACCGGTTCCTGACGATCAAGCCCGGTGCCTATCCCTGGCGCAACCAGCCCAATGCGTGGCGGCCGGCACATATCCATTTCGGCGTGTTCGGGCCGGGTTTCGCGACCCGGCTGGTCACCCAGATGTATTTTCCGGGCGACCCGCTGCTTGCCTATGACCCGATCTTTCAAAGCACCGCCGACAGCACGGCGCGCGATCGTTTGATCTCGGATTACGATCCCGGTTTGAGCGAGGCGGAATGGGCGCTCGGCTATCGCTTTGACCTGGTATTGCGCGGCCGCCTCGCGACACCGGTCGATCCCGGCTGAGGCGAGGTCATGGCAGACAAGCTGATTCCGACGCCGTCGCAGACGGTGGGGCCGTTTTTTCATCTCGGGCTGGTGCACGCCGAGTGGGGCGATCTCACCGCCGACAACCCCCAGGGGCAACGCATCACAATCGAAGGTCGCGTCATTGATGGGGATGGTGCGCCGGTGCCGGATGCCCTGATCGAGGTGTGGCAGGCGAATGCCGCCGGCCGCTACAACCATCCCGACGATCAGCGCGACGACAAGCAACTCGACCCGCATTTCCGCGGCTTTGGTCGGGTCGCAACCAATGCCGAGGGCTGCTTCCGGCTGGTGACGATCAAGCCCGGTCCGGTGCCCGGCCGCGGCAATACATGGCAGGCGCCGCACATCAACGTCGCGCTGTTTGCCCGCGGCCTTCTCAAGCACCTTTACACGCGCATTTATTTCGGCGACGAGGCGGCCAATGCCGGCGACCCGCTGCTGTCGTCGATCGACGACGAGGCGGCGCGCCACAGCCTGCTGGCACATCGAGCCGAAGGTGACAGTGAGCCTGCGCTCTACCGCTTTGACATCGTCATGCAAGGCGAGGGGGAGACGGCGTTTCTAGACATTTGACGGCGCCCCTAAGCGAGCAGCTACAGCAACTGTCCGCCATCGACCGAGATAGTCTGTCCGGTGACCCAGCCGGCGAGTGGTGAGGCCAGGAAGACGACGACCGCGGCAATTTCCTCCGGATGCCCAAGCCGGCCGAACGGAATGCTGCGCAGAATGGCGTTGTAAAGCGAAGGGGCGTCGGTCTTGCGCTTTTCCCAACTGCCGCCGGGAAACTCGACCGAGCCGGGTGCGACGCAATTCACCCGCACGCCTTTCTTGGCCAGCGCGGCAGCCTCGCTCAGCGTGTACTCCATCAGCGCCGCTTTGACAGCGCCGTAAGGTGCGGTGCGGGCCGAGGCGCGCAGCCCGGAAATCGATGAGATATTGATGATTGCGCTGTTGCCGCTTGTCTCGAGGAACGGGACGGCGGCGCGGATCGCACGCACGGTGCCGAGCAGGTCGACATCGATGCTGCGGGCCCAGCCGGCCTCGTCATGTGTTGTGCCAAACCCCGATGCATTGTTGACCAGGATGTCGATCCCGCCGAGCGCCTCCCCGGCGGCGGCAATATAGGCGGCGATCGCCGTTGCGTCGGCGACATCGCAAGCCTGTGCGTGCGCCGTGACGCCAAGTGCGGCAATCTCCCGGCGAACCGGATCGAGCGCGTCGGCCCCGCGTGCGCAGATCGAGACCGCAGCGCCCGCCTCGGCGCAGGCCAACGCGATGGCGCGGCCAATACCACGGCTGCCGCCGGTCACGACCGCCCGTTTGCCGGTAAGATCAATCTTCATGGGTTTCCGCGCTCCTGCCGCATGATTCGGATTTATCTCGCGATCATGGCGTCGATTGCTGCCGCGTTACAGGGCCAAGCGCTTGATCGGCGGCAAAAGAATACGGAGCTGTTGCGTTTTCCTCGGTCAGGATTAAACCTGAAACGGTGAAGGACGATGAAACGCCCCTATCGGTTTCCGTGCCTATTGAAGCGGAAACGGGAAGCCGCACCCGTGGTCACGGCGGCCGGCCGTCACGCATCGAATCAGCGCGACTTTCCGATCGCATCCTCGACGTCGCGACCACGCTGTTTCTGACCGACGGGTTCGGCGCCACCAGCATTGAGGCGGTTGCCAAGCGCGCCGGGATTTCCAAGCGCACGTTCTACCACCGCTTTCGCGGCAAGGAGGTGCTGTTCGAGGCAGTCGTGCGCCGCTTGATCGAGCGATGGATGCCGCCCTTCGATGCTGCGATGCTCGAAGCGCCGAGCTTGGCCGAAACGCTGCGCCGCGCCGCCGAATATGTGCTTAATGTGGCGCTGACCTCCGAGGCGCTCGCTCTACATCGCATGGTTATTGCCGAGGCGCCGCGCTTCCCTGGCCTTGCCCGTATTCTGAACGAGCTTGGCGCGGCGGCCGGGGTCGAACGGATCGCCCGCTATCTTGAGCACCGCATCGCAACGGGCGAGATCCGGCCGGTCGACCCGCGCTTCGCGGCGGAGCAATTTATTATGATGGTTGTCGGCGGGCCCCGTCGCCGTGCACTGGGCCTCGGCACAGTGATGGAACCCGCCGAACTTGCCGAATGGCTCGACCGCACCGTCGAACTCTTTGTCGATGGCTGCCGCCAAGCGCCAAGCGCATGCGGGCCGAATAGAAACACATGACGACAGACACGTCAGAGCAAGACTGCCGCCAAGCCATCCATCACGGCATCCAGGACGGGATTGCTATTTAGCCTCGGCGGCAGTCTCGTAGGTCTTTAAGACCTTGTCGGTTGTAACCTCGAGTTCGAGGAGCTTCACCGAATAACCCCACAGCGCAGCAGCGTAGCGTAATACAGAGCGGCTGCTTTTTTCATCGAGCAGGACGCCGTCATGGACGTAGTGCGCGAGGATCAGGCAACGGTCACCGGTGAGGTCGACATCGACAACCTGCACATCAGGTTCGCGACGCGATAGATCGTATTGTTTTGACAGCGCACTGCGAATCCGGCGGTAGCCGGCTTCGTCGTGGATCGCATCGACGCGCAGCGACGGCTTGCCGGCGTCGTCGTTGATCTGGAATAGCCGGAAGTCGCGGATCACCTTCGGGCTGAGGTACTGCAGGATAAAGCTTTCGTCCCGGTAGTTGGCCCAGGCATGGCGCAACACGCCGTAGGCGTCGCCGCAACCGGCGATATCCGGGAAAAACTCGCGGTCCTCCTCCTTCGGGTCGGTGCAGATGCGCTGGATGTCGCGCATCATCGCAAAACCGAGCGCGTAAGGGTTGAGCCCACTGAACCGCGGATCGTCAAACCCCGGCTGGAACACCACGCTGGAATGCGAATGCAGAAACTCGAGAATTGAGCCTTCGGTGATCAGGCCCTTGTCGTGCAGCCGGTTCATGATCTCGTAATGCACGAAGGTGGCACAACCTTCGTTCATCATCTGCAACTGTTTCTGTGGATAGAAGTACTGCGACACATTGCGGACGATGCGGATCAGTTCGCGCTGCCAGTCTTCCAGGCGCGGCGCCCGCTTTTCGATGAAATAGAGCAGGTTTTCTTCGGGTAACCCGAGCTTGCGACGGATGTCGCCATGTTTTGCGGCATCTTCGAGTTCGTCTTCGTCCTTCAGTTCGGCGGGAACGGTGCGCCAAAGATCGTTGTAGGTGGCTTCCTCGTAGGCACGACGGTCTTCGGCGCGCTGACGCTCTTCGGCGAGATTCAACTTTGAACGATGTGCGTAACGGTTGACGCCATGCTCCTTCAGAGCATGTGCCGCGTCGAGCACCCGCTCGACCGCTTCGAGCCCGTATTTCTCCTCGCATTTCGAAACGTAATCACGCGCAAAACTCAGATAGTCGAGAATGCCGCCAGCGTCGGTCCATTGCCGGAACAGATAATTGTTCTTGAAGAAATGGTTATGTCCGAAGGCAGCGTGCGCAATGACCAGCGTCTGCATCGTCATGGAGTTTTCTTCCATGATGTAGCAGATGCACGGGTTTGAGTTGATGACGATCTCGTATGCAAGGCCTTGCAAGCCTTTGCGGTACAGCGTTTCGTGATAGGCGAAGCGCTTGCCGAAGCTCCAATGCCGATACATCAGCGGAAGTCCGACCGACGCATAGGCGTCGAGCATCTGCTCCGAGGTAATGACCTCGATTTGTACCGGGTAGATGTCGAGCCCCAGCTCCTCGAAGGCGATTTGCTCGACCGCCTCGTAGACCCGGCGCAATGAGCCGTAATCCCAGTTCGGCCCGGTGAAAAGCGGCATGTCCGCTTTGAGCTGTGCGGCGTCCATACGCGTATTAAGCACGGACGCCCCCTTTTGCGAATAATTCATGGAACACCGAAAAGATTTGCGATGGATCGCCAACCCGCCGCATCGCAAAATGCGAGTGACCAGGCGCCACTTCACTGTAGGCCCGCCACAAATCGCTGTCGCGTGACAGGCCGGTCAGGCTGCCGCCCATGCCGTCGCCAACCTCGACATAGGAGAAATGCTGGCACAGCGGCAATACCTCGCCACCGAGCAGCGACACGCAGCGGCTGCTGTCTGCGCCGTAATTGTCGCCGTCGGAGGCTTGCGCGCCATAGATGTTCCAGCGGTCGGTCGAGTACCGGGCGCGAGCGATCTCCAGCATTTTTTCGAGAGCCGTCGACACGACTGTGCCGCCGGTCTCGCGACTATAGAAAAACGTCTCCTCGTCGACCTCTTCCGCCGTACTGGTGTGGCGGATGAACACAACGTCGACATGGCGATAGCGGCGCACCAGAAACACATGCAGCAGCATGAAAAACCGCTTGGCCAAATCCTTCATGGCCTCCGTCATCGAGCCGGAAACATCCATCAGGCAGAACATGACCGCTTCGGTATTGGGTCGCGGCACCCGGTCAAACCGCCGATAGCGCACATCGATCGGGTCGATGTAAGGAATGATCTTGCTGCGCCGCGTGTCGCGTTCCAGCGCGATTTCAAGCCGCGCAACCTCATCGTCGTCACCGCGGGCGCGCGCCTCGTCAAGCTGGGCCTGCAAGACCTCGAGATCGGACAGCTTGGGTCGTTTCAGCGAAATCCGCCGCGCCATGCTGAGCCGCATCGTACGCGGGATGCTGAGGTTCGACGGGTTGCCGGTGACGGTGTAGCCGGCACGCTGCAGATCGACCGACTGCGTGTCCCTGAGGCTCTTTTTGATCAGATCGGGCAGTTCGAGGTCCTCGAAGAACATGTCGAGAAACTCGTCCTTTGACAGCGTGAATTCGAACGCGTCCTCGCCGTCGCCGTCCGGGCTGCCTTGCGAACCACCGCGCCCTTCGCCGCCTTGCGGCCGCG
Source organism: Allostellaceae bacterium (assembly GCA_036268425.1). GTDB lineage: Bacteria > Pseudomonadota > Alphaproteobacteria > ATCC43930 > CGMCC-115725 > DATARH01. Next base: position 89,830 of record DATAUE010000149.1, read on the forward strand.
GAATTTCGTCGCCTCGGACATATTCCTTGTTTCCGGGAACGACGTGGTCGGAACGGCCGGTGCGCCGGTTGTGGTGAAAGATCGGTTCGGTGATCCCGCGCGTCGGGATCGCGACACGTTCGCCTTGCGCGACGTCGGCGACCTTGCGCTTGCGCAAGGCCTCCTGAACCGCGGATTTGACCTCGACCCGGGCGCGCGACAAAAACCGCTGCCGGTTGCTAAGGCTCTTGCCCTTCGGGTTAGGCCGGCGATCGACAATATTCATCAAAGCACCTCCGGCGATATGAACGCAGCCTTATCCGGCTTTGTTCACTCGCATGTACCATTCGACCAGACGGCGAACCTGGCGCTCAGTGTAGCCCCGTTCGACCATCCGCTCGACAAAGTCGGCGTGCTTTTTCTCGGTTTCGGAGTCCTTTTTCGAGCCGAAGCTGATAACCGGCAACAAATCCTCGACCTGCGAGAACATGCGCCGCTCGATGACCTCGCGCAGCTTTTCATAGGACGTCCAGGACGGATTGCGGCTATTGGCCGCCCGCGACCGCAACGCAAACTTGACGACCTCGTTGCGGAAATCCTTGGGGTTGGCGATGCCGGCCGGCTTTTCGATCTTCGAGAGTTCCTGGTTCAGCAACTCGCGGTTCATTAGCTGCCCGGTATCGGCGTCCTTGTAGTCCTGGTCCTCGATCCACGCATCGGCATAGGCGACATAGCGGTCGAACAGGTTCTGCCCGTAATCCGAATAGGATTCGAGGTAAGCCTTCTGGATTTCGTGACCGATAAACTCGGCGTAGCGCGGCGCCAGCTCGGCTTTGATAAAATTGAGATACTTCTTCTCAGTCTCCTCGGGAAACTGTTCGCGCCAGATCGACTGCTCAAGCACATACATCATGTGGACGGGGTCAGCCGCAATCTCCTGCGTGTCGAAATTGAACGTGCCCGACAACACCTTGAACGCAAAACGGGTCGAGATGCCGTCCATGCCCTCATCGACACCCGCGGCGTCGCGGTATTCCTGTGCCGACTTGGCGCGTGGGTCGGTGTCTCTCAGGCTTTCACCGTCGTAAACCCGCATCTTCGAGTGCAGGTTCGAGTTTTCGTGCGCCTTCAGCCGCGATAGAACCGAAAAGCGCGACAGAATATCCAATGTCGATGGAGCGCAGGGGGCGCTCGACAGCTCGCTGCTCTGCAGCAGCTTTTCATAGATTTTGCGCTCTTCGGTCGAGCGTAGGCAGTAGGGTACCTTGATGACCGAGATACGGTCGATAAAGGCTTCGTTATTTTTGTTGTTCTTAAAACTCTGCCATTCGGACTCGTTCGAGTGCGCCAGGATGATGCCCTGAAACGGGATGCCGCCGATATTCTCGGTCCCGGCGTAGTTGCCTTCCTGCGTCGCCGTCAGGAGCGGATGCAGCATCTTGATCGGCGCCTTGAACATCTCGACGAATTCCATCAGGCCCTGGGTCGTCCGGTTGAGACCGCCGGAGAAGGAATACGCGTCGGGATCGTTCTGGCTGTACATCTCGAGCTTGCGGATATCGACCTTGCCGACGAGGCTGGCGACATCCTGGTTGTTCTCGTCGCCTGGTTCGGTCTTGGCGACGCACAACTGCTTCAGCCGCGACGGTTGCAGGCGCACGACCGTAAACTTGGTGATGTCGCCGCCAAACTCGTCGAGCCGTTTGACGGCCCACGGCGAGATCAGGCCGGTCAGGCGGCGGCGCGGGATGCCGTAGCGCTTTTCCAGTTCTTCGCCCATCGTGATCGGATCAAACAGGCCGAGCGGGCTTTCAAAAACCGGGCTGATCTCCTTGCCGGCCTTCAACGCATAAACCGGCTCCTTCTCCATCAGCAGCTTCAGGCGCTCCGCGAGCGACGACTTGCCGCCGCCGACCGGGCCGAGCAGGTACAGCACCTGCTTGCGCTCTTCGAGACCCTGCGCCGCGTGCCGGAAGAACCCGACGATGCGCTCGATCGTCTCTTCCATGCCGTAAAAATCTTCAAACTCCGGATAGACTTTGATCGTCCGGTTCATAAAGATGCGGCCGAGCCGCGGGTCCTGGCTGGTATCGACCATGACCGGCTCCCCGATCGCCTTTAGCAGGCGCTCCGCCGCTCCCGCGTAAAAGGACGCGTCGTCCGAACAGGCGCGCAGATAGTCTTCCAGCGAGTATTCCACCTCGCGCCGGTTTTCATACAGGCGCGAGTAGAGTCCGAAGATGCCATCGTCAAACCGCATTGCTCTCACCTCAATCGACCAGTGTCGACCGCAACAGATTTCCGATCGTTCATCCGGCTAACGGCGACGGACGCCGAAAATCGCCATCTGGAGCGAATAACGTGTCGCGATCGTAAACTTTTCCCCCGAGCGCATCCGCCGCAATCCCCAGACACGATCGCCTGCGATCGCAGGGCTGCCCAGGTGTTGCACGCAACCACCATGCCAACGCTTTTTGGCGATCGTAAGGCCGACAGACGCTCAGCGGCGTCTCTAAGCGAGTCACCGGCATCATCGCCGCAAGCTTGGCGTCTGCTCTCGGCGTATGGGAAACCAACAACATCTTGTGGCCCCCTTAACAACCTGCTCAGAATATAAGCAGCAAGCGTGAAACCCAAATCGCTTTCTGAGTTAATTAATCATCTATGTGCGAAGCACCGGCTGGTTCGCGGCAAAACGCTGCGGCAGCCGGCGGATCGGTGTCGTACAGGACCGGGAGAGGGCGGCGCCGTTACGGCCGTCCATCGAACGGAGCGGCCGGTGGTGCGGTTCCCCGCAGGCCGGCGACGCGCGCGTCGGCAGGATTGTGAGTCACCCGCTCTTGCGTCCACCAGTTCCACGCCAGAGCCTCGGCGAAATCGGCGGCGAGGCACCCATAGCCCCGATCGGTCATATGCAACCCGTCATCGCCGATCATCGCCGGCGAATCGCCGTGCGATGCCGCGTTTTGCCAATGCTGCATGATTTCGAAACGGCGGAACAACCCGACCTTGTCACGCTTGGCGATCGAGGCGATCACCTGCTCCATTTCAGCATGGGCCGGTCGCGCCAGGACGCGCGGCGCATACTGCAGATCCATCAGCACGACATCGCTGCCGCCTTGCCGCAGCCGCGCGACGCCCTGTTCGATCAGTTCGCCGTCGCGGGTCAGGTCGTCGCGCCGCAGGACAGCATTGGTACCGACCTGCCAGATCACGAGATCGGGACGTTCGGCAATCGCGTCGGCATCGAGCCGCGCTGATTCCTCGGCGGCGTCTTCGCCGTTTTTGCCGCGGTTGAGAACGCGGATTGCGAGGTTGGGAAACCTCTCCCTGAGTTCAGCCTCGAGCAGGCTTGGGTAGTTGCGGGCGGACGTGCTGGCGCCGACGCCCCAAGTCGATGACGAGCCGATCGCCACGATCGTCAGCGGTTGCCCTTGCGCAATGCGCTCGGCGACATGCGGCAGGGCCGAACCAATCGACATCAGGTCCGCGGGCGCTGCGCAACTCCCGGGTGCATCGCCAGCCTGGGCTGCGGCGGCTCCCAACGTGGCCGCCAGCGCCGCCGCGGCGGCGCGGCGGGCCGTCAACCCCCTGCGATGTATCATCGAATCGCGGTGTGGATGATCTGAGCCATCTTGCGGCCGATGCAGTCGTAGACCTTGGCAGCAAGACGGGCGCGTTCGTCTTCGGTGATCTCGTCGAAGTTGAACATGTTCTGCTCGCTCCAGTACCGCATCATCGCAAACCGCGGGAACACATAAAGGTCGTTCAGGTCGCCGATCCGGTGGATCGTATTGAGGTAGCGCTCGAAATCGATAACCGCAGTGGTGCTGCGCGAGAATTGCATATCGACCAATAGAATGTCGATTGCCCGATTTTTAATCTCATCAATCCCGGATTGCAGCGCACCGGCAAAATTGTCGACCTCGATGCCGCGCACGGCATCGCTGATGCCGGCTTCCCAAACCACCAGGACGGGGTCCTCGGCAATCACGTCGGTCGGAAAGCGCTCGACCATCTGCTGCGTCGATTGCCGCGGCACGCCTTTGTTGACGACATTGATCGGAACACCGGGATACAGCGCCGTCAGCGCCGCCTGCAAGCGCTGCGGGTATGCCAGATCGGGCGACCCGGCAGCCGCTCCTTTGGTTGATGCGCCACCGATCGCGACGATCGTTACCGGCTGGTGCGCCCGCATCCGTTCCGCCAGATGCGGCAGCTTGGCGGTGATTTCGGTCAGTTCGGCCGGAACCTCGCAATCATGCGCGACCACTCGTCCCGGCGCAGCGACAGCAACACAAATCGTCACCGTGGCGACAAAGGTACGCAGCAACCGGTGCTTCATGGGACAGATTTCTCACCACGGGACTGCGCCACCGCCGGCTGCAATATCGGAGTTCTGTCCATCATGCGATACCAGTCGATCATCCTGGCGGTCAGAAACATGGTCAAGATGCCGACGGCATTGACGGCAAGCTGCACCCAGACCGCTGAATCATATTCGGAAAGAAAGAAATGACCGAGCGCGGATAGCAGGATGCCGAGGCAAAAGATCTCCAGGGATTGCTGTCCGCAGCGAACCAGCGGCCGTGCGGCCGCGCTGTATAGAAATCGAGCGCTTGCCGGTACATGCACCGCCACCAACACCACTGCCGCAAAAAACGGGATGATGCGCAGCGGCGATAGATTGTTTTTGTTCACCGGCCACAGTTCGCGCAGGAAAAAACCGGGAAACGCGTCCCATGCGCCGTGGATCGTCCAGCTTATCCTGACGATCAGCCCGACGACGAAGATCACGACCGCCGCCGGATAAGCCACCCGCAGCAGACCGTCAAAGCTGCCGCCTTGGCCAAAGCGGTTGCCGAGCACCGCCCCGGCGACAAACAGGAATTGCCACGCGAGCGGATTGAAAAACCAGACATGACCTTCGGGATAGGCCGGCACGGCGATGCCGAAAATCTGCACCGTCAGGTACACGAGCGCCGAGGGCAGCAACACGACGAGCCAGTGCCGCTGCATGCCGATCAACACTGCCGGAAATATTACCAGCATCAGGATATAGAGCGGCAGGATATCGAGAAACGTCGGCTGAAATTTCAGCAGCAATGCCTTGATGACGGCGATATGCGGTTCGCCGAGAAAATCGGCGACGCGCATTTCCTCATTGTACATCGGGTTCTTGAAGGTGCTCGCGGTGTACGACACTTCGGCGATGAACAGCATGAACAGGAAGATGTGAGCGACATAGAGCTGCCAGGCGCGGCGCAGCACCTGTGCCGTCGCATAGAGCGCTCCCTTGCGGACCAGCCGGCGGCCGTAGACGAGGGCGGCGGTGAAACCCGAGATGAAGATGAAAACCTCGGCGGCGTCGAAGAACGTAACCGCCTGCAAGGTGAAATAACTCAAAATGTTTTCCGGGATATGATCAATGAAAATGAATACCAGCGATAAACCGCGGAAGAAATCGAGGCGCAGGTCGCGTTGCGTGGACGGCTCAGGCAAGGCCGATTAAGCTCCGGTTGCGGATCACGCCGCGGCGACCTTGGCGCCGGGGACCTTAACTGAGGCGACCTTACCAAAGGTTTACCGGGTGCGTCGATGCGACAGCGCCGATGGTCCGTTGAAGCTGACCGGTTCGGAGACATATCATGGAGCAGCGCGAGGTGCGTCGCGTCGCGGTTATCGGCACTGGTACGATCGGCATGAGCTGGGCCGCGACATTTCTGTCGCGGGGGCTGGAAGTGTATGCCAGCGATCCGGCGCCGGATGCCGAGCCGCGGATGCGGCGGTTTATCGATGCGGCATGGCCGGTCCTGGCGCGGCTCGCGACGATCGCGGCCATGCCCCCTTATCACTTGCTCAAATTTTGTGCAGATGCGGAAAGCGCGGCCGCGAATGCCGATTTCGTCCAGGAGAGCGCCCCCGAACGTGAGCCTATAAAACAGGCTTTGCTGGCACGCATCGATGCGGTCCTGCCGGCGGAGGTCGTTATCGCGTCAAGTTCGTCGGGGCTGCTGATCAGCCGGCTTGTCGCATCATGCCGCCATCCCGAGCGCTGCGTCATCGGACACCCGTTCAATCCACCGCATCTGATCCCGCTGGTCGAGGTCGTTGCCGGCGCGCAGACGTCGCCGGCAACGGTGGCGCAGGCGATGGCGTTTTACGCCAGCGTCGGCAAGCGCCCGATCCATATTCGCCGCGAGGTCGCCGGGCATGTCGCGAACCGGCTGCAGGCGGCGCTGTGGCGGGAAGCGGTACATCTGGTGGCAAGCGGCGTCGCCAGCGTCGAAGATGTTGATGCCGCCATCAGCGAAGGGCCGGGGTTGCGCTGGGCGCTGATGGGGCCGCACCTGACGTTCCATCTCGCCGGCGGCGCCGGTGGGATGGCGCATTTTCTCGACCAGCTCGGCCCACCGATGGAAAGCTGGTGGGACGATCTCGGAGCGCCGCGCCTGACGGCCGAACTCGGTGCGGCCCTTGCCGGCGGTGTCGCGGACGAAGCGGGCGGGCGCGACATCGCCACCCTGGAAGCCGAGCGCGACCGGTTTCTCGTCGATCTGCTGGCGCTGAAGAACAGCACCAAGCGCTAGGCCGGGCTGCGAAATCGCTTCAGTCGAGCAGTGGGCGCAGGCGCTCGACGGCTTCGGCGATGGAACGCGGATCGCGGGCAAAGCACAGCCGTAAATAACCTTCGCCGCTTTCGCCAAAGGCGCTGCCCGGCGCCAACCCGACTTTGGCGTGCCGTAACGCATCCTTCGCAAAGGCGAGGCTGTCGGTCATGCCGTCGACCCGGATAAAGGCGTAAAATGCGCCGGCCGGCCGCGCCACCTCGACGCGGCGGCAGGCTTGCAGCATGTCGATCGCAACATCGCGGGCGGCGCGGCAACGTGCCACGAACTCGGCGATAAACGCCTCACCATCACGGATCGCAACGACACCGGCATGTTGCAGAAAGGTCGGCGATCCGCTGGTATTGAACTCGACCAGCTTTTCCATCAGCGGCAGCAGATCGGTCGGGATCACCATCCAGCCGAGCCGCCAGCCGGTCATCGCCCAATTTTTTGAGAAACTGTTGACAACAATCAGTCGCTCGTCCGGCTCTGCCTGATCGAGAAAAGAGGGCGCGGCGCGGTTGCCGTAGACGATACGGCCATAGACCTCGTCAGCGATTAGCCATAATCCGCGTTGTCGCGCCAGCATCAGGAGGTCGGCGATTTCCGCCGCCGAGGCGACCCAGCCGGTCGGGTTCGACGGGGAATTGACAAAGATGCCGCGGGTGCGCGCGTCGCACGCCGCCGCCAGCTTCTGGATGTCGAGCCGCCAGCCGCCACCGGGCACCGGGTCGAGCGCGACAAGGCGCGGCTGACCACCCATGATCGACACCGCCGCCGCGATGTTCGGCCATACCGGCGCCACAATTACGAGATTGTCGCCGTCTCCGATTAGCGCTTCCGCGACCAGCATCAGGGCAGTCATTCCCGAGCTAGTCACCAGCACCCGCTCGGCGGTGGTGGGCCGAGCGTAAAGGCTGGTCAGGTACTTGGCGATTGCGGCGCGCAGTTCTGGCAACCCGGCCTTGTGCGTGTAAAACGTATGCCCTGCCTGCAATGCGGCGGTTGCCGCGGCGCCAATAAAGGCCGGCGTCGGCAGATCGCCTTCGCCGTACCACAGCGGGATGACCTCGGGATCGCCCATTCCGAGCGCCGAAATCTCGGCGATACGGGAGGCGGGGAGGTCGCGGATTACATCACGCACGCGCATCGTTTTTGCTATTGCCGACCGTGAAATTTTGTGACACTCTGTAACAGAACGTAACGCTCCGGCCGATCAAGAACCTTTGTCGACGCAAGCAATTTTGTTTAAAAGCGTTACGAGCACGCACCTTCCGCCGCAGAACATTGCCTTCCAGAGCGAGCCGGCTCCCGCCGGCTCGTCGTTTTTTGTGGGCATGACGGCAACCGAGCTTAACTAATGGCTCAACCGATACCGGGGCGTACCCGGAAAGCAGCTTCGGTCTGCCTTTTGAGATCGTCGAGCGTGACGCCCGGCGCGATCTCAATCAATTCCATCCCGCTGCCCTTGCGGTCGACGGTAAAGACCGCAAGATCGGTAATGACCATGTCGACAACGCCGGCACCGGTCAGCGGCAGGTTGCAGCGATGCAGCAATTTGGCCTCGCCTTTGGCGGTGTGCTCCATCAGCACGATGACCTTTTTGACGCCGGCGACCAGGTCCATCGCGCCGCCCATGCCTTTGACCATGCGGCCGGGGATCATCCAGTTCGCCAGATCGCCGTTTTCGGCGACCTGCATCGCGCCAAGGATCGACAGGTCAATGTGTCCGCCGCGGATCATGCCGAATGATTGGGCGCTGTCGAAATAGCTGGTCGTTGGAAGTTCGGTGACGGTTTGTTTGCCGGCATTGATCAGGTCCGGGTCTTCTTCGCCTTCGAACGGGAAGGGGCCCATCCCCATCATGCCGTTCTCGCTTTGCAGCTGTACGGTCATCCCTTGCGGGATGAAATTCACCACCAGCGTCGGAATGCCGATCCCGAGATTGACATAAAATCCGTCTTCCAGTTCGGCGGCGGCGCGGCGCGCCATCTCGTCGCGTGACCAGGGCATGTCCGGATCCTCCTCCTCTCAGGCCTGCCGCTTGCGCACGGTGCGCTGCTCGATGCGTTTTTCGTAGGACGGGTAGTGCACAACGCGCTGCACGAAGATGCCGGGCGTGTGGATATGGTCGGGGTCGATCTCGCCGGGTTCGACGAGATGCTCGACCTCGGCGACCGTCACCCGGCCGGCGGTCGCCATCACCGGGTTAAAATTCCGCGCGGTCTTTCGGTAGACGAGGTTGCCTTCACGGTCGCCTTTCCAGGCGTGCACGATCGACAGATCGGCGACGAGGCCCTTTTCCATGACATAAGTTTCACCGTCGAACTCGCGGGTTTCCTTGCCCTCGGCCACCAGGGTGCCGACGCCGGTCTTGGTAAAGAACGCCGGTACGCCGGCGCCGCCGGCGCGGATACGCTCAGCCAGCGTGCCCTGCGGGTTGAATTCGAGTTCGAGTTCGCCCTTAAGGTAAAGATCGGCGAACAGCTTGTTCTCGCCGACATAAGACGAGATCATCTTGCCGATCTGGCGGGTTTCGAGCAGCACGCCGAGACCGGCGCCGTCGATGCCGGCATTGTTCGAAACGACCGTCAGGCCTTTAGCGCCCGATCGACGCAGCGCCAGTATCAGCTTTTCAGGAATGCCGCACAGGCCAAAGCCGCCGGCCATCACCATCATGCCGTCGCGCAGCAGCCCGCTTAATGCCGCCTCGGCATCGGGATAGACCTTGTCTGCCATTCGAGGCTCCTGCGCTGTGCCGCTTCTCGCTTACGGTCGTGATAGTGCCGGTACGCCGCGCCTGTCAAATTTACCGACACCGTGCCTGAGCACAGCAACGGTTATGCACCGCCGGTCAACCCGGGCGGTCAGAACATGCGGTCGACCGCTTCGCGCTTGACCTCGACAGGGAAGCGGCGGCGCAGCGATTCGGTAAACTCCCCGGCAACATCGGCGCGGCTTTCATCGGCAAGCTGGTCGGAGAGGCCTGAGGCTGCGGCGTCGGAAATCTGGTCCGGCGACTGGACTTCCTTGAGTTGCGCGACAAAGGCGCCGGTCGGATCGCTGCCGGTGACGACATCGCCGACTTTCGCGGCGAACAATTTTGTCACCAACGCCGGCGGCACGCTTTGCCCCTGCGTCTGCTTGCGCGTCAGCGGTACGGCCGCGAGCAATGTCAGCTTTTTATCGCCGGCCATCTTGGCGAGCGGCGCATCGGCGGTGACCGCGGCGGCAAGCGCTTCCGCCTGTTTGGTTGCGGCATCGCGCTTTTGCTCAGCCTGCCAGCCGGCAACGGCAGTATCCTTCACGTCAGCCAGTGGCTTGACATGTGGCTCCGTAACCTTGTCGACATGCACGGCATAGATCGCGCCGTCTTGTGTATCGGTGATGCGGCTGGTGTCGTTGGCGCTGGTCGAGAAAATCGTCTTGATGATTTCTTCGGGTGCGATCGGCAGCTTGACGGGTTTGCCCTCGGCATCGTGGCCGCTTTCGTCCAGCGAGGAGATCGTCACCGTTTTCAGCCCGAATTTCGCGGCGACGTCGGCCAGCGAGCCGCCGCCGGCCAGCGCGTCGTCGGCCTGGTTGCCGATCTTGTCGAGACGATCGACCGCGTCCTGCATCTTGAGGTCGGTTTCGATTTTGGCTTTGGCCTCTTCAAAGGTCTGGGTCTTGGCCGGGTCGATCTTGGTGACGCGCAGGACGTGCCAGCCCATCGGGCTTTTGACCGGCTCGCTGGGTTTGTTCAGCGCAAGGTCGAAGGCGACGTCGCCGAGTTCGTGCGGAATATCCTGCCGGCTCAGCAGGCCGAGATCGATGCTGTCGGCATCCTGCCCAAGCGACGCCGCGACATCTTTCCAGTCCTTGCCGGCCGCCAATTCGCTTTCGGCTTCTTTGGCCTTCTCCTCAGACGGCGCCAGGAGTTGCTGAATGTCACGCTGCTCTGGCGTGCCAAAATCGTCTTTGTGCTGGTCGTATTCGCTGCGCAGCTTGTCGTCCGGAATGCTGCCCGATCGCTGCAGGTCCGCCGGTGACAGGCTGGCGATCGTTACCGCCCGGTATTCCGGGGCGCGGAACAAATCCGGGTGGGCGTCATAGAATTTCTTCAGGTCGGCGTCGCTGGGCTGGCCAATATCGGTGATCGACGCAACCGGGAACGCCACGATGTCGGCGAGACGCTTTTCATTGCGGTAGCGGTAGAGCGCATCGACCACCGGCCGCGGCATGACGACCCCGGCCGTCACTGCCTGCAACAGGTCGGCGCGCGGGATATCGTGGCGCAGCCTTGCGACGAGCTGGTCTTCGGTCAGCCGGTTCATCGCCAGAATCTGGCCGAACAGCTGCCGGTCGAACTTCCCGTCGGCGCCGCGGAACGCCGGATTGTCGTAGATCGTGCTGCGCACCACATCGTCTGACGGATCGAGCCCCAGCCGCACGCTCTCATTGTCGAGCAGCGCGCGGTCGATCAGTTGCCCGAGCAGCGTGTCGATGATGCCAAGCTGCTTGATTTGCTGATTATCGATCGAGCCGCCGAATTGCGCGCGCAGGCGCTGCAAGGCCGGCTCTAATGCCTGCTGCAGTTCTTCGGCGCGGATATCGCGGCCGCCGACCGTGGCGAGGACGGTCTCGGGCGAATGCTCCTGGAAGTAGTCGGAGCGCGTATAGATTCCCCAGAAGCCGAACGACACGATCAGCAGGACGAACAGAACCTTGACGACGATAGAACCCGCTCTGGTGCGGATCGCTTGCATCATGGCGCGAGACACTCGGCGTTGCGGGGGCGCCGCCGGTCGCGGCAGCCGCGGCTCATGCCGAGCCGTCGGTTGACCTCTGCGATGCCCGATGTGATCGTTGCGGTGAACATAGAGGCGGCGACCATAGACATCGTCTGGCGGGGCTGCAACCTATGCCCCGCCGCCTATGTCCACCGGGCGCCGCAGCGCCCCCGGAGAAGCGAAATGCCCAAGGGAAAACAACTGATCGCCGGCAACTGGAAGATGAACGGATTGCGCCAGGACGGGGTCGCTCTCGCCCGCGGCATCGCCGAGCAGGCGCGCGCCTTGCACGGTTGCGACCTGCTGGTATGCCCGCCGGCGACGCTGCTCGCCGCGGTGGGCGAGGTGCTGGCCGGCAGCGGCGTCGCCCTGGGCGGCCAGGATTGCCACGCCAAGGCGTCGGGTGCGTTCACCGGCTCGATCAGCGCCGAAATGCTGAAAGATGCAGGGTGCAGCCACGGCCTGGTCGGCCATTCCGAGCGCCGGCACGGGCTTGGCGAGAGCGATGCCGACGTGCACGAAAAGACCGCGGCGTTGTGGCGGGTCGGCCTCGTCGCGATTGTCTGTGTCGGCGAGACCAGGGCCGAACGCGAAGCCGGCCGCGCGGTCGAGATCGTTGCCGGCCAACTTGCCGGCTCGGTGCCTGCGGGCGCAACGGCCGACCGGCTCGTCATTGCCTACGAGCCGGTTTGGGCGATCGGCACCGGGCTGACCCCGACCCTCGCCGATATCGCCGAAATCCATAACGCAATCCGTGGTCATACCCCGACCGGCACCCGGATACTCTACGGCGGTTCTGTTAACCCGAAGAATGCCAGCGAAATATTGGCGATCGACGGAGTGGACGGCGCGCTGATCGGCGGTGCCAGCCTTCAGACGGCGGATTTCTGCGGGATCGCCGAACTCTGCGCATGATTTCCGACAGCGCGGACCGCAGGATCATGGCGGCAGTAGCCAGCGGACGCGGGAGGCCCTAGATATAGGCCGCCCTCCCGAAACTGCTGCGGCGCCCTCGTTGCCATGATTGTCGTGCTGTTCGTTGTCCATGTCCTGATCGCGCTGGCGCTGATCGGGGTCGTTCTGCTGCAGAAAAGCGAAGGCGGCGCCCTCGGAATGGGAGGCGGCGGCATGTCCGGCTTTATGACCGGGCGCTCGACTGCGAACCTGCTGACCCGGACGACGGCGATCCTCGCCGCAGCGTTCTTCGTCACCAGTATTCTTCTTGTGGTGTTGAGCAATGTCGATCGGACGCCGCACTCGCTGATTGATGAGGGCGGCCCGTCGCCGCTGCTCCCCGGATTGCCGCCGCCGCCGGCCCCCGCACCGCCGGCCACACCGGCGACGCCTGCCGGTCCGACCGCGCCGCTCGCCAAGTGACGTTCGGTAGAATCACGTTTTATCAGGCGGGTAGGGCATCCTTTTCTGTATCTTCACAGGACGGCGGGCTTTGGCAGATCGTCCTGCACCGAACCGACGCAGGTTGGAAGCCAGTTGATTTTACAAAGAATTTTCGCGCGCAGGGCAGCCGCGGCAAGTTTGCCGTGGGCGACGCGGCGCGGTTGCTATACACTGAAGGTCCATGACGCGGTTCATCTTCATCACCGGCGGCGTGGTCTCCTCTCTCGGCAAGGGTCTGTGCTCGGCGGCGCTCGGAGCGCTGTTGCAGGCACGCGGCTTCAAGGTCCGCCTGCGCAAGCTCGATCCTTATCTCAATGTCGATCCCGGCACGATGAGTCCCTATCAGCATGGGGAGGTCTTCGTAACCGATGACGGCGCCGAGACCGACCTCGACCTTGGGCATTACGAGCGCTATGTCGGCGTTGCCGCCCGCCGCAGCGACAGCGTAACCACCGGCCGCATCTATTCGACCGTCATCGGGCGCGAGCGGCGGGGCGAATATCTCGGCGCGACGGTGCAGGTCATCCCGCACGTCACCGACGCAATCAAGGAATTCATCCAGGCCGACCTGACCGACGAGGATTTCGTGCTATGCGAAATCGGCGGCACGGTGGGCGACATCGAAAGCCTGCCGTTTCTCGAAGCGATCCGGCAACTCGGCAACGAACTCGGTCGCGAGCGTGTGCTGTTCGTGCATCTGACCCTGGTGCCGTGGATCGCCTCGGCTGGCGAACTGAAAACCAAGCCGACGCAGCATTCCGCGAAGGAATTGCTCGGGCTTGGCATTCAGCCCGACATTCTGCTGTGCCGCTGCGAGCGGCCGATCCCGGAAAGTGCCCGCAAGAAAATCGCCCTATTCTGCAACCTGCGCGAAACGCGCGTCATTCCGGCGCTCGACGTCGACACGATCTATGCGGTGCCGGCGGCCTATCATGCCGAGGGGTTCGATCGCGAAGTCTGCGCCCATTTCGGATTGACGGCGCCGGAGCCCGATCTCACCCGCTGGGAATCGATCGTCAACCTCGTGCAGCGTCCCGAGGGCGAAGTGACGATCGCAATCGTCGGCAAGTACACGCATCTGCCCGACAGCTATAAATCGCTGGCTGAGGCCATGGCGCATGGCGGCATCGCCAACAAGGTCCGCGTCAAGGTTGACTGGATCGATTCGGAAATCTTCGAAGCGGAAGACGAGGCGGTGCGCCAGCTTGAGGGCGTGCACGGCATCCTGGTGCCGGGTGGGTTCGGCGAGCGCGGTTCCGAAGGCAAGATCAAGGCGGTGCGTTTTGCCCGCGAGCGCGCAGTGCCCTATTTCGGCGTCTGCTTTGGCATGCAGATGGCGGTGATCGAGGCGGCGCGGCATCTCGCAAAACTGCCGGGCGCCGGCTCGACCGAGTTCGGTCCGTGCGAGCACCCGGTGATCGGCCTGATGACCGAGTGGATGCGCGGCAACGATCTCGAGCAGCGCGAGGCCAATGGCGATCTCGGCGGCACGATGCGGCTCGGCGCCTACGAAGCGCTGCTCGATTCGGAAAGCCGGGTCGCCGAAATCTACGGCAAGACCCGCATCCACGAGCGGCACCGCCATCGCTACGAGGTCAACATCGCGTATCGCGACACCCTGGAAGCGGCGGGGTTGCGCTTTTCCGGCATGTCGCCGGACGGGTTGCTGCCGGAAATCATCGAGTTGCCGGAAGAGGTGCATCCCTGGTTTATCGGCGTGCAATTTCACCCGGAACTGCGGTCGCGCCCGTTTGAGCCGCACCCGCTGTTCACCTCGTTCGTCAAGGCGGCGGTCGAGCAATCGCGGCTGGTGTAGTGCCGGTCCTATATTGCGGACGGCTAGGTGAATCCCGGCTTTCGCCGGGATGACGATTGGGGGGTGAGATGCAGCCACGCCATTTCGAAATCGGCGACGTCACGATCGGCAACGACCTTCCGCTGGTGCTGATTGCCGGGCCGTGCGCGCTGGAAAGCCGTGCACATGCACTGGAGATGAGCGCGGCGCTGGTCGAGATTACCGGCAAACTCGGTATCAAGCTGATCTACAAGACCTCGTTCGACAAGGCGAACCGCACGTCTCTGGGCGGCGAGCGCGGCATCGGCATTGGTAATGGACTGCCGATTCTCGCCGAAATCCGTGAGGTCAGAGGCATCCCGGTACTGACCGATGTGCATGCGGCCGAGCAATGCGCGCCGACCGCCGAAGCGGTTGATGTGCTGCAGATTCCAGCCTTTCTGTGCCGCCAGACCGATCTCCTCGTCGCCGCGGCCAAGACCGGCAGCGCGATCAACGTCAAGAAGGGCCAATTCCTCGCCCCGTGGGACATGCAGCACGTCGCGGCCAAGATCGCCGGCAGCGGCAATGAGCGCGTGCTATTGTGCGAGCGCGGCGCCAGCTTTGGCTACAACACGCTGGTGTCGGACATGCGCTCGCTGCCGGTGCTGGCCGAGACGGGATATCCCGTGGTGTTCGACGCGACGCATTCGGTGCAGCAGCCGGGCGGGCAGGGCGGCAAGAGTGGCGGCGAGCGCCGCTTTGTCGAAACCTTGGCGCGCGCCGCCGTCGCGATCGGCGTTGCTGCCGTGTTCCTGGAAACTCACGAAGACCCCGACCGCGCCCCCTCCGACGGACCCAACATGGTGCCGCTGAAAAAGCTGCCGGAACTGCTTGAAACGCTGATTTCATTTGATCGGCTGGCCAAAGCACGCCGGCTCGGAGAATTTCCGAGCGCATGAACGGCAAACTCGAACCGGTTCAGTTAGAGACAGTCATCGGGGACCTGCCGTCCGGCTTCGAAGTTCTGCGCTCGGATGCGCGTGGCGAGGGTTATCGTCATATCGAGCGCCTCGCCGGCGATTGGGGCGCAGGAACGTTGCGTTTCAGTTTGCCAGGTGAGGTGCTGTTGGCAGCCCGATGTGATGGAGAACTGGTCGGAATCGGCGGCCTTACGCATGATCGATCAGGTAGCGGAATGCTACGGATGCGACGTTTTTACGTCAGGCCCGCGTCTAGGAGGCTCGGTGTCGGACGAATTCTGGCGGAATGCTTAGTCCGCCGCGCTCGCCGCCTGGGTTGCACGGTAGCCGCGAACGCCGCACCCGGCAGCGAGCCGTTCTGGGAAGCCCTGGGGTTTGTGCGAGAAGCTTGCGATGATCATACCCATGCGTTGCGATAATTCTGTGAGACCTCAATGACCGCTATTGACGATATCCACGCCCGCGAAATTCTCGACAGCCGCGGCAATCCGACCGTCGAGGTCGAGGTGACGCTCGATAGCGGCGTGATGGGCCGCGCCGCGGTGCCCTCCGGCGCCTCGACCGGCGTGCATGAGGCGGTCGAAAAGCGCGATGGTGGGGCGCGGTTTGGCGGCAAGGGCGTGCTGCAGGCTGTCGAGGCGGTGAACGGCGAAATATTCGATGCGCTTTCGGGTTTTGATGCCGCCGACCAACTGACCATCGACCGGACATTGATCGACCTCGACGGCACGCCGAATAAGGGCCGGCTTGGGGCCAATGCGGTGCTCGGCGTCAGCCTCGCCTGCGCCAAGGCGTCGGCCCTCGATCTGGAGATGCCGCTGTACCGCTATGTCGGCGGCGTCTTTGCGCGCACGACGCCGGTACCGATGATGAACATCGTCAATGGCGGGGCGCATGCCGACAACCCGATCGACATCCAGGAATTCATGATCATGCCGGTCGGCGCGGCCAATGTGACCGAGGCGGTCCGCATGGGGTCGGAGGTGTTTCACGCACTGCGCAAAAAGCTGCATGATTCCGGCCACAACACCAATGTCGGCGACGAAGGCGGGTTTGCCCCGAATCTGGCGTCCGCCGACGCGGCGCTCGGCTTTGTTATGCAGGCGATCGAGGCAGCTGGCTACCACCCTGGCGACGATGTCGTGCTGGCGCTCGACCCGGCGTCGAGTGAGTTTTACCGCGACGGCGCGTACCATCTGGATGGCGAAGGCAAGGTGCTCGATTCGGCCGGGCTGGTCGCCTACTGGGCTGATCTCGTCAAGCGCTACCCCATCGTCTCGATCGAGGACGGCATGGCGGAAGACGATTGGGACGGCTGGGAATTGCTGACGCGTGAACTCGGGCAGCGCGTGCAACTGGTTGGTGATGATGTGTTTGTGACCAACCCCGAGCGGCTCAAGACCGCGATAGAACGCAAGGTCGGCAATGGCTTGCTGGTCAAGGTCAACCAGATCGGCACGCTCAGTGAGACGCTGCAGGCCGTCGAAATGGCGGTACATGCCGGGTACGGCGTCGTTTTTTCGCACCGCTCCGGCGAGACTGAGGATTCGACGATCGCCGATCTCGCCGTCGCGACCAACGCCGGTCAGATAAAGACCGGCTCGCTATCACGCTCGGACCGAACCGCGAAGTATAACCAATTGATTCGCATAGATGAGCAACTCGGCGAGTCGGCGCTTTATCGCGGTCGCGGCATCTTGCGCCAAGGCTGAGGGATTTCAGGCGAGTCGGCTGCTTCCGGCGCGTTCACGGCCGTTTGAGCCGTGAGGAACCGTCGGTAAATGCCTGATCTGTAACGAAACCTGACTTCGTGTGAAAACTCAACAGACGAAATGAAGACCAGGATTTACGCCCGATAGTATTTCTTTCTGGCTCTGCTTTCGATCTCTCTAATCGGACATTGACCTGACCGGCAGGGCGTGATTCCTTTGCGCCATGATGGTGTTGCGCGAAATGCGTCGGCGGGCGAAGGCGCTGGTCGGACCGGTACTGGGCATGGCTCTGACCGGCTATTTTGCGTACCACCTCGTCGAAGGCGACCGCGGCCTGCTGGCCTGGGCGCGTCTGACGAAAGAGTTGCGCCTCGCCAACGAAGACTACACCGCGGTGGATACCGAGCGAGCCGCACTCGATCACCGAGTCGCCAACCTGCGCTCGGATCATGTCGACCCGGATCTGCTGGACGCCCAGGCGCGCAAGAACCTTGATGTCGTGGCGCCCGGCGAAATCGTCATCATGACGCCGGCCGGCAAACCCTGACGCCGCCCTGCTGAGGGTGCGCCTGGACGGTGCGACAGGTGCGCCCGCCGGCAATTTCAATCCCGCGAAAACCGTGGCAGTGCAACCCAGTGATCCTGCGCCTGAGGTTGCAAACCAGCGGGTTTGCTCCCATGCTTCTGGGGCAGCCCGGAGGAAGCCAGAATGGCAGTGAAGCGCAAGGCCAAGGCGGTCGAACCCGCCGAGCCTCACGTCTCGTCTGATGCGCTTATGCGTTACTACCAGGACATGTTGTTGATTCGCCGCTTTGAGGAACGCGCCGGCCAGATGTACGGCATGGGCCTGATCGGCGGGTTCTGTCATCTGTATATCGGCCAGGAAGCCGTCGTCGTCGGCATGCAGGCGGCGTTGCAGGAAGGCGACACGATCGTCACGTCATACCGCGACCACGGCCATATGCTGGCCGCCGGCATGGATGCGAAAGGCGTCATGGCGGAACTGACCGGACGGCGCGGCGGCTATTCGCACGGCAAAGGCGGCTCGATGCATATGTTCAGCCGCGAAAAGAATTTCTTCGGCGGGCACGGCATCGTCGGCGCCCAGGTGCCGATCGGCACCGGCCTCGGTTTCGCGCACCGCTATCGCGAAGACGGCCATATCTCGGTGACCTATCTCGGCGACGGCGCGATCAACCAGGGCCAGGTCTACGAGAGCTTCAACATGGCCTCGCTTTGGAAGCTGCCGGTCGTGTATGTGATCGAGAACAACCGCTACGGCATGGGCACGTCGATCAACCGGGCTTCAGCGCGCACCGATTTGTTTCACCGCGGCGTTGCTTACGGCATCGATGGCGAGCAGGTTGACGGCATGGATGTCGTTGCGGTGCACGAGGCCGGGCTGGCGGCAATCGAGCATGCGCGCTCCGGCAAGGGGCCGATGATCCTCGAAATGCTGACCTACCGGTATCGCGGCCACTCGATGTCGGACCCGGCGAAGTATCGCAGCCGAGAAGAAGTCAGCAAGATGCGCGCGGAGCACGATCCGATCGACCATCTGCGCCAGCGGCTGCTCGACGAGCACGCCGCCGACGAGGACGAGTTGAAGCGGATCGAACGGCAGGCGCGCGACATTGTCGCCGAGGCCGCGCAATATGCACAGGACTGCCCCGAACCCGACCCCAGCGAATTGTGGACGGACGTGCTGGCCGATGCCTGAAGGGTGGATCGAGACGCGCCGGAACGTCGCGGCGATCCGCAGGAAACACCGAGGAAGGAATGGCTAGCGAAGTTCTGATGCCGGCGTTGTCGCCGACAATGACTGAAGGGAAGATTGCGCGCTGGGTCAAAAGCGAGGGCGAAGCCGTGCGAGCGGGCGACGTCCTGGCGGAAATCGAGACCGACAAGGCGACGATGGAAGTCGAGGCCGTCGACGAGGGGGTGCTCGCCAAGATCGTCATCCCCGAAGGCACCGACCACGTCGCCGTCAACACGCCGATCGCACTGATCGCCGAGAATGGCGAGGATATCGGCGAGCAGGCTAGCAGGCCGGCGCCAGCACCGCGAAAGGCGGAGGCGGTGCCGGCGGAAACTAAAGACGCGGCTGTCGCCCGCGCGCCGGCCGAAACGGCGCAAGCTCCCGCACCGCCGCTTGCAGCACCCGGTCCGGCAGAGTCGGAATACACCGGCAAGACCGTGACGCAGACCGTGCGCGAAGCGTTGCGCGATGCAATGGCGGAAGAGATGCGGCGCGACGATACGGTGCTGCTGCTCGGCGAGGAGGTGGCGGAATATCAGGGCGCCTACAAGGTCAGCCAGGGTCTGCTGCAGGAATTCGGGCCGCGCCGGGTCATCGATACGCCGATTACCGAACAGGGTTTTGCCGGGCTCGGCATTGGCGCCGCGTTTGGCGGCCTGCGTCCGATCGTCGAGTTCATGACCTTCAACTTCGCCATGCAGGCGATGGACCAGTTGATCAATTCGGCCGCCAAGACCCGTTATATGTCGGGCGGCCAGATGTCGTCGCCGATCGTGTTCCGAGGCCCCAACGGCATTGCCTCGCGCGTCGCCGCCCAGCATTCGCAATGCTATGCCAGCTGGTACGCGCATGTACCGGGACTCAAGGTCGTTGCGCCTTATACCGGCGCTGACCATAAGGGCCTTCTGAAATCTGCGATCCGCGATCCCAACCCGGTGATCTTCCTCGAACACGAATTGGTCTACGGCGAAAGCTTCGCCGTGCCCGACGACCCCGAGTTCATCGTGCCGATCGGCAAGGCGCGCATTGCCCGCACCGGCGAGCAGGTTACCATCACCGCCTTCTCACGCATGGTGAAGATCGCCCTGCAAGCTGCTGAAGAACTTGAGAAAGCGGGCATATCCGCGGAGGTTGTCGATTTACGTTCGCTGCGGCCGTTCGATGTCGCAACCGTCGTTGACTCAGTCAAGAAAACCAATCGGATCGTCTCGGTCGAAGAGGGCTGGCCGTTTGCCGGCATCGGCTCGGAGATTGCCGCGATCGTCATGGAAGAATGCTTCGACTGGCTCGACGCGCCATTAAAGCGCGTCACCGGCAAGGACGTGCCGCTGCCCTATGCGGCAAATCTGGAACGTCTTGCCGTACCGCAGGTCGAGGACATCGTCGCAGCGGTGCGCGAGATCACGTACCGCTGATACTTTTTCTTGCAGCGTCCCCGCGATGCGCGGGGGCGGCGCACAAATGAGCAAAATACAATGCCGATCGAAATCCGCATGCCGGCGCTGTCGCCGACGATGACCGAAGGCAACCTCGCCCGCTGGCTCAAGAAAGAAGGCGACGAGGTCCATTCCGGCGACGTCATCGCCGAAATCGAAACCGACAAGGCGATGATGGAATACGAGGCGGCCGATGAAGGCCGGCTCGGCAAGATCATCGTTCCCGAGGGCGCGCAGGGCGTCAAGGTCAACGAACCAATCGCGCTGCTGCTTGAAGAGGGCGAGGACGCCTCCTCGCTTGAAGGTCACGCTGACGCCGCACCCGCCGTAGAGCCGGCGCCGCGGGAAGAAGCGCGTCCAGAATCGCCGGCGCCGCCCGAACCCAAAACCGAGCCTGCTCCCGCGCCGGTCGCACGCCCCGCGGCGGCGGCCGCTGCGTCGGTGGCGACTGCGGCTGCGCCGGCGCCGCAACCACGTGAAAACGGCCGGGTCTTTGCCAGTCCGCTGGCGCGCCGCATGGCGCATCATGCCGGGATCAATCTCGCGGCGATCCGCGGTTCGGGGCCGCAAGGCCGCGTCGTCAAGGCGGATATCGATCGCGCGCTGAGCAACGGCACTGTCGCTACGGCGGCACACGCTGCCCCGGACGCTCGTGCCCCGGACGCTCGTGCCCCGGGGCTCCCACGGCCTGCACCGCCGGCCCCGCCGCCGACATCGCTGGACGGCGCGCCGCACTTCACCGAAAAGCCGCACAGCTCGATGCGGCGGGTCATCGCCCGGCGGCTGACGGAGGCCAAACAAACCGTCCCGCATTTCTATATGACCGTCGATTGCGAGATCGACGAGTTGTTGCGCATCCGCAAGGTACTGAATGCCGCCGACGAGGCGCTCAACGTCTCGGTCAATGATTTCGTAATCCGTGCTGCAGGCTTGGCATTGCGGCAGGTGCCGGCGGCCAACGCGTCGTGGAGCGACGATGCGATCATCCTGTGGGAACGGGCCGACATCGCAATGGCCGTCGCGCTCGAAGACGGGCTGATTACGCCGATCATCAAAGGCGCCGATGGCAAGGGGCTGGCGCAGATTGCGGCTGAAACCAAGGATCTTGCCGCTCGTGCCCGTTCCGGCAAATTGAAGCTGGACGAGTTTCAAGGCGGCACGTTCTCGATCTCGAACCTCGGCATGTACGGCATCCGCGAATTCGCCGCGGTGATCAACCCGCCGCATGGCTGCATCCTCGCGGTCGGTTCCGGCATGCCGCGCCCGGTCGTGAAGGATGGGCAACTCGCGGTCGCGACCGTCATGTCCTGCACTCTGTCGGCGGATCATCGGGTTGTTGATGGCGCGGTCGGCGCCCAGTTCCTCGGGGTGTTCAAGCGCCTGATCGATGAACCTGCCCGGATGCTGCTGTAACGGTTTTGGGCCAGACGGCGCGCGTTACCGCGCGATGAGAAGAAGTAGGGCGGATAAGCGCAGCGTAATCCGCCATGTCGATGAGGCGGGTTCCGGCGGAATACGCTGCGCTCTTCCGCCTACTCGGTTCATATGTTGAGCGAGATTGTCGCCCGTGCGGCAATGACGCCTTCGGAGTGAATGAATGGCGGAATCCTCATTCGATCTTGTCGTCATCGGCACCGGGCCGGGCGGCTATGTCGCGGCGATCCGCGCAGCACAGCTCGGCATGAAGGCGGCGGTGGTCGAGCGCGAACATCTCGGCGGCATCTGCCTCAACTGGGGCTGCATCCCGACGAAAGCATTGCTGCGTGCCTCGGAAATCCATCACATCCTGCACAACCTCGATCAGTTCGGGTTGTCGGCGAAAGACATTTCCTACGATCCGAAAAAGGTCGTGGCCCGCTCGCGAGCGGTGGCGAAACAGCTATCCAACGGTGTCGCGTATCTGTTGCGCAAGAACAAGGTCACCGTGTTCGATGGCGTCGGCAAACTCGCCGGCAGTGGCAAGATTGCCGTCACCAAGGACGGCAAGCCGGTGGCCGATATCAATGCCAAGCACATCATTCTGGCGACTGGCGCGCGGGCGCGCTCGCTGCCCGGCCTCGAACCGGACGGCAAGCTGGTATGGACCTACAAAGAGGCAATGGTCCCGGAGGCGATCCCCAAATCGCTGCTGGTGGTCGGCTCGGGTGCGATCGGTATCGAATTCGCCAGTTTCTACAATGACATGGGCGCCGAGGTGGCGGTGGTCGAGGTGCTCGACCGGGTGTTGCCAGTCGAAGACGAAGAGATTTCCGCCTTTGCCCGTAAGAGCTTCGAAAAGCAAGGGATCAAGATTCACACCGGCGCCACGGTGAAGGCGCTGAAACGCGGCAAGGGCAATGTAACGGCGTCGATCGAAGCCGGCGGCAAGGCGTTCGACCTGACCGTCGAGCGCGTCATCCTGGCGGTCGGTATCGTCGGTAATGTCGAGGATATCGGCCTCGAAGGCACCAAGGCGAAAGTCGAACGCAGTCACATCGTCGTCGACGAGTGGCTGCGCACCGGCGAACCTGGTCTCTACGCAATCGGCGACGTCGTCGGGCCGCCCTGGCTGGCGCACAAGGCGAGCCACGAGGGGGTCCTCTGCGTCGAGCACATCGCCGGGGTCAATAACGTGCACCCGCTCAACGTGCGGAATATTCCGGGCTGCACCTATTGCCGGCCGCAGGTCGCCAGCGTCGGACTGACCGAAAAGGCGGCGCGGGATGCAGGATACGAGGTCAAAATCGGGCATTTCCCGGCAATCGGCAACGGCAAGGCGATCGCGCTCGGCGAACCGGAAGGCATGGTCAAGACCGTGTTTGACGCCAAGACCGGCGAGTTGCTCGGCGCGCACATGGTCGGCGCCGAGGTCACCGAATTAATCCAGGGCTACACGATCGCCAAGACGCTCGAAACCACTGAAAGCGAATTGATCGAGACAATCTTCCCCCATCCGACGCTGTCCGAAATGATGCACGAGAGCGTGCTTGACGCTTACGGCCGCGCCATCCACTTCTAGAGGGCGTATTGGGTCCGAACCTTGGCGATTCGGGTCGCTTATCCGGTCTGATTCAGATCAGTGAGCTGATTCGAAACTATGGGCTCGTCGTGGCGGCGGGTGTGGGCTTGGTTTTGGCGTGGTGGCGCAGTCGAGCGTCAAACCGGCAAGCGATTGCGGCGCTGCAACAAGCTGAAGTCGCTCAACGGAACCATGTGGTCGAGATGTTCAATCGTGCGATTGATCAGCTAGGTAGTGAAAAACTAGAGGTTCGACTTGGAGCGATTTACACGCTCAAACGACTCAGCGGTGACCCGCAATACGTAGACTACAGAGTTCCTATTTTGGAAACGTTGACAGCGTATATTCGTGGACGGACACAGGACGATACAAATGCCGATCCGCCAGTCGATGTTCGTGAAATCATGAAATTTTTAAGTGACTCCCTGTCGAATAAAGCCGAACAGCGGGTAGGATAACGCAATGCCCCAAATTGAAGGTTTTGTTCTCGATCTCTCCGGCGCAAAGGTTCGGCGAACGAATTTGGCGCATACGAATCTTACACGTGCCAATCTAAGCTATGCCGACTTGACCGGAGCAGATTTGCGGGGAGCTGATCTGGCAGAGACTATATTGACTGGGACAATCTTGCGCGGGGCGGACCTGAGCGGCGTTGTTAATCTTACCAAAGAACAAATAGCCGCCGCTGTGATTGACGAAACTACAATCCTGCCGTCAAAATTTCAGTAGATTTAAGATTGTTGACCGGACTACAGCACCACTTCCCCATGACTAGCGACATCTCCTCCCGACATCCCGAAAAGGTGGCGCGGCCGGATAGTCCAAGCCCGCGCAAGCCGCCTTGGATACGCGTCAAGGCGCCGGTAGCGCCGGAATACCACGCGACGCGCCGGCTGATGCGCGACCTCAAGCTCAATACCGTCTGCGAGGAAGCGGCCTGCCCGAATATCGGCGAGTGCTGGAAGGACAAGCACGCGACGATGATGATCCTGGGCGCGGTCTGCACCCGTGCGTGCACGTTTTGCAATGTTGCGACCGGGCGGCCGGACCTCGTCGACCCGCATGAGCCGGAGCGGGTCGGCGAGGCCGTCGCCAAGCTCGGCCTGCACCATATCGTGGTGACGTCGGTCGACCGCGACGATCTCGACGATGGCGGTGCCGGGCATTTTGCCCGCACCATCGCGGCGATCCGCGCCGCCTCGCCGCGCACCACGATCGAGGTGCTGGTCCCCGATTTTTTACGCAAGGACGGCGCGATCGAAACCGTGATCGCCGCCAGGCCCGATGTGCTGAACCACAATCTTGAAACCGTGCCGCGGCTTTATGCCGAGGTGCGCCCGGGCGCCCGCTATTTCCACTCGCTGCGGCTGCTCGATCAGGCAAAGCGCATCGATCCGGCCGGGTTCACCAAGTCGGGCATCATGGTTGGGCTTGGCGAGGAGCGCGCCGAGGTGCTGCAGGTGATGGACGATCTGCGCGCCGCGCAGGTCGATTTTCTGACGATCGGGCAGTACCTTCAGCCGACGCTGAAGCATCACCCGATCATCGATTTTGTCACGCCCGACGAATTCGAGAGCTACCGCCGACAGGCGCTGGGCAAGGGGTTTTTGATGGTCTCGGCCTCGCCGTTGACACGCTCGTCGTACCATGCCGGCGACGATTTCGAGCGGTTGCGCACGGCGCGTCTTGCCGCAAACGGCAGATGACGGAATAGCGCACGGTTCAACAGTATGCCAACTCATGCCGAGCATCGTGTGCTGCCGTACACGCCGGAGCAGCTTTACGCTTTGGTGGCGGATGTCGAGCGCTATCCCGAGTTCCTGCCCTGGTGCGTTGGTGCCCGTATTCGCGAGCGTCGCTCCGACACGATCATCGCCGATTTGATCATCGGCTTTCGCATGTTCCGTGAGCGTTTTACCTCGCGGGTTAAGCTGAACCCGCCAGGCCGCATCGATGTTGCGTACACCGACGGGCCGTTTCGCTATCTCGACAATCACTGGAATTTCGAGCCGGCGCCGGGTGGCTGCCGCGTCGAATTCTTTGTCGATTTCGAGTTCAAGTCGCGAATTTTACAGCGGGTGATCGAGTTGCTGTTCAGCGAAGCGGTGCGTCGCATGGTTGGCGCATTCGAAGGCCGCGCGCGCGATCTTTATGGGCCTGCCGCATCGAACGAGGTGGGGCACGCCTCGACGTGAACGGGGGTGGTGTGGTGGCTGACGCCCCTTTGCTCGAATTTCGTCAGGTCGATACCCATTACGGCGACCTGCATGTGCTGAAATCGGTCGATTACCGGATCGAGGCAGGCGAAATCGTGTGCCTGCTCGGCGGCAATGCCTCGGGTAAGTCCACGACGATGAAGACGATCATGGGCGTCGTGCTGCCCACCACCGGCGAGGTGCGGTACGAAGGGCGCTCGCTCGCTGGGGTCAGCGTTGCCGAGCGGGTGCGGCGCGGTATTGCCCCGGTGCTTGAGGCGAGGCGCCTGTTCCCGCGCATGACAGTTTACGAAAACCTCGAGATGGGCGCGTTTACGCGGCCGCGCGGCGCGGAATTCGATACCGATCTGGAGCGGGTTTTCTCGCTGTTCCCGCGAATCAAGGAGCGGCTCGCACAGCTGGCCGGGACGCTGTCCGGCGGCGAGCAGCAGATGGTGGCGATCGGGCGGGCCTTGATGGCGCACCCCCGGCTGCTGTGCATGGACGAGCCGTCGATGGGGCTGTCACCGCTTTTCGTTGAGCAGGTGTTCGACATTATCCAGACGATCAACCGCCAGGGCATGACGATCTTTATGGTCGAGCAGAACGCCAACATGGCGCTGTCGATCGCGCACCGCGCCTACGTTTTGCAAACCGGGCAGGTCGTGTTGAGCGGCCCCGCCGCGGAATTGCGCCAGAACCCCTTGATCCGCGAAGCCTATCTCGGGGAAGTGAAGATCGCGCCGGATGGAGCGGCCGGCGCGTAGTCCTGGCGAAATTATCGGGCGCCCTCGCGACGGGCGATGTCGATCCATTTTTGCTCATGGCCGCGATAATGGCGCGGCGCACGACGCGACCGGGTGAGGATTTCGTTGAAGAGTTCATGGGCGTCGTCGGCCTGCCCGTGCCGCTTGAGCAGCTGCGCGTAACGGCAGCGCACCTCTTCGCCCGGTGCATGCGTTACGAGCTGGGCGTATTCATGTGCCGCTTCGTCATCGCGGCCGAGCGCTTCCAGTACCATCGCGTAAACCAGTTGCGCTTCGACCGCGTGATAGCTCGGACTGGTCTCGCCGAGACGCAGGATCGTGCGCAAGGCTTCGTCGAATTCGCCACACCCATAGGCGGCTTTTGCCAACCCCATCAGCATGCCGGGATCATCCGCATGGATGCCGGTCAGGATGCTGCGATAAAGCTCGGCGGCTTCCTTGAACTGCTCGATGGCGACCAGATCCTCGGCAAGCAGGCGCTTGTTGTCGACGGTGCCGGCTTCTTCGACCGCGGCGCGGCGGTGGCGCAGGTTGCGCCCAGGATCAAGCTGCCTGATCGCCTGCCGCCGCAGGCCGCGCGCCGCGCGGCCGCTGAAAAGACCCGGCAGGATTTCGACAGCGATGTAGGCAAGGATGCCGATACCCGGCAGGAACAGCAGGATGAAGATCCACATCCGATCGCGGCCCGTGCGAAAGGCGTGGACCACAAAAGCGATTTGCAGGATCGGGATCAGCAGGTACGGCATCGCACAACCGGGATAGGCGGTTTCGGAACGGGACAGCTATTTGCGGGCGGTTATATCTGATTTTCCTTAGCGGCCTCGCGATGAAACGCCATTCCGTGTCTCCGAACGTGGCTTGGGTGAAAGCGGCGGTGCGGCGCGACATTCTTTAGCGTCATGGTGTTGATGACGTAACGCCTGGTTCGCGGAGCGGTGTCATGGGATTTCCCAGCAGCTTTAACATGTCGCAATGGCTCGAATGGGTGCGGGCCGAGGCATCGCCGCGGCATCTTGAGCTTCTGGCGTTGCAGCTTGCGGTAATCGCCGCGGCGATCATCGTTGCCTACGGCATCCGCCTCGTCACCAGATCATTCACCGATCCGGTCGCCTTCCGCATCGGACGATACTTTCCGGCCGGCTGGCTGCCTGCCGATCTGCAAAAACTTGCTGTGTTGGCCTATGCGTGGCTGCTGCTGATCGTTGCCGCACGGCTCGCCGACCAGTTCGCCCTCGACTTAAAAATCGTCAAGGTCGCCGCGACCTTGACCGCCTTGTGGATCGTGCTGCGCGCGTCGACGCTGGTGCTGCGCGACGCGCTGTTGGCGCGCCTGGTGGCTGCGGCGGCATGGATCGTGGCGGCGCTCGATATCACCGGGCTGATGGCGCCGACCGTTGCCGCGCTCGACAGCGTCGCGGTGACGGTCGGCTCGGTGCGGCTGACGCTCCTTTTGGTGCTGAAGGCGGCGTTATTGATCGCGGTGCTGATGTGGGGCGCGCTGGCCCTGGCGCGTCTGCTCGGTTCGCGAATCCAGATGGTCACCGACCTCAGCCCATCGGTGCAGATTCTGACAGCCAATCTGATCAGGATCGCGCTCGTGTCGCTGGCGCTGTTGATCGCGCTCAACATGGTCGGCATCGATCTGACGGCGTTTGCCGTGTTCAGCGGCGCTGTCGGCGTCGGGCTCGGCTTTGGTCTGCAGAAGATCGTGTCGAATTTCGTCAGCGGCATCATCCTGCTGGTGGAACGGTCGATAAAGCCGGGCGATGTGATCGAGGTCGGGCACACTTATGGCAGCGTCAGTGCGCTGGGCGCCCGTTACGCCTCGGTGCGCGGACGTGACGGCAAGGAATACCTGATCCCCAACGAGACCCTGATTACCAACCAGGTGGTCAACTGGTCGTATTCCAACTCCCTGGTGCGACTCGATATGGCGTTTGGCGTCGGCTACAGCAGCGATCTACGCGAAGTGCGCCAGATTGCGATCGAGGCGGCGCAGCAGAACAATCGGATCGTGGGTTCGCCGCCGCCGGTGTGCCACATCACGGAATTCGGTGATAACGGCGTCAACCTGATGCTGCGGTTCTGGATCGAGGACCCGGCGAGCGGCGTTGCCAATGTCAAAGGCGATGTGTATCTGGCGATCTGGGACAAGTTCAAGGAACGCGACGTCGAGTTGCCGTTTCCGCAGCGCGACATCTACATCAAGAACATTCCGGAAAATCTATTGCGCCCGGAGCGGCTGGCCGCCGCCGATGAGTCACAGCGAGATACGGCGCAGCCGCAGGGCATTGCCGATGACGGTGACGGAGGACAGGCTCATCGCCGCGCTGGCAATCATCGGATTGAGCAGCAGCCCGAATAGCGGGTACAGCGCGCCGGCTGCGATCGGCACGGCCAACGCATTAAAGAAAAACGCGAAAAACAAATTCTGGCGAATATTGCGCATGGTCGCGCGGCTGAGGCGGCGTGCCCGTACGATGCCCTGGAGATCGCCTTTGAGCAGCGTGATTCCGGCGCTTTCCATCGCGACATCGGCACCGGTGCCCATCGCGATGCCGATCTGCGCCTGCGCGAGCGCCGGCGCATCGTTGATGCCGTCGCCCGCCATGCCGACAAACCGGCCTTCCTGCTGCAACGCGACGATCGCCGCGCCTTTCTGGGCGGGCAGTACGTCTGCCTGTACCTCAGCGATGTTGAGCTGATCCGCCACGGCTCGTGCGGTGACGCGGTTGTCGCCGGTCAGCATAACGACCCGGATACCGTCGTCTCGCAGAGCTTTGAGCGCCGGCAGTGCGTTCGATTTGATCGGGTCGGCGACCGCGATGAGGCCGGCCGGCACACCATCGACCGCAACCAGGATGACGCCTTGACCCCCGCCACGCAGCATGTCGGCGCGCTGTGCCAGCGCGTTCGTCGCGATACCGGCGGCCTCCAGCATCGCCGCGCTGCCGACAACGACGCGGCGTCCTTCGACCGCGCCCGATGCACCTTTGCCGGTCTCGCTGTCGAAATCGGCGGCAGCCACGGGCGATAGGTTGCGCGCCTCGGCGCCGGCTACAATTGCGGCCGCGAGGGGGTGCTCGCTGGCGCGCTCGACACTCGCCGCCAACCGCAACAATTCTTCCTCGCCGAATCCGTCGAGCGGAATGACCTGCGTCAGGCGTGGCTTGCCTTCGGTCAGGGTGCCGGTTTTGTCGAGCACCAGCGTATCAAGCTGCTCCATCGCTTCAAGTGCGTCGGCCGAGCGGATCAGCACGCCGAGATGCGCGCCGCGCCCCATTCCGACCGTGATCGACATCGGCGTCGCAAGGCCGAGCGCGCACGGGCAGGCAATGATCAGCACCGCGACAGCGTTGAGCAGCGCGAAGCCCATCGCAGGCGGCGGCCCGCATATTGCCCAGGCGGCAAACGTCGTCGCGGCCACCGCGATCACCGCCGGCACAAACCACCCGGTGACCGTATCCGCGAGCTTTTGAATCGGGGCGCGCGACCGCTGTGCCGCGGCGACCATCGCGACGATCTGCGCCAGCAACGTGTCGCCGCCGACGCGTTCCGCGCGCATGACAATACTGCCGGAGGTGTTGATGGTCGCGCCGGTAACCTTGTCTCCAGCAGTCTTGGCAACCGGTAGAGGTTCGCCGGTCAGCATCGATTCGTCGATCGTGCTGTTGCCGTCGAGCACGATGCCGTCGACCGGCACCTTCTCGCCGGGCCGCACCCGCAGGCATTGTCCCGCCGTGACCGATTCGAGTGGAACATCCGTTTCGCTGCCGTCTTCTCTGACGAGACGAGCCTGCTTTGGCGCAAGGTCGAGAAGCGCGCGGATTGCGCCGCCGGTTTGCGCCCGCGCCCGCAATTCGAGCACCTGCCCAAGCAGCACCAGTGTCACGATGACCGCGGCCGCCTCGAAATATACCGGAACAGCGCCCAGTGGATCGCGGAACGAGGCCGGGAAAATGCCGGGCATCAGGACCGCGGCGAGGCTGTAGAGATAGGCGACGCCAGTGCCGAGCGCGATCAGCGTGAACATGTTGAGGCTGCGGCTGACCAGCGATGCCCAGCCGCGCGCAAAAAACGGCGCGGCGGACCACAGCACGACCGGCGTCGCCAGCGCCAGTTGCACCCACACGGCAACTGGCGACATCAGCATCGCTTCCAGCGGCGGGATCAGGTGCCCTGCCATGGCCATGACCAGCAGCGGTGCCGACAGTACAAGGCTCACCCAAAAGCGGCGCGTCATGTCGGCGAGTTCGGGGTTGTCGGAATCGTCGGCACTCGGTGTCACTCGCTCCAGTGCCATGCCGCAAAGCGGGCACGGCCCCGGCGCGTCGCGGATCACCTCGGGATGCATCGGGCAGGTCCACGGCCCTGGTCCCGCTGGTTCCTTTCGTTTAGGCGCGAGAAAATCGTCGGGCGCGGCGCTGAACCGTTCGAGGCACCGGCCGCCGCAGAAGAAATATTCGATGCCGGCATGCTTGCTGCGGTAACGCGCTGTCGCGCGGGCGACTGTCATGCCGCATACCGGATCGGTCGCCTGTCCTGACACAACGGCGGCGTGACGATCCCGGAGATCGCCGTCGGAATGATGGTGAGCGGAATGCATGATGCTGGTCGAACCAATGTAATCGTATCGGGACCGGAGGCGGTGCGGTTCCCGCATTCGCAGTCGTGCGGCGATTGGCGCGCGGGCCGCTCGCCTATAGCATGGGCTGGGGCGGGAAACCGCGCGGAGAGAGGACACCGATGAGCGACCCGGGCCGAGCTGTCCATCGCCTGACCGTCAGATAGGCGGCAGCGAAATGAACAGCAACCGCCCGGCCGCGCTGCACAACCCGACGGCGATCTACGTCTCCGGGCTGTTCAGCCAGGGCTATGTCGATTTCTATATCTTTCTGATGCCGCTTTACGGGCTCTCCCTCGGCTTGAGCGCGGCACAGATCGGGATGCTGGTCGGGGCGCGCTCGGCGCTGGCCGTGTTCCTGTCGATCCATGTCGGCGCGCTGATGGACCGTTTTGGCAGTCGGCGCGTAACGCTGTTTTTCGTGTGGACCGGGATTTGCCTTGCACCGGTCTTTCCGCTGGTGCCGTGGTTCTTGCCGCTGCTGATCTTGCAGACGATCGGCGGCGGGGCATTGTCGTTTGCCTGGTCGGGGGCGCAGACGCTGATCGCGCAGCTTACCGAGGGTGACGCGGAATATATCGGCCGCTTCAGCTTTTTCTCGCGGATCGGCACGACGCTGGCGCCGATTATCGCCGGTGCGGCCTGGGATGTCGGCGGCGCCTGGGCGGCTTACATGATCGGCGCATTGTGGGGTGTCGTGCTGACAATCGCGTTGCTGCGCGCCCCCGAAGCACCTTCCGCGCGCGATGGAAATTCGGCGCAGCGCGCGGTGCGCTTCCGGCTGCGCGACGCATTGCCGCGCCTGTCGGATTACGTCAACTGCTTTGCCCTGATGGCGATCCCGGCCGTCGCCTCGACGATGGCGATCATTTTTTTGCGCACCGCCACCAATGGTGTGCAGTACTCGGTTTACGTCGTCTATCTGCACAGTATCGGGCTGATCGGCACGACGATCGGCGTCCTGTTCGCCGTGGCCGAGATGGCGAGCGGATTGGGGGCATTATTCGCGGGCCGGGCGATGCGCTTTGGCGACCCGCGGCGGACGATGCTGAGCGGCACCGTGCTGTCGATCGTGTTCATCTGCGCGACGCCGTTTCTCGGCGGGATTTTCGCGCTACTGCTGGTGGCGCAACTTGGTCGCGGCTGGCTGCAGGGCGTGGTGCAGCCGATGATGTTTTCGGTGCAGGCGAAGGCGGTTGGCCGCTACCGGCAGGGCGCCGTTGTCGGATTGCGGCAAACCATGAACCGGATGTCGGCGATCATCGTGCCGCCGGTCATGGGGGCCATCGCCGATTGGTGGGGGACGACGCAGAGCTTTGTCGTGCTGGGCGTCGTCCTCTCGCTGCTGTGCATCCCGATCATCCGCATCACGCGGCGCGCGACCCAGACGCCGCTGGTCGAAGAAGCACCCGAGCCGACCTGATTTCGGCATAGAATGATCGAGGCTGAGAGGTGCAAGCGACGATGCCCGGCGGACCCCGCCCCGATGGACCCCGCTACGAGGACGATTTCTACGCCTGGACGCAATACCAGGCTGAGGTGCTGCGCGCGATGCCGAGCGCCGACAACCGCTTCGATCGTGAGAACGTCGCGGAGGAGATCGAGACTGCGGGCCGGAACGAGCGCGATGCGGTCAGAAACCGGATCCGGCGCATTCTCGAATACTTCCTGATGCTGACTTCTCGTCCGGCGGTGGCGCCGCTTTATGGCTGGCAGCGATCGATTATCGAGGCGCGCGATGAGTTGGATGACAAATTGAGTGCGTCGCTCCGGCGCGACAGCGAAGAAACCTTACCGAAGCTGTACTCGGATGCGCGCCGGCGGGCGATCATTGGATTGCTAGAGCACGGGGAAACGCAGGCTATGGCATTGTTGCCGGCCGAATGTCCCTTCACGTTCGACCAGATCATAGCGCGTGACTGGTATCCGAGCCGGTGGGAGAGGTAAAATGACTCGTGATTTCGTCGGTCACGGTGAGACGCCGCCGCATGCGCGCTGGCCGGGTGGCGCCCGCATCGCGGTCAATTTCGTGATCAATTTCGAGGAGGGCTCGGAGCTGTCTTATCCGGCCGGCGATGGCGT
This sequence comes from Allostellaceae bacterium, assembly GCA_036268425.1. GTDB lineage: Bacteria > Pseudomonadota > Alphaproteobacteria > ATCC43930 > CGMCC-115725 > DATARH01. The sequence goes on from DATAUE010000149.1 coordinate 122,920, forward strand.
TTCGGAAACCGGGCTGATCGAGACGGCCAGCACGGAGGCCGGCGATCGCCGCGATCTCGCGGCCGAAAGCATGTTCGAGTACGGCTCGCGGGTCGGCTGGTGGCGGCTGCACCGCATCTTCACCCGCTATAAGCTCCCCGTGACCCTGTTCGGTTGCGCCGAGGCGTTCGCCGCGAACCCGCCGGCCGCGGCCGCTATCGCCGCCAGCGATTGGGACATCTGCGGCCACGGCAATCGCTGGATCAAGCATTACGAACTGGCCGAAGCCGACGAACGCGACCAGATCGCGCGCGCCGTCGCCCTGATCCGCAAGACCACCGGCAAGCCGACACATGGCTGGTATTGTCGCTATGCACCGTCGGAAAACACCCGCCGGCTGGTCGTGGAAAACGGCGGCTTTCTCTATGACAGCGACGCCTATAACGACGAATTGCCCTATTGGGTAAGCCAAAGCGGCAAGCCGCATCTGGTGATCCCCTATTCGCTAACGACCAACGACGTCAAATTCGGCCGCGGGATCTTCGGGCCGGGCGGTGATTTCCTGTCGTATCTGCGCGACAGCTTCGACCTGTTGTATGAAGAAGGCGCCGAGCGGCCGCGCATGATGTCGGTCGGGCTGCACATGCGGATCACCGGTCATCCCGGCCGCGCGCAGGCGCTGATCCGCTTTATCGAGCATATCACCAGCCGCCCCGACGTTTGGATTTGCCGCCGCGAGGAAATCGCGCGGCATTGGATGGCGAATTTTCCGCCGGGCTGACGCTTCGTCAGCTACCGGCTGCCGCGGGATGCCGCCGCACGACGAGGTTGGCCAGAATCAAGCCGCGAGCGCGGAGCCATTCCGCCAGGTCGTCGCGCCGCACCGTCATGCTGGCGCCATCGGCGTGGATCATAGTGTCGCCGCCCTCGCAGATCAGCACATGCCCCGGCACGTACAGCAGGTCGCCGCGCCGCAGATCAGCAACGTTATCGATCGGCACAGCGGTGCCGATCGTGTCACGCTGCAGATCGGTGTCGCGCCGCACGGCGATACCGATATCGCGAAACGCATTCTGCACGAGGCCCGAGCAATCAAGACCGAGAAAGCTGCGACCGCCCCACCGATAGGGACATCCGAGATAAAGCGCCGCCGCCGTCGCGATGTCAGGCGATACGGGGGGGGCCGGTGACAGGCAGGCCGCCGGCAGATAGCTGCCGGTAGCGAGCCGGACATAGGCGGTGCCGCGTGTATCGAGGCCGTTTTCGGTAACCGCAACCGCGCTGTGCCGCGGCAGAAAATCGATCGGCCGGGAGCGTAGATCAGCGGCCTCGTAGCAATACGATCCCGGGGTCGTGACGAAATGCGTCGGGGCGGGGGCCGGATCGGTCGTGATGTGGCGCGCCTCGACATAGCCGACATATCCGTCGAACAGGGATTGGCACCACGCGTATTGTGTGCCGACGTCGAAGACCAGCAGGTCTTCGCCGTAGTGATAAAATGTGTCCAGCGCCGCACCGGCGGCCGGTTCCCGGTAGACCGCAGCGCGCCCGGCGATCGTGCGCGCCGGTCGGCCCTCGATGTAGCGCGATGCGGCAACGATACCGCGCAGACGCGCATCCGCGAGATCGGCGCGGTAAGCGTTGAGCCGCCGGTCGAGCGTTATCCGGTCGAGCGTCGTCCGGTCGAGCGTCATCCGGCCGGTACTCGCGGTTCGCCTCGCGGCAGCACGAGCTGGGTCTGGGTCACGATCGCGGCGCGCTTGCCGTCGGGTCCGAAGATCGAGGTCTGCACCACAATCGATCGCCGCCCGACATGCAGCGGTATCGTCTCGCTGGTCAGGCGGCCGGGCTTGCTCGCGCGAAAGAAATTGCTCTTCGACTCGATCGTCGTTGTACGAAACTCGGGCGTCAGGTGGAGACTTGCGGCATAGCCGCCGAGTTCGTCGGCAAACGCCATTAGCGCGCCGCCATGCACAATGCCGCCGGCATTCAGGTGCCGCTCGTCGGCATCGATTTCGCCGACCACCTTTTCCTTGTCGGCGGTGACGATGCGAATGCCAAAATGCCGCGACATTCCCGAACGCATCAGCGATGCCATTTGCAGGTTCTCCAGATTGGGTCAGCGCCGGACCGTGTGGGCCGTTTTCCAGGAATCGTAAGCGTGCATCAGATCGCCGAACAGCGCATCGGCGGTCAGCGTGTATCCGGCCTTGTTCAGATGGACATGATCCGGCATCGCCAGCGGCGGGTCCTGCGCGAGCCACCGGTGCATCGCGCAACTACCGCCCATCGCCGCCGACCAGTCCCAAAAGGCCCAGCCCTCGCGGGCGGCGATGCGCCGCTGGATATCGCGCACCGGTGCGAGATTGAGCGGCTCGCTCCACACGCAGGCATCGCCGCTCGCCGCCTTCGGCTTACAACCCAAATCTTGATGTGGTTGGGCGGCGCATTCTTTGGAAAGGCGGCTGCCGTCCGGCGATCCGATGACCAGCACCGAAGCGCCCGGCGCATGCCGTCGCAATGCCGCCACTGTGCTGCGAAAACGCGCGGCGTATTGCGCCAGATTGAGGCTGTCGTCGAAGCCTTCATTGGTGCCGAACGCGATGACCAGCAGGCCGGGATGGTGCTCGCTCATTTCGACGCCGACGGTCGACGGGTTGAGCTTGGTCAACAGTGTGACGGTGGCCCCGATGGTGCCGTGGTTCTCATAGATGATACCCGGCCGGCGGCGCTCGACCGCCCAGCCGAGCAGTCGCTGTCCGCCCGGTGCGGCAGCGGTGATCTCGACGCGGTGCGCCGGATGCGGCAACAGCATCTCGATGCGGCGCAAGGCCGTCTGGTGTGCATCGGTCGCAATTTGCCGCGCATTGCCGTCGTCGATGCGCACGCTTAGCGGTGCGCCGTGCGGGCTGGTGACGATTTCGATGGCGAACCGGCTAAACCCTTCGGGCTCGGTGCTCGTCAGCTCCATGTGGGCGCCGGGCTCGCTGGCTTCGGCCGAAACCGCATCAATGCCGAGCGGCACGGCGGCCTCACCATCAGGCGGGCGCAAATGGCGCCAGCCGGTTTCTGTGACCGTGACGAGCGCGGGCCGGTAGTATTTGAATGGGATGCCGGCCGGCAGCCAGCCGCGCCCGGCGGCACCGAACCGCGCCTGCAGCCGCTCGCGCAACCGTCCGCTGAAACTGTCGTTGGCGGTATGGCTGTCGCCGATCTGCATGATCCGCAACGGATGCGTCGCGCGGTGCCGGTCAAGCGCTGTCAGGGCCAGAAAGAACGGCTGCAGGGCGCCGGTTCCGGAAAGCCTGGATGCGTTCGTCGATTGCGCATCGGCCGCCGGAGCCGGTTCGGGCGCGGCCAGGGTGAGGAGCGCGCCGAGCGCGAGGTGGAGGAAGCGGACGGCCATCCTGCGGTATCGAACGCCGCTCAATGCGGAGGAGTATTTGCAGCGGCGGTCGATAGCAGATTGACGAGTTTTTCGGCGATCAGCTCGTAGCCGGCGGCGGTGAAGTGGATGCCGTCATCGGTGCGCAGCCGCTGCGTTGTGCCGTTACGGTCCTTGCCGTATGCGGTGAACTCGCCTTGGTCGTTTGTCACGACCGACCATAGCGGCACGAACTGCGCACCAAACCGCGCCGTTTCGGCGGCGTAGATGTCGTTGATGTAACTCATATCGGCGGAATAGGTGCCGCTGCGGGCGATCGGGTTGCCGCACCAGATAACCTTGAGCCCGGCGCCGGTCAGAAGGGTCAGGATCTTGTCGGCGCGCGCGGCATAGGCGGCGCGCCACTCATCGGTGCGGAAGTGCAGGTAGGTGCCGTGATCGTCGCGCATGTCGAGGCGGTCGTTGGCGCCGAACATCACAACGGCGATATCGGCTTTTTCATGCGATGTGAACCGTTCCGCCGGTCCGAGCCACTCGTTTTCGCCATGCACCAGCGCGGCGCCGGGATGGGTGCGGTTCAGGACGCGATAGTGCGGGTCTTCGATCAGCACCCGCTGCAGCCCCATCGACAGCCCTTGCGCCTGGCTGTCACCGAACACCGCGATCGTTGTCGGGGTGGAGGCCTCCTGGGCGCGTACGACAGGGGCATTGACGCCGAGCAGAACGATGACAAATGCCGCACAAAGGCCGCGGCGCCCGGCGCCACACAGCCGACCGATTCCCCGCACGGCATCTACTCCCCACAACCGCCGACCCCCGAAAACGTGGCGAATACTGATGATTAGACACGAACGATGCAAACCGAATTGATCGGACGGCAGCCTTGGCGCGGCGGGGAGGGCGATTGCCGGCATATGCCAAAGCGCGGCTTGCCGATGATCGGGCCACCCGATAGAACCGATTCGCTACGGACTTGCGAGCGCAGCCTCCGGTTGAACTGAATGCTGTTTCCGACTTCGGGTTTTCTGCTGTTTTTTTTGGCCGTGGCGGCTGCGATGGCGGCGCTCGACACGCGGTTCATGGCCAAAAAGGCGGTGCTGGTCGTCGCGAGCTATTATTTTTACGCCCAGTGGGATTGGCGGTTCTGCTTTTTGCTCGCATTCAGCACGACGCTGAGCTATCTCGCCGGCCTTGCGATTGGTGTGGCACAAAACCGCAGCCGACGGCGCCTGATCACCGGCGGTGCGATCGCGCTGCACCTGGGGCTGCTCGGTGTCTTCAAATACCTCGACTTTTTTGTGTTGAGCGCGAACCAGCTTGCCCGTCTGCTGGGGTTGCAGCACGAGTTGCCGTTTCTCGAAATCCTGCTGCCGGTCGGTATCTCGTTCTTCACCTTTCACGGCATTTCGTATGTCACCGATGTCTATCGCGGTGACGCAGATGTCTGCCGGAACCCGCTCGACATGGCGTTGTACATGTCGTTTTTCCCGCAGCTCGTTGCCGGACCGATTGTGCGCGCCGCCTATTTCCTGCCGCAGCTGGCGCGGCCGTCGCGCGAGCCGATCCCGATTGCGCCGGCGCTGTTGCTGATCCTCGGCGGATTGTTCAAGAAGGTTGTCGTCGCGACCTATCTCGCAACCGGGCTGGTCGACCCGGTTTTCGCGTCGCCGACCAGCTATGGCGGCCCTGACCTGCTGCTCGCGACCTATGGCTATGCTGTGCAGATATACTGCGATTTCAGCGCGTATAGCGACATGGCGATCGCGCTGGCGGCGTTGCTGGGATTTCGTTTTCCCGCGAACTTCAACCAGCCCTACCGCTCGCAGCGCCTGCGCGAGTTCTGGCAGCGTTGGCATATTTCGCTGTCGGGCTGGCTGCGCGACTATCTGTACAAGCCGCTCGGCGGCAACCGTCACGGCCGGCTCGCGACCTATCGCAATCTGATGCTGACGATGCTGCTGGGCGGCATCTGGCATGGCGCCGGATGGAAGTTCGTCGCGTGGGGCGCGCTGCATGGCGGCGGTCTCGCGATCGAGCGCATGCTCGAACCGCTGATCGGGCGGCGGGCGCAAAGCCCGCTGGCAAAACTGGTCGCGACATTTGTCGTGTTTCATTTTGTATGCCTCGCCTGGATTTTCTTCCGGGCTGAAGATTTCGAGGTGGCGCGGCTGTATCTCGCAGGGTTCGGCGCTGGCTGGCATGACGGGGTACAGCAGGCCAAGCCCTTTACGGTCGCACTGATTGCGATCGGCCTCGCCGGTCAGTTCACGCCGCCGGCGCTGTTCGAGCGGAGCGTCGGGCTGGCCGCGCGGCTCCCGGCCTGGGGGCTGGGCGCCACCGCCGGCATTGTCGTCGCGGCAATCAACGCGCTTGGCCCTGAGGGCGTGGCGCCTTTCATCTATTTCCGGTTCTAGGGCCGACCGGTGGTCGTGCTGGAACGCGAACTCCGCAAAGCCCCTGTGCTCCTGGCGCCGGCATCGACGCCTGACGCTATCCCGCTGCCGCTGCGGCGGCACGGCGGCTCATCGCGTCAGGTGCTGGCGCTCAGCCTCGTCGGAACGTTGGTGCTGGCGATTTTTGCATCGCGCGACCTGTCGTCGTGGCTCGACCGGCTCGGCGACGGCCCGGTAATGGGGCCGCTGCAACATGCCGCCGCGGCCTGGGACGGGGCGATGGATCGACTTGGATTGACCGGCATGCACGATTTGCTGCGCCGCGACATCGAGCGCCTGCTCGACTGGGAGTGGGGCGCTCCGCCATAATCCGACGTTGCCTTGTGAGGAGACGCCGGTGTTTTCAGCCCTGACCGACGAGCAGCGCCAGTTCGTCCATACGATCCGCGACCTCGCGCAAAGCGAGTTTCGCGACCGCGCGCTGCAATACATGGACGGCACCTTCCCGTGGGAGAACATGCGGTCCCTCGCCAAGCTTGGTGTGCTCGGCATGGCGGTGCCGGAGGAATATGGCGGCCTTGGATTGCCGGTGTTCGACACCGCGCTGGTGCTCGAGGAGATCGCCAAGGCCTGTTACGTCACCGCAATGGCGGTGCTCGGCGAGGTCGGGGCGCAGACCCGGATCATCTCGCATTATGCGCCCGAGGCGATCAAGCAGCGCATCCTGCCGGCGGTGTGCAGCGGCGAATGCATTCTCGCGATCTGCATGACCGAGCCGGATGCCGGCACCGATGTCGCCAACTACAAGACCAACACCGACCATGTCGGCAACAAGCTGCGGCTCAACGGGGTCAAGACCTTGATCAGCCGTGCCGAGGAAGCCGGCATGTTCGTCGTCTTCACCCGTGTCGACAAAAAGCCGGGGCGCGAGGGGATCGGCTGCGTGCTGGTCGAGAAAGGCACGCCCGGGTTTACTGTCACCGGCACCTACCACACGATGGGCGGCGAAAACCTGCACGAAATCCGCTTTGAGGATGTCGAGTTGCCGCCGGAAAACCTCGTGCTCGAAGACGGGTTCCGCAAGCTGCTGGGGGCCTTTAACACGCAGCGCTGCCTGAACCCCAGCATTTCGCTCGGCCTCGCCGAGGGCGCCTTCGAGGAAGCAGTCAAATACGTCAAGGAGCGCAACGCATTCGGCCGGCCGATCGGCGATTTCCAGGGAATGCGCTGGAAGATCGCCGAGATGTATCGCGACATCGAAGCCAGCCGCAGCATCCTTTACCGCGCCTGCGCCACCGCCAACCCGTTCCCCGACCCGTATCTCGCGGCTGCCGCTAAGGTGACGGTCAACGAGATGTCCTTGCGCGTCACCAGCGAGGCGATCCAGGTGCATGGCGGCTACGGCTTTACCGACGAGTACCCGGTGTCGCGCTTCTACCGCGGCGCCCGCTACGGCTCGCTAGGCGGCGGAACCTCGGAAACACTGCGCGAACTGATCGGCAAGCGCGTCATCACCACGCTCGACCCGGTGGACGGCATCTTCGGCATGGGCGCGTTTTAAGGCGTGTTCTGCGTCAAGATGCTGGAGCTTTCTGATCACTGTGCTCGGTGATAAGTTTTTCTAGTTTAGATCTCACCTGACTAACAACGTGTGCTTCTGCCTGAAAATATGAAGGGAAGTACACTTCAATCATTGGCCGTCGGCTTCCCTTATTCCATTTTTGTACCGACCCGCCTGAGTATTTTCGCTTCCCTTTCTCAAAGAGATCACGATATCTGTATGGCGACACGCCAATAAATGCTCGGAATACTACACGTTCTGTCCTTTCAGTTGGATCAACCGATATCGAGTCGCCGTGTAACTCAGATGCATAGCTTTTTGGATAGGGCTCTAAGTAAACGACCTCCTTGATTCCTGAGGCTACTATATGTTTCGCGCAGATATGGCAAGGGAACGTCGTGCAGTACAGTATTCCGCGATCTATCGAGATTCCTTTTCGAGATGCATCGCATATCGCCGACATTTCTGCATGTATAATTCTTCCAAACTCGATTATGTCCATCATACGAGAGTCCTTGACCGAGTTCTGGTTGTTTTCGGCCAACAATAACTTTCCGATTTCATTTGAGTTTTTAATATGCGCGAGATTGGGCGAAAGATGCCCTCCTTGTTTAAGGCGGTCGAGAAGATCCACCAAAAGCTCGATCTTCCTGAGTTCGTTGGGATCATGACCTTCAACAAAGTCTCGTGCGTCTCTGGAATCACCGCTCCAATAAGTCCCGCCGCCAGCCTTAGGTACTTCGTTGCATCCCAACGTTACAACTTCGCCTGTTTGACGGAAGATCGCAGCTCCGACCTGCCTTGACAAATCAGATGAACGCAATGACACGCTTTTCGCTAGGTACATGCCATACTCGTCGTGCATTGGCGTGACTTCGTTACTACCAAAAAGCAAGTTGATAAATCTGCGAATCATCGGTTCGCAGACCTGACGAGAGGTTGCATCGACAAATACGTCTGCCAGAGGAAATGCGTCGCCAACATTCTGGCCATGCTCCTCAAGCTTTTCTTTTGAATCCTGCATTACCAACTCTAAGGCGGCCTTGCTGGCCTCTATATTCGAGATTAAGCCGCCGAGCGACTGTCGTTCTCGCTCTTCGATCCGTCGTGTTCTCCATTGTTGAGGGGCATATCCGCCGATCAGAACAAACTGTCGTCCATATACGCCACGCAAAATCTCTACCTCTTCTTGTCTCTTAAGCTGGCGGACGATGTAGGCTTGGTTGGCTAGAGGGAGTTCCTCGTCGAGCCCAGTAGCGGATCGCTCGCCGACTGAGGCGCCGGTGACGCTATCAAGTGCTGCAGTCCGCTCTCGTTTGCCTTCCTCGGCTCGGAACGCCCGAATCGCACTCACCGCGAGCACACCGAGGGCTTCATTGCCGAGTTGCCGACGGACCTCATTCGCGTATCTGATCCGGTCTTGGAAAGATTTGATGTAGGGCGTGTTTTCCAAAGATAGTCCGACCGGAACTTCCCGCATGAGTTGGGTCAATCTCACCAGGAGAACGCGATAATCCATCTCCCTAAGGGTCTGTTCTAAAACCTCGATGATGAGATCAAGATCGACACCAATCGGTGCGATTAAACCGAAGATCAATTCGGGACCGGCCTGAAGATGCAGCAACTGTTCGTTTTCCTGGGACATAGCGCTCGATCCCCAAAGTATTCATGTGATTTTAAGCGCGTTGCAAAATCTAGCAGAGCAGATTCTACTCAGTGAAACGTTAGCCTTCCATCAGCTAAAGGAGGACGCCGCTATGCCTGACGAGCCGAAACTGCCGCCTGGCTGGTTTATTCGCGACGTTCGCAAAGCGTCAGAACGAGTTAGCGAGTGGGCGAGCACCCTCAATAGGTCTTCAGCATCGTCAGCCGAAGGTCGGCCCACGAGATCCCCCGCCCAGGCACAAGAAGCTAAATCGTCCGGTGAGCACGAAGACTGAGAGCGGATCGCCAAGCTAGCGCGTTTTTACATAACCAAGTGCATCGTCGATATGAAAGTCACCGGGCAGTGCCATTGCGGCAATATCCGCTACGAGGCGGAGATCGATCCGGCCAGCGTCAGGGTGTGCCATTGCACCGATTGCCAGCGGCTGACCGGCACCGCGTTTCGCACCAACGTCGCGAGCCTCCCCGGCAGCTTTGTGCTGAAGAGCGGCACACCGAAAATCTACATCAAGACCGCGGAGAGCGGGAACAAGCGGGCGCACGGGTTTTGTCCTGATTGCGGCACGCCGCTTTACGCCACATCAACGGACCCCAATCCGTCCACTTATGGATTGCGCGTCGGCGGCCTTGATCAGCGCGCCGAACTGCCGGGGCCGGTGCGGCAGATCTGGTGCCGGTCGGCGTTGCCGTGGTCCGCCAATTTGCACGGCGTGGAGCGGGCGGAGCAGCAGTGACCCTTTGGCGGCCTTGCCTGATCGGCGTGATGTTGCTGGTCGCGGCATGTCGCCCGACAGGGCAGCGGTTGCAGGCGCCAGGGGTGGTGCCGGGCGGGGTGCCGCCGACACCCGAGCATACGTTGACGGCGGGCGACGTGTTCGAAATTCGGCTACCGTTCGCGGCGGACTATAACGACCGCGTGACGGTCGGGATGGACGGCACCGTCGCACCAAAAGCAATCGGCAGCGTGCAAATCGGCGGGCTGACCGTACCAGAGGCGACGGAACGGCTCAAGGCGAGCTATGCCAAGCTGTTGAAGGCGCCGGACCTGTCGATCACGGTGCGCCGGTTTGCGCCGGAGATCATCTATGTCGATGGCTGGGTCAACCGCCCTGGCCTGATCCGCAGCGATATCCCCCTGACCCTGGAGCGGGCATTGGCGCAGGCCGGCGGCGTTAAAACCGGGGCCAAGACCAGCGACATCCTGATCATGCGGCATGATGCCGGCAGCACGGTTCGCACCTATACGGCGAAGGCCGGTCCCTCGTTGGGCGGCATCAGCGGCGGGCCGAACCTGGACGACCCGCTGCTCAAATCCTTCGATGTGGTGTATGTGCCGCAGACCGCGGTTGCGGCTGCATCAAGCTTTGCCCAGCAATATTACGCCAACGTGCCGTTCTCGGCGAGCTTCCATGTTCCGGCGACGCAGGTGCCGAGCATCGTTACGCCGCAGGTCATTAACCCGCCGACGCCGGCGCTGCCGGTTATCGCGCCGCAATAGGCCATTACGCGCAATAGGCCGATCGCGCCAGCGCGCTATTCCATCGGCAGGCCGGCATGGGTATTGCGCGAGTCGAGCGAGGTGAAGCCGTTGGCGAGCGACGGCATCGCCACCTCGGCGATCGTCTCCGGGCTCCAGCCGCCGTTGCGGTGCACCATCCGTACCGGGCGCATATGGCCGTACAGCGAGAGTTCGCCGGCGCGCTGATGAAATACCTGGCCGTTGACGTAGCTCGACTGCTCAGAGGCGAGAAACACGCAAAGCGGCGCGATCGAGTCGGCGCGGCTGCGGCGCAGGCGTTCTTCGCGCGTGGCGGCGGCGTTGGGGTCTTTCGGGGTGGGCACCGAGCGGGTCATGCGGGTGTCGGCAGAGGGCGCAATGACGTTGGCGGTGATGCCGCGCGACTGGTTCTCCATCGCGATGATGCGCGCCAGCGCGACGACACCGAACTTGGCCGAGCCGTAATTCGCCTGCCCGACATTGCCGAGTAGGCCCGAGGTCGACGACACCAGGATCAGGCGGCCGTAATTCTGCTCGCGGAACAGGTTGATTGCTGCCCGATTGATATTGAAATGCCCGGTCATGTGAACATCGATGACCGCCTGCCAGTCCTCCGGGAACATGTTGTGGAACATCTTGTCGCGCAGGATGCCGGCGGCGTTGAACACGATATGCAGCCCGCCGAACGTGTCGCGCGCCTGCTGCACCATCTGGAGGCAGTCGTCGAATTTGTTGACGTAGCCGTAATTGGCGACGGCCTCACCGCCAGCAGCCTTGATCTCGTCGACGAGTTGCTGTGCCGGCGTCGCGTCGGTGCCTTCGCCGCTGCCGCTGGTGCCGGGATCGTTGACGACCACCTTGGCGCCGTTCGCCGCCATCAATTTGGCGACCTCGCCGCCGACCCCGCGGCCCGAGCCGGTGCAAATCGCGACGCGTCCATCCAGCATGCCCATGATGCCGCCCTTCCTATGATGTTGCAGTGGGCAGTTGAGCGGCGCTCGCCGGCCTTGTCAATTCGTCCGGAGCCCTCGGTGCGGCCGCACCGATTGTGAAAGGCGGTGCCGAACGGTCACCGGAAATAATGCGGCACGAAGCGGCTGAGGTTGGTGGTAACGGCGCTGCGGTCTTCGCGCATGCCGATGCCGGCGGCCTTCCCGGCGATAATCCAGGAGCCGATAACCGCGTGCATATGGTCGAAGACCGGCAGTGTGAAGGTCGCCTGATAGACCCGTCCGCGTCGGCCGCTGCCGGCTTGGCCGCTGCGCAGTGGGCGGATATCGGCGCCCTCGCGACCGTGAATCGGCTTTTCGATGCAGGCCCCTTCGATCTGGTACCGGGAGAATGATGCCGGCAGCAGGTTCGGGTGGTTCGGAAACATCTCCCACAACACCGGCAGGATCGCCTTGTTCGACAGCAGCATCTTCCAAGGGGGCTCGATAAAGGCGGCGCAGTCGCTCCGCAGATTGGCGCCGAAACGCTCGCGCAGCAGCCACTCCCAAGGGTAGAGCTTGAACAGCGCGGTCATCGGCCGCTCGGCCATATCGGTGAAACAGGCGCCGTTCCAGCCGATCCGGGCGATGTCGAGCAGCTCAGTCGGCCAGCCGCCCTGGGCGCACACATCACGCATGTATTCGAGCGTACGCCGGTCTTCCAGTTCGTCGAGCACGCCGGCCAGGTAAAGGCGGGCTGTATCCGGATGCTGCCGGCGGAGGTCACTCCAGGCGGCGATCAGCTTTTCATGGACGGAATTGAACTGGTCGCAGCCGGGCTTTACCTCTTCCAGCCAATGCCATTGCACGACCGCTGCTTCGAGCAGCGCGGTCGGGGTATCGGCGTTGTATTCGAGCAGTTTCGGTGGGTTCCTGCCGTCGAACGCCAGATCGAAGCGCCCGTAAAGATCGGGATCGCGACGCCGCCATGATTGGCCGACCCAGTCGCAATAAGAATCGGGGATCTGTAGCCGCTGGTAGTCGCCGGTCGCGACGATCCGATCGACAGCCTCGAGGCAAAGCGCGTGCAGCGTTTCGCTGGCCTCTTCGAGCCTGTCGATCTCGTCGGCTGAAAACGCGTAGCACGCGGCTTCCCACCAGTATGGGGTGTTGTCTTCCGAGGTGTGGAAATCGAATCCAAGCGCCTCGACCTTGGCCGGCCAATCAAGGCGCGGGACCAGGGTTTCACGCCGCATGTCCTATCCGATCCCACGCGCAACGCGGCCAAAGGCGCCAAAACCGCCGCGGCTACTGATCTCAGTGCGAGTGATCTGGCCGGTGCGGCCCGGTCCGGGGTCACTGGCGGCCGCCGTGGTCCGGTCCGTGCTGTAATACGGCCCGTGCCAGGAGCTGGAGATGCCAAACGACCCGCCGGTGCCGCCGCGCTGGCATTGTGCTGCGCTGTAATCCCGCTCGCAGGCCGCGCGGTCGAGATAAAGATTGCGCTGCACCGCGTGTGGCGGAAACGCATCGGCGAGGGCGATGGCGCCGACCGGCACGCCGATCATCGTCAGGGCGACAATGTTGGATCGCCGGCGCCGACCGTCATCCATCGCCTTATCCGGCCATGCAGGCGGCGTCGAGCAGCCCCAATGCCAGAGACAATCCCGCCAGAAAAATCGCATCGGCGACATTGCCGTCTTCAATGGCGCGCGGCAGGTGCGGCAGCACCATGCGGGCGGCATAAAATCCACCGAGTTGGATAAACAGGGCGACGACGCCCCATACCAGCAGATCGATCAAGGCGGCGCTGTGCGCAATCACGCTGGCGAGCGGCACGACAAACCCGAGCAGCCCACCGACCAGGGCGATCGCCGCGGCGTTGTTGCCGGCGCGGATCAGCGCGATATCGCGCTGCGGCGTCAGGTTCGCATACAGCGCCAGAAACAGCGCGATCAACCCGCCGCCAAGAACGAAATAAAGGAGGAAATTCGGGAACGTCGACAGCGTGCCGCCAAACACCGTCACTCAGTCTACTCCAGACGTTAGGTTTCTCGTCAGTTTCCTATCCGCTGCCGGTGACGGCAACCGATACGACCGTCAAAGCAACGGCTCTGCGGTTTCAGGCCGGTATCACGCGTCCTGCCAGACCGGCGGTCGCTTGGCGAGAAAGGCGTCAATACCTTCCGCCGCATCGCGCGCCAACATGTTGGTGGTCATTGCCTCGGCGGCGTAGTTATAAGCTCCGGCCAGATCGCATTCGGCCTGCCGGTAGAAGGCCTCCTTGCCGATCGCCAGCGACAACGCCGACTTTCCGGCGATCTGCAAGGCAAGCGCCATGCTCGCCGCGGTAAGCTCGGCGGCCGGCACGACGCGATTGACGAGCCCAATCGATTTTGCCGTTGCGGCGTCGATCAGGTCGCCGGTCAGCAGCATTTCCATCGCGGCCTTGCGTCCGACAGCGCGGGTCAGCGCCACCATCGGCGTCGAGCAGAACAGCCCGATATTGACTCCGGGCGTCGCAAATCGCGCATCCGCGGCTGCCACCGCGAGGTCGCAGGTCGCGACCAACTGGCAGCCAGCCGCTGTGGCGATGCCGTGCACCTCGGCGATGACCGGTTTCGGCAGATGCACAATCTGCTGCATCAGCGCGCTGCACTGGGCAAAAACGCGCTGATAGTAGTCGCGGCTGGTGTCCTCGCGCATTTCGCGCAGATCATGTCCGGCGCAGAATGCCGGCCCGGCGCCGGCAATGACGACGACGCGGGCGGCCTTATTGGCAGCGGCACGATCGAGCGCCTTGCTCAGTTCGCCCATCAGCCCGACCGACAGCGCGTTGCGGGCCGTCGGGCGGTTAAGTGTCAGCCTCAATACCCCGTCAGCCAGCGTTTCCCGCAACAGAGTCTCGTCATTGTTCGGTCTTGCAGCCGCCTTCATCATCGCCCCCGCCTTCATCGCCGCCTCCACCGAATTACGTCGCGAAAAGTGTGAACTCTGGGCACGCTGCGCAGCAACCCGGTTGTTCGATCGGTAATGAGGTATTATAATACCTCACCATGAACCGCTTTGTTCCATAACGGTTTTCGCTTGACCTTGGTGCGTCGATTGCCTAAACGACACGGCTGCGGTAGGCCGGTCCGAAACATTCGGTCACCGGCATATTCGGATACCGGCGCATTCGGACTCCATAGATGAAAACATTTTCTGCCAGACCGTCGGACATCCAGAAGAACTGGCTGCTGATCAATGCCGAGGGGCTGGTGCTCGGCCGGCTCGCATCGCTGATTGCGATGCGGCTGCGCGGCAAGCACAAGCCGTCTTACACGCCGCATATGGATTGCGGCGACCACGTCGTTGTCGTCAACGCCGAAAAGGTGCAGCTGACCGGCAACAAGCGCGCCGACGACATCTTTTACTGGCACACCGGTTTCCCCGGCGGGATCAAGGGGCGCAGCAAAGGCGCGATCCTGTCCGGCAGGCATCCGGAGCGGGTGATCGAAAAGGCGGTCGAGCGGATGATCCCGCGCGGCCCGCTCGGCCGGCGGGTAATGCGCAATCTGCGCGTCTACGCCGGGCCGGAGCATCCGCATGCGGCACAGCAGCCGATGCAGGTCGATATTGCCGCGATGAATCGCAAAAATGTGAGGGCGTGATAGATGGCTGACGACGACGCGCCGGAAAACGCGGCCGACCAACCGCAAGAACGCCCGGGAGCGCAGCGCGGCCCGCAAACATTCCAAGGGCTCGGCAGCTTGCGGCAGGCGCTGGCCTCGGCGACGCGGCCGGCAACAGCCCCCACAGCATCGCCGACAATGGCGCCAGTGCCGGAGGACGTGCAGCCGATACGCGACGAATTCGGCCGCTCTTATGCCACGGGCAAGCGCAAGAATGCGGTTGCCCGCGTCTGGATCAAGCCGGGCAACGGCAAGATCGAGGTCAACGGGCGCGACAGTCCGGTATATTTTGCGCGCCCGGTGCTGCGCATGCTGCTGAACCAGCCATTTGTCGTCGCTGATCGGCTTGGCCAATTCGACGTTGTGTGCACCGTCAAAGGCGGCGGCCTCTCGGGGCAGGCCGGCGCGGTGCGGCACGGTATCAGCAAGGCGCTGACCTTTTATGAGCCGGGGTTGCGGCCGGTCCTCAAACATGGGGGCTTTCTGACCCGTGACAGCCGCGTTGTTGAGCGCAAGAAGTACGGCAAGGCCAAAGCCCGCCGCAGCTTCCAGTTCTCGAAACGTTGACGCGGCGCGCAGCGCGGTCATTTCAACGCAGAGGTCATCCAGGATACGCGAGGGCGCCAGAAGTCGCCGTTGCGCCCCTTGAATATCCTCCGTCACCTTCGCGTAAATTCTTTTCTCACGGCCTCAGTGCCTCTGTGGTGAAATCCCGGCAGTTCGTCGCCGCCGGGAGAACCCCTGATGCGCTTTGCGATCGCGATACCAACCGACGCCGATTCCTGGCGGGTCGTGCGCCGGGCCGAGGAGCTCGGTTTTAGCCGAGCGTGGTTCTACGACACGCAGATGCTGAGCGCCGATCCGTTTGTCGCGATGGCCGCGGCGGCGATGAAAACCACCCGCATCCGGCTTGCGACTGGTGTCCTGATCCCGTCGAACCGCATTGCGGCGGTGGCGGCCAATGCCTTTGCCTCGCTCAACAAGCTGGCGCCGGGGAGGATCGATTTCGGCGTCGGCACCGGTTTTACCGGGCGGCGGGCGATGGGCCTCGGCGCGGTGAAGCTGGCCGACATGGAAGAATATATCGGCCAGGTCACGGCGTTGCTGCGTGAAGAGACGGTCGAGGCGGTGCTTGAGGGCAAACGCCGCCTCATTCGCCTGCTGAACCCGGAACTCGGGCTGATCAACACGCGCGATCCTGTGGGACTGTACATCGCCGCCACCGGGCCGCGGGCGCGGCGACTGACCGCAAAGCTCGGTGCTGGATGGATCACAACAACCGCTGATGTCGCCGGCGGGATTGCGGCGCTGGAGGAAATGCGGGGTCTGTGGGCGACGGCCGGGCATGACGCAGCCGCGCTCGATGCGGTTGTGTTGACCGGCGGCGTCATCCTTGAGGAGCACGAACCGGCGGATTCACCCCGCGCAATCGCACAGGCCGGCCCGCGGGCGGCGATGCTGCTGCACCGTGCCGCGGATGCGGCGCTGATGGGGCTACCGCCGATGGCGTCATTGCCGCCGGCGGTCGCCGAGGCGCTGGCCGGGTATATCGAGGTGGCGCGCGGGTTCCGGCCGCAAGGCGCGCCTTATCTCGAAAATCATCGCGGGCATCTGATGTTCGTCAAGCCGGAGGAGCGGCCCTTCATCACCGCCGATTTGATTCGGCTGACGACCTTTGCGGCGCCGGAAAAAGAGATCAAGCAGCGGATCGCCGACCTCGCGGCGGCGGGCTATAGCGAAATCGCGATACAGATCGTGCCGGGCCAGGAACACTCGATCGAAGATTGGGGCCGCATTCGCCGGGCCTTTGCATAGGTCGAAATCGGGCAGGGGGCTGGTGTTGCAGGGGATTGTTGCAGGGGGCCGGCGTTACAGCGCGATACCGGCCGCATCTCTGGCGAGAGTGATCAAGGCGTTCAGATAGGCCTCGCCGGTTTCCGGAAAATGCTCGACCCCGATTGCGGCGCGGTAATGATTGGCCCGTTCGGCGAAATCGTCCATGACGTCGAATTCGCCGAGCCAGTTCAGTAGTGCCGTGTACTCCATGTAGACCGGGCCACCGCGCAGGCGCCGCAGATCATCGGCAAGGTTTTGCAACAGCGTGGCGGCGGTGGCACTTTGCCGGTCCGCCGGGTTTTCGCCGGTTTTCCGGATGCGCCAATCGGCGACGCGCTGCAATTCCACCGCCTCCGGCGGGTCCGCCGCCATGTCGCCGCTCATTGCGTGTCACCTCGCGCTCGCTGGTCGACGCCATGATACGATAGTCCCGGCCGGCAACAGAATATCGGCCGCAGCGCGGGAGCGTTCGGGTGCAATCCACGCCGCACATCACGATTTCCTATCGCCGCGACGATTCCGGCGTCATCAGCGGACGCATCTTTGACCGGCTGGTCGGCCATTACGGGCGGGAGGCGGTGTTTCGCGACATCGACAACATTCCCGCAGGCGTCGATTTCCGCAAGCACATCAATCAGATGCTCAATGCCAGCGATGTCGTGCTGGCGATTGTCGGGCCGCGCTGGGTCGGGCCATCGGAAACGCAAAACCGGCTCAGCAACGAGGCAGACCCGGTGCGCCTCGAAATCGAAGGCGCGCTTCGCAATGGTGCTCCGCTAATCCCGGTGCTGGTGCTCGGCGCGACCATGCCGATTGCCGATCAGCTTCCCGACTCACTCAAGGATTTTGCCTATCGCAATGCCGCGCAAATCGATTCCGGGCAGGATTTCGATATCCATATGGCGCGCCTGATCCGTGCCGTGGATGGCATTCTCGGGCGGGATGACGGCCGTAAACAGTCCGAGGCAGGGAAGGGCGCTACCGACGCGCCGCGGCCACGAACGGGAAACCGGGTGGTGCTTGCGGGTGGCGCCGTGCTGGTTGTCGCAGCGGCTGTGGCGGGGTTCGTATGGTTTGTCGGCGAGCGTCAGACGCCGGCACGGAACGAAGGTCCCACCGTCGCAACCAATATCGTCGCGCCGCCAGTCGCCGTACCGATCCAGCCGCCTCCGGCGCCAGCAGCGCCAACGCCCGCGCCGGCTCCACCCGCTGCTGTGGATGCCGAAATGCTGTTCTGGCAATCGATATCGAGCAGCAGCAACCCTGCGGATTTCGAAGAATATCTGCGGCAATACCCGCAGGGCCGCTTTGCCGGGCTGGCGCACAATCGCATGCAGCGCCTGACGCCGCCGCCAGCCCCACCGCTTCAGAATGAAACCGAAGCAAAGACGACGACGGCCATCCCCCCGTTGCCATTGCGCGCCGCGCTACGGTGCGGCGGCAACGCCGATGAGCGGGTAATCCAGCCGGTCAAGCTGCTGTATCAGGCGATCAACACGCGGAATATCGATCTCTACGCCGCGCAATGGAGCGGTGACGGAGTCTACCGTGACCTGTCGACCGGCACGGTCCGCACCAAGGCCGATAAAATCGCCGAACGACGAGCGCGGTTCACCACCTGGGAACAAGTGCGGCTGACAATGGACAGCGCCGCCGTCATCGAGCGTAATGCCGACAACGCGACGATCCGTATCGTTTATTCGATGCTGGTAAAGAGTTACGGCCGCTCGCCGATCATCCAGAATAATGTCAGCGAAGATTATGTCGTGACCTGCGCCGAAGATGGCCGCTGGTTGATCCAGCAGAACATCGATGAGAACCGCTAAAAAAGAGGCGGCCGAAGCCGCCTCCCGCGTTGTCGCGTGTGTATGAACCTCAGGTCGAATAATCGGAGAACTGTACCGTGCCGGCGCGGGCGCGATAGTCGGTCTTGACGTTGACGAGGGCGACCATGCCGTCATCGACTTTTTTCTGAGCGCGTTCCAAAGCGCCGCGGATGTCTTCCGGCTTTTCGACATACTCGCCGTAGCAGCCGAGGCCTTCCGCCATCTTGTCGTAGCGGGTGTAGCCGAGATCACGGCCGGGCTTGTTGCGCTCCGGGTCCGCGGTCCAGCCGCCATTGAGGCTGATCACCACGAGGATCGGGATCTTGTGGCGCACCGCCGTGTCGAGTTCCATCGCGTTGAGGCCGAACGAGCCGTCACCGTGGCAGCAGATGACCTGCGTGTTCGGCTTTGCCACCTTGGCGCCGACCGCGAACGGCAGCCCGACGCCCATCGTGCCGAAGGGCCCGGAATTGAGGCGATGACCCGGCTCGAACGTCGGCATCGTCTGGCGCCCGAAATTCAAGGTCTCCTGACCGTCCACGACGAGGATCGCGTCACGGTTCATGAAGTTCTTGACCTCTTCGAGCAGGCGGATCGGGTGGATGTCGCCATCGGTCGGATAGTTGCCGCCCGGGCCTGAGCGCTTGGCCGCTTCGCCATCGGCCAGCTTCTTCCGCCAACCCGTGAACCGATCGGCGGTCTTTGGGCCGATCGCGTCGATCAACTGCTGCAACACCGACTTACAGTCGCCGACGATTGGAATATCGACACCGCGCGCCGACATGCCAAGTTCTTCGGCGTCGATCTCGATGCGCGCGATCTTGGCGTTGGCGCCAAAGCGCGGCGGTGCGGCGTGGCCGATGATGTAGTTCATGCGAGTGCCGAGCACGATGATCAGGTCGGCATCGCGGAACGCGGTCGAGCGCATCGTCAGGTACGAGTACGGATGATCGTCGGGCACGACGCCACGGCCCTGCGGGGTCGTGTAGAACGGAATGCCCGCCTTTTCGACAAACTGGCGCATCTCGTTCCAGGCCTGCGACCAGATCACGCCGCCACCCGACGCGATGATCGGCCGCTCCGCCTTGTTGATCGCATCGACCAGGGCATTGATCGCCTTGGGCTCGGCAAAGGGACGGGCGCCGACGATCTTGCGGCCGGCATAGCTCCAATCGACTTCGCTCTCCTCGACCTTCTGGTAGAGGATGTCGCCCGGCCAATCGAGATAGACGGGTCCGGGCTTGCCGGTCATCGCCTTCTGGAAGGCGAAATTAATCTGCTGCGGGATGCGTTTAACGTTGTGTATGCGGTCGGCGTATTTCACGCAGCCGCGCATGATCGCCATCTGGTCGATTTCCTGAAAGACCTGACGGCCGAACTGGCTGATCGGGCTGGAACCGCCAAATCCGATCACTGGGCAGCAATCGATCAGCGCGTTGGCAAGGCCGGTCGACAGGTTGATCGCAGCGGGGCCGGAGGCCGCCATGCACACGCCGGGCTTCTGCCGCAGCCGGCTATAGGCCTGCGCCGAAAATGCCGCCGCCTGCTCGTGGCGAACGTCGATCATCCGGATGCCTTCCTGGATGCACTTTGCCTCGGCGTGCAGCATCGGGCCGCCCATGATGTAGAACACATCTTCGACGCCTTCGGCCTTCAGGCATTTCGCCAGGATTTCCGAACCATTTAGCTGCGCCATCTCAACGTCTCCCACTGAATTTCTTCTGTCATTGCGAGGAGCGTAGCGACGAAGCAATCTCGGGCATGGTGCGCACCCGAGTTGGGATTGCCGCGTCGCTGCGCTCCTCGCAATGACACCACTGGTAAAACAAATGACACCACCGGCAAAACAGAAACGGCCCGCTTTCGCGGGCCGTTTTGTCCTGGTCGCGCCTAGTTGCCGATAATCTTCTCGGCACGCAATGCCTTGATGTCGCCTTCGCCCATCTGGAGCCAACTGGCGAACACTTCGTCGGTGTGCTGGCCGAGCTTGGGCGATGGCTTAAGCTCTGGCGGCTTGCCATCGAAGCGGACCGGCCAGGCCTCGCATTTCCAGTCGCCGTCGGGATGCTTCATGACCTGCATGATGCCACGCTTTTCGAAGCTCTCGTCGTTCTGCAGTTCGAGCGTGTCGTGCACCGCGCCGGCCGGAACGCCCGCCGCGCCGATGATCTGCATCGCCTCTTCCTTGGTGTGGTTCTTGGTCCACTCCGTGAGGATTTCGTTGATGAAGCCTTCGTTCTTGTTGCGCTCCTCATTGGTCGCGAAGCGCGCGTCGCCGATCAGATCTTCGCGGCCGATGACCTTCAACAGGCGGTCCCAATGCTCGGGGTTGGCGCGGCTGCAAAAGATATAGACGTAGTCGTTGTAGCCGCCCGGCTTGCACGGATAGATGCCGCACGGGGCTGGCGCACCGGAGGTGCTCTGCGCACCCATGCGCGGCGCCGCCTGCTTGTTGCCGCCTTGCGCCATCACCGCGAACGAGGTGCGGATATAATGCATGACCGAATCCTGCATCGCCAGTTGCAGGCGGCGGCCTTTGCCGTTGACCTTCTTTTCGTAGAGCGCGCCGAGGACGCTGATCGCCATCACCATGCCGGTGCCGGTATCGCCGATCGTGCAACCGGGTTTGACGGGCGTCTGGCCGGGTTCGCCGGTGACGCTCATCGTGCCGCCGGCGGCCTGCGCGATCATGTCGAAGGCGAGGCTCTTTTCATAAGGGCTCCCTTCGCCAAAGCCCTTGACCTGGGCGTAGATGATGCCGGGGTTGATCTCCTTCAGCACATCATAGCCGAGCCCCAGGCGCTCGATCGTGCCGGGCGCGAGGTTTTCGATAAACACGTCGGCCTTTTTGACCAGGTCCTTCACGAGCTGGATGCCGCGCGGGGTCTTGAGATCGACCGTCGCCGATTTCTTGTTGGCGTTGAGGATCTTGAAGTAGAACGAATCACTCGCCTTTGCATCGGTGCTGGCGATGCGCCGGCCCGGGTCGCCGCGGCTCGGGTTCTCGATCTTGACGACTTCGGCACCGAGCCACGCCATTGCCTCGGTGCAGGTCGGACCCGCCTCGAACTGGGTCAGATCGACCACCCGAACGCCTGCGAGGCAGTTAAGAGGTGCGTAATTTCCACTCATTCCAGGGGTCTCCTCCCAACGCGGCGACGGCGCCGAACAACATTCAGGAAACGATAACGCAGATTTTATCCCAACGGAAATCGCTCATTTTCGCAGACTGTAATGCATGGGCCGGCGGCCGCCATTACTCGCCGGTCGCGGCGCGCGGTTCGAGGCTCGCGAGCGTGCGGCCGCGGGTTTCCGGTAACAGCAGCAGCATCAGGATCATGATGCCGAAAGCCGTGGCGCTGCAGACCGCGATCGAGACGCCGAGCGGCATCACCTGGCTCAGAAAGCCGACCAACGTTGGGAAGAACGAGCCGAGCGCGCGCGCCGCATTGTAGCAGAATCCCTGCGCCGTGCCGCGCACCTCCGTCGGGAACAGTTCGGTCATGAACGGTCCCATCGGCGGAAATTTCATCAGCAGGATCACGTTGAGCGGGATGCCCAGCCAGAACAGCGCCGTGTTGTTCAGCGGCAGCAGCAGGAACAGCAGCACCATCACGAACGAGCCGACTGCCGACCAGAAGAAGGTCCATTTGCGGCCGATCCCGTCGCTGAGATATGAGCCGATCAGGAACCCGGCCAGGGCGCCGAGAATCTGCACCAGCAGGAAGCCGCCGGTGCTGGTCGATGACAGGTTGCGGACGGTGCGCAGATAGGTTGGCATCCAGATGCCGATGGAATAGCCGCCGCCCTGAGCGCCAGCCACCATCAGCGTTACCTTGACGGTGGTCCACAGATGCGGTCCGCGGAACGCGGCGAACAGATGCGACACGCCAACCGGCGCCTTCTCGCTGCGCGTCGCCTGGTAGATGTCCGCCTCCTCGATGTGACGCCGAATCCAGATGACGAAGACGGCCGGTATCAGCCCGATGCCGAACAGCACGCGCCACGCCAGCCATTCCGGCAGAAACCAGTAGAGCGCCGTGTAGGCCAGCGCCGAGGCGCCCCAGCCAACCGCCCAGCCGGTTTGCACGAGACCGACGGCGCGGCCGCGATATTTGTCACGGATCACCTCGCCCATCAGCACTGCTCCGGCAGCCCACTCGCCGCCAAAACCGAAGCCGTGCAACGCCCGCAGGATGAACAGCTGCTCGAAATTCTGCGCAAAGGCACAGAGGAAGGTGAAGATCGAGTACCAGAGAACCGTGATCTGCAGCATCTTCACGCGGCCATAGCGGTCCGCCAGCGTGCCCGAGAACCAGCCGCCCAGTGACGAAATCAGCAGCGTCACCGTGCCGATCAGCCCGGCCTCGCCGCGCGACAGACCCCACAACCCGATGATGGTTGGAATGATGAAGCTGTACATCTGCACGTCGAACGCATCGAGCGCCCAGCCGCCAAAACAGGCGCCCATCGTCTGGCGTTCTTTGGCGTTCAATTCACGAAGCCAGCTCAGCATCCGTCTCCTCCCCCAACCCCTAGCACCAATCGCGGCCGGTTAATTTTCGCCCGGCCGCCGTTGCGCGCGATCTTAGACGCTTCGGCAGTCTCTGCCAGCGCCTCTTTCGGGGAGGTCGGCGCGGAGTTTATCGGCCGCCGCCGCGGCTGTAGGCTAGGCTGACGGCGTTTCAGCCGAGGAGTTCACCCGATGAGCGGGCCTGTCATCCTGCCGTATCGCGAAATCCTGCCGCGTATCCACCCGACAGCGTTCATCGCGCCGGGCGTGGTGGTGATCGGCGATGTCGAGATCGGCGCGCATGCCAATATCTGGTTCAACGTCGTGATTCGCGGCGACGATGCGCCGATCCGCATCGGCGCCGGCGCGAACATTCAGGACGGTACGATCGTGCATGTCACCTACGACATCGGCGTCGCTGGCGGCGAGCATATTCCGTGCCTGATCGGGGAGGGGGTTGCCGTCGGGCATCTGGCGCTATTGCACGGCTGCACGATCGAACCCGGTGGGTTTGTCGGCATGAAAGCCTGCGTGATGGATCGCGCAATCGTCGAAAGCGGCGCGATGGTTGCGGCCGGCGCCGTCGTGACGCCACGCAAGATCGTCAAGGCCGGCGATCTCTGGGCGGGCACTCCGGCGCGTTTCTCTCGCGCGCTAAAGCCGGAAGAGGTCGAATACATGAAATGGGTGCCGGCGCATTATCGCCGGCTCGCGGCGGAGTATCAACGGCAAGCATCACCGCCGGTGTAGCCGTGGCTAACGCGGCGGCCGCCACAGCAGGAGATTGCGGACCAGATTATGTCGGCGCCACTCGGCGGACTTCGCGTAGACCTGCAGGCGGTAGAAGGGCAGGACGCCGGTCTGGCCGACCGGAAATGCCACGTCCGCCACCAGCCACGCACCCGCTGTTTCGAACAGTCGGCGATAGTCGTGGAAATATGAGAAGGGATAACCCTCAACCAGGGTGCCGTCGGCGCCTTCGGCGCGAGTGAGCCGTCCGGTTTCGGCATGCATGATTTCGTAGACGATCACGAGATCGGCGGCGGCGCGGACCAGCGCCGCAATCGCGGGCTCGGGAACCGGAATATGATCGATCACCGATACCGTATAGACGATGTCGAAAATATTTTCCGCCTGCGCGAGCAGCCATGCCTCGTCGCCGTCATGCAGTTCCAGGCCGAAGTTTTCGCGCCCCCATGCGGTGGCCGCCGGGTTGATGTCGACTCCGGTCAGGCGGGCCGGTGTCAGATTGCGCAGCAGTGCGAGATTGCGGCCCGAGCCGCAGCCGAATTCGAGCACCGACGTCGGCTCAAAACTCGCGACCGCTTCGACGACGAGGCTCGCGTACGGCTCCGGTCCGTTGTCGTAGGCAAACGGCTGGACCGTGCTGTTGACGTAAAATCGGCGCACACCCTCGGCGTCAGCGGAATCAATGCCGGGAGTGACCTCGACGGTGGGAAGGCCGCGGCCTGCGGCTCGGTTTTCGGTCATTCTGGCGCTCGTTGCGCGGTCATTCCTCGGCCCGCACAGTGACGTAACGACCCGGCGCGTCTTCGATAACCGCAAGCTTGCCGTCACCCGGTTGCCGCGGCGGGACATCGCCGCCGGCGTATTGCGCAATCCAGCGGTCCCAGACCGGCCACCAGGAATCTGCCGCCTGCGTCGCGTCGGCAAACCATTGGTCGGCGGTCGGCGGGTTCGCCTCGTTGAGGTAATGGCTGTATTTGCTGCCGGGTGGGTTGACCACGCCGGCGATATGACCTGATGCCGACAGCACGAATTTGACCGAGCCGCCATAGAGTTGGGTGGCGGCGTAAGTCGAGCGCCACGGGGCGATATGGTCTTCGCGGGTCGACAGCAGGAACGCCGGAGTCTTGATCTTGCGCAGATCGAGCGGCACGCCGTCGAGCGTAATGCCGCCGGGTTTTACGAGCAAATTCTCCTGGTACATCTTGCGCAGATAGAAGCTGTGCATCGCCGCCGGCATGCGCGTCGAATCGCTGTTCCAGTACAACAGGTCGAACGGGAAGGGCTGCTTGCCCAACAAATAGTTGTTGACGACAAACGACCAGATCAGATCGTTGGCGCGCAGCATGTTAAAGGTCGTATGCATGTCGCGGGCTTCGAGATAGCCCTTTTTGCTCATGCGCTCTTCGAGTGATGTAATCTGTTCTTCGTCGATAAAAACCGACAATTCGCCGGCTTCGGCGAAATCGACCATCGTCACGAAAAAGGTCGCGCTTTTGATCCTCGTGTCGCGCTTGGCCGCCATATAGGCGAGGGTCGCGGACAGCAACGTGCCGCCGAGGCAATAACCGATGACGTTGGCCTCGCGCACGCCGGTCGCCTGTTGCATCGCGTCAAGAGCGGCGAGAGGCCCCTCGCGCATGTAGTCCTCAAAGCTCTTGGCGGCGAGGCGCTCGTCCGGGTTGACCCAGGAGATCACAAAGACGGTGTGGCCTTGGCCCACCGCCCAGCGGATGAACGAATTGGTCGGACGCAGATCAAGGATATAGAATTTGTTGATCCAGGGCGGGATGATCAGCAGCGGTCGCCGCTTTACCTTATCGGTGGTCGGCAGATACTGGATCAACTGGATCAGGTCGTTCTGATAGACGACCTTGCCAGGCGTCGTCGCGACGTTCTCACCGATCTTGAACGCCGCCATGTCGGTCATGCTGATCGCCAGGTGGCCTTTGCCGCGCTCCAGGTCGCCGAGCAGGTTCTGCAACCCGTGCAGCAGGTTTTCGCCACGGCTTTCGACAGTGGCGCGCAGCACTTCCGGATTCGTCAGCACGAAGTTCGAGGGCGCCAAAGCGTCGACATACTGGCGAGTGTAGAAATCGACCTTGCGGGCGGTCTGGTCATCGAGGCCTTCGACCTCCCTGACCGCGGCCTGCAGGCAGCGCGCGGTCAACAGGTAGCTCTGCTTGATGTAGTCAAAGACGCTGTTGTCGGACCACGCCTTGTCACGAAAGCGGCGATCTTCCGGCGTCGGGGCCGCGACGGGTTCGGCGTCGCCACCAAAAAACCGCTGCGTCGTCTGCTGCCACAATCTGAGGTAATCGTTCCACAGCGACAACTGGGTCTGCACGAGGCGCGCCGGATCGGCCATCATCCGCGCCGTCATCTCATAAAAGGCGGCGCCGATCGCCGTCGGGTTGGACAGGCCAATGCCTTCTTGGCCGCCTTCCTGCCGTGCCAGGAAATCGGCGACCAGCCGCTGGCTCTTTTCCGCGATCTCCGCCATCTGACGCGCCAGTTCGGTGGAATCGGGCGTTGCTGCCGTTGCGTCGGACGCCGCCTTCTCGCTTTTGGCATGGAAGGGCTGCGGTTCGTTTCTGGTCTCGCTCATCGCGGTGATCCTTGGCGGAGGCCCGTCTTTTACCCGGTTTCAAATGTAGTGACGCGACGATCGTGATCTAATACACAGCGCTGCGGCCGCGCGTTTGTCTGCGCTGCATCGTAATATGGCGGCAGCAACGCGGATCAAGGGTGGAATATCGCGCATGAGCCTGCCCGCTCACTGGTCTAAATCCGGTGTGCCGTTCTTCCGGCAGGCGATCAGGCTTGCCGGCTTCTCGGCACTGATTGTGCTCGCCAACTGCAGCCCGATCGAGACTTATCGCTCGATGGCCGGTTTGCAGAAGAACGATCCCGATGAAACGGCCCTGTTCAGCAACAATCTCGCGGAAGCTGAGAAAGAGCCGTATCCGAATCTTGCGAGCGTGCCCCCGCCGCCGACGCGCGGCATGTCCGCAGCCGAGCGGCAGAAACTGGCGGCCAGCTTGGCCGCCGATCGTTCGGCGACGACCGCCGCTGCCGGCCCGCCGCCCCCTGCGCCGCCCCCTGCGCCACCAGCAGCTGCGCCGGCTAAAACTGCAGCGGCGCAAGCCGGCCCGGGAGGCGTGACCCCATCGGTTCCGACAACGGCTCCAGCCACAAAGGGCAGCACTGTAGCTGG
Source organism: Allostellaceae bacterium (assembly GCA_036268425.1). Lineage (GTDB taxonomy): Bacteria > Pseudomonadota > Alphaproteobacteria > ATCC43930 > CGMCC-115725 > DATARH01. The sequence continues at coordinate 150,143 of DATAUE010000149.1, forward strand.
CGCCGCGCCGGCGGATGCTGTTCCCGCCGCGGCGTCGCCTCCAAATGTCACGCCGTTACCGCCGCCCGCAGCCAACGCCGCCGCGCTGCCTGATAGCGCTAAAGCAGCGACGGTCGTCGCCGCCGCAACCACGCCGGCAGGCGATCACGGGAAATCGCGAGACCCGACTAAGGCGGGAGCGAATTCGGAGCAGAATCGGCGCAAGCCGGGCGAACCGCCCGAACCCGGCCCGCAGGATTCCACAATGAAGATGCCCGAGGTGCATTCCACCCCCGAGCCGGAAGCAACTCGCCCGCCGCCGCCGCGCCCCTATACGGGACCAGCAACCTCGGTGGCGTCGCTCGCCAGCCCGCTTCCGCCAGCCGCTGACATGACTCCGGCACCGCCTCCGGAGGTGCCGGTGCTGCCGCCCGTACCGCCGCCGCCCGCCATCGCAAAGGCGGAGACTAAGGGCTTGAACCCAACGCCCGCGGTAACGACTGTTGCGACGCTGGACGTCGCGGGAGGGTCGAGCGCTTTGAGCAGCGAGGACCGCGCCGCGGTCGAACGGATCGCGGGACAATACAAAGAGACACCGCACAATCTGCGCGTCGTGGCGCGCGCTGCAGCACCAACCGACGGCAGCGATCCGCTGGCGAGCTTTCATGCGGCTTTGGGTCGAGCGCAGGCGGTTGCTGCGGCGCTGACCGCCGCCGGTATTCCCGCCGCAAAGATTCAAACCGAAGCGACGCCAGCAGGCGGTGTGGGCAATCCTGGCCGGGTCGAGATACAATTCGCGCCGTGAGCGCGGGATCGGATTTATGAAATCAGCTTTGAGAATAGCCGTGGCCGGTCTCGGCACGGTCGGCGGCGGGACGCTGCAACTGCTGGAACGGCAGGCCGAAACGGTCGCGCTGCGCGCCGGCCGCCGCATTGTCGTTGCCGCAGTGTCGGCACGCGACCGGCGACGCGACCGCGGCGTCAACCTGTCGGCGGCGCGCTGGTACGAAGATCCGGTGGCGATGGCGGCCGACCCCGAGATCGATGTCGTCGTCGAACTGATCGGCGGATCGGAGGGCGTCGCGCTCTCGGTCATCGAAACTGCGCTGGCTCGCGGCAAGCACGTCGTCACCGCCAACAAGGCGCTGATGGCCGAGCACGGCACGCGCCTTGCGGCGCAGGCCGAGGCAACCGGCGTCGCGCTGGCTTTCGAGGCGGCGGTCGCGGGCGGCATCCCGATCATCAAGACACTGCGCGAAAGTCTTGCCGGCAACCGCCTGTCGCGCGTTTACGGCATTCTCAACGGCACCTCGAACTACATCCTGACGACGATGCGCGAAGGCGGCCGCGAGTTCGCCGAAGTGCTGGCCGAAGCGCAAAAGCTCGGCTATGCCGAAGCCGACCCCAGCTTTGACATCGACGGGGTCGATGCCGCGCACAAGCTGGCGATCCTGGCCAGCGTCGCCTTCGGCAGGCCAGTCGACCTGCCGGGAGTTTATACTGAAGGCATCCGCCATATCTCGCGGCTCGATATCGATTTCGCCGAGGAACTTGGCTACCGCATCAAGCTGCTTGGCATCGCCCGGTTGACCGAAGGTGGTCTCGAACAGCGCGTGCATCCCTGCATGGTGAAGCGGACGACGCCGATCGCGGCGGTCGAGGGCGTGTTCAATGCTGTAGTCGCGGAAGGCGATTTCGTCGGCCGCGTCGTGCTTGAAGGGCGGGGCGCTGGCGCCTTCCCGACGGCGTCGTCGGTGGCGTCGGATCTCGTGGATATCGCCGCCGGCCGGCTGGTTCCACCGTTCGGAGTGCCGACAGCGGCACTGAGCCCGCAGCCCGGCGCGGCGATGTCGCAGCATCATGGCGCTTATTACATCAGGTTGATGGTGGTCGATCAGCCGGGCGTCATCGCCGATGTCGCCGCCGCATTGCGCGACGAGCAGGTATCGATGGAATCGATGATCCAGCGCGGCCGCGCGCCGGGTGAGGCTGTGCCCGTGGTCCTGACGACACATGCGACGGTCGAAGCGGCAATGCGCCGCTCGCTCGACCGCATCGCCAAACTCGCCGCGGTGCTGGAACCGCCCCGCATGATCCGCATCGAAGATTTCTGACAAAACAGGGAGGATACCGTGGCCGATACATCGCACATGGACCGCAATCTGGCGCTCGAAGCGGTGCGCGTCACCGAACTGGCGGCGCTGTCGGCGTCGCGGCTGATGGGGCGGGGCGACGAAAAGGCGGCAGATCAGGCCGCGGTCGACGCGATGCGGCAGGCACTGAACAGCCTGTCGATCGAAGGCACAGTGGTCATCGGCGAAGGCGAACGCGACGAAGCGCCGATGCTCTATATCGGCGAAAAGGTCGGCACCGGACACGGACCAAAGATCGACATCGCACTCGATCCGCTGGAAGGTACGACGATCACCGCGAAGGGCGGCGCAAACGCGCTGGCCGTGTTGGCGATGGCCGATGACGGCGGCTTTCTGAACGCACCCGATGTCTATATGGAAAAGATCGCGGTCGGCGGCGGCTTGCCCGAAGGTATCGTCGATATCGATAACCAGCCGGCCGTCAATCTGCGCAATCTGGCGCAGGCGAAAAAGGCGGAAATCTCCGATCTCGTCGTTTGCATCCTCGACCGGCCGCGGCATGCCGAACTGATCGCCAAGGTGCGCGAGGCCGGGGCGCGGATCATGCTGATCGGCGACGGCGACGTCAGCGGCGTTATGGCGACCTCCGACCCTGAAACCGGCATCGACATCTATATGGGTTCGGGCGGTGCGCCGGAGGGCGTTCTGGCTGCCGCCGCGCTGCGCTGCATCGGTGGGCAGATGCAGGGCAAATTGCTGTTCCGCAACGATGACGAGCGCGGCCGGGCGCACCGGCTCGGCATTACCGACCTCAACCGAAAATACGGGCTCCTGGATTTGGCGCATGGCGATGTGATGTTCGCCGCCACCGGCGTCACCAATGGCAGCATGCTGAAGGGGGTCCGGCGTTTTCCCGGTGGCGCGCATACGCACTCGGTTGTCATGCGCTCCAAGACCGGGACTGTGCGCTATGTCGAAGCGACCCACGATTTCATCCGCAAGGTATCGCCGCTGAGCCGCTGATCCGGCGCGGGTATACCGCTACTGGTGAACGATTCGCTCGATCGCACAAACTATAGCAAATTGGCGCCGCGTGACGGCGAGCATCCCTGCCTCCTAGGCGCCGTCGCTGGACCGCTGCCAAAGCGACAGCGAAGGTTGGCGCTAGGTAGTGGGGCAGGGTGTCTTGATTCCGGTATTGTCGTTTCTTGGGGTGGAGCAGTCGGTTTGCGGCCGCCGTTGGCGTGATCGCGGCAGCAGCGACGGCGAGGCGGCGACGCTCGCGGAACGATTAACGGTGCCGGAGATCGTCGGCCGACTGCTGGCGCAGCGCGGCGTCGGCCTCGACGAGGCGCCGGGTTTTCTTGCACCGCGATTGCGCGACCTGATGCCCGACCCGATGCATTTGCGCGATATGGCAGCGGCGGTGGATCGTCTGGTACGCGCCGTCCGCTCCGGCGAGATGATCGCCGTGTTTGGCGATTACGATGTCGATGGCGCGACCTCCGCCGCCCTTCTGCTGCGGTTTTTTACGGCGGTCGGAGCGCGTGCATCGATCTATGTTCCGGACCGCAGACGTGAAGGTTACGGCCCGAACGCGCCCGCACTGCTGCGGCTGAAGGCGGAAGGCGCGACCGTCGTCGTAACGGTGGATTGCGGCGCCACGGCGCATGAGCCGCTGGCTGCGGCAGCGGATGCCGGTCTCGATGTGATTGTCGTCGATCACCATATCACCGAGCCGCTATTGCCGCGCGCCCTGGCGCTGATCAACCCGAACCGCCTCGACGAAAGCAGCCAGCACCGCATGCTGGCGGCGGTCGGCGTCGCGTTTCTGCTGGTTGTCGCCGTGAACCGGGCATTGCGCGAGGCCGGCTGGTACACCGAACGGCGTGAGCCCGGTCTGATGCAGTGGCTCGATCTCGTCGCGCTCGGCACGGTGTGCGATGTGGTTCCGTTGACCGGGCTCAACCGCGCCTTCGTTGCGCAGGGGCTCAAGGTGGCGCGCGGCGGGGGAAATCCAGGGCTGCGTGCGCTTGCTGCTGTGGGAAATGTGAGTTCGCCGCTCGATGCCTACCACCTCGGTTTTGTGCTGGGACCGCGCGTCAATGCCGGCGGAAGGGTCGGCGCCGCCGACCTTGGTGCGCGCTTGCTGGCCACCGACGATCCGGCGATAGCAGCCGAATTAGCGGCGCGGCTCGACGGCTACAACAGCGAGCGGCGGGAAATCGAGGCGCAGACGCTGCAAGAGGCCATTGCGCTCATCGAGGCCGGGCCACAATCGCCGGCGCTGATTTTCGCCGCGGCCGAGGGCTGGCACCCCGGCGTGATCGGTATCGTCGCGGCGCGGCTCAGAGAGCGATACGAGCGGCCGGCCTGCGTCATCGCCATCGAAGACGGCGTCGGCAAGGGGTCGGGCCGCTCCGTGCCCGGTGTAGCGCTCGGGCCGGCGGTCATCGCGGCACGACAGGCGGGGTTGCTGCTCAATGGCGGCGGGCATGCGATGGCGGCGGGGTTTACCGCGATCGCCGATCGGCTTGACGAATTGCACCAGTTTCTCGCCGAACGGCTTGGCGACGGCCTCGACTGCGCAAGACCGGTCCCTGAACTGGCGATCGATGCCGCCTTGTCGGCGCAAGGCGCGGTTGCCGGGCTGATCGAGCACCTCGATGCGCTGGCCCCTTTCGGCGCCGCCAACCCGGAGCCTCGGTTTGCGTTTCCGGGCCTCCTGGTCTCGCATGTCGAACCGGTCGGCATCGCACATGTGCGCTGTACCTTCACCGATACCGCCGGCGCCGCGCGCCTCAAAGCCATCGCCTTTCGAGTTGCCGAGGCGCCGCTCGGTCGGTTTCTCGTTGGTGCGCGCGGTCGGGCGATCCATGTCGCCGGCCATCTGCGGCGCGACGATTGGCGTGGCGGCGATGCCGTGCAGCTTGTCATCGATGACGCCGCCCCTGTTGCCGCATAGACTGGCGGTCCCCGGAGTGGTCATGTGAACGGATGGAAGGCTTTTTTGCCGAAACAGATGTGCTGATCGTCGTCGATCCGCAGGTCGATTTTTGCCCCGGCGGCGCGCTGGCGGTGCCACGCGGAGACGAAGTCATACCGGTGATCAACCGGCTGGCACGCCAGGCACCGCATGTCGTCGCGACGCAGGACTGGCACCCGTCCGGTCACGCGTCGTTCGCCAGCCTTCATCCTGGGCGCTCGCCGTTTACGACGATCGAGATGCCTTACGGCGAACAGACGCTATGGCCGGACCATTGTGTTCAGGGGACTCCTGGTGCGGCGTTTCATCCTGCGCTTGAGCTGCCGCAGACCGAGCTGATCCTGCGTAAAGGGTATCGCGCCGGGATCGATTCATACTCGGCGTTTTATGAAAACGACCGACACACGCCGACAGGGCTCGCTGGGTATCTGCGCGAACGTGAATTTGCCCGCCTGCTGATCTGCGGTCTGGCGACCGATTTTTGCGTATTCTTTTCGGCGGTCGACGCCCGCACGGCTGGTTTCGAGGTTGCCGTCGCGCTTGATGCCTGTCGGGCCATCGATCTGGAGGGTTCGCTCGACCGTGCCCTCGCCGCCATGCGGGAGGCCGGCGTTAGCTTGCTGTCGGCAGCGATGTCGCCGTAGCGACTTATACGCGTCGCGGCAGCGGCCGACGCTCCACTTGGAAGCTCGGTTCCTTGCGGCGCAGCGGCCGCCGTACGACTTCGAAATCGTGCCGCGGCGGCGGTTCGATTTCCGGTGTTCCTTCGCGTGCCATCTGGCTTTGTGACGGACGCGGCGTGTCAAGGGGCATCGGCATCAACCGGCGCGGACCTGGATTTTCTGAAAAATCGGCAGCCGGGCGATTCGGTGTGGGATGGCTCGGTGTGGCGTGACTTGGTGGAGCGTGACTCGGCGCGGCGTGGCTTGGGGCCGCGGCACGAAACGGCTGACGGCGCGGCGGACCCGCCGATTTCTGGGCAGGCGCCCGGCGCTCGCGTGCCTTGACGTTCAGCTTTGAGCCGTCGACTTCGCTGCCGTCGAGCGCCGAGATTGCTTGAGCTGCGGCCTTTTCGGTCGCGATGTCGACAAAGCCATAACGCAGGCGCGCGCCGGTTGACGGGTCGCGTGCGACCACGGCGCTCAGTACGATGCCAAACGGATCGAAGACCTCAGCAAGTCGTTCGTCGGGAAAATCTGGCGGCAAATTGCCGACAAAGACGTTTCCCTTATTGTTGCGCACCCACATCCATTCCGCTTGTCGCGGCACCCCCGGCAATTTTGGGCAGGTTGCGTCGCCGGCCAGGCGGCGTCAACTTGCCGGGCGATATGGGCGTGCATTGCTGCATTGCAACCGCCCGGCGCTGCGACACTTGTGGAAGAGGACGTGCGGCTTGCCCTCGCCGGGACGATCGCGCGACCATCACCAACTCAGCAAAAGGAGCTGCCATGCCTGCGGTTAAACCGATCCCCGATGGCTATCGCACCTTGACGCCCTATCTGATCGTCGCCGACGGCGCCGGGGCAATTCGCTTTTACCAAACGGCGTTCGGCGCCAGTGAGCGCATGCGATTGACCGCGCCAACCGGTCGAATCGGCCATGCCGAATTGCAGATCGGCGATTGCGTCGTCATGCTGGCCGACGAATATCCCGACCACGGCGCGCGGTCGCCGGCCAGCTATGGCGGGTCGCCGGTAACGCTGCACCTTTATGTCGAGGATGTCGATGCGGTGGTGGCGACGGCGATTGCCGCCGGTGCGACGTTGACGCGGCCGGTGCAGGACATGTTTTACGGCGACCGCAGCGGCACGGTTACGGATCCGTTCGGCCATGTATGGCATGTCGCCACGCACATCGAAGACGTGCCGCCGGATGAGATTGATCGGCGTGCCGCCGAGGCGATGCAGAAAAGTCCGTCATAAGCAATCCGGGGAGAGCCGTTGCAATGATCCCGCGCGACCGCGTGCCGTTTTCGGCAATCGTCGACCGCCCGCCGCTGAAACTGCCTGGCGGTGCACGGCTGGTCGTCTGGACGATCGTCAACTTGGAATTCTGGGACATCAGCCGGCCGATGGCACGGCAGGTGCTGCCGGCGCCGACCGGGCAGGTTCTGTTGCCCGACATACCGAACTGGTCATGGCACGAATACGGCATGCGGGTCGGGGTATGGCGGTTCTTTGACCTGTTCCACCGACTCGCGATCCGCCCGACATTGTCGATCAACGCCAGGGTTTGCGAAGATTACCAGCGGGTCGCCGCCCAGGCTCGAGATGCCGGCTGGGAGTTCATGGGGCACGCCTATGAGCAGAGGCCGATCCACAAGGTCGACGACCAGAAGGCGATGATCGAGCATTCAGTCGGCGTCATCGAGCGCTTCACTGGTGAAAAGCCGGTCGGCTGGCTTGGTCCTGGCCTGACCGAGACAGAGGAAACGCCCGAATTGCTGGCCGCTGCCGGGATCAAATATATCGGCGACTGGGTGTATGACGACGAGCCGACCGAAATCCATACTGCGAACGGCCCGCTCGTCACGCTGCCCTATTCGGTCGAGCTGAATGACATCCCGATGATGCTCGTGCAGCACCACGAATCGGGTTATTTCGTGCAGCGCTGCATCGACACCTTCGATCGGCTGTACCAGGAGGGGGCAGAGCGCGCCAAGATCATGGCGATCGCCATCCATCCCTATATTTCAGGTCAGCCGCACCGCATCAAATACCTGGAGGCGGTCTACGAGCACATTGCGCGCCACGCCGACGTAATCCACTGGAATGGGCGCGAAATCCTCGATTGGTATTTGGGGTTAAGGAAAGCCGGCTGATCGTTGCACGGATATCGGCGTCCCCGCGCCGTCAGATTTTCTTGAAAAATGTGTGGTGACGGCTGGTGGTGTGGGGGCGGATTTGGGTGGCCCAGGAACCAAAGGCGCCGGCATCGGCCCATTCCTTGGTTTCAGTCGCCGCCGGAGAGGTGATTTCGTAGACCACCATGTATTTCTGCATCCGCGAGTCGGTTGACTTCTGCAGCTTGTAGCGCGTCGCGCCATCACAGCATTTGGCGATCATCGGGACGTGCTCGGCGTCATAGACGCGGTTGAACTCGGCTTCGTAGGCGGCCGGAATGTCCATCTGCACGACGTAGATGTACGGCGAGCCTGCGTCGCGGCCCTTACCGGCTTTCAACATCACTTCGAAATAGCTGTGATGCCGGCTGGTAGTATGCGGCCTGATTTTGGTCGCCCAGTCGCCGCGAGCGCCCTCGGTTTCCCATTCCTTGCTCTCGGTGACCGCCGGCGAATCGATCTCGTATAGCGCGAGGTATTTCTGCATGCGGCTGTCGTTGGATTTTTCGAGCTGATAGCGCGTCACGCGATGCACGCCGGGTACTTTCGACAGCATCGGGACGTGCTCGGTGTTGTAGATGCGGTTGAAATCCGCCTCGTTGGCGGCCGGGATGTTCATCTGCACCCAGAAAATCGACGACATGGCATTCTCCCAAAAATCGAGGCTGGCCGTCATCATACCGGCTTCGGCCTCCACCGACTCGCGAATCGTTGCTTTGATGCAATACGTCTGGCAGGTCAGCGGGCGCGCGTGACCGTGTTGCCCGGACCCACGGTGGTCACCTCGACATCGCCGGAGGAAGTCCAGCTGACCCGATTGTTGTTGCCAAACACCTTGATCGTGCCATGCGGCGCCATGTCGATGAGCACGCGATTGTCGTCACCGGCGATCTGAAACGCACGGCAGGCGCCGCGGATTGTCGCGGTGTTTTCGCTGCCGGCGATGCTGGCTTCCTGGCCCTGGCAATCGCCGGATGAATTGAGGCTGGTGCCGGCGATGTTGACCGCCGGATCGCCCGGTCGTGCACCGGCGGCGCCGCTTGCCAGCATCAGCGCCACGACCGCTGTTCCGATCATTCGCAGCATCACCGTCCTCCGGTTTGAATGCCCATCAGCTAAGCCCGGCTCGCCGGAACTGCAACTGTGGTGGATGGTGGCAGACGCCGTTCGACTCTTGTGATCCGCAGCGTGCGGGTCTACTCCGGAGGCAATGATGGCGCTGTCGTATTTGGGAGGAAGCGATGCGCGGGTTGATGTCGGAGCAGCCGCTTCTGATTCCGATGCTGATCAAGCATGCGGCGCGCTTCCACGGCGATGTCGAGGTGGTGTCGCGGCTGGTTGACGGCAGCCTGCACCGGTACACCTATCGCGACGCGGAACGGCGTGCCCGCCGGCTGGGCAAGGCGCTGCTGCGGCTCGGCATTGCGCCGGGTGACAGGGTGGCGACACTCGCCTGGAACACGCACCGGCATTTCGAACTGTACTACGGCGTTTCCGGCATCGGCGCGGTGTGTCACACGATCAATCCGCGCCTGTTCGACGAGCAGCTCGTCTATATCGTCAACCACGCCCAGGATCGGCTGATCTTTGTCGAAACCAGCTTTCTGCCGCTCATCGAGCGGCTGCGGCCGCAATTTCCTGGCGATTGCCGTTTTGTCCTGCTGGAGCCGGCGGAAACCGATTTGCCGGTCGTCGCGACGCATGACGAGCTTGTCGCCGGTGAGAATGACGATTTCGTCTGGCCCGACCTCGACGAATGCAGCGCCGCGGCATTGTGCTACACCTCGGGGACCACCGGGCGGCCGAAAGGTGCGCTCTATTCGCACCGCTCGACGGTATTGCACGCCTTTTTGCTGTCGATGCCGGACGCGACGGCGATGTCGGCGCGCGATGTGGTGTGCCCGGTCGTGCCGATGTTTCACGCCTACGCCTGGGGGGTTCCATACGCTTCGGCGATGAACGGCACAAAGCTGGTATTGCCGGGGCCGCGGCTCGATGGCGCCAGTCTCTATGAACTGTTCGAAGCCGAAGGCGTAACGCTGAGCCTTGGCGTGCCGACGATCTGGCTGAGCCTTGAGGCGCATCTCACGGGGAATAACGTGCGCTGTTCGAGCCTCGACCGCATTCTGTCGGGCGGCTCCGCAGTGCCGCTGTCACTGATCGATGCGTTCGAAAATCGCCACGGCATCAGGGTGATCCACGGCTGGGGCATGACCGAAATGAGCCCGCTGGGCTCGGCTGCGGTGCCGAAGGCCAGCCAGCTCGGCCTCGATATGGACGGGCAACTGGCGATCAAGGCCAAGGCCGGCCGTCCGATTTTCGGGGTCGACATGAAGATCGTCGACGATAACGGTCGCGAGCAGCCGCATGACGGCACCTCGATCGGCGAGTTGCTGGTGCGCGGCCCGTGTATCGTCAGCGGCTATTTCGAGGATGCGGAAGCGACCGCAGCGGCGGTCGAACCGGATGGCTGGTTTCATACCGGCGATGTTGCCGCGATCGATCCGGATGGATTTATGCGGCTGACCGACCGTAGCAAGGACGTCATCAAATCGGGCGGCGAGTGGATCAGTTCGATCGATCTGGAGAACGCCGCGATCGCGCATGCGGATGTCGGCGAGGCGGCGGCGATCGCGATTCCGCATCCGCGCTGGGGCGAACGGCCCTTGCTGATCGTGACGCCATGCGCCGGAATGCCCGCTGGCCGGCAGCCACAGCGGGACGCTTTGATCGCGCACCTCGCCGAGCATTTTCCGCGCTGGATGCTGCCCGACGACGTGCTCGTCGTCGACGAAATCCCGCACACCGCAACTGGAAAAATCATGAAAACGCGGCTGCGTGAGCTGTATGGCTCGCATGTGCCGTCGCACTGGTGAGGACAAAGATAAATGCCTGCCGCTTCCCTTGGTCCGCGCGAGCGTGCTGCCGAATTCTGCCGCCGTTTCGGCCTGCGGGTGCCGATCGTGATGGCGCCGATGGCCGGGGCGTGCCCGGTCGCGCTTGCCGTGGCGGTCGCCAATGCCGGCGGTCTCGGCGGTTTCGGCGCGTTGACCTCGACACCGGCGGCGATTGCCGGCTGGGTCGAGCAGTTCCGCGGCCAGAGCAACGGCGGCTTCCAGATTAATCTGTGGGTGCCCGATCCGCCGCCAAAGCGCGACGCTTCAGTGGAAAGTCGGGCGCGCGCCTTTCTCGGCGAGTGGGGACCGCCGGTGCCGCCGGAAGCCGGCAATGTGGTGCCGCTCGATTTCGATCAGCAATGCGCCGCCTTGCTGGCGGCAGGGCCGCGGATTGTGTCGTCGATCATGGGGATCTTCCCCGAACGTTTTGTTGCCGAATTGAAAGCACGCGGCATTGCCTGGTTTGCCTGTGTCACGACGCTCGCCGAGGCGCGCGCGGCAGTCGCGGCCGGAGCCGACGCGATCGTTGCGCAGGGAGCCGAGGCCGGCGGCCATCGCGGTGCCTTCGACAGTGCCGCCGCCGAACACCAGAATGTCGGCCTGTTCGCCTTGTTGCCGCATCTTGCCGACCACGTCGCGCTGCCGATCGTCGCGACGGGCGGGATCGGCGATGGACGCGGCGTCGCTGCCGCATTGCTTCTAGGCGCAAGCGCGGTGCAGGTCGGCACCGGCTTTCTGCGCTGTCCCGAGGCCGGCACCGCGCCGGCCTGGGCCGATGCGCTGGCTGATCTCGAACCGGAGGCGACGCTGCCGACGCGTGGTTTTTCGGGGCGTCTCGGGCGTGCAATCGCGACCGATTATGTGCGCGCTCTGGGCGCACCTGACGCGCCGCCGCCGGCGCCCTATCCGGTGCAGCGCGGCCTCAGTGCGCCAATGCGCGAGGCCGCGGTGCGCACCAACGATGTGCAGCGGATGCAGGCCTGGGCCGGGCAGGCCGCAGCGCTGGCGCGCCCCGAACCGGCGGGCGAGGTCGTGAGCCGCCTATGGGGTGAGGCGCAGGCGCTGCTACCGCCATGACTTCACAATGCATCGCTTGGAATTTTGCCTGGAAGATCGGCGATGTGGCTTGCCGCTTTGAATGATAAAGCGGTATAGCGCCTATAAATGACAAATCTGATCACTGATACCGAAGCGCTTGCGGCCTTTTGCGCACGCCAGAAGGGTACCGAATTCGTCGCTGTTGATACCGAATTCATGCGCGAGCGTACCTTTTGGCCGATCCTGTGCCTCGTACAGGTTGCCGGTGTCGATGAAGCGGTGGCGATCGATGCGCTGGCAGACGGCATCGACCTCGCGCCGCTTCTGGCTCTGATGTGCGACACCTCGGTCCTGAAAGTGTTTCATGCGGCGCGGCAAGACCTCGAAATCTTCTTCCAGCTCAGCGGTCAGGTGCCCGACCCGGTATTCGACACCCAGGTCGCCGCGATGGTGTGCGGATTTGGCGACGCGGTCAGCTACGAGACGCTGGTCAAGCGGCTCGCTGGAGCCAATCTCGACAAGGCTTCGCGCTTTACCGATTGGGCGCACCGGCCGTTGACCGAGCGGCAGATCGATTACGCCCTGGCCGACGTGGTTCATCTGCGTACCGTCTACGAGCGTTTGCAGCAGGTGCTTGGCAAAAACGGCCGCGCCGTCTGGTTCTCGGAAGAAATGGCCGACCTCGTCGATCCCGCAATCTACCGCAGCGACCCGCCCGAGGCATGGCGCCGGTTTCGGCTGCGTGGTCGGGTCGATCGGCGGTTTCTCGGTGTCCTGCGGGCGCTGGCCGGTTGGCGCGAGGCGGCGGCACAGCAGCGCGACCTGCCGCGCGGCCGCATCATGCGTGACGAAGCCGTGCTGGAAATCGCGGCGCATATGCCGAAAACCATTGAGAGCTTGGCGCGCACCCGCAGCCTCGGCAAAGGCATCGCAGAGGGAAAGCTTGGTTCCGAAATCCTAGAAGCGGTGGCGCAGGGACTTGCCGACCCGAACCCGCCACCGGCCGTCGCGGCCAAGCCGGAGCCACCACCCGGCATCGGACCTCTGATTGAATTGCTGCGAGTCTTGCTGAAGCAGCGCTGCGAGGATTTTCAGGTCGCACAAAAGCTGGTCGCCTCGGCGGACGACCTCGAAGCCATCGCGACCGACGATGCAGCGGCGGTGCGGGCACTTGCCGGCTGGCGTCGTGATGTATTCGGCAAGGATGCTCTGGCACTGAAACACGGCGAACTGGCCCTGACCGCCGGCAAGAACCGCATCCAGCTGGTGCCGTTGCCCAGCCGCGCGGAAGTCTAGCTAGGCGGCTCGCAGCTCCCGCGTCGCATCGAGCTACCGCCGTCGCTGCCCGTCGTCGGCGGCTTGTGTTGCGTATCAGCCACACCCATATAGCCGGATGAAGGGTTGCGGCGGCTGCCTCCGGGGGCGCTGCGGCCGGTTCAGTGGGAGGGCGTATCATGGATCTTGAGAAATATACCGAGCGTTCGAAGGGCTTTATTCAATCGGCGCAGAACCTTGCGCTGCGCAGCGGGCATCAGCGGCTGTCGCCCGAGCATCTGCTCAAAGTGCTGCTGGAAGACAAGGAAGGCCTCTGCGCCAACTTGATCAATGCCGCCGGCGGCGACGCCAAGGCGGTGCTGGCTTCGATCGAAGCCGAACTCAATAAGCAGCCAAAGGTCGAAGGCAGCGGCGCGGGCCAAGTCTATATGAGCCCGGAGTTGGCACGCATCTTCGACCAGGCCGAGAAGATCGCCGAAAAGGCTGGCGACAGCTATGTCACGGTCGAGCGCCTGCTGCTGGCGCTGACGATGGCGAGCGAGACGCCGTCGGGCAGGGCGTTGGCCGCCGGGCGGGTGACCGCACAAAATCTCAACGCCGCGATCGAAAACGTGCGCAAGGGCCGCAAAGCGGAAAGCGCTTCGGCCGAGGATAGCTATGACGCGCTGAAGAAATATTCGCGCGACCTGACCGCGGCCGCGCGCGAAGGCAAGCTCGACCCGGTGATCGGCCGCGACGAGGAAATCCGCCGCACGATCCAGGTATTGTCACGGCGCACCAAGAACAATCCCGTGCTGATCGGCGAGCCCGGCGTCGGCAAGACTGCCATTGTTGAAGGCCTTGCGCTGCGCATCATCAACGGTGATGTACCGGAAAGCCTGAAGGACAAGCGGCTGCTGTCGCTCGACCTCGGCGCACTGGTGGCCGGCGCCAAATACCGCGGCGAGTTCGAGGAGCGCTTGAAGGCAGTGCTCGGCGAAGTGACCGCCGCAGCCGGCGAACTGATCCTTTTCATCGACGAGCTGCACACCTTGGTCGGCGCCGGCAAGGCGGAAGGCGCGATGGATGCCTCCAACATGCTGAAGCCGGCTTTGGCGCGCGGCGAATTGCACTGCGTCGGCGCCACCACGCTCGACGAGTACAGGAAGCACATCGAGAAGGACGCGGCGCTGGCGCGGCGCTTCCAACCGGTGTTCGTGACCGAACCGTCGGTCGAGGACACGATCTCGATCCTGCGTGGCATCAAGGAAAAATACGAGGTGCACCACGGCGTGCGCATCACCGACAGCGCGATCGTCGCGGCCGCGACCCTGTCGCACCGCTACATCACCGACCGCTTCCTGCCCGACAAGGCGATCGACCTGATGGACGAGGCGGCCGCGCGGCTGCGCATGGAAGTCGACTCGAAACCCGAGGAGATCGACGAACTCGATCGCCGCATCGTGCAACTGAAGATCGAGCGCGAGGCGCTGAAGAAGGAGCCGGACGCAGCGTCGCAGGATCGGCTGCAAAAGCTGGTCAAGGAGTTGGAGGAACTGGAGCAGCGCTCGACCGAGCTGACGGCCGAGTGGCAGGCCGAAAAAGGCAAGCTCGCCAGCGCCCAGAAGCTCAAGGAGCAGCTCGACCAGATCCGGGCCGAACTCGACCAGGCGCAGCGGCGCGGCGACTGGGCGCGGGCCGGCGAACTGACCTATGGCGTCATCCCCGATCTCGAACGCAAGCTCGCGGCGGCCGAAGGCGCCGAGAAGGGCCGCATGCTCGAAGAGGCGGTGACCGCCGAGCACATCGCCGGCGTCGTCTCGCGGTGGAGCGGCGTGCCGGTCGAGAAGATGCTGTCAGGCGAGCGCGACAAGCTGCTCAAGATGGAAGACAATCTGCGCCGCCGGGTGATCGGCCAGGACGAGGCGGTGATTGCCGTGTCGAACGCGATACGCCGTGCTCGCGCCGGCTTGCAGGACCCGAACCGGCCGATCGGCTCGTTCCTGTTTCTCGGCCCGACCGGCGTCGGCAAGACCGAATTGACCAAGGCGCTCGCCGAGTTCCTGTTCGACGACGACAGCGCGATGGTGCGCATCGACATGTCGGAATACATGGAGAAGCACTCGGTATCGCGCCTGATCGGCGCCCCGCCGGGCTATGTCGGCTATGACGAAGGCGGCGCGCTGACCGAGGCGGTGCGGCGGCGGCCCTATCAGGTGATCCTGTTCGACGAGATCGAAAAGGCCCACCCGGACGTGTTTAACGTGCTGTTGCAGGTGCTCGATGACGGGCGGCTGACCGACGGCCAGGGGCGCACGGTCGATTTCCGCAACGCGCTGATCGTGCTGACCTCGAACCTGGGTGGCGAGGCGCTGGCCGCGCTGCCCGACGGCGCCGATATCGAGCTGGCCCGGCCGCATGTGATGGAGGCGGTTCGCGCGGCGTTCCGGCCCGAGTTCCTGAACCGGCTCGACGAGATCCTGCTATTCGGCCGCCTGTCGCGCGCCAATATGACCGGAATCGTCGAAATCCAGCTCAAGCGGCTGCAAAAGCTGCTGGCGGACCGCAAGATCACACTCGACATTGATCCCGCCGCCAGCGCCTGGATCGCCGACAAGGGCTATGACCCGGTTTACGGGGCGCGGCCCTTGAAGCGAGTAATCCAGCGCGAATTACAGAATCCGCTGGCCCAGCAAATCCTGCAAGGCCGCATTCCCGACGGTGCCGCAGTACATATTTCCGCCAGCCCGCTCGGGTTGCTGATCGGCGGAGCTGCGGCGGCAGCCGCGGCGTAGGAAAAGCGAAGGGCGCGGGGCTCGGCCTCGCGTCCGACCGCTCGTCACTCCATCTCGGCGCCCTGCGCGACAAAGATCGAGCCGTAGCCTTGCTTCGACCAATCCGGTGGGACAGGGCAGGGCGTCGGGTCGAGATGCGCGACGGTAGCGGGTTTGCCGCGTACGATGTCCCCTGTTTTGCTCGTCGGGGTCGGCGTCGGCATCCACGGAAAGGCATCCGCCGAGCTATAAACGAACAGCGGCAAGGGTCTAACGTGGTTGGTCATGTTGCTGCGCGACGCATGCAGGGTCCGGCAGTTGATCGCGATGACGGTGCCGGCGGGACCGGTCAAATCTTCGGCATGCGCCTGATCGGTGCCGGCGATGTCCCGGTTACTGACAGAGCCGGTCCACGCGCCACTATCGTCGCGGTGCACAAAGATCGGACCGCGATGGCTGCCTGGAATGCAGGTCAGTGGCCCCTCGGCCGCCCCGACATCGCCGAGATATACGCCCAGGGTCACCGGGCTGTAATTGGTATGCGGCCAGGCCGGGATGTCCTGGTGCCATTTGACGATCTCGCCGGCCCCTGGCCATTTGTAGTTGAGCTTGCTGCTGTGAAATTTGACGTCGGGTCCGACGAGGTCGGCGGCGACATCGGCAAGCGGTGATTCCGCGGCAAACCCCCAAAAGTCCGGGTGGCGATCGACCAATGCCCGCAATCGCCGCACATGCGGCCGGTCCGGCCGATGATCAGGGCCGATATCGAACTCGACATTCGATGCGGAAACGCCGCGGCTCTTTTCCACGAATTCGTCGGCGAGTTCAACGAGACGCCGCAGCCACGCGTCGGGAATCAGGCCCGACACCGCAAGAAATCCGGTTGCGAAGTAACGCTCACGCTGCCCCTGTGACAGCGCTTTCGCCGGAAATTGAAGTATCTTGTCGGGCGTCACGGGCGATACCTGCGAAGGGGCGATAAATGCAGGCCATCATAGAACGCTCATGCCCATTCGGCGCAGGCAAATCGGCGCGACCTTCGGACTGCGTCCGCGGTCTGCGCGGTACGCCGACCTCCTTATCGCCGACTCCGAGCCAGCGCCTCATCCAATCTGACCAGAGCTGCCCGTCGCCGGAAGAGGTCGGGCGGCAGAGCGGGACCGCCTCGGACTGCGCGATTACGAGCATTTGCCGCGCTTCTGCTTCGCCGATCCACTGCAATAGCCGCGGGTTGTACATCGGGGGGCTCTCGTCAAGGGGAATTGACTGAGAGGCATTTTACTGATCCGCACCCCCGAGGCGTGTGATGCTACTCACATTGCGTAAAATTTCCGGCGAAAATTCGCTAAATCCAATCTTTTTCGACCTTGATCTTAACTTTAATCATCAGCCGCCGATTCGACATCGCGGGCACCGACGGTACGATATTTGAACTCCTCCGGCACGGCGCGGCCGGTATCGGTAAAGGCGCGGCGCACCGCCTCGACATTGCTGCGCATGATGCGAGCTCGGTTCTCCCGAATCCACGCGTTCGACTGAAACAGCGGTATCGTCGAATTTTGAAAATGCGGCATCACATAACGCGCAAAAAGTTCGTAGCTCTTCATTGTCTGCTCGCGGTTAGCCCATTCATGGGCGCGGAACATCATGCCGCCGAAACCGCCGTCGCTTGCCGCGAGCAGCCGTTCGATGACTCGGATCGCAGTATCCGGCGAGCCGACCAGCGTCGTCAGCGACTTGACCCCGTCACGCAACGGATCATCCGAAGTGCCGGGAACGCGGCCGAGTGTATCCTCGAAATAGCTCGTGGTTTCGAGCCGTTCGCCGGCCTTGACCTGGCGCAGCGCCTCCTCGTCGTCTTCGGCGATATGCATGCCGACGACGATGCGCCAGTCGCGGCGGTTCATCGTTGTGCCGTGCTGGGCGGCGGTGTCCTCGGCGATCTTCCACTGGCTCGCCATCGCCTCGGGGCCGCCCGGCAACCCCGCGCCGATCGACAAGACGCCGAGCCCGTGCCGGCCGGCCGCAACCATGCCGAATGGGGTGATGGTGCTGGCGACCGCAATGTGGAAGCGCGGATCGGAGTAGGGCGCCAGATGCAGCCGCGCCTCACGCAGTTCAAACCAGTCGGTCGACATCGTCACCGGCTCTTCCATGCGCAACAGGCGGATGATCGCGTCGAGCGACTCCTCCATGCGGCGCCGCAGATGCACCGAGTCGATCCCCATCATGTATGCATCTGAGGGCAGAGCGCCGGGGCCGCAGCCGAGCATCACCCGGCCGCGCGTCATGTGGTCGAGCTGGACAAAGCGCTGCGCTACCAGAAAGGGGTGATGATAGGGCAGGCTGGTGACTCCGGAGCCGAGTTTGATGTTGCGGGTACGGTGCGCCGCCTCGGCGATAAAGATTTCCGGCGAGGCGATGATCTCCCAGCCGGCCGAGTGATGCTCGCCGATCCAGGCTTCGTCGTACCCGAGATGGTCAAGCCATTCGATCAGCTCGAAATCGCGGGCCATCGCCAGCGTCGGGTTCTCGCCGAGGCGGTGGAACGGCGCCAGGAAAATACCGAATTTCATGCCGCGCTGCGCCATCGCCTATCCTCTCCTCTATCCACCGCCCGAGAGCCTCTTTATCCTGCCGCGATTATCCACCGAACGCACGCTATCGAAAGCAAAGGGGCCAACGCCATGATCCACGTTCTCGCCATCATCACCACCAAACCGGGCAAGCGCGACGAAGTGCTGGCCGCGTTCCGCGCTAACATGCCGGCGGTGCATGCCGAAGCCGGCTGCATCGAATACGGCCCGGTCATTGACGCCGAAGGCGGCGCCGGCGCCAAGTTCGGCAACGACACGTTTGTCGTCGTCGAGAAATGGGAGAGCCTCGACCATCTGAAAGCCCATGCTGGGTCGCCGCATATGGCCGCTTATGCCGCGAAGACCAAGGAATTGCTGGCCAACCGTGAAATCCACGTCTGCCAGGGCGCCGCTTAGGTCGGCACGCAGGCGGTGAAGAAGAAATAAAAGGTAACGCAAAGGGTCGCGAAGGCATCGATCGCGCGACGCGTAAAACATATGCCGCAGGTATTGTGGAACATATAGCGCTGCCCTTCGCGTCCTTTGCGTCGGATTCCATCACCGCATTGCCTCATTGGTTAAACCTCATCGATAGGTCGTCCGAAGGCACTCATGCGTTCCGAGGTGGGTGAAAGGTGGCGGGCTCGCACCAATGTTGCTAGAAGGGGCGCGCCGCAGGCGATTGGCGGCTGCCGCGTCGGGAGATGAGCGGTGCGGGTCGCGACGGTTGAGCGCAACACCAGGGAAACACGCATCAAGGGCCATGTCGCGCTCGACGGCACGGGTGCGTCCGAAATTTCGACGGGCATCGGCTTTCTCGACCACATGCTTGAGCAGTTGGCCAAGCACAGCCTGATCGATATGGCGTTAAAGGCCAAAGGCGACTTGCATATCGATTTTCACCACACCACCGAAGATACCGGCTATGTCATCGGTGAGGCGGTGGCAAAGGCACTTGGCGATCGCGCCGGCATTCAACGCTATGGCAGCGCGATGATCCCGATGGACGAGACGCTGACGCGTGTCAGCCTTGATTGCTCGGGACGGCCGTATCTGGTCTGGAAGGTCGTGTTCTCGCGCCCGAAGCTCGGCGAAATGGACACCGAATTATTCAAGGAATGGTTCCAGGCTTTTGCCCAATCTGCCGGGGTAACCCTGCACGTCGAAAACCTGTATGGTGAAAACAACCATCACATCGTCGAATCGTGCTTTAAGGGATTGGCACGCGCCTTGCGCCAGGCGGTCGAGATCGACCCGCGCCGCGCCGGCGCGGTGCCGTCGACCAAAGGGACGCTCGGCGGCAGTCTGGAATAAGTTCTGCTGGCATGACGACCGCCATTATCGATTACGGCTCCGGCAATTTGCGCTCGGCAGCAAAGGCGTTTGAGCGGGCAGCGGCAGAGAGCGGCGATCCCGCATCGATCATTGTGACGAGCCGGCCCGAAGACGTCGCGCGGGCCGAACGTATCGTGCTGCCGGGTGTCGGCGCCTTCGCCGATTGCCGGCGCGGGCTTGCCGCGGTACCGGGCCTGGAAATGGCGCTGGTCGAGACGGTAATCCACCGCGGTCGGCCGTTTCTCGGCATTTGCGTCGGCATGCAGCTGATGGCGACGCGCGGACGCGAATTCGAAACGGTCGAAGGGCTGGGCTGGGTGCCAGGCGAAATCGTACCGATCGAACCGTCCAGCGCCGCGCTGAAAATCCCTCACATGGGCTGGAATGAGTTGATGCCGCACGGTGCCCACCCGGTGCTGAAGGGGTTGCCGGGGGGAACCCACGCCTATTTTGTGCACAGCTACCATTTCCGGCCGGATGATGCCTCCGACCTGCTGGCTGAGGTCGAATATGGTGGGCGGCTCGCGGCAATGATTGGTCGTGACAATTTTATCGGCACACAATTCCACCCGGAAAAGAGCCAGTTCGCCGGGCTGCGGCTGATTGCGAATTTCTTGAAATGGCAACCATGAGTGCGCCGGGGCCGGCGGGCCGGGTCACGGTCGAGCGGTTGACGCAATATTCCGGAACCGATCTCGACGATCTGTGCGAGGCAACCGAAAGTGCCATTGTTGAAGGCGGCGGCTTTGGCTGGGTCAAGGTGCCGGCGCGGCATGTGCTGGAAAATTTCTGGCGCGGCGTGTTGCTGGTGCCGGAGCGCCGACTGGTCGTCGGCCGGCTGGACAGTGTCATTGCCGGCTCGGCGCAACTGACGCGGGCGCCACGCAATAATGAGGCCCAGGCCTTTGCCGGGACGATCAGCGGCACGTTTGTCGCGCCCTGGGCGCGCGGCCGCGGTATCGGGCACGGCATGCTGCGGGAAATTGAGGATATCGCCCGAGAACTGGGCCTTGTCGTCCTGAACCTCGATTTGCGCGACACGCAAAGGGCCGCGATCCGGCTGTACGAAAGCCTCGGCTACGAGCGCTGGGGCACCAATCCGTGTTACGCGCAGGTCAATGGTGGCGTCGTGCCCGGCCAGTATTACTCCAAACGCATCGACCAGGCGGCAGCGTGATCCTTTATCCGGCCATCGATCTGAAGGGTGGCGCCTGCGTCCGTCTTGTTCGCGGCGAGATGGACAGCGCCACCGTCTTTAATGATGACCCGGCGGCGCAGGCACGGCATTTTGCCGAAGCGGGTTTCGCGTGGCTGCATGTCGTCGACCTCGATGGTGCATTCGCCGGCAAGTCGCTGAACGGCGATGCGGTGCGGGCGATCCGTGCGGCGATCGATTTGCGGATGCAGCTCGGCGGCGGCATCCGCGACCGCGTGGCAATCGATTACTGGCTCGATCTCGGAATTGACCGGGTGGTGCTCGGCACCGCGGCGCTGCGCGATCCGGCGCTGGTGCGGCGAGCCGCGGCGGATTACCCCGGCCGCATCGTCGTCGGCATCGATGCGCGGGATGGCAAGGTTGCAGTCGAAGGCTGGGCCGCGACCAGCGCGATGGACGCGATCGACTTGGCACGCCTGTTCGCCGATGCCGGGGTCGCCGCGATCGTCTACACCGATATCGCCCGCGATGGCGCGCTCAGCGGCGTCGATGCCGTCGCGACAGCACGCTTTGCCGCGCAATGCGCCGTCCCGGTGATCGCCTCGGGTGGGGTCGCGTCGATCGCCGATGTCGAGGCGCTACTGCGGCATGAGACCGACGGCGTTGCCGGGATTATCATCGGGCGCGCCCTTTATGATGGTCGCATCGAGCCACATGCCGCGCTGGCGATGGCGGCGGGAGACCCCGCGAGATGCTGAAAATGCGCGTCATCCCCTGTCTCGACGTCAAGGACGGGCGCGTCGTCAAAGGCGTCAATTTCGTCGATCTGACCGATGCCGGTGACCCGGTCGAGCAGGCGCGGCTTTACGATCGCGAAGGCGCCGACGAATTATGTTTTCTCGACATCACCGCGAGCCATGAAGGCCGCGACACGCTGTACGACGTGGTGCGCCGCACCGCTGAGCAATGCTTTATGCCGCTGACTGTCGGCGGGGGCGTACGGACCGTCGAGGATATCCGCAAGCTGCTGCTCGCCGGCGCCGATAAGGTGTCGATCAACACTGCCGCCGTGGCGCGCCCAGACTTCGTCCGCGAGGCCGCCGAAAAATTCGGCAGCCAGTGCATTGTCACCGCGATCGATGCGAAATCGACCGGAAGTGGGCGGTGGGGTGTCTTTACGCATGGCGGGCGCAACGATGCCGGCATCGACGCGATCGACTGGGCCTGCCGCCTCGCCGACTATGGGGCGGGCGAGATTTTGCTGACCTCGATGGACCGCGACGGCACCAAGTCCGGCTTTGACATCGCATTGACGCGCGCCGTGGCCGACGCAGTGCGGGTGCCGGTGATCGCCTCGGGCGGGGTCGGCACGCTCGACCATCTGGTCGACGGCATCCGCGACGGGCATGCCACCGCGGTGCTCGCGGCCTCGATCTTCCATTTCGGCACCTTTCGCATCGGCGAGGCAAAAGCGCATCTCGCCGCCAGCGGCGTTGCGGTGCGGCCCTGAGCGATGGCAGAGGCTCTCGGTGAATTGCTCGAACGGTTATGGCGGGTGATCGACTCGCGACGTGGCGCCGATCCCGATTCGTCCTATACGGCAAAGCTGTTCGCCCGCGGCAACGCCAAGATCGCGCAGAAACTTGGTGAAGAAGCCGTCGAGGCGGTCATCGAGGGGGTACGCGGCGACCGCGCCGCCCTGATCGGCGAGAGCGCCGACCTGCTCTACCACCTGTTCGTCATGTGGGCCGCCGCCGGTGTCAGCCCCGATGACGTCGCCGCCGAACTAAAACGCCGCGAAGGCACCTCCGGTATCGCGGAAAAGAAGAGCCGTCGCGGGTCATAGCGCCTCGCACGCGCGTCGAGATGCCATGCCCCGAGGCTACGAGTGGGGCGGCGGAGCACCCCGGGCGACGAGTTGCAACAGGCCGTCGCTGGCGGCGATGGCGATGTTGTAGGCGAGATCGCCCCACGGACCATTAAGGACATCGTGCGGTACGTCGTTTTCCTGGTCGACAGTGCCGATTTCCGCGCCGTCGGCGCGGCGCATGCGCCAGACGATCTTGACGTGCTGCTTGCCGGCCTTGACGGGCGCGACCTCGACCTGGCCATCGAGTGTCAAATCCGCCTTCTCGCCTTTGTCGGCGATGGCCACCTCCTGACGGCGCAAGACGCCGCCAACCGCATTGGCAAGCGACGAGCCGCCGTCACCGGGAGCACCGGTGATTTTCCCGATTGCAATGCGGGTGCGCAGCGAGTTTTGGTCTGGTGCTTTGGCTTCGACAGGGGCCTCGTCTTCCATCATCGGCGCCAGTTTGCTGGCGCTCAAATCGGCGATCTGATCGAAGGGGGCATCCTTGCCGCTTTTCCAATCTGAGGTCTTGGCGCTGATGTTGACGCTTCGCTCGCCGACCGAGCGACCATCCGACGCATAAAGACGCCACAGCGCGGTGACGGTCGTGGTGTCCTTTTTTTTCGCCGGTTTTTGTACGACCCGGCCATAGAGCTGATAGCTGCCAAGGCTCGAAGTCTTGTCGCTGGCCGGGATGTCGTGTGTCAGGAACGCGGCGACGACCGCGGAGGCGAGCTTTGCGGCGCTTTCGTCGCCGACCCCTTCGATTGGTGCGATCGAAACGCCAGCGACGTCGCGCATATGCAACAGCGCGGCGGGCGGTTTGTCGTCTTCGAACGGGTGGGGCAAAGGCTGGCAAGCGGCCAACAACGCCAGCAGGAACACCGGCCACCCGCCGCGACCTGGCAGGCGGCGCGCGATCATAACATCGCGCAGGTGGCGAGGAGTCCGAGCAGGCAAAAGAGGCCGAAGATGATCAAATGCGGCATGGTCGTAGGCTAATCCGCCAATGCGATGGCGGCGAGGCCGCGCCCGTAATCGCTTTCACCGCGCAAACAGGCCCGGCGATAGCTGAAGAACAAGGCTTCCTCGCTGGCCGTATCGTGTGGCGTGCACTCGACCGCCGCGAGCCCCAGCCGCTGCAGGCGATGGGCGATGTAGCCCGGCAGATCAAACAGGAAATGTCTGCTGCGCGGCGCTGTCTTGAAAAAATCGGCGCTTTGGGGATCGGTAGCGGCGAAGGGAGCGGGGAACTCCGGGCCGACTTCGTAAGAAGGTTGTGCGATGCAGGGGCCGATGCCGGCGCGGATGTGTGGCGGGTGGGCGCCGAGCGCTTCCATCGCGGCAACGGTCGCTTCCATGACGCCGGCCAGTGTGCCGCGCCAGCCGCCATGCGCGGCGCCGATTACTCGCGCCTGCGGGTCGGCGAACAGCACCGGCGCGCAATCGGCGGCCAGGACCCCGATCGCGATTCCCGGCGTCACAGTGACCATCGCGTCGGCGCGCGGGTTGGCAGAGCGGTGCCACGGCGCGGCGACCGTGACGACCGTCGTGCCGTGCACCTGATGACAGGTCACCAGACGTTCTGGCGACAGGTCAAAGCGGGCGGCGGCGATCGCGCGGTTGCGGTCGACGCGGTCCCGGGCGTCGCCGGAGCCGAAGCCGCAGTTCAGGGAAGCGAACATCCCGTCACTGACCCCGCCCTGCCGGGTGAAAAAAGCATGACGGATACGGTGAGGGCCGTCGGCCGCTGCCTCAAGCGCATTCAGCGTGATCATAAGCTATCCAACATTCGCCGCCCGATCCTGATTTTTCTCCACGGCAAAACCGGCCGGCGCAGGCAGGCCCGGCGAGGTCAACGACAGAACCTTGAACAAGGTGCCCATCTGCGCCGGTTCGATCAAGCGCCTGAGACCGCTATCGAGCGTCGCACGTTGCGCCGGAGTGGCGCGCTGCGACAGCGCGGCAAGGCGTGCGCCGGCGCCGAGCGCTGTCAGGAATTGCCCTTGCGGCACAGGCCCGTACGCCAAGGCGCCAGCGGTGTGCGCCGCCGCGATGATGGTTGCGAAATCGACGTGCGCGCTGAGGTCGGCGCTGCCCGGGTCTGACAGCGGATCGGCTGGTTGGTGCCGCCGGATCGCGGCGAGCGTCGAACCAGCCATGCTCGGGAAGTAGCCGTAATCGATCAATAACGCTGCTCCGGCTTGCCTTACCAGCCGCTCGCCGAGCGCTGCGGCCAAGACTGCAGCCGTGGGGCAAATTTCGACGACCGTTCCTGTCGCCATGTTGCGCAGCGGCGGCGGCACCAACAGCGACGTGGCGGGACTTTGGGCGCCGTCGACGAAGACCAGCCGATCGGCGGCGTCCGCGGCGACTAGGCGCTCGGCCCAATCGACCGGGCCGCGCACCAACTGCCGAATCGGCAGCGCGTCGAGAAATTCGTTGGCGATCAGCAGCAGCGGCCCATCGGGAAGTTCGTCGAGGGTCGCGACAAATTCAGGCTTGGCGTGGTCCAGGCGGCGTCGCTGCTCGGCGCGGAGAATCGGGCTGACTTCGACCAGATACAGCTTGAGAGCGCGGGAAAAGGCCGGCTGAGTCGCGGCTGCACGCAAAAAATCGGCCATTAGCGTGCCGCGACCGGGACCAAGCTCAGCCAGAACGACGTTTGCCGGGCGGCCCATGCGATCATAAAAATCGGCGCACCACAGCCCGATCAATTCACCGAAAATCTGGCTGATCTCCGGCGCCGTGACGAAATCGCCGGCACGGCCGAGCGGATTGTGTCCGGCATAATAGCCGCGTGCCGGATCGTGCAACGCCATCGCCGTAAAAGCAGCGAGCGTCAGCGGCCCTTCCCGGCGAATCCGTCGAACGATCGTTGCGGCAAGGTCGCTTGGCTCACCCATCCGCCAATGCCGATCAGGGTGTCGCGACGCTCGCCGCCGGCTGACGCCTTGCCCAGACGATGATCGCGATTCCAGCGATCAGCACTGGTATCGACAAAAGCTGCCCCATCGTCGTGCCGAAGATCAGAAAGCCGAGTTGCGGGTCCGGCTGGCGAAACATCTCGCCTGACATACGCGCCACGGCATAGCCCGAAAGGAACAATCCGGTCACGATGCCGGGGTGGCGGCGCTCGCCCCGATGCTCGGCATATAGCAGCAGCAGGAACAGCAGAAGGCCCTCGCAAACCGCCTCGTAAAGCTGGCTCGGGTGGCGCGGCACCGGGCCCGCATTGGGAAAAATCATTCCCCACGGCATCGTCGTTTCGCGGCCCCACAATTCGCCATTGACGAAATTTGCAAGGCGGCCAAAGAACAGCCCGATTGGTATCGCCTCGATAATGATGTCGGATAGGCCGAATATCGGGATCTTGCGGCGGCGCGAATAAAGCAGGATAGCCGCGGTGACGCCAAGAGCGCCGCCATGAAACGACATGCCGCCATGCCACAGGTACAGCGCATCGAGCGGATGATGCGCGTAATAGGGAAGATTGTAGAACAGCACATAGCCGATGCGTCCGCCGAGCACAACGCCGAGTGTCGCCCAGGTCAGGAAATCGTCGATGTTCTGGCGTGACACCAACCGGGGCGGCCGTTCCGCCAGTATCAGGCAGTAACGCCACCCCAACAGCAACGCGACGATATAGGCGAGGGCATACCAGCGGATCGCGAATGGCCCGATCGCTATTGCCACCGGGTCGATCGCGGGGAACGGAATCGCGAAAAGCGGCATCGTTGCTGATTATCCGCCGATAGTGGGTATCTGCGCGGGGATAGGTACCCGACGCCGCTTTTATAGGCGGCGGGTCCGGGACCGCCAAGCGGCGTGGGTTGAGCGATACCGTCGCAGGCTTTGCGGCACCTCAGCCGGGATGCGGCGGCGGAACCTCGGAGCCGACTGTCGGGATATGGTTGCCCGGCGGCCAGGTATCGTAGAAATCCGGGATAACGGGCGCGGCCGGGACCGCGATCGGTGTATAGGCCGGCAAAGGCTGCGCCGTGGCGGCTCCGACGACGGCGCCAATCGTCGCGCCGCTTTCTGCGCCGACCACCGCACCGATCCCGGGATTGATCGCGAAGATAGCGCCCATTCCGGTGCCGATCGCCGTACCGGCGACGCTGCCGATCAGGGCACGCTCCGCCGCTTCGTCCGGATCGACGCGCGCGACAGTGATGCCGGCGGGGCTGCCGTAAACCGCGACGCAGCCGGATAAGGCGGCCGCAGCCATCGCCGTCGCCACCACTCGACCCGCAAACACCCGCATCGCTAAACCCCCGCCGTGACGCGCACAATGATAGCAGCGGCCGCGCTGTGGCGTCACGTCTGGATTGCAGCCGAGAATTGTGCCGCAGGAATTGCGCCACGGGAATGCACCGCGGGAATTGCACCGCCTTGGCGACGCGCTCAAAATCACCGCGGCGTCGCGGAACGCCACCATCACGCCGCGCTCGCGGCGTGATGACAATCTGTCGAATCGGTCGTGGGACAAAACGATGCCGCTGTTGGAAGGGTTGGAGATCGTGCAACTCGGCGGCGGGTTGGCCACCGCGGTGTTCGGACGGCTGATGGCCGATCTCGGTGCGAGGGTCTGCTGCGTCGCACCGGCTGCCGGGACACCGCTTGCCGATCACCTGAATTACGGAAAGCCGATCGTCTCCAACGCCGAAATTCGCGCCGCCGCTGCTGACCTGATCGTGTGCGAAGGCAGCCCGCGAGACCTGGCCACAAGGCGGCACAATCCTGAATCACTGCGGCATCTCAATCCGACCGCTGTTCTGGTCGTGATTTCGCCCTTCGGCCAGGCGGGGCCGAAAGCGAACGATCCGGCGACGGATTTGACCTTGCTGTTCGCCAGCGGCATTTCGCGCATGTTGACCGGGCAGGTTGACGATCTAGCGGAAGCGCCGATCCGCCCGGTCGGCGAGCAATCCGCCTTTATCGGCGGCCTCGCGGCGGCGTGCGCCGGCATCCACGCGCTGATGGCTGGAGAGCCCGGCGCTTTTGTTGACGTGTCGATCCAGGAGGCGCTGGCCACCATCGCAATTACGGAATTGGCGCGCGCCGGCCTGACCGGCCGCAGCTGGGGCCGCAAGCGCCTGACGGACGGCAACGGTGCAACCGTATGCATTTTGCCGGCGCGTGACGGATTCGCCGCGATTTCGCCGCGCGACGACCACCAATGGGCGGCATGGTTGACCGTGATGGGTTCGCCCGAATGGGGCAATGAGCCGCGTTTCGCCAGAAAGCCCGACCGGGTCGCCAACTGGGATGCGCTGCATGCGCTGATGAGCGCCTGGAGCCGCGACTTCGACAAACAAGCCATCGCAGACATGGCGCAGGCTGCGCATGTGCCGAGCTTTCCGCTGCGTGAGCCGGCCGAGCAGCTTGGCTCGGCGCAACTGGCATCGCGCGGCTTCTATAACACGCGGGACATCGGGGGGCGCGAGGTGAAGGCGCCGCAGCCGCCATTTGGGATACGGATCGTGACGCCAGCGCGTGCCGCCGCGGAAGGCAGCGTCGGCGGCAGTGGGAAGATGCCGCTTGCCGGCATCCGCGTCCTCGATTTCAGCTGGGTCATCGCCGGCCCGACCGCCACTCGTTACCTTGCGGCAATGGGCGCCGATGTCGTCAAGGTCGAGGCGCCGGGCCGCGGCGACCCCGGCCGCAGTTCAGAGCTGCACACCGTGCTGGGGCAGGCTAAGCGCGGCATCGTGCTGGACCTCAAAAAACCGGAGGCGATTGCGATCGCGCGCGCCCTCGTCGCCAAATCCGATGTGCTGGTGGAGAATTTTGCGACCGGGGTGATGGATCGCCTTGGCCTCGGCGCCGAGGCGCTGCATGAGATCAACCCGAACCTCGTCTATGTCTCAGCTTCGGGGTTGGGACGTACCGGCCCGGAAGCGCGCGGAGTCGCGTATGGCACGCTGCTGCAATGCTATGCCGGGTTCGCCGCACTGAACCGCCACCCGGCGATCGCGCCGCGGGTGGGGCTCGCCTGGCTCGACCCGATGTGCGGGCTGATGGTGGCCTTTGGCGCCGCCGCAGCGTTATGGCAGCGGCGCCGTACCGGAGCCGTCGCGCGCATCGATTTTTCGATGCTCGAAGCGATGCTGTGGACGATGGCCGAGCCATTGCTGGCAGCGCAATCGGATACACCGCCGCGCCCGGTCGGCAACCGGTCGGAACGCTACATGCCGCATGGCGCCTATCGCTGCGCCGGCGACGACGACTGGGTCGGCCTTGCCGTTACCGATGATGCCGAATGGCGCTGCTTGTGCGCCCTGGTTCCGGCGTTGTCCAGGTCGTCGGAGCTGGGCTTCGCCGACCGCGCCGAGCGGCAACGCACGATCGACGAGGCGCTGTCCGCCTGGGCACAGCCATTGACCGCGACCGCAGCCGCCGAAGCGCTGCAGCGCGCCGGTATTGCGGCAGAGGCGCTGGCGAACTCAGGCGATCTGGTTGCCAGCGATCACCTGCGGCAGCGCGGGTTCTGGGACGCACACGGCACCGGCGTACTGCCGGGGCTGCCGTGGCGCGCCAGTTTCGGCCGCATCAGCGGTCCGGCGCCGGCGCTCGGCGGCGACAGCGATACCGTGCTGCACGAGGTGCTGGCGCTGCCGCCGGCCGAGATCGCCCGCCTTCGCGAGGCCGGCGCTCTCGGTTGAGGCGATGAGCGCGGCAACTATTCCGCTGCGCTTGCCATCGTATCGTCGATCTGCTCGATCGACTTGCCGCGGGTTTCTTTGCCGAAGCAGAAGGCGATGCCGCTGATCACGTGGCAGGCGGCAAGGAACAGAAACGCCGGCAATATCGCGTCGACCGTTGCCTTGGGGCTGACGATGTTCGACGAGCCGACGATCACCGCCAGCGCAGCCGGCCCGACGATCTTGCCGATGCTGCCGATGCCGTAGGCCGACCCCATGCCGCTTGCCCGCAGATGCGCCGGCCATACTTCCGCCGCGTAGGGGCCGATCGCCGCGAACCCGCCGCCAGAAAAAAAGCGGGCGAAGATGATCATCAGCCAGAACACCGACGCACCACCGATATAGGCATTTTGCCACACTGTGGCGAGCACCAGCCCGATCGCCGCGCCAAAACCGTCGGCAATGCAGCACGGGATCCGGCCGATGCGGTCAGACAGATAGGCGAAGGTCAGGCGGCCGATAAATTCGCCGACACTGGCCCAGATCATCAGAAACGCCGCCTGCGCGGGCGGAACGCCGAGCAGCAGCGCCAGCAGCGTCGTCGACCATAGCGTGATGCCATAGCCGCCGCATTGCTCGCCGAACACGCCTATCCAGGTCACCAGGACGCTGCGGGGATGGTTGAACAGCTCGCTCCAGCGGGCCGGTGGCGCCTCGGGCACCGGCGGCGGCAGGGTGATGGTCTTCGGGTCAAGCTCCAGTGCCCAGGCCAGCGACTGCCGCGCCTCTTCGAGCCGGCCGCGGCGTACGAGCCAGCGCGGCGATTCTGGAACCCAGGCGCGGATCAGCAGGGTCAGCAATGCCGGTAGGAGGCCGATCGCGAACAGGCCGCGCCACCCCATAATCGGCGCGAGATAAGCACCGGCCACCGCGCCCAGCCCGGTGCCGATCGGGATGCAGGCGGTTACCAGCCCGCCGATCCGGCCGCGCAGCCGCGTCGGGACGAATTCCTGCACCAGCGGCAGATCGACGACGTAAAGCCCGCCGACGCCGAACCCGACCAGGAACCGGAACAGGCTCATATAAACCCAGCCGCGATCCGGCGTCAGCGCCAGGAACCCGGTGGCGATCGAAAACGTCAGCACAGTTGCTGCGAAAATCTTGCGCCGGCCGACACGGTCCGCCATCCAGCCCCAGAATAGCGCGCCGGGGATGGCGCCGACCCCGGACGACAGCAGCATGATCGCCGACTCGCCGTAGGTCAGCTTCCAAGGCGTCACGATAAACGCCAGGACATATCCGATCAGGAAGTAATCAAAGAATTCGAGCATATCGCCGAGGATGGCGGCAAAGATAATTTTCTTCTGGTTCCGCGTCAGTCCCTGCTGACGCTCCAACAACTCCAACATCGGCGCTTTTCCACCTTTGGTTGACCGCGTGACGTATGCGGCCGTTATTGCCGGCATGCGACGTTGCATGCCGGGTGCGTACCCAATTTCGACTATTTTGTTGTCATTCTCGCGACGGTGGGGTGAGACAAGACTCGCACCCGACCAGTGTATCGCTGCCGGCAGCTCCCTATTCGGCGGCGGCCGCGACCGACACTTTAGCTCCTTTGAAGGCGGGCATCACTTCCTTGGCGAAGCGTTCGAGTTGTTCGAGCGCGACCGCCAGCGGCGTGCCGAGCGGCAGGCTGCAGACGACGCGGTCGAGGCCGGGATAGCGCTGCTCGATCGCCTTGAGTTGCTCGATGACATCGGCCGGGGTGCCGGTCAGAAAGCCGCCGGCCTTCACGGCATCCTCGATGCGCGGCAACTTGGTGACGGCGGCGAGCTTGGGGTCGCGCATTGCGGCGATCTGTTCGTCGGTCAGCGCCCGCACGAGCCGCAATTCGCCGAACATTTTCATGTTCTCTTCGTAATATTTGGCGGCTTCGCGCATGCCTTGTTCGCGGCTTTGCGAGATGTGGAACTGGAAACCGAGCGCCAACTTTTCGCCGATCTCCAACTTGACGCCGCGGCGGGCATAAGCGGCCTGAAACGCTTGCATGTGCCGGTCGACCGCACCGCCTTCCGCCGAGCCGCCGCCGATCACTCCGGAAATACCGTGCTTCGCCATAAAATCGAAAGCGCGGTCGGAGCCGCTCTGGATCGGTTGCCAGCATTCGACCGGCAGGCGCTCCGGCGCCGGCACCAGGGTGATTTCCTTCAGCGTATAGCCGCGATACGGCACTTCCGGCGGGATCGTGTAGTGCTTGCCCTTGTGCGAGAACGGCTTGCCGCTGAATGCCTTGAACAGCACATCGCAGCCTTCCTCGAACAATTCGCGGTTGGCGTCCTGATCACTCAGCGGCGAGCCGAAGCTCTCGACTTCGCGGGTGTGATAGCCGCGAGCGACCCCAAAAATCACGCGGCCGCCCGACAGAATATCGGCCATCGCATAATCTTCAGCGAGGCGCAGCGGGTGCCACATCGGCACCACATTAAAGCCGCAGCCGATCCTCAGGCTCTTGGTGACGTGGACGAGATGCATCGCCATCATCAGCAGGTTCGGAATGCATTCCGTGCCTTCCGGCTGGAAGTGATGTTCGGCCATCCAGAAGGTGTTAAAGCCGTTTGCATCCATGCACTTGGCATAAGCAATCGCCTTGCGCAGCGCTCCGACCAACTGGTCGTTGGTGTAACAGCGCTCGTTGATTGGCGTGCCGGTATAGCCGAGGTTCTCCATATCGACGGTGCCGACATAGGAGCTGTCAAACTTGGTGATCATCGATAGGTCCCCTCGTCATTTTTCTGAACCGGTCCGTGGGCGGATACCACAACCCGCAGTGCCCGTTGTCTCGCCGAAATATTGCAGGGTGGTCATGTGACCGGAGATCTTACAGGATTGCCTCAAAATTCGCCGCTGCGATAGGCCTCGTCGAGGCGTTTCGCATCTTCCTCCGAGGGTTCATCCCACGCCTCGCCGCGGCGACGCAACGCGCCGGTGAAATTCGGCGGGCGCTTCGCATTGAAGGCCTGGCGGCCCTCCTCGCCATCGGTCGTCACCTGGATCAGCAGGTTGTTGATCAGGTTCTGGACGTGCCAGGCCTGGTCGGTCGGCAAATCGCCAAAGCGCACGACAAACTCCTTCATCATGCGCAAAGCCACCGGCGGCATCTTGACGATGTGCCGCGCCATCGCTTCGGCCCGCTCCATAAGCTGCGCATGCGGCACGACCTCGTTGATCAAGCCGATGCGCAAGGCTTCCTCGGCATCGACCGGTTCGTCGGTCAGCAGCATCTTCATCGCGTCGATATAGCGAAGCTGTTTCAACAGCAGGCTGGCGCCCGGCCCGTGCCCGAGCCAGCCCTGCGTCGTCAGTGCGAATTTGAACCGGGCGTGCTCGCGGCTGGCGATGCGGATATCGGTCGAGGCCAGTACCATGTAGAGCCCGGCACCGGCCGCCCAGCCGTTGACGGCGGCGATCACCGGCTTCCATACCCGTGGATAATGATCGCCCATGCGGCCGTCGACCCCGGTCTTCTGGCCGTGCACGGTGCCGGCAAGCGGCCAGAAGATGCGCTGCGTGCGCAGATACTCGCGCTCCTCGTCGGTGATGTTCTTGCGTGGTGCCAGATTGTGGCCGCCGCAGAAATGCCGATCGCCGGCGCCGGTGACGATGGCGCAGCGGATGTCGCGGTCTTCCCACACGTCGATCCAGGCCGCCGAGATCGCGTCCGCGGTCGGCTTGTCGAGGATGTTGGCTTTTTCCGGATTGTTCAGCGTGATGTAGGCGACCCCGTCGCGCTTCTGGTAGTTGATCGGCACGTCTTTCTCCCCACTGGCTCGGCCTTATCTCGTGGCGAAATTATAGCCCGGCACAGGCGCGGCGTCGCCTGGTGGCGAGGCATGACGCGCTGGCGGCGCTATACCGCGACTTGGCAAGGGAAACTGCTAGCTATGGTTCGACACGATCAGGCATTATCAGGCGCACAAAAAGGAATTACGCCAGAATCATGAGGCTGTCCGAATATATTACTTATAATCGAGCGGATAAGTCGTGAACTCCACTGTGGAACGAAAAATCAGCGGTTGTGTTGGCATCGATTAACTCATTGAAAGCCGGTGTATCTTGACCGGAAACCTCCGGACGGGGCATTCTGCCGGCATGAGCGAGCGGAGTGACGGTTGTGGAACCGGGAGTTCCCAGTATCTGCGGCCCTCCTGCCGCTGCGCGCTGCCGTGAGAGCACGTCCGCGACGCCGCAAGATGCTTGGCTTGTGTACCGGATTGGCGATGACCTGCCTGTCCGGCCCGACGGTCTTTGCGGATGTGCATTACGACACCGAGATCACCGGGGCCGGTGACGATTCCAAGCTGTCCGACCTGCTCGATGACGTGTCGCAGCTCAAAAGCCTGGAAGACAAGCTGCCGGCGTCGGAAGAAGTGCTGCGTCGCCGCGCCGACGCTGACCTCGACCGGCTGAAGGACGCCGCGCACAGCCTCGGCTATTGGGACGCCCAGTTCAGCTACAAGCTCGACAGCAGCGCGGACCCGATCAAGGTCACGGTTACCGCCGACCCGGGACCGCTTTACCATGTCGCCTCGATCCAGGTTCTCGGCCCTGACGGTAAACCGCTCTCCGTACCGCTGGATGCGAGCGCCCCGCCGCTGCCGCTCGCAAAAGGTGATGCGGCACAGTCGGAGCCGGTCGTGGCGACCGAGAATGCGCTGCTCGGCGCGCTCGGGCATTCCGGGCACCCGTTCGCCAAAAAGGGTGATCGGCGTGTCGTGGTCGATCATGCCGCGAAGACGATGGAGATCACTTACAAGCTCGATCCCGGCCCGACGATGCGGTTCGGCGCGGCGTCGATCGGCGGCCTCGAGCGGCTCAACCCGACCTATGTGCAAAACCGCATCCAGTGGCAGGACGGGCAGCAATACGACAACCAGCAGGTCGAGGCGACCCGCAAGCGGCTGATCGAAAGCGGGTTGTTCAGCACGGTCAAGATCACCCCGGTCACCGATCCGGCCGATCCGAACAGTGCGCATATGCAGATCGACGCGACCGAACGCTCGCACCGCACGGTCGGTGCCGGCGCCGCGTACAACACCAGCGAAGGGCCGGGGGCGCGCCTTTTCTGGGAAAACCGCAACCTGTTCGGTAATGCAGAGTATCTGCGCGTGACCGCCGATGGCGGGCAGCAGCGCACTGGCCTCAGCGCCAATTTCCGCCGGCCGGATTTTCTCGCGGTCGACCAGGATTTGCTGGCGACGGCCGAAATCGCCGATGACACCCCTGACGCCTATCACAGCCGGCACGCCAGGGTTTCGCTCGGCATCGAGCGCCGCTTGGACCCCGGCCTGACGCTCGGCGCGGCGCTGAGCGTCGAAAAAGCCAACGTCGTACAGGAAGCCAATCTGGATACGTTCGCCGCCAGCGAACAGACCCAGCATTATGCGCTGATCGGCGTGCCGCTGCTTCTCAAGCTCGACCGCAGCGACGATCTGCTGAACCCGACGCGTGGCTATCGCGCGCAGCTCAACCTGATACCCTATAAAAGCTTTTCCGGGCCGGACCTGACGTTTGTCTCCGGGCGCATCTCGGCCAGCACCTATCAGCGACTGACCGACAGCGACCGCTACATCATTGCCGCGTTCGCCGCGTTTTCGTCGGTGGATGGCGTGTCGCTGGCCGAATTGCCGGCCGACAAGCGGATCTATGCCGGCGGCGGCGGCTCGATCCGAGCCTACGGTTACCAGAAGGCCGGGCAACTCGATTCCAACAACAACCCGATCGGCGGCCGGTCGAGCATGGAACTGAGCCTCGAAGCACGCATCAAGATTACCGAGTCGATCGGCATCGTGCCGTTTATCGACGCCGGCAGCTATTACTCCAGCAGCTTGCCTCAGATCAGCCATCGGCTGTTGTACGGCCCGGGAATCGGGTTTCGCTACTACACGCCGTTCGGGCCGGTGCGGCTCGACATCGCGACCCCGTTCAACCGGCGCCACGGCGACTCGCTGGCGCAGTTTTACATCAGCCTCGGGCA
Source organism: Allostellaceae bacterium (assembly GCA_036268425.1). Lineage (GTDB taxonomy): Bacteria > Pseudomonadota > Alphaproteobacteria > ATCC43930 > CGMCC-115725 > DATARH01. Next base: position 185,606 of record DATAUE010000149.1, read on the forward strand.
AGCATTTTGATTCCGCGATGGGCATTCTGATGTGGCGGGTGGTGCGCTGGCTGGGGATCGCTGTTCTCGCGGTGATCGTGCTGATCGGCGGCGCATTGGCCCTGCTGCAGACGTCTCCGGTCCTGAACTGGGCTGGCGGCAAGGTGATGCAGATCGTCAGCGCGCCCGGCTTTTCGGTGACCCTGCACGGGCTCGGGGGGCACATTCCGTTTGACCTGCGGGCGCAGCGCATTGAGGTCAGCGACGATCATGGAGTCTGGCTGGCGCTCGACAATGCGGATATCGATCTTGCGCCAAGCGCGCTGTTGTCCGGCCGGGTTCAGATCAATTCGCTGAGCGCCGCCGCGATCGATGTTGCGCGCCTGCCTGAAACCAAGCCGCAGCCAAACCCTAAACCGGTGCCGTTGGCGCAGTTGCTGCGGCTGCCGCGCCTGCCGGTGGCAGTGGCGGTCGACCGGTTGGCGGTGGATCGTCTGACGCTTGGCCCGACGATCCTTGGCGACACGATGCAGGCGGCAATCGCCGGCCATGCTGTGCAGCACGGCGATGCCAGCGAAGTCGCGCTGGACCTGCATCGCACCGATGGCGTCGGCGGCGGCGTGCAGCTGAACCTGAAGGAAAGCGGTGCGGCACCCGATTTGTCGGTTCAGGTAAGTGCCAGCGAGCCCAGCGGCGTGCTGCTCGGCAGCCTGCTCCATCGTGACGACAAGCCGCCGCTGTCGCTGTCATTCACCGGCGAGGGCCCGCTGGCTGCGTGGAATGGCCGGCTCGAAGCCGCTGCCGGAGAACTCGCCAAATTTGACGGCGCCGTCACGATGAAGGCGGCGCGCGATACGGTGATCGGCCTCGATGGCACGGCTGCGCTGGCGCCGCTGCTGACGCCGGAAGTCGCGGCCCTGACCGGCGACAGCATGCCGGTATCGGTGCAAGCTACGTTAAAGGAAAACGGTGCGATCGCGGTCAATTCACTGTCCGTCGGGATGGCGGCCGGCCGCTTGACGGGCGACGCCGATTTTGCCGAACCCGACCGGACGATCGCAGCCCATTTGCGTGCCGAACTCACCAAACTTGGCGCGGCCACGCCGCTGGTCGGCCAGCCGACGCATGGTTCGGCCGAAGTGACCGCGACGGTTTCCGGGACAGAAAATCGGCCACAGCTCGAAATCGCGGCCTCCGGTGACGGGATGCAGGTCGCCGATTTCGGGGCACAACGCGCCAATGTGAACCTCAAGGTCGGTTGGAATGGCGATCCGGCTGATCCGTCATCACAGATCGACATCTCGGCCGGCGGCTCGGTGAGTGGCATCGCGATACCACAGAAGGTGCCGCAGGATATCGGACGCGATCTGGAGTGGTCGCTGCAGGCGCGCGCCGCACGCGACGCCAGCACCGTGACACTGAGCGAATTGGCCGTAAAAGGCGCCGGCATCGATATCACCGGGACCGGCAATCTCGCGGAAGCCGGCCAAAAGCTCGATGGCCGGCTGCATGTCGCGGTCGCCGATCTGCGGCCGTTTACGGCGCTCTTCGGGCATCAGGTCGATGGCGCGCTGGCGCTCGATGCAACCGCGCAGCAGCAGGCGCCCGATCACGTGACGGCAAAGATCGACGGCTCGATTACCGGACTGCATTCCGGCATCGCTGCGGCGGATGCGCTGACCGGCTCGTCGGTGGCGATTGCCGGCGCGGCGGAGCGCGAAGCCAGCGGCGATCTCGTGCTCGATCGACTCAGTGTCGTGGGGGCCGGAGTCAACGTCTCGGCGATTGGCCGCTACAACCCGGCGAGCCGGCATCTATCGGCGGTGGTCGATGCCGCGATTCCACACTTGCAGCCGCTTGGCGCGGCTCTGGGTACGGCGCTGGGCGGGCAACTCAGCGCGCGCCTCGGCGCCGACGGCAGCCTCGACCAGCCGCGGCTTCAGGCGCATGTCGAAGGCCACGGCATCACCGCCGGCACGGCGGCGCTCGAGCGGGTACAGCTCGAAGCTGAAATCGCCGATCCGACGCAACGCCGCGTTACTGTTGATGGCGATTTCGCCGCCACCGGAGTTGATGGAACGTTGTCGCTCGAGGCCGACGCGGCAAATCCGGCGGTCCTGGCAATTCCGCGATTTCGCTTGAGCGCGGCGGGCAGTGTCATCGACGCCGCGTTGCGCATCGATCTCGCGACGCTGCTGACGCAGGGCACCGTCACCGGCAAACTGCCCGATCTGGGACGCTGGTCGCGGCTCTCCGGCATCCCGGTCGCCGGCAGCGTCGATTTCAAGGCCGGCCTCGAAGCGCGCGGCGGGCAGGCACTCGACCTGACGCTGAACGGCGACCGGCTCGCCAGCGGCGCGGGAGGGTCGCGCGTCGGTGTCAATCACGTCGCGATCACCGCGCGGCTCAGCGACCTGCTTGGCACACCGGGCGGAACGGCGCGGGCGAATCTCAACGGTGCGACATTCTCCGGCGGCAATCTGACGACGGCGAGCCTGACCGTTGACGGCCCGCGCCCCGGACATTTCGCGTTCACCGCGAATGCGGCTGGCACGGTGCATGACCCGGTGTCGGTCGCGCTTGACGGTAATGCCGAGTTCGCGCCGCGCGGGGCCGCTATTGATGTCCGGGTCAACCGGCTCGCCGGCGCATTCGGACCCGACCACTTCCGGCTGACGCGGCCGCTCGTTCTGGCCAAGCACGGCGAGGATCTGGCGTTGTCCGACCTCGCGCTGACCTACGGTTCCGGGCAGATCAGCGGCGGCGCGGCGCGGCGCGGCAGTTCGCTGTCGCTACAGCTCAACGCGCGCAATCTGCCGGTCGCCTTGGCCGGGCGCTTCGCCGGCAACAAGGATATCAGCGGGACTGTCGGCCTTGCTGCCAGCGTCACCGGCAGTCTCGCCGCGCCGCAGGGTCGTTTCAGCTTTACCGGGCAAAACCTGCGGCTGGCGTTGCCGAAGCAGCCGCGACTGCCGACACTGGGGGTGGCGGTCGACGGCAGTTGGAACGGGCGAGAACTGGCCCTTAACGGCCGCGTCACCGGGATCAAGGCAGATCGCCTGGGGTTGACCGGAACCGTGCCGCTGGTGCTGACCGCACAGCCATTTGGCCTTTCGGTGCCGCCGCAGGGCCGTCTGGCATTGCGTGTCCAGGGCGGCGGCGAACTCGCCGATATCTCCGATCTGCTGCCGCTCGGCGAAGACCGGGTCACAGGCAAATTCGCGCTCGACGGCGCGGTGAACGGGATGCCGAGCGCGCCCTCCGCCGGCGGCCAGCTTACTCTTACCGACGGGCGCTATGAGAATTTCGCGACCGGTGCGGTCTTGACCCATTTGCGGGTGAATGTCGCCGGGGATCGCGACCGGGTGACGTTGCGCGAGTTTTCCGCCAATGATACCGGCCAGGGGACCCTGGCGGTGCGTGGCAGCGTCTTGTTGACCGGCGGCGCGCCGCGCGCGGAACTGGCGGCGACGTTGCAGGGGTTCCGCGTCCTCGGTCGCGACGATGCGACTTTGGCGGCGAGCGGGACCGTCAACATTGCCGGCGAGATCGCTTCGCCGAAGGTCACCGCGCAACTGGTGACGCAGGACGGTGAATTGCGCATCCCGGATTCGCTGCCGCCGAGCGTCACCAAGATCAATGTCGTCGAGATCAATGGCCACCACGCCAGGCGGCCGCCTGCGGCGCCGGCCAAGCCGTCAAAACCGGCCTTGCCGGCGATACTCGATATTGGCATCGACCTGCCGGGCCACATTTTCGTGCGCGGCCGGGGTCTCGACAGCGAATGGCGCGGCAAGTTCCGTATTGCCGGGACAAGCGAGGCGCCGCAGATCCGCGGTTCGCTCAATGTGGTCCGGGGCACGTTCGATTTTCTCGGTAAGACGTTCAAGGTGACGCATGGCAGCATCGGCTTCAACGGTGCGGCCGCGATAGACCCGTCACTTGATATCACCACCGAAATCGTCGCCGACGACATCACTGCACAGGTCATCATCAGTGGCTCGGCGTCATCACCGAAAATCACGATGACTTCGACCCCGGTGGTGCCGCAGGACGAAATCCTGTCCCGCGTCCTGTTCAACCGCGGCATCGGGCAAATCACTGCGGCCGAAGGCATTCAGGTGGCGCAGGCCGCAGCCACGCTGGCCGGCGGCGGCCCGGGCGTGCTTGACCGCCTGCGCGGCAAGCTCGGTCTCGACCGGCTTGCTTTCGGGTCGGCCCCGAGCGGTGTTGCCAGCAGCAATCTGAACCCGGCGAGCGGCGGCAGTGCCGCCGGCGGTACCGCCGTCAGCGGCGGCAAATACGTCGCCGAAGGGGTCTATGTCGGCGCCGCACAGGGCTTGACGCCACAGACCAGCAAGGTCGTCGTCGAGATCGAGGTGCGGCCGCATGTCACCGTCGAAGGCGATTTCAGCCAGAGCGGCGGCAGCGGCCTCGGATTGAATTACAAATACGATTATTAATCGAGGCGCCGCCTGACATGTTGAGCTGCGCATACCAGGAGGACCAATCATGCCCAAGTCCCGGCTGACCCGGCGCGCCTTGCTGAAGACAGGCGCCGTCGCGGCCGGCACCTTGGCGATGCCGTTTGTGCGTGGCGCGCACGCCGCCGGCAAGCTTTCGGCGTTTTTCTGGGACCATCCGGTGCCGACCGTACCGCCCGCGATGCGCAAATTATGCGAGGCTTGGGCGGCCAAGGAAAAAGTCGATCTACAGGTCGATTTCGCCAGCACCAACGGCGACAAGATCCTGCTGACGATTGCCGCGGAAGGGCAGGCGCGCTCCGGACACGATATCGCAACGATCCCCAGCTGGTATGTGTCGAGCCAGGTCGAGCAGCTCGAACCGGTCGACGACATGATCCCGGCGCTCGTAGAACAGAACGGCAAGCTCGACTGGACCGCCGAATATCTCGGCAAGATCGACGGCCATTGGGCGGCGGTGCCGGTATCGACCGGCTGCCCGACCCTGCCGGCCTGTGCCCGCATCGATCTGCTGAAGACCCATGCCGGCATCGACGTCGCCGCGATGTACCCGGCGGGCGGGCCTGCCGACAAAACGCTCGCCGACGCCTGGACCTGGGATAATTTCCTGGGCGCTGCCGAAAAATGCTTCAAGGCGGGCGTTCCGTTCGGATTGCCGCTGGGGGCGTCACCGGATTCGGTCGATTGGGTCGGCGCGATGTTCGCCAGCCACGGCGCCCAACTGGTCGACAAGGACGGCAACGTCACGGTCAAATCCGATGCTGTGCGGCAGGTGCTCGAGTGGTTCAAGCGGCTGGCGCCGTTTCTGCCGCAAGACGTTTATGCCTGGGACAATGCGAGCAACAACAAGTACCTGATTTCGGGGAAGGGCTCGCTGATCCTCAACCCGCCATCCGCGTGGGCGGTCGCAGTGCGTGACGCGCCGCCGATCGCCCAGCAGCTCTGGACCTTTCCGCCGCCGAAAGGTCCGAAAGGCCGCATCGACGCGGCCTTGCCATGGTACTGGGGCATCTGGAAATTTGCGCAGAACAAGCCGGCGGCCAAGAGCCTCTTGATGTTTCTGTCCGAGCGCTCGTCGACCGAAACTCTGCTCAACGCCAGCCACGGCTATGACGTGCCGCTTTACGATAAATTCCGCGACTTCAAGGTGTGGGAGGAAGAAGGTCCGCCCAAGGGTACGCTGTATAATTACCCGCCGCGCGGTGACGTTACGCTGGCGATTGCCTGCGCTCCGGCGCCGCCGAAAATCGCCAACCAGATGTACGCGCAGGCGACCATGACCAAGATGGTGGCGCATTGCACGCAGCAAGGTGATTCGATCGACAAAGCCATCACCTGGGCCGAAGAGGAAATCGAGGGTTTTATGCGAACCTGATGCCGGCGGCGGTGCCGTGGATGGTTCCGATATCGGTGCTGGTGATCGTGGTGCGTGCTTTGGCGTTGCGCCAGTTTGTCAGGCTGCCTCTGCCACCTGGCGCGGCCGATAGATCGCGATATGCGCGACCTGGGCGGCCGGCTTCTCATCGGCTAAGACGAGGGTGTCGATTTCCACGAATAGATGGCCTTTGTGCTCGTAATTATTGGTGATCCGGGCGCGCGCAGATAATGAACTGCCAACTGCCGCCGTCGCGAAATGCCGGATGCGGCTGCCGACATGAATCCACGGTCCAAGCGCTACATTTCGGCTCAGTGCGAAATTGCAGCTGCGCAGCAAGTCGCGCGGATGCAGTAGCCGTTCCTTGGCATAAATCTCGGCGGTTTCATGCGAATCAACGAGGTAGCGCGCCGCCATTTCGGCGGTGACGGGGTAGGGGGCAAGGCCGAGCCAGTCGCCGATCGCAAGCGATTGCGGGTCGGCCGGCGGGCGCGACGCGCGCTGCGGCACCTGCTGAAACACGACGAGGGATGGTGCCGTCGCGGGCGCGTCGGGTAGCGTCGCGTGGCCGCTGGCGCAGATGTCGCCGCGGCTCTCGACCGTGATGTCGAGGCCGCCGTCGCGTTCCGTCGCAGTTACCGTTGCCGCATCGCCGTCATAGACCGGCTTGAAGAAACGGCAATCGGCGGTGCCGCGTTCGAGCCAGGCGCGTCCCCAGCGCATTACCGGCATATGCGACATGTAGCCGTATACATCGACCCCCGGCACGAGCCCGCCGCCAAACCCGAAACGGCGCGCTGTGGCGTCATCATGGATCTTGTTTTCGGAATCGTGCGCGGTATTGAAGGCGGATACCCGGTAGGGGCTCAAAGAATCGGCCATTGGCTTCCTCGTGATCCTGCTTGGAGCGGACGGCGGCGTTCGCGATGCGTTACCCGCCGATTACGCCTTGTGTTTCAACGTAGCAGGCGTACAGCGACTGGCTGGCCGCCATGAACAGGCGGTTACGCTTGCGGCCACCGAAACAAAGATTGGCGCAGCGCTCGGGCAGTATGATGCGGCCAATCATGGTGCCATCGGGGGCGTACACGGCCACGCCGTCCTCGTCCTCGCCGCCAGACCAACCGCACCATAGATTGCCATGGACATCGACGCGGAAGCCATCGCTGCCACCGGGTTCGGCGCTGCAGAACTCACGCCGGTTGGTGACCTTGGTGCCGTTGTCGACGACATCGTAGACCTGGATCGTGCGCTGCCCCGGGCCCGGCGTATCGACGACGTAAAGCAATTTTTCATCCGGCGAAAAGGCGAGTCCATTGGGTCGCTTCATGTCGCTGACCGCGACCGTCATTTCGCCGCTAGCCGGATCGAGGCGGTAGACTCGCAGTGGCAACTCCCAGGGCGCGGTATGGCCGAGGTAATTGCCACGGGTGCCGGCGCCGTTGTCACTGAACCAGATCGAGTTGTCGGATTTGACGACGACATCGTTGGGCGCGGTGAGTTTCTTGCCCTCGAAACTGTCAGCCAGAACCGTAATGGTGCCGTCATATTCGGTGCGGGTCAGGCGCTGCGCGTCCATTTCGCAGGTGATCAAGCGGCCCTGGCGATCGCGGGTGTTGCCGTTTGCGTAATTCGACGGGCGACGGAAGACGCTGACCGCGCCGGTCTCCTCCTCCCAGCGCATGATGCGATCGTTTGGAATATCGCTCCACAAGAGGTAACGGCCATCGCCGAACCATACCGGCCCTTCATTGAATCGGCAGCCGCCGGCGATCCGCTCGACCGCGGCATTGCCGAGGATCAGGCTTTGGAAGCGCGGGTCGAGGACCTTGAAGGCAGGGTCGGGGTAACGTACCGGCTCGGTTAACATGGCGGCTCCCAGGCGTTGATTCGACCGTCGGTGCGGTCGTGGTGATTATAGGCGGGCGTCGTGCGGGATCGAGGGGTGACGAATGGATAGGCTCAAGGGCAAGCACACGCTGGTGACCGGCGGCACCAGCGGGATCGGACTTGAAACGGCGCGGCTGTTTTTGGCGGAGGGCGCGCGCGTCGCAATTACCGGCAGCAATGCCGCGGGCCTCGCGGCCGCACAGGCGGAACTGGGCGACGTCGTGGCGATACGGGCCGATGCCGGCAACGTCGCCGAACAGAAATCTGTCGCGGACGCTGTGCGGGAGGAATTCGGAACCTTGGATGCCGTTTTCGTCAATGCCGGTATCGGTGAATTTCGGCCGCTGGAGAGATGGGACGAGGCGGCGTTCGACCGATCCTTCGCAGTCAACGTGCGAGGACCATTCTTCCTGCTCCAGGCCCTGTTGCCGGTTTTGGCCAATCCGGCTTCGATCGTTCTCAACGCCTCGATCAACGTGCATATCGGCATGCCCCAGTCGAGCGTCTATGCCGCGAGCAAGGCTGCCCTGCTGTCGCTCGCCCGCACTTTATCGGGCGAGTTGCTCGGCCGCGGCATCCGCGTCAACGCGGTAAGTCCCGGCCCAATCGCGACCCCGCTGCACGGCAAGCTCGGGATGGGCGAGGCTGAGGTCGCCGCCCTCGTCCGGCAGATACCGCTGGGGCGTCGCGGTGCACCGAGCGAGATCGCGCAGGCAGTCGTCTTCCTCGCCTCGGACGAGGGTGCTTTCACCGTCGGCAGCGAATTCGTCATCGACGGCGGAATGAGCACCCTCTGAGGCTTGTCGCTAGCCTTACGAGTTCGGGCCGCGCTCCATCGATACCGGTTGCCAGCGCCGCAACCCGCTGCCGGCCAGCGTCGACGGGTTGACGCACGACATCGGCCAGCGGCCGGTCAAGGCCAGCGACAATTCGAGGCCGACACGGCGGCGGCGCGCCGGATCGAAGCGCGCGGTTGCCGAGGCGACATGCGCGGTCAGGATCACGTTATCCATGCGCAGCAGCGGGTTGTTGCCGCCCGGCGGCTCCGTTTCGAGCACGTCGAGCCCGGCGGCGGCGATCTTCTTTTCGTCCAGCGCCTTGATCAGCGCCGCCTCGTCGGTGGTTGGGCCGCGGCCGGTCGAGATATAGATCGCGGTCGGCTTCATCTGGGCAAAATGCTCGTCGCGCAGCATGCGCTGGGCGCTGGCGGTGGCCGGCGAGTGCATCGAGATAATGTCGGCGCGTGCCAGCAGTTCCGGCAGGCTCACCGGCTCGACCCCACGTTCGGTCATCACCATTTCCTCGACATACGGGTCGTAGGCGATGATGTGCAGACCGAACGGCTGCGCCCGCAGCGCGACCGCACGCGCCACATGGCCGAACGCGATCAGGCCCAGCGTCAGCCCGCGCAGTCGCGGGATCTTCAGAAGGGCAGGGCGGCCTTCCGACCAGCGGCCGTCGCGCACCATGCGGTCCTGCTCGACGAGGCGGCCATGCGTCGCGAGGATCAGCCGCATCGCGTGGTCGGCAACTTCCTCGATGAAGGTATCGGGACAGTTGGTGACCGGGATGCCCTTGGCGGTTGCAGCGTCGACATCGACACTGTCCACGCCGACGCTGCCGAGCGAGATGATTTTGCACTTCGCCAAGCCGTCGATCATTTTCTTGGTGATCGGCCGGCCCTTGGCGTAGAGCGCGTCGGCATCTTTGGCCGCAGCGACGAACTCGTCTTCCGATCCCGCCGGGACCTCGAAGATCTCGGCGTCGATATCCTTCAATGCTTCCATTTCGTAACCGTAGCCGCCGCCGGCGACGGTAAAGCTGGCGCCAGCCGGCGTCGCAATTCTGAATTTGGCCAAGAGGTCCCTCCGATACGCGAAAATCTGCGGCGGGATCAGAGCCGCCGCAGGCGCGCGTTGTCAATCGGCTGCGATCGCTGGTCTCGATTGACACGGCCGCTGGCAGTTTCTATCTCCTGTCCAGATATCTAGCTAGATGGAGGCTGCGATGCCCGGAGCGGAATGGTCGCTGCAAGACGCAAAGAACAGCTTTAGCGCGGTGGTCGTGGCGGCTAGCAACGGTGCGCCACAGACCGTGACCAAGCGCGGCAAGCCGGCCGTGGTTGTGCTATCAGTGGCTGAGTACGAGCGATTGACGCACGCAGAGGTGCAGCGGCGTCCTTCCTTCGTCGAACACCTGCTCGCAATGCCAAAGGGTCCCCTTAGGCTGAAGCCTACCAAGCTAAAGCTTCGCGATGTGAAATTTTAAATGTATCTTCTCGATACAGTTGTATTTTCTGAATTTTTTAAGCGTCAACCTAATAGAGAATTTATACAATGGCTTAATGATAAAAAGAAAGATTTGCTTTTTCTTTCTATTATTACAATCGGGGAAGTCGAGCGCGGCATTGAGATTCAACGGCGGCGCAACCCTGCATTTGCTGAAGAACTACACGCATGGTTGGAGCGCAGCCTCGATATTTATACGGACCGCATCTTGCTCGCCACGACCAATATTGCGCGCCGCTGGGGGCGCTTGAGCGCCGTCCTCGGTCATACGAACGTCGATCTGCTGATTGCTGCAACGGCGCTCGAGCACGGTCTGACCGTCGCGACGCGAAACGTCCGTCACTTTGCGCCGACTGGCGTCGCGGTCGAAAACCCGTTCGAGAGGCTGCCATGAGCCTTGTCATGTACGAGCGCCTCGGCGAAGGCGAGCGGCGGCCCAGCCCGTTTTCCTGGCGCATCCGCTATGCGCTGGGGCATAAAGGCGTGCCGGTCGAGTTTCGGCAGGTCCGCTTTGCTGATGTCGAGACGATCCGGGCGCTGAGCGGCCAGCATTTCGTGCCGATCATCATCGACGGCGACCGGGTCACCCATGATTCATGGAATATCGCCTGCTATCTCGACGAGCATTTTCCGGACCGGCCGTCGTTGTTCGGCGGCGCCGGCGGCCGTGGTTCGGCGCGCCTCGTCAATCATTGGGCTGACAGCACACTCGGCACCGCGATCCGCCGCCTGATCGCGGCCGATTTCATCCTCTGCCTCGATGCCGGCGACCGCGACTATTACCGCCGGTCCCGTGAGGCGGTGTTCGGCTGTACGCTTGAGGAATATTGTGCCGACCGGCCGCGCTGGCTCGTGGAGTTCGCTGCTGTTGTTGCACCCCTCGAACGGACGCTGGCGGAACAGGCGTATTTCGGCGGCGCGGTGCCAACCTACGCCGATTATGTGCTGTTTTCGGTTTTCCAGTACGCGCGCCTTGGCTGTCCCGACGATTTTCTCGGCGACGGCACCGCGCTGCGCCACTGGCGTGACGGGCTGGCGCAGGCTTTCGACGGGCTTGGCAACCGCTATCCCGGTCATCCGGCAAACACCTGAAGGCAAACAGCGACAAGGGAGAGAGACGATGAATTTGCGCGTACCGATGGTTTCCCTGGAACGGGCACGCGAGCTTGGCGACGCGATGGGGATGCCGGCACGACGGACGCAGAGCGAGGCGTTTCGCGTCGTGGCCAATAACCCCGGCGTTGCCAGGGTGGCGTTCAGCCAGCTGATGCAGCTGCTGGAAAACAACAAATTCGACACGCGGCTGCGCGAGTTGATGATCATGCGGATCGGCTGGGTTACCGGCTCGGCCTATGAGTGGACACAGCATTGGCGGGTTGCAACGACCGCCGGGGTTCCGCCGGAAGACATCCTGGCGGTGCGCGACTGGCAGAACTCCGCGCGGCTGACGCCGGCGGACAGGGCCATTCTCGCCGCGACCGACGAGTGTCTCGCCGGCAAATCGATTTCCGATGCCGCGTGGGCGGAGGTGGCGAAACACGTCACCGACCCCGGACAACAGGTCGAATTCATTATCGCGATGGGCAACTGGATGATGTTTTCGATGCTGTTCCGGAACCTGCGCATCCCACTGGCCGAGGGGCTGATGGTTTGGCCGCCCGATGGTGTCGCCTCGCCCGCGGCGGTGGGATGAAAAGCGGCGGCGACGTCGAAGAAAGTTAACCATTGGTTAAAATATGACGCGGCATACTTCCACCTCAACAACATTGCATCATGCGTTAAGAATACACCCGTCATAACGGCCTCGGGGATACTAGCGAAAGAAGTCTGTCCAAGAGGCCGTACCAACATTAGATCATCGAGAAGGCATATGATCGCAGCGTCGCGCCGGTATCGATTGCATGTTTATATAGCTGTTTTGTTTGTTGGACTGCTTGTCACATTTGCAGCAGTTAATATTACAATGCAATATTTGAAGACGCGAGAAATGATGCTGAGCGCGGCGTCAGAACTGTTTCGCCGTATCGAAGATGAACTTCGCAGCAGGGTCACTGCACGTTACGCTTCATCAAGCACATCTGCGTATTTACTTTCCCGAACCGATATTACCAGCGCCACGACGCTCGCCGACAGAATGGCTGGGGTGCCGATCGTATTTGATTATATGACGTCGCATCCAAGTATCGCTGCGATGTATGTTGGTTACGAGGATGGCGATTTCTTTCTGATGCGACATCTTATTGCCGGCTCTTCACAAGTCAAGGTGTTACATCCACCCGACAACGCAACGTATTTTGTCTGGAGTATCGATCATAATCAGCCAGGGCCGCCGCGTTCACAGTATATTTTTTTGAATAGTTCGTTCAAGATCGTCGAAACACGAATAATTCATAATGAAATCTTTGATCCTCGTGTCAGGCCTTGGTACGCAGAGGGTCTCAAGAGTGGCGAAACTACTGTTACCTCGCCTTATGTCTTTTTTCAGACGCAGGAGATCGGAACGACGTTCGCCGACCGCCGTCCTGACGGTCGTGCCGTTGCCGGCGTTGATGTGACGCTCGCGTCCTTTTCCGATCTGCTGCAAAAGATGCTTCCAACGCCATCTTCTGAACTGGTTATCTTCGACGGACAGCACCGGATTGTCGCGGACGGCAGACCCTTCCCGAAATGGGTCAAGTCGGTAGGCGGCCTGGACTTGCCAAAAATCGAGGACGGCAATCGGCCCGTACTTGCGGAGATTGCCCAGGACAAGAGCGATGAAGTCAAACATCTGACGGCGGTCGTCTCGGACAACAGCACGTGGCAAGCCGTGGTATCAAAACTCAATGTGCCCGGGCCGTCGCTTTATCTGGCGCTCGCGGCGCCGCAAGCGGAGTTGCTGGCGCAGGCTGACCGGATCCGCAACGAGAGCCTGCTGGTTGCGATAATCGCGATGTCGCTGGCCACGGCCTTGGCGATCATCTGCTCGCGCTTGGCATCGCGGCCATTGCAGGCGCTGACCCGCGAGGCGGCGGCGATCCAGGAACTCAAATTCGATACACCGATGGAAGTGCGCTCGCACATCACTGAGATCGACGTGCTGGCACGGACCATGGAATCAATGAAGTCGACGATCCGGCGCTTTCTCAGTATCGGCGCAGCGCTGGCCGGCGAGCGGAATTTCGACCGTCTGCTGGAATGTCTGCTGTCGGAAACGACGTATCTGGCATCCGCCCGCGGCGGCATGGTCTACCTTACGGAACCGGACGGCAGCCTGCGCTGCGCTCTGGCGCGGTGGGACGATGTGCTGGCCCCGACCTTTCCTCCTGATCTACAGGTGGAACGCGACGACCGCCACCCGGTGATCCGCTCGCTGCAGCAGGGAAGCCTCGCGCAAATCGTCCACGCGGCGGAGCTATCCACCTGGTACGGCCCTTTCGCCGAGGGCGATGCGATGACGCTTTTTGCAGTGCCGCTGCGCAACCGGCAGGCGGAGATCGTCGGCGCGCTGGCGCTGTTGCAGAAGGTTGGGGCCCTTGGGGACGCCCAGGAATGTGAAGTGCTGACGCTGGTTGAAGCATTGTCCGGGACGGCGGCGGCGGCGATCGACAGCCAGCGGCTGATCCTCGAACAAAAACGCCTTCTCGAATCATTCATCCAGTTGGTGGCCGATGCGATTGACCGCAAAAGCCCCTACACCGGTGGCCACTGCCAGCGAGTGCCGGAACTGACCAAGATGATCGCGCGCGCCGCGGAGGCGGCCACCGAAGGTCCCTTCAAGGATTTTGCGCTGAGCGAAGCACAATGGGAGGAATTGCACATCGCGGCCTGGCTGCATGATTGCGGCAAGGTAACCTCGCCCGAATACATCGTCGACAAGGCGACCAAGCTCGAAACCATCTATGACCGGCTGCACGAGGTGCGGATGCGTTTCGAAGTCGTGAAACGCGAGGCCGAGGTGACGTGCTGGCGTGAGATTGCCCACGGCGCGCCGCGTGAGCAGCGGCTCGCGGAACTGATGACGCTGTGGACTGTATTGGACGAGGAATACAGCTTTGTCGCCACCTGCAACGAGGGCGGCGAATTCATGGCCGCAGACAAGATCGAGCGGCTGCACCAGATCGCGCAACGCACCTGGACCCGTACGCTGGATGATCGCATCGGCCTCTCCGAGGATGAAAAGCGACGCAAGGCACGCGGCCAGACGCCACCGCCGCCGGCGGTCGAACAGTTGCTTGCCGACAAACCGGAGCATGTCGTCGAGCGCCGGCCGGAGGATCGCATCGCGCCGGACAATGAATGGGGCTTTAAGCTCGATGTGCCGGCGAACCTCTACAATCGCGGCGAAATCTACAACCTGACGATCGGGCGCGGCACTCTGACCGCCGAGGACCGCTACAAGATCAACGAGCACATCGTCGAGACAATCCGCATGCTGTCGCGGCTCCCCTTGCCGCGGCATCTGAGCCACGTCGTCGAGATTGCCAGCGGCCATCACGAGAAGATGGACGGAACCGGCTACCCCCGGCGTCTCAGCCGAGAGGAGATGAGCTGGCCGGCGCGGATGATGGCGATTGCCGATATCTTCGAGGCGCTGACCGCAGCCGACCGGCCGTACAAAAAGGCCAAGACATTATCGGAATCGCTGTCGATCATGGCGCATATGCGCGACGACTCGCACATCGACCCGGAAATTTTCGATTTGGTCTTGTCCGCTGAGGTTTATCGGACCTATGCCGCGGCGTTTTTGGCGCCGGAACAGATCGATGATGTCGACCCCGAGCGCTACCGCCTCCACGCCTGACAAAATTCTTTGCATGCCCGTGGCTCTGCCGCGCATTTAGCGGGCGGGTCCCGCGTCTCGATCAGCGCCCCAATGCCGCGGCCACCCTCCCGGGCGGCGCCTCTCAGTAAGGATCAGGCTTGCCGTATCTGATCGACGGGATCACTGGACCGCGGCACGAATCTTGCTGTTTCAATGGGCAGAGATCGCCGGCCTTAGGCAGCCCGGCATCGCAGGATTTTTGGGACGCGATATGCCCGACGGCAGTGGTTCGGAAGCCCGTTTTGGGATCGGCCATAACGGTGGCCCGCCGCTCGACCCCGGTGCCGGGTGGCGGATGTTTTGCTGGAAGAAGGCGTCCAACCACGCCTGGAAAACACCGCCGCGTGAAATAGCGCTGGCACGTCTAGCGCGCGCTGAAGCCCTTGGCATGAGCTATCGCGACTATACGGCGGTCCTGCTCGATACCGGCCGACATTTATAAAAAGCCCCTCTCTGGGTCATCCGGAGAGGGGCTGGACGTCGGCCGCGCCGTAGGGGCGCTAGCCCGCTTTTGACAGGTTCTGCGCAACAAAGTCCCAGTTGACCAGATGGTCAAGGAACGCCTGCACAAAATCCGGGCGGCGGTTTTGGAAGTCGAGATAGTAGGCGTGCTCCCACACGTCGCAGGTCAGGAGCGGCGTCTGCCCTTCGGCCAGCGGCGTCACCGCGTTCGCTGTGCGGGCGATCTTGAGCTTGCCGCCATCGGCGACCAGCCACGCCCAACCGCTGCCGAACTGGCCGACCGCATTCGCCTTGAAGTCTTCCTTGAACTTGGCGAGGCCGCCGAGATCGCGGTCGATCGCGCTGGCGACATTGCCGCTCGGCGCACCGCCGCCATTCGGCTTCATGCAGTTCCAGAAAAAAGTGTGGTTCCACACCTGCGCGGCGTTGTTGAAGATGCCGACCTTGGAATCGTCCTTGTAGGTCGCCTTGATGATCTGTTCGAGCGACTGGCTCTCCATCGGCGACCCCTTCACCAACCCGTTGAGGTTGGTCACATAGGCCTGATGGTGCTTGCCGTGATGAAAATCGAGCGTGTTGGCCGAGGTATGCGGCTCAAGCGCGTTTTTGGGATACGGCAGGGGCGGCAGTTCGAAAGCCATTGGCTGTCCTTTCACCTTATCATGTTGATCCAGAGATCGTTTTGATCGCTGAGATCAGGGGGAATTGGGTGGCTGGTGGGCAACATAGTGTGACCGCTGAAACGCGCAAGAGGGCTTCGCGTTCCAGTGCCGAGCAAGGCGGTGCCTCGCTGCGCGCCATGCTACGCCAGCACGACCGTGACCGCTACCAGACCGTGTTGTTCGCACCGGTCGAGCGGCGCGATGCGCTGTTCGCGCTTTACGCGTTCAACTATGAGATCGCGCGGGTGCGCGAAAGCGTCACGCAGCCGATGCTCGGGCAGATCCGGCTGCAATGGTGGCGCGAAGTCATCGACGCCGCGTATGCCGGCGCTGTACCGCGCCAGCACGAAGTGGCGCTACCGCTGACCGAGGCAATCCAGGAGCGCTCGCTGAGCCGGGCTTCCTTCGACCGCTTGATCGACGCGCGCGAATGCGACCTGACCGACGAGCCGCCGGCCGACATGGCAGCCCTCGTCGATTACGCCGAAGGGACATCCGCCGCGCTGCAAGCACTGGTATTGCAGGCCCTCGGCATCAACGAGGCGGCGAGTGGCGCTGCGGCGCGCGCTGTTGGGATCGGTTACGCACTTGCCGGGTTGCTGAGGGCGATGCCGTTCCATGCCGCCAGCGGGCGCTGCTACATTCCCGCCGCCATTGCCGCGGAGTGCGGTCTGGACCCGGCAGACTATCAGCGTCTGCATGGCAGCGAGGGAATCCGCGGTGCGGCGCTGGTAATCGCCGATGCAGCGGCCGCATTTCTCGGGGAAGCGCGCCGCCAGAGGGGCATCCCGCGGGCCGCCCTTGCAGCGCTGCTCCCGGCCGTCATCGCGCGCCGCTATCTCCGGCGATTGCGGCAGGCGAGGTTCGATCCGTTCGCGCCGGCCTTGCGCGTGCCCGATACGCTGCAAAGCTGGCGGCTCTCCACCGCCGCGATGACCGGCAGATTTTGAACGAGGTCAAAAAGACGGGACGCCGCGGATGCCGCCATCGCTGCGCCGGATCAGCTTGTGGTGATAATTCAGCATCAGCGCGTCGTTGATCTCGAGAAAATAAAGGTCTGAGTCGACCATCTTTTGCAGCAACTGACCGGTCAGGGCCGCCTCGCTGCGCAATAATGCAAAGAATGAGTAAAACTCGTTGTTGAGTATCATGGTACGCGGGCCGGTGCGCCGCAGGAATTTGGCGACCGCGGCGATGACACCGTACTGAGCATTCTCCGCCGCACCATGTTCGCAGAAATCGTCGCCGAGCAGAATGCCGTGATCGGCCAGTTTCGGACCATACAGGTGTAAATCGGCCAGCACGGATTCGTAATCGTGCGCGCCGTCGACATAGACAAAATCGAAATATCTGTCGGGAAACCGCGTCACTGCGTCGCGCGAGGCGGCGCGGTGGATGGTCACCCGGGCATCTCCGTCAAAACGCGCGGCAACCTGCTGATACAGTCGCTCGAAATGATGGTTGACGTGGTCGCCGGGCGGCACGCCGGCCCATTCCGAAAGCTGGCGCACCAGCCGCGCCGCCTCGCCAAAGGCCGGCGACCACGCCGGCGGATTGTGCCAGTCGAAATCGAGGGCGAAATGCCAGGGGTCGATCAGATGCAGTTCGGCCGGCTCGCAGATTTCCATCAGCCGAGCTGCATTATCGCCTCGGAAAACGCCGATCTCGGCCCAGCGAGCGCCCTTCGGCAAAAGGCACAGCCAGCGGCTGCGGTCGCCGAAGAAATAATACATCGAGGGCCTGCGGTCAGAGGGCCGCGGCTCAGCGCCCCTGGAAGTTCGGCAGGCGGCGCTCGCCCATTGCCTTGATGCCCTCGCGGAAATCCTCGGTCTGGCGCAGCCAATCCTGCTCGACCAGTTCGCGCTCGGTGGCGGCTTCGACCGCGTCGAGCAGGCCGCGGCGCATGGTTTCGCGCGTCGACGCGACGGCGAGCGGCGCCGATTGCCCGATTTCGAGCGCCAGGGCCTGGGCCGCGCTGCGCACCTCGGCGAGTGGCACGAGCAGGTCGGCAAGGCCGATGCGCACCGCCTCGTCACCGGGAATGCGGCGGCCGGTATAAAACAGCAATGTTGCCTGCTGAACCCCGACGAGGCGCGGCAGGGTGTAGGTCAGGCCGAAACCGGGATGAAAGCCGAGTCGATTGAAATTGGCGCTGAACCGCGCCTCTTTGCAGGTGACGCGGAAATCCGGCACCAGCGCGAGGCCGAGGCCGCCACCGACCGCGGCTCCCTGGACTGCGCCGATGATCGGCTTGGCGGTGCGGAACAGGCGCGACGCTTCCTTGTAGAGATGCTTGCCGGAGCCGCTTTTCGCCGATTCCTGCACCGTGCCGGTATCCATGCGCTTCGAGAAATCGGCGCCGGCACAGAAATGCCGCCCCTCGGCCGCGAGCACGATGGCGCGGCAGGCTGGGTCGGCATCGAGCTTTTCGAACGCCGTACCGATCTCGGCGATCAGCAAGGCATCAAAGAAATTGTTGGGCGGGCGGCGAATTTCGACCGTGGCGACCGGGCCGTCTAGGCTGACGCCGATTTCCTTGAAGCCGCTGTAGTCGGTCATGGTGATGTTCTCCTGGGAAGTCGGCGGAAATTTTACCTACCGTCATTCCGGCGCAGGCCGGGACCCACTAACCCGCGTCTCGCACGGTTGAAAAGTGGATTCCGGCCTGCGCCGGATAACAATAGAGGAACATTGATTCAGCGTTTGACGATCAGCGCATCGACGACCGTCACGCCTTCGCCGGCGGGGTGGACGATGACTGGGTTCAGGTCGATCTCGGCGATTGTGCCGGTATGGTCGGCGGCAAAGCGGGAGAGGGTGCTGATCAGTTCGGCGAGGCCGGCTTTGTCGGCCGGCGGGGCACCGCGCACGCCGTCGAGCAGGGCAGCGCCTTTAAGCTGAGCAACCAAGTCGAGCGCCTCGTCGGGGCTGAGCGGCACCGGAGCGAAGGCGACATCCTTCAGCACCTCGACGTGGATGCCGCCGAGGCCGACCATAAGCATCGGCCCGAAATCCGGGTCGGTCGTGATGCCGATGATCATTTCGACGCCGCGCCGCGCCATTGCCTGCACCAGCACGCCTTCGACATGCGCATCCGGGTGCGCCGCCTTTGCGCGCTCCAGCACCTGTCGGTACGCCGTTCCGACGGCCGCAGCGCCATTGACGCCGAGCGCCACCGCGCCCGCCTCGGTTTTGTGCAGGATATTCGGCGACTGTACCTTGAGCGCGACCGGGCCACCGATCTTCGCCGCGGCGGCGATTGCGGCCTCTTCGCTTTTCGCCAGGACTTCAAGTGGCAAGGGTATGCCGTATCGGCCGAGCAGCCGCTTTGATGCAATTTCCGTCAGCACCGCGCCGGGCAGGCTGAGCGTACGAGCGACTTCGTCGCGCGCGGCCGCTGGGGTGGCGGGCACGGATGTGCGGCCGGCCAGGCGCTTGCGGAACGCGCCATAGTCAACCAGCGCACGAATCGCTCGTGCGCAGCTTGGCATCGAGGTGTAGCAGGGGATGCCGATGCCGGCCAATGCGGCGATCGCGTTGGCGCTGGCGGTGGTGTACGTCGACAGCAGGATCGGTTTGTTGCTCCCGGCGACGATATCGGCCAAATCTTCGGCGAGCTTGGTGGCGCGCATATCGTTGGCGAGCGAGCCGATCAGGAGAATCGTGTCAATGCGTTCGGACTGCTGCACCAATTCGATCAGCGGCTTATAGCCGACCACGGTGATCGCCTGCGCCGTCGCGTCGATCGGGTTCAGCGCCGACGCGTAAGACGGGAGCAACGCCATGATGCGGCGCTGGATGTCGTCTTCGAGCACCGGCAGTTCGAGCCCGTGCGCCGACAGAACGTCTGCCATCCACACGGCGCTGCCGCCGGAGCCGGTGATGATCGCGACCCGATTGCCTTTCGGTAACGAGCAGTAGGCAAACGCGGTTGCGACATCGACCATGTGGTCGAGGTCTTCGCCGCGGATAATTCCGTGATGGCGAAAGATCGCATCGTCGGCGACCCCGGCACGCGCCAGCGCACCGGTATGCGATGAGGCGGCGCGACGGCCCGCGTCCGAACGCCCGACCTTGGCGACGATGATCGGCTTGCCGGCCTCGGCGGCGCGATCGGCGACGGCGCGGAACCGCGCGGCGTCGCGGATTTGCTCCAGATAGCACATGAAGATGTCGGCGCCGCCGGCGTCGAGCACCCAATCGACATAGTCGTGCGCTTCCAGCACGGTCTGATTGCCGGCGCTGACCTGGTAGGTGAATTTGAGCTGGCGGTCGCGGCCGCGGCTGAGAAACGCGAAGGTCAGCGCGCCGCTCTGGCAACTGACGGCGATCGGCTTGGCGCGGCTGTTTTCCGGCAGAAGCGGCTGGTTCGGGTCGTGGAACACTGGGCTGAAGGTGGCGACCAGCGGCCGCAGCGGATTGACGACCCCCTCGCAATTCGGCCCGGCGATGACCATGCCGGTTTTTTGCGCGACAGCCCGCAATTCGGCATCACGGCCGGCGGCTTCTTCGGTTTTCTCCTCGCCAAAGCCGGAACTGATCACCGCGGCGGCCTTGATGCCGCGCGCGCCGCACTGCTCGATCGTCGCGATCACATGCGCCGCCGGCACCAGGATTACCGCCAGGTCAACCGCCTCGGGCAACTCCGCGATGGTCTTGTACGCCTTGTGCCCGAGCACTTCGTTGGCGCTGCGCGTCACCGGATAAATGCGCCCGTCATAGCCGTGCTCGATCAACTGATGCGTCAGCCGCCCCCGTAGCGAGCTGTCGGCCGAGGCGCCGACAATCGCAACGCTATCCGGCGAAAGAAGAGGACGAAGATCGGGCATATATTATGTGCTTTCAAAAGATACAGGTTACACAAAGTTCACTAAGGATACGCAAAGGATGCAAAGTAAATCTTATCCTTCGCGGTCTTTGTGTATCCTGCGTCCTTTGCGTAGATTTTTCTTATCGCAGCCCGAGGCCGCGGGCGATGATACCGCGTAGCACTTCGCGCGTGCCGCCCTGGATCGTCAGTTTGGGGGCGATCAGCGTTGTGTGGCGCAGGGCTTCCTCGAAGCGGTCGTCGTTGCTCTCCGGGCTCGAGTCGCCGGTCGGCGGGGCCAGCAGGCGCATGCGGTTGGGCAGCGACTGTTCCCAATTGGTGCCTAAATCCTTGACGACGGCGGCTTCGGTGCCGGGTGTCTTGCCGGCCTGCAGCATGCCGGCAATGCTCGCCGACATCCGGCGCAGCGTTGCCAGATTGGCGACTTCGCGGCCGATGCCCTCGGCCAGCCGCTCGCTCGGCTCCGCCCCGGCGCGCCGCACCAGTTCGACCAGGACCGAGAACGTCTCGAGCCAGCGATCCGGACCGCTGCGCTCATAGGCGAGTTCGTCCGATGCTTGCTTCCACGCCATGTCGACTTCACCGATCAGGTGCAGATCAGGCACGAACACGTCGTCGAAGAAGATTTCGTTGAAATCGTGCGCGCCGGACATATTGATGATCGGGCGAATCGTGATACCCGGCGATTTGCAGTCGATCAGGAACTGCGTCAGCCCGTGCCGGTGATTTTCCTGGGTCTTCGGCGAGGTGCGCAGCAGCGCGATCATGTAGTCGGAATTATGCGCGTTGCTGGTCCAGATTTTGCGGCCGTTGACCAGCCAGCCGCCGTCGGTCTTGGTGGCGCGGGTCGAGGCGGCGAACACGTCGGAGCCGGAGTTGGGTTCGGACAGGCCGATGCAAAAGCACAGATCGCCCGACGCGATCTTCGGCAGGATGGTTTTTTTCACCTCTTCCTGGCCGTAGCGCAGGATAACCGGGCCGCTCTGGCGATCGGCGGTCGAGTAGGAGCGGGTCGGCGCGCGGTGCGCCAGCATTTCCTCAATCACGACATAGCGTTCGAGATGCGAGCGCTCGCTGCCGCCGTATTCTTTCGGCCACGTCATGCCGATCCACCCCTTGGCGCCGACTTTGCGGGCAAAAGCCTTGGAAAACGTGCCCTTGCCGTCATTCGGGGCGAATGTGCCGGCCTCGATCTCCTGGCGCAGAAAGCTGCGCACTTCCTGGCGCAATTCCTTGCACTCCGGCGGCATGTCGATCGGGTCGAAGTGGAAATTATAGGCCATCTTTCGCCTCCCAAAATCTCAACGCGCCTCAAGACCCTTGCGTCAGAAACGGCCACAGCGCGTCGGCGCCGCGCGCCGCGACCATATGGCCGAGGCGGGTCGCCCATTGTGCCTCGTTGCCGAATTCCTCGCGCCATGCCCATAGCCGCCGTGTCGCATGGTGCAGCGAGTGCTCATAGGTAAAGCCCATCGCGCCATGCACCTGATGCGCAATCGCGGCGCCGGCGCCGGCCGCCTCGCCGACCCGCAGCTTGGCGATCGCGACCTCGGCGGATGTCACATCGCTGCCGATGCCGTGCACCGCAATGGCTTCGGCGGCCGCGTCGGCGGCCGCGCCGGCGGCAGCAACTTCGCCGGCAAGGGTTGCGAGGTTGTGCTGCACCGCCTGGAATTTTGCGATAGCGCGGCCAAACTGCACCCGGTCGAGCGACCATTGCACCGACTGGTCGAGAATATGTTCGAGCGCGCCGGCCATCTGCTGCGCGCGCGCGGTTGCGCCGATCTGCACGATGCCCAGTGTGCCAAGCCCGTGCGCTGCGCCGACCGCCACCGCCGTGGCACCGTCGAAGGTGATTGTGTCGCGCGGTTCACCGGCAAGGCTGGTGCCCTGGCTGATCGCGACAGCGTCGGCGGCGACCAACGCGACGGTCGGGGTGTCGCCGCTGAACGCCAACACCGCGATGTGCTGGGCATTGCGCGCGTACGGCACATGCCGCGCGCGTCCCTGCAATTTGTTGCCGGCGAGGTTGATGTGCCCGTCTTCGTAGATCGGCGCGATGGCCATCGGTCCGGCGGGCGCCTCGATGTTGCCTTGCGCCAGCAGCCAGCCGGCGAGTAGCGTTTCGGCCAGCGGCACCGGCGCGGCAGCGCGGCCGGCGGCGCGCAGAACGGCGAAACCGTCGGTCATCTCGGCCCCGGCGCCGCCCAGCGTGTCGGGCACCCAGGTCAGCGGCAGCCCGGATTCCTCCAGCGCGTCCCACAGCGCCTTGGGCCAAGTGCCCTTTTCGGCGTCGTTGATCGTATTGGGTTCGCACAGATCGGCAAAAATCCGGGTGGCGGTGTCGACGATGATGTTGTCGGTCATTTCTGGTCCTGCAGCTCCGGCAACGGAAGCGAGCGGATCGAACCATGAAGCCTGCCGCGTTGACAAGCACGGGGGACGCACGAATTGGCAAAAAAGGAGGTTGGTCGAAATGCTGAAGACGCTGCGCTTTCTCAATATGCTGTTTGTCGCGCTGACCTTCGGGCTGACGTGGTGCCATGTCATGGAGATTCCTGGAAAGCTCCGGCTCGACGGATCGCGATGGCTCGACGTGCAGCACAATCTGTATGTCGCGTTCGGGCCACCGCTCGGCGCACCGATCGAGATAGCGGCGATAGCGCTGTGCTGGCTTGTCTATTTTCTGGTGCGGCGGCGTGGCCCGGCCGCGGGCTGGACATTGGCTGCGGCGTGCTGCACGACAATCGGCCTCGGCCTGTGGTTCTGGCTCGTTGCGCCGATGAACGCCGTCATCGCCGGCTGGACAACAGAGGGCCTGCCGGCGGATTGGGCATCGGTTCGCAACCAATGGGAGGCAGGGCAGGCGGCACACGCCGTAATGTTCGGGGTGGGCTTTGGTTCGCTGGTGGCGGCGCTCCTTACCGAGACGCCACGATAACGCACAAAATCAGGGGGTTCGCGATGCTGATCGTCGATGCGCAAGTCCACATCTGGGGCGCCGATACACCGGAGCGGCCGTGGCCGGCGAGCGGCAAGGGCCGGGCGCACCGCCCGTTGCCGTTTTCCAAAGAGGATTTGCTGCGCGAAATGGGTGCCGCGGGGGTCGCGCGTGCTGTCATCGTGCCGCCATCCTGGGAAGGCGACCGCAACGACCTGGCGCTCGCCGCGGCGCAATCGCATCCCGAGCGTTTCGCCGTGATGGGCCGGCCGCCGCTCGACCGTGCCGACCCGACGGCGCTCGATCATTGGCGCGACCAGACGGGCATGCTCGGCATCAGGGTCACCACGGCCGGGGTAGGAGCGCGCGAATTATTCACCGAGCCGTCCGGCGACTGGTTGTGGGCCGCCGCCGAGCGCAACAGCCTGCCGGTCATGGTGTCGACGCCGGGCCTCCTTCCGGAAGTCGGCCGGATCGCCGAGCGGCATCCGGGATTGCGGCTGGTGATCGACCATCTGGCGCTGTCGCGCGAAGGCAAGGACGAGGCCGCCTTTGCCGAGCTGCCGCATCTGCTGGCCTTGGCGAAACACCCCAACGTCGCCGCCAAGGCATCGGCCCTGCCGCGTTATTCGACCGAGCCATACCCTTACCCGCGGCTGCTCCCGTTGCTGCGCCACGTGTTCGACGCGTTCGGTCCGCAACGCATGTTCTGGGGCACGGACCTGACAGGCATCCCCTGCACCTATCCGCAGGCGGTCGCCCTGTTCGCCGAACACCTGCCGTGGCTCAAGGGCGCCGACCTCGACTGGGTCATGGGACGCGCCCTGTGCGAATGGCTCCGCTGGCCGCTGCCGACCTGAGAGGGTCCGTCGCTGCTGCCGTCATCCTGGCGAAGGCCGAAATCCACCGGTCAGTCCCTCAGGCGCTTCAGGGTGGATCCCGGCCTGCGCCGGGATGACACGTTTTGTATGTATATTCAGTCGGGATTTTCTTTTTATCAGAGCTGTTCCGATCCCTCTGCCAGCAACTCGGCGATCGCGGCCTCGTCGTGACAGGCGAGGACGGTTTCGGCGGTGCGGCGGGTGAAGCCGGCGCGGGCAAAGGCGCCGAGTTCGCGCTGCCGCGTATCCGTATCGGCCGCTTGAACGGAGCGGTCGCGTCGGTACGGGCCGAGATGGCGCCGCCGGGCATAGGCGCAGGCAGCGGCAAGATCGGGGTCGGCATCGGTGTCGCGCAGCACCGCAAGCGCGGCGGCGGCCTCTTCCATGCCGATCCCCTTTGCCGCCAACCCCGCGGCGATGCGGCGCAGCGAGTGGCCGCGTGCCACGCCGCGCCGCGTCCGGCTGGCGGCATAGGCGGAATCATCGAGCAGCGATGTCGCGCGGTAGCGGGCGATCAGCGCGTCGATCAACGGATCGGCGCTGCGCATTTCGTCGTCGTCATAGCCGCTCGCGCGCAGCACCCGGCGTCGCAGCACGCGCCGCAAATTCGCGGCTGAGCTGGCATAACGCTCAAGATACGACAGCGCCCATTTTTCGATCAGCTCAGGTGCGACGGGCATGTCTCTTGCGCAGGTCGAGGTTGTGGTCTCGCCGGCATTCTCCTTTATTCCGGCGTTCTCCTCTATCATCGCATCAGCAAGAACCAGCGAGAGTTCCGTGGTGAGCGACGCCGGCCCTTCATCTGCGACCGCGACCCAGCCTCGGTTCCGCGTTGTGATCCCCCTGATCGTCGGATGCGCCTTTTTCATGGAGGGCCTCGATTCGACGATGATCGCCGTTTCGATCCCGGCGATGGCAAAGAGCCTCGGCGAAAATCCGCTGCGCCTCAACCTGGTGATTACCACCTACCTGCTGAGCCTTGCCGTGTTCATACCGGTCAGCGGCTGGATCGCCGACCGGTTCGGCGCGCGCCGGGTATTTTGCGCCGCGGTGCTGATCTTTGCCGGCGGCTCGGCTCTGTGCGGCATGGCGACGAGCCTGCCGATGCTGATCGCGATGCGCGTGGTACAGGGGTTTGGCGGAGCCATGATGACGCCGGTGGGACGGCTGGTGCTGCTGCGCAGCTTCCCGCGGGCCGACCTCGTCTCGGCGATGAACTGGATGACGATCCCCGCGATGATCGGTCCGATGGTTGGGCCGATCGTCGGCGGGTTTCTGACAGGCTACGCGTCGTGGCGTTGGATTTTTTATCTCAATATTCCGATCGGTGTTCTTGGCGGCGGCTTGGCATTGTGGCTGTTCGAGAATTTCCGTGCGCCGGCGCCGACCCGCTTTGACCTTGTCGGGTTTCTGACCGCCGGTATCGGGTTGTTCTTTCTCGAATTCGCCATCGAAAATCTCGGCCGGCCGATCATTCCTCCGGTCATCGGTATTGCGATGTTCCCGCTGGCGTTGCTGGCATGGCTTGCCTATCGCCGGCACGCCCGCAACAGCCCGTCGCCGGTGCTCGATCTCAACCTCTTCAAGATCAAGACCTTTAATATCGGTACGGTAACCGGCGGCATCTGCCGCATCGGTCTCGATGCGACGCCGTTCATGCTGCCGCTGCTGTTTCAGGTCGGTTTCGGGCTGAGCCCGGTGAAGGCCGGGCTGCTGAGCTTTTCGTCGACGCTCGGTGCGATGCTGGTGCGCACGTTTTCGCGCCCGGTTCTGCGGTATGCCGGGTTCCGCCGGACGCTGATCGGCGGCGCGATTGCCGCGGCCGCAGTAACCGCCGGCTATGCGCTGTGGACCCCGGAAACGGCGCATTGGATTATCGTTATCGTCGTGCTGGCGGGCGGCTGCATCCGCAGTATCCAGTATCTCGCGCTGAATACGATCAGCTATGCCGACGTACCGTCGACGATGCTGAGCCGCGGCACCAGCGTCGGCGGCGTCGTGCAGCAGCTGGCGCGCGGCTTTGGCGTTGCGATCGGCGCTGCCTTGCTGGCAATGGTGGCCGGGACGGAGCACGTGACAACCAACGATTTCCGCATTGTTTTCCTGCTGTTGGCGCTGATCCCGTTGTTTTCGGCCTGGGGCTTTACGCGGCTTGACGAGGACGACGGCGCCGAAGTCAGCGGCCATCACAGTGGCAAGCCGGTCGCCGTCAAGGTTGGGTGAGATGCGCCGAGGCCGTTACTTTCGCCGTGCGAGCGGATGGGCGGTTTGCACCAGGTGACGCAGGCGCTCGCTCTGGACATGCGTATAGATCTGCGTCGTCGTGATGTCGGCATGCCCCAGCATCTGCTGCACGCTGCGCAGATCGGCACCGTGATCGAGCAGGTGGCTGGCAAACGCATGCCGCAGCACATGCGGTGACAGCCGCGCCGGATCGATCCCGGCACCGAGCGCCAGTTCCTTCAACAACTGGCCGCAGCGCTGCCGGGTCAGGTGGCCTTCGGCGCCGCGCGACGGGAAGAGGTAGCGCGAGCCGCGCGTTTCGGCGGCATGGCCGGTCGGCAGGAAGTTCTTGCGGCAGGGGAGATAGGCGGTGATTGCCTGCCGCGCCGGTGCGCTGAGTGGTACGACGCGTTCCTTGCCGCCTTTGCCGCGAACCAGCAGAAAGCGCGGGTCGCGCTGTGCGGCGGCCAGTGTCAGCCCGACCAGTTCCGAAATGCGCAGCCCCGTCGCATAGAGTAGTTCCAGAATACAGCGGATGCGCACACCTTCGTCGTTTGGCCATGCGCCGGCCGTCGCGATCAGTCGCTGGACCTCGTCTTCGCCGAGGATTTTCGGCAAGGGACGGCCGAGCCGCGGCGTATCGAGCCCGGCGGTTGGATCGTCGGGGCGCACGCTGTCGCTGACCAGGAAGCGATAGAATTGCCGTATCGCCGAAAGCCGCCGTGCCAGGGTACGCGGCGCGAGTTCGCGCGTCGCCATGCCGGCGAGATAATCATGCAGCGAGGCGGCGTCAGCCTCGTCGATCGCGACGCCGCGCCCCCTCAAAAACCCTGCGAGATCGACAAGGTCGTTGCGATAGGCGGCGAGCGTCAGCTTTGCCGCGCCGCGCTCTGCCGCGAGCATTTCGAGAAAAGCTTCGAGCCGATGCGACAGCGGCGATGCAGGCGACGGGAGAGCGGCGCGCCTATTTCGGGAAGCGCGCATCGGGCAGCACCTTTTCAACTGTCGTCGTTGGCACCGGAAAATTCCCGAACGCCAAGTAGAGACAGCCCGCGGCAATCGCCAGGACCAAGACGATAACCAGGAGGGCGCCCAGCTTTGCCATACCCGACCCGCATTCCACCGCCACCATGCGCAGCCGATTGGCGAACAGGCTGCGCCTTGTGGTAGTACCCTCGTCAGGCTTCGCACGAAAGGGCAGCGAGGCGGCGAGGGCGCACAGGTGAGCCTCCAGATTGGGTCGATCGTCGAAACAGCAGCGCGGGCGCACGGTTTTACGCCACGCCGCACGATCGTGCTGGTCGGTTTGATGGGGGCTGGCAAAACCAAAATCGGCCGCCGTTTGGCGCTGCGCCTCAATCTGCCTTTTTTCGATTCGGATACGGAAATCGAGACGGCGGCCGGCGAGACGATCGAGGAGATTTTCCGCAACCGTGGCGAGGCCGTGTTTCGTGACGGCGAGCGTCGCGTTATCGGCCGCTTGCTGAGCCAGCCGACGCATGTGCTGGCGACCGGTGGTGGCGCCTTTATGGACCCGGTGACCCGCGCGATGATCGCGCGGCGCGGTGTTGCGGTATGGCTGCGTGCCGATCTCGACGTGCTGGTGGCGCGGGTCGCGCGCCGCCATGACCGGCCGCTGCTGCAGGTCAAAGACCCGCGCACGGTGCTCGCTGACCTGATCGAGCGGCGGCACCCGATTTATGCCGAAGCCGATATTGTCGTCGATAGCGGTGAGAGCGCTCCGGAAGCGACCGCGACGCGCGTTATCGCCGGGCTTGCTGGCAGCGTTCGCGCGTTGCGGCCACCCGATGTCGAGATGTCCGATGTCGAGATGCCGGATGCGGGGCTGCCGGACGCGGAGATGCCGGACGCGGAGATGCCTGACGCGGAGAATGGGGAATGACGCTGGACACCGCGACCGAAAAACTGCGCGTCGAGCTTGGCGACCGAGGCTACGACATTCTTGTCGGCACCGGGCTGATCGAGGGCGCCGGCGCCGAAATCGCCCCGTTGTTACGCCGCCGACAGGTTGTCGTCGTGACCGACGAGATGGTCGCGCGGCATCATTTGAGGCCGTTGCAGGCCAGCCTGACGGCGCAGGGCATAGCGCATCACACGATTGTGCTGCCGCCCGGCGAAGGGACAAAGGATCTGGCGCATTTCGGCCGTCTTATCGACGATGTGCTGGCCTGTGGCATCGAGCGCGGCACAATGCTGGTTGCGCTGGGTGGCGGCGTGGTCGGCGACATCACCGGCTTTGCCGCCGCGACGCTGCTGCGCGGCATCGATTTCGTGCAGATACCGACGACGTTGCTGGCGCAGGTTGACAGTTCGGTCGGCGGCAAGACGGCAATCAACACCAGCGCCGGCAAAAACCTGCTCGGCGCCTTCTATCAGCCGCGCCTCGTGCTGGCCGATACCGGCAGCCTTGCCACCTTGCCGCGCCGTGAGGTGCGGGCCGGCTATGGCGAGATCGTCAAGTACGGGCTGATTCGCGATGCCGATTTCTTTGACTGGCTGGAACGTGACGGGCGTGCCCTTTGCGATCTCGAACCGGCGGCGCTGACCCGCGCGGTCATGGTTAGTTGTGCGATGAAGGCGGTGATCGTTGCGGCTGACGAGCGCGAGGCCGGCGATCGCGCTCTGCTCAATTTCGGGCATACGTTCGGGCATGCGCTGGAGGCCGAAACCGGCTTTGGCGACCGGTTGCTGCATGGCGAGGCGGTGGCGCTCGGGATGGTGCTGGCATTTGATTTTGCGGTGCGTCTCGGGCTGGCTTCCGGGCAGGATGCGCATCGCGTGCGGCGCCATTTGGACGCGGCAGGCCTGCCGACCGGTCTCGCCGCCGCCGGCCTTTCTGGGCAGGATGCCGACGCGCTGCTGGTGCATATGGGAAAAGACAAAAAGGTGCGCGACGGCCGTATCACACTGATCCTGCCACGCCGAATCGGCGATGCGTTCGAGATGCGCGATGCACCGGTTGCCGAGTTGCGGGCGTTTCTCGCGGAGGCCGTCTGATCGCCGTTAGTCGGCCAACGCGGCAAGCTTCGTTACAACCGAAAGTTGGTATTGGATTTTATCGCTGCCGCCGCTTCCAACGCCGCCTTACGGTAGTAATTGACAATGTGGACACGAATTGCGGCAGTGAGACTTAATGAAGAGCTGCGGTCTCGGTCGATCCGCGTGACCAGATCGTGCACGGTAAGCTCGGTCTGCCGGGCAATATCCAGTAACGCCTCCCACATCACAGCTTCGAGGCGGACGCTGGTTCTATGACCTGCAACCACGACGTTGCGAATAGTCAGCGACGAAGGGGGAGTTTCGGCAGTGCGGCGGGATCGCCGCGGCGTTGCTGCGGGCATCGCGGTAATCTAGGCCATGCATGGCCGAATGCAACCTATCAGTGTGTTAAAGAAAGATTATTCTTTTTGGTTGCATACCATAGTAAGATTTTCCAGACGGGATCACACGATCAGCCACGGTCTTCGTCGGGCGGTAACGTCGTTAGCGACAGCGCATGGACGCGGTCTGCAAGTTCGTCTGCGAGGGTCTGATACACCAGCCGCTGCCGCGCCACGCGGTTCAATCCGGCAAACGCGACGGAGACGATCGTCACCGAAAAATGCGTTTCACCTTCCGGACGTGCACCGGCATGACCGGCGTGGCGATGCGATTCGTCACTGATGACAAGACGGGTCGGCTGAAACCGCTCGGTCAGCTTGTGCCGGATCGTGTCGGCGACGCTCATTTTGGCACCTCCCGGCGTAGTCCGGCAGCATCGCCGAGAAAGCCGGCGAGGTCCTCCACGACATAATGGATGTAGTCGGATTCCGACGCGATGGCGGCCCAGTCGACATCGGTGCGCACCCACGCGGTTGTCATGCCGAGTTCAGCGGCTGGGGCCAGATTTTTTGCCATATCCTCGATCATCAGCGCGCGCTCCGGCTTTATTCCGTACCGCTCGACGAACCGGCGAAATGGTTCCATCGCCGGCTTTGGCGCGTAGGCCGAAGCGACGATGTCGAAAATGTCCTCGAAATGCTCATGGATGCCGAGATGGCGCAGCAGGTTCTCGGCATGCGGCACCGAGCCGTTGGTATAGATGATCTTGCGGCCTTTAAGCGCGGTCAGCGCGGCAGCCAGAGGCGGATTGGCAGGGACGACGCTCAGATCGATGTCATGGACGTAGGCCATGAACTCGACCGGATCGACCCGGTCGACGGTCATCAGCCCGTTCATCGTCGTGCCGTGTTCGAGGAAATATTTACGGCGTCGGGCTGTGGCCTCCTCGGGGCTCAGCGAAAATCGGGTGCGGATGTACTCGTTCATCCGCGCCTGGACCTGATCGAACAAGCGGCAAGAGGCGGGGTACAGCGTGTTGTCGAGATCGAAAATCCAGGTCTCGACCGCGGCAAGCGCATAGCCCTGGCGGCGCATCGTGTAGGACATCGGGGTTGCCTTCAGCCGCGGCGGATCAGGGTGCCCGCGCCGTTGGTGAACAATTCGAGCAGGATGGCATGCGGCACCCGGCCGTCGAGGATCACCGCCGCCTCGACGCCGCCCTCGACCGCATCGAGGCACGTCTCGACCTTGGGGATCATGCCGCCGGAGATTGTGCCGTCGGCGATCAGGCGACGGGCTTCGGCGGCCGTCAGTTCGGGGATCAGCCGCTTGTCGGCGTCGAGCACACCCGGCACATCGGTCAGCAGCAGGAACCGCGCAGCCTTGACCGCGGCAGCGACCGCGCCGGCGACGGTGTCGGCGTTGATGTTGTAGGTTTCGCCGCCCACGCCGACCCCTACCGGCGCGATGACCGGGATCATCCGGGTCTGCTCGAACCGGTGCAGCACGCTACCATCGACCCGTTCGGGCTCGCCGACAAAGCCGAGTTCGCCATTGCGGGTCAGCTTGCGGGCGCGGATCAGATTGCCGTCCTTGCCGCTGAGACCGATCGAGCAGCCGCCGGCATGATTGATCGACGCGACGAGCTGCTTGTTGATGGTCCCGGCGAGGACCATCTCGACAACCTCCATCGTCTCGGAATCGGTAACTCTGAGGCCGTTGACGAAATTGCTTTTGATCCCGAGCCGATCGAGCATGCGGTTGATTTGCGGGCCGCCGCCATGCACGACGACCGGGTTGATCCCGACCTGGCGCAACAGCACGATATCGCGAGAAAAGGTTTCGCCGCCGACTCCCATCGCGTGTCCGCCATATTTGATGACGATGGTTCGGCCGTCATAGCGGGCAAGATAGGGGACGGCCTCGGCGAGCACCGCGGCGATTACGGCGGGGTCGCGGAAGGAGGCCGAGGCGGCGGAGTCTGCGGGCGCGGTGTTCATCGCGGCCAATCTAGCGTGCCATTCCGGGCTTCGCCACCTCGGCAAAGCCGGCCAGTGTTGCCCGCAGCGCCGCAATGCCCAGCCGTTTTTCGGCGCTGGTCAGGTGGATTTCGGGATGCGCCGCGGGATGGCGCGCCAGTTCGGTGGCGACGCGGTCGACAATCGCGTCGTGTTCACTCGCGGCGAGCTTGTCGGTTTTGGTCAGCACGACCTGAAACGACAGGCCGGCGGTGTCGCATAGCTGCATGATCGGACGGTCGGGGTCCTTGATGCCGTGCCGCGAATCGATCAGCAGGCAGACGCGGCGCAACCGGGCCCGGCCGCGCAGGTAGTGCTGCACCAGCCGGTTCCAGGCAGCCGCGGCGCTCTTCGACGCCTCGGCATAGCCGTAGCCGGGCAGATCAACCAGCATCAGCCGATCGTCGAGCGTAAAGAAATTGACCTGTCGTGTGCGGCCGGGCGTGTTCGAGGTGCGCGCCAAGGTACGGCGCCCGGTCAGCGCATTGACGAGGCTCGATTTACCGACATTGGATCGGCCGAGAAAGGCAACTTCCGGCAGGGTTTCGTCCGGCAACGCAGTTTCGCTGGCGGCACCGGCGATGAACCGGCACTCGCGAGCGAAGAGCAGGCGGCCGGCTTCGAGCGGCTCCGCCTCGATGTCGCGCGCCGGATAAAGATCGGTCGGACGCTCGCTCAGGCCGCGCCTGCCCGGTGCATGATCGTCCATTGCTGCGCGATGCTCAGCGTATTGTTCCAGGCCCAATAGATGACAAGCCCGGCCGGGAACGCCGACAGCATATAGGTGAAGACAATCGGCAGCGCCATGAACATGCGCGCCTGCATCTGATCGACCGGCTGCGGGTTCAGTTTCTGCTGCAGGAACATCGTCACGCCCATGATCAGCGGCCATGCGCCAATCATCAAAAATGCCGGCGGGTGAAACGCAATCAAGCCGAACAGATTGGCGAACGATGTTGGATCCGGTGCCGAGAGATCGTGAATCCAGCCGAAAAACGGCGCGTGCCGCATCTCGATCGTGACGAACAGGACCTTGTACAGCGAAAAGAATACCGGAATCTGGAGAACGATCGGCAAACAGCCGGCCAGCGGGTTGGCGCCGACCCGCTTGTACATCGCCATGATTTCCTGCTGCTGGCGCGGCTTGTCGTCGGGAAAGCGCTCGCGGATTTTCTGCATCTCCGGCTGCAGGAGCTTCATCTTGCTCATCGCATGGTACGATTTGCTGGCGAGCGGGAAGAACAGCAGCTTGATGAGAAGTGTCAGCAGCAGGATCGCCAGCCCGAAATTGCCGAGCAATCCGGCAAAAAACTGCAATACCTGGAAGATCGGCTTGGTCAAAAACCAGAACCAGCCGAAATCGATCGAGTATTCGAACAGCGGTATGCCCGAGGTACTGTAGGCATTCAGCAGGTTGACTTCTTTTGCGCCGGCAAACAGCCGGGTCGAGGTCGTGCCGCTCGCGCCGGGCTGAATCGTCACGGCCGCGCCGGTAAAGTCGCTTTGATAGCGGGCAACGCCGTTTTCAACCGTATGTGTAAAGCGCGCTTTGATCTTTTCCTTCTGATCCGGGATCAGCGCGGTTTCCCAGTATTTATCGGTAAAGCCGAGCCAGCCGCCGGTCGACTCGTAATCGGTCGGCTTGCCTGGCGTCAATGACGTGTACTTAACCTCGCGCAGCGACCCATCGAGATCGCCGATCAACCCCTCAAACAGAATATAATAGCCCGAGACAGGCGGTGTGCCGGACCGGCTGATCAGGCTGTAGGGCGTGAGGCTTACCGGCGCGGAGCCGGTGTTGCGCACCGCGTCCTGCACCGTGAACATGTAGTTTTCGTCGATCGAGATCGTACGGCTGAAGACCAGCCCGGCGCCGTTGTCCCAGGTTAGCGTTACCGGCGCCTGCGGCGTCAGTGGGCCCCCCGTCGCGGTCCATTTGGTGTCGGCGCCCGGCACCTTGATCCCGGCGGTGTCGGCGACCCAGCCGAATTCGGCGAAATAGGGCTCCTTGGTGCCGGTCGGCCATAGCAGCACAACCTCCGGGCTGTCCGGATCGATCGTGTCGTGATAGGTCGCCAGAGTCAAATCGTCGATGCGCCCGCCGGTCAACGCGATCGAGCCATGCAGGCGTGGCGTCTTGATGCGCAGCCGCGGCTGGTCGTTGAGCGCCTGTTCACGCGTTGCCGCGGCGGTCGCGGCTTCAGTGGTCGGCGCCGCTGCTCCGGATGTTGTACCCGCAGGCGCGGCAGAGCTAGGCGCTGCTGGGCTAGGGGACGTGGTTTGCGCCGTCGTCGCCGGAGCGGGCTGCGGCGTCACCGGGTGGATTTTTTCGATGAAGTACTGAAATCCGATCAGGATGCCGACCGACAGTACAATAGCGAGCAGGAGGTTTTTCTGTTCCATGACCGATAGGCTGTGCCGATGTGCTTATCGGCTGAGTTCTGACAGCGACGGCCTCCGTCGCACCGACCTGGGCATTGTCGGCTGGCTCGGCGGCACCGGGTCGTAACCGCTGCCGCCCCAAGGGTGGCAGCGCAACAGGCGGCGCCCGGCCAGCCATGCGCCGCGAACCGGGCCATGCACGGTGACCGCCTCGGCAGCGTAATGCGAACAGCTAGGGTAAAAACGGCAGGAGGGCGGCAGGATCGGTGCGACCAGCAACTGATAGAGACGGATCATCCCGCGTATTGCCAGTCCCGCGAGGCGGCTTGCGCTGCCATACCACCCCATGCCTCAATTCCCTCCGCTGCGCCGCTGTTGCGGCCGCATGCCATGCTGGTCGACCTGCGCCAGCGCGCCTTCAAGGTCGCCAAGCAGTTCGGCGTAAGACCGCGTCGCCGTGCCGGCGCGCGCAATCAGCACATAATCGGTTGCAACGTGCCCTTTGCGCCCCAACACTTCGGTTGCCGCGGCGCGCAACCGTCGCTTTGCCCGGTTGCGGATAACGGCGTTGCCAACCTTGCGGCTGGCCGTAAAGCCGACACGCGCCCCGTTATTGCCGCCGTCCGGCGGTTGCGGCGCTGCCTGCAAAACAACGCCGGGGCGGGCTGCCCGGCGCCGCTCTGCCGCGATACGCAGGAAATCGGCGCGGGTCTTGAGGCGTACAAGCCCGGTCGCCATTACAAATCCAATCGGCGATACATTGAGGCCGCGGCATCATGGCGCGGCGTTGCCGCCGCGCCGCCGCAGGCCGTCAGGCGGATAGACGTTTGCGGCCCTTTGCGCGGCGGGCTGACAGCACCCGGCGGCCGCCGACGGTGGCCATCCGCGCACGAAAGCCGTGGCGGCGCTTGCGGACGAGCCTGCTCGGCTGGTAAGTGCGTTTCACGGCACGACTCCAAGGGAACTGCCCAGATTGAGCGGAGGCCGCTATATAGGGGAGAGGTCCCGGCAAGTCAACGACGGCCGGGCCTGGGGAACGGGCAGCGTATCGGCGGCGGCGCGATGCCTCAGGCGGGCCGCTGCGAGGTGGAAGGGAGTGTTATCGGTGACCGACGAGACGATCATCGCAGCCGCCGACCAGACGGCGCGGCGCTGGATTGCGGCGGCGCCCGGCGCGCTGCGGCCCGGTAGCGATCCGCACAAGAATGCCTTCTGCCGGATGTTGCTCGATACGCACAACCCTTACAAGCCGGCGGTGATCGACTGGCCGCAACTCGACGATGCGGCGCGTGACCGGTTGGTGTCGTTGCCAATCTGGGATATCGCGGTGCAGACCGAAGGCAAGGCACGCATTCGCGTTCTGACCTATGGCGAGCAGATTGCCGACCGGTTGCTGCGCCAGGCGATCGATCTCGATGGTTTCGAGGAAGGGCGGCATAAGCAAGTGCTGGCCAATATGGTTGCGGCTTACGGCATCGCGCTTGAGCCGGAGCCGGCATACCCGCCGCCGCGCCATGCAGAATGGGCCTTTATGGTCACCGGATTCAGCGAGTGCATCGACAGCTTTTTTGCCTTCGGTCTGTTTACGGTGGCCAGGGAATCGCGGTTCTTTCCGCCTGAGCTGGTCGATACGTTCGAGCCGATCATGCAGGAAGAAGCGCGGCACATTCTGTTCTTCGTCAACTGGGTGGCTTGGCATTGGCGCAATCTGGCGTGGTGGCGGCGCCCTTGGTTCTGGGTCAAGGTGGCAGCGGTCTGGGTGTTTCTGGTGCGCGAACGCATCGATCTGGCGCGCGGCGTCGGCGCGGCGCAAGGCGGTGCGCAGGACAACAATTTCACACTGACTGGCAGCAAGGCGGTGGCCGATGTCGATCTGTCGCCGGCGGCGCTGTTCGACCTCTGTCTCAAGGAAAATGACCGGCGCATGGCGGGATACGATCCGCGCCTGCTGCGCCCGCAAGTCGTGCCACGGGTGATCCGTTTCGTCCGCCGGTTCCTGCGCAACCCGCCGCCGCGTGCGGTTACCCCTTGATGTGCTGCGTGACGCGCCGCACCGGGCAAACACTGTTCGACTGCTGTCGATGAAGGCCCTGCCGGTTCTTGCCGCCGTCACAGGTGTGGCAGCGATGGCGGTGCTCGTCGGCTATTTCGGAGCCGGGGCGGTTATCCGCTCGCTGCTCGCGGTCGGCGGCCTCGGCTTTATCGCGATCTGCGCCATTCATCTCGCGTTGATCGCAGTGATGGGGCTGGCGTGGCGCGCGTTGCTGCCCGGCGTGCCGGCCGGCCGGGTCATGTGGGCCCGGCTGGTACGCGATTCCGGTTCCGAGGCGCTGCCCTTGTCGCAGGTCGGCGGTTATGTGCTGGGCGCCCGCGCGTTGTCGCTGGCCGGTGTTTCGGGGACGCTTGCCGCCGCGACGACGATCGTCGACGTGACTCTCGAATTCGTCGCGCAACTTGCCTACACCGCGCTCGGCCTGGCCTTGCTGGTGCGGCTCCAACCGGAAACCGAAGTGGCGGTGCCGGTGCTGCTCGGTCTGGCTGCCGCCGGGCTGGCCGCGATCGCGTTTGTGCTCGTGCAGCGCCGCGGCTTTGCTTTTTTCGATCGCATCGCGCGTATCCTCGGCAGCGGGTGGGCCGAGCGCAGCGCCGCCGGCGCGGCGGCATTGCATGCGACATTGGCCGGCATCTACCGCAACCCGCCGCGCCTGTGGGCGAGCGGCGTGGTGCATCTGGCATGCTGGATCGCCAGCGCGGTCGAGGTCTGGCTGGCCCTGTGGCTGGCGGGCCACCCATTGTCGTTCGGTGCCGTGCTGGCGATCGAAAGCCTGCTTTACGCCATCCGCACTGCGGCCTTTGTCGTGCCCAACGCGGTCGGGGTACAGGAAGGCGCCTATATTCTGCTCGGTGCCGGCTTTGGGCTGACCCCGGACATGGCGCTGGCGCTATCGTTTTTGAAACGGGCGCGTGATCTTGCGATCGGCCTGCCGGCGATCGGAATCTGGCAATTCATCGAAAGCGGCCGTGTGCTGCGGAGACGGCGCGCAGCCCGCGGCCATATCGCGGATCAGGTGATGCCGCCGGCGGATTAGCGGTGGGCCAACGTGCCGCACCGTAAAATGACTTGGCCGCGCATCGGGAGCCTGGGTAATCTCGGCCAACGCAACCTGATCGTCAGCCGGCTGCAGGCGCGATGCCGCCCTTTCTGACCCATCGATCGATGCGACGCCGCCGGCACTCGCCGGTTTGGAGCGTAACCCTGGCGCTGGTGGGGCTGTGCCTGCGGCTGGCTTGGCCGGCGCCGGTTCCGGCGATAGGAGATGCTGGTCTTGCTGTCGCGCTCGGCGAGCACGCGCTGTGCTTTGCCGCAGCGGCCGCTGCCAACCCATCGGCGGCGCCGGGCGACACGGCGCCGGCACAGCCCGATGACCACGCGGACCATGACGGACTCGGGTGCTGCCAGTGGCATGCCAGCGCCGGATTTATTCTGCCGCCGGTCGCACCAGCGGTCCGCGTCGCCTATGAAATCGGTGCGTTCGTGCCGTCCGTCGCGGCGGAAACGCCGCCATTGCGGCGCAGCGCAACCCCGGGACAACCCCGCGCGCCTCCGCTGAACGCCTAGCACGGCTCTTTTGCGCTCGCTCGGCTGCGCTACGGCGCCGTCTGCGGACCGCCAGGCGCGGACCGAAGCGGGCTTTCAGCAATGCTTTGCCGGCCGGGGACACCGGCCCGCGGGGAACCCCGATGTCTCCACACCTGTTCTGGGGCAGCGCTGCCCTGGCGCTTGTCGCGTGCGCGGCATCAGCCGGTGCCCAGCAGGCCGTGCCGGCGGCAAGCATATCGCCAACCGCGTCCGGCAGCTCTGCCGTCACATTGCCGCAGATCGATGTCACCGCATCGCCGGTCAGCCCCTTGGAACCGGCGGGTATCTCGCCCGCGATCGAGAAATTTGCCTTGCCGCAGACGGTCGAAAGCATCGACCGGCGGCAGATCGAAGCGACCACGAACGCCGTCGATGTGGAAGATGCTATCAAATATCTGCCGAGCCTGCTGCTGCGAAAGCGGAACAACGGCGATACGCAGCCGACATTGCAAACCCGTACCTGGGGCATCAACTCGAGCGCCCGCAATCTTGTCTACGTCGATGACATCCCGATTTCGGCACTGATTTCCAACAACAACACGACAGGCGCGCCGCGCTGGGGGCTGGTCTCGCCCGAAGAGATTGCGGGCATCGACATGCTTTACGGCCCGTTTGCCGCGGCATATCCCGGCAACTCGATGGGCGGCGTCTTGTTGATGACGACCCGTATGCCGGAAAGTTTCGAGGCGACCGCGAAGCAGACCGGTGCCCTCCAGAGCTTCGGGCTTTACAATACGCACGGTACTTACGGCACCTCGAACAGCGCCGCGACGCTCGGCGACAAACAGGGCCGTTTGTCCTGGTTTCTCAGCGGCAACCGCGAGGACAGCTATAGCCAGCCGCTGTTTTTTATCACCAACGGCAGCCCGCCGACCGGTACGACCGGCACGATACCGGCGCTGAGCAAGACCGGGACAGTGGCGGATGTGATCGGCGCCGGCGGGTTGCTGCACAGCACGATGGATAATTTAACCGGCAAGTTCGCGCTCGATGTGACCGACTGGCTACGCGCGACCTACGAGGTCGGCTACTGGGACAACAACACGCATTCGACCGTGCAGTCCTATCTCACCAGCGCGGCGGGGACGCCGACCTATGGCGGCGTCTCGGGCTTCGCCAACGACAATTACAATTTGTTTGAGCAGCATCTGATGAACGCGCTGTCCCTCAAGACCGATACAAAGGGCAAATGGGATTGGGAGGCGGTCGCCACCCGGTACGATTATCTCGGCGATATCCAGCGCAACCCGGCCGGCGTGCTGGCTGGCGAAACGTTCAAGACCAATGGTTTTGTCGCGCGGCTGGACGGAACGGGATGGTCGACCCAGGACCTTAAGGGGATCTGGCGGCCGACCGGCATCGACGGTAACCATGAGGTCAGTTTCGGTGCGCACCGCGACCAGTACACGCTGAACAATCCGACCTACAACGCCGATAACTGGATGACGTCGCCGGACGACGGCAACGGTACGCTTTTTACCGAGGCGAAGGGCAAGACCGAAACCTATGCGCTGTGGGCGCAGGATGCCTGGAAATTCGCGCCTGCGTTCAAGCTCACTTTGGGCGGGCGCCTCGAATCCTGGCATGCCTATGACGGGTTCAACCTCGCCGGCAATCTTGCCGCCAACCAGCCGAGCGAGCGCTCGACCGATTTTTCGCCAAAGGCGACGCTGGGATGGCAGATCGACCCGGCCTGGAGCGCGAAGGCCTCGTTCGGAGAAGCCTATCGCTATCCCACCGTCGCCGAGCTGTATCAAATCGTAGCGACCGGAGCCACGTTTGCGGTGCCCAACCCAAACCTGACCCCGGAGAATGTGTATTCAGGCGAACTCGCGGTTGAGCGACAGCTCGGCGACAGCAAAATCCGGCTGTCGCTGTTCCAGGAAAACACAAAGAACGCTCTGATTTCGCAAACTAATTTGATCAATAACGTCTTTACGACGAATTTTCAGAACATCGACGAGACGCGAAACCGCGGCATCGAGTTTGTGACTGAGCAGCACAACGCCTTCATTCCGGGGCTGGACCTGTCGAACAGCATAACCTATGTCGACTCGCGGATAATTTCCGATCCGACGTTCCAGAGCGCCACTGGAACGACGGCGACAGGCAAGCGCGTCCCCTATGTTCCAGCCTGGCGCGACACGGTGCAGGTGACATACCGCCCGAACGACCGGCTGGCCCTGTCGCTCGCTGCCCGTTATCAAAGCAAGATTTATTCGACGCTCGACAATACCGACAAGATTTCAGGCGTATTCGGTGGCTTTGACAAGTTCTTTGTCGTTGATGCTCATATGCATTATCAGATCAGCAATGTCGTGTCGGCCGATGCCGGCGTTGATAACTTGTTCAACGAGAAATATTTTGAATTTCACCCGTTTCCAGGGCGTACTTACGTCGCGTCGGTAAAGGTGAAATTCTGAATGCGATATGTCCTGGCTCTGATTGTCTTGGCGGCGGTCGGCCTGCCGTCCGACCGAAGCTATGCGCGTGCCTTTCTCGATCGTGCCGTACCGGCGGCCGGTGGCGCTGTCGATACCGTGCCAAAGGAAATTCGCCTGATCTTTTCCGAAGCGATTGAGCCGATGTTTTCCGGCGCCTCGCTGACGACGGCCAGTGGCAAAGTCGTTGCCACCGAAAATGCCGCGGCCGATCCGCAGGACTCGAAGCAGCTTGTCCTGCCGCTGCCGTCACTGCCGCCCGGCCGCTATCGTGTCCGCTGGCACGTCGTTTCCGCTAATGCGGATCGCAGCGAGGGGAGCTTCGAATTCGAAATCCAGCCGTAACGCCCCCGGAGGCGGCACGCGACAGCGTGGCCGCCCCGATTATCGGGCCCTATTCGACGAGTTCGGTCTCTTCGGTTTCCTTCGGCTCGATTGGTGTGGAGGCGGGGCGCGGGCGGAAGGTGAAGGTCAGCTTGTCTGCCTCTTTGTCGACCGTCGCCATGACGATGCCGCCCTTTGCCAACTGGCCAAAAAGCAACTCCTCGGCGAGCGGCTTTTTGATATGTTCCTGGATGATACGGGCGAGGGGACGAGCGCCGAACAGCGGATCGTAACCCTTTTCGGCCAGCCAATCGCGCGCTGCCGAATCGAGTTCGATCGTGACGTTGCGGTCGGCCAACTGCTCTTCGAGTTGCAGCACGAACTTGTCGACCACGCGGCCGATCGTCGACGGCGCCAGCGCTGCAAACGAGATGACCGCATCGAGCCGGTTGCGGAACTCCGGCGTGAACATGCGGTTGATCGCTTCCTCGTCGTCGCCCGACCGAATGCCGCTGCCAAAGCCGATCGCCTGCTTCGACATTTCCGACGCGCCCGCATTGGTCGTCATAATCAGGATGACATTGCGGAAATCGACGTTCTTGCCGTTATGGTCGGTCAGCTTCCCGTAATCCATCACCTGCAGCAGGATGTTGAACAGGTCGGGATGCGCTTTCTCGATTTCGTCGAGCAGCAATACCGAGTGGGGGTGCTGGTCGATCGCGTCGGTCAGCAGGCCACCCTGGTCAAAGCCGACATAGCCCGGCGGCGCGCCGATCAGGCGCGATACGGTGTGCCGCTCCATGTACTCGGACATGTCGAAGCGGGTGATCTCGATCCCGAGAGTTCGCGCCAGTTGCCGCGCCACCTCGGTCTTGCCGACACCGGTCGGGCCGGAGAATAGGTAGGAGCCGATCGGTTTTTCCGGGTCGCGCAGGCCGGCGCGGGCCAGCTTGATCGCCGAAACCAGCGACTCGATCGCGCCGTCCTGGCCGAACACCACCATCTTCAAGTCGCGGTCGAGGTTTTTCAGCACCTCGCGGTCGTCGCGTGACACGCTCTTTGGCGGTATCCGCGCCATCGTCGCGATGCAGGCCTCGACTTCCTTGGCGGTGATTGTCTTGCGCCGTTTGTTTTCCGGCACCAGCATTTGCGCGGCGCCGGTCTCATCGATCACGTCGATCGCCTTGTCGGGCAATTTGCGGTCGCCGATGTAGCGATGCGACAGCTCGACCGCGGCCTTGATCGCGTCGGCGGTGTAGCGAACCTTGTGGTGACGCTCGTAATAGGGTTTCAGCCCGCGCAGGATTTTGATCGAATCCTCGATTGTCGGTTCGTTGACGTCGATCTTCTGGAAACGCCGGACCAGCGCCCGGTCTTTCTCGAAATAGTTGCGGTATTCCTTGTAGGTGGTCGAGCCGATGCAGCGAATCGTGCCGCTGGCCAGCGCCGGCTTTAACAGATTCGAGGCATCCATCGCGCCGCCGGAGGTCGCCCCGGCGCCGATGACGGTGTGGATTTCGTCGATGAACAGCACCGCGCCGGGCTGCGCTTCAAGTTCCGACAGCACGGCTTTGAGCCGCTCCTCGAAATCGCCGCGATAGCGCGTGCCGGCGAGCAGCGCGCCCATATCGAGCGCGAAGATCGTCGCGTTGAGCAGCACCTCCGGCACTTCGCGCTGCACGATGCGGCGCGCCAGGCCTTCGGCGATCGCGGTCTTGCCGACGCCGGGGTCGCCGACATAAAGCGGGTTGTTTTTCGAGCGGCGGCAGAGAATCTGGATCGTGCGGTCGACCTCGGCTTCGCGGCCGATCAGCGGGTCGATCTTGCCGCTCTTGGCCTTCTTGTTGAGGTTGACGCAATAGGCGTCGAGTGCGTCGTGGTTGCGCTTCTGCCCTTTTTCGCCGCGCTCCTCCTCCTCCGCACCCTGCACGCGCCGCGTTTCCGAGCGACCCGGCGCCTTGGCGATGCCGTGCGAGATGTAATTGACGGCATCGAAGCGCGTCATGTCCTGCTCCTGCAGGAAATAGACGGCGTGGCTTTCGCGCTCGGCGAACATCGCGACGACGACATTGGCGCCGGTCACTTCCTCGCGGCCCGACGACTGGACGTGAATCGCCGCGCGTTGCAAGACGCGCTGGAAGCTCGCGGTCGGCTTGGCATCCTCGCTGTGATTCGAGACGAGGTTGCTCAATTCGTTATCGACGTAAGTCAGGACGTCACGGCGCAACCGGTCGAGGTCCACGCCGCAGGCGCGGAACACGGCGATCGCGTCCTGATCCTCGGTCAATGCCAGCAACAGGTGTTCGAGGGTGGCGTATTCGTGCCGCCGCTCGTTCGCGTGGGCCAAGGCCCGGTGCAGAGACTTTTCCAGATTACGTGAGAGCACGTCCGCTCCCTTCCTGCCGATGGGGGGCTAATCTTTCTCTAAGGTGCATTGCAGCGGATGTTGATGCTGCCGCGCGAAATCCATCACCTGCGTGACCTTCGTTTCGGCGACCTCATAGGTGTAGACGCCGCAAATTCCAACGCCGCGCCGATGCACATGCAGCATGATGCGCGTCGCTTCCTGCCGATTCTTGCTGAAGAACCGTTCGAGAATGTGGACGACGAACTCCATCGGCGTGTAGTCGTCATTCAACATTAACACTTTGTACATGGCGGGCTTCTTCGTCTTCGGCTTGGCCTTGACGATAACGCCAGTACCCGGTCCTTCCTCGCCGCCGCGCTTTCCGTTGTCGCTCATGTCGATCCGAGCTGATGGCGATGTGCTCGCCTCACATGATATTGGCTTTGCCGGTCCGCGGGAAAGCCCCTTGCTGGAAATCGCATCGCGGCGCGGCGCACGGGTCTCCAAGGAACCTTTCATTCGCTGCGATACGGCCGGCTCAATAAGCCATCGATCATCACGTCGATCGCCATGCCACGGTGCAGCACACCATCCACCGCCGCGGCAATCGGCATTTCGAGGTCGAGCGATGCGGCAAGACGGGTAACCGCTGCGGCCGTCGCGACTCCTTCGACGACCGCCCGCTGCCTGGCCAGCGCCTCGGCGAGGTTGTCGCCGCGGCCGAGAGTTTCGCCAAGGCGGTAGTTGCGCGACTGGCCGGCGGTGCAGGTCAGCACCAGGTCGCCCAGCCCCGACAACCCGCTGAAGGTTTCCGCGCGGGCGCCTTTTGCAACGCCCAGACGCATCATTTCCACCAGGCCGCGGGTGATCAGCGCGGCGCGGGCATTGTCGCCGAGGCCGCGGCCTTCGATGATGCCGCAGGCGATCGCCAGCACGTTCTTGACCGCACCGCCGATCTCGACCCCAAGAGGGTCCTGCGACGAGTAGGGCCGGAAGCGCGCCGTGCCGAGCGCCGCAACAAAT
The DNA here is from genome assembly GCA_036268425.1 of Allostellaceae bacterium. Lineage (GTDB taxonomy): Bacteria > Pseudomonadota > Alphaproteobacteria > ATCC43930 > CGMCC-115725 > DATARH01. Next base: position 229,940 of record DATAUE010000149.1, read on the forward strand.
TCCTGCGCCAGCCGCTCGTCGCGGCTGGCGATCGTCACCGCAGTCGGCAGCCCGCGCGCCGCCTCGGCGGCAAAGCTCGGCCCGGACAACACCGCCAGCGGCGCCTTGGGCATGATCTCGCCGGCCAACTCGGACATGGTCTTTAACGATCCCGTCTCGATTCCCTTGGCGCATAGCAGCAATGGCAATGTTGCAGGCATCCGCGATGCCAGAATCGCGAGCGTTGCACGCAGAAATTGCGCCGGAACAACGATAAGCGCGCCGGCTGCGCCGGCGATCGCGTCTGCTGTGTTGGTGGTCGCAACGATTGCCGGGTCGAGCGTTATTCCCGGCAGCAGCAGCGGGTTTTCGTGACGGCGATTGATCGCCTCGACGACCGCCGGGTCGCGCGCCCACAGCACGGTATCAGCACCGGCGCGCGCCGCGACCTGCGCCAGCGCGGTGCCCCAGGCGCCGCCACCGAAAATCGCCAGCCGCTTCACGATGCGGCGATCGCGTCGTTGTCGCCGTCGAGTGGCCAGCGTGGCCGCACCGGAGCGTCGAGCGCATCGATCAGGCCGAGCCGCAAACGCTCGATCCCGGCCCACGCGATCATCGCGCCGTTATCGGTGCACAGATCCGGCGGCGGTGCGACGAAGTCGAGCCCGGCGGACGCCGCCAGAGTGGCCAGACGCTGGCGCAGCCGGTGATTGGCCGCGACTCCGCCCGCCGCTACGAGGCTCGCGCCCTCCGGGTGATGGCGGCGGAACCAGGCGATCGCATTAGCGGTACGGTCGGCCAGCGTGTCGCAGATCGCCAGTTCGATCGCCGCCGCCATATCGGCAGTGTCGGTGGTGCCGAATGGCCCGTTGCCCACGACGATCTGCCGCACCGCAGTTTTCAGCCCGGAAAACGAGAAATCGCAGCCGGCGCGTCCTTTGAGCGGCCGCGGCAGCGCGAAGCGGCGGGGATCGCCGGTCAGTGCGGCTGCCGCGATCGCCGGGCCGCCGGGGTAGTCGAGGCCCAATAGCTTTGCGGTTTTGTCGAAGGCTTCGCCGGCGGCGTCGTCGCGGCTGGTGCCGAGCTGGCGATAGCGGCCGACGCCCGTGCAGGCGAGAAGTTGCGTGTGCCCGCCCGATACCAACAGCAGCAGATACGGAAATGCGGCGCCGGGCGACAAGCGCACCGCCAGCGCATGCGCCTCCAGATGGTTCACCGCAATAAACGGCTTGCCCGCGGCCCAGGCGAGACCCTTGGCCGCCATCGACCCGACGATCAAGCCGCCGATCAACCCCGGTCCGGACGCTGCGGCAACTGCATCGACCTGGCCGAGGTCGATATCGGCCGCCACCAGCGCCCGCTCCGTGAGGCCGCTCAGATGATCGAGGTGGGCGCGCGCCGCAACTTCCGGAACGATGCCGCCATAAGGCGCATGTTCGGCAAGCTGCGTATGGATCAGGTTGGCGCGGATTTGCGGCGGCGCGCCATCGCTGACGACCGCCACCGCTGTCTCATCGCAACTGGTCTCGATGCCGAGAACCGTTAGCCTGTCACCCATAAGAGGCAGATAGCGGCGCTGCCTGCCATCTGCAACTGTCGCCGCCTTTACACGGCATTGAGCGGTAGACACGCCTACTTATCGAGCCAGACGTCTTCCATGCGCCAGCCATTGTAGATGCTGTTCGACATCAGCTTGATGCCCTTGACCTCGGGGCGCCAGCAGGTGGCTTGGCGCATGTGATAGAGAATCGGCCGGACGACATCGTTCTGCAGGATGCTGTCGACCTGCCAGACCATCTGCTTGCGTTTCGCGAGATCGGTTTCGGCGGATTGCTGGTCGATCAGCTTTTCCATGTCCTTGTTGCAGTAATGCGTGTAGTTGCGGTTTGAATCGCAGACGTAGTTTTCATAGAAGTTCTGATCGGGGTCATCGAGCCCGCTGCCGACAAGGCTCAGCGCCATGATAAAATCCGAACGGATCAGCCGTGGCAGCCAGTTGGCGGTTTCGACCAGATCCAGTTCGGCATTGATGCCGATCCCTTTGAGCTGGTCGGCAATGATCGAGGCGGGATCGCGATAGATTGCGAGATTGCGGGCGGAAATCTTCAGTTCGAGCGGCTTTTCCGGGCCGTAGCCGAGTTTTTGCATCACCGCTTTGGCGTCGGCCCGGCGCTTTGCCAGATCGGGCCCGTAGCCCGGCAGTTTCTCCATCATTTCTTTCGGCATTGCCCACACTCCTTCGGGGGCCGGCAGCATGGCGGTGCCGATATCGCCCTGGCCTTCGCCGAGAATGTCGATAAAGGTCTTGTGGTCGATTGTGTCGGCGATGGCGCGGCGCAGTTCGACATTGTCGAAGGGCGGCTTGCGCGTGATCAGCAGATTGGGCGCGACATTGAGCGGCGCGGTTTCGCACACCGCTTCGGGCATCTGGGCGTGTACGTCCTTCAGCATTGGGATCGTGACTTCGTACGGAAAGGTCATGTCGAACTTGCCGGCGATGAAGGCGAGGATCGCGGTTGAGCGATTGGGGATGATCGTCCATTCGACGCCATCGAGATAAGGCAGCCCCGGCTTCCAGTAATCCGGATTGCGCGTCACCTTGATCGACTGGTTGGGCTTGAACTCGACAAATTTGAAAGGGCCGGTGCCAATCGGGTGCTGCCGCATCTGCGCCGGCGTCACATGGCACGGGTAGACCGGGGAAAAGCCGGTCGCCAGCAGCGCCATGAATGAGGGCTGCGGCCGTTTCAGGTGAAACGTCGCCTGCAGATCGCTATCGACGGTCACCTGATCGAGATTGTGCCACCACGCCCCGCGCGCGTTGAGGCGCAGCTTTTCCTGGGTTTTGCCTTGCAGCAGGTCCCAGGTACATTTGACGTCGCTGGCGGTAAACGGCTTGCCGTCGTGCCATTTGACGCCGGGATGCAGCTTGACAGTCAAGGCGGTGTTATCGCTGCTCCACGACCAGCTGTCGGCAAGGTCGGGAACGATGTCGTCGAGCCGGTTCTGCTTCTGGTTGGGGTCAAAAACGACGAGGTTGTTGAACACACCCATCATCGGCCCGACCACCGAGATTGTGCCTTCCTCGTAGATCGACATGTTGGCCGGACTGTCGCGGTGATAGACCCGCAGGATACCGCCGCGTTTCTGCGCCGCAGCGTCACTGCTGCCCGCAAACAAGGCCGGCAGAACGGCCGCCGCCGCCAGCAGGATGCGCGTTAACCCTCTCATATGCGTATTCTCCCTCTTTTCTGGCGCCTGGCGGCGTTGCTTGTTCTAACGTTCTGCGCGCGTAACCTATGTTGAGAGTCGCGCAACGCGAGTGTAGCGCGCAGGCGGTTCCGGACGGTGTGAGGATTTTCGGATGCTGTCGGCCGTCTTCGCCAGGCCGGAATTGTGGCACATCATCGCGTTGTCGTTGTCGGTCAGCATCGCTGCGACGGCGGCGGCGGCTGTGGTGGGGTTGCCGCTCGGCGTCATGCTGGCGATCTGGCGGTTTCCGGGGCGCCGGGCTTTGATCGTCATCGCGAACGCGTTACTGGGTCTGCCGCCGGCCGTGGTTGGGCTGGGCCTCTACCTGACGTTGTCGCATGCGGGACCTTTGGGCGTTCTCGACCTGCTGTTCACTCCGGCAGCGATGATCATCGCGCAGGGGGTGCTTGCCTTTCCGATCGTTGCCGCGCTCGCGCACCGCGCCACGGAGGAATTATGGTCGGAGTTCGGCGACGCAATGATGGATCTCGGCGCCGGCAAATGGTCGGCGGTGCCCGTCTTGATCGTTATGGGGCGGCTGCACATGCTGACGGCGGTGCTGGCCGGGTTTGGCCGCACCGTGTCCGAGGTTGGGGCGATCCTGGTCGTCGGCGGCAATATCGCCGGTTATACGCGGACGATGACGACCGCGATCGTGCTGGAAACCAGCAAGGGTGATCTGCCGCTGGCGCTGGGCCTCGGGCTGGTGCTAATCGGCTTGACGATGCTCATCAGCGCTACGGCCTTTGCGCTGGCCGGCCGCGCTGCGTGGTAAACCCGTTCCGGAGAAAGGGGCAATGCCCGTGTCACGCCTGTTGGTTGCTGCGCTCCTCGCGCTCGCCGCTTTCCTGTCGCCCAGGCCGTGCGCCGCGGCAGAGGCATCGGATACGATCGTCCTTGCTTCAACGACCTCGGTCGACAATTCCGGCTTGCTGGCAGCGATCCTGCCGGCTTTTACAAAAGAAAGCGGGATTACGGTGCGGGTTTTGGCGCAGGGCACCGGCCAGGCGCTCGATACGGCGCGGCGTGGCGATGCCGATCTCGTGCTGGTGCACGACCCCGAAGCGGAAGCAACATTCATCGGCGAAGGCCACGGCACCGGAGAGCGGCAGATCGCCTGGAACGATTTTATCCTGGTGGGGCCAAAAGCCGATCCGGCTCACATTGCCGGTGGTCACGACACCGTCGCCGCATTTGCAGCTATCGACAAGGCGCAGGCATCGTTCGTGTCGCGCGGCGACCGCAGCGGCACCAATGCGCTGGAACTGCGTCTATGGAAAGCGGCGGGTCTCGACCCGAAAAGCGGGGGCGGAGGCTGGTATCGCGACATCGGCGGCGGGATGGGACAGGCGCTCAATGCCGCCGCGGCCATGCCGGCTTACACATTGTCCGACCGCGGAACCTGGCTCAGCTTTCGCAACAAAGGGCCGCTCGTCATTTCGGTTCAGGGTGATCCGCATTTGATCAACCGCTACGACGTGATCGAACTCGATCCAGCCAAGCATGCCGCGGCAAAGCTGATCCCGGCGCACCGTCTCGCCGAATGGCTGCTGTCACCGGCCGGACAGAAGGCGATCGGTGATTTTCAAGTCGGCGGCGAGCAACTGTTCCACCCATCCGCCGCGGCACCCCGATAGAGCCGTTGCCGACGGAGGGAAGGCGCAAACAAAACGCCGCCGGGTATCCCGGCGACGTCATGTGGGTAACGATTGTTTGTTCTTACCAGCCGCGGTGCCAGTAATGGCGGTGGTGCCAATGGTGCGAGTGATGCCAGCAGTGCCAACCATACCCGTTGTTGTAGCAGCGGGCCTCGGCTGGCTGCGCCGCGGCGACGCCGGCGAGCAGCGTGATCGCGGTCAGGGCGCCAAGAACGTATTTCATCGAACTACCTCCTGAAGCATTCGGCAGGACAACGAGGTGTCGTGGAAAAAAAATCCCGAAAAAGACGGTTAATTTAGTTTAACCCGATCCCGCCAATGGTAGGGCTGGTTATCGCAACCCCGCGCTTTGTTGTGCTGCAGCGCCGGCAATCTCGCTTACCAATTTGCGGACCATGGCATCGGCAAAGCTATCGAAATTTTCGACTTGCAGCAGAAATGCGCCGGACCCGCCGATAACGTTCTCCTCATAATATTTCGGTAGACCGCCGGGCGGCTGCGTATGAAAGGCAAAACCGGCGTTGGCCTGCAGGTTGATGATCGCCAGGCCGTTGATGGTGATCCCGGAGGCGATCGCCTGATCGCGGGCGTCGGTCACAGGCCGGCCGGAATTGTTGGTGCCGTCTCCGGAAATGTCGATGACCCGCTTGTCGCTCGATGCCGGCGCCGCGACGAACCGCTCGAGCGAAAAATCGATTGCAGCGCTGATCGAGGTGCGACCGAGGAAGGAGCGCGGTGCGGCAAGGATCGCCGCCGCGATGCCACCAGCCCCTTCTTCGTCGCGCACGACGGTCCAATCGACGACGATCGCCTGATCGCTCGCCCCGGACCATTCGACAAAGGTCACAGCGACCGCGTGGTGGGGGCCGCCGGTAATCGCCCGCAAGACCCGTGCATCGGTGATCGCCGTGGCATAGCCTCGGCGTTGCAGGTTGAATTCGCCTTCGTCGATGCTGCGCGATACGTCTGCTGCCAGCACCAGCAGCATATCGACGGGTTCGGCGTGTGCAGCGACGGGGCTGAGGAGCCCGGCGAAGACGGCTGCGACGATAATGGCTGCCATTTTCATGCGACGACACGCTCCGGTTTCGCCTGCACCCGCGGCGATAGAATAGGCCTCCGCTCGTCCTCCGGAAAGCGCCGTGCGCTGTGGGCCAGGCGTCTGCCCGATCGGTGCAGCCGCGCGGCAGGGGGCTAGCGAGGCGGATCGCGCGCCGAACCGGATGTACAGTCGCTCGGAATGTTGGATTTCTTCGTGCCATCACCGTTTTCCGTCATTCTGAAAATGCCCGGAAGGGTGCGTCTCGAAGGAGGAACTGAGCGATGGATGCAATTACCGATCCCGTGACCGGCGCGAATTGTCTGCAGACGATGGTGCCGATGCGCGACGGCGCCAAGCTCAATACCTTTATCTTCCTGCCCAAAGCGGGCGGGCCGCGCTATCCGGTGATCCTGCACCGCACGCCCTACGGCATTGCCGCGGCCGACGCGCGCGACCGGTTCGATGTCGAGCATGCGTGGTTGCCGAACCCGGCGGAGCCGATGCGCGGTTCTATTCTGCGGGGCTGGCGGGCCATCGTCGAGCACGGCTACGCCGCGGTGTACCAGGATTGCCGCGGCCGGCATGGGTCTGAAGGCGAGGACCGGGTTTATGCCGACGATGCGGCCGATGGGCATGACACGCTCGACTGGATCGCGGCGCAACCCTGGACCAACGGCCGAGTTGGCATGTCGGGCTCGTCGGCCGGCGCAACGACGACCTTTGCCGCCGCTTCGACGCGGCACCCGAGCCTGCGGGCATTTTTTGCGCAGGCTGGCGGCTCCAGCATCTACGACGATGTGGTCTGCGAAGGCCAGTCGATCGAGATGGAGCGGCTGTGGCTGTGGGTCTCGAAGAATATTCCGGGCTTATCGGCATCGCACCGCGGCGCCGTGATGCAGCGTTTCGGCCTCAGCGCCGGTGAACTCGACGCGGCGGCCGAGCGGGCAGGGGCGCGGTGGACCCGGCTCGATGCCGCACGGCAGGCAACCCCGCCATTTATCGGTTCGCCGGACTGGATGCTCCTGCCGCTCGCCGGCTATCCCGATTTCGCGACATGGCAGCCGTTTCTCGACGAGATCATCACGCATCCGGCGCCCGATGCGTTCCGCGCCCGGCACAATTTCCGCGCAACGATCGATATTCCCGGCTTTCACGTCACGAGTTGGTTCGACATCTTCCAGACAAGCGTGATTGCTGCGTTTCAGGACATCCAGGCGCGCACCGGCACCCAGCGGCTCTGGGTCGGGCCGAACGAACATTACTTTGTCTACGCCGATAATTTCTGGCCGCGCGACCCGTACTTTGACTGGTTCGGCTATTGGCTACGGGACCAGCCGAGCGGGCTGATTGCTGAACCGCCCGTCTATTACTCGCCACGCGCGTGGGTCGACCGCGCCGGCTACAAGCCCGATGATTGGCGCCGCGCCGAGCGCTGGCCACCGCCGGGTATTTTACCGCGTCGGTTGCATTTGCGCGGCGACGGGCGGCTCGATGCCGATCCCAGCGGTGAACCGCTTGGCTACACGTACGATCCGCGTCACCCGGTGCCGACGCTTGGCGGCCGCAACATGTCGATCGACCCCGGGCCGCTCGATCAGCGCCCGGCACAGACCGTGCCGGATTACGGGTTGATCTATCGCGGCAACGAATTGCGCGAAGATTTGACGATCGCCGGCAATGTGCGCGTGACGCTGCACGTGCAGTCGGATTGCCCTGATACCGATTTCATCGCAAAGCTGATCGAATGCTACCCCGACGGCCGGGCATTGCTGCTGATGGACGGGGTCGTCCGCGCAATGTACCGCGAACCGGGGGAGGGGCCGCAGCCGCTGGCGCCGCATCGGGTTTATCAGGTGACGCTCGATCTCGGTGACATCCACCACACATTTGCCGCGGGCAGCCGCATCGAAATCGACATCACCAGCAGCAATTTCCCGCGCCGCGCCCGCAATACCAATAGCGGCAACCCGGTCCTGGCGCGTGACAGCGATGCCGCGATCCGAATTGCCCACAATCTCGTGCATCACGCCGCCGCGACGCCGTCATTTGTGGAATTGCCGGTCTTGGCAGCCGCCGGCTGACTGCTCTTTTATCGCGGCTCTAGCGGCAAGAGGTTGGCCGATGCTCAAGGATGCCAGCCGGCGGCCAGCGCGTATTTCGTCAGCTTCTTGGTCAGCGTTGAAAACGCGTAGTCTTTGAATTCCGCCGGCTTGGCCCAGATCCCGTCGATCGCTTCGCTTGTCGTCGCGGCCATCAACGTCAATTCCAGGCGGAAATGGGTAAAGCCGTGCTCGATATTGCCAGGAAGCGTCGTCCACAGCGAGTCGACCGGCGCAGAAAGCAAGGCTTCGGCGGTGCTCCATTCCGTCTCGCGCCACGGCGTCGAGGGCAGTTCGATCATGCCGCCGAGCAGTCCCTTTTCCGGCCGGCGGCGCAGCATCACGGCACCGTCCGGGCGTTGCAGCCAGAAGGCCACGCCGCGGCGCAACGGGCGCTCCGGCTTTTCGGCGGCTACCGGCAGTTCCTCGGCGATGCCGAGCGCCAGCCCGGCGCAGTCGCTTCGCCACGGACACAGCACGCAGCGCGGGCGGCGCGGCGTGCATAGCGTCGCGCCCAGATCCATCATCGCCTGTGCGAAATCGCCGGCACGGCGCTGCGGCACCAGCGAGGCCGCCAGCGCCTTGAGGCGCGGCTTGACGCCCGGAAATGGCGTGCGCTCGGCAAACAAGCGCGCCACAACCCGCTCGACGTTGCCGTCGACTGCTGCCAGCGGCCGGTCGAATGCGATCGCCGCAATCGCCGCGGTGGTATAATCGCCGATGCCGGGCAGCGCTCGTAACGCAACGGGGGCATTGGGGAATTGCCCGCCGTGGCGCTCGACGACGGCGCGGGCGCAAGCGTGCAGATTGCGGGCGCGGGCGTAATATCCCAGCCCTTGCCACTGATGCAGCACCTCGTCGAGCGAGGCGGCGGCGAGCGCCTGTACATTCGGCCAGCGCGCCACGAATCGGTCAAAATAAGGCGCCACGGTAACAACCGTGGTTTGCTGCAGCATGATCTCGCTGAGCCACACACGGTAAGGATCGGCGGTTTGGCCCGGCAGTGCGCGCCACGGCAGGTCGCGGCGGTGCCGATCGTACCAGGCGAGAAGCGCGGCCGGATCGGGATGCGGTGTAACGGGCGGGGGCTTGTTCGACGGCATGGCGGAGCAGGGCACCGATAGGAAAGGCGTGAGACTAGCGGGCAGACCCGGCGAGGGCGAGCGACGGCCCGGCCTGCGTGCGGCGGGCGCGGCGGCGGCGCGGGTTGCCGGGCCGATCGTGGCACGCGGTGGCGGCGGTGTGCTCGGCCGCCTCAAAGCGGAATGGCCGGCGGTGATTGGCGGCGAATGGGCGGCGAGCACCTGGCCCGACGCGCTGGGGCGCGATGGTGCTCTGAAGTTGCGGGTCCTGCCGCACGCGGCGTTGGAAATTCAGCATCGCGCACCGCTGGTCATCGAGCGCATCAACCTGTTCTTCGGCCGGATCGCCGTGAGCCGATTGGTGCTGATGCAGGGGCCGTTGCCGTTGGCTCCGGCGCGGCGCGTGGTGCCACCGGCTCGGTTGACCGCGGCTGATGAAACCGTGCTCGATGCCCAGGTCGCGGATATCGCCGATCCGGAATTGCGCGCGGCGTTGAGCGGGTTGGGACAGCTTGTCTTGGCCCAGCCGCGGCGCGGCCGATAACGCGGTCGGGGTCGTTGCGTCGTACGGTTGAAGCGATTAAAATCAACATCTGGTAGTAGGAAGGTTCCAATGCGGGAAATCTGGTTGGCTGTGGTCATTATGTGTGGGCTTGCGGGCATCGGCCCGGTGGCGGCGCAGCCTGCGGCATCCGATGCCAAGCCGGCCGCTGCCGGCGGCTCGTCACAAAACGTGCTCGCGGTGAATGACGCCGACCATGTGCTCGGCAAAGCGGACGCGCCGATCACGATCGTTGAATACGCCTCGCTGAGCTGCCCGCATTGTGCACATTTCGAGTCGACGGTGCTGCCAAAGCTCAAGGAGAAATGGATAGATACCGGCAAGGCAAAGCTGGTGCTGCGCGATTTCCCGCTCGATCAGCCGGCGATGCAGGCCGCGATGCTGGCGCATTGCGTACCGGCCGAGCGCTATTACCCGCTGGTCGAGTCGCTGTTCTCGACCCAGGAGAAATGGGTCATCGCCAAAGACCCGAAAGCGGCCTTGGAAAAGCTGACCCGGTTCGCCGGCATCGGCCCCAAGGAGTTTGATGCCTGCCTTGGCAACACCCAGGTCCAAAACCAGGTGGCGCAAAGCCGCTTGACCGCGACGCAACAACTCGGCGTCGACTCGACACCGACCTTTTTCGTCAACGGCAAGAAATTCGAGGGTGACCCGACTTTTGAGGCGATGGACCAGTTGCTGTTGAGCACCGCGCCGAAATCGTAATGCAATGACCCCGCCTCGATGCAGGTAGACCGCCTCCGCCTTGCCGGTTTCAAATCGTTCGTCGAGCCGACAGAGCTTGCGATCGAGCCGGGGCTGACCGGTATCGTCGGGCCGAACGGGTGCGGCAAATCCAACCTCGTCGAGGCGTTGCGTTGGGTGATGGGCGAAGGCTCGGCGCGGCGGCTGCGCGGCGGCGAGATGGACGATGTGATCTTTGCCGGTTCGGGCGGGCGGCCGGCACGCAACCTCGCCGAAGTCGCGCTGAGCATCGACAACAACGACCGCGACGCGCCGTTCGCCCAAAACGACAGCCAGACGATCGAGGTTACGCGCCGCATCGTCCGCGGTGGCGGCTCGACTTATCGCATCAATGGCCGCGAAACGCGCGCCCGCGACGTGCAGCTGCTGTTCGCGGATGCGGCAACCGGGCCGCATTCAGCAGCATTGGTCGGGCAGGGGCGGATCGGTGCGCTGATCGGGGCAAAAGCAACCGAGCGCCGGCTGCTAATTGATGAAGCTGCTGGCACCGCCGGGCTTTATGCGCGACGACACGAAGCCGAGCTGAAATTGCAGGCGGCGGAAGACAATCTGACGCGGCTCGATGACGTGGTCGCGACTCTTGCCGCACAAATTGAAACGCTGAAAAAGCAGACGCGGCAGGCGCAGCGCTATCGTCGCCTCGGCGAGCAGATCCGTCGCACCGAGGCGCTGCTGCTGCATGCGCGCTGGCATGCCGGGGAGACCGAGGCCGAGGCGTTTGCCGGCGAATTGCGGATCAGCGAGCGTGACCTCGCCACCGCCACCGAAAGCGCGCTGGCGCAGGATCGGGCACGCGAGGCGGCTGACGCGGCGCTGCCACCGCTGCGTCTGGCGCAAGCAAGCGCGGCGGCCGGGTTGCAGCGCATCGCCCATGCAAGTGAAGCGCTCGAAGCGGAACTTGCCCGCGTCATCGCCGCGCGCACCGAATTGGAGCACCGCCTCAGCCAGCTCGCCGCCGATCTGAAGCGCGAGGGTGAGCACCTCGCCGATGCCGATACCGCGCTGGTGCGCCTGGCTCATGAAAGCAGCGGGTTGGAACAGGCCGGGAAGGCTGCCGACATCGCACGCGCCGCCGCAATGGCCCAGGCCCAAGAAGCAGCGGCGCAGCTTGCTTCGGCCGAAACCGGATTGCAGCAGATGACCGAAGCCTGCGCCGCCGGCGATGCGCGCCGCACCGCGCTCGATCGCCAGCGCCGCGACCTGGTCGAGCGGCAGAGCCGGTTGCAAGCGCGGCTTGCGGAAACCGAGCGGCAACGCGCGCCATTGCTGAGCGCGGTCGTCGCTCCGGCCGCCATCGCCGAGGCGGCATCGGCGGTTGCGGCAGCTTCCAGCGAGGTCGAGGGTGGCCGTGATGCCGCAACCGTGGCGGCGGAAATGTTGGCAGCCTCCCAGAAGAATGAGGCGGCAGCGGCCGACACGGCGCGCGAAGCCGATCGCGTTCTGGCGCGCCTACGGGCGGAGGCCGACGCGCTGACGCGGATGCTGGCGCCGGCCGGCGCGGCCAAGGCCGAAGGAACTTCGATGTTGTCGCAGGTGCGGGTCGCAGCCGGATTTGAGGCGGCGACGGCGGCCTTGTTCGACGGCGAGTTGGCAGCGCCGTTATCGGCCGGGCCGGACAGTGCCGCGGCGGGATGGACCGAACTGCCGCCGTTGCCGGTTGCGGCATTGCCGACCGGAGCGCGCACCCTCGTCGGCGATATTGCCGGGCCGCCGGCCTTGACGCGCCGGCTCGCTTACACCGGCCTCGTTGATAGCGAGACCGATGGCTGGCGCTTGCAGCCCGAACTTCAGGCGGGACAAAGCCTTGTCGATCGCAACGGACGGCTGTGGCGCTGGGATGGCTTTGTGCGCCCCGCGCCGAGTTCCGCGGCGACCGCGGAACGGCTGCGCCAGCGCAACCGGCTGCACCGGCTGACTCAGGAAATCGAGATGACGGCTCCCGAAGCGCGCCGCACCGGCGAGGCCGCAGCAGCGGCACGCAGCGCCCGCGAGGCCGCCGCGACGGCCGAGCGGAGCGCAGTCGCATCATTGCGCGCAGCCGAGGACCGGCTCGCCCGGACGCGCACTGTGGAAGCCGAACTGACGCGGCGCGGGCTGGCCGCCGAAACCCGTCTTGCCGGCCTCAACGAGACCATCGAGCGGCTCGGTGCCGAACTGACTGATTTAAGTGGGCAGGCGGCAGAAGCGGGGCGAGCGCTGGCGTCGTTGCCCGATCCGGCATTGGCGCGTACCGCGCTGGACGGCGCGCGCGCCCAGACCGCAGCGGCGCGCCGTTATGACGCCGAGGCCCGCACGGCGCTTGATCGGCTGGCGCGTGAGGCGGAGATGCGCCGCCAGCGTCTTGTGGCCATCGCCGACGAGGGTATTGCCTGGCGCAAGCGGCGCGACGGCGCTGCAGCACAACGCGCGACGCTGGACGAACGACGGGCGGCGCTCGCCGCCGAAGATGCCGAACTGGCTGGCCGGCCGGCCGCGATTGCCGGCGAAACCGAGGCCTTGGCGCACAGCGCCGCCGTCGCGTCGGCCGAGGAGCATGCGGCCGGGCAGCTATTGGCAAATGGCGAAGCTACGGCGCGCGAGACCGCCGAGGCGGCTCGTCAAGCAGCGGCGGCGGTTGCCGAAGCCCGCGAGCGGCGTGCCCGCTCGAAGGCCCGGTGCGAGGCAGCCACTGAGGGGCTGGCGCGGCTACGAATCGAAATCGCCGAGCGGCTCGACCAGACCCCGGAGCAGCTTCGCGAGTTGTTGGCGGAAAGCGGTGACGCCGGTGCGCCGGACGATGCCGTCGGCGACCAGTTGGCCGGTCGGCTCGACCGGTTGATCCGCGAGCGCGATGCAATGGGGCCGGTCAACCTGCTGGCCGAACAGGAAGCCGCGGAGGTCACGGCGCAGCTTTCCGGGCTCGAACATGAACGGGCCGACCTGACCGCCGCGATCGCGCGCTTGCGGCGCGGGGTTGTCACGTTGAACCAGGAAGGCAGGCGCCGCCTGGTCGCCGCTTTCGAGCAGCTCAACGGGCATTTCGGCGAGCTGTTCGCGCGGCTGTTTGGCGGCGGCCAGGCGGAGCTGGCGTGGGCGGGCGACGGCGACCCGCTCGAAGCCGGGATCGAGATCATGGCCAGTCCGCCGGGAAAACGCTTGCAGGCCCTGTCCCTGCTGTCGGGCGGCGAGCAGGCGCTGACGGCGCTGGCGCTGATCTTTGCAGTGTTTCTAACCAACCCGGCGCCGCTCTGTGTGCTCGACGAGGTCGACGCGCCGCTCGACGACGCGAATGTCGACCGGTTCTGCCGGCTGGTGGCTGACATCGCCGATAATACGGGCACCCGGTTTCTGATGATCACGCATCATCGGGTGACGATGGCGCGTATGGACCGGCTGTTTGGCGTGACGATGGCCGAGCGTGGCGTGTCGCAACTGGTGTCGGTCGATCTGGCGCGCGCCGCCGAACTGCGGCAAACCGCTTGAGCCGAACGATAATTCATTGAAAGCGCTACCCGATTTTCTCTAAACGGCGATCTGAACCACCGGTTGACAGAGGCAGGGTGCCTGACTATCGTGCGCGCCGCTCCGGCCGGCGACGGCCGGGATCGGAGTTGCGTTGGTTGCGCTTCCCTAGATGAGCGATGCGGGGCCACCGGAGCTGGAGCGGCTGAGCGAGCAGCTTGATCGGGTGCGGGCGCGCAACACCGGGAGCAAGCCAGCGGCGAGTGCCGGAGACCCGGCGCTGCAACAAGGGGTCGGCGTCGGTCTGCGGATCGGCATCGAGTTTGTGGTGTCGGTCGTCGTGGCGACCGGGTTGGGCTGGGCGCTGGATCACTGGCTCGGCACGCGTCCATGGGGGATGATCATCTTGTTCTTCCTCGGTGTGGCGGCCGGCATGGTGAGCGTCTATCGCGCTGTTGCCGGGATCAATACGGCGGTCGGCTTTCGCCGGCCCGACCAGGAGACCGGCAAGAAGCCGCAGGACGCAAAGGACGACGGGGAATAGCGTGGCCTTAGAGATCAAGCCGCTCGAACAGTTCGAGATCCAGCGCATTGTGCCGCTCCATATCGGCGGCATGGATGTGTCGTTCACAAATTCGGCGCTGATGATGACGATCGTCGTCATAGCGATAACCGTGCTGACCGTGTTTGCGACCCGCCGCGCCGCGCTGGTGCCGGGACGCTGGCAGTCGGTCGCGGAACTCAGCTACGAGTTCGTCGCCGATATGATCGACACCAATGCCGGCCACGGCGCGCAGGTGTTTTTTCCGTTCGTCTTCACCCTTTTCATGTTCATCCTGTTCAGCAATCTGTTCGGGCTGGTTCCTTACAGCTTTACGATCACCAGCCACATCATCGTGACCTTCGCTTTGGCCCTGGTGGTGTTTGTCGGCGTGACGATCGTCGGAATCGCCAAGCACGGTACGCACTTCCTGCGCCTGTTCGTGCCTGAAGGTGTCCCGGTCGTGCTGCTGGTCCTGCTGGTGCCGATCGAATTGCTGTCCTATTTCATCCGCCCGTTCACACTGTCGATCCGGCTTTTTGCCAATATGCTCGCCGGGCACACGATGCTGGGCATCTTTGGTGGATTCGCCGCCAGCATTGGCTTTCTGGCGATCTTCCCGGTAGGCATCAACATCCTGCTGGTCGGGCTGGAATTGCTGGTAGCGGCGTTGCAGGCCTATGTGTTCGCGATTTTGACCTGTCTTTATCTGCGCGATGCGCTGCATCTGCACTAGCCCGGCGCACTAGGGTCGTTCATCTCCTCTTGTCTTCGTAAAAGGAAACGCACATGGATCTCGCTTCCGCCAAAATGATTGGCGCAGGCCTTGCCTGCATCGCCCTGGTTGGCGCCGGTATCGGCATCGGCAACGTATTCGCCTCGCTGATCAGTTCGGTCGCACGCAACCCGGCGGCGCAACCGCAGGTTCAGCCTTTCGCCTTCCTCGGTTTTGCGCTGGCGGAAGCGACCGGCCTGTTCGGTCTCGCCGTCGCGTTTCTGATCCTGTTCGTATTCTAAACAGGCGGGAAGCGAGGCGCGCGGCATGCCGCAACTCGACTACACGACCTTTCTGCCGCAACTGGTGTGGCTCAGCATCTGGTTCGTCATCCTCTATGTGCTGATGGCCAAGGTGGGGCTGCCGCGTATCGCGGTCGCCATCGACGCGCGGCGCGAACAGCGCGACGGAGACCTTGCCAGCGCCGTGCGGATGAAGGCCGAGGCCGAAGCGGCGGCGGCGGCCTACCAGAAAACGATGGCTGAAGCGCGCTCCGAGGCGCAGGCCATCATCAAGGAAGCTACCGACCGCTTCGCCGCCGAGGCGGCGGAACGTCAGCGGGTCCTGTCAGAAGCGTTGGCGCAGCAGATTGCCGCCGCCGAAACGAGCATTGCCGCCACCAAGGAGCAGGCTCTGTCGGAGGTGCGCGGCATCGCGATCGATGTCGGCCGTGCCGTCGTCGAAAAGTTGACCGGCACGGCGGCCGATGACAGCCGTCTGTCCGGCGCGGTGGATCGTGTTCTTGGCGGGCAGGCTCAAGGGCAAGTGCAAAGGCAAGTTCATTGACGCATTGGCTGACAGACCCGGAGTTCTGGGTCCTTATCTCCGTCCTGATTTTCGTCGCGCTTGTGTGGAAGCCGATGACCCGCTCCATTTTCGGCAGCCTCGACGCGCGCGCCGCGCGCATCCGCGCCGATCTAGACGAAGCGCGTCGGTTGCGGCAGGAAGCCGAACAGGTTTTGTTGGAGTACGAGCGTAAGGAACGCGAGGCGATCGCCGAGGCACGCGCGATGGTCGCACATGCCAAGGAGGAAGCGGAGCGCATCGCAGCACAGGCGGCGCGCGATCTCGAACAGTCGCTGGCCCGCCGGCAACGCCTTGCCGAAGAGCGGATCGCCCAGGCCGAGGCAAAGGCGGTCGAGGAAATTCGCGCTGTCGCCGTGGATGTGGCGATCACCGCGGCACGCGATGTCGTCATCGCCGAACTCAACGAGCAGCGCGGCATGGTGCTTCTCGATGCCGCGATCGCGGCATTGCCGCAACGGCTGCGCTAGGAAAAGCGCCCACCGCAAGCCTCGCCGCACAGCCGGGCTTTTCTTGTTCGCTCAATACGTTATCTAATGGTGCACGCCGGTCCCGCCGGCGCGTCCCTGTCTCAATCGGCCCCGGTGCTGTGGTGGTTTATACGCCGTTGTTCAGCGTTTTCGGCGGCCGTGTGGCGCGCGCGGCGACTGCCGTCGCGACGAGCATTCTGGTTGCGGCCGTGGTCGCATCATCGGCCTTGGCCAGCAACGCGGTGGTGCTCAATTCGGATGATGATTCACTGAGCCTCGTCGATGCCTCGACTTACAAGGAGGTGTCGCGCATCTATGTCGGGCGGTCGCCGCATCATTTGATGATGACGCCGGATGGGCAAAGCCTGATCGTCGCGATGGCCGGCGACAACGAACTCGCGTTCGTTGACCGCGCCACCGGACAGATCAAACAGCGGGTGACCGCCAGCGATCCGTATCAGATCGGTTTCAGTCCGGATGCGAAATGGTTTGTCGCGACCTCGCTGCGCCTCGACCGCATCGACATCTATGATGCGGCGAGTTATCGGCTGATGTTCCGCCTGCCGGCGCCGACGATGCCCAGCCATATCGGCTTTTCGCCCGACAGCAGTACCGCCTATATCACGTTGCAGGGCACCGATAACCTGATCGCGATCGAACTGGCGACCGGCAAGCCGCGCTGGACTGCTCCGGTCGGGCGGCAGCCGGCCGGGGTGTGGGTGCGGCCGTCGGGCACGATCCTCGTCGGGATCATGGGGTCGGACTATGTCGCCGAGGTCAACCCCGCGGACGGCAGCGTCCTGCGCCGCATCCATACCGGCCGCGGCGCCCATAATTTCCTGCCGACGCCGGATGGAAAGACGCTTTATGTGTCGAACCGAGTGGCCGGTACGATTTCGATCCTCGATGCCAATACGCTCGATGTAACCGGCACGCTGGCGGCACCCGGCGGCCCCGACGACATGGCGCTGACCCCGAACGGGCAGGAGCTTTGGGTGACCGGGCGATGGCGCGCCTCGGTGGATGTGATCGACCGGGCAACCGGGGCGCTCAAGACAACCATCCCCGTCGGCCGCTCGCCGCACGGCATCTGCCTTTATTAGAATAGCCCAGAGACGGCGTGGCGATGATCGACGGTGTGTTCCGCCTAATCGAACAGGCGCAAGGCGCGATCTTCGAGAATGCGCTACAGCCGCTGCTCTACCAGTGCGGGCTGATGGACTGGTCCGAAGAGGCCTTCGATGGCGTCGGGTTTGCGCTGTTCGGAGCCATTGAGATTACGCTCGCTTACATTCTGTTCCGCCCTCTCGAATGGTGGCGGCCGGTCGAGCAGTGGAGCGCGCGGCGGGCGGTGCGCACCGATGTCGTGTACACGCTGGTCCACCGACTGGGTCTTGTGCCGGCGATGCTGTTTCTGCTGCTGACGCCGATCGGCGCGATGATCGATGGCTACCTTCGGTTCAGGGGATACATTCCACCGACGGTCGAGCAGTTCTTCCCGCCGCTGCGGGCATGGCCGTTCGCGACGCTGCTGATATACGTCGTGCTGCTCGATTTCGGGGAATACTGGCGGCACCGCCTGCAGCATCGCGTGTCGTGGTGGTGGGCGCTGCACAGCCTGCATCACGACCAGCGGCAGATGACGCTATGGACCGACGACCGCAATCATGTTCTCGACGATGTGCTGGCGGCGGTGTGGAGCGGCACCGTAGCTCTGCTGATCGGCGTAGCACCGGCCGAATTTCCGCTGGTGATGATTGCGTTTCGGTTGGTCGAAAACTTGTCGCACAGCAATTTGCGGCATGGCTTCGGTCGGCTTGGCACGCATCTGGTGGTCGGCCCCCAATATCACCGTCTGCACCATTCGATTGCGCATGCCGGGCCGCCGTTCGACCGCCCGAGAGGGTGCAACTTTGCGGTCATCCTGCCGCTCTGGGACGTGATTTTCGGGACGTGTCGGCGCGATGCGGCATTCCCGGCAACCGGCGTCGCCGATCTCGATGGTGGCGTCATCCATAGCGGCTATCTGCGGCATCAGCTTGAAGGGTTTCGCCGCCTCGGCGCCGAGTTGAGGCATTTTCTCGATCGCCGCCGCCCGGGTTTTGCCGCTGCATTGCCGGGTGATTAATCTCCGCTCAACTCCACGGCCGGTGTAAAAATGTAGCCGCTGCCGCGGACCGTCTTGATCAGCGCCGGGTTCTGCGGATCGTCTTCGAGCTTGCGGCGCAGCCGGCCGACCTGCACGTCGATCGTGCGATCGAGCGGCCCGGCCTCCCGGTTTCGCGCGAGATCGAGCAGGCGGTCACGCGAAAGGACCTGGTTGGCGTTGCTGACAAAGGCGGTCAGCAGGTCGAATTCACCGGTGGTAAGCCGTACTTCCGCGCCGGTCGGCGAAATCAGTTCGCGGCCGGAAAGATCGAGGCTCCATCCGGCAAACCTCGCATGTGACCGCCCACTCGGCGCAGGCGTGACGTCCTCGGTGCGGGTTTGCACGCGGCGCAGCACGCTTTTGACCCGCGCCAGCAACTCGCGCAGATGGAATGGCTTGGAGAGATAGTCGTCGGCGCCCATTTCAAGGCCGATGATCCGGTCGACGGTCTCGCCGCGTCCCGTCAGGATGATGATGCCGATGCCGGATTCACTGCGCAGCACACGCGCCAGCGTCAGCCCGTCTTCGCCCGGCAGCATCAGGTCGAGAATCACCAGATCGGCCGGTGACTGCGCCAGAATGCGACGCATTCCGGCCCCGTCATTCGCCGTCGATACGCGGTAGCCTTCGCCCGCCAGGTAGTCTTCGATCAGCTCGCGAATTTGCGGCTCGTCGTCGACGACCAGGATATGACCGTTTTCGCTCATGCCGGCGATCTATCCCGCTGAGGCCCCGTTGAAGCCTTCGGAGAGCAAGGACCAAAGCAGATTCAATAACATATCCGTGGCACACACATGGTTACAATTTCTTACATTAATCCCCGGTGATCGACATCAACCGATTACATGGCGCCTGTACGCTCCCTCCAGTTCGATCGGCGGTGACGCCGGTCTCATTCAGCGGGAGGTGTTTTCGTGACCGACATCCATCGGAGAATCGAAGCCGAGATCCCGCGTCTGCGTCGGTATGCCCGGTCGCTGGCGCGAGACGCCGCGGCTGCCGATGATCTGGTCCAGGATTGCCTGACGCGCGCCCTCGGTAAATTGCATCTGTGGCAGGAAGGCACCGATCTGCGGGCTTGGCTGTTCACCATCCTGCACAATCAATACGTCAATCAGGTTCGCCGTTCCGTGCGCGAAGGCACGTCCGTCGGACTGAGTGAAACCGAACCGATGCTGACGCGTGCCCCGCATCAAGGCAAGAGCCTCGAATTGCGCGACTTGAAGCGCGCGCTTGCCAAGCTCCCTGAGGAGCAGCGCTCCGTCATTCTGCTGGTGGGCCTCGAAGGCATGCGCTACGAGGAGGTTGCCGAGGTTCTTGCCGTTCCGGTTGGAACGGTGCGGTCGCGACTGTCGCGCGGACGAGAAGCGTTGCGTCGTCTGATCGGGACGGTGCCGGACCGGCGCGCCGAAATCGTCATGGCGCATCCTGGTGCACAGCGCGTCGTGTCGAAGCGCTTTCCCGACGGCGCCGCGATTTCTGCTCTGACGGAGCGCCAGCGCTGCCTCGCCGAGGTCCGGCGGCATCGCACTGCGGCAAGTTCGACGATGCGCTCCGTATCCCGCTAATCGGAGACCCGCAATGCCGCAGCGATGCGGCAGGCGGGCGGGTTCCGGATCTCCGCCCTTAAAATCAACGATCCGGTTCGGCAAAGTCTCCCTGTCGCGGGTTTGCCACCCGTAACCTCGATCCGGGATCGGCCCAGCCGGTCCCGGTTTTTTGCGGCCATATGGGGCGCGGGGAATCAGGGCGCGGGGAACAACCGCTGCGCCGATGGTGTTGACTTGGCAGCGGCTGTTCAGGCCGACACAAGCACGAGGATTTTGATGCTCGGACGCCATATTTATCGAGTACACCCCGTTGACGGACGCTGGACGGTCACAAAAGAAGGCGAGACAGAACCACGTGGCGCATTCCAAGGTCGCGATGATGCTGTCGCCGCGGCGACCCGGCTTGCCAAAGGCGAAGAACCGAGCAGAGTGACGATCGACGACGGCGATGGCGTCATCCTGGAGGAGCGACTGTTCGGCCGCGACCTGAGCCAGGAATTAAGCCCTCGCTAGAGCCGGGTCCCCTTAGATCGTAGGTCCCGTAGATCGTAGGAATGAAAGGCGGAGGCCGTCCCCTTAAAATCGCGCGACGAAATGGGGGCGGCGCCAAAGCTTGTTATTCGATTTCTTTGCCATCAAGTTCGCGTTCGCGCCGCTGACGTTCTTCATCGGCGCGTTCGCGTTCGGCTTTGGAGCGCCCGAATGCCGCGCGATTTTCCGCGGCACGCCGTTCCGCATCATCGCGCTGCTTTGTTTTGCGGAAACGATTGAGATTGATCACTGATCCCATCGGTCAGCCTGTCCTGAAATCAGCTGCCTTTAAGTTCTCTGCAAGATGAGCGAGCACGGGCGCGGGTGCAACCGCATCAGCGCCCGATTTGCCGGCCGCCGGCAATATACCGCAGCGGCAACTCTCGAGCACGAAAACGCGGATCGCGCTGGACAGATTGCTGTCGCGCGCAGCATCGATAGCGCCGATCAGGGCACTGACCGATTGCTGCCGCTGTGCGGCAATCTCGCGCAGCGCGATCCAGAATGCCTGCTCCAGGGACACGCTGGTCGAATGCCCGGCGATGCGAACCGAGTGTTTGACCAATGTTGAGCCGCTCGTCATGTGCGCGACGATGATTGATCCACCCGGCTTTGCAAGTTCTCTCGCAGAAGGCGTGTCCCAGCAGCCGATTGGCGGGCCGCCGGAGATCCGCCTGACGGCGCACAGATTCGCGCCAATCATAGGCCGCTTGAAATACGCCATGCGATCCGCAAGGATCATCGTTCGATGTGGGAAGCGCATCGAATTTCAAAGCCCGTGCCGGCAATCGCAGCAACAACTCATTGCCGAGTGCGGCGGTTGATGTCATTGAACCGGTAAAATGATCCAGGGCGTGATTGCAGGTCGCGCCAGAGCATCCCTCCGCGGCAATTTCGGGTTCATCATTGCAATGATAGGTAGAATGCTGGGTCTGTTGTCCGCCGATATGGCGATCGACCTCGGCACGGCAAATACTCTTGTTTACGTCAAAGGCCGAGGGATCGTGCTGAACGAGCCCTCTGTGGTGGCGATCGCCAGCGTTAAAGGCCGCAAGCAGGTTCTCGCCGTCGGCGAAGAGGCAAAGCTGATGCTTGGCCGCACGCCAGGCAATATTCAGGCGATTCGGCCGCTGCGCGATGGCGTCATCGCCGATTTCGACGTAGCCGAAGAAATGATCAAGCATTTCATCCGCAAGGTTCACAACCGCCGAAGTTTCGCCAGCCCCCAGATCATCATTTGCGTCCCGTCGGGTTCGACTGCGGTGGAGCGCCGCGCCATTCAGGAATCAGCCGAAAGCGCCGGAGCACGCCGGGTGTTTCTGATCGAGGAGCCGATGGCGGCGGCGATCGGCGCAGGCTTGCCGGTGACCGAGCCGACTGGCTCGATGATTGTCGATGTCGGCGGAGGCACGACCGAAGTCGCGGTGCTGTCTCTCGGCGGCATCGTCTATTCGCGCTCCGTGCGTGTTGGCGGCGACAAGATGGACGAGGCCATCATCGCTTACATCCGCCGCAACCATAATCTGCTGGTCGGCGAAGGCAGCGCCGAGCGCATCAAAAAAGAAATCGGCTCGGCCTGCATGCCGGAAGACGGCGAGGGCCGGGTCATGGAGATCAAAGGCCGCGATCTGATGAACGGGGTACCCAAGGAAATCGTCATCAGCGAACGGCAGATTTCGGAAAGCCTCGCCGAGCCGGTTGGCTCGATCGTCGAGGCGGTCAAGGTGGCGCTGGAGCACACGGCTCCCGAACTCGCCGCCGATATTGTTGATAAAGGAATCGTATTGACCGGCGGCGGTGCGCTGCTCGCTAATCTCGATTTTATTCTGCGGCACGCGACCGGGTTGCCGGTTTCGATTGCGGATGATCCCCTAAGCTGCGTCGCGCTGGGAACGGGACGCGCCTTGGAGGAAATGAAGACGCTGAAAAATCTTCTGATCAATATGTGGTGACTATCGTTGGGTAGGGGTAAGCTTACTCGTGGGGGGTATCGGGGGGCATGAAAGAACTTCGCCGCAACGCCGGCCGAGCGGATGCGTTCGGCAATTGGATAGTGTGAAGGCGGGTCGGTGATTCGACCTTCTGCGCAGCTTCGCGCCACGATCCAGCGGACGGTTCCACCGTTCCTGATCCTCCTATCGGCCGCTATCATCATTGTCGGCAAGGCCGATCAATCGATGTTCGAGTCGCTGCGGGTCGCCTTGGCGGACGATTTATCGCCAGGCCTCGATATGCTGTCGCGGCCGTTTAGCGTCGCCTCGACGGCATTCGACCGGGTGCGTGCGTTCTTCACGATGTACGAAGACAATCTGCGGCTTGAGCGAGAAAATGAGCGCCTGCTGCAATGGCAGCAGGCCGCACTCAAACTGTCGGCCGACAACCGCGAT
This sequence comes from Allostellaceae bacterium, assembly GCA_036268425.1. Taxonomy (GTDB): domain Bacteria; phylum Pseudomonadota; class Alphaproteobacteria; order ATCC43930; family CGMCC-115725; genus DATARH01. The sequence goes on from DATAUE010000149.1 coordinate 253,006, forward strand.
CTGCGCGGCCTGCTCAAGGTCGTTCCCGAAAATGCCGTTTCTTATGTGACGGCGCGGATCATCGCCGATTCCGGCGGCGGCTATGTGCGCACGGTCATGGTCAATGCCGGCAGCGAGCAGGGGGTCTCACGCGGTCAGGCCGCGATCACCGGCACCGGTCTCGTCGGGCGGATGACGGAAGTTGGCAGCCGAGCCGCCCGCGTTCTGCTGATAACCGACCTCAATTCGCGCATCCCGGTCGTGGTCGAAAGCTCGCATGCCAATGCCGTATTGGCGGGCGACAATTCCGAGCGCCCGCGGCTGATCTACGCCAACGACCCGGACAGCCTCAAAATCGGCGATCGCATCATCACCTCGGGCGAAGGCGGGGTATTTCCGCCCGGTCTACCGGTCGGCGTGGTGACCGCGCTCGAACATGGTGGCGCGCGCGTTGAGCCATACGTCGATCTGTCGCGGATGGAATACATCTTGGTAGTCGATTACGGGTTGTCGCGCGCACTGCCGCAACCGGTTCCGGTCGCCGGGCGGGCCTCGCGTCGTGGCAAAGGATCGGCGGACGAGGCCAGCGCGCGCTAGGCGATGGCCCTCAAAGTTTCCAGCATCCCGTCGCTGCCTCGGGTCAATAACGGACTGGCGCGCGCGATACCGATCGCAACGACCGTAGCGGCGGCAATCGTTTCGATCCTGCCGGTGCAGGCCCCAGGATATGCTGCGCTGACACCGGCGTTTACGCTGATGGCAGTTTACCACTGGACGATTTATCGGCCGGATTTGCTCCCGCCGGTCGGATTGTTTGCCGTCGGCGTCGCCCATGACATGCTGAGCGGCGGGCCGGTCGGCATCAGCGCATTGGTATTGCTGCTCGCCCGCGCCGCGGTGCTGCGCTATCGGCGTATCTTCATCAATCGAACCTTTCCGTTCGTCTGGGCCGGCTTCACCGTACTCAGCGCGACCGCATTGCTGAGTCTGTGGGCATTGCATTGTCTCATGCAGCTGAGCCTGCTGGATTTGCGGACAACAATGTTTCGCGGTGTTGCGACCGTGGCGATATTCCCGCTTGCCAGCTTTGCGTTGGGCCGGACTCAGCGCGCGCTGATGGAAACCGCTGCCTGATTCGAGACGCAACGACGTCCTTCGCGCCCGCGTCCGATAAGCCAGTCGACAGTCGCGGTAAGAGGTCGCGGTTCAACCCCGGTCGAAAATGCTCTAGGTTCTGCCGTCGTGCCTCGCGAAACTCAGCGCCATAAACTTATCTCCCGTCGTGCGGTTTTTTTGGCCGGCGGCCAGGCGCTACTCGCGACCGCGCTCGCCGGCCGGATGTATCAGCTCCAGATTCTGGAGAAGGACCGCTATACCGTTCTGGCCGATGAAAACCGCATCAACCTGCGGCTTCTCGCACCGCCGCGCGGCCGGGTGTTCGACCGGTTTGGGGTCGTCGTCGCCGACAATCGGCAGAATTACCGGGCCGTCGTTGTGGCGGAGCAGGTGGGTGATCTCGAAGCCACGCTGGCCGCGCTCGGCGGCGTCATCGAGATCGACGACACCGACCGCCATCGCGTCTTGCGGGATTCCCGTCGCAAGCACAGCTTTGTGCCACTGGTGGTCCGCAGCAATCTGAGCTGGGAGGAAGTAGCGCGCGTCGAAGTCGCAGTACCTGAACTGCCTGGGGTCGCGATCGAACAAGGCACGATCCGGTTCTATCCCTACGGATCGATGGCGTCGCATGTGCTTGGTTATGTCGCCGCCGCTTCGGAAAAGGAGTTGACCGGCGACCCGCTGCTCGAACTTCCTGATTTCCGCATCGGCAAGAGCGGCATCGAGAAATCGCAGGATCTGGTGCTGCGCGGCACCGCCGGGACCAGCGAAGTCGAGGTCAACGCCTATGGCCGGGTCGTGCGCGAAATCGCGCATGAGCCGGGGCAACCCGGGCAGGATGTCGTGTTGTCGCTCGATATGGCGCTGCAGGAATTCGTGATGAAGCGCTGCGCAAACGAGCCCAGCATTTCCTGCGTCGTGCTCGATGCGGTAACCGGCGATGTGCTGGCCCTGGTGTCGAGCCCAAGTTTTGATCCGACGCTGTTTACCACTGGCCTCAGCCCGGCGCTGTGGCAGGAACTGTCGACCGATCCGCGCAACCCGTTGACCGACAAGGCAATCGCGGGGGTTTATCCGCCCGGCTCGACCTTCAAGCCGGTTGCCGCGTTGGCCGCGCTCGATGCCGGTGCGATCACCGCAGACACGACGATCAACTGCCCGGGTTATCTCGAACTCGGTGATGCGACATTCCATTGCTGGCAGCATGGCGGACACGGTGCGTTGCATCTGCACGACGCGATCAAGAAATCCTGCGATGTGTTTTTCTACGAGATATCGCGTCGCGCTGGAATCGACCGGCTGGCGGCGATGGCGCGCCGGCTGGGCTATGGCGCGCCGCTTGGCCTTGATATTCCAGGCGAGCATGCCGGGCTGATCCCGACGCGGGATTGGAAGCTCGCCACCACAGGTACCAGCTGGCAGCCGGGCGAAACGCTGATCGCCGGGATCGGCCAGGGTTCGGTGCTGGCGACGCCGCTGCAGATTGCGACGATGGCGGCGCGGCTGGTCACCGGCCGTGCCGTCGTGCCCCACCTGGTGCGGCATGACGGCCGCCTGCCACCCGGCGGCGATCGCTTGCCGCCGGCTTTTCCTTCGCTCGGTATCAGCCAGCATTATCTCGGTCTGGTGCTCGACGGAATGAGCGCGGTGGTGAACGAGCAGGGGGGCACCGCCTATAGCGCCCGCATCACCGACCCGGCAATGGCCATGGGCGGCAAATCAGGTACGTCGCAGGTGCGCCGGATCACCCAGTACGAACGTGACCACGGGATGCGCAAAGCCAGCGAAATCCCGTGGAAAGACCGCGACCACGCATTGTTTGTGGCATTCGCGCCGGTCGGTTCGCCGCGGTACGTTTGCGCGGCCGTTGTCGAGCATGGCGGCGAAAGTGGCGGCGGCGGCTCCGCGGTGGCGGCGCCGATCTGCCACGATGTGTTGGTCGAGGTGCAACGACGCGACCCGGCGCGGCGGGTACCGCAGCCGGATTCGGTCGTGCAGAGCGCTCCGGCTACCGCGGTGCCGGCGCCTGCCACCACTCTCACGGCGTTCGCGCCACGGCGAGATTAGTCCCGATGGTCAGCCTTTCACCCGATATCAGCCAGCGCGAGCTGACGTTTTCGGACAAGGTCCGCGCGATCCAGTGGGGACTGGTGCTGATGGTCGGTGCGATCTCGGCGATCGGCTTTGCGATGCTGTACTCGGCCGCCAACGGCAGCATGCAGCCCTGGGCGTCGCGCCAGATGACTCGGTTCGCGATTGCGCTGGTGCCGATGATTGCGGTCGCGCTGGTCAATATTCGCTATTGGTATCGCAGCGCTTATTGGATTTACGGAGTATCGCTGCTGCTGGTGCTGGCGGTTGATATTCGCGGCACGATCGGCATGGGGGCGCAACGCTGGATTGACCTCGGGGTCATTCAGCTGCAGCCGTCGGAGGTTATGAAAGTCGCGTTGGTGCTGGCGCTGGCGCGTTATTTTCATGGCCTGCCGGTCGAGGATGTCGGACGGTTGCGCTACCTCGTGGCCCCGGCGGCGATTGTCATGGTGCCGGTCGCGCTGGTGCTGAAGCAGCCCGATCTCGGCACGGCGATGATGCTGCTGACCTGCGGCGCGGCGCTGTTTTTTCTCGGCGGCATCCGGCTGTGGATTTTTGGCGCCGGCGCGATTGCCGCGGCCATCGCGGCGCCGCTCGCGTGGTCGTTCCTGCGCGATTACCAGAAAACCCGGCTGTATACATTTCTCGATCCCAACCGCGATCCTCTGGGGGCCGGCTATCACATTCTGCAATCGAAGATCGCACTGGGGTCGGGCGGCCTTTCCGGCAAAGGCTTTCTGCAGGGAACGCAGAGCCATCTGAGCTTTCTGCCGGAACGCCAGACTGATTTCATCTTTACGATGATCGCGGAAGAACTGGGGCTGATCGGCGGGCTGGCGTTGCTGACCCTGTATGTCCTGGTGATCGCCTATGCCTTCGCGATTGCGCTGCGCAGCCGCAGCCAGTTCGGCCGGCTTCTCGGGTTGGGGATCGCGGTCAATTTCTTTCTCTACGCCTTTATCAACATGGCGATGGTTATGGGGCTGATCCCGGTTGTCGGCGTCCCGCTGCCGCTGGTGTCTTATGGCGGCACCGCGATGGTGACTGTGATGCTCGGTTTTGGCCTGTTGATGAATATCGGCATTCACCGCGACGTGCGGATCAGCCGGCAGGGTGAGAGCCGCCTTAGCTGATCGCGTGCTTGCGCGGCGCGCGTTGCTGCGGATACTCGGCAATTGCATTGATGGATCCGGGGAGCGGCAATGGCTGAACAGGAAGCGCCCGAAGCGGGCCGCCGCCTGCATGTGACGGTGCTTCTCGTTGCCTCGCGCCGTGCACTCGACAACGCGCTTGGCGAGCTGGGCTTTACCGAGGATGACGATCGCGTCATCGAGCATGATGGGCGCCTCGCGTTTCTGACCTGCACGCACGAAGACGATTGTGACGATTTATTCGCGCTGATTACCGAGTTGTCGACCCGCGGCGAAAGCTGGGAACTGCAGTCGCGCATCGATACCGAGACCGGCCGCGCGGTTTATCAGTCGCTGGCGCGGCACCGCCCGGTCGAGGCGGTCGATGCCGCGGTCGATGAGGAGGCGGAACCCGATCCCGGTGAAGCCCCGGCGCTTGATGTCGAGGCGGCCGAAGGCTTGCAGGCGCTGAAACGGCTGTTGCGGCGAGTCGATCCCGCCGAGGTGTTCGCGACGATACGGCCGGGCCGGGAAGGCCGTGCAACGGCACGCGTCTTGCGACGCGGCTCGCGACGGCTGGTGGTGGCTGCGACCGCCTCGGATGAGGCAACGCTGCGCGGTGTGCTGCGCGAGATTCTGCCGAGCGTGATGCTCGACGTGGCGATGAAACCGCCAAGCTGAGCAGTTCGAAGGGCTGGCTGCACGGGCTTGCCGCAACTCGCGGTTGGCGCAACACTTGGCGGAGCGAATGCCGCCGTCCGAACCGGAGATCGACAGATGTTTTTGCGCCGCAACCTGCTTTTGCACCTTCCCGTCGTCGCGTTGCTGGCGGGCGGGATCATGCCGGCAGCGGCCGCCGACAAGACCGTGACGATCGGCATCAGCCTGTCGCTGACCGGGGCGGACGCGCATGACGCCGAATTGATCAAGCAGGGCGCGCTGCTTGCGATTGATGAGGCCAACGCCAAAGGCGGCGTTGCCGGCTATAAGATCAATACCACCGTGCTCGACGACGGCACCGCGACGGCAGGCCAGTACGACCCGGCGCAAGCCGCGACCAACGCGCGCAAACTGGTCGGCGACAGCAGCGTCATAGCGGCAATCGGGCCGCAGATGAGCGGCTCAGGCAAGGCGATGTCGCCGATCTTGAGCCAGGGGAATCTGGCGATCATCACGCCGGAATCGACCAATCCGGACATTACCGATCCGAAATTTGCCGGCCAGTATCGACCGGGAGGCAAAGCGGTCTACTTCCGTACGGTCACTACAGACGCCTACCAAGGCCCCAACATGGCCAATTATTTCGCCGACACGCTCAAGGTCAAATCGGTCTATGTGCTCGACGACAGCGGGGCTTACGGGGTCGGCATCGCCGATTCGTTTCAGAAGCAGGCCGAAAAGCGCGGGATCAAGATCCTCGGCCGCGATCAGCTCAACCCCAAGGAGGCCGACTACACGACGGTACTGACCAAAATCAAATCGCTAAACGCCGATGCGCTCTATTACGGCGGTGTGGCGCAGGCCGGGGTCAAGGTCGTCAAGCAGGCTTACGACATCGCACCGAAGATGATTAAAGCCGGCGGCGACGGTATCTACGGTGCGGAACTCCTGAAAGGTGCTGGTTTCCCGGCCTCCGAAGGAGTCTATGCGACGATCGCGGCGCCGAACGTTCTCGACAATCCCGATGTAAAGCCGTTTGTCGAGGCTTTTGCCAAGAAATACGGGCATCAGCCGGATAATTATTCAATTACCGCCTACGACGCCGCGCTGGTAATCCTTGATGCCATCAAAGGGCTCGCGTCGTCGGGTAAAGAAGTCAACCGCGCCAATGTGCGCGATGCGATCCAGGCATCGCACACCAAGACGTTGCAGGGCGAGGTCACGTTCGACCAGAACGGCGACATTACCAGCCGTGTCGTCAGCGTTTTCCGGATCGTCAAGGATACCAAGTATCCGCTAGACGATGTACTGCACCAGTACAAGTATATGGGAGTTGCGCCGCAAGGCTCGTAATGGGTCTCAGAGGTTGTGAGCATACGGGCGGTGTTGAACCCGATTGTCGCGTCGCATGATCGTTGATCCGGTTCTGATCCAGCAGGTGATCAACGGTCTCAGCCTGGGGGCGATGTACGCGCTGCTGGCGCTGGGATTCACGCTGGTTTACGGCATTCTTGAGCTGATCAATTTCGCACATTTCAACGTCTTCATGGTCAGCTCGTTTATCGGCATGTGGGCGTTGCAGTTGTGCGGCCTGTCGGGTCAAAGCACCGTCCTGACGGGCTTTGCGCTTGTCGGCACTCTGGTCTTTGCGTTCGTCGTCACCATGCTGTCGGCGGGTGTGATCGGGGTCGCGATCGAGCGCATTGCATTACGGCCGCTCCGCGGTGTCCGTGGCACCGCCGGAATGATCACGACGATCGGGGTGTCCTATATCCTGTTCAACATCATCCTGTTGACGGCCGGCGCGTCATCCGAAAATTTCCCCAACCCGTTGCCGGTGGTGCGCTGGGATATAGCCGGCGCGACATTGCAGCTGCGCGAGGTGCTGATCTGGGGCATCACGCTGGCGCTGATGGCAGGGCTGCACTTGTTCGTCAACCGCACGCGGCTCGGTAAGGCGATGCGAGCGACCGCACAGGACGCCGAAGCAGCGCGCATGATGGGCGTCGATGTCGATCGCGTCGTGATGACGGCGTTTTTTCTCGGCTCGGCGCTGGCCGGCGCGGCCGCGCTGATCTTCGGGCTGTATTATAACTTCACCAGCTTTATCATCGGGTACACGGCGGGGCTGCGAGCCTTTACCGCAGCCGTGTTGGGCGGCATCGGCAGCGTTACCGGGGCGATGGTCGGCGGCGTGCTGATCGGGTTGATCGAAAGCCTGGGCGGCCATTTCATTGCGGTGCGCTGGGCCGACGTGATCATCTTTTCCATTCTGGTGCTGGTGTTGGTGTTTGCGCCGACCGGCCTGTTCGGGCGGGCAATGCCCGACAAATCCTGAGCACGCGCGTTTATGACATGACAGGCGCTTGAGATGCCCGTCGTGAAAACGGGCATGATGGGCGAATCATTCGCCAGGCTGCGGCGCGCGTCGCCGCTGGCCTGGCTGGCGCCGCACCTGCGCTCGCGTGTCGTCGTCGCTGTGCTGTTCGCGCTGGCACTGCTGTTCCCGATCATTCACCCCAACGACGCCGATGTCGACGCGGTCGCCAATGCCTTGACTTATGCGGCATTGGCACTCGGCCTCAACATCGTGGTCGGCCTCGCCGGGTTGCTCGATCTTGGCTATGCCGCGTTTTTTGCTATCGGCGCCTATGCTTACGGTGTTGCCGCTTCATGGCAGTTGGCGCCGGATTGGAGCAGCTTTTGGGAGCCGTTTCAGTGGTTGGGGCTGGTCGCGCGATTTCACGACACCGGCGGCGATGTCGTGCATTTCCAGGTGTCTTTCTGGCTGATGATGCCCGTTGCGGCGGCGATCACGGCGTTTTTTGGGGTGCTGTTCGGGGCACCGACCCTGCGGCTCCGAGGTGATTACCTGGCGATCGTCACGCTCGGCTTTGGCGAGATCGTGCCGATCGTTGTGCGCAACATGCCGAGCGTCACCAACGGCGCGATGGGGCTGAACGGCGTCGCGGCGCCGCAACTGTTCGGTTGGAGCTTTGGGGTCTCTGCGACGCCCTATTACTACGTCGGGATCGGGCTGGTTGCGTTTCTGATCTTCACCAGCCAACGGCTCAAATTTTCGCGCATCGGCCGGGCCTGGATGGCGATCCGCGAAGATGAGGTCGCCGCCGCCGCGATGGGGGTCAACCGCGTCAAGCTGAAGCTGCTGGCGTTCGCCACCGGCGCCGCCTTCGCCGGCGCCACCGGCACTTTGTTCGTTGCCAAACTGCAGACCGCGACGCCTGAAATGTTTGGGTTTCCGGTTTCGGTGATGATCCTGGTGATGATTGTCTTTGGCGGTATCGGCAGCGTCTGGGGTGTCGTGCTCGGCGCGCTGATCCTGCAGATGCTGCAATCGTGGTTTCTCGCAGATTTGTCTGAATGGCTGCATGCGCTGGGGCGACTGCTCAGCACCGATTGGTTGCAGCGAGTTGATCTCGCGTCCTCAACCGAGCTGATTTTCGGGATAATTCTGGTCGCAATGATGCTGTACCGCCGCGACGGGTTGATCCCGGCGACACAGCGAGTCGCGCCGCTGTCGCTGGAAGAGCAAACGGCGCAGATCAGCCAGGTCAGCGGGCAGGGGTTCGATGCGTTACAGCGGCTTGGGGCATTTGATACCGCAGAAACCGCGGAAATCGGCCCATTGCTGGCGATCGACAATTTGACGGTGCGGTTTGGCGGTCTCGTTGCGTTGCGCTCGGTGTCGCTGGCGATGCCGGCGCATTCGGTGCTCGCGGTGATCGGGCCAAACGGTTCGGGCAAATCGACGCTGTTCAACGCGGTAACCGGGCTGGTGCGGGCCAATGAAGGCAGCGTCCGGTTCGCCGGCAGCGATCTGACGCACCAGCCGGCTCATATCGTGCTGGAACGCGGTATCGCGCGCACCTTCCAGAACATTCGGCTGTTTCCGAACCTGACGGTTCTGGAAAACGTGATGATCGGCATGCATGCGCGGCTTCATACCGGCGTAGTTGGGGCCTTGCTGCGGCTGCCGATGACGCGGCGCGAGGAAGAGCGGGCGCGAGAACGCGCATTTGAAATCCTCGCTGTGTTCGGCAACCGGCTGCTGCCGCGCGTCGATCATGTCGTGTCGGGTCTCAGCTACGCCAATCGGCGCCGCGTCGAAATTGCCCGGGCGCTGGCCTCGAACCCCAAGCTGCTGCTGCTTGATGAACCGACTGCCGGGATGAACCCAGCTGAAACCCTGGAACTGGCCGATCAGATCAAACGGCTCAATGCGCTCGGCCTGACGATTGTTTTGATCGAGCACAAGCTCGATGTCGTGGTTAACCTCGCGCAGAAGGTCATCGTGCTCGACCACGGCGAAAAGATCGCCGAAGGTTCGCCCGCCGAAGTGCAGCGCGATGAAGAGGTGATCCGAGCGTATCTCGGCCGAAGCGCAGCGATCGCCTGAAACGATCCGGCTCGCCCCCGATCCGATGTCAGAACGGCAGCCGCACTGTTGCGATCGCCTGCGCGGCGATGCCTTCGCTGCGACCGGTAAAACCCAGCTTCTCGGTCGTTGTGGCCTTGACGCTGACCCGGTCCACAGCAATCCGAAGGATAGCGGCGACTCGGTCGACCATCGCGGCGCGGTGCGGCGAAATTTTAGGCCGCTCACAAATGATGGTGACATCGACCGCGGCAATGATGCCGCCTCTGTCGCGTATCAGCCCGGCGGCGTGGTCGAGAAAGCGGTCGGACGCGGCGCCCCGCCAGCGCGGATCGCTCGGCGGAAAATGCTGGCCGATATCGCCAGCGCCGATCGCGCCGAGCAGCGCGTCGGTCAGGGCGTGCAATCCGACATCAGCGTCGGAATGGCCGACCAACGCCGCGCTGTGCGGGATTTCGACACCGCAGATCATTACGCGATCGCCGGGGCCGAACCCGTGCACGTCAAAGCCCTGGCCAACCCGGATATCGCCGAGGCGGGAGCTAAGCAGGCGTTCAGCGGCCGCAAGATCATGGGTCGTCGTCACCTTAAGGTTGTTCTCGTCCCCGGCGACGATAATCGGTGCCAACCCCGCTGCTTCGGCGACTGCGGCGTCGTCGGTCAGGACACGCCCGGCAGCGGTGCGGTGCGCCTCGAGAATAGCGTCGAAGTGAAATCCCTGGGGCGTTTGCGCGCGCCACAGCTGCGATCGGTCGAGCGTCTCACGGATGTGACCGTCTTCAACCCGTTTGATCGTGTCGCCGACCGGCAAGGCGGGAATCGCGGCGGGATGGCGATCGAGCGCGTCCAGCACACGATCGATCAGGGCGGCATCAGGAAACGGCCGCGCACCGTCATGAATCAGGACTTGACGCGGCCGATGCGCCAATAAGCCTTCGAGGCCGAGACGCACCGAATCCTGGCGCTCGGCGCCGCCGGGTATCGGCGGCAGCAATGACAGGCCTGACAAAGCTGTTTCATAGGCAACGCGGTCTTCGGCGCGGATCACCACCTGCACACCTGCAATCCGGGGATGCGTCGCAAATGCCGAAACGGCGTGGCGCAAGACGCTGCCGCCACCCAGCGGCAGATACTGCTTGGGCATGACACCACCGAACCGCGATCCGCGGCCGGCCGCGACGATCAGTGCATAGGCTGCAGTCATCGGGTTAAACTAAACAGCCTGCTGCCAGCCGGCAATGCAGCGTCCGGTCGATCACCGGGCGACGCAGGGGCTGTGACATGATGTTGCGGTGCAACAATTAATCAGATAGAGTTAGTGATTAAAATTTCAGCAAAATGATGAATTGAGTAATCCGTGAGCATTTTTCTCGGTTCTGTCACGCTGAACGATCCGGTTATCCTGGCGCCGATGTCGGGCGTGAGCGACCTGCCGTTCCGCCGCATCGTCAAAAGCCACGGGGCTTCGCTGGTCGTATCGGAAATGATCGCCAGTCAGGCGGCAATCCGCGAAACCCGGCAATCGCTGACGATGGCGCAGAGCTGCGCCGATGAGCAGCCTATGGCGGTGCAGCTCGCGGGTTGCGAGCCGCAGGTGATGGCGGAAGCTGCCAAGCTCAACGCGGATCGCGGTGCGCGGCTGATCGACATCAATTTCGGCTGTCCGGTCAAAAAAGTCGTCAACGGTCATGCCGGCTCGGCGTTGATGCGGGATGAATTGCACGCCGCCCGCATTCTCGAAGCGACGGTGCAGGCGGTCGACTTGCCGGTGACGCTCAAGATGCGCACCGGCTGGGACGACCGCAACCGCAACGCGCCACGCCTCGCGCGGCTCGCGGAGGATTGCGGCATCCGCATGATTACGGTGCATGGCCGCACCCGCTGCCAGTTTTACGGCGGCAGCGCCGATTGGCGCTTTATTCGCGAGGTCAAGGAGGCGGTGTCGATCCCGGTGGTCGTCAATGGCGACATCACCAGCCTCGAAGATGCTGACGAGGCGCTGACTCTGTCCGGCGCCGATGGGGTAATGGTCGGACGCGGCTGTTATGGACGCCCGTGGTTTATCGGTCAGGTCATCGACTGGCTGCGCCACCGCGAGCGCCGCCCGGCGCCGCCGCTCGCCACGCAATACGAGATCGTGCGCCAGCATTACGATGCGATGCTGACCCATTACGGGACGGCGGGCGTGCATATCGCGCGCAAGCATCTCGGCTGGTATTCGAAGGGGTTGACCGGGTCCGCGGAGTTTCGCGCCGTGGTCAATCAAACGGAGGAAGTGCCGGCGGTATTCGCGCTGCTGCGCACCTTTTACGAACCGCTGATCGAGCACGAGGCGGCGTGATGATCGGCTCGCTGCGCCGCCGCCGCTCTGCCGTATCCGCGCGGGCGCGAGCGGCGGTGGCGGCCCCGGTCGTGGATATCGCGGCGGTGCTGGCGGCATTGCCAAATGCGGTGATTGCCCTCGACCGGCAGGCAACGGTGCGCTTTGTCAACCCGGCGGCGGAGCAGTTCTTCAGCGTCAGCGCGGCCGCGCTGATTGGCAATCCGCTGGATGACGTCATCGTACCGCATAGCCCGCTGTTCTCGCTCGCCGAAGCGGTCTGGCACACCGGCGGATCGATTGCGGAATACGACGTGATGCTGGAAGGGCCGCGGTTTCCCGGCCGTGTCGTGACGATCCAGGGCGCGCCGGCGGGCGAGGGGGCCGAATTGCTTGTGCTGGCGCTGCACGAGCGCTCGATGGCCGACAAGATGGACCGCCAGCTTACCCATCGCAATGCGGCCCGCTCGGTCACCGCGATGGCGGCCATGCTGGCACATGAGGTCAAAAACCCGCTTTCCGGCATTCGCGGCGCCGCGCAACTGCTCGAACAGGATGCCGATGAGGCCGGGCGCGAATTGACTCAGCTGATCTGTGATGAAACCGACCGGATCGTCGCGCTGGTCGACCGGATGGAGGCGTTTTCCGAGCACAACCCGATCACTCGCGCCGAGGTCAACATCCACGAGGTGCTCGACCGGGTGCGCAAGATTGCGCAATCGGGCTTTGCCCGGCATGTCCGGCTGAATGAGGAATACGACCCCTCGCTGCCGCCGGTCCTGGGTGATCGCGACCTGCTGCTGCAGGTTTTTTTGAACCTGATCAAAAACGCCGCCGAGGCGGTGCCGGGTGCCGGCGGCGAGATCGTGCTCACGACCGCCTATCGCCACGGGCTGCGTCTTGCTGCCCCCGGCAGCGACCGGCGGCGGCATCTGCCGCTGATGGTTTCGGTCACTGATAACGGCGGCGGCATCCCCGACGACTTGAAGGAACACCTGTTCGATCCGTTCGTTACGACGAAACGAAACGGAACTGGCCTTGGTCTTGCACTTGTCGCGAAGGTGATCGGCGACCACGGCGGGGTAATCGAATTTGACAGCCAACCTCGGCGCACGGTGTTCCGGGTGTTTCTGCCAGTCGTTACGCCAGGCGGGGTCGCGCAAAACGGTAGTGGTTGATGAGCGCGACAATTCTGGTTGCTGATGACGACCGCGCGATCCGCATGGTGCTGAACCAGGCGCTGGCGCGATTGGGGCATGATGTGCGGTTGACCGGCAATGCCGCGACGCTGTGGCGTTGGGTTGCCGATGGCGAGGGCGACCTCGTCATCACCGATGTCATCATGCCTGATGAAAACGGGCTGGACCTGATCCCGCGGATCAAGCGGATCAGGCCCGATTTGCGCATCATCGTAATGAGCGCGCAAAGCACGCTGTTGACCGCGGTGAAGGCGACCGAGCGCGGCGCGTTCGAATACCTGCCCAAGCCGTTCGATCTGCGCGAACTGGTCAGCGTCGTTGAGCGTGCCCTCAGCATGCCGTCGGCGGCGCCGGTCCCCGAACCGGACGAAGTCGAGGATCAGCAACTGCCGCTGATCGGCCGCTCACCCGCGATGCAGGAAGTCTACCGCGCGATTGCCCGGCTGATGGGCACCGACCTGACGGTGATGATCACAGGCGAAAGCGGCACCGGCAAGGAACTGGTGGCACGCGCGCTGCACGATTTCGGCAAGCGCCGCTCCGGGCCGTTTGTCGCGATCAACATGGCGGCGATCCCCCGCGAGCTGATCGAAAGCGAATTGTTCGGCCATGAGCGCGGCGCCTTCACCGGTGCCACCTCGCGCGGCGTCGGGCGGTTTGAGCAGGCCAAAGGCGGCACGCTGTTCCTTGACGAGATCGGCGACATGCCGCCGGAGGCGCAGACCCGCCTGCTGCGAGTGTTGCAGGAGGGCGAATACACGGCGGTGGGCGGCCGGGTACCGATCCGCGTCGATGTCCGCATCATCGCGGCAACGCATCGTGATCTGCCGCAGCTGATTCGCCAGGGGTTGTTCCGCGAAGATCTGTTCTACCGCCTCAATGTCGCACCGATCCGCCTGCCGCCGCTGCGCGAACGCAGCGCCGACATCCCGGCATTGGTGCGCCATTTCGCCTCTCTGGCGACGCGCGAAGGCCTGTCGCTCAAGACGATCGACGAGGCCGCGATGGAGCGCCTGCGGCGTTATCGCTGGCCCGGCAATGTGCGCGAACTGGAGAACCTGGTGCGCCGTCTGGCGGCGCTCTATTCGCAGGAGATCATCAGCCTCGACCTGATCGACACCGAGCTGTCCGACACGCCGCCGCAGATCGCGGCATCGGTCGAAATCAGCAACGGCGAAGGGCTCTCGGCGGCGGTAGAACGCCACATCAACGATTATTTTCTGGCCCACAAGGGCGCATTGCCGGCATCCGGGCTTTACGACCGGGTATTGCGCGAAATCGAGCGGCCGTTGATCCTGGCGACGTTGGGGGCGACGCGCGGAAACCAGATAAAGGCCGCCCATCTTCTCGGCCTTAACCGCAACACGCTGCGCAAAAAGATACGCGAATTGGACATTCCGGTGGTCCGCGGCATAAAATAATGTGTGCCGTGCCAGCAAATACGCTTTGAAAGCCGCCTTCCGCCAAAGCTGACCCCGCGAGACCTCTCGGGCATCCGGCGTTGTGCGCGCACCTTGCGGGTAATTGCGATGACGGACACGGCGTTGACAAAGGTGGCGTGATGACCCTGGCGCAGCAGGTGCGCTTGCGGGCCAGCGGACTCAATCTGTGGCGCAAGGCCGCTATCGCATTAGCGGCGGCGGCGCTGGCCTCTGGCGTTGCCACCTACATGGCCTTGACCGGGGCGCCGCCATTTGGTCAGCGCCCCGATGTCGTCCTGACGCTGCTCAACCTCGATCTCGTGCTGTTGCTGGCGCTCGCATTGCTGGTGGCAAAGCGGTTAGTGCAGGTCTGGGCGCAGCGGCGGCGCGGTCTCGCCGGGTCGCGGCTGCAGGTGCGCCTTGTCGGCCTGTTCAGCCTGATCGCGGTGTTGCCGACGATCATCGTCGCGGTGTTTTCGTACCTGTTTTTCAGCTTTGGCGTCGAATCCTGGTTCAGCGACAAGGTGCGCACCGCGATATCGGAATCGGTGGCGGTAGCCGACGCCTACGTCAAAGAGCACCAGCAGGCGATCCGCGCCGACGCGCTGGCGATGGCCACCGATCTCGACCGCTCCGCCTCGACATTGCAGCTCAACCCGCAATACCTCGCGCCGATCCTGACGGCGCAGGCGGCGATGCGCGGGTTGACCGAAGCCGCGGTGCTCGACCGCCGCGGCACGATGCTGGCGCGCACCGGGCTGGTCTTTGCCCTCGGCTTCGAGGATGTCAGTCAGGATGCCTTGCGCCGCGCCTCACAGGGCGAGGTCGTTATCATGACCGACGACCAGGAGGAGCGCGTGAGGGCGCTCGTCCGGCTAGATGAGTTCAGTGATCTCTACCTGTATGTCGGCCGCTTTATCGAGCCGCGCGTGCTGGCGCACCGCGACGAAACCCATCTGGCGGCGGCGCAATACGAGCGCCTGGAGGGGCAACGATCCGGGTTTCAGATCACCTTTGCCGTCATCTACATTCTTGTTGCGATGCTGTTTCTGGCGGCGGCGATCGCGATGGGCATCCATTTTGCGGCGCAACTCGGTGACCCGATCAGCCGTCTGGTCGGCGCCGCAGACCGGGTGCGTGACGGCGATCTCTCGGCACGGGTTCCCGAAGGCGAAAAGGACGACGAGCTGGTATCGCTCAGCCGCGCCTTTAATCGCATGACCAACCAGCTGCAAAGCCAACAGCGCGAACTTATGGAGGCCAATCGCCAGCTCGACGAACGACGGCGATTTACCGAAACCGTGCTGACCGGCGTCTCGGCCGGTGTGATCGGGCTCGACCGCGACGGACGCATCCATCTGCCGAACCGCACGGCTTCGGCGCTACTGGGAACTGATCTCGATCGGTCGATCGGCGAGGGACTCGCCGAGGTTGTGCCGGAAATGGCCGATCTGCTGGAGCAGGCGGTATCGCGTCCGGACCGTCTCGCGCAGGGCCAGGTGCAGATTGCCGGTGCCAACAGCACCCGCACGTTGCTGGTGCGTATCGCCGCCGAGTACGATGACGGCGACATCAGCGGCTTTGTCGTGACCTTCGACGACATCACCGAGCTGTTGTCGGCGCAGCGCAAGGCGGCCTGGGCCGACATCGCCCGCCGCATTGCGCACGAAATCAAGAACCCGCTGACCCCGATCCAGCTTTCCGCTGAGCGGCTTCGTCGCAAATACCTGAAAGACATAAAAAAAGACGCCGAGACCTTCCAGATCTGCACCGACACGATCATCCGACATGTCGAAGACATCGGGCGCATGGTCGACGAGTTTTCGTCCTTTGCGCGGATGCCGACACCGGTTCTGAAACCGGAGGATTTGACGAAGATTGTCGAGCAGGCGGTGTTTCTGGAGCGGACGGCGCATCCGAATATGACCTTCGAGATGCACTTTGCCGAACGTCCGGTGGCGCTGCGCTGCGACGCGCGCCTGGTCGGGCAGGCCCTGATCAACATCGTTAAAAATGCTGCTGAAGCGATCGAGGGCCGAATCGTCGAGAGCGGACCGACGCCGGCCGGCCACATTTCGGTGAGTATCGAGACCGGCGATCAGGTTACGATCACCGTTGAAGACAACGGTAAAGGCTTGCCGCAACAAGGGCGTGAGCGTCTGACAGAGCCTTACGTGACGACCCGGACCAAAGGCACCGGCTTGGGCCTCGCCATCGTGAAAAAGATCATGGAAGATCATCGCGGGGAACTGGTGCTGTCGGATCGCGATCAAAGCGGGGCACGGGTACAGCTGGTCTTTGCGCCCGAGCCGCGCCCTGCCGCTCATACCGGATCGCCTGCCGTGTCTGAGGAGTTAAGTCCGGTCAATCATGGCGTATGACATCCTGATCGTAGACGACGAAGCTGACATCCGCATGGCCATCGGCGGGGTGTTGCGCGACGAAGGCTACGCGACCCGCGAGGCCGCCGACAGCGCCGAGGCTCTCGCCGCGATCCAGGTGCGCCAGCCGAGCCTTGTCGTCCTCGATATCTGGCTCCAGGGCAGTCAGCTCGACGGCATCGCGATCCTGAAGCGTCTGCAGACGGAAATCCCGTCGGTGCCAATCGTCATGATCAGCGGCCACGGCACGATCGAAACCGCGGTCGAGGCGATCAAGATCGGCGCCTATGATTTTATCGAAAAGCCATTCAAAAGCGACCGCCTGCTGCTGGTCGTGACGCGCGCCATTGAGGCGGCGCAGCTGCGGCGCGAAAACGCCGAACTGAAGCTGCGCGCCGGCGGCGAGCTTGACCTCGTCGGCGCCTCGCCGGCGATGAACCAGTTGCGCCAGCAGATCGAACGCGTCGCGCCGACTGGCAGCCGGGTAATGATCACCGGGGCTCCGGGATCGGGCAAGGAGGTCGTTGGGCGCATGCTGCACGCCCGGTCGCGGCGCGCCGCGGGACCGTTTGTTGCGGTTAATTGCGCGACGATGCGGCCGGATCGTTTAGAGATCGAATTGTTCGGCTCCGAGCCGAGCGACGACGGGGCGCCGCGCAAGATCGGCACCTTCGAGCGGGCGCATGGCGGCACCCTGTTTCTCGATGAAGTCGCCGACATGCCAATCGAGACGCAGGGCAAGATCGTGCGGGCATTGCAGGAGCAGACCTTTGAGCGGGTAGGGGGGTCGCGCCGTGTCGAGGTCGACGTCCGCGTCGTCGCCTCGTCAAACCGCGAGCTGGCCAGCGAGATATCCGCCGGCCGCTTCCGTGAGGATCTGTTCTATCGCCTCAACGTCGTGCCGATCCGGGTGCCGGCCCTGCGCGAGCGGCGGGAGGATATCCCGCTATTGGCACGGCACTTCATGCAGCGCGGCGCCGATGCCGGACGGATTTCCGCACGGGAATTCGGCGAGGACGCGCTGGCTGCGTTGCAGGCCTACACCTGGCCGGGCAATGTGCGGCAGTTGCGCAATGTCGTCGACTGGCTGCTGATCATGGCGCCCGGCGACACTACCGAGCCGGTGCGCGCCGACCTCCTGCCGAACGAAATCACCGCGATCGCGCCGAGTGTCGTCAAATGGGACAAGGGCAGCGAAATCATGACGCTGCCGTTGCGTGACGCACGCGAAGTCTTCGAACGCGAATATCTGCTGGCGCAGGTGACCCGGTTTGGCGGCAATATTTCGCGCACTGCCGCTTTTGTCGGCATGGAACGCTCGGCATTGCATCGCAAGCTGAAATCGCTTGGCGTGTTCGGCAATGAACGCCCGCTGAAAGTCGGGACGTGACCCCGCTAGCTGCGCCGACACGGTAACCGATCCGATGTCTCGAATTGCTTATGTTGCCGGGCAGTATCGGCCGCATCGCGAGGCGGCGGTGCATATCGAGGATCGCGGCTTTCAATTCTCCGATGGGGTTTACGAGGTGATCGCGGTGGTCGCCGGCTATCTGGTCGACGAAGGGCCGCATTTCACTCGCCTGCACCGCTCGCTCCGTGAATTGCGCATCGATCCGCCGATGAACGATGCCGCGCTCAAGATCGTGATCCGCGAAGTCGTGCGGCGCAACGGTGTCGACAACGGCATCGTTTATCTGCAGATCACCCGCGGCGCGGCGCGGCGCGACCATGCCTTTCCGAAGGTGGTGACACCAACCCTTGTCGTGACATCGCGCCGCTCGAACCCACCCAATCCCCGTCTTGGCGAGGAGGGGATCGCGGTCATCACGATCCCCGATATCCGTTGGCAGCGCTGCGACATCAAATCGGTGGCTTTGCTCGCCAATGTGCTCGGCAAGCAGCAGGCACGCGAAGCCGGCGCCTACGAAGCCTGGATGGTGGACATCGAGGGCCGGGTGACCGAAGGAACCTCGACCAATGCCTGGATCGTCGCCGAAGACGGCGCGGTCATAACCCACGCGACGAACCATGCGATCCTCAACGGTGTCACTCGTGGCGCGGTCGTCGATATCATTCGGCGCGAAGGCTATCGCCTCGTCGAGCGCCCGTTTTCTGTCATCGAAGCGAAGACCGCGCGCGAGGCCTTTCTGACCAGCACGACGGCAGATGTGATGCCGGTCGTCCGGATCGATGGCGCCGCGGTGACGAACGGCAAGCCCGGCCCGCTCAGCCGAAAATTGCGCGCCGCCTATCTCGCGCACTCGGCGACTTCCGCGTGAGCGACGTCGCACTCGTCATCACCGCGCCGCTGCGGCGGCCGCGCGCCATCCTGTTCGATTGGGACAACACGCTGGTCGACAGTTGGGGGACAATCCACGAGGCGCTCAATTTTCTGATGCGCGCGATGGATAAGCCGGAGTGGTCGATCGACGAGACGCGCGAGCGGGTACGGCTCAGCCTGCGCGAGGCGTTTCCATTTTATTTCGGCGATCGCTGGGAAGAGGCGCGCGACCTTTATCTCGGCCGGTTTCGCGAAATCCATCTTGAGCGGTTGACCCCATTGGCAGGTCGCGAGGCAATGCTGCGTTCGCTGGTCGCGCAGGGGATTTATCTGGGGATTGTCAGCAACAAGACGGGTGAGTTGTTGCGTCGCGAAGTCGCGCAACTCGGCTGGACCGAGTTGTTCGGCAGCGTGATCGGCGCCGGCGATGCCCCGGCCGATAAACCGGCGTCAGACCCCGTGCACCTGGCGCTGGCGCCAAGCGGGGTGCTGGCCGGCGATGAGGTATGGTTTGTCGGCGACACGGCGGTCGATGTCGAATGCGCGATGGGCAGCGGTTGCATCGCCGTCGTGCTCGGCGTCGCCGTTACCAGCGACGAGTTTGCCCGGTTCCCGCCGCGCTTGTGCTTCGCCGATGGGGCAGGGTTGTTTCAACTGCTGGAGGGCTTGTGAAACGACTGCCTGCGCCCATCTTCCTATGCGGTACGGCGGACTTCGGGCTCGCTTGGCGCAAGGTTGCGCTCGCTTGACGAGGCGTTGAGCCAGTCGCCGCCGTCAAAAAAAGATGGGGGGACTACCCATGTCTACCGAGAAAAATCAGAACGTCCAGGATGTCTTTCTAAACCATGTGCGCAAGAACAAAACACCCGTTACGGTCTTTCTGGTAAATGGCGTCAAGCTGCAGGGGATCATTACCTGGTTCGATAATTTTTGTGTATTGCTGCGACGAGATGCGCATTCGCAACTCGTCTACAAACACGCAATCTCGACTGTGATGCCGGCGCAGCCGATCCAATTATTTGAAGGCGGCAAGGAGCCGGGCGAACTCTGAGTAGTAACGAAGCAGCGTCTGTCGCGGCGCCGACCAACCGCGCACTCGTCATCCATCCGGCGGGGAAGCCCACCGCAGCGCAACGCGCCGACGTGTCGGCGCGTTCGCCCGACGCTCGGCTCGACGAAGCGGTCGGGCTGGCGCGAGCGATCGATGTCGAGGTGGTGCGCGCCGAAATTGTGCGCGTGACGCGCCCTGTACCGGCAACCTTGTTCGGCAGCGGCAATGTCGAGATGCTGCGTGAAATCATCGCCGATGACGAGATCGGGCTGGTCATTCTGGATGCGCCGCTCAGCCCCGTGCAGCAGCGCAATCTCGAACGGCGCTGGCAAGCCAAGGTCATCGACCGCACCGGGCTGATCCTCGAAATTTTCGGGGCCCGCGCCCGTACCCATGAAGGTCGGCTGCAGGTCGAATTGGCGGCATTGTCGTATCAGCGCTCACGTCTGGTGCGGTCGTGGACGCATCTGGAGCGCCAGCGCGGCGGCTTCGGCTTTCTCGGCGGCCCAGGCGAAAGCCAGCTTGAAATCGACCGGCGGCTGATTGGCGAGCGCATCGCGCGGCTGCGGCGCGAACTCGACGACGTAAAGCGCACCCGCGCTTTGCACCGCGAAGCGCGGCGGCGCGTGCCGTATCCGGTAGTCGCGCTGGTCGGTTATACCAATGCCGGCAAATCGACGCTGTTCAACCGCCTGACGCGCGCGACCGTCGTGGCCGAAGATCTGCTGTTCGCAACGCTCGATCCGACAATGCGCCGAGTCGATCTGCCGTCCGGGCGCAAGGCGATCCTGTCCGATACGGTCGGGTTCATCTCCGATCTGCCGACACATCTGGTCGCTGCCTTCCGCGCTACGCTCGAAGAGGTTACCGAAGCCGATATCATCGTGCACGTCCGGGACGCGCATCATACGGACAGCGCGGCACAGCGTGACGATGTGCTCGCGGTGCTGGGCGATCTGGGCTTGGGAGACCAGATCGACGACGGGCTGATCGAAGTGCTGAACAAAATCGATCTGCTCGACCCGATAACCCGGAATGGACTGATCAACCAGACGCAGCGCAACAGCGAGACCGTGGCGTTGTCGGCGGCAACCGGCGAAGGCTGCGACAGTCTGGTTCGCCTCGTCGATCATCGACTCGAAAGCGGCGCACGGCCGGTGCGGTTGGATGTGCCGTTGAGCGACGGCAAGACGCTGGCATGGATATATGAGCACGGCGAAGTGCTTGGCCGGCGCGACGACGCTGAAGCTGCGCATCTGTCGGTGCGTCTGTCCGACGCCGATCTCGGCCGACTGCGCCATCGCCAACGCCTGCACTGAGCGATGTACAGGAGGAGGGGCGCTACATGGCGTTGAAAGCCGACATCACGCAGGGCGATATCAGGGCAGGGGAGCGCACCGTTGCGCCGCCGCGCGTGACCGATGCCGGCCTTGTCTTTATCGGCCGTATTCACACACCGTGGGCGACGCGCAAGGACACACCACGCCGGGGCCGGCCCGACGGCCCGACCTGTCGCATCGAAATCTTCGAGCCGTGGGTGGAGGCGCTCGATCACGTCAGCGATTGCGAACGGCTCGAGGTGCTCTACTGGCTGCATCTGTCGCGGCGCGATCTGGTGCTGCAAAGCCCGGCCAATGACGGCAGGGTGCGCGGCACCTTTTCGCTACGCTCGCCCGCGCGGCCCAACCCGATAGGCACCTCGATCGTGCAGCTGATCAGCGTCGAGGGGGCCAATGTGCTGGTGCGCGGATTGGATTGCGTCGATGGCACGCCGCTCGTCGATCTGAAACCCGACCGCGGTTTGTTCGCGCCCGCCGCTCCGCTGCAACCCGGCGATTTCCAGACCGGAGACCCGTAAGCGGTTCCGGTTTTGGGGGATTATCCGATCGATTTACGCTCGGTGTCCTTTACCTCGTTCCACAGCGCTTCGAGTGCATCAAGATCGCGGCCGATGCCGCGCTCGGCCGCCAAAGTCTCGACGCGGCGAAACCGTCGCTCGAACTTCGCCGTCGCGCGGCGTAGCGCGGTCTCGGGCTCGACATCGAGTTTGCGGGCGAGGTTGGCGGCCGCGAACAACAAATCGCCGACTTCTTCTTCCAGCGCTGCCGGTGCCGCATTGCCGTCGAGTTCGGCTTCGACCTCGGCGATTTCCTCGGCGAGTTTCGGGATAACCGCGCGCGCATCCGGCCAGTCAAACCCGATCCGGGCGGCGCGCTTTGAAATCTTGGCGGCGCGCAGCAAAGCGGGCAGGGCGAGCGCTACGCCGTCGACAACACTCTCGGCGTCTCCTTTCGCTCGCCGTTCCGCCGCCTTATGGGCTTCCCAAGCCTCGTTCTGCGCGGCGACCGAGGCGATTTCAGCGTCGCCAAAAACATGGGGGTGGCGGCGCACCATCTTGTCGCAAATCGCATCTACTACATTATCAAAGGCAAACAGGCCGGTTTCCTCGGCCATGCGTGCATGGAACACGACCTGTAACAGAAGGTCGCCGAGTTCACCTTTCAGCGCCGCCATGTCGCCGCGTTCGATCGCGTCGGCAACCTCATAGGCTTCCTCGATCGTGTACGGCGCAATCGTCGCGAAATCCTGCTCGCGATCCCACGGGCAGCCCTGCGCCGGATCACGCAACCGCGCCATGATCGCCAGCAAACGGTCGATTGGCCGCTCGATCAGGGAGACGGTCATCGTGGTTCTACTCGATCCACAGGCCGTGCCGCTTATGCCATTCCTCGATCGATAAGGCGGGATAACCGTCAAAACATTCGTCCTCCGGACCGATTTGTGGTTCGACCCAACCGGCCTTGTCGCGCAGCAGCAGATGCACGTTCGCCGGCGGCATCGGCAATGGCGTGTCAATTGCCGACGCGAACGGATGCATCAATTCCGGCCATTGCTCATCGCTGACCCATAAAGGCGAGCCGCAATGCCGACAGAAATGCCGCGCGGCAGAACCTTCGGCGCCGTCAATCATCGCATACCAGACCCGGATCGCGCGGCGACCGGTGATTTGCAGCGACGGCGCGGTGCCCATGATGTTGATCGCGTATCCGCCGCCGCCGGCGCTTTTGCGGCAGATCGAACAATAACAACGCTGGTAGGGATAGGGCGTGTGGCTGTCGACGGCAAAGCGCACCGCGTCGCATCGACAGGAACCTTCCAAGCGCATCGGCATCGGGATGTCTCCGGGTTATGCCATTTGGCGCATAATATATATTATGGAAAATGATATCTGTGTTTTTAATCAATGCCGTAGGATGGAATGCCTTAAGACGGATCGGGCAAATCGATAGTTAGCCCGTCATAGCCCGGCTCGACGCCATCCGGTAACTCTGCGGCAAGTTCACGGTAATCGAGGCTCTGTTCCATGTGGGTCAACACCGCGCGGCGTGGCGCCAGGCGGTTGATCCAGGCGAGAGTCTTGGCAAGATGGCTGTGTGTCGGATGCGGCGCGCGGCGCAGGCAATCGACGACCCACAATTCGATCCCGGCCAGCGCGGCAAACGCGGTGTCGTCGAGTTCGGTGACATCCGTGGAATAGCCGACCGGGCCGATACGGAAGCCCAGAGTCATGCTGTAACCGTGGCTCTGCATAAAGGGTACGATCTCCATGCCTGCCGCCGTGAACGGCCCGGTGATCATTCGCGGCGCCAACGCCGGCCGGTAAAGCGGCCGGCCGGGTGTCGGCGGGCGTAGCGCATAGGCGAAACGCTGCTGCACCTCGGCCAACGCGTCGGACGTTGCGTAAAGCGGAATAGCATGGCCGATCAACTGGTTGATCATACGAAGATCATCCAATCCATGAAGATGATCGGCATGTGGATGGGTCAGCAAAACGGCGTCGACATGGCTGACACCGGCATCGAGCAGCTGCTGGCGCAAATCGGGCGCCATGTCGATCAACAGCACCGAACCGCGGCTTTCGATCAGCAGCGAGGTGCGGCGGCGGCGATTTCGTGGCTCGGCAGGGTCACAATTTCCCCAATCCGGTCCGATCGCCGGCACGCCCCAGGACGGGCCGCAGCCAAGCACGGTGACCTTCATGCGGTCTGCAAACCAGAGGGCCGCCTTGCCTTGCGGAACAGATTGAAGAAATTGGCGGTCGTCGTGATGGCAAGCTCCTCCGGCGATACGTTTTTCAATGCTGCGACTGACATCGCTGTGGTCGCGACATAGGCCGGTTCGTTGCGCTTGCCGCGATACGGAATCGGCGCCAGAAACGGCGCATCGGTCTCGACCAGCAGCCGGTCGAGCGGCACGTCACGCACGATAGCCCTGAGATCATCGGCATTGCGAAACGTCACGATACCGGAGATCGAGATGTAAAAGCCGAGGTCGAGCGCTGCTTCAGCCAGCGCACGGCCGCTGCTGAAGCAATGCAGTACCCCGGTGGTCGCCCTTTCGTCGCGCAGAACGCGGGCGATGTCGTCATCAGCGGACCGCGCATGGACGATCAGCGGCAGCCCCGCCTGTCGCGCCGCGGCGATGTGGGTGCGGAACACCTCTTCCTGCACATTGTGCGGGCTATGATCGTAATGAAAGTCGAGGCCGGTTTCGCCGATTCCGATGACACGCGGATGCCCTGCGAGCGCCGCGAGGTTATCCGCAGTGATTGCCGCATGGTCTGATGCCTCGTGCGGATGCGCCCCAACCGAGCACCAGATGTCGTCGTGAGCCTCGGCGATTGCCCGCACGCCGGGGAATTGATCAAGGCGGGTGCCGATCGTCAGCATCGTGCCAATTCCGGCGGCGCGCGCGCGCGCGATGACCGCCTCGCGCTCTTCGGCAAAATCCGGGAAATCGAGATGGCAATGGCTGTCGACCAGCATGCTAGACCCCTGCCCTGTCTTAGACCCCTGCCCCGTCGCCGCCGCCCGCCGTTTCGGCGTCGACAAAGCGCGGAAAGATGCCGCGCGGTACCGGCAAGGCCCGACCCGGCGGCAACGGCGTCGCCAGATCGGCAAAGCGTCGCCCATTTTCCGGCACGGCAAGCTGGTCGAGCAACGCCGCCGCCGCGTCTGGTAGAAATGGCTGGGTCAGAATGCCGAGATGGCGCAGCACTTCGGCCAGCGTGTAGAGCACCGTCGCCATCCGCGCCGGGTCGGTACGGCGCAAGGTCCACGGTGCCTGCTCGTCGATGTAACGGTCGGCGTCCGCCACGACGCGCCAGATCGTTTCGAGCGCGATGTGAAACGATTGTTCCTCGATCAACGGGCGCACGCTCGCCAACAAGCCATGCGCCGCGGCGAGAAGGCCGTCATCGGCTTCGGCGAATGCGCCCGGCGGTGGCACGGCGGCGGCACAGTTACGGTTGATCAGCGTCAGCACGCGCTGCGCGAGATTGCCGTAGCCGTTGGCGAGATCGCCGTTGAGCCGGCCGACCAGCGCGCGATGCGAGAAATCGCCATCGCCGCCAAACGGCAGTTCCCGCAGCATGAAATAGCGCAACGGGTCGAGCCCGTATTTGTCGACCAGTTCTTTCGGCGGGATGAAATTGCCGAGGGATTTCGACATTTTCTGGCCCTCGACGGTCCACCAGCCATGCGCGAAGACGCGGCGCGGCGGCGCCAGCCCGGCGGCCATCAGGAAGGCTGGCCAATAGACGGTGTGAAACCGCACGATATCCTTGCCGACCATATGCAGATCAGCCGGCCAGAAGGTGGCGTAATCGCCGCCGCCGGTTTCGGGATAGCCCAATGCGGTGATGTAATTCGCCAGCGCGTCGAGCCAGACATAGACGACATGACGCGGATTGCCCGGCACCGGCACACCCCAAGTAAAGCTGGTGCGCGAAATCGACAGGTCCTTGAGGCCGCCTTTGACAAAGCTGATGACTTCGTTGCGACGGCTGCGCGGCGCAACGGCCTCCGGGTTCGCCTCGTAATAGGCCAGCAACCGGTCTTCCCAGGCCGATAGCCGGAAGAAATAGTTCTCCTCCTCCAGCCATTCGATTTCGGCGCCGGTCGGGGCCAGCCGCGTGCCATTTGGCCCGGAAATCAGCTCGCTTTCATCATAGAAAGCTTCGTCACGCACCGAATACCAGCCGGCAAAGCTGCCGAGATAGATTTCGCCACGCCGTTCCAGCTCCTGCCACAGCGCCTGCACGCCACGCACATGGCGTTCCTCGGTGGTACGGATGAAATCATCCTGGCTGATGTTGAGAAGCTCGGTCATGCCGCGAAATTCGCCGGAGACGCGGTCGGCGAATTGCTGTGGCGTCACCCCGGCCGCCTGAGCCGAACGTTCGACCTTCTGCCCGTGCTCGTCGGTGCCGGTGAGGAACCTGACATTGCGTCCGTCGAGCCGCATGAAACGCGCCAGCACGTCACACGCCACCGTCGTGTACGCGTGCCCGAGATGCGGCAGGTCGTTCACATAATAGATCGGGGTGGTTACAAAATACGGCCGCTCGGCGTTCATCACTCTCTCCAGGACGCAGATATCGGGCGCCCCAGCCAGCTTCTACCGCGCCGCGGCCTCGATCGCAAAGAATGCACCGAGGATCGTCTGCTTGCGGTCGAGATTGAGTGCGTCGGTGCGAGCAAAGCTCTGGCCGATTTCATCGTGCAGCTCGGCCCAACGCGCCGCCGGGGCGCGCCCCGCAAACCGATGCAGCAATGCGGTTTCGGCGGCCGGGGCCGATAACTCCGCGTCGGCCTCTCTCCCCGCGTTACCGATCGCCAGGCGCACCAGCAGCCGGCCGAGCAATTCCTCGACGGCACGGTAGGAATCTTCCGCTTCGCCGCGCGCCAGCCGATCCGCAAAACCGTGCAGCGCTGCGGCGTCATTGCCTTTTTCGGACGATACCAAGGCCAAAACGGTTTCATACAACTCGACCCCGCCGGCACCGGCCAGTTCGAGTGCGCGGCCGATGCTGCCGCCCGACAGCGCGATCAGGGTTTCCGCCTGCCCCGTCGGCAGATCCGGGCGGTAGCGCGCGAGAAGCTGGCGCACCATCGCCGGGGTCAGCGGCGCCAGCGGAAACCGCCGGCAGCGCGAGCGGATCGTTGGCAGCAATCGCCCCGGACTATGCGCGACCAGCAGCAGCAGAGTGCGCCGCGGCGGCTCTTCGAGAATTTTCAGCAGCGCGTTGGCAGCGTTGCGGTTCATGTCGTCAGCGCCATCGACGATGACGACACGCCAGCCGCCTTCCGCCGGGGTCAGGCGCAGAAACGTGCTGATCTCCCGAGTATTGTCGACGACGATGTCGTTGCGCAGCCGGCGGCGGCGCGGGTCATAGGCGCGCTCGACGGTCAGCAGATCGGCATGGCCGCCGGATGCGATGCGGCGAAACACGCCACCCTCCGGCGGGATAGCGAGATCCTCGTCCCCAGCCTCCGCAAGAAAACCGCGAGGGAGCGTCGCCTGTGCACCGGTCGCCAGTACAAAGCGAGCGAGGCGGAATGCCAGCGTCGCCTTGCCGATGCCGCGCGGGCCGCTTAGCAGCAGCGCATGCGGCATGCGGCCGCTCTCGAACAGTTGTCGCAGCGTCGTCTCGGCGGCTTCGTGGCCGATCAGATCGGGATTGGCGCGTGGCGCCGGCGGTGCCGCGGCATCGGGCAGAGGCGGCGGCTCGCGGCGGGCTTTCATCGAGAAAAGCCGATGCCAAGCCGCTCGGAAACCACAGCAAGGACAGCGTGGTGCACAAGGTCGCGGGTGCCCACCGCGTCGATCACGACGCAGCGATCGGGATTTTCGGCGGCGATACTGAGAAAACCTTGCCGCATCCGTTCATGAAAATCGCGGCCGAGTCGCTCGAAACGGTCACCCGTACCAGACCGCCGAGCAGCCCGCGCCAAACCCTCCGCCACCGGCAAATCGAGAATCAGAGTCAGATCGGGCACGAAATCGCCGATGGCCAAGCGATGCAATGCCTGGAGATTGGCACGCGGCAGGCCGCGCCCGTACCCTTGATAAGCCAATGTCGAATCGGCGAACCGGTCACAGATGACCCAAGCACCCCCATCGAGCGCCGGCTTGATTTGGCGAAAAACATGATCGCGCCGGGCAGCATTGAGCAGCAGTGCCTCACCGATTGCATCCCACCGGTCGGTCGCGCCTTCGAGCAGTAGAGCGCGGATCGCCTCGGCGCCATCGGAACCACCGGGTTCACGAGTGCATTGCGCGTTGATGCCGATACCGGAAAGCGCTTTCAGCAGCAATTCGACCTGTGTGGACTTGCCCGCCCCCTCCCCGCCTTCAACGGTGATGAAGCGGCCGCGAGTGGGCGATATCTCGGCCGCCATGTCGCCTAGTGCCGGTCGCCCCAGATCATCCGGGCGGCAGTCATGGCCATGCGGCCGACCGCCCCCATCCGGTCGACGCTGGCGCCCGCCACCAGAGGCACTTCGAGCGGCGGCATATCGGGTGCAACGACGACGACCTTGCCGACCTTGTCTCCTTTGGCGATCGGCGCCGGCACTGGTTTGTCATAGGTCACCGTCACCTTCATGTCCTTGCGCGCCTTGCGCGACAGGGTGACGAGCACATCCTTGTCGACGACCAGCGGCACCTTTACATCATCGCCGAGCCATACCTCGGCATCGTCGACCTTGTCGCTGGTGCTGAACAGTTGGTAGTCGTTGAATTCGCGGAATGCCCACTCGGTCATCCGTTCGCCCTCGGTGCCGCGCGACTTCATCGTCGGCATGCCGCTCAGCACCATGATGATGCGCCGCTTTTCGCGATGTACCGAGGCGAGAAGGCTATACCCCGATTCCTCGGTATGACCGGTCTTCAGGCCGTCGGCTCCAAGGTCTTTATACAGCAGGGGATTGCGGTTGCCCTGGTTGATGTTGTTGTAGTCAAATCCTTTCTCGGAATAGTAGTGATAATATTCTGGGAAATCCTGCATCGTGCGCCAGGCGAGCGTCGCCAGATCGCGTGCCGTCATCCGGTGATCGGGATTGGGTAGCCCGTCGACATCGGCAAAATGACTATTGGTCAGGCCGATCTGCTTGGCCTTGTCATTCATCAGATCGACAAAGGCTGATTGGCTACCGGCGAGACCTTCCGCAAGCACGATGCAGGCGTCATTGCCTGATTGCACCAGCATGCCGCGCAGCAGATCGTCGATCTTGATCTTGCCGCCGACCGGCACGAACATTTTTGATCCGCCGGTGCGCCAGGCTTCTTCACTGACCGGCAATTCGTCGGTCAGTTTCGCCTTGCCGGCTTTGAGCATTCCGAACACGACATAAGCGGTCATCACCTTTGACATCGAGGCCGGCGGGATACGCTCGTCCGCACCTTTGTCGAGCAGCACCGTGCCGGTTTCGGTTTCGATGATGAAGGCGTGCTTGGCGAGCGTGTCGTAACCGTTGGCGTCGATTGCCGGAGGCGCCTTGCCTCGGGCGGCCGCCGGAGCCGCCTTCGCCGCTACCGGTTTGGTTTTGGCTATCGCTGGGGCGGATGAATTCGCCAATCCGGCCAAGGCGCACAGCGCCAAAGCGGTCGCTCTCGTGATGCAACGAAGCCCGCCCGTTTTCATCTTTCGACACCTCCGGACTGCGTTACCGCCTTTATTGCGGTCAGGTCATTCGGCGACCACCCGCGCCCCGGGATAGCCGCTTTGGCTAAGCCGGCTGACCAGGCGTTGCGCCTCGGCGACACTGGCGACGGGCCCGAGACGCACACGATACAGCGAGCTGCCTTTGCTTGTCGCGGGAAGAACCTTGACGCTGCCGAGTGTGGCAATACGCGCGCGCGCCCGTTGGGCATTCTCGGGCACTGCAAACGCTCCAGCCTGGATGAAGAAATGTCCAGAATTGTGCGCGACTGCCGGTATTGGCCGGGCTGCCAGGGCCGGACGGGCGAGCATGCGCGATGGCTCATGCAGTGTGTCGGCATGCGCTTCCGAAATCAGCGAGGGCCAGGAATGCCGGCGCGGCGTCGCGGCAGCCATTCGCGTTTCTGACGCCCTTTCAGTCTTCGGTTCGACAGCGGCCGGCGGCGAGAGGGTTGCGAAATGTTGCATGGGCGGGGAGGTAATGGGAGATGGCCGAATCGGCGGTGGTGATGGCAGTGGCGCGGCGGCAGCCATCCGCGAGACCGGCTCGCGTGCGGCGGGCGCCGGCACCGGTGCCTGCGCGATATATGTCGGATGGGTATAGGCCGGGACAACATAGGCCGGGGCGGTAGGTCTGGGTGCAGCCGGGGCAACGTAAGGTGCTGCAACCGGTGTGGGAGCGATTGTCGGGGTCGCGGCCTGGGCGACCATGACCGATCCGGTCTCGCCGCGCATCGCAGCCTGCGCCACCTGGATGCTTTCTTCACGCAGCACGCGGACTCGCACTGGCGCAGTACCCCTGCCCTCATAGCCGAGAAGCTGTGCGGCGCGGCGCGACAGATCGATGATGCGGCCGTCAACAAACGGGCCGCGGTCGTTGACCCGCACCCGCAGCGACCGGCCGTTCTGCAAATTGGTGACCTCGACGATGCTCGGCAGCGGCAGGGTCTTGTGGGCTGCCGAGACCTGCGTCAGGTCGAAAATCTCGCCATTGGAGGTCGGCTGATGGTTGAAGGCCTCGCCATACCACGAGGCGATTCCGGTCTCGTCATAACTGTAATCGACCTTTGGATAGTACCAGACGCCCTTGACCTCATAGGGCGCCCCGACGTGATAGCTCGGCCGGCCGACGTGATAGCCGCTCGATCGGGTTTCGCCAAGAGAACCGGGTGACGAGGCACAGCCCGCCAGCAGATAGCCGATTGCCAGGAGCGCAGACAGATTCCGGGCGCGTACGATCATGCTCATCGGCACAACCCGGCCTAAGCGCGGTCGATGCTGTCGGCGAGATAGCCGACAGCAGCAGCAAAATAGGTCGATTTGTTCCAGCGCATGATCGCGCGGAAATTATCGTAGACGAGCAGCGCCGTGCCGCCGGGGCCATCCGGAAGCACCAGAGAGGCCTCGGGTTCGCGGCCGGTAAACTGCCCGGCGCTGGCCGGACGAACCCCGAGCCGGCTCCATTCGCGAGTTGACCGCCGGCTTTCAAGACCGGCAAGCCGCGGGTCGAAATTGCCCGGCACCACCACCTGCCGACCCCAGCTTTCGTTGCCGCGCCAGCCGAGTCGCGACAGGTAGTTGGCGATCGAGCCGAGCACATCAGCCCGACTGTCCCAGATGTCGCGGCGGCCGTCGCCATCGAGATCGACGGCATAGCTGAGAAAGGTCGAGGGCATGAACTGACACTGCCCCATCGCGCCGGCCCACGAGCCCAGCATCGCATCGGCGCGGATATTGCCCTGATCGATGATCTTCAGCGAATTGATCAGTTCGGGGCGGAAATATGAGGCGCGCCTGCCTTCATAGGCCAGTGTGGCGAGTGCTGCCGGCACCGAATAATTGCCCATGATCTTACCGAAATCGCTCTCGAACCCCCAGAGCGACACAATAAACCGGGCTTGCACACCAAAACGTTGGGACACCCGCTGCAGCATCGGCCAGTTATCGACCAGTTGCTGTCGCGCCCGTTCCTGGCGCTGCGCGGTGACGAATTTTTCGATGTACTCGGCAAACGTCATCCGATGCTCGGGCTGCTTCTGGTCGAGCTCGATGACGTGCGGCAGGTATTGTATGTATCGAAAAGCGATGTCGATTGTCGCCGGGCGAATACCATGCGCATACGCGTCGCGTCGTACGCCCGCAAGAAAACCGTCGAAATCGCTTTCCGCCGCTGCCGCCGTCCCGCCCCCCAGCGGGATTGGCAACACCGAAGCCGCTGCGAGCAAGGCCCGCCGGCTTATGCGGAAAGGCATCATCCTTTGCCCCCGCTCCTAACACTTCCCCGCGCCTGATCTGACACAGATTCGCGATTTTTGCAATCTTTACAGTGAAAGCGTGTAAGACGACTTTGATGAAACCGCCGGTTCTACCCAGCGCTATATATCCGTGGCGGAAGATCCGCGGAATCTGCTTTGCAACCTCTTGCACCCGGTTGCGAACAAAGCCTAATAACTATCCGCTAATAAAAACCGATTAGTGCGAATTATCGTGTAACCCTAATCGTCGGCACCCGCGGGCGCGACCGCAGGAAGCGATGCCGGCATGGCGGCGCGTTGCGGGCCGCGCAGCACCAGCAGCAGCGGCAGCGAGCCCAAGGCGATCAACATCATCAGGCGGAAATCGTCGATATAGGCCACCATCGCCGCCTGCCGCGTCACTTCGGCGTTCAGCGCGGCGATCCCGCTCGGCACAGTCAGGCTGAAATTCCCCAGATGTGGGATTTGGACCAGTGGATTGTCCGGGCGCAACTGCTCGACAAGGCGCGAATGCACGATCTGGGTATTTTCGGTCAGTGTAGCGACCAGAATGCTGATTCCGATGCTGCCGCCGAGATTGCGCATCAGGCTGCGAATCGCGGTGCCCTGGGTCAGGATATGCCGCGGCAGGGTCGACAGCGCCATGATGTTCAGCGGCACAAATGTGCAGCCGAGGCCAAAGCCCTGCAGCAGCCCGGACAGGATAATCGGCGTCGAATCCATCTGTAGCGAGAAACCGCACATCTGCCACATCGACGCGGCGGTCAGCAGAAAGCCGAACAGGATGATCAGGCGGTTGTCGACTCGGTTGATGACCCGCGCCACCAGAAACATCGCGACCATCGTGCCGAGGCCGCGCGGTGCGGTGACAAGCCCGGTAGTCAGCGCCGGGTAGTTCATCAGGTTCTGCAACATGCTCGGCAATAGCGCCAGCGTCCCGGTCATGATCAGTCCGACCGAAAACATCAGCAGCGTGCCGGCAATGAAATTCGAGCTTTGCAGCAATTCGCGGTTGAGAAAGGAACGCCCGGTGGTGGTGACCGTGTGGACCGTAAACAGATAGAAGCCGAGGCCGGCTATTGCCAGTTCGACCCAGATTTCGGTCGTGTGAAACCAGTCTTTCAACTCGCCGCGGTCGAGCATCAACTGGAGCGCGCCGACCCCGAGGCTGAGTGTCAAAAATCCCAGAAAATCAAACGGTTCGCGATGGACGTTGCGAGTATAGCGGATAAACAGCGAGATCCCGA
Source organism: Allostellaceae bacterium (assembly GCA_036268425.1). Taxonomy (GTDB): domain Bacteria; phylum Pseudomonadota; class Alphaproteobacteria; order ATCC43930; family CGMCC-115725; genus DATARH01. The sequence goes on from DATAUE010000149.1 coordinate 286,041, forward strand.
TCGTGCACATGATGCCGACCGGCACATTGATGTAGAAGACCCAGCGCCAGCTGTAATCCTGGGTCAGCCAGCCGCCGAGCGCCGGCCCCATGATCGGGCCGAGAATGGTGCCGGTGCCAAATACCGCCATCGCATGTCCGTGTCGTTCCGGCGGATTTATCTGCAACAGCGTTGCCTGCGACAACGGCACGAGGCCGGCCCCGGCGAGGCCCTGCAAGGCTCGAAACACCACAAGCTGTGGCAGGCTGGCGGCGGCGCCGCACAGTGCCGAGGCAACTGTGAAGCAGATCACCGACGTCAGAAAAATGTACTTGATGCCAAAGCTGCCGGCGAGCCAACCGGTCAACGGCATCATAATCGCGGCGCACACGATGTAGGAGGTCAGCGCCCAGGCGATCTGATCCTGCGAGGTGGAGAGACTGCCCTGGATATGCGGCAGGGCGACGTTGAGGATCGTGTTGTCGAGCCCTTGCATGATGTTCGCCAGCATGATCGAGATCGTGATCATGCCCCGATTGGGCACGGGGACGAACGCTTCCCCCCTCACCTCCCACTCCCCCTGGGGCCGCCCGGGTCGATGTTCACGCAGCCAAAACCTGCTCCGCGGTCGGCGCGTCGCCGGCGACCGTGGTGCGGCGCATGTCGCGGATCAGCGATTCGTCAAACCGCCTGACGCGATGCATCGTCTGGCGGTTGTCCCACATCACCAGATCGTATTGCCGCCATTGGTGCGAATGGACGAATTGCGGCTGCGTCGCGTGCTCGTTGAGTTCGCGCAGAAACGCTCGTGCCTCGGGCATCGGCCAGCCGATGATCGTCCCGGCATGCGAGGCCAGGTACAGCGATTTGCGCCCGGTGACCGGGTGAGTTCGTACCAGGCGTTGCCGCACCGGGCGGAACGCCGCACGTTCCTCCGCCGACAATTCGGTAAAACCGAGAAGACCGCGCGAATAAAGCAGCGAGTGCTCGCAAACCAGACCCTCGATCAAATCCTTGGTCTCCTGGTCGAGTGCGTCATACGCAGCCCGCATATCGGCGAATTCGGTATTGCCGCCTTTGTCGACAACGACACGCCCAGAGAGCAGCGAGTATTTCGCCGGCACCGCACGAAACGAACTGTCGGAATGCCAGAGCTGATTGCCGAGATTGAACAGCCGGCGCCGGTCGTCGCGCGCCAGCGGCTTGTGGTCATGCCCGAGATTCGAGACATCGTTCATAAGGGCGTCGAGCCGTTTTTCGTGCGGCTTTGTGACGTTGCCGCCGGCCGAATTTTCGATCTCGCCAAAATTCCGCGTGTAGGCGATCTGCTGTTCATCGCTGATGTTCTGGTTGCGGAACACCAGCACGGCATAGCGGTCCATGCCTGCATCGATCGCCGCGATTTCGTCTTGCGTCAGCCTCTGCCGCAGATCGACCCCGGCTATTTCGCCCACAAACATGGGGTGTATCTGACGGACCGAAACAGGCATTGCCGAGAACTCCTCCCGACCCTGTGATAGCTTGTGCCGCGGTGCTTAAAGATACGGCATTGTCGCAATTCAGTCATGCTGGCTGGCAACGCGCCGAGGGCCGAGTATCGGTCGACGCCATGACTTTGACCGCAGCAGGATAGGATGATGAACGTAAACCCCGAATTCGATCTCGTGGCGATCGGCGGCGGCTTTGCCGGGTTGGTGGCAGCCGTCCGCGGCGCCGAACTGGGCCTGCGCACCGCGGTGCTCGAAAAGGGTGCCGACGATCGGTATTTGTGCAGCTCGCGTTGGGCTGGCGGCATTTTTCATGTGTCGTACCATGATGTTGGCCTTGATCCGGCCGAACTGGTCGCGGCGATCAACCGCGCCACTGGCGGCGAAGCTGAACCCGAGCTTGCCGCGGCGATCGCCGAGGATTGCGCCCGCACTGTTGATTGGCTCGCAAGCCAAGGTGCGAATTTCACCAGCGCCAGCCCGATCAGTTGGCACCGCTGGACCTTGGGACCGCCCCGCGCGGCAGTTGCCGGCCAGGACTGGCAGGAGCGCGGTCCCGACCGGATGATCACCCGGTTGCGCGAGCGGCTCGAAGAGCGCCAGGGCCGGATGTTTCTCAACACCCGCGCCGCCGCGTTGCAGATGGCCGGTGGAAGCTGCGCGGGGATCGCGGCACGACGCGATGGCGCCGATCTATCGGTCGCGGCCCGCGCCGTCGTCATCGCCGATGGCGGGTTTCCCGGCGACCCTGATCTGTTCCGGCAATATATCGGGCCGCGCCCCGAGCTCGTGCTCCAGCGGCATGCCGGCAGTGCGATCGGTGATGGGCTGCGCATGGCCGAGTTGGCGGGCGCCGCGATGACGCGGCTCGATCGTTTTTACGGCCATTTGTTGAGCCTGGATGCGATGGAGAATGACGGGTTGTGGCCCTACCCGCAGATTGATGCGGTGGCGACGGTCGCTATCGTCGTCGACCGCAACGGCCGGCGCCTGCTCGATGAGGGGCTTGGCGGCATCTCGATCACCAACGATCTGGCGCGGCTCGAAAACCCGCTCGGTACAATCGTGGTCTGCGATGCAACGATGTGGGAAAATGCCGGGCGCTCGGCGCAGATACCCCCCAATCCGCAGCTCGAACGGGGTGGCGGCACGTTGCACCGGGCCGACACGCTTGAGGATTTGGCGCGCCTTGCCGGGATCGACCAGGACACTCTAGCCGAGACCGTCGCTGCGTATAACGAGGCCGTCCGGGCTGGTAATGGCGCAACCCTGTCGCCGCCGCGTTCGGCGAAAAGCGGACAGCCGAGGCCGGTCGAAACCGCGCCGTTCTATGCGATCCCGATCTGCCCCGGCATCACCAATACGATGGGCGGCATCGCCATCGACGGACATGGCCGGGTACGCCGGCCGGACGGCTCGACGATCGACGGGCTGTACGCCGCCGGCGGTTGCACGGGCGGCCTCGAAGGCGGCGGCGCGCTGGGTTATGTCGGCGGGCTGATCAAGGCGTGTGTCTTTGGCATGCGGGCCGCCGAAGACGCGGCACGTCAGATCAAGGCCGAGGCAACATAGCCATCTGATTTCTGCCGATCGCTGTTGTCACGGCGAGAAGCCTTCCCGTACCCTTGCGGGCAATCAGCATGGGCAATTCGTAAGGAGACAGTGCAATGCCGAAAATCCTGATCATCCACGGCGCCGGCATGAACATGCGCGGCAAAGTGCAGACTGAAATCTTCGGCCCGATGACCCTGCCGCAATATGACGAGCGCATCCGCGCCTACGCCAAGGACCTCAACGTCGACATCGAGATTTTTCACTCGAACATCGAAGGCGAGATCGTCAACAAGATCTATGACGCGATCGACCACAATTTCGATGCGGCGATCTTCAACCCGGCGGCGTTCGGCACGGGCTATCCGGCGATTGTTGCCGCGATTTCGCAGGCAAAATTTCCGACGATCGAGGTGCACATCTCAAACCCGATCCGCCGCGGTCCGGCATCGCAGACCGCCGGCGTCAGCCAAGGCGTCGTCGCGGGTTTTGGCATCGCCGGTTATGAACTGGCGCTGCGCGGCCTCCGCGAATTGCTGGCCGCCAAAAAATAGCGGCCGCGCTCGGCTCTGCGAATCAGCGCAGCAAGACGATATCGACCCGGCGATCCGCGACGCTTGGATCACCGGAGCCGGTCTGGCCGACCGAAACCTGGCTGAAGGTCGCCGGATTGAGACCGTCCTTCGCCAGTTCGTCGGCCACCACCTGGCTGCGCGTCTGGGCGAGCGGCTGATTGGCTTGCGGCGACCCGGTGGCGCTGGCGCGCGCTTCAATGCGGACACCGTGCGCTTGTGTCGCCTTTGCCTGGGCCACCGCGTCCGCAACAACCTTTTTGGCCTCGGGCGTCAGATTGGCGCTGAATTCGTCGAAATAGACCAGAAAGCGTCCGGCGTCGTTCGCGCCCGGCCCGGCCATCGGCATGCACGCGGCAAGTGTCGCAAGCGCTGCGACATAAAGGAGCGGCCTGAGCATCAGAGACATTGCTGAACCATCGCGTGGGTTGTCGGCGTCCGGAAATACTAGCGCGACGGGCCGGATAACGCCATTGGCTCACGGCGCCCGAGCCACAACGCCTGCGCGACAGGCTTGCCGCCGGGCATTCCGCATGGAAATCTGCCGGTCAGAGGGTCATTGCAGGTCAAGGGAGGCGACATGCGCATCGTCATCGTCGGTCAACAGGCGTTTGGTAAAGCCGTGCTCGAAGCATTCGTCGCGCGCGGCGACACGATCGTCGGCGTATTCGCGGCGCCGGAAAAGCCGGGGGCGCGGCCCGACCCCCTGGTCGCTGCGGCCGAGGAACAGAAATTTCCGGTCTTCCGCTTCCCGAAATATTCGGCGCCGGAAGCCCAGGAGGCACTAAAGGCGCTCGATGCCGATATTGGGGTGATGGCGTATGTGCTGCTGTTCGCCCCGCCGGAGTTCTGCGCGATCCCGAAACATGGGATGATCCAGTTTCACCCGTCGCTGTTGCCGCTGCATCGCGGGCCGGCGGCGATTCCGTGGGCGATCATCCGTGGCCGCAGCGAAACCGGACTGACGATCTTCCGGCCGACCCCCGGTCTCGACGAAGGACCGGTTATCCTGCAAAAGCGTATTGCAATCGGGCCGAACGATACGTCGGCGTCCCTATATTTCGACAAGATTTTCCCGCTCGGCGTCGAGGCTCTCGTGCAGGCCGCTGATCTGGTTACCGCCGGCCGCGCCACGGAATGGACCCAGGACGAGGACGCCGCGACCTATGAAGGGTGGGTGCGAGACGCCGAGGCGCGCATCAACTGGGCGACGCATGTCGATTTTACCTACGATTTGATTCGCGGCTGCAACCCGGCGCCGGGCGCCTGGACGATGTACGGCGACCAGAAACTGTACCTGTTTGACGCGAAGAAAATCATGGCGCCTACCTTTGGTGCGGTGCGCGGCAAAAAGCTCGGCGAAGTCGTTTCGGCAGGCCCCGAGGGCATGCGCATTCATGGCCAGGGCGGCTTTATCGAAGTCTCCCGCGTGCGTCTTGGCGATGGTGCAAAGGTCAAGTCGAGCGAGGTCGACATCCCGGCCGGTACGATTTTGGGAGCGTGAAACTCCAGCTCCAGAAACAATAGCTCTGCCGTCTGGCGAAGGCCGTAATCCACAGCAGAAGTGGGGCCGGCCTCCGCCATATCGGTCGCCACCGCAGGCGTTATTAATAGATCGCTTTGAAATTCGGCTTATGCGACAGGCACCAGCCCGCGATATAGAGCGAGATAGTCGCGCGCGGCGGACTGCCAGCTGAAGTCGCGGGTCATCGCCTGTTGTATCGCGCGCTGCCAGATCGCGCGGTCGCCATATAGTGCGATGGCGCGTTGGATCGTGACGAGCAGTGCTGCGGGGGTTTCGTCGTCGAACGCAAAGCCGGTCGCGGTGCCGTCCGCCAGCGTGACCGCATTCGCGTCGATCACCGTATCGGCGAGGCCGCCGGTGCGGCGCACCAGCGGCAACGCGCCGTAGCGCAAGGCATAGAGCTGGGTCAGGCCGCAGGGCTCGAACCTCGACGGCATCAGAATGCTGTCGCTGCCGGCGATAATCAGGTGCGATAGCACTTCGTCATAGCCGAGCACGACGCCGACACGGCCAGGGTAGTTTTGCACCGCGGTCGTAAACCCGGCTTCGAGGTCCGTGTCGCCACTGCCGAGAAGCACGAGCCGGCCGCCGCGCTCGATCAATCCGGGGAGCGCCATTAGCAGCAGGTCGAGCCCCTTTTGCGGCGTCAGCCGGCTGACCGCGCCGAACAATGGCGCCCCCGGCATTTCCGGCAACCCGAAACGCCGCTCCAGTGCGGCTTTCGCCACTTGCTTGCCGGCAACGACCTCGTCGAGGCCATAAACTTGCGGCAATAACCGGTCGGTTTCCGGCGCCCATACCACCGGATCGACACCATTGAGGATGCCGCTTAATACATCGGCGCGGCTGCGCAGCAAGCCGTCGAGACCCATGCCAAATTGCGGCGTCTGGATTTCGCGGGCATAGGTCGGGCTGACCGTCGTCAGGCGGTCGGCATAATAAAGGCCAGCCTTGATGAACGAAAAGTCGCCGTAAAACTCGACCCCTTCGATCGAGAAGAACCCGGCCGGAAGTGCAAGATCGGCATAGAGGCCTGCCGAATACTGCCCCCGATACGCAAGGTTGTGGACGGTAAAGATACTGTGCACCGCGGCGCCGGCGGCCCGCAGATAGGCTGGAGCAAGCCCGGCATGCCAATCATGGCCATGCAGGATTTGCGGTTGCCATTCGGGGTCGGCGCCTTGTGCGAGGGCCGCGGCAACCCAGCCGAGCAGCGCAAAGCGGCGGTGATTGTCAGGCCAGTCGCTGCCGTCAAGTGCCTGATACGGGGTTCCTGGCCGGTCGAAAAACGCCGGATGATCGATCAAATAGACCGGCAGCCCGCTCCCCGGCAATGTCGCCAGCGCAATCCGCGTCCGTTCGCCGGCAAACGGCGTGCGCAGCCGCACGACCTCCCGCTGCGGCAGCGCGTCGAGCAGCGCCGTAAATCCCGGTACGACAAGGCGAATATCGGCTCCCAGAGCGGCAAGAGCCGGCGGCAATGCCGCCACGACATCACCCAGGCCGCCGGTTTTGACCCAGGGAAACAATTCCGCCGCAACATGCAGGACACGCGGGCGTGCCAACGGTCAGATCTGCCGCTCGGCGGCACGGCTGTTGCCGAACATTTGCGGTTCCTGCGAGAGGACAGTGCAAATGGTCCGCGCGAACCGTACCCGTTGATGATTATTGCGTAGCCGTTTTGACACGGGTTATCAGCTATCCTCGGCCATCTCGACGCCTTGCACTCCTGCAACCGGCGGCCGACGTATAGACCAACGAGCTAATTCCGGGTGCGGTCGACCAGCCGGTTCTGCGCGATCCACGGCATCATCGCGCGCAGCCGCTCGCCGACCTTTTCGATGTCGTGCTCGGCCGCGGCGCGGCGCATTGCCTTGAAGCTCGGCTGGCCGGCATTGTTTTCGAGCACCCAGTCGCGCGCGAAACGGCCGGACTGGATGTCGTCGAGAATGCGTTTCATCTCGGCCTTGACCGCGGGGCTGATGACCCGGTCGCCGCGTGTGTAATCACCGTATTCCGCAGTGTTCGAGATCGAGTACCGCATGTTGGCGATGCCGCCCTCATAGATCAGGTCGACGATCAGCTTCACTTCGTGCAGACATTCGAAGTACGCCATCTCAGGCGCGTAGCCCGCCTCGACCAGGGTTTCGTAACCGGCAACGATCAGGCTGGTCAGGCCGCCGCACAGTACCGACTGCTCGCCGAACAGATCGGTTTCGCATTCCTCGCGAAAGCTGGTTTCGATGACCCCGGAGCGGCCGCCGCCGATCGCCGAGGCGTAGCTCAATGCGATTTCGAGCGCGTTGCCCGACGGGTTCTGCTCGACCGCAACCAGACACGGCACACCGCCGCCGCGCTGGTATTCCGAGCGCACGGTGTGGCCCGGCCCCTTCGGCGCGATCATAAACACGTCCATATCGGGTCGCGGCTCGATCAGCCGGAAATGGATGCTGAGGCCGTGCGCGAACGCCAGCGCGGTGCCTTGCCGCATATTTGCCTTGAGGTCGCTGTTATAAAGCGCCGCCTGCAACTCGTCGGGCGCCAGCACCATCACGACATCCGCCCATTTCGCCGCCTCGGCCGGGTTCATCACCTTGATTCCGGCGGCTTCCGCCTTCTGCGCCGAGGTCGAACCGGGCCGCAACGCGACAACGATATCCTTGGCGCCGCTGTCGCGCAGGTTGTTGGCGTGGGCATTGCCCTGGCTGCCATAGCCGATGACCGCGACCTTCTTCGCCTTGATCAGGTTTACATCGGCGTCGCGATCATAGTACACGCGCATATTTTGTCTCCTTTAGCTAAGTTGACCAGTGAGGCCGTAAGACAATGAGTTGCGGCTGAACCCGCTCTGTACAAATTAAATTCCGGTTTATGCTTTGCGACGATTATGGCCTCGTCAACATCCCGTTTCTCACTGCCTCATTGGTAAAATCAAAACTTCCCCGGCCCGCGAGCGATCGCAGCGGCACCGGTACGCGATACCTCGGCCAGTCCTAGCGGCTCCATCAGCGCGACAAAGGCGTTAAGTTTATCGGCCGCGCCGGTCAACTCGAAGACAAAGCTCTCGATCGTTGAATCCACGACGCGCGCGCGGAAGATGTCGGCGAGCCGCAACGATTCGATGCGCGAGTCACCGGTTCCCGCCACCTTGATCAGCGCCATCTCGCGTTCGACAAACGGGCCTTCCTCGCTCAGATCGTGGACCTTGTGGACCGGAACGAGGCGCGACAACTGCGCCTTGATCTGTTCGATGATCATCGGCGTGCCGGAGGTGACAATCGTGATGCGTGACAGGCCGTTACCACGATCGACTTCGGCGACGGTCAGGCTTTCGATGTTGTAGCCGCGCCCGGAAAACAGCCCGATGACGCGCGCCAGCACGCCCGGCTCGTTGTCCACAAGCACGGCGATGGTATGTCGTTCGATGTTATCGGCCATTAGCGTCGGTATCCCGGAATAGCGGAGAAACAGAAAGACATCGCCGCTACACCAGAACCATGCCTTCTTCCGAAACCGGGCGCTCGGCCTTGTCTTTCGGACCGAGCAGCATTTCGTTATGGGCTGCACCCGAGGGGATCATCGGAAAGCAGTTTTCCGTCTGATCAACCGCGACATCGACGATAACCGCGCCCGGCGTATCGAGCATTTTGTGGATCACATCGTCGAGTTCGTCGGCCCGCTCGACGCGCAGCCCAGTCGCCCCAAAGGCCTCGGCCAGCTTGACGAAATCTGGCAATGCCGCGGTATAGCTTTCGGAATAGCGGCCGCCATGCATCAATTCCTGCCACTGGCGCACCATCCCCATGTACTGGTTGTTGAGGATGAAGATTTTAACCGGCAGCCGGTATTGGGAGATCGTCGACATCTCCTGGATGTTCATCAGGATCGAGGCTTCACCCGCGACATCAATCACCAGCGCATCAGGATGCGCTACCTGCACACCGACCGCAGCCGGCAGCCCATAGCCCATCGTGCCAAGACCACCCGACGTCATCCAATGGTATGGCTTGTCGAATTTGAGAAACTGTGCAGCCCACATCTGGTGTTGGCCGACTTCCGTCGTGATGTAAGGGTCGCGTTCCTGGGTCAATGCATAAAGCCGCTCCAGCGCGTATTGCGGTTTGATCGCGCCGCCACCGCCGCGGTCATAGCGCAAACAGTCGCGGGCGCGCCACGCATCGACCTGACGCCACCAGGCGAGGCGCGCGGCACCATCGGTCTGCTGTGAGGCGCGGCGCCACCCCGCGATCAGCGCGCTCAACACCTCGCCGCAATCGCCAAGCAGCGGCACATCGACCCGTACGTTCTTATTGATCGAGGATGGGTCGATATCGATGTGGATTTTCTTGGAATTGGGGGCAAAAGCGTTAAGCCGCCCCGTCACCCGGTCGTCAAAACGCGACCCCACGGCGATCATCAGATCGCAATCGTGCATCGCGTTGTTGGCCTCATAGGTGCCGTGCATGCCGACCATCCCGACGAAATGCGGGTCGCTGGCCGGAAATGCCCCCAGCCCCATCAGCGTCAGCGTGCAGGGCGCATCGAGAAGCCGCACCAACTCGGTAAAGCGCGCGCAGGCTTCGGGGCCGGAATTGACGATGCCGCCGCCGCCGTAAAACAGCGGTTTTTTCGCCGCCGCCAGCAAGGCGATCGCCTCGGCGACCCGCCCCTGATCGGGCAAGGTTTGCGGGCGATAAGTTTTGTGTTGTGCCTGGTCGGGGCCGCTATAGGCGCCCAGGGCGAACAGCACGTCTTTCGGCAGATCGATGACGACAGGTCCTGGCCGGCCGCTGCGTGCGACATAGAACGCCTCATGCATGACGCGCGACAGGTCGGCGACGTCCTTGACGAGGTAATTGTGCTTGGTGCAGGGCCGGGTGATGCCGGTGGTGTCCGCTTCCTGGAAAGCATCGTTGCCGATCAGGTGCGTCGGTACCTGCCCGGTCAGGCAGACGACCGGCACCGAATCCATCAGTGCATCAGTCAGGCCGGTCACCGCATTGGTGGCGCCGGGGCCGCTCGTCACCAGCACCACGCCGACCTTGCCGGTCGAGCGTGCATAACCTTCTGCCGCATGAACCGCTCCGCCTTCCTGGCGCACCAGGATGTGGCGTAGTGCGTTGTGCTTGAAAAGCGAGTCGTAAATTGGCAGGACCGCGCCGCCGGGATAACCGAATACGACATCGACGCCCTGATCGACCAGCGCCTTGATGACAATATCCGCCCCGCAGATCGGCTCGGCCGACATGGCGCTCTCCTCTTTGTCCTAGCGCAAATTTCCCCACGCTTTCCGGCATTATCCCGGCACGGGGAGCGGCACCCTAGTCAGCTAGGCTGAGCGGGTCAACAGGAAATGGTCAATAAAATGACGTGAGCAGCGCAGCAAACTTTCCAAATATTGCTCGTTCCAGTGCAAGTCTGCGACCATCTGATGACGGAACCAGGTCATCTGGCGCTTGGCATAGCGCCGCGTGGCGCGCTGTGCCTGCTCGATCGCAGACTCAAGCCCGACCTCGCCACGCAAACTTGCCAACAGCTCCGGCACGCCGACCGCTTTCATCGCCGGCAGGTCCCGGTTGAGCTGCCGTGCCGCCAATGCGGCGACCTCGTCGAGCGCGCCCTTAGCGATCATCAGCGAAAACCGCGCGTCACACGCGGCGTAGAGCGCCTCCCGGGGTGGGCTCAACAGTATCGAAGCAAAGCGATAAGGCGCGCTGTCTGGTGTCCTCCGCCGCCACTCGCCGATCGGCCGGCCGGTGGCGTGCACTACCTCCCAGGCGCGGATCAGCCGCTGTCGATCGCCCGGCGGCAATCGCGCCGCGGTATCTGGATCCAGCACCGCCAGTTCTTTACGAAACGCCACACCGCCCAGCGTTTCATAAAGGACCGTCGCCGCGGTACGGGTTGCGGCTGGAACCGCCGGTATTTCTGCCAGTCCATCTCTCAGCGCCCGCAGATAGAGGCCGGTTCCACCGACGACAATCGGCAGCCGAGCGGCGGCATGCGCGGCGTCAATCTCCACCAAGGCCGCGTCGCGCCAGCGCGCGACCGAGCCGCGCTCCGCCGCATCAAGACAGCCGTACAACCGATGCGGTGCCTGCGCCAAGGCGGCCGCATCCGGCTGTGCCGTCAGGATCGGCAGATCGCGATAGATTTGCAGGCTGTCGGCATTGATGATCGTGCCGGCGAATGTCGCGGCCAACTCGGTCGCCAATGCCGATTTGCCACTCGCCGTCGGCCCGGCGATCACGACGACCGGCGGCCGTGCCTGCGCCGGGGAACCGGCTGGCTCAGTCGGCATGGAGGTATTGCGTGGCTCTGGTCATGACGTTGATTGCCGGTGCTGCCGGTGCCGGCGGCATCCTACCGCGAATAACGGCCGGAATTGCCGCATCGCTGCGAGGTGCGGCTCCCGATTGGCTCGCGCCGGATATCGCATGCGACATCCCTTTGCCGGAGATGGATGCTGTTGCAGCCGAAGCCCTGGCCCGCGCCGAAATCGGCGATGCCGCGATCGATGTGCTGGTGCAGCAGGTAACGGGCCGTCGCAAGGCCCTGCTGGTCGCCGATCTCGAATCCACGATCATCGAAAACGAAATGCTGGAGGAACTGGCCGATTACGTCGGGCAGCGCGCACGCGTTGCCGACATCACCCGGCGCGCAATGAACGGCGAACTCGATTTCACCGCGGCACTCGCCGAGCGTGTGGCGCTGCTGGCGGGGCTGCCGGACAGCGTGCTCGACGAGGTCGCGGCGCGCATCCGGCTGATGCCGGGGGCACGAGCATTGCTCGCGACGTTGCGCGCGAACGGCGTGCGCACTGCGCTGGTTTCCGGCGGCTTTGCGGTGTTCGCCGACCGGATCGCTGCCGAACTCGGGTTTGACCGTGTCGTCGCCAATTATCTGGAGGTTGCCGCCGGGCAGATTGTCGGCTCCGTGCGGCAACCGATCGTCACGCGTGACACCAAACGCGACACGCTGCTTGGCCTTGTCGCTGAACACGGTCTGTCGCCGGGTGCGACCCTGGCCGTCGGGGACGGCGCCAATGATCTGCCGATGCTGCAAACCGCGGGGCTTGGCATTGCCTTTCGCGCCAAGCCGGCGGTCGCCGCTGCTGCCCGCTGGCGGATCGACCACGCGGACCTGACCGGCCTTCTCTACGCCCAGGGTTATCGCGCCGACGAGCTCATGCCCGGCTGAGCCGTGACGTCTCAGCTTTGGTCGAGACGCAGCGCAACAAACCTCAAATCACCCTGCCGTTGGACCAGCAGCAGGATCGATTTGCGGCCGGCGCGTTTCGCGTCGTCGATCTTGCCGGTGACCTGACTGGCGCTTTTGATCTCTTCCTGCGCCGCTTCCATGATCACATCGCCGGGACGCAACCCTTTTTCCGCGGCCGGCCCGTCCTTCGTGACATCGACGACGACAACACCCTTTTCGTCGCTCAACGAGAATTTTTCTTTCAGATCAGGCGTGATATTCGACAGCTTGAGGCCGAGCGTCGTGACCGTGACGGCATCATCACCCGCCCCTTTATCCTTCGGCGTCTCTTTAGTCGCGCTGACCTGCTCGGTTTCGTCGAGCTTGCCGACCTTGACCTGTACGGTCGTCTGTTGCCGCTTGCGCCAGAGCACGACCGGTACGGTCTTGCCGACCGTCGATTCCGCGACAAGCCGTGGTAGATGGCGCATATCAGGAACGGTCTTGCCGTCGAAGGTCAGGATCACGTCGCCGGCCTGAATGCCGCCGGTTTGCGCCGGGCCGTTATCATTGACGCTGGCAACGAGCGCGCCGTGCGCCCGGTCGAGCCCGAGGCTCTCGGCGATCTCATCGGTGACGGCCTGGATGCGCACGCCCAGCCAGCCGCGGTGCACGGTGTGGTCCGGTTCCGAGATCAACTGCGCGGCGACCTGCTTGACCAGATTCGACGGAATCGCAAATCCGATACCGATCGACCCGCCCGACGGCGAGAAGATCGCGGTGTTCATGCCGATGACCTGGCCGTCCATGTTGAACATCGGGCCGCCGGAATTGCCTTTGTTGATTGCGGCGTCGGTCTGCAGGAAATCGTCGTACGGCCCGGAATTGATGTCGCGTTGCCGTGCAGACAGGATGCCGGCAGTAACGCTGCCACCAAGCCCGAACGGGTTGCCGATCGCCAGCACCCAGTCGCCGACCCGCGACAGATCGCTGTCGCCCCAGGGTACAGCCGGTAACGGCTTGTCGGTCTTGACCTTAAGCACCGCGACATCGGTCTTGGTGTCGCGCCCGACCAGTTCGGCTTTCAGATTGGTGTCGTCGTGCAGGATGACGGTGATCTCGTCGGCATCGGCGATGACGTGGTTGTTGGTCACGATATAGCCGGCGGCATCGATGATGAAACCCGAGCCGAGCGACGTCGCCTTGTGCGGCTTGGCATCGGGCCGCCCGCCGTTTTGGCCGTTATGGTCAAAGAAATCCTTGAAGAATTCCTCGAATGGCGATCCCGGCGGAAATTGTGGCCGCTCCGGTCCGACGCCGGGGTGTTCGGCCTTTACGGTCTGGGTCGTCGAGATATTAACGACAGCCGGCAGCAGTTTTTCGGCCAGATCGGCAAAACTATCGGGTGCCGGGCGAGCCCACGCGGTCGGCAAGCCGCCGGGCATGACGAGCACCAGAACTGCGGCCAGCAAGACGGCCGCGCGCCGCAATCGCGGTAAAACGAACGACACGTTTATCAACTCCTCGGGGCTGATCCCTATGGTACCGCCGCAAATCAAAAGTGCGTGCCCTAGCGGCCGGCGAAGCCACCGCGACCACGACGGAAAGCCGCAGCAACGGACATGCCGCCGGGTAGCCGACAGTACGAAAGAAGCTGCCGGCAAGCCAGATTCGATCGTGGCCACATCGTCTCACCCACGCAGCAGCCAGACGAGAACGACCCCGATCGACGCCACCAGCAAACCAACCGTTCGCAGAGTCTGCGGCGGAACCAGAATGACACGGGCCGTAACCTGTTTCATCCCTTCGGGAAATAGCGCGTAAACAATGCCCTCGAACACCATCGCGAGCGCCAGACCGGTGGCGAGGTCGCGCATTATCCGGGGCGTCGGATGCCGCGCTGCATCGCCGCTTCGCCGCTCACGGCGAATGAGTTCCGCCCGGTGGCGTCGCAGATGGTGAGGCCGCCGCCGCCGAATCGGAAGTGCTGGATGGGCCCTGGAAGAAACGGAAGAAATTGCCCTCGGGGCTCAGCACGAATGACGTATCGCGCCCGTTGAACGCATTGCGATACGCTTGCAGCGAACGATAAAAGGCAAAGAACTGCTTATCCTGACTAAACGCGTCGGCGTAGATCTTGACCGCTTGCGCGTCACCTTCGCCACGCAGGCGCTGGCCATCACGCTGCGCCTCGGCAAGGATGACCGTACGCTCGCGCTCGGCGTTGGCACGCACGGTCTGCGCGGCTTCGGCGCCTTCGCCGCGATATTGCCGTGCCTGCTGCTCGCGCTCGGATTGCATGCGGGCGTAGATCGCCTGGTTATTCTCCTCGGGCAGGTCGGCGCGGCGCAATCGCACGTCGACAACCACGATCCCAAAGGATTTTGCCTGCTCGGCGACCTCGTCTCGGATCTGCCGCATGATTGCCGCGCGCTTCTGCGACAGGATATCGGACAGTGTGACATTGCCGAGCACCCGTCGCAGGCTGCCGCTGACCAGCGCGGTCAGGCGGGCGCGCATCCCGCTTTCGTTGCCGGCCGTCTGGTAGAACATCAGCGGGTTGGCGATTCGGTAGCGGGTATAGCTGTCGATGACGAGCCGCTTCTGATCGGAGACGATGACTTCTTCCGGCGGCGGTTCGAAATCGAGAATGCGCTTGTCGTAGTAGACGACGTTTTCGACAAACGGCTGCTTTAGCTGCAATCCGGGATCGCGGATCACCCGGCGCACCTCGCCGAGCCGCAACACCAGCGCCTGTTCGGTCTGATCGACGATAAAAAACGATGTGGTCGCAAAAAAACCGGCCGCAATCAGGATAGCGCCGACAACGACAAGGAGGCGCCGGTTCATTGGTGACGCCCGCCAGCCGGGTTAGCCCCGCTATTGTCAGCGCCTCCGCTGACGTTCGGTATCGGCGGCGGCGCGTTACCAGATGCCGCCGGGGCCGCGGGCGGCGTGGTATGCAGCAGGTTGGGCAACGGCAGATAAGGCAGAACGCCGCTTTGGCCTTCGGCCGGCTTGTCGATGATGACCTTGCTGCTGTTCTTCAGAATTTCTTCCATCGTTTCGAGGTAGAGCCGCTCGACCGTAACGTCCTTCGCCACCTTGTAGGCACGATAGACCGCGATAAAGCGATCGGCGTCGCCAGTGGCGCGGGCGACGATCTCGGCCTTATAGGCTTCGGCGTCCTGTCGCACCTGCACCGCGGCGCCACGCGCCTTCGGCAGAATGTCGTTACGGTAGGCTTCGGCCTCGTTGCGCAGGCGCTCGCGATCGGCAAGTGCCCGCTGCACATCGCGGAACGCATCAATAACCGGCGTGGGGGGATCGACCTTGGCCAACTGCACCTGGGTAATCTCGATCCCGGCATGATACGAATCCAGAATCTGTTGCAGCAGATGCTGTGTATCGGTTTCGATTTTGCCGCGACCTTCCGCGAGGGCCTGTGCGATCGGCGTCTCGCCGACGACCTCGCGCATGGCGCTCTCGGCCGCCGATTTGACGGTCCCCTCCGACCCGCGGATATTGAACAGATAGGCCTGAGCGTCCTTGACCAGCCAGAACACGGTGAAGTTGATATCGACGATGTTTTCATCGCCGGTCAGCATCAGCCCTTCTTCCGGGATCTGGCGATTGCCGCCGCCATGCAACTCGTTCGAGCGATAGCCAATCTCGATCCGGTTGATGTGAGTGACGCTCGGCAGCAATACGGTCTCGATCGGCGTTGGCAGGTGATAGTTGAGACCGGGATCGGTCTTGCGGTTGTAAGCGCCAAAGCGCAGCACCACGCCAACCTCGTCGGGCAGTACCCGGTAGAACCCGCTCGCCAGCCACAATACCGCAAGCACGATGATGATGACCGCGATCCCCGTGCCGGTGCCAAAGCCGCCCGGCATCGTGCGCCGGAACCGGTCCTGTCCGCGCCGCAGCATCTCCTCGAAATTGGGTAGCTGCGGTCCGCGCGGTCCGCCGCCCGGTCCACCGGGGCCGGAGCCGTTGCCGCCACGACCACCCCCCCAGGGTCCGCCACCGCCGCCGCGAGGCCCGGCGCCCCAGGGACCACCGCCCTCACTCTGCCAGATCATCGAGACAGGTCCCTCCCGCGGCTGCGCTCAGGCCGCGCCGGCGCCGCTGACGCTTCGACGCAAACGCGCCCGTCAGCCGCCGGATAGAGGGCGCGGCTGGCGATGTTGTCAAGTGCCCGCGCCGCTCCCAAATTCTCACCATTCAGCGCGAGCGCAAATGGCGCAGTTCACGAGGCAATGGCATGGCGGTTACTGAAAAGCAGATCCTCGACGCGCTGACTGCGGTGCGTGATCCGGACAAGAACGCCGACATCGTCTCACTCGGCATGGTGTCGGGCATGGTGATCCGCGACGGCAATGTCGGCTTTGCAATCGAGGTCGAGCCCGAGCGCGGGGCGCGCCTGGAGCCGCTGCGCAAGGCCGCCGAGCAAGCCGTCGAGGCGCTTCCCGGGGTACTCTCCGTCACCGCCGTGCTGACGGCAGAAACCGCCCGGCAAGCGGCTCCTCCCCGCCCGGCCACGCGCCACGCCACGCCACAACATGCCGGGCACCAACAGGGCGGTCACCAGCAGGGCGGGCACCAGCAGGCCGCTTCCGGAAAGAACGCGCTGGTTCCAGGGGTGCGGGCGATCATCGCGGTCGCCTCGGGCAAAGGCGGAGTCGGCAAATCGACGGTCGCCGCCAATCTGGCGCTGGCGATGCACGCCAACGGTTTGCGGGTTGGTGTGCTCGACGCCGACATCTATGGCCCATCGATGCCCCGCATGCTGGGCATTTCCGGACGCCCCTCCTCGGCCGACGGCAAGATCCTCGAACCGATGCAGAATTACGGGCTCAAGGTCATGTCGATCGGGTTTCTGGTGCCGGAAGACACGGCGATGATCTGGCGCGGCCCGATGGTGATGAGCGCATTGCAGCAGATGCTGCGCGATGTCGCCTGGGGCGAACTCGATGTGATGATTGTCGACATGCCGCCCGGCACCGGCGACGCGCAACTGACCATGTCGCAACAGGTGTCGCTGGCCGGCGCGGTCATCGTCTCGACGCCGCAGGACATTGCGCTGCTCGACGCGCGCCGCGGCCTGCAGATGTTCAACAAGGTCAACGTGCCGGTGCTCGGCATCATCGAGAATATGAGCTATTTCCTGTGCCCGCATTGCGGCGAGCGCAGCGACGTCTTCAGCCACGGTGGCGCCCGTCGCGAGGCCACCCGCCTCGGCACCGACTTCCTCGGCGAGGTGCCGCTCGATCTGGTAATCCGCGAAACCTCCGACGAAGGCACGCCGATCACCGTGGTGCAGCCGGATTCGTCCTACGCCCAGACTTTCCGCGACATCGCCGCCCGGGTATGGGGGAAGGTGTCAGGCGAAACCCCGGCCCGCCGCACCGCGCCGCGCATCGTGGTGGAATGATGCGGCGCCTCCGGACAGAATACCGAAAGGCGGCCATCGCTTGCATTCTTCTGCGGTTGACCGGAGCGGATGATCGGGCGGCTGTCGTGCTCACGGCCGAGGCGCGTATGCGGCGACCACAGCTTCCCGAGACGCTGCTGCCCGTGGCAAATTTGCGACCGACGAGCAGGTTCGGGCGGTTTGGACCAAGCACGGTTTGTGAAGCTTCGCTACACCCATCCGGCGCTCGCCGACCTCAGTGATCCAGCCGGAATGCCGGGATTGCCTGAAAAGTCCCAGGTTGACGATTAACGGTTCTCCGGCGGGATGTCGCGAAGCTGCGCGACAAGTGCCGCGATTTCGGCGCGATCGTATTTGAGCTGGCGGCGCTGCGTCGATGGCGGTTGCCGGACTCGGCTGACGCCGGACCGGGGCTCCGTCGCGGGCCGGATCGGCCGTGGCACAAACCCGCCGCCGCAATTCGGGCAAACATTCGATAGGTGCGTTTCGACGCAATCGGCGCAGAACGTGCACTCATACGAGCAGATGCGGGCTTCAATGGCGTCGGGCGGCAGGTCCTTATCGCAGTATTCGCAGTTTGGCCGCAGCTCCAGCATCGTCCTTCCTCTCAGCGTCCGAGCGTCGCCATCAGCTCCCGCCATTCGCGCGGCGACAGACCGCTCGATGCCTGATCGACCGTGTCGCCGGCCAGCAGGCGGCGGATTACCTTGAGGCTGGTGGCGGAGATATGGGCGGCATTCATGCGATATTCGACAAAGGCGGCATGTGCCAGCGGTACCCAGCACTCGACTGTCGCCAGCATCGCCTCGGCATAGGCGCGGATTTCGTACTGGGCGTGCGGGTCGGCGCGCAGGCTGAGGAAATGCAGCAGATTGTGCAGATCGCTCTTCCAGTACCATTGCGTGTAATAGTTCAGCGACAAGTTCATCCGCGCCAGTTCGCGCGCGAGGCCCGGCCAAGCCGGGTCGCGCGGAGCACCGGTCTCGTCCTCGTTCAGCATGTCGGCGTAGCCCGCATAGGCGCGCTCGGCGTCCTCGCGCAGCAGGTCGAGCACGCGGCGGGCTGCGGCACCTTGCAGCATGTCGCCGCGTCCCTGGCGGTTGGTCGTCGCTTGGGCGGCAAGGTGCTCCGGCGCCGGGATGTAGAATTCCTTGTCCAGGATCGAGTAGCGCGCCGAGTATTCGTTGATGTTGGCGGTGCGGTGCCTGATCCATTGCCGCGCCACGAAGATCGGTAGTTTGACGTGGTATTTGATCTCGCACATCTCGAACGGCGTCGTGTGGCGATGCCGCATCAGGTAGTTGATCAGGCCGCGATCCTCGTTGACCCGCCGCGTGCCGCGACCATAGGAGACGCGCGCCGCCTGCACGATCGCGTTGTCATCGCCCATATAGTCGACGACCCGGACAAAACCGTGATCCAGCACCGGAAGGGCTTCGTAGAGGATTTCTTCAAGCGCCGGCACGGTAGCGCGCCGGGTCTGCCGGCGGGCGCTGCGTTCGGCCTCGATTTCCTCGCGCTGTTCGTGAGTTAGTGGCATTGCCTGGTTATGGCCCTGGAGGGGTCGAGCACCGGCGACGGCGCATCGCAGCATGACAAGGTGCCGGGGACGGCAGCAAGCGTGAACGTCATCCCCAGGCCCCCTGGGTGGCAAACGCCTGGAAAATTGCATCTCTCTACCGGCATCAAGCGACTCGACGGCGAGAACCGCCCGCCCGATTGCGTTCGCACCGCCTCCACCCTATATCTTCATCGTCGGGCAACCGACTATGGCGATAAATGGCTTACGGAATAAGCGTTGCGGACCCGGGGGCGGTACCCGGCGCCTCCACCATTCACCGCCGGACCCGATTGCGGGTTCCGGCGGCTCACGGGGGCGAAATAGGCTCGACGCGCGTAGTAAAGGTATTGTTTTCGCTCGGCATGATACCACCGATATCGGGTCACAAACCTAGTTGCGAACGATAACTTCGCACATGAGGCACTTGCGGCCTAACCCTTCACGGGGTGAAGCTAACAGGTAACTCGCGGTTCGAGGGGCACCGGGCAACAGAAGCCCCTCACTTATTTCTCCAGGGCTTGCTGCTCTTCGGGGTTGCTGCGGTCGGCGAGGGGCGATGGCGCAGGATTTATTTCAGTACGATACGATGGTGGAGCAGGCGTTGCGCGGGGTCGTACGCGATGCCCTGCGGCGTGCGGCGCGCGAAGGGCTGCGCAGCGCGCATCACTTCTATATCGGGTTTGCCACCGAGGCGCCGGGCGTCGAGTTGCCGGATTCGCTGCGCACGCAATATCCCGGCGAGATGACCATCGTCCTGCAGCACCAGTTCTGGGACCTCGAGGTGACCGAGGAACGGTTCTCGGTCACGCTGAGCTTTCATCGGCAGCTCGAGCGGCTGGTGATCCCGTTTGCGGCGATACGCAGCTTTGCTGACCCGTCGGTCAAATTCGCACTCGAATTCGCCAGTCCCGAAGCACCAGCGGCGGCGCCGGCAACGCTGGTAAAGACCGAAACGGCGCTGCCCTCTGCGGGCACCCCGCCCGAGGACACGTCGCCCGCCACGTCCCCAGCCACCTCCCCGGCGGACAAAAAAACGACAGCCGATGTAGTAACCCTCGACAGCTTCCGGAAACGGTAACAGCGGCCCCGGCTAGTCGGCGATAGCAGGCAGCGTCGCCACGTTGGAAAACGCCGCCTCGCGCGCCGCAACACTGTCGGCGGTGCGGCGAATGTGTGCATTGGCAGCCGCAACGGCGCTGTCGGCATTGCGCGCCAGCGCCGCCTCGACGATCGCCCGATGCTCGCCTTCGATGTCCCGCGGTTCCGATCCATCGGCAAATGCGAGATAGCGGTAGCGCGTATTGCGGTCGGTCAGCATCTGGTAGAAATCGATCAGCCAGCGCGAACCGCACGCGGCGATCAACGCCACGTGAAAGCGCCGGTGTCGATCCTCCCATTCTGGATTGAACGAGCTGTAGCCCTCCGCTCCTTCCCGCGGCACGCGCGACAGGCGATGCGCCGCCAGCACGACGCCCTCCTCCCATCCGCCGTCGCCGTTGCGGATTGCTTCGCGCAACGCCAGTTCGCTGATCCAGCAGCAGGTCTTCGTCAATTCTTCGAGATCACCGGTGCTAACCGGCGCGACGCGAAAGCCGCGCTGTTCCTCGCGCGCCACAAGATCTTCCGCCGACAGACGGTTCAGCGCCTCACGCAGCGGCGTCGCCCCGACCTCATAGCGCTCGCACAAGGCCTCGATCCGCAGCCGCTCGCCCGGACGAAAGACGCCGCGCAGGACATCGCGCCGCAGCTGCGCATAAATCGATGTGGCGAGTGTGCGGGGCGCGTCCATTTGCCTCGTCTGCCTTGGCAGGGCTACTCAGCGTACCAGCCCACCGTTTGGGTTTAATATATATTTTCGAGGTTGTGACGCGCGAAAATATATGATCGAACTATCGCGGTTACGAAACGGGGGAATGCAATTCGTGGGGCGGGGTCAATTTACGCCAAATCGAACGCCGGTCGGCGCCGTCGGCGCTGTTGCGGTTTACGACGATGAGTGAAGCGCGTGCGATCGGTGCGGTTGCCGCGAGCGATGAACAGGGCGCGTCGTCCGCCGCACCGGCAAAGGTCACAGGCTACGTCATCCTGGTGATCGCCCTGACGTTCATGTGCAATGTCTTCCTCGGCGAGGAAACCCGGGCCTTCAGCCTGGGCCTGCCGCTGATCATCAAGGAATTTGGCGTTACGCCGGCGCAGATCGGGCTGATCCAGACGATTGGCTACTGGGTTGGGATGATCGGCATGATCAGCGTGCCGATCATTGCCGATGCCTGGGGGCGCCGGATCGCGTTTCTGACCGTGTTGCTGCTGTATTCGATCCTCGCGCCGCTGATCGGTCTGGCGCAGACCTTTATGCAGCTTGCCGTGCTCCAGGCATTGGCGCAGGTGCCGCGCAACACCGGCACGATCAATTATATGGTGCTCGCGGAGTCGGTGCCGACGCGGGTGCGGGTATTTTTTCTGTCGTTCCTCAACAGTTCCGTGCCGTTGGCCTATTCTGTTTCGGCGCTATTGGCGGGCGTGCTGATCCCGATGTGGGGCTGGCGCTCGATGTTCTTTATCGAGGCGTCGTGCTTCGTCCTGTTTGCGGTGGCGTTCTGGAAACTGCGCGAGACGCCGGGGTTCCGCGCGGCGCAAGCGAGCCGAGCGCGTGAGGGCAAGCGGCAGCGTCCCGACCTGCTGCTACCGTGGAAAATCTATCCCGGACGGGCGACTCTGGCTTTTGTGATCCTGACCTTATACCTGCTGGCCTACCCCGGATTTTCCGCGTGGCAGACAGCCTGGCTCGTCAACGAACTGAAAATCGAATATGTGCGATCGACGCACTGGATCGCGATATGGCTTGGCGTGTCGACGCTGTCCTATTGGATCTGCGGGTGGCTCGCCAACCGGTTCGGCAAGAAGAAGATCATCCCGATCTTCGCGGTGCTGGGCGGCGGCTGCATGGTTGCGGTGATTGTGCATCGCTGGGAACCGGACACCATTTTCTGGATCGGCCTTGCGATGAATTTCTTCATCACGGCGCATTACGGATCAGGCAGCTTTGCCTATGTGACCGAGCTGTTTCCGGCCCAGATTCGCGGCTCGGTACAGGGTAGCTTCGCGCTGTTCGTCGGTCTCGCCGCAAGCTGGGCGCCGACCATTCCGCCGCTTCTTGCCGGCAACGACCTCACGCACATTTCGCGGGGCTTTTCGTTTGCTGCCGGAATCATGTTTGTATTGGCATTCATCTTTCTGTTTATCGCACCCGAAACGGCCGGCAAGCCGCTTGAGGATGTGGTCGCGTGATCGATCGGCGCCAGGAGGCCGAGATGAACCAGCAAGCTAAAATCGACCAGCAAGCAAAAATTGAACTCTGGAACCATTGCGAGAACCCCTACCCGTTCGTTCCTGCCGAGGTGCTCGACCAGGCTGAATCGGTGCGCGCCAGCCTGCCGAACAAATACTGCGACCCGAAAATCGCTGCGCAGCTCTACGACGAGGTGTTTGACGAGTATCAGCTCTGCGACGATATCGGCCTCAACATCGTCACCAACGAACACCACTCCGGGATCAATAATCTGTGGGCCGCGAGCCCGGTCATCACCGGGGTCGTGGCACGGCTGACCCGCAAGGTCCGCATTCTGTCGCTTGGCACGCTCGTCACCGTGCGGCCCGACCCGGTGCGGATCGCCGAGGAATATGCGACGATCGACGTGCTGTCGAAAGGGCGGCTCGAAATCGGCTTTGTCAAATCCGGCGCGACCGAGATGGTTTCGGGCGACGCCAACCCGATGCGCATCCGCGAGCGCGAATGGGAAGCGATCGACCTGATCGAGAAATCGCTGGTCACGCAAGACGGGCCGTTCAGCTGGGAAGGCAAGTTCTACAGCCACCCGCACGTCAATATCTGGCCCCGCCCCTATCAGCAGCCGCGCCCGGATTTCTGGGCGGCGACGAGCGATCTGCCGACCTGCGCCGAACTTGGCCGCCGTGGCATCATCAACACGTTGCTGTTCGGCGGTTATGACCGCACCCGGCAGGCGTTCAACGCCTACAAGCAGGCGCGCGCCGAGGCGCATATGCCGCGGGCACCTGAAGACCGGTTCTCGTACATGGCCTTCGCCTATGTCGGCGATACTGACGAGGAGGGCTTGCGGATCGGCCAGAAGATCGCCTGGTTCCTGACCGTCAGCATCAAAAGCTCGCCGCAATTCTCGAAGTTTCAGCCGGGCAACGTCGCGCCGGAGATGGCGCCGGCGGCGTGGCGGACAGGTGCGTCGCGCCGGCCGCGCCCAACCAATCTCGACGCCGAAATGCTGATCGGCCAGGGGCAGATGTTTGCCGGCAGCCCCGACACCGTGGCGCGGCAGCTCAAGGAGTTGCGCCGGCGCGTCGGCGGCATTCAGCACGTCATTATGATGACCCGGCAAGGGCTGGTGACGCATGCCGAAGCGGAAAAAAGCTTCAACCTCGCCGCCAAGGAAGTGCTGCCGCAACTGCAGGATTTGCCGCCGATCGACGACGACGAGACGACCTGGCTGGCGCAGCGCGCCGCCGCGAAGTAACCAGCGATGGATATGAACTCGATGAAGCCCGGACCGCTTGATCTTGACGTGCTGCGTCGCGGCAGCGGCCGCCCGATCGTGGTGGCGCACGGCGCCAACCCGGTCAGCCCCAAGGCACGGTTTGTCGATCTGCTGGCGGAGCACGGCGAAGTTATCGCGCCGTCGCTTCCCGGCTTTGGCAATTCGCCGCGGCCGGATGATTGCGACACGATGTACGATCTGGTGAACGTCTATCTCGACCTGCTCGACGCACTGCCCGAGAAGGCGGTGATGATCGGCCTGTCGTTTGGCGGTTGGCTTGCCGCCGAAGTCGCAGTCAGCGGACACCCGAAGCTCGACCGGCTGGTTTTGGTCGATCCGCTCGGGATCAAGCTCAGCGGTCGCGAAGAGCGCGACATCGCCCATTTCTTCAACACCAATCCGGCGGAATTGACGCGCCGTGCGTGGCACGACCCGGCAAAGCGGCCGGAGGGGATATACGGGCTCGGCTGGCAGGCCGATATCGGCGAGGCAATGACCGACGAGGACATGGTCCTCCTCGCGCGCAACTGGGATGCGCTGTGCATCTATGCGTGGCGGCCGCATATGTACAATCCGCAGCTGCGTCACTGGCTGCGGCGTATCGCGGTGCCGACGCAGGTTTTGTGGGGCGCCGCGGACGGCATCGTGTCGCCGGATTACGGGCAGCGTTATGCCAGCCTGATTCCCGGCGCGCGTTTTGCGTCGATCGCGGCGGCGGGTCACCACCCCGAACTGGAGCAGCCGCAAGCCCTGGTCGATCGGATCGTTGAATTTATGGGGCAACCGGCATGATGTTTATCGTCCGCAACAGCGGTGAGCGGCCGGCCGCCGCCGAAGTCCAAGTCAAGCTCAGCCGGCCGACCCCGCCAATCGTCGCGGGCGGTAGCGGCAAGACCGATTTCTTCTGCGTCGCCGAAGCGGACACCGTCACCGCATTGCGCGCTTCCGGCTGGCCCATTGTCGATCTTCACGACGGCTATTACGAAGATGGCGCCGGTGGTGGAGTCGGCATCTGGGGCCAGGGCCGCTATTGGGAAATCCGCGACACGCCGTTTACGGTCAAGGAAACCGTCGCGGCGAGCGGCCAGCCGCAAGGCACCGTCGAAGGTGAGCACGTCAACGTGCGCGGCGCCATTTTTGGAGCTTAGCTCTCAGAGGGACATCGCCGATTGCTTGCGAGCCATCCGCTGATCGCTTGACGGCGGCGCGTAAAGGAAGATTCTGCGCCCGTCATTCGTTAGGAGCTTGCGATGGGCGACGCCGCTTTCCATGAGCTATTTCCGCTGGGCCACGATGAGGCGCCCTACCGGAAGCTCACCGGTGACCATGTGGCGGTTGCGTCGTTTGACGGCGAGCGCGTCGTCAAGGTTCAGCCCGAGGCGTTGACGCTGCTCGCGCGGCAGGCGTTTGTCGATTGCCAGCATCTGCTGCGCCCCGGCCATCTGGCGCAGTTGCGCCGTATCCTCGAAGACCCGGAAGCCTCGGCCAACGACCGGTTCGTCGCCTTCGATCTGCTGAAAAACGCCAATATCGCGGCCGGCAAGGTCTTGCCGATGTGCCAGGATACCGGCACCGCAATCGTCATGGGCAAGAAGGGCCAGCAGGTGTGGACCGGCGCGGACGACGCCGCGGCATTGTCGGACGGCATCCGCCGCACCTACACCGAGACCAACCTGCGCTATAGCCAGGTCGCGCCGCTGTCGATGTTTCAGGAGGTCAATACCGGCGACAACCTGCCGGCGCAAATCGACCTCTACGCCGAGCCGGGTGACCAGTACAAATTCCTGTTCATTGCCAAGGGCGGCGGCTCGGCCAATAAGAGCTTTCTGTTCCAGGCGACGCCGGCGGTGCTGAACCCGAAAGCGCTGCTCAAATTCATCGACGACCGCATCCGCACCCTCGGCACCGCCGCCTGCCCGCCGTATCACCTGTCGATCGTGATCGGCGGCACCTCGGCTGAGATGAATCTGAAGACGGTAAAGCTGGCAAGCTGCCGCTATCTCGACACCTTGCCCGCTTCCGGTAACAAGTTCGGCCAGGCCTATCGCGATCGCGATTTCGAGCAGGAAGTGCTGGAGCTGACTCGCAACATGGGGATCGGCGCGCAGTTCGGCGGCAAATATTTCTGCCATGACGTTCGGGTGATCAGGCTGCCGCGGCACGGTGCCAGCCTGCCGATCGGCATCGGCGTGTCGTGTTCGGCCGATCGCCAGATTCTCGGCAAGATCAACGCCGGCGGCGTCTTCCTGGAGCAACTCGAAGCCAACCCGTCGCAGTACCTGCCTGATATCGACGAGGAGAAACTCAGCGGCGAGGTCGTCGAGGTTGACCTGTCGCGGCCGATGGACGAAATCCGCCGCACGCTGTCGCAATTTCAGATCAAGACGCGGCTCAGTCTCAACGGCACGCTGATCGTGGCGCGCGACATCGCGCATGCCAAGTTGCAGGAGCGCATCAACAACGGCGAGGGCCTGCCGCAATATATCAAGGACCACCCGATCTATTATGCCGGACCAGCCAAGACGCCCGAAGGCTACGCGTCCGGTTCATTCGGCCCGACCACGGCGGGGCGGATGGACAGTTATGTCGGCCCGTTCATGGCGGAAGGCGGCAGCTTTATCACGCTCGCCAAAGGCAATCGCGGCGCCGAGGTGCGCGAGGCCTGCAAGAAGTATGGCGGGTTCTATCTCGGCTCGATCGGCGGCCCGGCGGCGCGCCTTGCCCAGGACTGCATCAAGAAAGTCGAGGTTGTGGAATATCCCGAACTCGGCATGGAGGCGATCTGGCGCATCGAGGTCGTCGACTTTCCAGCCTTTATCGTGGTCGACGACAAGGGCAACGATTTCTTTGCTGCCCTTGACCACTAATCGACGCTGCGCCGCCGGTCGGTCAGGGGATAGGACGGGCTGATTGGCGGAGAATCCCGTTTCTGCGGAACTTCTGAACGGCGATAGCACCGCCTGGAAGGGGTTCGTTCGCCGTTACGGCGGGCTGGTGGTTGCCGCGGTGCGAGGTGTTTCGCACACACAAGGCGACATCGAGGACCTGACGCAGGAGGTTTTCGTTCGCCTGTGCAAGGATAATTTCCGCCTTTTGCGCACCTATGACCCGGCGCGCGCGGCATTGTCGACCTGGATCACGATCGTCGCGCGCAGCACCGCGCGCGATGCACTGCGCCGGCGGCGTGCCGAGTCGGTGCCGCTCGACGCCGTGCCGGAAGCACAACTCGCGGTTGATCCCGTCGAACCGGTCCGCAAGCTCAAACTGCCGGAGGCGCTGTTATCACCCCGCCAGCGCGAAATCCTCGGGATGCTGTACGACAAGGAGATGGACGTGGCCGAAATTGCCCGTGCGCTTGGCATTGATCCGCAAACCGTGCGCAGTGCCCATCACAAAGCGATGGTCAAGCTGCGTGCGCATTTTAAGGCCACGATCGACCAGGCCTGATAACCTGGAAGTTGCGGGGATATTATCGGTTTTTCGTCATAGAATGCGATGTGAGGAGTTGTTCGTAATGCAGGATGACGGAAGCGGCCGATCTGAGCGGGGGCAGTTTTCCGACGATGCGGTGTGGCAGCGCAGCCAGATGACCGACGCGGCTGCTGACGATGCCGAGCGATATCTCGACCTGGCGGCCTTTGCCGACGACCGTCTCGACGCCGAGGAACACGAGTGGGTTGCGACCTGGATCGCCTCCGACCGGAACGCCGCCGGCGACATCACCGCAGCCCGGACTTTGGCCGGTCCCGACAGCGCGCCTTGGGATCCGATGCCGGAAATCATGGCACAGCGCGCTTTTGCGCTGGTGAACGGCAGCGAACATGGGTCTGCGCAGATCATTCCGTTCCCGCAGCCGCAACGCGAAGCGCCGCGGCTCGCCGGGGTCGCCCGCTGGGGCAGCCTTGTTGCGGCGATGGTGGTGGCGGGTTGGCTCGGGTTCACGCTCGGTGTCGATACTTCGCACGCTGTCGCGCAATTCGGGCAAAGCAACGATGACGGCTTTATGCACGAGATGCTCGACCCCTCGACAGGCTTTATGCGCGATTTGACCGAGGACGCCCAGACGTGAGTGTGACAACGGCCGACCATGTGGCGGCCGGCTGGCCGCGTCGCGGTGTACTGATTGCGCTGCTGGTCGTCTCCGTTGCGCTGAACGTCTGCTTTATCGGGGGTGCGTTGTGGACACGCATCCATGCGCCTCCGCCGCCCCTCGATATGGCTGAGCGCTATAACCGGATGCGTGCGGAACTCGATCTCAATCCCCAGCAGCGCGCTGCATTCGACAAATATGCCGTTGCGATGCACGACAGAACCCAAAAGATGCACGAGCAGATCGCGCCATTGATTGGTGATGCCTGGGAAGAAATCGCCCACCCGCAGGCGGATGCTGCGCAAATCATGCGGCTGTTCAATCAGGCATCTGAAGACCGGCGCGACTATCAGCGCGACATCACCGTGCAGACGCTGAGTTTTCTCGCCACGCTCTCCCCGGAACAGCGCAGCAAATTTGTCGCGATCGGCCGCGAGCGGCGGCCGCTCTGGATGCGATCACACCCGGCGAACCACTGATTCGGGCGGAACGTCGCAGACGGGGCTGGTGGTGCGCAGCAATGCGGCGTCGTGTCTGGCCGCTGTGACCGCACCGACAGACTAAACGTGCTATGTCAGCGCGATGCCGATCGCGCCACAGGCCATATTGCAGCAATCCCGGATGCGCCGTTTTTACCTCGCTCTTCAGATCGCGGCAGGCTTGAGCATGATCCCCGCGATACCCGCCGCGTCGGCCAAGCCCGTCGCAATCGACCGGCGCATCACGCATCCGGACGGCGCGTCGCTGACACTGAAGACGATCGATTTCCGCAGTGACGCTATTGTGTTGTCGGTGACGATCGCCAACCCCGGCGACCGCGATATCCGCCTCAATCGAGCGCGCAGCCTGATCCTCGACGACGGCGCGCACGGCATTTATCACCTGAACCCGCCGGCCGATAATCCGGACCTGCGGATTGCCGCTCGCATCGCGGTTGCCGGCGAACTGGTGTTTATCGGGCCGCTCGCGCCGACGACAAGGGTCTTACGACTCTCCAGCAATGCCGGCATCGGCACCAGCGACAACCCGTATGACGACGCTCCGGTATTCAACATCACCCTCCCGGTCGAGGGAGCCGGTCGCGACGCCGGCATGCGTCAGGAGAACCATCCTGACGGCGCGATATTGCGGGCCAGCAGCGTGCGGGTGGGCGGCGGTGGCTGCGGCGTTTCGTTGCTGGCAGCGAACGGCAATGACCGCGCGATTCAACTGAACCAGAACAGCAGCCTCACACTGCTCGATGCGCAAGGCACCGCGCTGCCGCCCGCGACGCTGGAGGGGAACCCGGATTTGACGGTGCCCCCCGGCGACCGCCTCGAGGCAACGCTGGTTTTTCCGTGCCGGGCCGATGCCGCCGGCACCACGATGACCCTGGTCAGCAACCGCGGCACATCCGGTACATCCGACAACCCGTATGACACGCTGCCGGTGCTCTCTCTGAAACTGCCGGCCGAATCCGCAGGCGCTTCAGGAACCACAACCTCGCGCGCCTCTGTTGCACCGATCGCCCGTTCGCGGCTGTCGCCGGAAGCGACGGTTGCCGCGGCAACCCCGCCGGCACCCGCCGCCCCGGTCTCGCCCGCCGACACCACGCAAAAGCCGCAAGCGCCGGCAAAACCCGAAACATCGCCGGCACCGGAAACGCCTCCGGCTCCAAGTGCAACGCCCGCACCGAAATCGGAACCGGAAAAGGCACCCGCTCCTCCTCCGGCATCGCCCTCCGCGCCTCCGCCCGCCAAAACACCACCTGCCAAAACGCCGCCCGCCAATTCGCCGCCCGCCAATTCGCCGTCCGCCAATTCGCCGTCCGCCAAAACACCTCCGACTAAAACGCCCGCTGCGGAGCCGCAAGCCAGCCCGAACGAGGCGCCGCTACAAGTCGTTAAGACCGATCGTGGATTGCGGATCATCCTTTCGGCGGATGAATTGTTCGGCCCGTCCGGGGATGCGCTGCAAGCGGGTGCAGATCCGGTGCTTGTCCGGCTTGGGCGGCTGATCGTCGCCAACCATCCGCGCGACATCATGGTCAGCGGCCATACCGATTCGACAGGGAACGACGGGGACAACCAGACGCTATCCGACCAGCGTGCGCACGCCGTTGCGGCGTGGATTGACCAGCATGCGCCAAAGCGGGCGCCGCACATCACCGAAAAAGGCTATGGCCGAACCCGTCCGATGGCGCCCAACCACAAATCCGACGGTTCCGATAATCCCGAAGGACGGGCGCAGAATCGGCGGATCGAAATCCTGTTGCGGCGGTGATTATTTCGTCCCGAACAGCCTGTCACCGGCGTCGCCGAGGCCGGGCAGGATGTAGCCGTGCTCGTTGAGGCAGCGGTCGATCGCTGCGGTAACGACCGGCACCGCGGGATAGGCAGCGTGCAGTTTCGCGATCCCTTCCGGCGCGGCCACCAGGCACACAAGTTTGATCGAGCGCGCTCGCATTTCGACGAGACGCGCGATCGCTGCAAGGGCGGAATTACCGGTCGCCAGCATCGGGTCGAGCAGGATGGCGTCGCGCTCGGGAAGGTCGTCGGGGAGCTTGCGGTAATATTCGACCGCCGCCAGCGTATGGGGATCGCGGTAGAGCCCGATATGCCCGACGCGCGCCGCCGGCACGAGTTCGAGCATGCCGTCGAGAATACCGTTACCGGCCCGCAGGATCGACACCAGGCACAGTTTCTTGCCTGCCAGCACCGGCACCCTCGCCGGCTCCAACGGCGTCTCGATGTCGGTTTCCCCGAGCGGCAGGTCTCGCATCGCCTCATAACCAAGCAACAGGCTGATTTCGCGCAATAGCGCGCGGAATGTGCCGCTGCTGGTGTCACGCGCTCGCATCAGCGACAATTTATGTTGCACCAGCGGATGGCTGACCACGGTTACCGGCCGGTGGGGCGGCGAAACGGGTGAAGGCGGCATCGCTGATTTCCTCGATCAAGGCTCGGCTTCGGCGGGCACCGGCCCTGGCCGCCGCCGCGCCGGGTTCGTAGTATGATCGCCACATTGGGTCAGATGAAGGAGCCGCCGATGGCTGAGATGCTTTCTGCAATTAAGCCTCCACTCGACCCGCGCAAATTCCGCGACCCGGTGGTGACGGCCAAAGGTGAAAAGCGGGCGCATGTGGCGCTGAAATCCCTCGATACGTTGTGGTTCAATACCGGCACGCTGTGCAATCTGACATGCCAGAACTGCTACATCGAATCGTCGCCGCGCAACGATCGCCTGGTCTATCTGAGCGTCGGCGAAGTCGGCCGCTATCTCAACGAAATCGAAATGCTCCAGCTCGGCACCGGCCTTATCGGCTTTACCGGCGGCGAGCCATTTATGAACCCGGAACTGCCGGCGATGCTCGCCGCGGTGCTGTCGCGCGGATTTCGGGCCATCGTGCTAACCAATGCGATGAAGCCGATGCACAAATGCAAGGCGGCATTGCTGGCGTTGCGCGAGCGGTACGGCGATCGCCTGACGATCCGTGTGTCGGTCGATCATTACGGGCCGGCGGTGCATGAACTGGAACGCGGCCGCCGTAGCTGGTTGCCGACCATTGCGGGCCTGCGCTGGCTTTCCGAAAACGGATTTTCGATCAATGTCGCGAGCCGGTATCTCTCGGGCGAGCCGGAGGCGGTGCTGCGCCAGGGTTTTGCGCGGCTCTTTGCCGAACGCGGCATCGCGATCGATGCGGACGACCCGGTGGCGCTGATGATCTTTCCGGAAATGGACGCCTCGGTCGACGTGCCCGAAATTACCGAGGCATGCTGGGGCATCCTGCACAAATCGCCGGACAGCGTCATGTGCGCGTCATCCCGCATGATCGTGAAATACAAAGGCGCCGTGCAGCCGAGCGTCGTAGCCTGCACGCTCCTGCCCTACGACGAACAACGGAATTTGGGGCCGGCTTTAGAAGGCGCGCGCGGGGCCGTGTCGCTCAATCATCCGCATTGCGCCAAGTTCTGCGTGCTTGGCGGTGCCGCCTGCAGCCGGGAATAAGGGTATGGTCCGATTTCGCGGGAGTTGAATATCGCGGAGAGATAACGGCATCTTTTGTTAGGGTTTGTTGTTTAGACATAAAGCGGCCCTGGCTGGAGATGATCATGCGACTGACCTGCGCGCTTGGTACTGCGTTGCTGCTGGTATGTCTCAGTCCGGTCGCCAGCCGAGCCGCTTCCTCTGCCACCGCCAACCTGATGTCTCATCCGATGGTGGTTGCATGCG
This sequence comes from Allostellaceae bacterium, assembly GCA_036268425.1. Classification (GTDB taxonomy): domain Bacteria; phylum Pseudomonadota; class Alphaproteobacteria; order ATCC43930; family CGMCC-115725; genus DATARH01. The sequence goes on from DATAUE010000149.1 coordinate 318,223, forward strand.
ACGCGCCGGTGGCCAATCCGAATGCCCGGCGGCATCGGCGTGTCAGGCACGTCCGGCATTATGTCCACCGTTATCACCGCTGGCGGCGCCCGATGGTCGCGTACCTGCCGCCTCCACCCCCACCGCCGCCAGTCGTCGTCTACAATCCCTGGCTGCCTGATCCGCGCAATACCGGTTACGACCGGGCGATGACGCTGCATTACCAAAGTGCGCCGGTCAGTGGCGTTTACGGCCTCGATGCCGGCTTGCCACCGACGCCGCCGGTGGCCGGCATACACCCCTACCGGATGCAGGCCGGCGCCGCGGTTGTGCAATATGACGGCCTGACCGGCGAATACATCCCGCTGTCGCAATACGATGCGCAGCGAGTGGTCGCAGCGGGACCGTTGCCGGTCGCGCTGCCGAGATAGGTTTTATTCAGACAGGATCGCCGGTGTCGGGCTTCAGTCCGGCAGCGGCGATGCCGGCAACGGCGCAGGCTTCGTCCTTGTCGGATGTGTCGCCGCTGATCCCGACCGCACCGATGACGTCGCCGGCTCCATCCCGGATCAGCACGCCGCCCGGCGCCGGCACGACCCGGCCTTCCGACGCCACCATCAACGCCTGGAGAAACACACCGCCGGCAGCGGCACGGCGGGCAAACTCACGCCCGCCAAAACCCATGCCAAGCGTGCCCCATGCTTTTCCAGTGGCGATCTCGGTGCGCAAGATGCCGGATTTATCCTCGCGCTTCATCGCCACCAGATGCCCGCCGGCATCGAGCACGACGACCGTCAGCGGGTGCAGTTTCAGTTCGCGGCCCTTCGCCAGCGCGGTATCGACGATGATCGAGGCCTGCGCCAGCGTTACGTTGCTCATCGCTGCGCCACCTTGAACGGGATGTTGAGGAGCCGCGCCGCGTTGCCGCCGAGAACCGCGCGGCGGTCGCCGTCGCTGAGCTTGCCGGCGCCTTCGACAAACCCGATCGGATCGACCTCGCCCATGTCGAACGGATAATCCGTGCCCATCAGGATGTGATCGGCACCCCATTGCTCGACGAGGTATTCGAGCTGATGGTGGGTGAACACCATCGTGTCGAAATACAGCCGCCGCAGATACCAGGTCGGGTCGTGGTGAATGCACTCGCAGGTGTCGGGCCGCGCCGCGGCCGCATGGTCGATGCGCCCGGAATAGGCCGGCAAAAAGCCGCCGCCATGCGCGATTACCAGCTTTAAGCCGGGATAGGCGTCGAGCACCCCGCCAAAGATCAGGTGATGCACCGCCACCGTCGATTCGAGCGGGTTGCCGATCAGGTTACCGAGATGCCACGGCCCCATTCGGCTTGTCTCAGTAAAGCCGGTCGGGTGCATGAACAGTACCAGCCCCAATTCTTCGCACTTGGCGAAAACCGGACGGAATTTCTCGGCTGACAAATCCTCACCCTGGACGCTGCCGGCGATTTCGATGCCGCGCAACCCGAGGCTTTTGGTGATGCGCTCAAGCTCGGCGACCGCCAGTTCCGGCGCCTGGAACGGTACCGTGCCGAGGCCGGCAAAACGGTCCGGGTGCTTCCCGCAAATGTCGGCGATGTTGTCGTTGACGAGGCGGGTCGCCTCGATCGCCAGATCGGCCGGCAGCCCGTAATAGGTCTGGTCGGGCGACGGCGACACGGCCTGCACGTCGATCCCCATATGGTCCATGTCGGCAAGCCGCTTTTCGAGCGAGAGTACCTGCGGCAGCACCCGCTTCTGATGCTCGGCGCTGACAGCCGCGGTTTCCGGGCTGTCGTGCCGGTGGCGCTGGCTCGGCAGATTGGCCGCCGCGACCAGATCACGCGCCGGCGCGCACAGCGTATGACAATGGATATCGACCGAAAACCATTTGCCGCGGGCGTGTGCCGGGCCAGGAAACCGGCCGGGGATCGGCGCGCCTTCAGGGCGACAGGTAAACAGCATTTCCAGGTTCCTCCTTGGTTATTTCTGATCGTCAGCCGATTTCGGATCGCCGCTTTGAGCGCAGAGCGCGCCAAACACGCTCGGGTGTCGCCGGCATATCGATCGGCGCGCCGGGCGGCAAGGCATCGGCAATCGCGTTCATCACGGCGGCAAGCGAAGCGGTTGTGCCGGCTTCACCGACACCTTTGACGCCGAGCGGGTTGGTTCGGCACAGCACCGGGTGCATTTCGCTGACGATGCCGGGCAGATCGGCGGCACGCGGCATCGCATAATCCATAAACGAGCCGGCCAGCAACTGGCCACTGTCATCGTCGTAATTGCCCCATTCGAGCAGCACCTGTCCGACGCCTTGCGCGACGCCGCCTTGTACCTGTCCTTCAACAAGCACCGGCTGCAGCACATGCCCGCAATCATCGACCGCGGTATAGGATGCGAGGCTTACTTCGCCGGTGCCGGGGTCGATCTCGACTTCGGCGATGTGCACGCCGTTCGGGAAAGACGGCGTCGCATCATAGGTCGAGCGGGTGTCGAGGCTTTCCTCGATCGTGCCGTCACGGGCCAGCACGGCGGCGCGCTCGGCCAACTCGAACAGCGGGATGCCGCGATCGGTACCGGCAATTTCAAAGATGCCGTTGCGGTAAGCGATGTCGGCTTCGGCGGCTTCCAGGACATGGGCGGCGACGCGTCTGCCCTTTTCGATAATCGCGTCGATCGCCGCAGCGACGGCGCCACCGACCGACATCGTGGAGCGCGACGCGACCGCGCCGGCACTGGGTACCTCGTCATCGCTGTCGCCGTTGGTAAACTCGACCTGCGACACCGGGATACCGAGCCGCTCGGCGACCAGGCGGCGATAGACGGTGCGATGCCCCTGCCCGCTCGCCTGCACCCCGATCGCCAGCAGCAACCTGCTGCCGCCGGGAAACCCGACCGAAGCGCCCTCACCCGGCTGTCCTCCGGCGATTTCGAGAAAACATGAAACGCCAAGGCCACGCCGTCTGCCGGCCTGTGCCGTCGCTTTGGCACGCGTCTTGAAATGCACGGCATCGGCGCTGTTCAGCGCGTGTTCGAGCATCGCGGGAAAATCACCGCTGTCATAGCGGGTGCCGACGGCGGTCTTGTAGGGCATCCGTTCGGACGAAATCAGGTTGCGCCGGCGCAGTTCGATGCGCTCGATGCCGCTGACCCGCGCTGCTTCATCCGCCAGCCGCTCCAGCGCGTAATTCGCCTCGGGACGGCCAGCGCCGCGATAGGGACCGGTCGGCACCGTGTTGGTGAACAGACAGCGGATGCGCAGGCCGATCTTGTCGATATCGTACATGCACGGCAGACATCGCGCGAAATTGACCGTGGCGATAAACGCGCCGTGCGATGTCTGGTAGGCGCCGAGCGCGGCCAAAACATCGATATCGAGCGCCAGAAATCGGCCGGTGTCGTCGAGCGCCAGCGCCGCGTCGATGACGGTGTCGCGGGCCTGATTGTCGCTGACAAAACCTTCCTGGCGGGTTGAGCGCCAGCGTACCGGCCGCCCCAGCAGCTTTGCCGCCAGCATCAGCGGTGGGTATTCGGGATAGCCCGCGGTACGCATGCCAAAGGCGCCGCCGACATCGCGGCTGATGACGCGTATCCTGTCGGCGGGCACGCCCAGAGTGCGTGCCAGATGCTGTCGCATCACATAGGCGCTCTGTGAAGCGACGTGCAGCACATAGCGATTGTCCGCCGGGTCGTAGAGCGCCAGCGCACCGCGCGGCTCCATCGGTGCCATGACGATGCGCTGGTTGATCAGGTGCACGCGAGCGACATGCGCCGCGCCCGCGAAGATCCGCCGCAATTCCTCACGCGAGGCCGGATCGGCGCCGACGCCGTGCCAATCGAGCGCAACATTGCCGGCCCCTTCAGGCCAAATCCGGGGGGCGCCAGACAGCACGGCGCGCGCGACATCGGTCACCGCCTCGCGCGGCTCATAGTCGATCTCGACCAGTTCCGCGGCGTCACGTGCCGCCGCTTCAGTGTCGCCGACAACGAGTGCAACAGCGTCGCCGACATGCCGTGCGGCGTCGCACACCAGCGCGGGGCGGAACGGCACGACCATGCCGGCGCCGCCGGGTACGGGAACCGCATGCGCGACGCTCCCGATACCGGCAGCGTCGAGATCAGCGGCGGTCAGCACCGCGAGGATGCCGGGCTGCGACCGCGCGACGGCGGTATCGATCCGCCGGATCGCGGCAGACGCATGCGGCGAGCGGACGAACACGCCCCAGGCGGCGCCAGATATAGCCTCATCGTCGAGAAACTGACCGGCGCCCGTCAACAGCCGGCGGTCTTCGTCGCGCGGTTCGAACGATCCGTCCATGCCCCACCGGTTCCCTGCGATCGCGATCGTAGAGCAAAAACCGGCGGGGTTGAATCACAGGCTTGCGACAATGATGCCGGCGAGCTTGTCCGCGACGCGACAAATCGGCGCTTGCGAACGCACATCGTGGGCGCTTAACAGCGCGCGCCATTGCTGATCTAATAGCGCGAGTTGCTCGATCGGCGGCGCTGAGCGAGATTTCGGGAGAGGAAGCCCAGCATGTTGCCGATGCTCGCGCGCGGCGGAGTCGCGCCACCCGCGGATTCGTGCCGACTCCCGCGGCCCGGCCGCTAGAAGCCGCTGCCCGATGATCTCGCTCGATCTGCTGATCAATGCGATCGTCGCCGGTATTCTGCTCGGCGGATTTTACGCTGCCGTGACGGTCGGCATCACGATTTCGTTCGGCATGCTAGACATCGCCAATATCGCGCAGCCGGCGTTCATCCTGCTCGGCTCCTACGCGGCCTACATCTTCAATTCGTATTTCGGCCTCGACCCGATCCTGATCGGCTTTGTGATGACGCCGGTGTTTTTCGTGATCGGGATGGCCGTGTACCGGCTCTACTACCATGCGTTTGAAAGCCGCGGCGAACAGTCGATCCAGGGGCTTGCGTTCTTTTTCGGGCTGCTGTTCGTCGGCGAAGTGTCGCTGGTGCTGATTTTCGGTGTCGATTACCGCTTTGTCGAAGCCGCCTATATCGGGCCGAGCCTGCATTTCGGAATGTTCGACCTGCCGCTGCGCATGCTGATCCCGTGTCTCGTGTCGCTGGTGATGATTTTTGTGCTGCAGCAGTATCTGACGCGCAGCTTTATCGGCCGCGCCATCCTGGCGGTGTCGCAGGACGGGCTTGCCTTGCAGTTGATGGCCGCCAATCCGACCAAAATCAAGCAGATCGCCTACGGTATCTCGACTGCGACCTGCGCCCTGGCCGGCACCTTTCTGATCATCATCCAGCCGATCGAGCCGTCAATAGGCAGAGACTATATCGGCCGCATCTTTGCGATCTGCGTGCTCGGCGGCATGACGAGTTTTCCCGGCATGGTCACGGCCGCGATGCTGATCGGCATCGTCGAAAGCATCACCGCAACATTTTACGGGCCGTCCTGGGCTCCCGCGGTCGCGTTCGGATTTCTGCTCATAACCTTGGCCGTACGACCGTCCGGCCTGCTGGGGCGCCAGTAGATGCGGACCGGGACGTTCTGGATTGTCGCCGCCGCGGTTGGTCTCGCGATCATCGTGCTGACCCGCGTGTTCTTCACGAACGAGTACTATTTTTTCGCCGCCTATGTCGTGCTGCAGTACATCGTGCTGTCGACCGCGTGGAACATCCTCGGTGGTTATACCGGCTACACGAATTTCGGCACCGGCGCCTTTTTTGCCCTCGGCGCCTACAGTTCCGTCGTGCTGCACAAGATGCCGGCCCTGTTCCACAGCACCTTCGACATGACCATTCCCGCGATACCGCTGCCGGTGATGATCGTGGTTGGGGGCATCGTTTCGGGCTTGGTCGGGCTTGGCACGGGTTACCTGTCGCTGCGGCTGCGCGGCGTGTTTTTCGCGATTGCGACGCTGGCGCTTGCGATTGTCGTGCAGACGCTGATCGTCAACTGGGACTATGTCGGCGGCTCGCGCGGCATCTACATCATCCGCCCGGCGCACGCCCCGATCGGCGGCAGCTACATCCAGTATCTCTATTCCCTGATGATCGCGCTGAGCGTGATCTCGGTCGGCATCGCCCGCGCTATCGAGCGGTCGCGCCTCGGGCTGGGTTTCGCGGCCATTCGCGACGATGAATTGGCCGCCGAGGCGGGTGGTGTGCCGACATTGCGGCTCAAGCTGATCGCGACGGCGCTGAGCGGCGCGCTGATGGGCATGGCGGGCGCGCCGCTGCCGTATTACGTCACCTATCTCGATCCAACCTCGAGCTTTAACCTCTCCTATGCGGTCAACAGTGTTGCGATGCCGGTGATCGGCGGCATGACCAGTTGGATCGGGCCGGTCATCGGCTCCATCCTGCTCGGCACGATCCAGCAACTGGCCACCGTGACAATTTCTTCCGCACTCAATCTCTTGATTGTCGGGCTGTTGCTGATCGCCTTCGTCATCATCGCCCCAAATGGGATCGTCGGTCTGGTGCGTGGCCGCAGGCGGGCGGCAGCCGACCGCCGGGTGGCGCCGCCACCGCCGGTCGAAGCGCAAGAGCGCGTATCATGAGTGATCGGCCCATCCTTGCCGTTACCGGTCTCGGCAAGCGCTTTGGCGGGTTCGTCGCGCTGGAAAACATCGATCTGACGGTGGCCAGCGGCGAACGGCTTGGGCTGATCGGACCGAACGGCTCCGGCAAAAGCACGCTGGTCAACTGCCTGTGCGGTACATTGCACAACGAAACCGGCAGCGTGCTGTTCGACGGGCAGCAGCTCAACGGGCTGATCGCGCATCAGCGCACCCGACTCGGGCTCGCCCGCAGCTTTCAGCTGCCAAAACCGTTCCACACGCTGAACCTGGTCGACAATCTGCGGGTGCCGCTGCTCTACACGGTTTATGCACGGCCGGGCCAGCGGCTGCCCGCCGGCGAGATCGAGGGGCGCTGTCTCGACCTGCTGCAACAGGTCGGGTTGGCCGAAAAGGCGCGCCGCTTGCCGCGCGATCTGACGCAGGTCGAGATGCGCAAGCTGGAACTGGCGCGCGCCGTCGCGACCCAGCCGCGCCTCCTGTTCGCCGACGAGGCGATGGCCGGGCTGTCGCATGCCGAGATCGAGGAAATTCTCGCCGTGCTGTTCCGCCTCAACGAGCAGGGCATCACGATCGTCCTGATCGAGCACATCATGAGCGCCGTAATGAGCTTTTCGACCCGCCTCGTCGTGTTGGTCGCCGGTAACAAGATTGCCGACGGCGTGCCGCAGGAGGTCGTCCGCAACCCCGAGGTCGAAAGGGCGTATCTTGGCGAATAGCCTGACCATTTCCGGCCTCAACGCCGGCTATGGGCTGGTGCGGGTGCTCGACGACATTTCCGTTTCGGTGTCGCACGCCGAGACCGTGGCATTGCTCGGCACCAACGGTAACGGCAAGAGCACCCTGATGAAATGCATCATGGGAATGCTGCGCCCGAGTGCCGGCCGCATTATCGCCGAAATCGATGACCAGAAGCATGATCTGGTCGGCCGCACCACCGAGGAAATCGTCGATCTCGGCGTCACTCTCGTGCCGGAAGGCCGCCGCCTGTTTCCGCGGCTGACGGTTGAGGAAAACCTGTTGCTCGGCGCTTTCCGCCCGATCGCGCGCAGTGCGATCAACGCCAACCTCGAATCCTGCTACGAAACATTTCCGCGCTTGCTGGAACGGCGCAAGCAACTGGCCGGCAGCATGTCGGGCGGCGAGCAGCAGATGCTGGCCCTTGGCCGCGCGCTGATGTCGGCGCCGCGCATCCTGTTGATCGACGAACCCTCGGTCGGCCTCGCGCCAATCCTGGTCAGCCGCACGATCGACAAGATCAAAGAACTGAAGGATCGCTTCGAACTGACCGTGCTCATGGCCGAGCAGAACTTCAACCAGGCGGTCCGTATCGCCGATCGCGGCTACGTCATCGTCCACGGCCAGATCGCCTTCGAAGGCCGTAATACCGACGAACTCAACAACAACGAACTCGTCCGCAAATTCTATCTCGGCCTTTAGCGCCACCTTTCCCGAAAGACCTATCTGCCCCTCGCAAATTGCGAGGACAAGCAATGTGCCTCGCAAGATTCGTCGCAAATTGCGAGTCGATCCGGCCACTTTTGTGCACCCGGATCAAAATTCGCAGCGTTTCCGCCAATTCTCCGCCATGCCGGCGCCTGGCACGCGGCTTGAGAAAGAATGGCCACCGGCGACAGGCCGGACATTCGGGGTTGCGGAGACAACGATGAAGATTCGCTACAAAGTCCTGCTCGGCACGGCCGCTGTTGTGGTGGCGAGCGCCGCCAGCTTCCCCAATGAGGTCGGGGCCTTCTATCTCGGGCCGACGAGCTGGCAGAAGCGCGAGGCGCTGTCGATGTGCCAGCAGACCAATTCGACCTTTATCAGCTTTCTCGAAAGCGATCGCGACAACTGTCTCAGCCGGCTGCGCACCGCCGGCGGCGAGCGCACGGGCCTGTGGAGCCGGCATGACCGCAGCACGCAAAAGCTGGCGGAAGCCGCCGCGCGCTGATCGCCGCGTTCCTGCGCATTCAAGCACCTTCAGCCTAGCACCTTCTCCGCAACCGGCGGGGCGGCGGTCTCCGTCCGTGTCGTCGCCTGCGGTGCTCAACAAATCTGATGCGTCTGCCTGCCTGGAATTCCCCTGCCTGGAATTCCCCTGCCTGGAATTCCCCGGCCTAGAATTCCACGGAGAACCCGCCATCGACCGGGATCGCCGTTCCCGTCACAAAATTGGAAGCTGGTGCCGCGAGAAACACCGCGATGCCCGCCAGATCTTCGGGTGCGCCCCAACGGCCGGCGGGTGTTCGGCGCAGAATCCGCTCATGCAGCCCGCTCACCTGCTCGCGTGCCGCGATGGTCAGTTCGGTGTCGATCCATCCGGGCATCACGGCATTGACCTGGATATTGTCCTTGGCCCAGGCGGTGGCCAGCGACTTCGTCATCTGCACGATCGCGCCCTTGCTCGCGGCATAGGCCGCAGCATAGGCGGCGCCGAAAATCGCCATCATCGACCCGATATTGATGATCTTGCCGCCGCCATTTTGCTTCATCGCGGGATGAGCCGCCTGACAGCAGGCGAACGATCCCGTCAGATTGGTGTCGAGCACCGCCTGCCATTCTGCGATGGCATAGTCCTCCGGCGGCTTGCGGATCGACATGCCGGCATTGTTGACCAAAATATCGAGCCGGCCGAACAGGTCGACCGTCTGGCTGATTGCCTCGCGGCACGATACCGGGTTGGCGACATCGACCGCGACAAAGGCGCTCTTGACCCCCAGCCTCGTCAGCGCCGCGACGGCTATTTCGGATTTCTCGCGGTTGCGCGCCGCCACAACAACCGCCGCGCCGGCTGCTGCAAGCCCTTTCGCCATGCCAAGACCGATACCGCCATTGCCGCCGGTGACGATCGCGACCCGCCCGGAGAGATCGAAGCTGCTCATGTACTGATCGTCCTTGTTCTATCCGCATCCGTCACGATAACTGCGGACACGCGATCGTTCCACGCCGGCAGGCTTTACGGATTTTTGACTTGAACAGAGCCGCTCCCTCGCCTCAGATGCCCGTTATAGTTCTTTTGCCATAACGAACGCAGGCTTGGCTTCCGTGCAGACGAAATTCGCGTTCGATCGCGGCAAGCGGTTTAGCCGCCAAATGGTGGTAGCGGTGCTGCTGATTTGGCTCATGGCAGAAATTGCACCGTTCGCGCCCAACGTAGCGTTCGCGGCGGAGTCGGCTGGAGCCTCGGTCGCTGTCGAAGGTAAAGTGAAGCATCCCGGCAAATTCGACCTTGGGGCGCTGCGCAAATTGCCGGCTGAAACAGAGCAGGTGTCGTTTCAGTCTGAGCACGGCGTCACGCCAGCCAGCTTTACCGGGGCGCGGCTCTGGGCGGTGCTGGAGGCGGCGGGCGGTATCGATGACGACGCCAAAGGCGCGGTGCTGCGGCACATGATTCGTGTCACCGCCCGCGACGGTTATGTCGTGCTGCTGTCGACCGGCGAGATCGCCCCCGAGTTCGGCGACAAGGCCGCCCTCCTTGGCTATCAGCGCGACGGCAAGCCGATCGCCGATGGCGGCATCCGTCTCGTGATACCGGGGGATAAGCGCGGCGGCCGGAATGTCCGCGACGTCGCCACCATTCAGGTCGAATAGGAACGGAATAGGATTTATTATGTATCGCAGAATAGTTCTTGCCGGCCTCGCCTGCCTTCTCACACTGGCGACGGCCGGCACGATGCGTCCGGCGGCAGCGCAAAGCGCCAAACCCGTCGTCTTTGCCGCGGCCAGCCTGAAGAACGCGCTCGATGCCGTTGTCGCGAAATGGAAAACCGAAGGCGGCAGCGACGCGACGATCTCCTACGCGGCGAGTTCGACGCTGGCAAAGCAGATCGAAGGCGGCGCGCCGGCAAATATGTTCATTTCAGCCGATCTCGATTGGATGGATTATCTGCAGAAGCACGATCTGATCGACGTCGGCAGCCGCCTCAACCTGCTCGGCAACAACCTCGTGCTGATCGCGCCCGCGACGAGCGCCAAGCCGATTTCCATCACGCAGAATTTTCCGCTCGCGACAGTGCTTGGCGACGGCAAGCTGGCGATGGCCGATCCGGCCTCCGTGCCGGCCGGGAAATACGGCAAGGCGGCGTTGACCAAGCTCGGCGTCTGGGCGTCGGTTGAAGGCAAGGTCGCTGCTGCGGAGAATGTCCGCGCCGCATTGCTGCTGGTGTCGCGCGGCGAGGCACCGCTCGGCGTGGTGTACCAGACCGATGCGGCCGTTGAACCTGGCGTCAAGATCGTCGGCACCTTTCCGGCCGACAGCCATCCGCCGATCATCTACCCCATGGCGCTGATCAAAAATGCCAATCCGGCGGCGGCAAAACTGGCGGCCTTTCTGCAAACCCCGGCGGCGAAGACAATCTTCGAGGCGCAAGGCTTTTCGGTCCTCGACAAGAAGCAGTGAACCAGCTTTTCACCTTCTCGCCTGAGGAGGTGACCGCCATCCGGCTGTCGCTGCGGGTCGCATTCTGGGCGATGCTCTGCAGCCTGCCGGTTGGCGTCGGAATAGCATTGCTGCTGGCGCGAGGGCGGTTCTGGGGCAAATCGCTGCTCAATGTATTCGTTCACCTGCCGCTGATCCTGCCGCCGGTTGTGACGGGGTATGTGCTGCTGCTGTTGTTCGGCCGGCAGGGACCAATCGGCAAAGTGCTCGCTGAAACTCTCGGCATCGTCTTCGCATTTCGCTGGACCGGCGCGGCGCTGGCTTGCGCGGTGATGGGGTTCCCGCTGATGGTGCGGTCGATCCGTCTGTCACTGGATGCTGTGGATCGCCGGTTGGAAGACGCTGCCGGCACGCTCGGCGCCAACCGGTTCTGGATTTTCACGACGATCACGCTGCCGCTGATCCTGCCGGGCATTCTCGCCGGTATGATCCTGTCCTTTGCCCGCGCCTTCGGCGAGTTCGGCGCGACAATCACCTTTGTCTCGAACATTCCCGGCGAAACCCAGACCTTGCCGACCGCGATCTACACATTTACGCAAGTGCCGGGCGGCGATATCGGTGCGCTGCGGCTGACGCTGGTAGCGGTGGCGATTGCCACCACGGCGCTGTTCGCCTCCGAAGGCATGATCGAGCGTGCAACACGCCGGGTCGTCGGACTCTGACGTGCTGAGCGTCACGGTCGAGCATCGCCTCGGCGGGTTTATCCTCGACGCCGCGTTCGACACCGAAGGCGGTCTGACCGCGCTGTTTGGGCGTTCCGGCGCCGGCAAGACCTCGCTGATCAACGCGATCTCCGGCCTGATCCGCCCGCAACGCGGACGCATCGTTGTTGACGGAGAAACCCTGACCGATACTGAGCGCGGCATCTTTCTGCCGCCGCGCCGCCGCCGCATCGGCTACGTTTTTCAGGAAGGACGTTTGTTTCCGCATCTGACAGTGCGGCAAAATCTCCTTTACGGTCGCTGGTTTGCGCCCCGAGATGGTCGCGCCGACGATATTGACCCGGTGGTCGAGATGCTCGGCATCGGCGCGCTGCTGGCGCGCCGCCCGGCCAATCTATCGGGCGGCGAAAAACAGCGCGTCGCAATCGGTCGCGCCTTGCTCGCCCGCCCCCGCCTGCTTGTCATGGATGAGCCTCTGGCCTCGCTCGACGAAGCGCGTAAGACCGAAATCCTGCCTTATATCGAGCGCCTGCGCGACGCCGCGGGAGTGCCGATCGTCTATGTGAGCCACGCGATTGCCGAGGTGACACGGCTGGCGACGACGATGGTCGTGCTGTCCGAGGGCCATGTCGCGGCGGTCGGGCCGACGGCGGCGATCATGGGGCGCATCGATTTGTTTCCGTTGACCGGTCGGGCCGAAGCCGGCGCCATCCTGGCCACACAGATCGCCGCGCATGATGCGAAATTCGGCTTGACCCTGTTACGGTCGGCGGCCGGCGAATTGCGGGTGCCGCATCTCAACCTGCCGGTCGGCACTGCGTTGCGCGTCCGCATTCGGGCACGCGATGTCATGATCGCGCTGCGACCACCCGAAGCGCTGAGCGCGCTCAATGTGCTGCCCGGCATTGTCACCGATATCCGCCGCAGCGACGGACCGATTGTCGAGATGTTGATTGATTGTGCCGGCGAGGCGCTGGTCGCCAGGCTGACGCGCCGCTCGGTCGAAATGCTGCACTTGGAGCCCGGTCAGGCGATTTTCGCTGTGATCAAAAGCATCGCGTTCGATCAGCACGTTTTCGCGGGTGCCGGGCCGCCGCCCGCCAGCGCCGATATCGACACGACCCTCGATTAAGCGGCGCAAGTGCGCCGGCGGTCCACAAGGTAATCGGCGCGCGCCGATGTCGCCGTGAAAAGCAATGCAATCACCATGAAGAAAGGACGCATACGGTCTCCGTGCCGGAGGCAGGGATCGTGTCGGCCTAGTGCCGGTTGAGATCGCCCGCTTTGTCCTGACCCGGCATATTCATTGTTGCGGTCCCTGTGGATTTGAACCTGGTTTGGTTGGGGTATCTGCGAGATTTGAACTGGGTTTGGGGTTTCCGCTGCGGTCCGCCGAGTCGATGCTTGCCTGGATATCCCGATAGCGCCTGCCCCATTCCGTCATGCGGTCAACGGCGGAGAATTGCTGGTCTGCCGTGGGGGCCGATATCGAGCAGGCCGTCAGGCGCACCTCGCTCGCCATTTGCCCATGCAGTCCGCGCAGGCTCGATGCTGCGAAATGCGACCGGGATGCGGCGTCCGCCGGCGCGTAGTAGGCGGTTATGCTGGCGAGGGCGGTTCCGACCGCTGCCGATACGATGGCGCCGGCCGTAATCCATCGCCCGAGAGGTCTTGCGGAACGGCCGAATTCCGATGAGCCAAGACCAACGAGCGATGTCGTGATCAGGCCCGAAATAACGGCGCAGAACATAAAGAACTTGCTGCTCTGCCGGGCGCGATGCCCTTCATAGGACCAGCCGAGCCGACTTTCCGCGATTTGGCCGTTGAGATTGCCGATAACACCTTCGGGATCAAGGCTCACTTGGCTCGCCGAAGGGACATCATTTACGGATTTTGGCGTTTCGGAGCGCTGCTCCCGGCAGGTTCTGACCCAGTCGTCTACGGCTCTGAAATCAAATTTAATCTCTTTGTTATCGCGTTCGACATCAACGAGTCCCGGCGACGTATCGGTGAGGCTCCGCGCCAAGATAGTGTTTGTATTCTGATTGGGTACAAATGGTTGAAGGATTGCCTGTACGATCAGGAAATTAATGTAATCGGGCAGCAGCAAGCGCGAGCAAAAAGAAAGAAATACCAACAGGACGATGAGGCAAGTCAATGTCGTAAAAATAAAACCAAATATTTTAAGGATCAATCTCATTCCCACCGTTCCTTATCGGGACAGGAGGCTGAAACGCCATTTGATATTGAAATTGAGGGCGAGCCAACGGTACAATACCGTTGTACAAGCGGCTTAGGGCAGCATCTTTCCGGGGTTCAGCAATCCGCGTGGGTCGAGCGCAGCCTTGATGCGACGCATGATGTCGAGTTCGGCACCGCCGCGCCAATCCGGCATCATATAAGGCTTGAGCCGGCCGATGCCGTGCTCGGCCGAAAAGCTGCCATCGAGGTCTCGCACCACTTCGTTGACCGCATCCATCAATTCGTGGTCGCGCGCCAGAAATGCTGCGGCGTCTGCGCCGTTCGGCTGCACCACGTTGAAATGGATGTTGCCGTCGCCGAGATGGCCGAACGGCACGCAGCGGATCCCCGGCACCAGCCGTTCGCACGCCACGGTGGCACGCCGGATCAATTCCGGCACCTTCGACACCGGCACCGACACATCGTTCTTGACCGACGCCCCTGCCCGCTTCTGAGCCTCGGAATGCTCTTCGCGCAACCGCCACAGCGCGGCACGTTGTGCACCGCTTTCGGCAACGACCGCATCGACGACAAAGCCCGTTTCCATCGCCGCGCCAAGCACGCCTTCGAGAGCGCCGCGCAAATCGGCCCCGTCACGTGGCGTCGCCAACTCGACCAATACATATTGCGCCGCCGGCGTCGTCACCGGCAGGGACGCGCCCGGAATATGCTGCAGTACAAGGTCAATGCCGCGTCCCGACATGAACTCGTAAGCCTGGATCGCGGCGGCATCGTGCTGTTGGAAGCGGTTGAACAATTCAAGCGCGGCCTCGGGCGACGCGACGGCGCATAGCGCCACCGCGATCTCGCGCGGCTGCGGGTACAATTTCAGCACCGCTGCGGTAATGATGCCGAGCGTGCCTTCGCTGCCGACGAAAAGCTGGCGCAAGCAATATCCGGTGTTGTCCTTGTGCAGTCGCCGCAACCCGTTCCATAGCTGCCCATCGGGCATCACGACTTCGAGGCCGAGCACCAGATCGCGGGCGTTGCCGTAGCGCACGGTGTTGTTGCCGCCGGCATTGGTCGCGAGCACTCCGCCAATCTGCGCCGATCCTTCCGAACTGATCGACAACGGCAGCAGGCAGCCGGCCTCGCTCGCCGCTTCCTGTGCGGTCTTGAGCGGCACGCCCGCCTCGATCTCCATCGTCATGTCGAGCGGGTCGATCTGGCGCACCCGATTGAGGCGCGACAAGCTCAGGACGATCTGCGACCCGTCCTCGCTGACCGCGGCGCCGCCGACCATGCTGGTGTTGCCGCCCTGCGGTACGATCGCAACGCCGCTTTCGGCGCAGAGGCGCACCGCGTCGGCGACGTCCTGCGTCGTCGCCGGCCGCAACACCGCCGGGGTGCGGCCACGATAGAGCCGCCGCCAATCCTCGCAATACGGTGCGGTATCGGCTGGATCGGTTAGGACGCCCGCAGATCCGAGCCGCGCGCGCAGTCTTTCGATCAGATCGCCCATGCCGGGCGTCAGCGTGTCCACGGACAAGTCCTCGGTGCTATTCCGCCGCGGCGGCTATCGATACCGGCGCGCCTTGAATGCGAAGCTTTTCCATGACTTCCCAGTTGGAATAACGGGTGAAGCCGTTTTCGTCGAAAAACAGGATCGGGCCGTTGCAGATGAACAGATAGGTCGTGTCTTCCAGTGCCTTGGTTTCGTCGTGCAAGACGCCTGACGGTTCATAGACATAATCGCCGGCATTGAGAACACCGTCGCGCACCTGCAATTTGCCCGAAAGAATAAAGGCATGCGCACCGGCCAGATGTTTGTGCGGCGGCGCGGCATAACCTTTCTTCCACTCGTGCAATGAGGCCCATGTGCCGGTTTCGCGGCCAACCCACAGCACTTTGACCCGCGACATCGCCGTCTGCTCGATCCACGGCGCATCGGAGCGGATCAGTGTGTCCTGGATGTCCTGAAATGCTGGCCTGATGTCTTGCGGTAACGGCATATCTGATCCCTCCAGCAACAATGGTGCCGTGAGTCTAGGTCACGCGCGGCGCACCCTCAAGCTCCACGCGATTGCATCAATCGAGCAGCGCTATATATCATCGATATCTATCGAATTCGACACGAACGCGCGAGCGGTTGCGTGAGGTTCGGACGCAGGGGCGAAAGTCGCGACCTCCGCTGTTGCGCTGTTCGAGCTTTATTATGGTGTGGCTCGAAGCCAACAACGGCAGAAAAATATGGAGCGCTTGCGGGTTTTGCTCTCAGGCGACATCGACGTGATTGCGTTCGAGCCGTCGGACGCGGCGATCGTCGGGAATTTGCGGGCGCGTCTTGAAGGTCAAGGTAGACCGATTGCGGCCGTACGATCTTCTGATAGCGGCGTCGGGTCTGCGAACTTGCCTGACTGTGGTGACCGCCAACACAGTTGGAGTTCACAGGGTTGCCGATCTGCATTGCGAGGATTGGAGCGCACCAGCGTGACAGCTTTTCCTCGGCGGCCGCAATTCTCATCCTCCAAAATTCGATCTATGAAGCTCTTAACCACCAATCCAGTGAAAGCCTTTTGCGAGTAGCCCTGCCAGCCCCAGCGTTACAAAAATCAACGCACCGAATAACAACCGAAAATCGGTCCGCGCATCGCGTTTAATCTCACGGATATCGGACTTAATGTCATTCAGGTCACGTTGGATATGTTCGATATGGGCTTCGAGCTTGGCGACGCGCGGTTCCATACCGGGGTCGTAAGGTCCACCACCGGAGGTTGCCCATGGCCCAACGACTACTTCTCTGCCTCCCCCTTCTCCCTTCGCCATTTCTCAAAAATCCTTGCATCGATAAGTCTGAGATTTCCACAATTCACGCAGCTAACCGGGATAAAGGCACCCATCGGCTGCGCATAGTACGCTCGTGGCGGAGCACTCTCGTCCCCTATCGGCAGATAAACGTGTGTTGTCGGCTCCGGGAAGATCATCCATCGATCGGTGTCACACAGCTCGCATTCGCTGTGCATCCATTTTTGGTCTATGAACTCCCGGACGTCGTCAAGAAGCGCCTTACCGATCTCGATTTGAGCCATCAGTTATGCCTGCTTGCTAAAGCATCAGCGGATACGCCATCGGAGCTCGTTGGAAATGCAGCGCGTATCCTCGTGCATCCGCATACGAAGCCCTTAATATGAGGTCGACGCGGCGATAATAAGCGCATGGAGTGAGACATCTTAAGCGCGATGCTTGATGCACTCATACCCTTAGCTGGGTGACCTTCCCTTCCCACTGCGGAGAAGGGAAGGTTGGCACGATCTGATCAGGGGAAGCGTGAAACGTCGGTTGCCTTCTCGGTGATGAATTCGAGGAGGGCCGGCTTGCCATCCTTGTTGGCGGCGATGCCGCGCTTGATCGCTTCCTTGATCTGGCCCGGCTCGGTGACGCGTTCTCCGTAGCCGCCAAGGGCCTTGGCAAAATCGGCGTAATTGCCGCTGATGTCGGTCGAGCGATATTTCTCGGTTGCGATCGCCATCACCTTCAATTCGATCGCCATCGAGAAATTGTTCATCAGAATCGACAGGATCGGGATGCGCTCGCGCACCGCGGTCTCGAAATCCATCCCGGTGAAGCCGATCGCCGCGTCACCCCACACATTGATGCAGAGCTTGTCCGGCGCCGCCAGCTTGGCCCCCATCGCGAGGCCGAGGCCGTAACCGAGCTGGGTCGTCTTGCCCCAGCCGATATAAGAAAGCGGCGCATCGCTCTGCCAGAACGGCGAAAGCTGGTCGCGCGGGCTGCCGGCGTCATGCGTGATGATCGTGTTGTTGACATCGACCGTATGCAGCAGGTCCCAGATCACCCGGTACGGCGACAGCGGCTTCGAGTCGGCGGTGAGGCGGTGCATCCACTGCCCCATCCATTCCTCTTTGAGGCTGCGGATTTCGCTGGTGACACGGGCCAGCCGGTCGCGTGTCTTGCCTTTGAGCCGGTCCTTTACCTCTTCAAGGACCGCGTCGAGGATCAGGCCGGCATCGCCGATCGCGGCGAGGTCGACCGGCACGTCCTTGTTGATGTCGACTGGGTCGAGCGTTGCATGCGCGATCTTCTTGCCCTTTGGCATCGGGGTGGCAAAGCTCGACCGGGTAAAGCTGCAGCCGATCCCAAACACCAGATCGGAATTCTGCAGAAAGACATGCAGTGCCTTGGAAATGCCGATGCCGCCGGAGCCGAGGGACAGCGGGTGGCTTTCAGGGAAGGAGCTTTTGCCCGGCAGCGTCGTCATCACCGGCGATTCGAGCAGTTCGGCGAGTTCCTTGAGCTGCTTCCAGGCCTTGCCGTAATGCACGCCCTGCCCGGCGCAGATCACCGGCCGCTGCGCCGCGACCAGTGCCTCGGCGATCTTCGACACGGATTGCGGGTCGGGCGCGCTCTTGAACCGCGGCGCCGGGGTGTAATCGAGATCGTCGGGCACATCCTCGCGCAGGATGTCAGTCGGAAACTCGACCAGCACCGGCCCCGGCCGGCCGTTGCGCACCTGGGTAAACGCCCGGCGCATCGCCTCGACCGTGGCGTGCGGCACGGTCACCTGCTCGCACCATTTGGTGACGTGCTGGAAATTCAGCGCAGCGTTGAAATTGGGGCGCACCTGGTTGATGTCGCGGGCATAACCGGCCGGCAGCACCACCACCGGGCAGGAATCCCCATAAGACTGCGCGACGCCGCCGAAAGCGTTTTCGGTGCCCGGCCCGTGCTGCATCGCAAAGACGCCGACGCGGTCGCCCGAGCTGACCTTGGCGATGGCGTCACACATATGCAGGCCGATGCGCTCCTGGCGCACCATGATCGGGCGGATATCGGCATCCGCCGCCGCTTCGATGATCGGGTTGACCGGATAGCCGATCAGGAAGTCGATCCCCTCCTTTTTGAGGATATGGGCAATAGCGGCGGCGACTTTCATAAGCACCCTCCTGGCGCTGGGATGGACTGAATTGCGGCCGTCACCTTAAGGCATCAAAGCCGGCGGCGTATACCGCCTCGTCCGCCGTTGCGGTCGGCAACGTGGCACACAGAGCGTTGCGCGCCGGCCTTTGCGCGCTGGCCTTTGCGCACTGGCCTTTGCGATCCGCTCCGGCCTCGACTATCGTCGCCGCCGTTTGGCGACGGGGGGAAGCCGTGATGGTTCCGGCGATTGTCACTGCCACAGGCTGATCGGCCCTGATGCTGGACAAGCTCAATTTCCTGATAGCGCTGGCGCAGGAGCAGCATTTCGGCCGCGCCGCGGAGGCTTGCGGGGTGACTCAGCCGACGCTGTCCGCCGGCATCAAGCAGCTTGAAGAACAGCTTGGCGTATTGCTGGTCCAGCGCGGCTCGCGTTTTCACGCGTTCACCCCCGAAGGACAGCGCACCCTGGAATGGGCCCGCCGTATTGTCGGCGACGCACGGGCCTTGCGCCAGGAGATGCGCTCGCTGAAGCAAGGTCTTGCCGGCCACATCAATATGGCCGCGGTACCGACGGCGCTGGCAATGGTCGCGTCGCTGACGACGCCCTACCGGGCGCGCCACCCCGACGTGTCGTTTACCGTATGGTCACGCACCTCGGTCGAAATCTTGGGGCTTCTGGAAAACCTCGAGATCGATGCCGGGATGACCTATCTCGACAACGAGCCGGTCGGCCGGGTGCGCACCGTGCCGCTTTACCGCGAGCGCTACCGGCTGTTGACCGCGGCAAACAGCCCGCTGGGCAACCGCGACTCGGTGACCTGGTCGGAAGTCGGTAACATCCCGCTATGCCTGCTCACGCCTGATATGCAAAACCGCCGGATCATCGACCGGTATCTTCGATCGGCGGGGTGCGAGCCGTCACCGACGCTCGAATCCGACTCGATGATCCTGTTATTTGCCCATGTCCGCACCGGACGCTGGGCCAGCGTCATGCCGGCGCGCCTCGCCGCGACACTGGGTCTGACCGAGACGATCCGCGCCATTCCGATCGTCGGCAGCGAGGCCTACCCGACAATCGGACTGGTCGTTCCTTATCGCGAGCCGATGACCCCATTGACCGCAGCGCTTGTCGCCGAGGCACGGCATCTGGCACCGACGCTCGGCGACGAGTGATAGGAATTCTCTATCGCTACACGAGGCTGCTTTATTGATCGCGAGGCTTTGTTCGGCATCTTGAGGGTTTCCGAGCAGAGGATTTGGATCGAATGCGCAGTCATCCGCGCTGGGATGCCGAGCACGCCGCGGAGATCATCAAGGCGACAGCCACGCTTGACGGGCCGCTATTGCCGATCCTGCACGCCTTGCAGCACGAGTTCGGCTATATCGACCGCGCCGCGATCCCGATGGTCGCCGACGCGCTGAACTTATCGCGGGCCGAAGTCCACGGCGTCGTCAGCTTTTACCACGATTTTCGCGAGGCGCCGGCGGGCGCGCATGTTTTGAAGCTGTGTCGCGCCGAAGCCTGCCAATCGATGGGCGGGGATGCATTGGCCGATGCAACGCGCGACCGGCTGCGCATCGGCTGGGGTGAGACGACGGCGGATGGCCGCATCACGCTGGAACCGATTTTCTGCCTCGGCCTGTGCGCCTGCGCGCCGGCCGCGATGCTTGACGGCCAGGTTTTTGGCGCCCTCGACGACACGACGATCGGCGACTTGATAGACAGCATACCGGCCGGGGCCGCACGGCCATGACACGCCCCCGCATTTTTGTTCCCCGCGATGTCGGTGCCCTGGCACTCGGCGCCGATGCGGTGGAGAGGGCGATCGTCGATGCCGAACGTCGGCACAGCCTCGACATCGAAATTGTCCGCACCGGGTCGCGCGGTCTGTTCTGGCTCGAACCGATGATCGAGGTTGCGACACCGGGTGGGCGCATCGCCTATGGGCCGGTCAAGGCCGGAGACGTCGCGAATCTGTTCGACGCCGGTTTTCTTGACGGCGGACCGCATCCGTTGCGGCTCGGCCGGCCGGAAGACATCCCGTTCCTGGCGCGGCAGACACGCTTCACCTTTGCGCGCTGCGGCATCATCGACCGGCTATCACCGGCGGATTACCGCGCGCATGGCGGCTGGCGCGGCCTCGAGCGCGCACTGGCGCTCGGCCCGGATGCGATTGTCGAGGAAGTCACAAAATCGGGGTTGCGCGGGCGCGGCGGCGCCGGGTTTCCGACCGGCATCAAATGGCGGACCACGGCTCTGGCCGCTGCGCCGCAAAAATACATCGTGTGCAACGCCGATGAGGGCGACAGCGGCACCTTCGCCGACCGGATGATCCTCGAAGGCGATCCGTTCGTCCTGGTTGAAGGCATGGTCATTGCCGGGATTGCGGCGGGAGCAAGCAAGGGTTTCGTCTATATCCGCTCGGAATATCCACACGGCATCGAGATTTTCGGACGAGCGCTGGCGATCGCACGCGCCGAGGGGATTCTCGGGCCCCGTGTTCTCGGCTCGGCCTATGCGTTCGATATCGAAATCCGGGTCGGCGCCGGCGCCTATGTGTGCGGCGAGGAAACCGCTCTGCTCGACAGCCTCGAAGGCAAACGCGGGCAGGTTCGGGCCAAGCCCCCGCTGCCGGCGCATCACGGCGCCTTCGGCAAACCCACCGTCGTCAACAATGTGATTTCGCTGGCGTCGGTGCCAGCCATCCTGGCGGACGGCGCGGACACCTATCGCGATATCGGCTATGGCCGCTCGCGCGGGACAATGCCGATCCAACTGGCCGGCAACGTCAAATACCCCGGCCTGTTCGAGGCTGGGTTCGGGCTGTCGCTCGGCGAGATCATCGACGATATCGGCGGCGGCACGAAAAGCGGCCGGCCGGTGCGCGCGGTGCAGGTCGGCGGTCCGCTCGGCGCCTATTTCCCGCGCGCCCTGTTCGACACGCCATTCGATTACGAAGCCTTCGCGGCAAAAGACGGGTTGATCGGTCACGGTGGCATTGTGGTGTTCGATGACATGGTCGACATGGCGCGGCAGGCGCGCTTTGCGATGGAGTTCTGTTCGATCGAATCATGCGGCAAGTGCACGCCTTGCCGTATCGGCTCGACCCGCGGTGTCGAGGTCATCGACCGTATCGTGCGCGGCGAGCGTCGGGCGGAAAATCTCGTTCTGCTGCAGGAACTCTGCGAGACGATGCGTTTCGGTTCGCTTTGCGCGCTGGGCGGTTTTGTGCCGTTCCCGGTGACCAGCGCCCTCACCTATTTTCCCGAGGATTTCGGCGGCGCTCCCCTTACCGCCGCCGCAAGGGCGGCTTGAATGCTGACCCGCCAATCCCCCCTGCCGTGCCGCCGGTGCGGCACCTCCCGCGATTAGCGAGGCCCTCATGTCTCTCGTAAACGAGATCGATTACGGCACCCCGGAATCCAAAGCCGAAAAGCTGGTGTCGCTGGAGATCGACGGCTTCAAGGTCACCGTTCCCGAAGGCACCTCGATTATGCGGGCGGCGATGGAAATCGGCATAAAGGTGCCGAAACTGTGCGCCTACGACATGGTCGACAGTTTCGGGTCGTGCCGGCTGTGCCTGGTCGAGATCGACGGCCGCAACGGCACGCCGGCGTCGTGCACGACGCCGGTTGCGGAAGGCATCAAGGTCACGACGCAAAATCAGCGTCTCGGCCGCATCCGCCGCAACGTCATGGAATTGTACATTTCCGATCACCCGCTCGATTGCCTGACCTGCTCCGCCAACGGCAACTGCGAATTGCAGGACATGGCCGGCGCCGTGGGCTTGCGCGAGGTGCGGTACGGCTATGACGGCGAAAACCACCTTAAGTCGGAAAAAGACGCCTCGAACCCCTATTTCACCTTCGACCCCGCTAAATGCATCGTCTGCTCGCGCTGCGTCAGGGCGTGCGAGGAGGTACAGGGCACCTTTGCGCTGACGATCGACGGGCGCGGTTTTGCCAGCCATGTCGCAGCCGGGATGGACGAAGGCTTTCTGGC
This sequence comes from Allostellaceae bacterium, assembly GCA_036268425.1. GTDB lineage: Bacteria > Pseudomonadota > Alphaproteobacteria > ATCC43930 > CGMCC-115725 > DATARH01. The sequence continues at coordinate 340,965 of DATAUE010000149.1, forward strand.
GTCCGAGTGCGTGTCGTGCGGCGCCTGCGTACAGGCGTGCCCGACCGCGACGCTGATGGAAAAATCGGTCATCGAGGCCGGCCAGCCCGAGCATTCGGTGGTAACAACCTGTGCCTATTGCGGCGTCGGCTGCAGTTTCAAAGCCGAGATGAAAGGCGATCAAGTCGTCCGCATGGTGCCGTGGAAGGACGGCAAGGCCAATCACGGCCACAGTTGCGTCAAGGGTCGTTTCGCCTGGGGCTACACCAACCATCAGGACCGCATCCTAAACCCGATGGTGCGCGAAAAAATCACCGATCCGTGGCGCGAAGTGTCGTGGGACGAGGCACTCGGCCGGGTTGCTTCCGAGTTCAAGCGCCTCCAGAGCCAACATGGAGTCGGCGCGATCGGCGGCATCACCTCGTCGCGCTGCACCAACGAGGAAGCATACCTCGTGCAGAAACTGGTGCGCGCCGTCTTCGGCAACAACAATGTCGATACCTGTGCTCGCGTCTGCCATTCGCCGACCGGCTATGGCCTCAGCAAAACCTTTGGCACCTCGGCCGGCACCCAGGATTTCGACTCGGTCGAGGAAGCCGACATCATCATGGTGATCGGCGCCAACCCGACCGACGCACACCCGGTGTTTGGCTCACGCATGAAAAAGCGGCTGCGCCAGGGGGCAAAGCTGATCGTCATCGACCCGCGCCGCATCGATCTGGTGCGCTCGGCGCACATCGAGGCGCAGTACCATTTGCCCCTGTTGCCGGGCACCAACGTGGCGATGCTGAATGCCTTGGCGCACACGGTCGTCACCGAAGGCCTGGTCGCCGAAGCCTATGTCCGCGAGCGTTGCGATACGCAGGCATTTGCCGATTGGGCCGAATTCGTCAGCCTGCCGGAAAACAGCCCCGAAGCCGTTGCCGCCTATGCCGGCGTCGCCGCAGCCGACATCCGCGCCGCGGCTCGGTTGTTCGCCACGGGCGGCAACGGCGCGATTTATTACGGCCTTGGCGTCACCGAACACAGCCAGGGCACGACGGCCGTCATGGGCATGGCCAATCTGGCGATGGCGACCGGCAATATCGGCCGGCGCGGCGTCGGGGTGAACCCGATGCGCGGCCAGAACAATGTGCAAGGCTCGTGCGACATGGGCTCGTTCCCGCATGAGCTATCGGGTTACCGCCACCTCTCCGACACCGCAACCCGCACGATGTTCGAGCGCGACTGGGGCGTTCCGCTCGACCCTGAGCCAGGCCTGCGCATCAACAACATGCTCGACGCCGCCTGCGACGGGTCCTTCCGCGGCATCTACATCCAGGGCGAGGACATCCTGCAATCCGACCCGGACACGCATCACGTGTCGGCCGGGCTGGCAGCGATGGAATGCGTCGTCGTGCAGGATCTGTTTCTGAACGAGACCGCGCGTTACGCGCACATCTTTCTGCCGGGCTCGACCTTTCTCGAAAAAGACGGAACCTTCATCAACGCCGAGCGCCGCTTTGGCATGGTGCGCAAGGTCACGGCACCAAAAAACGGTTATGCCGACTGGGAGATCACCGTCGCGATCGCCAAGGCGATGGGGATGAATTGGACCTATTCGCACCCGTCCGAAGTCATGGACGAAATCGCCCGGCTGACCCCCACCTTTGCCGGCGTGTCGTTCAAACGGCTCGAGGAAGCCGGTTCGCTGCAGTGGCCGATCAACGACAAGGCCCCCGAAGGCACGCCGATCATGCATGTCGGCAGCTTTGTCCGCGGCAAGGGGAATTTCATGATTACCGAATATGTGCCGACCGATGAACGCACCGGGCCGCGTTTTCCGCTGCTGCTGACCACCGGGCGCATCCTCAGCCAGTACAATGTCGGGGCGCAGACGCGGCGCACGGCGAATACCGTGTGGCACGAGGAAGACCGGCTGGAAATTCACCCGCACGATGCGGAGCAGCGCGGTATTCGCGATTGCGATTGGGTGCGTCTTGCCAGCCGCTCCGGTGAAACCAGCCTGCGTGCTCGCGTGACGGAGCGGGTGGCGCTGGGCGTCGTTTACACGACGTTCCACCATCCCACCACGCAGGCCAACGTAATAACCACCGACTATGCCGATTGGGCGACCAGCTGTCCCGAATACAAGGTAACGGCGGTGCAGGTATCGCCGTCGAACGGCCCGAGTCAGTGGCAGGAAACTTACGAAGACCTCAGCCGCAAAACCCGCCGCATCGCCGGAGCCGCTCCGGTGGTTGAGGCTGCCGAATGAGCTGGGGCCTGCGCGATCCGGTATTCCGCGCCGTGCGGGATGCCTGGCGCGGCCGCGGATGGGAAGCTGGCAGCCGCACCATCCCCGAAGAAAGCGCAGTCGCGCTAACCTACAACAGCGTGACCCATGCGGTGATGATGGCGACGCCGCGCGATCTCGAAGATTTCGCTGTCGGCTTCAGCCTGTCAGAGCAGGTCGTCGCGAGCGCTGACGACATCGAGACGATCGAGATCGTGCCGACCGATCACGGTATCGAGTTGCGCTTATGGATCGCGGCGCCGCGCAGCGACGCTTTTATCGACCGGCGGCGATTTCTCGCGGGTCCGACCGGATGCGGACTATGCGGCATTGAGAGCCTCGCCGAGGCGGTGCGGACGCCGCCGGTGGTAACCCGCGGCTTGAGTATTTCACCGCAATCGATCGCCGCCGCTCTGGCCTCGTTGCCGGCGGCGCAGGTACTGAACCAGCAGACCCGCGCCGTGCATGCCGCGGCGTTCTGGGAGCCGGGCCGCGGCCTGGTGGCGCTGCGCGAAGATGTCGGCCGGCACAACGCGCTGGATAAACTGGCCGGCGCCCTGGCTCGTGCCGGCACATCCGCTGCCCGTGGCGTCGTGCTGTTGACCAGCCGCGTCTCGGTCGAACTGGTGCAGAAAGCCGCAGTAATGGGTGCACCGGTGATCGTCGCGGTATCGGCGCCGACGGCACTTGCGGTGCGTACCGCCAAAGCCGCCGGGATCACGCTGGTCGCGGTGGCGCGCGACGACGGCTTCGAGCTGTTCGCCAACCCGCACCGCATCGTCATGGATTGCAGCGAACATGTCGCCTGACAAACTCGTCTATATGGCCAACCAGATCGGCAAATTTTTTGCCCATCGCCCCGAGGACGAAGTGGTCGCGGCCATTGCCGACCATCTCGTCAAATTCTGGGACCCGCGAATGCGCAAGACCATCCTCGCGCATCTCGACGCCGGCGGCGCCGGCCTCACCCCGGCGACACGCAAAGCCGTCGAGGCGCTTCCGCGATAATCGGCGGATATCCACTGGCCGCATCCGATTTTCCCGGAGACCGGCGCCATTACGGTATAAAGGTGTCGGCAATCTGGCAGCAGGCAGGGCTGCGACCTGTCGGTTGCTTTTCCGGGAGGACGACCGCAATGGCCGATTACAAATACGAGATGATCCCCGACTTCTTCAAACTGCCGGCCGGTCAATCATTTGGATTGATCAGCCGGGTGGCGGCGGATTCACAAGACCGCATCTATGTCTTCCAGCGCAAAGACCCGCCGGTGGTGGTCTTCGATCGCGAAGGCAAATATCTCGGCGCCTGGGGGACCGGCGAGGTTACCGATCCGCACGGCCTGAAGATCGTCGGCGACACCGTCTACACCACCGACCGCTCCGACTCGGTCGCAAAGTCGTTTACGCTCGACGGCAAGCCGCTCCTTGAACTCGGCACGCGCGGCGTGCATTCCGATACGGGCTGCGAAGGATCGCCCTGGCTCGCGCCGCGCGCGGCCGGCCCGTTCAATCATCCGACCGAGATGATGGCGCACCCGAACGGCGATATTTATGTGACCGACGGCTATCGCAATGCCCGCGTCCACCGCTTTACCAGCGACGGTCGCCTCGTCACCTCGTGGGGCGCGCCGGGTAAGGAAACGGGTCAGTTCCACCTGCCGCACAGCATCGCCTTCGACGATGCCGGCAAGCTCTATGTTGCCGATCGGGCCAACAAACGCATCCAGATCTTTACCCCAGACGGCGATTATCTCGGCATGTGGACCGGCATGGGCGGACCAAACGACATCTCGCGCGGCAAGGACGGCAATTTCTATATTGCCGAGCAGGAAGACGGCGAGCAGCCTGCGCATGTCTGCGTCCGCGATGCGAACGGAACGGTGCTGGCGCGCATGCCGAGCCGCCATGTCCACGGCATTGGCGTCGATTCCCACGGCGACATCTACGCCGGCCTGACTCAGGACCGCAGCGTCGACAAGTTCGTGCGGCAAGCCTGAGCACCCACCGCACCACGCGCCAGGGTAGAGCCCGGTTTCGCCGGGATGGCGACAGGGCGTCTGAACTCGCCCCGCCGGGTCTTGTCGTCGTCTGAGCTGGCACCGGGAGGACCAGCCAAGCAGCCGGATGATGTAGCATGCTCTGGCGTATGGTGGCGGAGGGAGTGGGATTCGAACCCACGATACGGTTTCCCGTATACACACTTTCCAGGCGTGCGCCTTCGACCGCTCGGCCACCCCTCCATCCCATCTTGCGGCGGGAGCGGGAGACTAGCGAAGCGCTTGGCGGTGCGCAACGCGGCCTCGCGAATTTCTCCACCGGACGCCTAGCCCGTGGCGCTGCGGGGTTCTACACTTCCGCGCGCAAAAGGCTGACGGGACGGAAATGGTTGCGCGAGTTCGGACGGTGGCGTTCAACGGAGTCGACGTCATCGATGTCGAAGCGCAGGTTACGGTCACGTCAGGATTGCCGGCGTTCATGGTGGTCGGCTTGCCGGACAAGGCTGTCGCCGAATCGCGCGAGCGGGTGCGGGCCGCGCTGTCGGCCCTGGGTCTCGCATTGCCGCCGCGCCGCATCATCGTCAACCTCGCCCCCGCCGACGTGCTGAAGGAGGGCAGCCATTTCGACCTGCCGATCGCGCTCGGCCTGCTCGGCGAGATGGCGGTATTGCCGCAGGACGAGTTGGCCGGATTTACCGCGCTTGGCGAATTGGCGCTCGACGGGTCGCTGACCAGCGTGCCGGGCGTGCTGCTCGCCGCGCTGGCCGCCGCGGCGCATGACAGCGGCATCATCTGCCCGGCCGATTGCGGCGGCGAAGCCGCCTGGGCCGGCGATGTCGAGATCATCGCTGCGCCCAACCTCCTGGCGGTCGTCAATCATTTCAAAGGCACCCAGCTTTTGCCGCCGCCGGAGCCGAAGCTGGCGCCGTCACGCGCCGCCGGGCTCGACCTGCGCGATGTCAAAGGCCAGGAAAGCGCCAAGCGGGCGCTCGAAATCGCCGCCGCCGGCGGACACAATCTGCTGATGGTGGGGCCTCCGGGTTCGGGCAAATCGATGCTGGCAGCGCGGCTGCCCGGCATCCTGCCACCGCTCGAACCGGCCGAAGCCCTCGAACTCGGCATGATCCACCCGGTGGCCGGGGGATTGCGCGGCGGCGGTCTGTTGCGCGAGCGGCCGTTTCGCGATCCGCACCATTCGGCCTCATTGCCGGCCTTGGTTGGCGGCGGCATGCGCACCCGGCCGGGTGAGATCAGCCTGGCGCACCAGGGCGTGTTGTTTCTCGACGAACTGCCGGAATTCAGCCGCGCCGCTCTCGAAGCTCTGCGGCAGCCGCTCGAAACCGGGCGGATCAGCGTTGCGCGCGCCAACAGCCACGTCACCTACCCGGCACGGGTGCAGCTGGTGGCGGCGATGAACCCGTGCCGCTGCGGCTTTCTGTCGGAGCCCGGACGCGCCTGTGGCCGGGCGCCGCGGTGTGCGCAGGATTACCAGTCGCGCATTTCTGGCCCGTTGCTCGACCGCATCGATCTGCATATCGATGTGGCGGCGGTGTCGCCCGCCGATCTGGCGTTGCCGCCGGCCGCCGAAAGCAGCGCCGAGATTGCCCGGCGCATCGCCGCGGCGCGGGCACGGCAGAGCCGGCGATATGCCGCTCTCCCCGCTGATCGCCGCATCCGCACCAACGCCGAGGCGGATGGCACACTGCTCAACGAGGTCGCGACCCCCGAGCCGGCCGGCCGCGCCCTGTTGCAACGCGCTGCCGAGCGGCTGCGTCTGTCGGCGCGCGGCTATCACCGCGTGTTGCGGGTCGCGCGCAGCCTCGCCGATCTCGACGGCGCCGCGGAAGTCGCCCGCCGGCACGTCGCCGAGGCGTTGAGCTATCGACAGGGGATCAACGCCCCGCGCACCCCGGCAGAGAATCGCGGGGGCGGCGATTGACCACGGTTATCGCGCCCTCCCCTCCACTTCCGGGTTCGCGAGGCGCAAGGGTTCGCCGGTGGCGAAGGCGGCGATCTGCTCAAAGCATTCGCGGAAATAGAGTTCAAAGGTTTCCCACTCGGCCCAGCCGAGATGCGGCGTGCACAGCACGTTCGGCATTTTGAGGAGCGGATGGTTGCCGCCCATTACCGGCTCCTGCTCGTAGACATCGGCCGCGGCGTAACCGGGGCGCCCCGCTTTCAGCGCCGCGATAAGCGCACCGGGCGCGATCAGTTCGGCGCGCGCAACATTGACCAGTAACGAGGTCGGCTTCATGCGGGCGAGATCGGCGGCGGCGACGATGCCGTGGGTTTCGCGCGTCAGCCGCACCAATAGTTGCAGCACATCGGCGCGCTCGAATAACTCGCCCTGGCTTGCGGCGGTTTGATAGCCGGCGGCGCGCGCCTTGTCGCGTGACCCCTCGCGGCCCCATACCAGCACCTGCATGCCAAGCCCGCGCCCAGCCTCGGCCATCAGGCTGCCGATCGCGCCGAGGCCGAAAATGCCGAGCGTGCTGTCGCGCAACCGGTGCGACAGCGTCTGCGGCCACTCGCCGCGTTTCATGCGTTCGGTCTCGATCGCGACATTGCGCCGGGCAGTCAGCATCAGCGCGACGGCGAGTTCGGCCGGCGCCTCGGGCGAGCCGCTGATTCCGCTGGTGACGCGGATGCCGTGCTCGGTGCACGCGGCATAGTCGATCACCCGGGTGTTGCGGCCGACCAGCGCGATCTGGCGCAGGCGCGGCAGCCGCTCGATCAGTTCCCGGGTAAATGCCACCCGCTCGCGGATCGCCACTACCACATCGGCGTCGGCGAGGCGCGCCACCAGTTCGTCGAGGTCACGCGCGGGGGTGCGGTAGCGCGTCACTCGATGGCCGTCGAGCAGCGGAAAACAGGCAAGACGCCCGATCATGTCCTGATAGTCGTCGGGAATGACGATGTTCAGCGGGGCACTGTTTTGCAGGGCGTTGTTTGCGGCATTCATGGCCATGCGGCTCCCTCCCGGTTTTTGGGCGCAATAGGTGCCGGACGATACCCGATCGGGGTCCGGCTCCGGCATGAAAGCTGCGACGTTGGATCACGTTGAACGTCGTTCACACTCGGCTTGCATCGCCTCTGGCGGCGCACTACCGTCAGGCAAAACAGCACGCTGGAGCGATCCGCGGCAATAACGGCAACAGCCGCCCGGTGCATCGTCGGGCATATCCCAGGGAGGTTCCGAATGTCAGCCTACAAGCTCATCTCGGCCGATTCTCACATCGTTGAGCCGCCCGATATGTACACCAGCCGGATCCATCCGGGGATGCGCGACCGCGCACCGCGCATGGAGCGGCGCAAGACGCCGGGCGGGCGCGAATACGATGCCTGGATGCTGGAAGGCGCCCAGGTCGGGACGCTCGGTGCGGTGATGCAGGCTGGGCAGCGTTTCGAAGACCCGTCGCAGATCGATTTTCTCGGCATCTGGGAGGATGTCCGCAAAGGCGCCTACGACGCCGACGCGATGTTGCGCGAAAACGAGGAGGACGGCATTTGGGGGTCGGTGTTGCAACCGAGCCAGGGCCTGTTCTGGTATCGCGTGCCCGACAGCGCACTGCTGACCGAAATCTGCCGCTGCTACAACGACTGGATCGCCGAGTTCTGCCAGCCGCATATCCACCGGCTCAAAGGCATTGCGATGCTGAACGTCGACGATGTCGACGAAGCCTGCCAGGAACTGGAACGCTGCGCGAAGCTCGGTCTGGTCGGCGCCTTTATCCCGGTCGCGCCGCGCCCGGATGCGCCCTATCGGCACGCGATCTACGACCGTCTCTGGTGGACCGCGCAGGACCTGAAGATGCCGCTCTTGCTACATATTGGCACGCCGCGCGACGGCGTTCCCGGCAACGAATTCACCACCGATGTGACGGCGATGACCGGCGCCGGCCGCTCGACGACAGATTACTGGGTGCGCTACTCCTTGAGCGCGATGCTGTTCGCCGGCGTGTTCGACCGCTACCCCGGCCTGCAGATCGGGTCGGTCGAGCACGAAGCGTCGTGGATACCGCACTGGCTGAAGCAGATGGACTTCACCTATACGGAACGCCCGGTCTTTACCAAGGGCTGGAAATCGCGCGAAGGCATGCTGCCGAGCGATTACTGGCGCCGCAATATGTTTGTCGAGTTCATGGAAGACGATATCGGGGTCAAGCTGCGCGAATATATCGGCGTGGAGAATATGCTGTGGGGCAGCGACTACCCGCACGCGGAAGCGACCTTCCCGCGTTCGCAGCAATTCCTGCAACGGATGTTCGCCGGCGTGCCGGACGACGATCTGCGCAAGATTACATCGGAGAACGCCGCGAAGAAATTCGGCTTCTCGTTCAACTAGACTTCGTGACCGGGCTGAATTCGCGATCGGGCGGCGCTGCCGCCCGTTTTGCGAGCCCATGCCTGGCCGGCGAAACGCGGAAAGGAGTGACGTGAGCGCTTTACCTGACGGCTTCGTGGCCGTTGCCAATGTCGCGGATGTTCCGGCAGGTGGGATGAAATGCGTCGCCATCGACCGCGAGCGGGTACTGCTCGCGCATGTCGAAGGGCATTTTTACGCGCTGCACGATGTCTGCGGCCATCGCAACGCGCCGCTGTCGCGCGGGCTGCTCGACGGCTACAACGTCGAGTGCCCGCTGCATTATGCAGTGTTCGATGTTCGGAACGGGCGGCTACGGGAAGGGCCGGTTTCGGCGAATGTGCCGGTTTACGAGACCCGGGTTGAAGGGGACACGGTGTTCGTAAAGCGTTGACTGTATTCGTATTCGGGCGAATACTTTGGTACTCACGCGATGTGAGTGCCTAAAAATAAAGCACCTCCCTCCAGGGATACGGTGCATGGGGGATGGAGACATAAATGCCCGGACAAAGCTCCGAGGACCTTCTGGCGATGTTCGACGCGGCGCCGCTCAACCGGCGCTACTGGACGAGTTTCGGCCTGTTGTCGGCAATCACGGTCCTCGACTTCTTCGATTTCTTTCTGATTGCCTTTATTCTGTCGAAGATCGGGCCGGAGTGGCAACTGACTTACGGCCAGTCCGGCCTTATCCTTTATGGCGGCGGCATCGGCGCGATTCTGGGGGCGCTGATCTGGGGCAGTCTGTCCGATGTGCTTGGCCGCAAGATGCAGATCGTCAGCGGCACATTCATCTGCGCCGTCAGCGCCGGCATGATCGGCCTGCTGCCGACCGGCGCCTGGGAGATGCTGGCGCTGTTGCGCATCCTCGTCGGCTTCGGGTTGGCGGCGGCGGTAACGCCGGGGCTGACGATCGTCGTAGAGCTGACCCCGACGCGCTGGCGCACCAGCATGACGAGCTTTTACGTCGTCTTCGCCAGCGCTGGGACGTTTCTTGCGTCGTTTGTCTCGGCGGCGCTGTTCCACGCGCTGGGCTGGCGCGGTCTCGCGGTGCTGGGTATTGCGCCGGCGGTGGTCGGGTTTCTCGTATGGTTCTTCGTACCGGAATCGGTGCGCTGGCTGACCGCCAAGGGTCGCTTCGCCGAGGCGCGCGCGGAAGTCGCGGCACATCTGGGGCTGCCATTGGAGGCGGTGCCATTGCCGACGACGATGCCGACGGCGCCGCCCCGCGCCAGCCTGCGAGAGCTTTACGACAACCGCCGCCTGTTCTGGCAGACCGTCATCATCTGGGGCGGCTCGTCGACCGCGGTTTACGGCTATTATCTGTGGGGACCGACGATCGTTTCGCTGGTGCTGAACGTACCGGTCGGGCAAGCCGCCGCGTATTTTGTCTATGTTTCGGCGACCGGAGTCATCGGCAAGACGCTGCTGTCGTTTATCGCGCCGATGACGGGGCGGCGGCTGATCGGCACGGCATTCGCGGTGCTGACAGCGGTGTGCCTGACGTTGGCGGCGTTCTTCCATGATGCGCTGATCGGCGGCTTCCCGTTGATGATCATCCTGATCGCGGCCTCCGCCTTTTTCGCCGAGGGTAATTTCTCCAATCTGGCGCCCTACACGGTCGAGCAATATGGCGTACGTCTGGGCGCACGGTCGTCGGGTCTGGGACAGGCGGCAAACGGCGTTGGCAAGATACTCGGGCCGCTGGCGCTGGCGCTGATCGCGGGCAGCAACAACATCGTGTCGCCAAAAGCGACCGCCGCCGCCGTAACGCCGGCTTTCCTGTTTCTCGCGGCTGGTATGCTGTTGGTGGCTCTGGCCTTTGCCTTCCTCGGCGTAGAAACTCACGGCCGGCCGATCGAGGAGTTTGAGAGCGAGGAGACCGAGCGGGCATCCCGTCTGGCTCTCGACGCCCCGTAGGTCATCACTGTCGTGAGGCGCGGGGAGAGGGTTGATGCGCGGTATTGCGGGAATGTTGCTGGGTGCCTTTGCGCTCATCGCCGTATCGCATGCCGCGCTCGCGGATACGGCGCGCTTTACCGGACAGCTCGGACCTGACGATCCTGTGCCGGGAGCACAACCCTCGACCGCCAAAGGCACCGCCACCCTGTCGCTGGACACGGGGAGCAAGACGGTAACCTGGGTGATCGACTATTCCGGCTTGTCGCAGGCGGCAGCCGGCGTTGAATGTGGCATGCTGGATTCGCCGAATGGCCCCAGCATCAATGTGACGAGCAATCTCGCCAGCCCGGTCAAGGGATCGAAAACCCTGACCGATGCGGAAATGTCGGGGCTTACGGCTGGCCACTGGGTATGCCTCGTCGGCACGAGCGACGACGAAGCGGAGATTGGCGGGGAATTGCGGCGAGCACCATAAAGGCGCGCTTGACCGAGCGGCGGTTCCCCTTACATGTGAACTCGCTTTGACCCGTCTCGGCAGCGAATGACCTCATCCCCTACACAGTCGGCCTGGCACGGCACGACGATTCTGTCGTTGCGCAAAGGTAGCGACGTAATTGTCGCCGGCGACGGACAGGTGACGATGGGCCAAACCATCGTCAAATCAAACGCGCGCAAGGTGCGGCGGCTGGCCGGCGGCAGCGTCATCGCCGGGTTTGCCGGTGCGACCGCCGACGCGATTACGCTGTTTGAGCGGCTGGAAGCCAAGCTCGAGCAATATTCCGGGCAACTGACGCGCGCTTGTGTCGAACTGGCCAAGGATTGGCGCACCGACCGGTATCTGCGCCGTCTCGAAGCGATGATGGCGGTGGCCGACAAGCAGGTGTCGCTGATCCTGTCGGGCACCGGCGACGTGCTCGAACCGGAGGATGAAATCATCGGCATCGGCTCGGGCGGCGGCTATGCGCTTGCCGCGGCGCGCGCGCTGATCGATATCGAAGGGATGGATGCCGAGACGATCGCCCGCCGCGCCATGGCTATTGCAGGGCAAATCTGCGTCTACACCAACGATAAAGTCATTATCGAAAAGCTGTCGGCTTGATGCCTTCTTCTGTTGTTTTCTGGAACCGCCGTCGGCGGCAATGAGTCCTCATACGATGTCCTCGTTCAGTCCGCGCGAAATCGTTTCCGAACTCGATCGCTTTATCGTCGGCCAGGATGACGCAAAGCGCGCGGTCGCGATCGCATTGCGCAATCGCTGGCGGCGTCAGCAACTATCGCCGGAATTACGCGAAGAAGTGCTGCCCAAGAACATCCTGATGATCGGCCCGACCGGCTGCGGCAAGACCGAAATCGCCCGCCGCTTGGCGCGTCTCGCCGAAGCGCCGTTTCTCAAGGTAGAGGCGACGAAATTCACCGAAGTCGGTTATGTCGGCCGCGATGTCGAACAGATCGCCCGCGACCTCGTCGAAGTTGCGATTGCGATGACCCGCGAACGGTTGCGCAAGGAGGTCGAGGCCAAGGCCGAGTTGGCTGCCGAGGAACGGGTGCTCGACTCGCTCGTTGGCGATCACGCCAGCGCCGAGACACGTCAGAAATTCCGCAAGATGTTGCGCGAAGGCTCGCTCGACGACCGCGAAATCGAGGTCACGGTGCAGGAAAGCGCCGGCGCGAGCCTGCCGACCTTCGAGATCCCAGGGATGCCCGGCGCGCAGATGGGCATGCTCAACCTGGGCGACATCTTTGGCAAAACCTTCGGCGGCGGTCGCAGCAAGCCAAAAAAAATGACGGTTGCCGACAGCCATAAAGTGCTGATGGCCGAGGAAAGCGATAAATTGCTCGATCAGGACGGCGTCGTGCGCGAAGCCATCCAGTCGGTCGAGCAGAACGGCATCGTGTTTCTCGACGAAATCGACAAGATCTGCGGCCGCACCGAGCGCGGCGGCGGCCAATCCGGCGCCGATGTCAGCCGCGAAGGCGTCCAGCGCGATCTGTTGCCGCTGATCGAAGGCACCACGGTTGCGACCAAGCACGGCGCAGTCAAGACCGACCACATTCTGTTCATCGCGTCGGGCGCGTTTCATCTGGCAAAACCCTCCGACCTGCTGCCGGAACTGCAGGGCCGGCTGCCGATCCGCGTCGAGTTGAAGGCGCTCGACCGCGACGACCTGCGCCGCATTTTGACCGAGCCGGAAGCCAGTCTGATCAAGCAATACCGCGCCCTGCTGGCGACCGAAGGGGTCAACCTGGAGTTCCAGCCGGAAGCGATCGACGAGATCGCGCTGCTGGCGGAGCAGATCAACGCGACGGTTGAGAATATCGGCGCGCGCCGGCTGCACACGATCCTCGAACGACTGCTCGAAGAAATCAGCTTCGGCGCCTCGGACCAGCCGAGCGGTACAACGATCGCGATTGATGCGCCCTATGTCCGCGAGCGGGTGTCGGCGCTCGCACAAAACGCCGACCTCTCACGCTTTATCCTGTAGCGGCGCGGCAAAACGCCCGCGGAACTCTCGCCGTGCCGCAGCGATTGAGCTAGGGTTCGTGATTGCGCAACCGCGCCGAGGAGCGATGCCAATTCTCACCGTTCCGGTCACACCGTTTGCCGATCAGCGCCTGGGCACGTCCGGGCTGCGCAAGAAGGTCGAGGTCTTTCAACGGCCCGACTATCTCCAGGCGTTTGTACAATCCATTTTCGATGCGCTGCCCGAGGCCGCCGGCGACAGCGCGGCGGGCAAAACGCTGGTGCTCGGCGGCGACGGGCGGTTTTTCAACGCCGCGGCGGCGCAGATCATTTTGCGCATGATGGCGGCGAACGGCGTTGGCCGAGTGCTGGTTGGCCGCGACGGTCTGCTGTCGACGCCGGCTGCCAGCGCCATCATTCGCAAGCGCAGTGCGTTCGGCGGCATCGTGCTGTCGGCCAGCCACAATCCCGGCGGCCCGGATGGCGATTTCGGCATCAAATACAACGCCGAGAATGGCGGACCAGCGCCCGAACGGATCAGCGACGCAATCTTCCGGCATACTCAGCAGATCACTGCTTACCGCACGATCGAAGCGCGGAATTTGCCGCTCGACAGGGTTGGCACGACGCAGCTCGGCGACATGGTCGTCGAGATCATCGATCCGGTTGCCGATTACGCCGAGCTGATGGAGCGGATTTTCGATTTCGACCGGCTGCGCGATCTGTTCCGTGGCGGGTTTCGGTTGCGCTTTGATGCGATGAGCGCGATCACCGGCCCCTATGCGCGCGAAATCTTCGAGTGCCGGCTCGGCGCGCCGCCCGGCACCGCGATCCATGCCGAGCCGCTGCCCGATTTCGGCGGGCATCACCCCGATCCGAACCCAACCCACGCCGCCGATCTGGTCGCTGCCTTGGCCGATCCGGGCGGCCCCGATTTCGGCGCGGCGTCCGATGGCGACGGCGACCGCAATATGGTGGTTGGCCGCGGCTGTGTGATCAGCCCGAGCGACAGCCTCGCGGTGCTCGCCGCCAATGCCCGGCTGGTGCCGTGGTTCAAGGATGGGCTGCCGGGTGTCGCGCGCTCGATGCCGACCAGCCGCGCCGTCGATCGGGTCGCTGCCGCACTCGGCATCGACTGCTACGAGACGCCGACCGGCTGGAAATATTTCGGCTCGCTGCTCGATGCCGGCCGCATTGCCCTGTGCGGCGAGGAAAGCGCCGGCACTGGCTCTAACCATATTCGGGAGAAGGACGGCGTCTGGGCCGTGCTGTTCTGGCTCAACGTGCTGGCGGTCCGCGGCGAGCCGGCGGCGGCGATCCTCGCAGATCACTGGCGGCGTTACGGCCGCCATTTTTATGCCCGCCACGATTACGAAGGGCTGCCGGCCGAACCGGCTAACCGGTTGATCGAGCGGCTGCGCGCCGCCGTCCCTACCCTGCCCGGCCGACGGCTCAGCGACTTCACGATCCGCGCCGCTGATGATTTCGCCTACACCGATCCGGTTGACGGCTCGGTCAGCGCACATCAGGGGGTGCGCCTCGACTTTGCGGAAGGTGCGCGCATCGTTTACCGGCTGTCCGGCACCGGCACGGAGGGCGCGACATTGCGCGTCTATATCGAGCGCTTCGAACCTGACCTGAGCCGCCATGCAACGCCTGCCGAAACGGCGCTGGCGCCGCTCGCCGCGGTCGCTGCCGATTTTGCCGATATCGCCAAAATCTTCGGGCGCACGAAACCCAGTGTGGTGGCCTGAGCGTTGATCTTGTGAATGGGGCTTCGCCAGGCGAGCCATGCTCACTCGGCGGCTGGCACCAGATTCGCGTCAACGATCAGAAAAAGGAGAACCTTATGCTCTCGTCGGTGCGCATCCAGGAACGAGTGGCACGGCGCACCATTGCGCTGGTTCTGGCCGGAGGCCGCGGTAGCCGCCTCAAACAGCTGACCGACCGCCGTGCCAAACCGGCAGTTTTTTTTGGCGGCAAGTTCCGCATTATCGACTTCGCGCTATCCAATTGCCTTAATTCAAACATCCGGCGAATCGCCATCCTGACGCAATACAAGGCGCACAGCCTGTTGCGGCACCTGCAGATGGGCTGGTCGTTTCTGCGGCCGGAGATGAACGAGTTTCTTGATCTTCTGCCGGCGCAACAGCGCATCGACGAGGCGATGTGGTATCGCGGTACCGGCGATGCGGTGTTTCAGAATCTCGACATCCTGCGCGCCGCGCGGCCGGAGTTCCTGGTCGTACTGGCCGGCGACCACATCTACAAAATGGATTACTCGAACATGCTCGCGGATATGCGCGAGAAAGGTGCCGACTGCATTGTCGCCTGCAATGAGGTGCCGATCGAGGAAGCCTCGGATTTCGGCGTCATGGCGGTCGACGAGTCGATGCGCATCGTCGATTTTGTCGAAAAGCCGCCGGTGCCGCCAAGCATGCCCGGCAAGCCCGACCGCGCCTTGGCAAGCATGGGCATCTACGCGTTTTCCGCGAGTTTTCTCTATAACGAATTGCAGCGCGATCACAACGATCCGAATTCCAGCCACGATTTCGGCAAGGACATCATCCCGCATCTGGTTCGGCGTGGGCTTGCGGCGGCGCATCATTTCGAAGATAGCTGCGTCACGACCACCCCGGATGCCGAGCCGTATTGGCGCGATGTCGGCACCATCGATGCCTATTGGGCCGCCAATCTCGATCTGGTGATGCCCACCCCATCACTCGATATCTACGATGTGAACTGGCCGATCTGGACCTATCAGCAGCAATTGCCGCCCGCCAAGTTCGTCTTCAACGATGAGGACCGGCGCGGCATGGCGGTCGATTCGATGGTGTCGGGCGGGTGCATCGTGTCGGGAGCGCATGTCGAACGTTCGTTGTTGTTTTCCAGCGTACGGATCAACTCGCACGCCCGGACGAACCAGGCCGTATTGCTGCCGCAGGTCGAGGTGGGGCGGCACGCGCGTCTGACGAAAGTGGTAGTCGATCGCGGCTGTCAAATTCCCAACGACCTCGTCGTCGGAGAAAACCCCGCGGAAGACGCACGCCGTTTTTATCGCAGCGACGGCGGCGTGGTTCTGATAAGCCAGGACATGCTGGACGCGCTATAGGATCAGCACGCTTTCGGGCGCCTGTCGCGCCGGGCGATTTTGCAATGGAGAAACTTGCCGATGCGCCTGCCGCTTATTTCCGGCATCTGCCTGACAGTGCTAAGCGGGTGCGCGTCGTCGCCGCAATTTACCGACGTGCTGGTGAGCACCAATCCGCCGGGCGCGTCATGCGTCCTGAGCCGGCCAGTACCGCCAGCAGCCGCTCCGCCGACGGCACAGCTCGTGGCGCCTCCGGCGCCTCAGCCGGCCGCCGTGCCGATCGCGACGGCTGGCCCAACCCCTGCGATCGCGCTCGTGGGCCCGGATGAAGGCACGCTTTTGGTGCTTTGCCGCCGGCCGGGCTTTGCGGATGCGGCGGCGACGTTGCCTGTTCCGGCCGGCGCATCGCCCGGCGATCAGCGCAGTATTGACATCGCCTTGCTCCCCCTGCCCCGGTGAGCCACCGCTAATCTCCGGCAGCAACCAAGGTGATGTCGGAGATCAGCACTTTGCCTTTGGTTTCCGGACCCAGTAGAACCGAGAGGACAAAAATCAACAGCGCGATGGTTGTCGTGATCAGCATCGGGATCGCAAAGCCAAGCGCCTGGTTCGCGGCCCAAGCCCCGAGGATCGGGCCGCACAGCCCACCCCAGATCGCACCCTGGTGATAGCAGAATCCGGTAGCGGTCGCGCGAACCTCGGTCGGAAAGCGCTCGTTCAGATAGCTCGGGTTTTGCCCATAAATGCTGCCGACGAAGAACCCCTGAATGGTGAACGCCAGCACCAGTAAGGGATAGCTCGTTGTGAAGAACCCCAGGTAGAACGGCGTGATGACAATGCCGATCAAGGCCGGTATCACCATCGACCAGCGACGGCCGATTCGATCCGACAAATATCCGAAAAAGCAGCTTGAGATAAACGTCGCGACATTGGCGAGGGCTATCGGTAGCGCAACGTCACCAGGCCCGAAATGCAGGTCTTTCTGCAAGTGAGTCGCGAACAGTCCAAACACAGTGTAGTAGGTGACGAAGCCGCTGGCCATCCACAGACAGGTGGTCAACGTGTTTGGCAGCATCTTCCAGCGGAATATCTCAAACAGCGGAACACGAAACTCGCGCTTCTGCTGTCGTTGTTTATCACGATTTTCGCGCCATACTTCGGGTTCTTTGACGAATTTGCGAATATACAGAACGACAAGAGCCGGCAAAATGCCGATCCACAGCATCCCGCGCCAGCCGATCGAATCATACAATAGCCCGTAAACCGCGCTCGACAGCAGAAAGCCCAGAGCCCAACTGCCTTGCAGCATACCGCTCATAAAGCCGCGCGAGCGGGCCGGCCACGATTCCATTGCTAGCGCGGCGCCGGCCGGCCACTCTGCCCCCATGCCGATGCCGAGAAGCGCCCGAAACAGAAAAAGAAACCAGAAGCTCGGCGAGAAACCGGCAATAAAGTTACAGACCGAATACCACAGGATCGAAATCATCAGCGGCGTCTTGCGCCCCACCCGATCGGCGAGCCAGCCGGACGCCGTCGCGCCCAGCAGGCGAACCCAGAGGGTCACGGTAAAGACTGCCAGCACGTCGACCAAAGGAACCGCGAATTCCTTGGCGATCGCCACCATGATCAACAAAAAGACAGTGAAATCGAACGCATCGAGCGTCCAGCCGAGCCATGCGGCAACGTAGGCGAGCCATTGGTCTTTGGTGGGTTCTTTCCACCACGGAATCTGCCCTGAATCGGCCGCGACCGACATGAAGCACCTCCCTGTTCTTTGTTTCGGCAGCCGCTGCGATGCGAGCCCGCGCCACCATCAAACCGGCGGCGTCTGACCGAAATCTTGTTCAGCAATATACGGGAGGCCCTACCTCTGCGCAATAGACCCTTGCAATGAATGCAAGGCTATTGGGTCACTTCAAGAAGCCGGCGCTCCAGCGCGGCGAGCCGACGCGGCAACGCGTTCGACCTTCCTCTTCGTCATTAGCCGCCGTCATCGACAACCTCTCGCTGCCGCTCGCGTAATACAAGGGTCGTCAGAAATATGCGGTGCCGTGATTCGCGTAACAAATCTGGGCGGCGTCAGGCCCGACCACCGACATGGGACCGTTTGCGACAGGCCCTTAATTACCCATGAGGGCGGCGATGCTCACCGGCCTTGTCAAGACGGGCGCACTGACGCAAACCATTGCGTGTCTCGCGAGGTCGGACGATTCCCGCGAACGTTCCACGCGCTTCGGCGTTGACCCCATGGAGGATTCAGAATGTCGAATAAATTGCGTCTCGTGGCCGTGACCGCGGCAGCTATCGGGCTTGCCACTGTCTTTGCCGCACCGGCGGGGGCGCAAGGTGGCGTCGCCGTCGGCACCTTGAGCTGCGGGGTATCGAGTGGCTTTGGCTTTGTCTTCGGCTCGTCGCGCGCGATCAACTGCACCTTCGCGGCCCCACGCCACATCGAGCACTATACCGGCCAGATTTCCAAATTCGGCGTCGATATCGGTTACACCCAGGGCGGCATCCTGGTGTGGACCGTGGTGGCGCCGACCTCGAATCTCGCGCCAGGCTCGCTCGCCGGTACATATGGCGGCGGCACCGCCTCCGCGACTGTCGGTGTTGGGATTGGCGCCAACGCGCTGATCGGCGGCTCCAACCGGACGATCGCTCTGCAGCCGCTCAGCGTCGAAGCCAATCGCGGCCTCAACGTCGCGGCGGGGATCGCCGAACTTACACTGACTCCCGCCCGGTAAGCCCGTCCACCATTGCTGGAGGAACCTCATGACGCTTAGCGTCGCTCATCTGCAACCACTCGTCGCGCTGATCGCCGGCGTGCTGATCCTGCTTGTGCCGCGCATCCTGAACTACATCGTGGCGATCTATCTGATCCTGAGCGGAATCATCGGTCTCGGGTTTCTCCATTAGCACTGCCACTCAAGACGAACCCGGTCCTTTCATCCTCGCAAGATCGGGGCAAGGGTCGGGTTTTCGAATAGCCGATTGATCACGCTTCCAGAATTTCGGAGATATCATCGACGATCAATAATTCGTCATCGTCGGCGGCTTCCGGTTCCAGGCGGCGGACGATCAGCCAGGTGCCGTCGTGTGGGTTTTCACGCAATTCGGCGAGGCCGCCATCGGTGAGCTTGAGCCGCGTTCCCGGCGTCAGATGCTGTATCGCGAGCATGCCGGCCCTCCCACTTCCCTAGAAAAATACTGTCAGGTTCTTTGCCAGCAGCACGTTCTGGTCGAGCAGGATTTCCCGTCGGGCCAGCCGCCAATCGGAACCGTCACGGCGCAGGAGGTCGTTGCGCCGGCCGGCGAACAGGTAGGTCTCGGTCTCGACCCGGTTCTGGTAGACGATGAACCGGCTGCCGACCTCGACCTCGCTGACCGCCTCTAGCGATGGACGCACCGCGGCGAGGCGAATGTTGGTCACGAAATGACAGACGCGCGACAGCGGCTCTTCGGCCCAATGGATGCCGGTCATAATCTGCTCGACTCGCTTTGACAGGGTCCATTTGTCTTCATCGAACCAGCTGATGTCCTGTCCGGCGCGGGTGTTTTCCAGCGCCGCATGCCGGCCGAACTGCACGTTGCGGCGCATCGGCATGAAGTAGTGCAAATCTTCGGCAAGCAGTTCCAACCATTCGTTGTATCGACGCTGGTCGAGCAAATCAGCTTCGGCAAAGAGGAAATCCTCGATTTCCGCTTTGAGCTGAAACCAGGCAAGGCCGTGCGCTTCCCCCACAAATGATGACATTCGATCGCGCCTATTCCGCCGCTACACGCTGCTCCTGCGGCGCTGCACGACCGATCAGTTCACCCCACCCTGCCCCCTCAATGTAGCGCGCCCAACTGGCGTAGAAGCCGCGCGCGCTTTCCTCGGTGATCTGCAGGCTGACTCGGCCGGGTACCGGATCGTCGACCTGCACCGCGCCCAATGATTGCTGATAGTTGTAGGGATAGCGGCGGGCGATCGCACCCTGGCTGGCCGCAGTTGCGTAATTCCAGTTTTCCATGTCGTCCTGCTCGGTCATGCCGGCGGGGCCGGAATAGCGCATGTAAAAGCGCCGCAGCAAATCCTTGACCGCGGCGGGCGCATCGCGATCGACCAGGAAAAAGCGCCAGATTTCGGTCTGCGTCGCACTGACCGGATGCCACACGCAAAGCGCTCGCGGCTGGCGTCCGTGATACGACGTATTGGGAAAGATCGTGCCGGTAAACGGCAGCAGCCGCGCCTTGTCGCCAAGCCGCTTCTGCCGCTCGTGATAGCAATGCTCGAAATACTGCCCGACGATCGGGTTGTCGCGGAAACTGTCGATGTATGGCGCGTTCTTGGGCATCCACACGCTGTGGACGCCGTGCCCGCTCGGAAAGCTGACCCAGATGTGCTGGCCGTTCTGATACTCGTTGTCGCGCCGCCCCGCAGCGCCGCCTTTCGCCGAACTGGGGCCGATGCCAATCAAATCGACCGAGCGGTGGCTGGGGTTGTGATAGCTGTCGCCGCAGAAATTCTCGGCGGCGAATTTCCAGTTGGCTGGAATGATCCATTTATGGACGCCGCCAAACACCTCTGAGCCACCCTCGCGTCCGTCGCGACAGTCGAGCACCTGGTCGAGATGATCTTTGACGCCGCCGAGGTAGTCGGTGAATTCGGGTGCGTCCGGATCCCACGAGGCCCAGATCGTGCCTTTGTAGTTGACCATTCGCGGCACCTCGATCAGCGACCATTGCGAGCGGTCGAGATCGGGGTAGAGCTGTTTGTGCATCGGAACGCCGACCAGCGCACCGTCCGCGGCGTAGCTCCAATTATGGTAGGGACAGGTAAACAGCGGCGTGTTGCCCTCGTCATAGCGGCACACTTTCATGCCACGATGCCGGCAGGTATTCAGGAACACATGGATGCGCTGCTGCTTGTCGCGGCACAGAATCACCGACTCACCGCCCATACGCGATGTAAAGAAATCGCCGGGGTTCGGGATCTGGCTCTCATGCCCAACAAACAGCCAGGCCCGGGCAAACAGCTTTTCCTGCTCTTCGGCGAAGAGGGCGTCATTGACGAAGATTTCGCGGCTGACGGTGCCGCGCGCGGTATCGACCAGGTGATCGTGGGGGTTCATCGAGCACCTCGCTCGCATTGCAAAGTCTCAAGGTAGGCCGCCGCCGCTGTCGCGGCAATGTTGCTGAACGTCCAGGCTCAGCGCACGATGCGCAAACACCGCAGCGAATTTGGAAGAAGCCGCGCATGGGCATGAGTTCGGCCGACACGGCCGCTTATTTCACACGGATCAGCTACACGGCCCCGCGGGAACCCAGCCTCGCCGTGTTGCGCGGCATCATTGCGGCGCATGCCACGAGCATCCCGTTCGAGAACCTCGACGTGCTGCTCGGGCGGGGCGTGCGGCTCGATACCGATGCGCTGGTCGACAAGCTGGTGCATCGCCGGCGCGGCGGCTATTGCTTTGAACACAATAGTTTATTGCTGGGCGTTCTGGCAGCGCTCGGTTTCGAGGTGCACGGTTTGGCGGCCCGGGTGCTGTGGGGTCGGCGCGAGGGCGAGGTACGGCCGCGCACCCATATGCTGTTGCGCCTCAGGTTGCCGGAAGGCGATTTTCTCGCCGATGTCGGATTTGGCGGTGTGACGCTGACCGCGCCGCTGCGTTTCGAAACCGGGGCGGAGCAGGCCACCCCACATGAGCCGCATCGGCTCGTCGCCGGCGAAACCGGTGGCGAAATTCAATTACAGGTGCGGCTCGACGGCGAGTGGACCCGCCTCTACCAGTTTCTGCCGGGGGATCGCCAATACCCGATCGATTACGACATGGCCAACTGGTTCACGGCGACACATCCGACCAGCCTGTTCGTCAGCAATCTGATGGCGGCGCGACCGGACGCTGACCGCCGCTATGCATTGATCAACCGGGATTTCACGATCCGACCCCGTAGCAATTCACCGGAACGTCGAATGCTCGCCGACCCCACCGAGCTAGGAGATGTACTGACTCGTTATTTTCACATCCCGCCGCTGGAAACAGCCGATCTGGTCGATATCTGGGACCGCATCGGCCAGCCGCGCGGCTAGGCCGCTGCTTTAGCGGTGCGCGGCGTTGTATTTTTCGAGCATGTCCCGGCCGGGGCACAACTCATCGACATCGAGCGCGTTGAGCGGCGTTTCGACGGTCTCCATAAATTCGTGCAGATCGCCGTGGTCGGATTCGACAAATAATAGGCCCGTTACAACTTCACCGGCGGCATGGCGTTGCTGCAGATAGGTCAGCGCAGAAATGCGATCGGTCGGGTCGTAATCGAGTTCCAGCTTGCGCAGCCGCAATGCCGAGCCATCATGCTGCACCACGGTTTCGACAGTGCCCGGGGCATAATCGGCCGTGATCGCTTCACGCTCGACCATGTAATCGAGCTGGTTGACCATCTCATTATGGGTTCGGACGTAATCAAAGCTCTTGGTCGAGCCTGGGTGGTTGTTGAAGGCGACACAAGGCGACACAACGTCGATAAATGAGGCGCCCTTATGCTGGATCGCCGCCTTGATCAGCGGCACCAGTTGCGCCTTGTCGCCGGAAAAACTGCGCGCAACAAATGAGGCGCCGAGTTGCAGTGCCAGCCCCACGAGATCAATCGCCGAATCTGTGTTGATGGCGCCGCGCTTTGCCTTTGATCCCTTGTCAGCAGTTGCCGAAAACTGGCCCTTGGTCAGGCCGTACACGCCGTTATTTTCGACGATGTAGACCATGTCGACGCCGCGCCGGATGCAATGCGCAAACTGGCCAAGCCCGATCGAAGCGGAATCGCCGTCACCGGACACACCGAGATAGACAAGGTCGCGGTTCGCCAGGTTGGCACCGGTCAGAACCGACGGCATGCGGCCATGCACGCTGTTGAAACCGTGCGACTGCCCGAGAAAGTAGGTCGGCGTCTTTGACGAGCAGCCGATCCCCGATAATTTGGCGATGCGATGCGGCGGCAAGGCCAGTTCGAAACACGCCTGAATGATGCCGGCGCTGATCGAATCGTGACCGCACCCGGCGCACAGCGTCGAAATCGAGCCTTCATAATCCCGATGCGTAAAGCCGAGCGCGTTGGTCGGCAGCTTTGGGTGGTGCAGCTTGGGCTTGACGATATAGGTCATCAGGACCTCAACAAATCGATGAATAGTTCACAACCAGGCGGTGAGACATCCCACTGTCTCGTTGCGCGGGTCGCTAGGGAAACGCCTTGCGCAGCGGCGCCAGGGTAACGACGGCAAGCATGTCGCTGATAGCCTTGACGATAAAGCGGGCGGTGATCGGCGTACCGTCGTAATGCAGGATCGGCACGAGCCGTGCCGGATCGATTTCACCCTCGGTCGTCAGCAATGTGCGCATTTGCGCGTCACGGTTCTGCTCGACGAGGAAAATGCGATCGTGGTTTGTGATGAAGTCCAACACATCATCGTGGAACGGAAAGGCCCGGATACGCAAAGTATCGAGATGAATGCCGCGCGCTTCGAGCAGGCCGAGCGCTTCCTCCATCGCAACCGTGCTCGATCCGAAATAGATCGCGCCGATGCGGGTCGGTTCGCGGGCTTCACGCTTGATCGGCGACGGTACGATACGCTTGGCGCTCTCGAACTTGCGCAAGAGCCGCTGCATGTTATCGACGTAGGCTGGCCCTTCTTCGGTATAGCGGGCGTAGCGGTCCTTGGTGGTGCCGCGGGTGAAATAGGCACCGCGCGTCGGATGCGTGCCGGGCAACGTGCGGTAAGGAATTCCGTCGCCGTCGACATCAAGATACCGGCCGAAATCCTTGCCGGCTTCAAGGTCTTCATACGTCATCACCTTGCCGCGGTCATATTGCCGCGACGCATCCCATTCAAGCGGCGGCACCAGCCAGTCATTCATCCCGATATCGAGATCGAGCATGACGAAAATCGGCGTTTGCAGCCGGTCGGCAAGATCCATCGCCTCGGCACCGAAGGTGAAGGCTTCGTTCGGGTCCTTCGGGAACAACAGGACGTGCTTGGTGTCGCCGTGCGAGGCGTAGGCGGCTGAGATGATATCGGCTTGCTGGGTACGGGTCGGCATCCCGGTCGACGGGCTGCCGCGCTGGATATCGAAGATCACCGCCGGAATTTCGGCGAAATACGCCAGCCCGATAAACTCCTGCATCAGCGAGACGCCGGGGCCGGAGGTGGCGGTAAACGAACGTGCGCCGTTCCAGGCGGCACCGATCACCATGCCGATCGAGGCCAACTCGTCTTCTGCCTGGATGATCGCGTAGCGATGCTTTTTCGTTTCCGGGTCGCGCCGCATGCGATGGCAATGCGCCGCAAACGCTTCGGCGAGCGAGGATGACGGCGTGATCGGATACCACGCGCACACCGTCGCGCCGCCATAGAGCGCGCCGAGCGCGGCGGCGTCATTGCCGGTGATGAAAATGCGGTCGCCGACCTTGTCGCTTTTTTCGAGGCGCAGGCCGAATGACCCTTCGACGTTTTCCTGCGCCCAGGAACGGCCAAGCTGCAACGCATGCAGGTTCGGCCTGATCAACGCGTCCTTGCCGCGGAACTGTTCGCTAATCAACTGCTCGATCGCCGGTACGTCCATGTCGAGCAAAGCCGACAACACGCCGAGATAGATGATGTTTTTGAACAGCTGCCGCTGCCGCATATCGTCGTAGGTGCGATTGCAGATATCGGTCAGCGGTGCGCCGATGATGTTGATGTCGTCGCGAAATTTCGACGGCGGCATCGGCTTGGTCGAATCATACAACAGATAGCCGCCCGGCTCGATCTCGGCGATGTCCTGGTTCCAGGTCTGCGGGTTCATCGCGACCATCAGGTCGACGCCGCCGCGCCGGGCAAGGTGCCCGGCATCGCTGATCCGGACCTCGAACCAGGTAGGCAATCCTTGGATGTTCGACGGAAAAATGTTCCGCGAACTCGCCGGAATACCCATCCGCAGGATCGCCTTGGCGAACAGCCCGTTGGCGCTGGCCGAGCCGGAACCGTTGACGTTGGCGAATTTAACGACGAAGTCGTTAACGCTTTCTAGTGGCTGCGGCATGCGGATCCGGCCTGTGTCATTTCGATAAGGGTCTTGCTCATATCCCATGCACCGGTCGGGCACCGCTCGGCGCACAATCCACAATGCAGGCAGACATCTTCGTCCTTGACCATGACCCGCCCAGTCTTCAGCGAATTGCCGATATACAGATCCTGCGTCAGATTGGTAGCCGGAGCGTTAAGCCGACTGCGCAAATCTTCCTCGTCGCCGTTCGCGGTGAACGTGATGCAATCCATCGGGCAGATATCGACACAGGCATCGCATTCGATGCACAACGGCCCGCTGAACACCGTCTGGATATCGCAGTTCAGACAGCGCTCGGCTTCAAGAAACGCAAGCTTGTCGTCGTAACCGAGTTCGACCTCAGTCCTGATGTCGGCGAGCGCGACCTTCAGGTCGCGCAACGGCACCTTGTAGCGAAGGTCGTTCGAAATGTCGTTGTCGTAGCTCCACTCGTGAATGCCCATCTTCTGGCTGATCAGCGTCACTCCCGGTGGCGGCCTGTCGCCGACCTCCTCGCCCTGGCAGAATTTGTCGATCGAGATCGCCGCGTCGTGGCCGTGCGCGACGGCCCAGATGATGTTTTTCGGGCCGAATGCCGCGTCGCCGCCGAAAAATACATTCGGCAGGCTCGATTGCATCGTTACCGGATCGACTTTCGGCATGTCCCAGCGCGGGTCGAATTCGATGCCGATATCGCGCTCGATCCACGGAAAGGCGTTTTCCTGGCCAATCGCGACCAGCACGTCATCGCAAGGAACATGAGTGTGCGGTTCGCCAGTCGGCACGAGGTTGCGCCGGCCGCGCGCATCGTACTCGGCCTTCACTTTCTCGAACGAAATCCCGGTCAGCTTGCCGTTGTCATGGGTAAATTCGACCGGCACCAGCATGTTGAGGATGGGAATGCCTTCGTGCTGGGCGTCTTCCTTTTCCCAAGGGCTGGCCTTCATCTCCTCGAAGCCTGAGCGTACGACGACTGTAACTTCTTCGCCGCCGAGCCGGCGCGAGGAACGGCAGCAATCCATTGCCGTGTTGCCGCCGCCAAGGACGACGACGCGACGGCCGATCTTGTCGATATGGCCGAACGACACGCTCGACAGCCAGTCGATGCCGATATGAATATTGGCCGCGGCCTCCTGGCGGCCGGGAATCTCGAGTTCGCGGCCGCGCGGCGCGCCGGAGCCTACGAACACCGCATCCCAGCCTTCGGCGAGCAGGCCCTTCAGGCTGTCGACGTATTTGCCAAAGCGCGGCTCGACGCCCATGTCGAGGATGCGGTCGACCTCTTCGTCGGTGACGACCTCGGGAAGGCGGAAGCGCGGGATCTGCGAGCGCATCATGCCCCCGCCTTTGGCGTCGCCGTCGAACAGCACGCACTCATAGCCGAGCGGCAGCAGGTCGCGCGCCACGGTCAGCGAGGCTGGGCCGGCGCCGATCAACGCGATTCGCTTGCCGTTGCGCTGCTCAGGCTTCTCCGGCAGGTAACCGCTAACATCGCCCTTGTGGTCAGCGGCGACGCGCTTCAGCCGGCAGATCGCGACCGGCTCCGTCTCGACGCGACCACGACGGCAGGCGGGCTCACACGGCCGATCGCAGGTGCGTCCGAGAATCCCGGGGAAAACGTTGGATTTCCAGTTGATCGCCCAGGCGGCACCAAATTTTCGCTCGGCAATCAGGCGGATGTATTCGGGCACCGGCGTATGCGCCGGACATGCCCACTGGCAATCGACGACCTTGTGAAAGTAGTCGGGCTTCTTGATGTCGGTGGGCTGCAAAACGCTCTCTCCTGCCGGTCGGCCGGGCTCCGGCGTCGTTTGTGACGCTGCCGACTCGCTTGTCGAAGCATTCCAGGTTGGTCTTCCCGTTCGCGAGACTTCGACGCGGCGGGCGCCTTATACCCGGACTCGTTGCGACCGTCATCCTCCCATGTACTGAGCCGATGCAACACAGGCTTGCGGCTGCGACAGCTTGCCTCATCTGGAGCAGGCGCGCAACGGCGCGGGGGATGCTCCGCTTGACCTTTGTGTGTAAAGCGCGCATCTCCTTGTCCAGAGCGACGCTGCATTCAGCGCAGCGCTCTTATTGTGGACCAGCGCTGCATCGACCGTCCGAGCAAGGTCGAAATCCAAGCAGCCGCGGAACCTGCTCCGCGATCATTCATCCCCTCCGCGACACGCTTGCCGGTGCGCTCTCTGCATGACGCGGAGAGATGCCGCTCGTCCGGCTGATTTGGAAAGAACGCGTAAACGTGACTTCGTTTGAAGAAATGGACCTGATTGAGCCGATCCTGCGCGCGCTCAAGCAGGAAGGTTATACAACACCGACGCCGATCCAGGCACAGGCAATTCCGCCGCTGCTTGCGGGGCACGACCTGCTCGGCATCGCACAAACCGGCACCGGCAAGACCGCGGCCTTCGCCCTGCCAATCCTGCAACAGCTTGCCGCGGCAAAACCCGAAGGCAGCCGCCAGAAGACAGCACGCTGTCTGGTGCTCACCCCGACCCGTGAGCTGGCGCTGCAGATCGCCGACAGCTTTCGGGCCTATGGCCGGCATCTGGGCCTGCGGACCGCGGTGATTTTTGGCGGCGTCGGCCAGAACCCGCAGGTCGCGCAGATGGCGCGCGGCGTCGACATCCTGGTGGCGACACCGGGCCGTCTCCTCGATCTGATTGCACAGCGTCACGTCCGGCTGGACGGCGTCGAGGTTCTGGTGCTCGACGAGGCCGACCGGATGCTCGACATGGGCTTTATCCACGATGTGAAAAAGCTCGTGGCGATGGCCCAGCACCGCCGGCAGGCCCTGCTGTTCTCCGCGACGATGCCACCCGACATCACGCGCTTCGCGGCCGCCATTCTGCGCGATCCGATCCGCGTCGAGGTGACGCCGCCGGCGACGACGGTCGAAATCATCGACCAGCGGGTGATTTTCGTCGAGCGCGGTGACAAGCGCGAATTGCTCTCGACGTTGCTCCGCGACCCGGCGCTGTCGCGTGTGCTGGTCTTCACCCGGACAAAGCACACCGCCAACCGGCTGGCAGAGCAGCTCAACGGCGTCGGATTTCCGGCCGAGGCGATCCACGGCAATAAATCGCAAGGCGCCCGGCAGCGTGCGCTTGAGGCATTTCGCGCCGGCAAGCTGCAGGTTCTGGTGGCAACCGATATTGCGGCGCGCGGCATCGACATCGACGGCATCACGCATGTGGTTAATTACGAATTGCCGAACGTGCCCGACACCTATGTTCACCGCATCGGCCGCACCGCGCGCGCCGGCGCCGGCGGTACCGCGATCTCGCTGTGCGACCGCGAGGAGCGCTCCTTCCTGCGGGATATCGAGCGGGTCATCGGGCGCAAGGTGCCGGTGCTCGACCGCCGGCCGCCGCGTTCCGGCAACCCGGAACGCCGCGCCGCTTAACGACCGGACGTCCCCTCTCCCGCATCATCGGGAGAGGGGACGTCCAGGTTCATGCCGGGCGCAGGTGCGCGACTTTCGGCATGACCTCGTTGGCCAGCAGTTCCATCGAGTGCCGCCACGCCTGCGGGTTTTCGCTGTAGTCAAAGCAGAACAGCAGGATGCTGCCGAACCCGGCAACTTCCTCGTACATCCGCTCAATCTTTTCGATGACGGTGGCGGGCGAGCCGATCAGCCAGTTGTGACGCGCGCAATATTCCGGCGTCACATCGCTGTCGGCGACCGAGGGATCATGCTTCAGGTATTCGATCACGCCGACATTCTTCAGCAACGGCAGAAAGTACTCGCGCATCATGCGGCCCATCTGCCCGCCGACCGATAGCCGCCACGCCTCTTCGTCGGTATCGGCGATAAAGATTTCGCGCACCAGGCGCCAGTCGGCCCGGCTCGGCGTGCGGCCGGTGCGGCGCGCCCCCTCCTCCACCGCGCCCCAATGGCTCGCGACATACGTCTGGTTGAAATTGAGGCTGAGCGGCAGAAAGCCGCGCTCTCCCGCCATTTTCAAGGTTTCCGAGCCGGCGCTGACCCCGGCGACGCCGATCGGCGGATACGGCTTTTGAAACGGCCGGATGTGCGGCCGCAGGCTATCAAGCATCAAGCCTGTGCGGCTGACCTGCCAGTATTTGCCGGGGTAGTCGAACGGCTCGTCCTCGGTCCACAGGCGCAAAATGATATCGAGGGCCTCGCGCGTCATCTCGCGGTGCTGCCCGGAATTACCGTCGACATTGAACATCGCCCAGTCGCTCGGCAGGCCGCTCGCGGCAACCCCGAAATTGAGCCGGCCCTGCGCCATATGGTCGAGCATCGCGACGCGATGCGCCAATTCAGCCGGATGATGGTACGGTAACAGGAAGCCGCCGGGCGCGAGGCGGATGCGGCTCGTCTCCATCAAGGATTGCGCGATCAGCAGATCAGGGGCGGGATGCGGCTCCCACGGTGCGGTGTGATGCTCGCCGATCCAGGCTTCCGAAAAGCCCAACTCGTCGGCCCAGCGCAGCGTCTGCAGGTCCCAGCGATGGCCGTCGCCGAGGCTGCGCTCCGGAGGATGCGAAGGCATCGTGAATAGACCGTACTGCATCGTGGCGCCCCTCTCGTTTTGCGTGGTTGGGGAATGCAAGGCGAGTTTGTGGGAATCTGCTCGCCGAATCGGATGGTTGCCGTGTGACTCTCGATGACCTATGTATCGCCGCCGTAATGCCGCGGCGCATTGTCGCGGCAAACGTTCGGGAGGAACCAATGAAAGATTTACGCTCGTCCCGACGGCTAATCAAACTGCTGCATCGCCGTGAAAAGGTCACGATCGATCGTGACGTCCGGTCCCTGGACGCTCACAATGGCGCGGTGCAATCGCAGCATTCGGCTTTTACCGCCTCTGGTCACTCGGTCGAAGAGCAGGTGCGTAAAGCCTGGCGTCCGTATCCGGTGGGGCTGGCGACATTCTAACGCCCGCAAAAGCCCGCTAAAGCTGCGCCACAACTGTCATCCCTGCCTTATGCGGTCCGGCATCATGCCGACTGCATCAAGGCGGGGTTGATGGAACCGCGGCCGCTTGCGACGGCATCCCCAAGCCCAAATCTGAACCGCGTGCGGTCCCCCGCTATATTGCAGCGCAGCATTGACCCTGCGCGGTGGTAGCGTTAAGGGTCGCCCATCGATGACGGGCCGGCTGCCCGCAATCGATCCATCGGTATCGAGACGGAAGGGACACGGGACGATGAAGCCGACGCGGCGCCCGGTTAATCCATGTTTTTCCTCGGGGCCTTGCGCCAAGCGGCCGGGATGGTCGCCGGAAGCACTGTCGCAAGCATTGCTGGGCCGCTCGCACCGCTCGGGTCCGGGGAAGGCGCGGCTGGTCGAGGTTATCGAGCGCTCGCGTGCCGTGCTGCGGATGCCGGCGGATTACCGCCTCGGAATCGTCGCCGCTTCGGATACTGGCGCAGTCGAAATGGCGCTGTGGTCGCTGCTCGGTGCGCGCGGCATTGATTTGCTGTCGTGGGAGAATTTCGGCGAAGGCTGGGTCGATGATGTCGCGCGGCAGCTCAAGCTGCCCGACGTTCGGCTGATGCAGGCGCCGTACGGCAAGCTGCCCGATCTGGCCGCGGTCGATCCGGGTCGCGACACGGTCTTCGTGTGGAACGGCACCACCGCCGGCGTGCGGGTGCCGAATGGCGATTGGATTGCCGGCGACCGGACGGGCTTGACGATCTGCGATGCGACCTCGGCAGCCTTCGCCATGCGCCTGCCCTGGGACAAGCTCGATGTCGTGACCTGGTCTTGGCAGAAGGCACTCGGCGGCGAAGCTGGCCACGGCATGCTGGCATTAAGCCCCCGCGCGGTCGAACGACTGCAGACCTACACGCCGCCCTGGCCCCTGCCCAAGCTGTTCCGCCTGACCTCGAAGGGCAAGCTGATCGAAGGCGTGTTTCAGGGCGAGACGATCAACACGCCGTCGATGTTGTGCGTCGAAGACGCGATCGACTCGCTGAAATGGGCCGAGGGCATCGGCGGTCTCGACGCGCTGATCGATCGGGTCGAAGGCAATCTCGCGGTCGTCGCCAAATGGGTCGAGCGCTCGTCCTGGCTGCGGTTTCTTGCTGAAACACCGGAAAGCCGCTCGCCGACCTCGATCCAGCTTGCGATCACCGACCCGTGGTTCGACAGCCTGTCGGAGGACGCGCGCTTCAAGACGGTGCGCGCGATGACTGCCCGGCTCGAAGCTGAAGGCGTCGGTTACGACCTCGCCAGCCATCGAGCATCGCCGCCGGGCATCCGCATCTGGGCCGGCGCCACGGTCGAGCGCAACGATGTCGAAGCGCTGTTGCCGTGGCTCGACTGGGCTTGGGAACAGCAGCGCGACGCAGCGAAAGCCGTCTGAGCCGTTAAACACGGGGTCTTTACAGCAGACCGGCGCTTCGCGGCCCTTGGCCGCAAAGTTGCCAAAGCCTCCCCACTCCCCGTGTCGCAGTTTTTTGAAGTCGGAGCCTGTTGCATGCCGAAGGTACTGATTACCGACGCCCTGAGCCCGCGCGCGGTCGAGATTTTCCGGGCGCGCGGCATTGAGACCGACATGGAGACAAAACTCTCGCCCGGCGAGTTACGAGAGCGCATCGGCGCTTACGACGGACTCGCCGTGCGTTCGGCAACCAAGGTAACCGCGGAACTGATGGCCGCCGGCGCGCTGAAAGTGGTCGGGCGCGCCGGGATCGGCGTCGACAATATCGACGTGCCCGCGGCAACAGAGCGCGGCATCGTGGTGATGAACACACCCTACGGCAATGCGATCACCGCCGCCGAACACACGATCGCAATGATGTTTTCGCTGGCTCGGCAGATCCCCGCCGCCGACCGTTCGACGCAAACCGGCAAATGGGAGAAATCACGGTTTATGGGGGTCGAGCTGACCGGCAAGACGCTTGGCATCATCGGCTGCGGCAACATCGGCGCGATCGTCGCCGACCGGGCGCATGGGCTGAAGATGAAGGTGATCGCTTTTGACCCGTTCCTGTCGCCGGAGCGGGCCCTGGAACTGGGCGTCGAACGGGCGACGCTCGACGAATTGTTCGGCCGCGCCGATTTCATCACCTTGCACACGCCGCTGACCGACTCGACCAAAAACCTGATCGATGCCGAGGCCATCGCCAGGATGAAGCGCGGCGTGCGCATCATCAACTGCGCCCGCGGCGGTCTCGTCGTCGAAGAGGACCTTGCGGCGGCGCTGGCCGCGGGCCATGTCGGCGGTGCTGCGATCGACGTGTTCGTCGAGGAACCAGCCACGGAGAACCCGCTCTTCGGCATCGACAATGTCGTCGCAACGCCGCATCTCGGCGCCGCCACGACCGAGGCGCAGGAGAACGTCGCCTTGCAAATCGCTGAGCAGATGGCGGATTTTCTGTTGACCGGCGCAGTGTCGAACGCTGTCAACATGCCGTCGCTGACCGCCGAGGAAGCGGCGCGGCTGCGGCCTTATATGATCCTCGCCGAGCAACTTGGCAGCTTTGCCGGACAGCTCACCGAAACCGGTATTCGCGCCATCGACATTGCCTATGAAGGTGCCATCGCCGAACTCAACATCAAGCCGTTGACCGCGACGGTGCTGACCGGATTGCTGGCGCCGCAGCTTGCATCGATCAATATGGTCAATGCACCGCTGGTTTGCCGGCAGCGCGATATCAGGGTCAGCGAAACGCGGCGCGCCGATGCCGGCGACTACCAAACGCTGATGCGTGTCACGATCACCACCGAACGGCGCCAGCGATCGGTTGCCGGGACTGTCTTTGCCGGCAACAAACCGCGGCTGGTCGATATCGAGGGCATCCCGCTCGAAGCGGAACTCGGCCATCATGTATTGTTCGTGCGCAATTACGATAAGCCCGGCTTTATCGGGGCGCTCGGCATTGCGCTATCGGTCGCGCAGGTCAACATCGCGACCTTTCACCTCGGGCGCACGGCACCCGGTGAAGACGCGATCGCGCTTGTCGAGGTCGACCAGCCGCTGACGACTCACTTGATCGACACGGTGCGTAGCCTGCCGAATGTAATTCAAGTAAAGGCGATGCGGTTCTAGCCTCGTCCGGGCTGCAGAAATGCGAAACCCCGGCCGGGGGGGTCGGGCCGGGGTTTCGGGCTCCGTCTTGGGAGGACGGAACGGCGTGCACCGTCGGAGGTGGGGGAAGTGACGGTGAGTTTCAATTCTGTGGATAATCATCCTTCGGCGCAACAGATATTGTTAACCCCTTGATTGAATTGCGATCCTGGACGTTGCCTTCCGTCCCTCGGGAGCAGGCGCCAACGCAAGTCAATTCAGCATGTTATCGGCGCCGTCTCACGACCCGCAGCGGCGGCTGAATATCGCTCGCGTCGCCACAATTTCAGTGGAAAACATTATCCCCAGTTGTGGACGAACCCGGATGTGCGGCTCCCGACTCCGACGGCAACGGCACTCCATTCGTACCAAATTGCGGCGTAAACTGCGCCACATGGCCGGCCTGCGGCAAAAGGGCAAATGCTGCATCATTCGCCGCCCCAATTCTGTATACATCGCGCTCGGTGCTGCTGTTGTGGCGCCGCAGTTTCGGCAAAACGAACTCGGTTGGTTTCCTAGCCATGAATGACGCGCCGCACCCGGCTCTGCTGCCGGCCGGGCTTTACGACCTGCTGCCGCCGGAGGCGCAGGTCGAAGCCGATGTCACCGCACGTCTGCTTGGTGTGCTGGCGGCACATGGCTACGAGCGGGTGAAGCCGCCGCTTGTCGAGTTCGAGGATACGCTGTTGTCGGGTACCGGCACCGCGATGGCGAGCGACACGTTCCGTACGATGGACCCGAGTTCGCACCGCATGGTCGGGGTGCGCGCCGACATGACGCCGCAGGTGGCACGCATCGCCGCGACCCGCCTGTCACATCGGCCGCGGCCGTTGCGGCTGAGCTATGCCGGCCAAGTATTGCGGGTCAAAGGTTCGCAGATGCAACCGGAACGGCAGATCGGCCAAGCCGGCGCCGAACTAATCGGCGCCGCCGGCGCCGCCGCCGATGTCGAAGCGATCGCCGTCGCCGGCGAGGCGCTCGCCGCGGTCGGCGTGCCGCATCTATCCGTCGATATCACGTTGCCGACCCTGGTCCCGGCGATCGCCGATGCCTACGGTATCGATGGAGAGCGCGGCGCAGCCTTGCGCGCCGCACTCGATCACAAGGATGTCGCCGCGGTTGCCAACCTTGCCGGCGAGGCCGGGGAATTGCTGGCGCAACTGGTGGCTGCCGCCGGTCCCTGCCGCACGGCGCGCGCCGCGCTGGACCGGCTCGACCTACCGGAACGTGCCCATCACGAGCGCGCGCGGCTTGGCGAGGTGCTCGACGGGCTGGCTCTGGCGATCCCGGCGCTGAAGGTCACCGTCGACCCCGTCGAGAACCGCAATTTCGAATACCACACCGGCATCAGCTTTACGTTTTTTGCGCGGGTCGATCCCGAGCATGGGCCGCTCGGCGAACTCGGGCGCGGCGGCCGCTACGAGGCGGGTGCAGCTTTCGCACCGGAGCCGGCGACCGGTTTCACGCTGTATACCGATACGATCCTGCGTACCCTGCAAAAACCGCCGCGCCGGCGACGGGTGCTGGTACCGCTGGGCGCCGACCGGGATCGTGCCGCTTCCCTGCGCCGCGATGGCTGGATCACCGTCGCGGCGTTGCGGGCGGAGGCAGATTGGCGGGAGGAAGCGCGTCGGCTCGATTGCGGCTATGTGCTCGAAGGCGGTGAGCCGTGGGCTTGCGTCACCCCGGAACGGCGTTAGCGGCGAGGAGAACGAAATGGGCAATGTCGCCGTGGTCGGCGCCCAATGGGGTGACGAAGGAAAAGGCAAGATCGTCGACTGGCTGTCGGAGCGCGCCGAGATCGTCGTGCGCTTCCAAGGCGGCCACAATGCCGGGCATACGCTGGTCATCGGCAACGTCGAGTACAAGCTAAGCCTGCTACCCTCCGGCGTCGTGCGGCCGGGCAAACTGTCGATCATCGGCAACGGCGTTGTCGTCGACCCGTGGGCGCTGCTGTCCGAGATCGACACGATGCGCGGCAAGGGTCTCGACATCTCGCCGCGGTCGCTGAAGCTCGCCGACAACGCGGCCTTGATCCTGCCGTCGCACGGCGCGCTCGACCGGGCACGCGAGGAGCGGCGCGGCGCCAAGAAGATCGGCACAACCGGCCGCGGCATCGGCCCAGCCTACGAAGACAAGGTCGGGCGCCGCGCGGTGCGGGTGTGCGACCTGGCCGACAAGCGGGCGCTCGAGGACCGGGTGGACGAAGTGCTGCTGCACCACAACGCGCTGCTGCGCGGCCTTGGCGCGCCGGAGGTCAAGCGCCAGGAATTGCTGGACGCGCTGCGCGAGGTCGCGCCGCGGGTGTTGCCCTATGCCGATACCTGCTGGCGGCTGCTTGACGAAGCACGCCGCGCCGGCCGCCGTATCCTGTTCGAAGGCGCGCAGGCGGCGATGCTCGATGTCGATCACGGCACCTACCCCTACGTCACCTCATCGAACACGCTGGCCGGGCAGGCCGCGGCCGGTTCGGGCATCGCGCCATCGGCGATCGGCTTTGTCCTCGGCATCACCAAGGCCTACACGACCCGCGTCGGCAGCGGCCCCTTCCCCACCGAATTGTCCGACGAAACCGGGCAACGCCTCGGCGATACCGGGCGCGAGTTCGGCACTGTTACCGGACGGCGGCGGCGTTGCGGCTGGTTTGATGCGGTAATGGTCCGGCAGGCGATCCGCATGGGCGGCATCGACGGCATCGCCTTGACCAAGCTCGATGTGCTGGATGCGTTTTCCGAGATCAAGGTCTGCACCGGCTATCGCCGCGGTACCGAAACCTATGACTTCCTACCGGCATCGACATCGATCCAAGCTGAAATCGAGCCGAGCTATGAAACAATGGAAGGCTGGGGACAGAGTACGCGCGGCGCGCGCTCCTGGGCCGACCTGCCGGCGATGGCGATCAAATACATCCGGCGCATCGAGGAACTGATCGGGGCGCCGGTGGCGTTGTTCTCGACCAGCCCAGAGCGCGAAGATACCGTGCTGGTGCGTGACCCCTTCGCTGATTGATAATAATGCTCTTATTGAGCATATAATGGTCCGGCCGGAACCTGAGCCCGCGATGGGGCTGCTGCTCGATGCCTGATTTCTTTTCACCCTACAGGCACCAGTTTGTTCGCCTCGCGGCCTGCGTGCCGCAGGTTGCGATCGCCGAACCTGCGAAAAATGCCGCTCAAGTGCTGGAGCAGATCAAAACCGGCGACAAGGCTGGGATCGGGCTGATGGTGTTTCCGGAACTCGGCCTGTCGGCTTACGCAATCGACGATCTGCTGTTTCAAAGCGCATTGCTGGCCGCCGTCGAGCGTGAAATCGGGCATCTGATCAAGGCGAGCCGCAACCTGATGCCGGTCTTTGTCGTCGGGGCGCCGCTGCATTGGCAGGGACGGCTCTATAATTGTGCGGCCGTGATCCATCGTGGCCGGTTGATCGGAATCGTCCCAAAAATATTTCTGCCGAATTACCGCGAATTCTATGAACGCCGGCATTTCACCTCGGGCGAGGCGGTACGCGGCGCCTCGATCGAACTGGCCGGCCAGCAGGCACCGTTCGGGATCGACCTGGTCTTTACCGCAAGCGGTCCGGCCGGCTTCACCTTTCACGTCGAAATCTGCGAGGATTTATGGGTGCCGCAACCGCCGAGCGCGGCCGGCGCCGCGGCCGGCGCGGAAATCCTGCTCAACCTGTCGGCCAGCAACATCACGATCGGCAAGGCCGAGATGCGCCGCCTGTTATGCGCCTCGCAGGCAGCGCGCTGCATCGCGGCTTATGCCTATTCAGCCTCAGGGTCTGGGGAATCGACCACCGATCTTGCTTGGGACGGGCAAGCCGGCATTTTCGAGTGCGGCGACGCGCTGGCCGAGACCAAGCGTTTTAGCGCGCATCCGGAGATGGCGGTGGCGGATATCGATCTCGGCCGCATCCGCCAGGAGCGAATGCGAACCAACTCATTCGGTGACGACGTCAGGCTGATTCTGGCATCTCACCCGCCGTTCCGCCGCGTCGAATTTCCGTTTGCCGCGCCGGGGGGCCGACTGGATTTACGCCGCCCGATCGAGCGCTTTCCGTTTGTGCCGTCCGACCCGGCGATGCTGCGCGAGAACTGCTACGAGGCTTACAACATCCAGGTGCAGGGGCTGGCGCAGCGGCTGTCCGCGACCGGGCTCAAAAAACTGGTGATCGGCGTTTCCGGCGGCCTCGATTCGACGCAGGCGTTGATGGTCTCGACGCGGGTCATGGACCGGCTGGGCCTGCCGCGCGGCAATGTGCTGGCCTATACCCTGCCCGGCTTTGCCACCAGCAACGAAACTAAGGCGAACGCCTGGCGGCTGATGAACGCGCTCGGGGTCAGCGCCGCGGAAATCGATATCCGCCCGGCCGCCAACCAGATGTTCGGCGATATCGGCCACGGCGCATCGCGCGGCGAGAAGAATTACGACATCACCTTTGAGAATGTGCAGGCCGGGCTGCGCACCGACTACCTGTTCCGCCTCGCCAACCATAACGGCGCGCTGGTGGTCGGCACTGGCGATCTGTCGGAACTGGGTCTTGGCTGGTGCACTTATGGCGTCGGCGATCACATGTCGCACTACAATCCGAACGCTTCGGTATCAAAGACCCTGATCCAGCACCTGATCCGGTTTGTCGCAGCGAGCGGTGATGTCAAAGCCGAGACGGCGGCCGTGCTGCACGATATTCTGGCCACCGAAATCTCGCCGGAGCTGGTGCCGGCCGGCGAGGACGGCGTCATTCAATCGACCGAGAGTTTCGTCGGCCCCTACGCCTTGCAGGATTTCAACCTGTTCTACGTCACCCGCTTTGGCTTTGCGCCGTCGAAGATTGCCTTTCTCGCGTGGAGCGCCTGGCATGACGCCGCGAAGGGCCGGTGGCCAGCCAATATTCCGGCCGCGGCACGGTGCGCGTACACATTGGCAGAGGTCAAAAGCTGGCTGCGCGTGTTTCTAAAGCGGTTTTTTGAGCAGAGCCAATTCAAGCGCTCCGCGCTGCCGAACGGCCCGAAGATTTCGTCGGGCGGCTCGCTGTCGCCGCGCGGCGACTGGCGCGCGCCGTCGGATTCACACGCTGCCATCTGGCTCGATGAGTTGGAGCAGGGCGTTCCCGATACAGAGTAATCGTCACCAGGATATTGCATGTCGTGGAGTGAGGCTGCGCTGTGGTGGCTGCCGACGCTGGCGGTCGCGGTGATGACGGGGCTGGGGCTGACCGCGGCGGCGCGGCTGGAGCCGGAACAAGGCAAGCGACACTGGACCCGCGTGATCCTCGCGGCCGGCGCTCTGTGGCTGATCCTGAGTATCTGGCAACAAAACATCGGCCAGCGCGCGCTGACCCGCGAAGGCGGCCGGCTGCACGAATTGT
This sequence comes from Allostellaceae bacterium, assembly GCA_036268425.1. GTDB lineage: Bacteria > Pseudomonadota > Alphaproteobacteria > ATCC43930 > CGMCC-115725 > DATARH01. Next base: position 379,510 of record DATAUE010000149.1, read on the forward strand.
GGTCGCGTCTTGATGAGGTCGGCCGGATGTTGCCGGCCGGTCCGGGGACGACGCCGAGCGAAACCTTCGACACCGTCAGCACCGCAATCGTCTCGCTCAACGGCAAGATCAAGGACCTCGAAACGCAGATCCAGGCGTTGCAGGAGAAGTCGCGCGGGCGGACGATCAGCGACGATACCGCCGGCAAGATGGCCGAATATCTGCGCCCGCTCGGCAACCATCGCGTCGTCGTTTCCTGCCCGCCTGACGATACCGAGGCGTTCAAATACGCCAATCAGATTGCCAACATATTGCGGGCCGCGGGGTGGGATGCGCTGGGGCCGGAAACCACGACGATCTTCGGCGAGACGTCAGCGATGGGAATAACGCTTTATGTGCGCGCCGGCATCGCTGCGCCGGATACCGTCAAGCTGCTGCTCGACGCCTTCGCCCGTTTCAACATTCCGTTCCAGAGCGGCGTCGCGCCCAGCGCGGCAATCCCCGATCCGGCGACGGTCGAGATGTTCGTCGGCCAGAAGCCCTGACACTGCAATTTCGGCAGCTTCTCGCGCAATCGGCATCACGCTATCCTCCGCCGGGTTTGTTTTGACCGAGGGGTAGCCGCGAGATGGCATCGGACCGGGTTCATTTGAGCGTCGAGGAGGCTAGGGCACTGGGTGAAGGCGCGCTGCGCGGAGTCGGCTATGACTCCGAAGAGGCGTGGATTGTCGCCGATCACGTCATCGACGCGGCATTGTGCGGTTATGAATATTCCGGTCTCGCCAAGATTTTGAACATCCCGGAACACCGGCGCTTTTCACAGCCACGCCGGCCGATGCGCCTGCTGCACGAGACTGAGGTGTCGGCGCTGTACGACGGCGGCAATAATGTCGGCATGGTGGCGATGTACCGCGCCGCCAAGGCGGCTATCGCCAAGGCCGAAGCGCACGGCATTTCGATCGTCGGCGTCACCGATAGCTGGATGAGCGGGCGCAACGCCTATTTTGTCGAGATGATCGCCCGCGCCGGGCTGGTCGCGATTCACACCGCGAGCAGCGGCGCCGTCGTGGCACCTTATGGCGGTACCAAACCCGTGCTCGGCACCAACCCGATCGCGTTCGCCATTCCCGGCGCGGCCGGCCCGCTCGTCCTGGACATGGGCACCTCGGCCTTTATGGCGACCGAGTTGCAGCTCCGGGTGCGCCTGGCCCAGCCTTTGCCTGACGGCGTCGCGATCGACACCGAGGGCCAACCGACCAACGATCCCGACGAGGCCCGCCGTGGGGCACTGCTGCCGTTTGGCGCGCATAAAGGCTTCGGTCTCGGCCTGATCGTACAGGCCTTTGGCCTGCTTGGCGGCGCCGCGCTGTCGCCGGGCACTGAAGACGGTTACGTCTTTATCGCGTTCCGGCCTGATCTTCTGGTGCCGATGGCCGATTTGAAGCGCGAACTTGGCTCCCTGATCGACCGCGTCAAAGCCGTGCCGCCGCAGCCGGGCGTCAGCGAAATCCGCATTCCCGGCGAGCAATCGGCCCGCAACCGCGAGCGCCTTTCCCGCGAAGGCCTCGACATCGATCGGCTGGTGTATGACCGGCTGACGGAACTGGCGGGGCGCAACGCTCCGCCCGCCTGACAAAAAGCAAGTAGCCAAGGCGCCACGGGCGGTTCGCACGACAGGGAGGAAGAACATGACGGCAAGCGCATTTTTGCAGGCGCGCGATTTCCTGTTCGCACACCGCAACGACTACCACACGGCATATCGCGATTTTCGCTGGCCGAACCTCGACCGGTTCAACTGGGCGCTCGATTATTTCGACGCGATGGCAGCGGGCAACAACCGGCCGGCCCTGTGGATCGTCAATGAAGGTGGCGACGAGCATAGGCTGACCTTCGCCGAAATGTCGCGGCGCTCGAACCAGGTCGCCAACCATCTGCGTGCGCTGGGGGTTCGCCGCGGCGACCGCATCCTGCTGATGCTCGGCAATGTCGTACCGCTATGGGAATGCATGCTGGCGGCAATGAAACTCGGCGCCGTCATCATCCCGGCGACGACCCTGCTGACGCGCGACGACCTGCTGGACCGCTTCGAGCGCGGCCGCGCCCGTCATGTCGTCACCGGTGTCGACAACACCGGCAAATTCGCTGATCTGCCCGGCGACTACACTCGTATTTCGGTCGGCGGCGGCGCGCCTGGCTGGCACGCTTATGAAGCCGCGTATCAGATGCCGTCATCACTCAAGACGGATGGCGAAACCCGCGCCGACGACCCGATGCTGCTGTATTTCACCTCGGGGACAACTGCGAAGCCCAAGCTCGTCCTGCACAGCCATCAGAGCTATCCCGTCGGCTCGCTGTCGACGATGTATTGGATCGGCCTGCAGCCCGGCGACGTGCACCTCAACATTTCATCGCCCGGCTGGGCGAAGCACGCTTGGAGCTGCTTCTACACGCCGTGGATCGCCGAAGCCTGCATCTTCATGCTCAACCAGCCGCGCTTCAATGCACAGGGCTTGCTCGATGCGATCGCGCGTTGCGGCGTTACGACATTCTGTGCGCCGCCGACAGTATGGCGGATGCTGATCCAGGAAGACCTGCGGGCGTGGAAAATCAGCCTGCGGGAAATCGTCGGTGCCGGAGAGCCGCTCAATCCCGAGATCATCGAGCAGGTCAAGGCGGCTTGGGGAGTGACGATTCGCGACGGTTACGGCCAGACTGAAACGACCCTGCAGATCGCCAATTTTCCGGGGCAGCCGGTAAAGCCGGGCGCGATGGGTTTGCCGGCGCCGGGTTATCGCGTGCGGCTGCTCGATGACGAGGGCCGCCAGCAGGAGGAAGCCGAGATTTGCCTTGCGCTCGATCCCGCGCCGCTCGGGTTGATGCAGGGATACCAGGGCGATGACGGCGCCGTCACGCCGATGAGCGGCGCCACCTACCGCACCGGCGATGTGGCGATGCGCGATGCCGAGGGTTATTTCACTTATATCGGGCGCGCCGATGACGTGTTCAAAGCCTCTGATTACCGCATCAGCCCGTTCGAACTCGAAAGCGCGCTGATCGAGCACGCCGCCGTCGCCGAAGCGGCTGTGGTGCCCTCCCCCGATCCGCTACGCCTTGCGATCCCGAAAGCATTTGTTGCGCTTGCGCAAGGACATTCACCTGATCGTGATACGGCACTCTCTATTTTTCGCCACCTGCGCGCCCATCTGGCGCCCTTTAAGCGGGTGCGCCGGCTGGAATTTGCCGAGCTGCCAAAGACGATTTCCGGCAAGATTCGGCGAGTCGAACTGCGTGCCGGCGAACGGGCGCAAGTTGCTGCCGGAAAGCGCGGCGCACGGGAATTCTGGGAGGAGGATTTTCCGGAATTACGTTAAGCCCCGGCGTCCCTTTTCACCAAAGGCCGGCGCCCCTCTTCACCAAAGAAACAATACCGCCACCCGCAATCCTTTTCCGATTGTTAACCATTTCGGGCGAATTTACGGTAGCGGTGACCGAACAAATTGTTGCCGCCTCAGCACCGCCGGGCGCGGGCTGCCCAGGTGTAATATCGGTGCCTATTGCGTCGACGGAGGCAGAGTGAGCGACGTCGTTATCATTGGAGCCGGCCCTTACGGGCTGTCACTGGCCGCACATTTGCGGGCGCGCGGTGTCACGTTCCGCATTTTTGGCCGGGTAATGTTCAACTGGCGTCACAAGATGCCGGCCGGGATGCTTCTCAAATCAGACGGGTTCGCATCGAATCTGGATGACCCGGACAAGAGCTTCACGTTAAAGGCCTTCTGCCGCGCGCAGGGGCTTGCCTACGCCGATGACGGTGCCCCTGTCCCGGCGGCGAATTTCATCGCTTACGGTGAAGCGTTTCAGCGCCGCTTTGTGCCGCATCTCGAAGACCGGCTGGTCGTGACGCTCGACCAATCTCCCGGCGGATTTGTCATGACGCTCGACGACGGCGAAATTGTCCGTGCGCGCAATGTCGTGATGGCGATCGGGGTCAGCGATTTCCCGTACGTTCCGGCACCGCTCACCGGCTTGCCGCCGGAGTTTGTCAGTCACGCTTCGTATCATGGAGCGATGGATGCGTTTCGCGGCCGCGAGGTGGCGGTTATCGGCAGCGGGTCCTCGGCAACCGACATCGCCGCATTGCTGCACGAAAACGGCGCTTCAGCGCGCTTGATTGCGCGGCGCTCACAGTTGCGTTTCCACACGCTGTCGGAAGCCCGGCGTGGCGCGCGCAAGCTGATGGAGCAGCTGCGCTCGCCGCCGACCGGCATAGGACCGGGCTGGCGTCATCTCGCCTATACCCGGGCGCCGCAACTGTTCTGGCACCTCCCGGAAGACATCCGCTTTCGCATCGTCAAGGGAACGCTGGGGCCGGCGGGTGGCTGGTTCATGCGCGACCGGGTTATTGGTAAGCTGCCGGTCATGGAAGGGCTGGCGCCGCGCCATGCCGCCATAAAGGACGGCCGCATCCAGCTGGATCTCACCGGCCCCGGTGGCGATCAGACCGTCTCGGCAGACCATGTGATTTCAGCGACTGGCTACCAGATCGATGTGCGGGCGATCGGTTTTCTGGGCAAGACGCTGCGGGATCAGATCAAGACGGTGGAGCACGCCCCGGTTCTGTCGCGACAGTCGGAAACCTCGGTGCGCGGGCTTTACGTCATCGGACCGGCGGCGGCGTTCAGCTTCGGCCCGGTGTTGCGGTTTGTTTTCGGCGTAAAATCGACCATACCGCCGTTGGCGCGGCATCTGTCGCGCTCAGTCGCGCGCAGCGCATTCGTGCCGCGGCCCGAACTGGCGAAAACTACGGAAATGGCAGGCTAGGGCGAGGCGATCCGAAGGGATTTGTATGAATGGGTTGATGGTAGCGTTTGCGTTTTCGCTACCGTATCACGTCTTGCGCACCGCGACGGCGGCCGGTCTGCGGGTGCATGTTCTGGGCAGCGGCCCGTCGCGCGGCCTGCGCACGTCGCGTTGCTGTGCCTCGTTCAGCAAGTCGACCTCGACCGGAAACGGCGAGAACGACAGCGAAATCCTCCTTGCGGAAATCCGCGACCTGGCTCGGCGGCGGCGTATCGATATCATCCTGCCCTCCGATGATGTCTCGACCCGCCTCCTTGCGACCATCAAAGATCGGCTGCCGGTCCGCACCACGCTGCTACCCGATCTGGCGACCTTTGATCTGCTGAACGACAAGTGGAATTTCTGCCGGTTTGCACGCGACAACGGCGTCCGCATACCGGAAACATCGCTTTACAGTTCCGCTGTCGAAATTCGTCGGCTCCTGCGGTCGGGAAAATTGTCGCTGCCGCTGACCCTCAAACCGCTCAACCGCTCGGGCGGAATTGGAGTCGTGCATATTTGCGACGAACGCGACCTGACACAGCTCGATGCGATCGATTATTCGCCGATCCTGATCCAGCGGCACATCGTCGGCCCCACCGTCGGCATCGCGGCTCTGTGCCGGCGCGGCAAAATCGTTATGCATTCGACCCAGTGGTACGACGATCGCCGTTTTCGCCTGTTTGCGAGCCCCGATCTCGTCGCCGACGCCGAAAAGATCGCGGCAGCGACCGGACTGGATAGCACTATACATTTCGATGCGATTTTGGAAGCCAGTACCGGGTTAAGCTATATCGTCGAATGCAACCCGCGTTTCTGGTTCACGATCTACATGCCGATGATCCTCGGTTTGAATTTTGTCGAATGCGCCTTCGATGAAGCGCAATGGCAACAGGCTGCCCCGGCGACATTGGCCGATGCCGAGGTTTGCCGCTCTGTCTGGGAGACGATCAGGCATCCGCGGCGCGCGTCACGGCAGGATTGGGCTTATCTGGCCTATCAATGGGGCGATCCCCTGGCCTATCTTTTCCAGCGGTGTAAAATTTTCGACGATCGCAATGTTGCCGTAGAGGCGCAACGCATGCATCGCTATCACCCGCCCGAATCCGCGCCGCTCGCCAACGCTTTGCCGATGCGCGTCATATAAGATTCTGACGGTGCGAGACGGTCCGCGCCGCGGCTGAAGCGCAAACGGGAGGATGCCGCATGGCTGGAGCTTGTCGCACTTGGTTGACCAATGCCGCCGGGGTGGGCATTTAGCAGACAATGCTCAAATTCTTCGAGAGTCTGCTCAACCCCACTAAGCCATTCCCCGCTGTCGCCCCGCCGATAATCGACAGCCGGCGGGCGTTGATGCGCTTTTACTGGCATTTCGTCCGGCAGATACCGGGGCCGGTGCTGGCTTTGCTGACGACCGGATTTTTCGTCGCAACCACCGACGCCGCGATCCCGCTGTGCATTGGCCGTGTTGTATCGCTGATCTCGACGCAGCGGCCCGAAAACATCTGGTCGGTCGCCGGGCCACAGCTGATGCTGATGGCGCTTCTGTTTCTCGTGCTGCGGCCGATATCGCATTTCGCGCAGGCGATCGTCGCAAACCAGATGCTGATCTCCGGCCTGACCAACCTCGTGCGGTGGCAGAGCCATTGGCATGTCGTGCGCCAGGGCTGGACGTTTTTTCAGAACGATTTTGCCGGCCGCATCGCGGCGCGCGTCATGCAGACTGGGCCGGCTTTGCGCGAAAGCGTCACCGCCTCGATCATGGGGGTCTGGTACATCCTCGTTTATGGCACCAGCGCGGTCGGCCTGCTGGCGGCCGCGGATTGGCGGCTGTCCCTGCCGATCGTGGCGTGGTTCTGCATTTACGGCGCGGTCCTGGTGACATTTTTGCCGCGGATGCGCGAGCGCTCCCGCCGCATGTCGGAAATGCGCTCGATCCTGACCGGCAAGGTCGTCGACAGCTATACGAATATCCTGACGGTCAAGCTGTTTGCCCGCGCCCGCGACGAGGACGCCTTTATTCGCGAGGCCGTCGAGGAGCACACTGAGGCCTATCGCGCACAGCAGCGCATGACGACGCTGTGGGCCATCGCGCTGTCGACGATGAATGCGTTTCTGATGGTCGGCACCGGTGCCCTGGCAATTATCTTGTGGCGTTCCGGCTACATCGTGCTCGGCACCGTTGCCACGGCGATTCCGATGGCGTGGCAGATCAGCAACATGTCGGGCTGGCTGGCGCAACAGATCGCGGCCATCTTTGATGATATCGGGCAGGTGCAGGACGGCATGCGGTCGATCGCGGTGCCGCGGCAGATGCCGGACGCGCCGAATGCCGCGGAATTGCCGCAAGCCGCCGGCGCGATCCGTTTCGAAACTGTCAGTTTTGATTACGGCCGGATGGCGCGACGCACCGGCGTGCTGCACGAACTCGACCTTTCGGTCGCGCCGGGCGAAAGGATCGGGCTGGTCGGACGTTCCGGGGCCGGCAAATCGACGCTGGTGCATCTGCTGCTGGGGTTCTATCGGCCGGAGACCGGCCGCATCCTGATCGATGGTCAGGACATCGCGGGGCTGACGCAGGAAAGCCTGCGCGCCCAGATCGGCATGGTGACGCAGGACACCTCGCTGCTGCATCGCTCGATCCGCGACAACATCCGCTACGGCTGTCCGCAGGCCAGCGAAGCCGCAGTGATCGATGCCGCCCGCCGCGCTCACGCCTTGGAGTTTATCGAAGGGCTGGAGGACTGGCATGGTCGCACCGGGCTCGACGCGCATGTCGGCGAGCGCGGCGTCAAGCTGTCGGGCGGCCAGCGCCAGCGCATCGCGCTGGCGCGCGTCATCCTCAAGGACGCACCGATCCTAGTGCTCGACGAGGCAACATCGGCGCTCGATTCCGAGGTTGAGGCGGCGATCCAGGAGCAATTCGCCCAGCTGATGGAAGGCCGCACGGTGATCGCGATCGCTCACCGGCTGTCGACGATCTGCAGTATGGATCGGCTGATCGTGCTGGATCGCGGCCGCATCATCGAGGAAGGCACGCATGAGGGGCTGCTGGCGGCCCACGGCGCCTACGCGGCATTGTGGCGACGTCAATCAGGCGGCTTCCTGGTTGATCGCGCCGCTGCCGGGCGCGCCTCGCCCGCCGGAGGACGCGAAGCCGCGGCGCTCGACCCGGTTCGGGCCGCGGAATAGCGCGGTGCCGGTGCAGGATGCTCGGGCCCCGCGCCTGCTTGCGGACGACGAACCGTCACCGGTTCGCGTTCTGCGGCCGGATGGCCGATCAGATTTTTTGCTGACCGCGGACCACGCCGGCCGCCGCATTCCACGACGCCTCGGGAGTTTGGGTTTACCTGCGAGCGAATTGCAGCGGCATATTGCCTGGGACATCGGTATCGCCGCGGTCACCGAACAGCTAGCTGCCGCATTGGACGCCACAGCCGTATTGCAGACCTACTCCCGCCTCGTGATTGATTGCAACCGGCAACCGGAATGGCAAAGCGCCGTCCCAGTCATCAGCGAGGATACGCCGGTCCCCGGCAATGAAGCGCTAACCGATGACGCCCGTGAAGCGCGTGAGACCGAGATTTTCGTGCCCTATCACGAGACAATCGACACGCTGCTCAGCGCTCGCAACGCCGCCGGTCGGCGAGTCGTGCTGGTTGCGATGCACAGTTTCACGCCGGTCTACAAAGGCACAGCCCGAACCGTCAACGTCGGCGTGCTTTACAACCCCAATGATCGCGATATCCGACTGCCGCACATCATGCTCGACCTGCTGCACGCGGAAGGTAATGTAGCGGTCGGCGACAACCAGCCGTATGCAATTACCGATGCCAGCGATTTTACGATTCCCTGGCATGGCGAGCGGCGGGGCCTGCCGCATGTCGAAATCGAAATCCGTCAGGACCTTATCGGCGACGCCGCAGGCCAAGCGGCGTGGGCCGCCCGTCTCGCCCGGCTGCTTTCTGCGGCCGACACCCAGCTGAGGGCCGCCGCCGGCGTCTGATCGGGCGCCTTACGCTTCGGGAGCTGGCTGCTCCGCGGCTGGTAGGTAGAGGCAGAATTTGCTGCCGTGGCCGACATTGCTTTCGACGCGAATAAACCCGCCGGCGCCGCTGACAAAGGCGTAGACCTGCGCAAGCCCGAGACCGGTGCCTTTACCAAGCGGTTTTGTGGTGTAAAATGGCTCGAAGATGGATTCGATCGTTTCCGGCGCCATTCCGACCCCGGTGTCACCCACCGTCAGAAGCGCGTAAAGCCCGGGTTTCCGCTCGGGTTGGTCTTCAAGATCAGCGGCGTCGAGATGAACATCCCGGGTTTCGACGGTGACGTTGCCGCCGTCGGGCATGGCGTCCCGCGCGTTGATGCACAAATTCAGCAAGGCATTGTCAAACTGGCTGGCATTGATGCGCACCCAGCAGGTCGGCGCCAGATCGACATCGACCGCATGATGCGCTGCCATCGCGTGATCGAGGATACCCTGCAATTCGTTGACTGCTGTGGCCAGTTCTATTTCCATTAGGTCGTCAGACGAGCGCGAGAACGCCATCATGCGCCGGATCAGAGCGGTGCCGCGTTCAGCCGCGCGGAACGCGAGGTCAGCGGGCCGCAGCAACCGCTCGTCATCTCCCGCTCGCAGACGGATGATCTCGAGGCCACCGCAGACACTCGCCAGTATATTATTGAAATCATGTGCGATTCCGGCTGTCAATCGGCCGAGAACATCCATTTTCTGGGCCTGCAGCAGTGCTTCCTGAGCCACCAGCCGCGCGGCTCGCTCCAGTTTCGGTTCGGAGCTTTCATTTTGGTTGGCGGCGGCGGTCCGAGTTTCCGTCGTGGTGCCGGAATGAGCGTCCCGGGCGTTGAGCACTCTGTTCAAGGCGTCGAGCGCTTTCTCCGCGACCACGCGCTCTGTAATGTCGCGCGATACTGCCAGGAGGCACTCCGGCGCCCCCAGCCGGCTCATCACCGGCGATACCGAAACGTCCCACCATTTCGGCGTACCCTTGGCGGTGGGGCAAAAGCCGCTGAAACGCACCACTTGCCCGTGGCCGGCTTTGGTAACGGCGTCGCGGAGCACTGGATGGTATGCTTCGGGCCACATCGTCTCCCAGGGCCGTCCAATCAACGGCCCGATATCATCGATCTCGGTAACCTGTTGACCGTTTTCGCTCATCAGAGCGAGTGACCCATCGAGGTTGAGCACCTTGACGCAATCCTGGCTCGCCGAAAGGATGCGGCGATACAATTCGTCGCCGTACAGATCTTGCGAGGCGTTTGTGACCGCGAGTTCAAGCTCCCGCACACGCTGCCGAAGCCGTTGCACTTCGTCACCTGAAGAATCTTTATCCGCGGTGCGATCTCCCGCCATCGAAGCATCCCCTCACGCCCGCTGCCGCTCCTTGCAGCAAGCGAACTGCCCGGCAGCGCCGAATACCCGATGCAGCGTTTTATCGCCACATTAATTGGCGCTCCTACTCCGCCGCCTCGCTCGCGGGATCACCGATATCAGGCAGCATTCCAAGCGCCCGTTTGTAAACGTCAAGCAAGGTTTCCTGCTCGTCCAGATCATCCTTGTCCATGCGTCGGATGCGGATGATCTGGCGCATGATCTTGGTATCAAACCCAGTTCCTTTAGCTTCGGCGTAAACTTCTTTGATGTCCTCGCTCAGCGTGCGCTTTTCTTCTTCGAGCCGCTCGATCCGCTCGATGAACGAGCGCAGATGCTCGCCCGCGATGCCCCCGACGTCAGCCATCGTGCCCCCATGTTGCCTAAACTAACCCAGTGCGTCGGCTCAGTGCTTTGGCTGGGCCGCGAAGGCCGCCTTCTGTTCCGCCGTCGCCTCTGTCTGGTGCTGCTTGCGCCATTCGTCATACGGCATGCCATAAACGATCTCGCGCGCCTGCGGATCGGACAGCGCAACGCCGCTCTCTTCGGCCGCCGCGCGATACCATTTCGACAGGCAGTTGCGGCAGAAGCCGGCGAGGTTCATCAGATCGATGTTCTGGACATCGGTACGCTCGCGCAGGTGCGCCACCAGCGCCCGGAATGTCGCGGCTTCGAGTTCGGTGCGGGTCTTGTCGTCCATCTCTGCCCTCCTCTTGCACCGCTTTATGTAGCATCGCGGGGTGCGATCTTGAACGCCTCGTACGCCCGGCGTCGGAAAGATAAGATTGCGCTCGGCAAATTCGCCGGAAGCCACCCGAAAACTGAAGGAAGCAGGGATGCGCCGTTTTGTCCTCGGCCTGTTTGCGGCGATCGGTGTGTTGACGGCGCTGGTGGTGGTCGGCCTCGGAATCGTCGTCTGGCGGGTCGCTGGAACGACACCGTCCCTGCCGGACAACATCGTCCTGACCGCCGATCTCGGCGGCGGTCTGACCGATAGCCGGAGCCCCGACATGCTGTCGGCGCTGGCGTTTGGCAGCAAGCCGACATTGCGCAAATTTCTCGATGCCCTCGATCGTGCCGGCAACGACGCGCGGGTCAAGGGGATCTACGCCCATATCGGCGGCGATACGCTGGCGCTGGCGACTTGCCAGGAACTGCGCGATGCCATCGCCGCATTCCGCGCCAAAGGCAAGTTCGCGATCGTGTTTTCGGAGAGCTTTGGCGAGTTCGGTCCGGGCACCCGCCCCTATTATCTGGCAACGGCATTCGACGAAATCTGGCTGCAGCCGCTCGGCACGGTCGGTCTGATCGGCCTGCACAGCGAAATGCCGTTCTTTCGCAATGTACTCAACCAGCTTGGTGTCGAGCCGAGCTTTGCGCATCGCGAAGAATACAAGACCGCGATGAACAACTTTACCGAAACTGCGATGACCCCGCCGCAGCGCGAGGAGATCGACAGCCTGCTGAACGCGGCATCGGGACAGATCGTCCAGGGCATCGCGGCAACGCGCAAATTGCCGCCGGATAAGGTGAACGCGCTGATCGACGGCGGCCCGTTTATCGCCGTCGAGGCCCAGAAAAATGGCCTTATCGACCGTATCGGCCATCGCGATGAGGCGCTCACCCATGCACGCGAACGCGCCGGTTCCGGCGCCGAACTGGTCTCGGTGTCGCGCTATCGCGATACTGCGGGTGCCGCGCATGATAGCGGTCCGACGATCGCGCTGATCTATGCCACGGGCCTGATCACCGGCGGTGACGGCGGCGGCGATCCGATCCTCGGCGACAACACGGTCACCGCCGGCGACCTCGGCCGCGCGTTTCGTCAGGCGGTGCGCGACCGCGACGTGAAAGCGATCGTTTTCCGCATCAACAGCCCCGGCGGTTCGGCGGTCGCGTCTGAGACGATCTGGCGCGAAGTCGAGCGGGCGCGCGAACACGGCAAACCGGTCATCGTGTCGATGGGCGACGTCGCCGGTTCCGGCGGTTATTACATCGCCGCCCCGGCCAATAAAATCGTCGCTGAACCGGCGACGCTGACCGGGTCGATCGGGGTGCTCGCCGGCAAGATCGTGATCGCCGACCTGCTGCAAAAGCTGAATATCAACACGCAGGCGGTGCAGCGCGGCGCCAACGCCTCGATGTTCAGCGCGTTCGGTGATTTTTCCCCCGCGGCGCACCAGCGGCTCGACGCCTTCCTCGATGACACTTATGCCGGGTTCAAACAGCATGTCGCCAATGGCCGCCATCTCTCGGCCGATCAGGTCGAGGCCGTCGCCAAGGGCCGGGTGTGGTCCGGCGATGAGGCCAAAGGCAATGGCCTCGTCGATGAACTCGGCGGCTACGACACGGCGTTCCGGCTGGCGAAGGAAGCGGCAAAAATGCCGGCTGACCAATCGTTTACACTGACAGTCTTTCCGCATGAAAAGAGCCTGCCGGAGCGGCTGTACGATCGCCTGCACGGCAATGAGCGCGGCGCCGGTGTTTTCGCGCTGGCCGTGCGGAAAAGTGTTTCCGATAAGCTCAGCGGTGTGCTGTCCGGCCTCGATGCGCTGACCAACGGCGCCGCCGTGCTGCGCATGCCGCAAATCGGTGAGATAAGGTAGCGGCTGATCCCCCGAGCCGATAAGGAACAGCAATGCCCGCGATTGCTCCACCGCTCAAACAAACGGTGCAACACCTCGCCGCGGAGCTTGCCGCCGGCCGCACCTCCAGCCGCGCGCTGGTCGAGGCGGCGCTCGCGCGCATCGCCGACCCGCACGGCGAAGGCAGCCGCACTTTTATCAAGGTCTATGCCGACACGGCGCGGGCCGCCGCCGATGCGCAGGACCAGTTGCGTGGCGCGGGCTACGTCGCCTCGCCGCTCGCCGGGCTGCCAATCTCGATCAAGGATTTGTTCGATGTCGCCGGCGAGGTCACACTGGCCGCCTCCAGGGCGCTCGACGACCAGTCGCCGGCGGCTGCGGATTCGCCGGTGGTGGCGCGGTTGCGGGCTGCCGGCGCGGTGCTGATCGGCCGCACCAACATGACCGAGTTCGCGTTTTCCGGGGTCGGGATCAACCCGCATTTCGGCACGCCGGGGAACCCGCACGACCGCAGCCGCATCCCTGGCGGCTCGTCATCGGGCGCGGCGGTGTCGGTCGCGGATGGCCAGGCCGTCGTCGCGATCGGCACCGACACCGGCGGCTCGGTACGCATCCCCGCGGCGTTGTGCGGATTGGCCGGGTTCAAGCCGACCCAGAAACGGATATCCCGCGACCGGGCGATACCGCTCTCGACGACGCTGGATTCAGTTGGCCCGTTGGCCAACAGCCTCGCCTGCTGCGCCATCACCGATGCGGTTCTGGCGGGTGAAGCGCCGTCACCGCCGCAACCAGCGCCAGTCGCCGGCATGCGGATCGGGGTGCCGCAGAGCCTGGTTCTCGACGATCTGGCGCCCGAGGTCGCAGCCGCGTTTGCGAGCGCTTGTACGAGGCTATCGCAAGCCGGCGCGCAAGTCGTAGACCTGAAACTGAACGAGTTGAACGAATTACCGGCCATCAATGCCGGCGGTGGCTTCTCGGCGATCGAGGCTTACACCTGGCATCAATCGCTGCTCGCACGCCGCGGCGCCGACTATGACCGGCGCGTCCGCATCCGCATCGAGCGGGCCGCAAGCATGACGGCGGTCGAATACATCCGGCTGATCGCCGCCCGCGCCGATTTTATCGCGCGGGTCGATGCCCGCACGGCGGCATTCGATGCCCTGCTGCTGCCGACAGTGGCGATCACCGCGCCGCCGATTGCCGCGTTTACGCCGGAGGACGATTACTGGCGGCTCAACGGGCTGATCCTGCGCAACTCGTCAGTCATCAACTTCCTCGACCGCTGCGCCGCGACAATCCCCATTCGGCAAACCGGCGCGCTTCCGATCGGCTTGATGATCGTCGGCGAGCACAACATGGACCACAAATTACTCGCGGTTGCGTGCGGCATCGAAGCCGCTCTCGCAACCGGCGAGTAGCCGAGCCTTTGCTTAGCGTTGGGCCGGCGGGATCTCGTGAACGAGACCAGCGGCCGGATGGGCGCCATGCGCGCTGGTCCACACGACATCGGGGCGAGGTGCAACCGGGGCTGTGGCGGTCGGCAAATTGCCCGAAGGGTTGATTGGACCACCGGCGCTTGCCGTCGCACCACAACTGCCGGAACTGTGCGACACGACTTTCGGCGCGGCGCCGTTGCCTTGCGATGTTATCTCGACACTGCGGCTGCAAACGCCGTTGCCTGAAAGCGTCGAGACGAAGGTGTAGTTCTCACTGCCCGGCGGGAGTGCGCGCATCGCCGCTTCGGTCGGCTGCGTGCCGGACTGAGCCATTGCCGCCATCGCATCGGCCTGACGGAACATTGTCGCGGCCTGCCGGTCCATCTCGGCAGAGATCTGATCGAGCATCGCAAACGGCGATCCGCCGAAGAAGCTGCTCGGAAAGAATGACCGCATCGGAGCGCTCGCCGCATTGTCGAAGACAATCTGCGGCGGCACGTCCCCGACATAGCGAACTTGCCCGATGCCGCCGTCAGGCAGGCGCACCGTCATCACATGAGTCTGGGTGCCGGAAGGTTGGGAGTTCTGCGCTGATGCCGAGCCGGCGACCCCGAGGGCCAACGCGGCGACGCCAGCAAGAAGCGCCGTGTGCAAGGTTCGCATCGCCATCTCCTTGTTGTTGGATGAAGACAGGTTGCATTTCAAAAATAATCGCAGTTTCTCGCTGCGCCATTCCGCGCAACGTCGCATCCGCCAGCGCTCACGAGGCGGCGCGCTACGAAACCGCAGCGCTAAGCCCCCGCACCACGCCCCCGCACTCACTCGAACAGTGACAGATCGACAGCATCGCCCAGGCGGCAATAGCCGAGATCGCTCGGATGCAGCCCGTCGCCGCAATCATAAATCGGCAGCATCTGAGTCGGTCGCTCCGGGTCGCGCAGGGCCGCGTCGAAATCGGCCACGCCGTCGAATGCGCCGCCGTCGCGAATCCAGGTATTCAGCGCCATGCGATGCTGTTCGCGCATCGGGTTCCAGGCATTGGCCATGAACGTCTCGTTGCCGAACGGTGTCAGCGTTCCGGCGATCAGCTTGATGCCGCGGCTATGCGCCCGCACCGCCATCTGCTGCAGCCCGGCGATCATTTGTGCACCGGTGACCTCCTCTTCGGGCTTGGCCCAGCGGTTGCGCAGGTCGTTGGTGCCGAGCATGACGATGGCGTGTGTGACGCCTGGCTGCGCCAGTACATCGCGGTCGAATCGGCGCAACCCGCTATCACCGCGAAGATCGTGCAGGATGCGGTTGCCGCCGAGACCGTTATTCATCACGCCGAACGGCCGCCCGCCTCGCTCGACGAGCCGGCGAGCGAGCTGATCCGGCCAGCGCGCATAAGCGTCGATCGTCGAGATGTTGCCGTCGGTCAGCGAGTCGCCGAGGGCGACGATCCCACCGGTCTCCGGGCCAGCCAGGACATCGATGCCGCACAGAAAATACCACTGGTCCGACAGGCTGCCGACCGGCATCACCGTCTCGGCAGCGAAATTGCCCGGCGGCGACACATAATTGGTCTGCCGCGCATAGCGGCCGGTGATCGCCCAGGCTGCGAGAACTTCCCCCGGCAGATGCAGGCTGACGGCAAGATCGGCGAGCGGCGCGACGCGCAACTCCACGGGATCGCTGAACGTGACGGCACCCGCCGCGATCACCGCGTTGTCGTCACCTCCAAAGGTCAGCTTGCGGCCGGAGCCGGCAACGATCGCCGGTCCTTTGTCGCGCAAGGCGACATAGGCGCTGCCGATGACGAGAGGGCGCGTGCCATAGGCATTCGAGACGCGCACCCGCAGCCGCTCACCGCCAAGGCTGATGCGCGGATGCATGCGAAGCGTGTGGTTGTTGAAACCGATAATTCCCTCGGCGGGCGCCGGCCCCGCAGCCCAGGTGCCGACCCAATGTCTGCCGCTTTGCATGATATGCCCCCGATCTGGACCGTGACCGGTTGATCGTAAGCACTTCGCCGCCGGGATGCGAGATCGCGATCAGAGATACGGGTTGGGCAGCGCCAGGTGCTGTGTCACACAATCTCGCACGGCATCTTCGAGCGACATGAATGGGGCATTGTAGCCGATCTCGCGCAGCCGGCTCATGCGGGCCTCGGTGAAGTACTGGTAGTTCGGTCGGATCGCCGGCGGAATATCGACGAACTCGATCCTTGGCGCGACACCGCACGCGGCACCGACCGCCCGCATCAGGTCAAGAAAACTTCGCGCGACACCAGTTCCCAGATTGTAGATGCCGCTATGCCGGCCATCGCTTTGCCGCCACAACCATAGCATCGCCGCGACGCAATCCTTGACGTAGACGAAATCGCGCAATTGTTCGCCATCGGCGTAGTCCGGCCGATGCGATCTGAACAGGCGCACTGTCTCGCCGGCCATAATCAGCGGGTAGTTTTTGACCACCAGGCTCGTCATCTCGGCCTTGTGGTGCTCGTTGGGGCCAAAGACATTGAAGAATTTGAGGCCGAACCATTGGGGCGGTGCCCGTCTTGCCGCCGCTTCGCGCATCGCCCACAGGTCGAACGCGTGTTTCGACCAGCCGTAGAGGTTGAGCGGGTGCAGCCGCTTATACGTATCGATACCGCCGGAATCATCAAATCCGGCAGACCCGTCACCATAAGTCGCGGCCGACGACGCATAGATCAAGGGTTTTCCGGCCGCGGTACACCAGCGCCACACCGCCACGGAATAGTTGAGGTTGCCGGATATGATTGCGTCGGCGTCGTTTGCCGTTGTCGCCGAGTTGGCACCGAGATGAAACACCGCCTCGACGTCATTGCCATAGCGTTCGAGCCAGCCGAATAGGCCGTCGATCGGCACGATTTCAAAAAAATCCCGCTTGGCGATGTTGCGCCACTGCCCGTCGCTGCCGAAGCGATCGACGATGACGAGGTCGGCGCGACCGGCATCGTTCAGTGCGGCCCCGAGCACCGAGCCGATAAACCCGCCGCCGCCGGTAATGACCAGCATCAGGCGGCGCTCTCGCTGGCGCGCGCCAGCGCGACGCGGGCCGCGTCGGCTTCGGCTGGTGAATGCGAGGCGCGGATCGCGTTGATCAGCCGCGTCGTCGAGCGCCCTTCAATGAGATCGACCAGAACGACCTGCCCGCCGGCTTGCTGCACCTCTTCCGCGCCTACCACGCCATCGATCGTGTAATCGCCGCCTTTGACCAGCACATCGGGCTTGAGCCGGCTAATCAGGTCGAGCGGAGTGTCTTCGTCAAAGCTGATGACGGCATCGACCGATTCGACGGCGGCGATCACCGCCGAGCGGTCGGCAAGGCTGTTGAGCGGCCGTTCCGGTCCTTTGAGCCGACGCACGCCAGGGTCGCTGTTCAAGGCGACGATCAGCCGGTCGCATTGGGCCCGCGCGGTCGCCAAGAGCGCAACGTGCCCTGCATGGACGATATCAAAACAGCCATTGGTAAAACCGACCTTGAGACCGCGGCTTTTCCACCGCCGCACCAGCGTCTCGGCCTCGGTGATGCTGTAATATTTGGCGTGATGCCATTCCTTGTCGCGGACATCGCGCGACAATTCGAGCATCAGTTCGTCCAGTTCGACAGTCGCGGTCCCGAGCTTGCTGACGACGATTCCGGCGGCGGTATTGGCCAGATGCATCGCTTGCGCCAGCGAGTACCCGGCAACGCGCCCCAGAGCCAGCACCGCAATGACGGTGTCGCCGGCGCCGGACACATCATAGACCTCGCGTGCCCGCGTCGATTCGAGGTGGACATCGCCCGACGCCTCAACCAACACCATGCCCTTTTCCGAGCGCGTAACGAGTACCGCCTCGGCCGCGGCATCACGCATGACGTTACCGGCGGCGGCGATGATTTCGGCATCCGTCGCGACGGGCAGCCGCGCCGCCTGCCCCAATTCCCTGGTGTTGGGTGTAATGCAGGTGACACCGCGATAGCGGCGGAAATCGTCTCCTTTCGGATCGACGTAAACCGGGATGCCGAGTGCGCGCGCCCGCGTGATCGCTGCGGCGAGCACCTTGGCGCCAAGCACCGACTTGCCGTAATCCGAAAGGATCACTGCGTCGACTTCAGTTGTCGCCGCGTCGGCGGCGGCGATCAGCGCCACCTCTTCCTCCGTGTCGAGGGGGTGGGTACGCTCCTCATCGACTCGCAAAATCTGCTGGTGCCCAGCGATATAACGTGTCTTGCAGACGGTCGGCCGCAGGCTTGCAACATGCCGGTCGATCAGCCCGGGCGTCCGGGCAATCAGCGCCTTGATGTCCTCGCCGCCGGCGTCGCGACCGAGAAGGCCCAGCAGCACTGCTTTTCCGCCGAGCGCAGCGATATTGCGCGCGACATTGCCGGCGCCGCCAAGCATGCTCTGCGTCCGGTTGAGCAGCAGCACCGGCACGGGCGCTTCAGGAGAAATCCGTTCGGTCTCGCAATAGGCGAAGCGGTCGAGAATGATGTCGCCAAGACACAGTATCGTGGCATCGGAAAAATCCATCGCGGCGTCGCTACAGCATTTCCCTCGTGACGGTCTTTAACATGCGGTCCGGCCTCCGCCTAGGCGGAGGAAGGCCATAATCGAATGCGCCGCGGGGTCCGGAGCGGGTTCTAATATAAACCGCCGCTGCCCGGACCCGGTTTAACAGACGATGCGGCGGCCGGCTTGTCATCCCCGAGCGTGCTCGCATTGGCCGAGGGCAATAGAGAGATCGGTTGTGATATCGCGGGCGGCGGAGGGGGCCGCAATGCGGCCGGGGTACCGCTGCTGCCGATAGCGGGAAGCTGTTGGTCGGCCCAGTTCAGCCCTTTTTCGACGGCACGCGACGGATGCCACAAATCGCTCAACTCCAGCGACCGGTTCTTCGCTGAATCACTCGCGGGCGCCGCCGCAGCAGGAGCCGACGCGATTCGCGGTTTCTCGAGCGGGACAGGCGGCGCGATCGTTGCGACCGCCGGTGGCATCGGCACCGCACCCACATCGATTGCCGGCCCTAATGGCGGCGGGTCGACTTTCGCGGACACTGCGGGGTCAGGCGATGGCGCCGCGGCGACAGGATCAGGCAATGCAATTTGCGGGTTTGCGGCGATATCCGGGAGCGGCGCCGGGTTGTTGGGCGCCTGATGCATCACGGGCAACGGCTGCGCCGCCGCGGGCAGCGCGGTGGGCCGCAACACCGGCGACGGCAGCGCGCCGAGGCTCGGCAGTTCGATTGCCGGCGGCTCGGGCAGTATCGGCGCGGTGGCGACCGGCCGTTCCGCAGCGACGTGGGCCGGTGCCGTTGCCAGCGATACCGGCGTTACCGAGTGTGCGGAGGCCGGCGGCAGGCTCGGCGCCGTCGCAGCAGGCGCCGCCGATGCCGTGGCAGCCGACCCGGTGACGACTGACCCGGTGACGGGCGACCCCGCAGCGGACTGGCCCGTTGCGAGACCGCCGCCGACACTCAGCGCCGGCGGCGCCGGATCGGCGGGCTGCACAAAATGGAATGCGAGATTGCCGGCGACCCCAACCGCAACCGCATAGCAAAACGCTGCCGCCTTGCTGGCGGAGGCGCGAGCGATCTTCGCGACGAACTCGTGCACGGACAGGTTTCCCCGGTTTTACGTTTGCGGCACTGGCTGAAAAGCGGCGGTATTCTCGGCAGGATCAGGTCTCGGTCATGATCAAATCCGGCTGCGATCAGGTCGATAACGGGACCGCGGTGATGATACGCCCAAATGTGACGAGCGTATGGCCGCAGCAAGCGCGTCCCGCTGCCGCATTCAGCCGTCGAGAGGCGGCGTTCCAGGCGGCAAACGGCGTGCCTGCGACGCCTGTTCAAAGGCATACGCAAGCCGCAGTAAGGTCGGCTCGCTCCAGGCACGGCCGGTAAAGCTGGCGCCGAACGGAAAATCCGGCATGCCGGGCGCGCCGACCAGACCTGCCGGCACCTGAACGCTTGGATAACCCGCTTTTGCCGCGATCGCCGCCCCGGCGGCGGCCGGAAACAGTACAGCGTCGAGGTGATGGGCATCCATGTAGGCATCCAGTCCCAGCTCTCTTGCTGAGCGCAGATCCATCGCTCTGGCCGAGCGGTATTCCAGTTCCTTCAAATCGCCGCGCGTCGCTTCGGCAGCAAGGAAAATGTCCTGGCCAAAGCGCAGCGCGCGGTCGGCATGCGCGTCGTTGAACGCGATGATATCGCCGAGGCTGCGCATCGCAGTGCCACTCAGCCAGTCTCGCAGATAGGCGTTGAGATCGTGTTTCAGCTCATAGACAAAGACAATCGGGCGCGATGCCGGCTCGCCGACGGTGAGGCTTTCGGGATTGCGATTCAGTACCGGAACCAGCGTTCCCGGTCCGCCGATCCAGCCGGCGGTCGGCATATTGGCACGCACGATGACCGCACCCTGCGCTTCCAGCGTCGCAATAGCGCTCGCCATTACCGCGGTCGCACGCCAACCGAGCTTTCCGTAATAAACATCATTGGCCGGGTCGGACGGATCGCCCGCAACACCGATCCGCGCCCCCTTCAGCCCGTCGGCGTCGAGAACCGAGGTGTAATCGTCTGGGCGCTGCAGCGAGCGCGTCGTTCGATCGCGCGAATCGCGGCCCGCTAGCACATTGAGCAAAATGGCTGCGTCGCGCACCGTACGGGTCAGCGGCCCGGCGGTATCCTGGCTGTGCGCAATCGGCAGGATGCCGAACCGGCTGATCAACCCGACCGTGGGCTTGACTGTAACAAGTCCATTCTGCGCTGCGGGCGACAGCAGCGAACCCGAGGTTTCGGTGCCGATTGCCGCCGCGCACAATCCCGCGGCCACCGCCACAGCCGACCCAGAACTCGACCCACCCGGGGTCACGACCGGAACCCCGCGATCGTCGAGCGCCGGCGCATAAGGACTCTTCACCTGACCACCCAGCGAGCTATAGCCGGATGGCATATCGATCGCCAGGATATTGGCGAATTCAGTCAGGTTGGCTTTGCCGAGAATGACCGCGCCGGCCGCGCGCAGACGTGCCGTCACCGTTGCGTCTCGCAATGCCCGCGCCCCGGCCAGTGCCAGGGATCCAGCGGTGGTATGCTGCTGGTCGCCGGTCGCTATATTATCCTTAACGAGGATGGGGATACCGGCGAGCGGCCGACGTGAATCCGGCATCGTACCGTCCAGCGCCGCGGCAAGCGCCAATGCCTCCGGGTTGACTTCCCGCACCGCATTGAGCGCAGGGCCGCCGCGATCGTACGCTTCGATGCGCGCCAGATAAGCGCGGGTCAGTCCGGTCGCATCGGTGCGCCGCTCGCGAAGCGCCTGTTGCATTTCGGCAATGGTGGCGGCGGCCATGTTCATCGTCAGCGCTCGACGCAGAAGAATTGCCGGTTACTCAAGCAGCCTGCAATCAAGTAACCGGCGCCGGCAAGGCAGACGACCGTTGCTCGCAGCCGTGGTTTTTATGAGCGCAGCACCGCACCCGACAGCGAGCCGGTGGCGCGGCCTTCGGCGTAAGCAAGTTCGCCGTTGACGATGGTGTACTCGACGCCACGCGACGGCATCACCATGCGCTTGGCGCCGCCCGGCAGATCGGCGCGGCGCTCGCCACGGCTGGCCGAGCCGATTGTCGTGGGATCGAAGATTGCGATATCGGCGGCGCTGCCGACCGCCAGCCGGCCGCGCCCCTTGATGCCGAACAGATCGGCCGGCTGCGCCGTCAGCCGCGTGATCGCCTGCTCCAAGGTCATAATCTGGCGATCGCGCACCCAGGTGCCGAGCAGATAGGTCGGGTAGCCGGCATCGCACAGCATGTCGACATGCGCACCGCCATCGCCGAGCGCGATCAACACCCCTGGGTCGCTGAGGTTTTCGCTGACCTTCTTCACGTCGGTGTTGAACTGCGCCAGCACGAATTCGATGTCGAGATCGTCTTCGAGCGTCAGGTCGAGGAACGTATCGACACCGTCCTTGCCGCGCTCCTTGGCGATCTCGGCGATGTTGCGGCCTTCGTAATGCTTCATCGCCGGGCTACGGGCTTCGTGCACCGTGATGCGGCCCCAATTCTTGTCGCTGAACCCGTTGGCGCGCTTCAGTTCTTCGCGGAAAGCGTTGCGGAATTCCGGGTCGGCATAAACCGCGCGCTGCGCCGCATCGGTTTTGTTCGCGAACACCCGGCCCCAGGTCTTGAACGAGGCAAAGGTGAACGGGTTGCGCATGTTGACCTCGCGGGTCAGCGCCAATGGCGAGGTCTGCGGCACCGCGCCGGGATGCGCCGCGGCACGGCGCCGGGTTTCCGGGCACGCCTCTGGTTCGTCATCACGCTGGAACAGCGCCAGGAAGGTCACCGGCCGGTTGCTTTCGGCGAGCAACAACGCCAGCAATTCCTCCTCGTGCTCGGCGAGCACCGAAATCTTCTGTGTCAGGGCGATTTCGATCGCCCCTTTGCCGGTTTCCTTCAGCACATTGGCATAGGCTTTGAGTTCGTCGCGACTGGCGTTGCGGCAGGCGAGCGGCCGCGCCTGGTAGCCCATATGCTGGTTCAGCACGGTTGTCGAAAAGCCGAACGCGCCGGCGTCGACCGCCTCGCGCAATAGCCCTTTGATCTTTGCGGTTTCCTCGGCTGTGGCGCCGCGCTCCATCGAGGCGTCGCCCATTACCCAATGACGGAACGGCGTCAGCGGCGCGATAAAGCCGAGATTGAGCGACGAGCCGCGCTTGTCGGCGGCATCGAGAAACTCCGGAAAAGTCTGCCAGTCCCAAGTTATGCCGGCGTTCAGCACGTCGAACGGAATGCCCTCGACATTGACGAGGTCACGCATCGCGATCTCGCGTGTCTCTGGCTTGCACGGCGCGATGCCGACACCGCAATTGCCCATCACCACCGAGGTGACGCCGTGCCACGACGACGGGCTGATCGCCGGATCCCAGCAGATCTGTGCGTCGTAATGCGTATGCGGGTCGATAAAGCCGGGCGACACGACGCAATCCGCGGCGTCGATGGTCTTGGTGGCGCTGTCGGTGATCTTGCCGATCTCGGCGATCCTGCCGTTCGCGACGGCGATGTCCGCCCGACGCCGCGGCGCGCCGGTGCCATCGATTACGGTGCCGTTCTTGATCAGCAGATCGTAGGCCATCGCGCGCATTCCTCTCGGTTAACCACGCGACGGTAAGCCGCAGGCAAGCGGCTGTCGAATGCCAATCGTGCAAGTGGGTCCGGCGTCGCGGCGCGTGCTTATTCGCCGGGTGCCGGTGCCAGGCGGTTTGCGTGCGCCGCCCTCGGCGCAGCGGCCGGACGGCGCCTCCAGTGCAAGGCCCATTTTTCGACGCCGTGCCACGATAGCCAAGCCGCCGGCAACGCGATTGCCAGTGCGCCGAAAAACACCTGCCACCATGCCGCCTGCCCGCCCGACAGTCGCATGATCAGTTGCTCCGCCGGCCAGCCATAGATGTAGACCCCATAGGAGAGGTCGCCGAGATGGCGCGAATAGTCGAGCCATCTGTCATAACGCCGCGCCAGATAGATTACGAGATACCCGCCGACCAGCGGGAACAGCATGATCAGCCGCCCGGCCCAGGTGAACAGCACCAGCGCGCCGAGCGCGGCGAGAGCCAGCCGGCCGTCGAAGGACACCCGGTCGCGCAGGAAATGCATCGCCATGCCGGAGGCGAAAAAGCCGACGAGCCAAGCCCATTCGCCGATATCGCCGAATGGCGTCAGGGCTTGCTCGAAATAGACCGCGGCGATGCCGATCCCGATCAGCAACAGCGCCGTCGACAACCGCAGCAGCCGCGCCATGCCAAGCAGAACAATCATCAGATACATCATCGCTTCGTAGCGCAACGTCCACAGTGAGCCGTTGACCAGCGGTGCGACCGCGTTGTCGGAAAACAGCACACCGGGGAGCCGCATCGGGCCGGCATCCAGGGTCAGGATCTTGCCCAGAAAGACCCGCATGCCCGCCGCGCTGAAATAGGTGTAGAGCGGCAGCGCCGTCAGCAGCGGCCCGATCACCAGCGCGCAAACGACCCCGTTGACGACCAGCCCCGGATAAATCCGCAAGGCGCGGCGCAGCGCAAACCGGCCGGGCGCCGGCTGCCGACAGTAACTTTCGGTGACGAGGTAGCCGCTGATCACAAAAAAGACGAAGACGCCGACCAGCCCGAGAACGCATTGATTGCGGCTGAGTGCGGCAAACGGCTCGTTCGCCTCGCTGCCCTCGGCGATCAGAAAGGAATGCGAAAACACCACCGACAAGGCAGCAAACAGCCGGATCGCATCGAAATTATTGGCGCGCGCGTCGGCGGCGCGCCTATCGGCAGCGACGGCCATCCCTGCCCTACTTGCCGCGGGCGGCCGAGGAAGTCTCGATCTCGGCCAGATGCGCCGCGGTGTTGATGATGGCGGTGTGCGAAAACGCCTGTGGGAAATTCCCGAGCATACGTTTGCCAATCGGGTCATATTCTTCGGCCAGCAGCCCCAGGTCATTCCTGACCGTCAGCAGCCGCTCGAACAGCGCCACCGCGTCGTCGCGCCGTCCGACTCGCGCCAGACTGTTGGCGAGCCAGAAGCTGCAAGCGAGAAACACGCCTTCACCGGCCGGCAAACCATCGGTATCGGTGCGGCTGGGGTAGCGGCAGACAAAACCATTGCTGACCAGCTCGCGCTCGATGGCCGCGATGGTGCCGAGGATGCGGGGGTCGTCCGGCGGCAGAAAGCCGAGCTGCGGGATCAGCAGCAACGAGGCGTCGAGGTCGTCCGCACCGTAATACTGCACAAAGCTGTTGCGCTTACCGTCATAGGCCAGATCGAGAATCTGCGCCTTGATCCGGGCGCGCAATTCCCGCCAGTGATCGAGCGGTCCCGTCATGCCGTATTGCTCGATCGATTTGATGCCGCGGTCGAAGGCAACCCACACCATGACCTTGGAAAACGTGAAATGCCGCGGCTCGCCACGCACCTCCCACATCCCCTGATCCGGGCATTCCCAGATTTCCTCAAGATATTCGAGAAGTTTTAGCTGCAGGTCCCAAGCCACCGTGCTGGCTTCGAGGCCATAGCGATGACAGGCGTAAAGCGCGTCCATCAATTCGCCGTACACGTCGAGCTGCAGTTGCTCGTGTGCCGCGTTGCCGATGCGCACCGGCGCGCTGCCGGCATAGCCGGGGAGCCACGGGATTTCCAACTCGGTCAGCCGGCGCTCTCCGGAAAGACCGTACATGATCTGCATTTCCGAGGGATGGCCGGCCGCTGCGCGCAGCAGCCATTCGCGCCATGCCCGCGCCTCGCTGCGATAGCCGGAACTCAGTAGCGCGTAGAGGCTCAGCGTGGCGTCGCGGATCCAGCAGAACCGGTAATCCCAGTTGCGCACCCCGCCGACCCACTCGGGAAGCGAGGTCGTCGCCGCCGCGAGGATGCCGCCTGTGGGATAGAAGGTGAGCATTTTCAAGGTGATCAGAGACCGGATGATCGCGTCGCGCCACGGCCCTTGCAGCGAGCAATGGCTGGCCCAGTCTTTCCACTGATTTTCGGTCGCGAGCAGCGCCTCGTGCGGATCGCCGTGGCGGTACGCTTTATGGTGCGACGGATACCAGCTCATGGTGAACGGTATGGCTTCGCCAGCCTCGACGGTAAAGTCGCCGAGCGTCGTCATCTCCGGCGTGCCGTGCAACTCCACCGGGCTGATGAATTGCACCGCGTTCGGCCCCGCCACCGCGCTGGGGCCACCCTGGTGTTGCCGCACCCAGGGAATACCGCGGCCGTAATCAAAGCGCAGGATGATTTCGACGCGCATCCGCACGCGGCCTTTGTCACCGCGCACCAGCCGGATCAGGTCGACCTGATGTTCGTTGTCGGCGAGCGGCATGAAGTCGACGATCGTGACGCTGCCATCGGCCGTCTCGAAGGTCGTTTCGAGTATCCCGGTATCGCCGCGGTAGCGGCGAGAGATATTCTTGATCTCGCCTTCGGGTTCGATCAGCCAGCGCCCGTGCTTGGGCTCACCGAGCAGCGCGCCAAAACACGATTCTGAATCAAAACGCGGCAGGCAGAGCCAGTCGATCGATCCGTTACGCGCCACCAGTGCCGCGGTGCGCGCGTTGCCGATAATGCCGTAATCCTCGATCGGAGAACTCATCGCCGGCCGATTCCCGCCGGCGGCAGGCAGCCATAATCAACTCGTGTGGATTCGTGTCGCCCGAGCATGCGTCATTCCCCCGGCAGCGTTACGGTCCTTGATAACGCGTCTGAGCAATAATCGTTCGCTTTGGGGAGCGCACAAAAAGAAGGCAGGGCGAATAGCCCTGCCAGCAATTCATTACGGACCATTTACGCCAAAAGCCTAGGCTTTTGGCCGATATTTGCTAACCTCCCTAAACTCGGGCCAAGCTGGCTGCCTGTGCGCTTTGCTTATGGTGGGATAGTATGCAAATCGCCGCACCGGGTCACGCGGTTTTTTTCCCTTGCTGGTTTTTTCTCGTGCGCCTCGTTACTAGAGTGCCGAACAACCGTTGAAGCAGGGTGCCATGCGCCTCTCCCAATACTTTCTGCCACTGTTGCGCGAAACGCCGAGCGAGGCACAGATCGTGTCGCATCGGCTGATGCTGCGCGCCGGCATGATCCGCCAATCGAGCGCCGGCATCTATTCCTGGCTGCCGCTGGGTCTGCGCGTCCTGAAGCGCATCGAGCGGATCGTGCGCGAAGAGCAGGACCGCTCCGGCGCGCAGGAAATCCTGATGCCGACGATCCAACCGGCCGAGTTGTGGCGCGAAAGCGGCCGCTATGACGATTATGGCAAGGAAATGCTGCGCATCCGCGACCGGCACGAGCGCGAGATGCTGTACGGCCCGACCAACGAGGAACAGGTCACCACGATCGTGCGCGACGCGATCAAAAGCTACCGCGACCTGCCGAAAAACCTCTACCATATCCAGTGGAAATTCCGCGACGAGGTGCGCCCGCGTTTTGGCGTGATGCGCGGCCGCGAATTCCTGATGAAGGACAATTACAGCTTCGACCTCGACGCGGCCGGCGCCAAGCATTCTTACAACAAGATGCTGGTCGCCTATCTGCGCACCTTTGCCCGGATGGGGTTGAAGGCCATCCCGATGCGCGCCGATACCGGCCCGATCGGCGGCGACCTCAGCCATGAATTCATCATTCTCGCCGATACCGGCGAAAGCGAAGTCTATTGCGACCGTGCCTGGCTCGACGCCGACTTCCTGGCCGAAGCGGTCGATTACGACAGCGATCTCGAACCGCTGTTCCGGCACTGGACCAGCCTCTACGCCGCGACCGACGAGATGCATAAGCCCGACGAGTGCCCGGTGCCGGCCGATCAACTTGTCACGGCCCGCGGTATCGAGGTCGGCCACATCTTTTATTTCGGCAACAAATACTCGAAGCCGATGGGCGCCGTGGTGACCGGCCCTAACGGCGAGGAAGTGGCGCTCGAAATGGGTTCTTACGGCATCGGAGTGTCCCGCCTCGTCGGCTCGATCATCGAAGCGAGCCACGATGATGCCGGCATCATCTGGCCCGAAGCCGTGGCACCGTTCCGCCTCGGGCTGATCAATCTGCGCTCCGCCGACACGGCGTGCACCACAGCGTGCGACGACCTTTACGGCAAATTGCGCAACGCCGGTATCGACGTGCTATACGACGACCGTACCGAATCGCCGGGCGCCAAATTCGCCGCGATGGACCTGATCGGCCTACCCGACCAGCTGATCGTCGGCCCGCGTGGCCTCGCTGCCGGCAATGTCGAAGTCAAAAACCGCCGCTCCGGCGCTCGCCAGGACCTGCCGCTCGACACTGCTATCAGCCGGTTCGTCGGCGTCTAGCCATGCGACGCCATTTCAGCCGCCTTGGCTTGGCTTGGCTGGAAAGTTCACCTCATACTGAAAAACAATCTGGATCGGGACGACCTCTACGAGCAACTCGCTTGAGCAAGTGTGTCATGGATGGCCGGGCCAAGCCCGGCCAAGGTGAAGTGACCGTGTCGGTGGCTCGCAGAAGTGCCAGCCGGTGAGGATCTCCTCATGATCTTTGGCACCTTCGAGCGGATGGTGGCGTTTCGCTATTTGCGGGCGCGGCGACAGGAAGGGTTCGTCTCGGTCATAGCGATATTTTCGCTGCTCGGCATTGCGCTCGGGGTGGCGACGCTGATCATCGTGATGGCGGTGATGAACGGGTTTCGCACCGATCTGATCAGCCGCATTCTCGGTCTCAACGGCCATCTTGCGGTATACGGCGAGACGACCTCGCTGCCGAATTACGATGCCGAGGCGGCGACCGTGCGCAAAGTGCCTGGCGTCACCGATGTCACTCCCCTCGTCGAAGGGCAGGTCATGGCGACCGGCAAGGGCGGGGCGGCGGGCGCGATGGTGCGCGGCATCCGGCCGGCTGATATCCGGGCGCGCAAGCTTATTGCCGAGCATATCGTCGCCGGCTCGCTCGCCGATTTTGACGGCGACGGCGTTGCGGTCGGCGATCGGTTGGCGCGGCGTCTCGGCGCCAAGGTCGGCGACAAGATCACGCTGATCTCGCCGGAGGGCAACGACACCGCGTTCGGCACCGTCCCACGCCTCAAGACCTACCAGATCGCCGCGCTGTTCGATGTCGGCTATTACGAATACGACAACAACTTCGTCTATGTGCCGCTGGAAGCGGCACAGGTGTTTTTCCGCCTGTCCGATGCGGTCAGCTATCTTGAAGTGTTTGTTGCCGACGCCGACAAATCGACCCGCGAAGCGGGCATGGTCGAAGCCGCGCTCGGCGGCAAGGCGCGCATCCTCGATTGGCAGCGCGCCAATTCCGGGATCGTCAGCGTCGTCGAGATCGAACGCAACGTGATGTTCCTGATCCTCACGCTGATCATCCTGGTCGCCGCCTTCAACATCATCAGCGGCATGATCATGATGGTGAAGGACAAAGGCCGCGACATTGCCATCCTGCGCACGATGGGCGCCTCGCGCGGTATGATCCTGCGCATCTTCATGCTGAGTGGCGCCAGCATCGGGGTGGTCGGAACGCTCGCCGGGTTCGGGCTGGGTGTCGTCGTCACCAAAAACCTGGAGGCGATCCGCCAGTTCCTCGAAGGCATGCTGCATGTGGAATTGTTTTCGGCCGAGTTCTATTTCTTTACCCGCATCCCGGCGCGCATCGACACGAGCGAAATCGCGACGGTCGTGATCATGGCGCTGGCCCTGTCGTTCCTGGCGACGCTTTATCCGTCCTGGCGGGCGGCGCGGCTCGATCCTGTCGAAGGGCTGCGTTATGAGTAAGCGGCAAATAAGCCGGTGCAGATGATTGCCGAGGGCGCGACCCCGGCGCTCGAATTGCGCGATGTGCGCCGTGTCTTCCGCCAGGGCGGCCAAGAGCTGGCGGTGCTGAACGGCATCGACCTGTCGCTGTTCCCCGGCGAGATCGTCGCGCTGGTCGGCCCCTCGGGCGCCGGCAAGTCGACGATGCTGCATGTCGCAGGGCTGCTCGAACGGCCGGATGGCGGCACGGTGTCAATCGACGGCCGCGATTGCAGCGGCCTTTCCGACGAGCACCGCACGTTGCTGCGCCGTCGCGCCCTCGGCTTCGTATATCAGTTCCACCATCTGCTGCCGGAATTCTCGGCGCTCGAAAACGTCATGCTGCCGCAGATGATCGCCGGCGTCGCCCGCGGCACAGCACGCGACAAGGCGGCGGCATTGCTGGAGCAGGTCGGGTTGACTTCCCGTCTCAGCCACCGGCCGGCGCGCTTGTCGGGCGGCGAGCAGCAGCGCGTCGCGATTGTGCGCGCGCTGGCCAACGACCCGAAAATCCTGCTGGCCGACGAGCCGACCGGCAACCTCGACCACACCACCGCCGACGGCGTGATGGCGACTCTGATCGACATCGTGCGCGCCAGCGGCCTCGCCGCGTTAATTGCAACCCATAACCTCGACCTGGCGCATCGCCTCGATGGCATTGTCGTGCTCGAGGATGGACGACTGCACGAGATGGAATAGACTCCCACGCAACGCCGCCAACAAGGTGCGCCGGGGGACCAATGACGATCTTTGATGAGTTGCAGGCGGCTTATCGCGACTCGCAAGACCGGTTTCGCGACTATGCCCGCGAGTCACTCGAGGTCGCGCATACTTTGGCGCAGGAATTTCGCTCCTATCTCGGCGCTCCCGAAACCTACACCGACCCCGAAGACGACACCCGCCGGCCTTATGTGCGGCTGCTTGCGTTTCAGATTCAGGATGGCGTGCCCGCGGCGGTGCAGCCGGAGTCGCATCTTGATGTACTGGCACGCGAGGAAGACGGGTTCTGGCGCTTTGCCCTGGCCCTGATCCTCGACCGCGACAGTCAGTCATTCCCCAAACAGAGCCTCGCCTTCTTTCTTCGCCTCAAGGTGCATGACGACGTTTGGCATGTTCAGCTGCTCGATGACGGCGTGCAGGATTTCCAAATTCCCGAAACCGCCACGGCCTCTCCCGAAAAAGCGGCGTTGTTCGGCCGCATGGTCGCGATGGTGCAGCGGCTGCTTGACGCGAAGCCGTGGGAAGGCGTCGAGAAACTGCCGATAGGCTTCGAACTGCACCATCCGAACCCGATAGAGGGCGACGCACCCTCGCCGATTCCTGCCGCGCCTTGAGTTGGGAAGAATCAAGTAGCCGAAACGATGCGCGAGTAGAATCGATGCGTGGGTATGACCGGGTGGTCTCGCAGGAACGCGACTGCGGAACGGCGCGTTGCCAGGGTGCCGTAGGCAAGGCTGTTTTCGTATAGGCGGCGTGGCATGTTCGGGGCTCACCATACGGAAAATGCGTCGCCCATGCCGCTCGCCGATTTTATCCACCTGCGCACCCATTCGGCCTATTCGCTGTCGGCCGGGGCGATCAAGATCAAGGAACTGGTCGGCCTTTGCCGGGCGCAGATGATGCCGGCGGTGGCCATCACCGATAGCGGCAACCTGTTCGGCGCGCTCGAATTTGCCACCGCCTGCAGCGATGCCGGCATCCAGCCGATCATCGGTTGCGAGATTGCACTTGCTGCCGGCGAAACGCACGGGCGTAGCCAGCGTCCGCCCGGCACTACGCTGGAACTCGACCGGCTCGTGCTGCTGGTGCAGAGCGAGGCCGGTTATCGCAATCTGATGAGCCTCGTCAGCCGCGCCTTTCTCGACGGCGAGGCCGGTGCTGAGCCGGCGGTCGCGCTTGGCGATCTCGCCGAGGCGAATGCCGGGTTGCTGTGCCTGACCGGTGGCGCCGGCGGACCGATCGGCCGGCCGCTCGCCGAAGGGCAGGTCGATGCCGCCGCGGCGATGCTGGCGGCGCTCAAGAATATCTTTCCCGGACGGCTATATATCGAGGTGATGCGCCACGGCATGCCGGAAGAGGCGCGCTGCGAAGGCGGGCTTATCGATTTCGCCTATGCCCACGACCTGCCGCTGGTCGCGACCAATAATGCCTATTTCCCCGACCGCGACTTCCACGAGGCGCATGATGCGCTGATATGCATCGCGCAGGGCCGCGCGGTTGCCGATGACGATCGCCGCCGGCTGACGCCCGAGCATTATTTCCGTTCGGCGGCCGAGATGCGGGAGTTGTTCGCGGATTTACCCGAGGCTTGCGACAACACGCTGGTCATTGCCCAGCGCTGCGCCTTTATCCCGCAACCGCGCAAACCGATCCTGCCGGCTTTCGCCGCGGACGGCGACGGCGAAATCGTCGAATTGCAACAGGCGGCGCGGGCCGGGTTGGAGGTGCGGCTGGCAGCGCTCGGCCTCGGCAACGATGAGGTTGCGGCGCAGCCTTATCGCGAGCGGCTGGAATTCGAACTGGGGATGATCGTGCAGACCGGGTTCCCCGGCTATTTCCTGATCGTCGCCGATTTCATCCAATGGGCGAAGCGGCAGGGCATCCCGGTCGGGCCGGGGCGCGGTTCGGGAGCCGGCTCGGTCGTTGCCTGGGCCTTGACGATCACCGATCTCGATCCGTTGCGTTTCGGCCTGCTGTTCGAGCGCTTCCTCAACCCGGAACGCGTGTCGATGCCGGATTTCGACATCGACTTCTGCCAGGACCGGCGGGACGAGGTGATCCGCTACGTCCAGCAGAAATACGGCCGCGACCGGGTCGCGCAGATCATCACTTTCGGAAAATTGCAGGCGCGCGCGGTATTGCGCGACGTCGGCCGGGTGCTCGGCATGCCTTATGGGCAGGTCGACCGGCTGTGCAAACTGGTGCCGAACAACCCGGCGCACCCGGTGACGCTTGAAAAAGCCATCGCCGGCGAGCCGCAGCTGCAGCAGCAGCGCGACAGCGACGAGAATGTGGCGCGGTTGATGACGATCGCGCTAAAGCTCGAAGGCCTTTACCGTCATGCCTCGACGCACGCCGCCGGTGTGGTGATCGGCGACCGGCCGCTCGCCGAGTTGGCGCCGCTTTATCGGGACCCGCGCTCCGACATGCCGGTCACCCAATTCAACATGAAATGGGTGGAACTGGCCGGACTGGTTAAGTTTGACTTTCTTGGCCTTAAAACGTTGACCGTGCTGGCCCGCTGCCTCGAATTGCTGGAGGCAAGCGGCACCAGGCTCGATCTCGCCAATCTGCCGTTCGACAACCGGCCGGCTTACGAATTGCTGGCGCGCGGCGACACGGTCGGCGTGTTCCAGGTTGAAAGTCAGGGCTGTCGCGACATGCTGCGCAAGCTGCGCCCCGACCGCTTCGAAGACATCATCGCGGCCAACGCGCTGTATCGCCCAGGCCCGATGGAAAACATCCCGCGCTACATCGCGGTCAAGCACGGTGAGGAGGAAGCCGACTACCTGCACCCGAAGATCGAGGGAATTCTCAAGGAAACCCACGGCATCATGATCTACCAGGAACAGGTCATGCAGATTGGGCAGGTGCTGGGGGGCTATACGCTCGGCGGCGCCGACCTGCTGCGTCGCGCGATGGGCAAAAAAATTCAGTCGGAGATGGACGCACAGCGCAAACTATTCGTCGACGGCGCTGTCGAACGCGGCGTCGACAAGGCGCGGGCCGAGTTGATCTTCGACCAGATGGCAAAATTCGCCGGCTACGGCTTCAACAAGTCGCACGCCGCCGCCTATGCGCTGGTCACCTATCAGACCGCGTATCTGAAGGCCAACCATCCCGTCGAGTTCCTCGCCGCGTCGATGACTCTCGATCTCGGCAACACCGACAAGCTCAACGTCTTTCGCCAGGAATTGGGACGGCTCGGCATTACGCTGCTGCCGCCCGACATCAACCGCTCCAGCGTGACCTTCGCAGTCGAGGCCGACCCGAAGACCGGCAAGCCCGCGATCCGCTATGCGCTGGCTGCCGTCAAGGGCGTCGGCGCCCAGGCGATGAGCGACCTCGTCGCCGAGCGCAGCCGCAACGGCCCTTACAAGGATCTGTTCGATTTCGCGGTGCGGCTCGACACCAAGAGCTTCAACCGCCGCCAGTTCGAAAACCTGGTCAAGGCCGGCGCCTTCGAATGCCTGAACCCCAATCGGGCGCAGAGTTTCGCCTCCGCCGATCTGCTGTTACGCCAGGCAAGCCGCGCCGCCGAAGAGCGGCAGGACGGCCAGCAAAGCCTGTTCGGCGGGCTTGGCGGGCTGACCGATGGGCGTTTTGCGGCGCGGCCGTCACTGCCACTGGTGCCGGATTGGCCGATGGTCGAACGCCTGCAGTTCGAGTTCGACGCGATCGGCTTTTACCTGTCGAGCCACCCGCTCGACCCCTACGGCAAGAGCCTCGAGCGCGCCGGTGTGCTGCGCTGGATTGATCTGCCGGCGGCATTGGCAGCGGGAGGGTCGAGCCGGTTCCGTCTCGCCGGCATCATCATCGGCCGCAAGGAACGCACGTCGGCACGCGGTAACCGGTTTGCCTTTCTGCAAATGTCAGACATGACCGGCGTGTTCGAGGTCACGCTGTTTTCCGAGGTGCTGGCGGTCGCCCGTCCCCTGCTCGACAGTGGCCAGCCGCTGATCGTCACGGTCGATGTCCGACGTGAGGAGGAAAACCTGCGGCTGACGACACAAAAGATCGAGCCGCTCGACAGCGTCGTGGCGCAGGCCGCGGCCGGTCTGCGGGTGTTTGTCGGCGAAGCCGAAGCCTTGCCGCGATTGCGCAGCCTGATCGGCCGCGAGCAAGGCGGGCGCGGCCGGGTCACAGTTGTCCTCGACCTGCCGAGCCGTGAAGTGGAGCTGGCGCTGCCCGGCGGTTTTAGAGTGGACCCACGCATTCGCGCGGCGGTCAAATCGCTTCCTGGTATCGTCGACGTGCACGACATCTGATTAATCTTTTGGTGAGATTTGGCAGGTATTCTTTCGGGCATGCGCGCACCTACCCCGGGCGCGCAGCCTGCAAGGACATTCCCCCAAACCTCCGGCCGCCATAAGGCGGCCGCTTCTTTTTACGGCGCTTTTCAATGATGTGACGGCGACCTCGTGAAATTACGCCGCGAATTTCAGCTATGCTGGGCCGCCGTTCACCCTGAACAGGACTAACCATGCGTTCAAAGTCTGCCTCGACTGCTGCGGCGATTGTCCTGTGCCTCGGTCTCGGTCTCGCAGTGCCCGGTCACGCGGCGGGTTCGCCTGATGCGGAGCTGCGGGCGGAAATCGACAGCGCGATCAAGCAGGCCGAAACCAATATGCACGGCGTCTTCAAATGGGACGGCGCCGAGCATATGGATGTGCGCGCGGACGGCGATGCCGCGGTCGCCGACATCAGCAATGCCCGTATCCTGATCCAGAACAAGAATGCGCAGCCGCCGATGACCCGCGCGCGCATCAACCTCGATCATATCGAAGTGCGCCGGGCGCCGCGGCCGGACGGACTTGTCGATATCTCGATCAACCTGCCCGCTAACGCCAGCATACAGCCGGCAGATGGCGAGGAGACCAAGGTCACGCTCAAAGACGGAACGGTGCATTTGGCGCTCGATCCTCAGACCGAACGCGCCCGCGAACTGGTGATCGCGATTGCCGGCGCGCGGGTCGAAGACAAAACCGGCGATTGGGCAACCTTCGGGCCGCTTTCCGCCTCCACCAAGGTCAGCAGCGCCGCCGACAATAGCTGGAACCAGCCGTTTTCCCTCGAATTCAAGCAGATCGAGGCGTTTTTTGCCAAAAACCGGGCTGGCGGCACGATCGAGCATATCGCCTATTCCGGCCGGGGAGCCGGCCCTGACCTGCCGGCGCTCTATCGCCTCAGCGACCGGATGAAAGCGCTGCAGAACGACATCGCGCAGAACCAGCGGAAGAGTCCCCAGCCGCAGGATATGGATGCGCTCTTCGGCATGCTGGGAGAGTTCTTTTCGCTGTTCAGCCAAATGGAAGGCGAGTTGACAGTGGAAAATGCGGCGGCGCGCGGCGCCAATGCGGCACCGTTATTTTCCCTCGGGAGCGCCAGCCTCGCGACCAAGATCGACGGAACGTCGGGTGACAAGGCGATGCTGCGTGTCACCTACAAACATGACGGCCTGGAACTCGGGCCGATGTTGCCGGTAGGGCCTGGACGGGTGCCGCGTCAGGCGGTGCTAGATTTCGGCGTCGAAGACGTGGCGACGGCGCCGCTCAAGCAGTTGATCGAAGCCGCCGCGGCAATGCATAAGGCTGTCGCCCCCGCCGATAAACAGCGCGCGACGCAGCAGATGCTCGGCGCGGCAGCGATGCTGACGCCGGATTTTCACATCTACGATCTGGTCTTCGATACGCAGGCGTTCGGCATCAAGGGGACAGCCGAGGCGAAGGGGTCGCCGATATCGCCGAAAGGCTACTCAGCGCAGGGCGATGTCAGCGTCCGCAGCCTCGACGCTCTACCGAACCTGTTTCCGTTGCCCCAGATCGCCGATTACGTCCCGCTGTTGCAGGTGATCGGCGAACCGGCGAAGACCCCGGACGGCGCACCGCTGACGCGCTTCCACCTGATCTCGGCGCCGCCGAAATGGGTGGCCATCAACGGCAATGACCTCAGCGCCTGGTTTCTGCCCGGCCCTGCTAGTAGCAATGCGCCGCGCCGGCTCCGGGTAGCCGAGCCGCCGCTCAGCGGCGACGACGTTCGCGCCGTGCAGAAAGCGCTGTTCGACAAAGCCGCCGGCGTCCCGCAACAGACGATGAAACCGGGCATCTATGACGGCGCCACCGCCGCCGCGGTCGCGCGCTTTCAAAAAAGCAGCGGCCTCAATGTCGATGGCGTCGTCGATGTAGCGACACGCGACAAGCTCGGCATCAAAGCTGAGTCGGCTCATCCAACCCCTGCCCGGCCGAATTGACCTGACCCTATCGCGCCGCCTTATTGCGCCGCGGCAGCGGCTTCGCACAGCAGGCCGAGAGCCTGTTCGATGATCGGCATGCCGATCCCCCCGGGCGATGTCATCACCGATTCGGGATGGAACTGGACCGCGGCGATCGGCAGCGCGTTGTGCTCGATCGCCATGACGACCCAGTCGTCTTCGGTTTCCGCGGTGACCGACAATACCGAGGGCAACGCATCCCGCCTCGCGAACAGCGAGTGATAACGACCGACGGTGAACCGCGCCGGCAGACCGCGCAGCAGCCGACCGGGTAAGCTTCGCACCGCCGAAGGCTTGCCGTGCATCGGCACATCGAGCACCCCGAGCGACCCGCCGAAATATTCGACGATGCCCTGCAAGCCGAGGCATACGCCAAAAATCGGCAGCTTGCGTGCCATCAACAGGTCGAGCGTATCGCGCATCGCGAAATCGTCGGGCCGCCCCGGCCCCGGCGACAGCACGACGAGATCGGGCCGCAACCCCGCTTGCAACTGCGCTCGCGCGAAATCGTGGCGCAACGTCTCGACCTCGGCGCCGGTGGTGCGGATATAGCCGGCGAGCGTATGGACGAACGAATCTTCGTGGTCGATCAGCAATACCTTGCGGCCATGCCCTGAATTGGTCAGCGTCATTCCGGATTGCGCCGCCCGCCGCGCCGCGTTGCCGCGTATTGCCGCGAATAATGCCGCCGCCTTCAGCCGGGTTTCGGCTTCTTCGGCGTCGGGGTCGCTGTCGAACAACAGCGTAGCACCGGCCCGCACTTCGCCAATCCCGTCCTTCATGCGGATCGTCCGCAGCGTCAGGCCGGTATTCATGTTGCCGTCAAAGGTAAGCCGGCCGATCGCCCCGCCGTACCAGCGCCGCGCCGAACGCTCGTGCTCTTCGATAAAGCGGATCGCCCACAATTTCGGGGCGCCGGTCACAGTCACCGCCCAGGCATGGCTGAGGAACCCGTCGAGCGCGTCGAATTCCGGGCGCAACGCGCCCTCGACATGATCGACGGTATGAATGAGCCGCGAATACATCTCGATCTGCCGCCGGCCGATTACCTTGACGCTGCCGGCGACGCAGACCCGCGATTTGTCGTTACGGTCGACATCGGTGCACATCGTCAATTCGCTCTCGTCCTTTTTGGAGTTGAGCAGCTCGAGGATGCGGTCGGCGTCTTCCAGTGGGTCGCGGCCGCGCGCGATCGTTCCGCTGATCGGGCAGGTTTCGATGCGCTTGCCCTCCACACGCACAAACATCTCCGGTGAGGCCGACACCAGAAATTCACCCTCGCCGAGATTGATCAGCGCGCCATAGGGCGCCGGGTTGGCTTGCCGCAACCGGTGAAACACGGTGCTCGGCAGATCGCCGCAGGCATCGGCAAATAACTGTCCCGGTACGACCTCGAACAGATCGCCGCGGACGAACGATTCTTTGGCACGCCGCACCAGCGCGGCGTATTCGCCGGGGCCGTGGTCGCTTTCCGGCGGGCGGGCGGCACCGGTATCGAGGCGATATTTGGCCGGCGGCGTGGCGCGCGGCAGACCCTCGGTCGAATGTCCGCCGATTTCGAATTCATAACGGTGCAGCGCCGCCTGCTGCCGCATGTGGTCGACGATCAGGATTTCATCCGGCAGATACAGCACGAGGTCGCGCTGGTCGGCGGCGCGCGGCAGGTGCAAACGGGTCGGCTCGAACTGGAACACGAGATCGTAGCCGAACGCGCCGTAAAGCCCGAGATGCTCGTCTTCCGGGCTGGCAAACAAATCGCCGAGCGACCGCAACACCGAGAACACGCTGGGCTGCCGGCTGCGCTGCTCTTCGGGAAAGCGTGTTGCATTTTCGGCGATTTCGCCGGTGATGCGGTCGTCGCCGGTATCGCGCAGTTTCGCGGCGGTCAGCCCCGCGAGATGGTCGCGCACCGCGCCGAGCAATAGCCGGCCTCGCTGGTTCAGCGCTTCGATCGAAAAACTGCGGTCGCGTGCGGTCAGCGCCAGGGCCGGATCGACAAACCCCATATCCCAGCGCGTATAGCGGCCGGGAAACTCGAAGCTCGACGAAAACAGTACACCGCGCCGCTCGTCGAGCCGATCGGCGAGCCTTGTATCGGCCGGGCTGTAGGTCTGCACCGCGATCTCGCGATGCACGCGGATGCCGCCTTGGGTGACATAGCTGATACGCTGCACGAGGATCTCCTTCGGTACACCGCCTCGGAGATCCGCGAGGGCTATCGCCCTTCTAAAGCGAAAGCCGCCGGGAAACTCCGCGGCGGCCTAG
Organism: Allostellaceae bacterium; assembly: GCA_036268425.1. Lineage (GTDB taxonomy): Bacteria > Pseudomonadota > Alphaproteobacteria > ATCC43930 > CGMCC-115725 > DATARH01. The sequence goes on from DATAUE010000149.1 coordinate 418,285, forward strand.
GCAAAACATGAATCAGTGGCCGCCCGGATCAGACAGGCCACCACCAATGGGATGAGTGCGAGGCAATGCTCATGCCGGTGCTTGTAGCAAATCTCGGGCAGGTTGGGCAACGCGAAACCCCGGATGTGGTGCACTGCTTTCCGAGCGAACCCCGAGGCTGATATAACGACGCATGATCCGGAGCATCTTTACCGATGAGTGACGCTGCTGTTGCCGATTTGAAGCCGCTGCTGGCCAAGGTCGCGGGCGGCGCGGCCCTGAGCGAAAGCGAGGCCGAGGCGGCGTTCGACATCATTATGAGCGGCAACGCCACCCCGTCACAGATGGGCGCCTTGCTGATGGCGCTGCGGGTGCGCGGCGAGACGGTCGACGAAATCACTGGCGCCGCCCGCATCATGCGCGCCAAGGCGGTGACGATCGACGCCCCGCCCGGCGCGATCGATACCTGCGGCACCGGCGGCGATGGTTCCGGCAGCTTCAACATCTCGACCGCCACCGCGTTTGTCGTCGCCGGCTGCGGCGTTCCGGTCGCCAAGCACGGCAACCGCGCCCTGTCGTCGCGTTCGGGGTCGGCCGATGTGCTGACCGCGCTCGGCGTCAATATCGACGCCGACATGGGAATCGTTAAGCGCTGTTTGTGGGAGATCGGCATCGGCTTTCTGATGGCGCCGCGGCACCACAGCGCGATGCGCCATGTCGGCCCCACCCGGGTCGAGCTCGGCACCCGCACCGTGTTCAATCTGCTCGGGCCGATGTCGAACCCGGCGCAGGCCCGCCGCCAGGTTGTCGGCGTGTTCGCGCCGCAATGGGTAAAGCCGATGGCTGAGGTACTGGGACGGCTCGGCGCCGAGCGCGCCTGGGTGGTGCACGGCTCGGGCATTGACGAGATTACCACCGCCGGCCCGACCACGGTCGCCGAGTTTCGTGACGCCAACGTCACCGTCTTCGAGGTCAACCCGGAAGACGCCGGGCTGAAGCGCGCAACGCTCGACGACCTCAAAGGCGGCGAGCCGGCGCACAATGCCGCACTGATGCGTGACCTGCTCGGCGGTGCCGAGGGGCCGTTGCGCGATGTGGTGCTGCTGAACAGCGCCGCCGCGCTGCTCGTGGCAGGCCGCGCCGCCGATTTGCGTGCCGGCGTCGCGATGGCCGAGTGTTCGCTCGACAGCGGGACGGCGCGCGGCGTGCTGGAGAAGCTGATCGCGATGACGAACGAGGCGCCCGCCCATGCCTGATGTGCTTGCCGAGATCTGCGCGGTTAAACGCGAGCACGTCGCACGCTGCAAGACGGCGCGGCCCGAAACGGAAATGCGCGCCCTGGCAGCCGAGTCGTTGCCGGTGCGCCCGTTTGCGGCGGCCCTCGAACGCGAAGCGACTGTCGGCCGCTACGGGCTGATCACCGAGATCAAAAAAGCCAGCCCGAGCCGCGGCCTGATCCGCGCCGATTTCGATCCCGCCAGCCTGGCGCACGCCTATCAGGCCGGCGGCTCGACGTGCCTGTCGGTCTTGACCGACGCGCCGTATTTCCAAGGCGCCGACAAGCATCTCCAGGCGGCGCGCGCTGCTTGCACCTTGCCGGTGCTGCGCAAGGATTTCATCGTCGACCCTTATCAGGTGTTTGAAAGCCGCGTGCTCGGCGCCGATTGCATTTTGCTGATCATGGCGGCGCTCGAAGACGGCAAGGCCCGCGAACTCGCGGCAATCGCCGCCGGCCTCGGACTCGACGTGCTGGTCGAGGTGCATGACCGCGCCGAACTCGACCGTGCGCTGCGCCTCGATGTGCGGCTGGTCGGCATCAACAACCGCAACCTCAAGACCCTGAAGGTCGATCTCGGCACGACCGAGAGCCTCGCGCCGTCCGTGCCGCCCGGCCGGCTGATCGTCGGCGAAAGCGGCATCTATGACCCGGCCGATCTCGATCGGTTGGCCGCGGCCGGGGCGCGCTGTTTTCTGGTCGGCGAATCGCTGATGCGCGAGAAGGATGTCGCCGCTGCGGTGCGCCGCCTGTTGCGCCTGCCGGATTTGACGCACATCGATTCCGAAGGCCGCGCCCGCATGGTCGATGTCGCCGACAAGGCCGAGACCGACCGCATCGCCAGCGCCGGTGCTCGGGTGGTGATGCAGCCGGAAACGCTAGCCCGTATCCGGGCCGGCGATGTCGCGAAAGGCGACGTGTTGGCCGTGGCGCGCGTTGCCGGCATCATGGCGGCAAAACGCACGCCCGACCTGATCCCGCTATGCCATCCGCTGGCGCTGACCTCAGTATCGGTCGAGCTTAATTGCGTGCCGGAAACCTCGTCGGTCGAGATCTCCGCGACCTGCCGGCTGAAAGGCCGCACCGGCGTCGAGATGGAGGCGTTGACCGCCGCCAGTGTCGCGGCGCTGACGATCTATGACATGTGCAAAGCGATCGACCGCGGGATGGTCATCACCGATCTGCGTTTGCTGCGCAAATCGGGCGGTAAGTCCGGCGATTACGAGGCAAAACGATGATTTCCGTCGATGAAGCGCGGTCGCGGCTGCTGGCGCCGCTGTCCCCCGCGCCGTTGGAGCAATTGGGACTGGCGTCCTGCGTCGGCCGCGTGCTGGCGGAGGATGTCGCCGCTCGCCGCACCCAGCCGCCCTTCGCGGTCTCGGCGATGGACGGCTACGCGGTGCGTGCCGACGATGTCGCAAAGGTGCCGGCGACGCTTCGCATCGTCGCCGAAATCCCGGCCGGCGCGGGATATGCCGGCAGGCTCGGCGAAGGCGAGGCCGCCCGCATCTTTACCGGTGCGCCGCTCCCGGCCGGCAGCGACACGATCGTGATCCAGGAAGACACGGTGCGCGACGGCGACCGGGTGGAGGTGCGCGAGGGTGCGGCGCGCGGTACTTACGTCCGCAAGGCCGGCCTGGACTTTGCCGAAGGCGATACGCTGCTGCATGCCGGCAAGCGCCTGACGCCGCGCGATATCGGCCTCGCCGCAGCGATGAACCGGCCGTGGCTGTTCGTGCATCGCCGGCCGCGCGTCGCGATCCTGTCGACCGGCGACGAGATTGTAATGCCGGGCGATCCGATCGGGCCGCACCAGATCGTCAGCTCGAACCTGCTGGCCTTGGCGGCATTCGTCACCGCCTGCGGCGCGGAACCGGTGATGGTCGGCAACGCCCCGGACGATCCCGATGCGCTGCGCCATATCGCGGCGGCGGCGCGCGGCGTCGATCTATTCGTGACGACCGGCGGCGTCTCGGTCGGCGAGCACGACCTGGTACGCGGCGTGCTCAGCGAAGACGGGCTCAGCATCGATTTCTGGGAGATCGCGATGCGGCCGGGCAAGCCGTTAATGTTCGGGCATTATCGCAACACGCCGATGGTCGGCCTGCCGGGCAACCCGGTGGCGACGCTGGTGTGCTCACTGATCTTTCTGAAGCCGGCAATCAACCGCCTTGCCGGTCTCCCGGATAATGCCGAGCAGCCGGTGCCGGCGCGGCTCGGCGTTGCCGTCAAGCAGAACGACAGGCGCCAGGATTACCTGCGTGCCCGCCTCGTCCGTGGCCCTGACGGCGTGCCGGAGGTGGTGCCGTTCGATCGGCAGGACAGCTCGATGCTGCACCCGCTGGCGCAATCGGATTGTCTCGTCATCCGTCCGCCGCACGGGCCTGCGTTACCGGCGGGCAGCGAGGTGCCGATCATTTCGTTCGGCGGCACCGCGCTCCCGCTGTAACCAGCAGCTTCTACTGCACGCCGAGCAATTCGACGTCGAAGATCAGCGTCGCGTTAGGCGGGATCACGCCGCCGGCGCCGCGCGCGCCATAGCCGAGATCAGGTGGGATCGTCAGCGTCCGCTTGCCGCCGACCTTCATGCCGGCAACACCCTCATCCCAGCCGCGAATTACCTGGTGCGCGCCAAGAGTGAACGAGAACGGCTCACCGCGATCGACCGAGCTGTCGAATTTGGCGCCCTTTTTACCATTTGTGTCCAGCCAGCCCGTGTAATGCACGCTGACCTTGTGGCCAGGGGTCGCTTCGGTTCCCGTCCCAACCGTCGTATCGGTGTATTTCAGGCCGTTTGCCAGTTCGGTCATCTTGCCGGGTGCTCCATCTGCGGCCCACGCCATTGGAGCGGGCATCGTTAAGGAAACGAAAGCCAACGCCACGGCGGCGCCGGCAAAGCGGGTCAATCTCATAAGCTCACGACATTAGCTGTTGATGAAAAGGCCGGAACACGATGCCCGACCTTCATAGCTATCCTGAACGAGACGCCTGATGCCGTCACGGATATTCTCGGCGCGGTCTCTGGTGTTTCCGATGGCGGTCGGGCTGGTCATGCTGCGGCATCGCTCGCCTGCCCTTTATCGCCGGCATATGATGCGGCCCGACGGCATATTTGACAGGGAGGATGCGATGGCGGTGCAGCTTGGCGGCGGCGAATGGGCCTTCAACGTCAATGACACCTGGGCAAAAATCCCCGACGATATCGTGCTGGGCGATTGCGCCGCGGTCGGTGTCGACAAGGACGATAACGTCTACGCCTTCAACCGCGGCGAACACCCCGTCGCGGTGTTCGACAAGGATGGCAATCTGCTGCGGACCTGGGGTGAAGGCGTTTTCACCCGGCCGCACGGCGTACATGTCGCGCCGGACAACACAATCTGGCTGACCGATGACGGCGACCATTCGGTGCGCCATTGCACGCTCGACGGCAAGGTGCTGCTGACTCTCGGCATCCCAGGCAAGCCGGCGCCCTATATGAGTGGCGAGCCCTTCCACCGCTGCACCCATACGGCGCTGTCGCCGCGCGGCGACTACCTCTACATCTCCGATGGTTACGGCAACGCCCGCATCCACAAATACACGCCAAGCGGCAAGCTGCTGTCGTCATGGGGCGAACCCGGCACCGATCCCGGCCAGTTCAACATTCCGCACAACATCTGCTGCGACACCGATGGGTGGATTTACGTCGCCGACCGCGAAAACCATCGCGTGCAGATTTTCAACGGCGACGGCAAATGGGAAACCCAGTGGAACTACCTGCACCGGCCGAACGGGATGTGCCTGTCGCACGGCCACGGCTCACTTTGCTATATCGGCGAGGGTGGACCGTCAGGCGAGATCAACCGCGAATGGCCAAATATCGGCCCTCGCGTTAGCATCCACACGACCAAGAACCACGAAGTAAAGGCGCAGCTCGGCAAGACGCCGGGCGGCATGTTCCCCGGCGGCTTTACGTCACCGCACGGCATCGCTGTCGATTCAAAGGGCAACATCTATGTCGGCGAATTGTCCGGCCGCAGTTGGGGCCGCTTCTCAAAGGACCCGGCGCCAGCAAAGCGCCGCGTCATCCACAAGCTGGAGAAGGTCGCGGCGTAGCTCCCTTCTTTGTTTAGTCGCGGGATACACGCCGTATCCCGCGGCAAGCATGGGGGATTGGATGCCGGTTCGGTTGCGCATCAGCAGATGAGGTAACAGCCTCGGTCAAGCAGCCGCCCGGCTTGCCGATATCCGGCGTTGTGCTGGTCGATCACTTACGGAATATCGACCGCGAGGCCCGCAAGCTGCACCTCATCGGGCGCGCCCGATGAGGTGCAGGAGAAGACAGACGCTCGGCTGGCGCCGCTGCTAGGCCTTTGGCGGCTACTGCAGCCGCGTTATCCCAAGGGCGGCGCCGAAGCGTTGGGCGCAATCGAGCGGGTTGCCGTACTTGCGGTGCACCGCGGTGTGGTGGGCGCAGGCGAGCAGCAGGCGATCGCGGTCCCATCCCTGGTTCTTCAGATAATCTTCGATCAGGACCTGGCCGATTTCCTGGTTGTGCGGGTCGTTGCCCATCCGCGCCGCCAACAGCGCGAGATGTTGCACCAGCGGCTTTCGGTCGGAGAATTTGTCGAGATAGGCACGGGTCCAACTCACCGCATCGGGCCCATTCAGCGCGATGCAGGCGGCATCGACCCGGTTGAGGATTTCCTCCTGCGACAGCTTGTCGGCTCCGCTCGCCGCGCGGATTTCGACGCGTTCGGCGTCGCCGATCCCCTGTTGATGGCCGGCGGCGCGGTTGAGGTACGACGCTCCCGTATAGAGCAGCTTGAGCTGTTGCTTGTGTTCGAAATTGTCGAAATACCAGCCCATCGTGTTCAGGTATTCGAAACAATGCTGCGGCAACGAGAAATTGTTGACGCCCTTGGTTTCGAGAATGATCTGCGCGTCGGCGATCTGCATCGCATCAAGAATGCGGCGTGGGCTTTTGCCGGCTTCCAGCAGCCGGTTCAGCACATGCACATAGGCCGGTTCCGGCTGGCGGATCAACGCGTCTTCGAATTCGCGCGATTCGGCTTCCGACAGCGGCTCCTTGTTGCCGGCGAGGATGGCGATTTCCGCGCTCGACGCACCGCCATAGGGGATCGCAGAGATCGTCTGTTTTTCGAGGAAGATTTTGACGAGGTTGCAGGCCATTTCGTAGGTCGAGTACCAGCGTGGGCCGACCGCAATGTCGAGCGCCCCGGCATAAACCACGTTATGCGCGTTGTCCCAGCCGAGGAAATTGCCGAGATCGACCGTCGCGCGGGCACGGAATGCCTTGTGGCCGGTCGTGTAGGAACGGTTGTAAAGCGCCCGGTCCTGCACATCCATCAGGCCGGCGTGACAAAGCTGGGCCAGCACCTCTTTGCGCTCGGCGGGGTTTTCCATCAGGCCGAGAAACACGCGGTAGGCTTCGAGCACGTTGCCGCGGTGCACCAGCGTCATCCAATGATCGAGCCGTTCCTGCAACGGACCGGTAAGCCGTTCCGGCTCCTGGTCGGCCCACACCACTTCTGGCATCGGCGGCGGCCCCGGCGGCATCGACCAGCCCGGCGCCCGCGCGTAATGACCCGGCGCCTTCAGAATTTTCTGGTTCCAGATGTCGAGGCCGGTCGGGATGTACCAGATGGTCTGCGCCAGGGGCAGCGCAGCGCAGTCCTGCGGCACCAGCCTGGTCAGCTGCGTTGCGGCCCGTGCCGACAAAAGGCAATGGTCGTTATTGACGAAATTGACGTAACCGTCATCAATCCGCTCATGGTACGGGACATGCGTATAGGGCGCATGAATGCGCACCGCCTCGCCGACGATCTCGTTCATCGGCCGCCGCTGCCGCACCAGATCGTAATAAACCTCGCTCGCTCCCTTCTGGTCGCGGGCCAGAATGCGATCTTCCAACTTGCCGTACAGCGCTTCGGGCTTTGGCGCATTGCTGATAGCGGCTTGTACGTCGTTGGGCATTCTTCAGGTTCCTTTTTGCGCGGGCGGCATCCCGCTGCCAAAAGCGGCCGTGATAATAACTACGATAGCCCCGATCAGGCTGACGCGGCAACGTCGCCGGGTCGCTTTTAGGCTGTCCGTGCGGCAGTCATGCATTTAACGAATAGCGCATTATGCCGTATCGTGATCGTCGCGATGCGTTCGGCCACCGGCAACAACCCTCGGCCCGCGACGCACCGTTATCGACCGTCGCGCACCTTAAAACGCACCGCGCGAGCGGCTATTATCGGATATCTGATAGTCCGTTCTGGGGCGGACTGTATGACCGACCGGATGGATGAACCTTGAGCAGCGTCGCCAGCGTCACTCTCGTCATCGCAGGGTTTCTCGTCATCGTCAGCGTCGTGCAGCCTGCCGCCGCTCGATTGCACCTGCCCTACACGGTATTGCTGGCCTTTGTCGGCGTCGCGATGGGCGGCTTGTCGACGTTTCTGCTCTATACGCCGCTGACCAACCTGCTGGACGACGTCGTCTCACCGATCGTCAACCTGCCGGTCAACGCGTCGGTCTTCTTGGTGGTGTTTCTGCCGCTCCTGCTGTTTCACGCCTCGCTGACGATCGACATTCGCGAGATCGCACAAGACGCTGCGCCGATACTGACGCTTGCGATTCTGGCGGTCTTTGCGGCGGCGGCGGCCATCGGCTTCAGCTTGTCGTTTGCCGGCGTGCCGCTGTTGGTGGCGTTGCTGGTCGGCGCGATCGTTGCGACGACCGATCCGGCGGCGGTCGTCGCCATCTTCCGCGACCTCGGGGCACCGCCGCGCCTGACCCGCCTGCTCGAAGGCGAGGCGCTGCTGAATGACGCGGCGGCGATCGTGCTGTTCGAATTTCTGATCGAATTGCTGACCGACGCCGCCCATCCTACCCTGTTATCCGGGATCGAGCATTTCGCAGCGGCATTTTTCGGTGGGCTGCTGCTGGGCGTGGTGGCCGGCCGAATTTTCGGAGCGATCCTGCCGCATCTGCGCGGGTCGCAGACCGCCGAGGTGACGCTGTCGATCGGGTTGCCTTACATCGTTTATGTACTAGGCGATCATGTTTTCGGCATTTCCGGGGTTGTGGCGGTCGTCGGAGCCGGGCTGACCGCGGGTGCGATCGGTCGTGTGCGGCTGACCCCCGGCAGCTGGCATTACCTCGAACGGGTTTGGGAACAGACCGGGTTTTGGGCCGGGTCGCTGATCTTCCTGATCGCGTCGACCCTGGTGCCGAAGCTGCTTGTCTCCGTGCAGCCGCGCGATTTCTGGCTGCTGCTGATCGCGGTCGCCGCGGCCCTGCTATCGCGCGCCGCCGTGCTGTTCGGCGTTCTGCCGCTGCTGAGCGCGGCGCGGCTCAGCCAGAAGATCAGCAACGCCTTCAAGGTGGCGATTGCCTGGGGCGGCCTGCGCGGGGCCGTGACCCTGGCACTGGCGCTGTCGGTTACCGAGAACATTCATCTCGACGCGGCGATCAAGAATTTCGTCGCCGACCTCGCGACCGGGTTCGTGCTGTTTACATTGCTGGTCAACGGCTTGAGCCTCAACCCGGTGATCCGCCTGCTCGGATTGACGCGCCTGTCGCCGCTCAATCAGGCGGTGCGCGGCAAAGTGCTGGCGCTTTCCCTCAGCGACGTGCGCGACGCCGTAGTCAAGACGGCGCGCGAATATCACGTCGCACCATCCGCGGCGCAGGCTGTCGGGCGGCGTTACGATCTGAGCATCGAAGCGTTGAGTTCGCAGGCCGAGCTGGAGCGCGGAATTTCCGACGAAGACCGCATTCGTATCGGTCTTGTCGCTCTGACCAACCGCGAACGCCACATCGTACTCAATCACCACGCGCAGCACACGGTGTCGGGGAACGCGATCGAGCGCTTGTTGCACAATACCAATTTCATTCTGGAAGCCGCGCGCACCGAGGGCATTGCCGGTTATCACCGCGCCGCCTGCGAGTTGCTAGCGTTTCCGCGGGCTTTTCGCGTCGCGCATTTTCTGCACCGGGCCATGCATATCGACGGCCCGCTGCAGCGCGAAATTTCGATTCGCTTTGAAATGCTGCTGACCCGGCGGCTGACTCTCGACGCACTGTCGCAGTTTGTGCGCGAGCGCCTGCCGGCGATGTTCGGGCCGGCGCTGGCGGACGGTCTCGGCGAGATCGTTACCGATCGCACCGATGCAACCGTCCGCGCACTCGACGCGCTGCGCCTGCAATACCCCGATCACGCCGAGGCGCTGGAGAGCCGCTTCCTGCAACAATCCGGATTGCGGCTGCTGATGTCGCGCTACCGCGACCTGTTTGAGGAAGGGCTGATCAGCGGTGAATTATTCCACAACCTTGAACGCGAATACGCCCCTGGGATGTCGTCCACAACGCTGCCGCCGCTCAATCTGGGTTTGCAGACTCGCGAGTTGGTCAGGTCATTCGCCTTGTTCACGGCTTGCGCGCCGAATGAGTTGAACGCGCTGGTGAAGTTGTTCCGGTCGCGACTGCTGGTGCCGGATGAAATGCTGATTCGCAAAGGCGAGCGCGGCCGCGGCATGTATTTCCTGTCGTCGGGCGCCGTCGAGGTCATTCTGCCAAACGAACGGGTGCGCCTCGGCAGCGGCGAATTTTTCGGCGAGATGGCGCTTCTCGATGGACGGCCGCGTCAAGCGGACGTCATTTCCCTGGGTTATGGCCGCGCACTCGAGCTTTCCGCGACTGATTTTCGCCGCTTTCTGACGAAATACCCCGGCGTCAAAGTCGAGATCGAACAGACGGCGGAAGCGCGCGCCCGCGCCGGCGAACGTGCCAATGCCTGAGAAAAACGCTCAATGTCCGGTGTGACCTGCGCCAGCTCACACGTTGAAGCGGAAATGCATGATGTCGCCGTCCTGCACCAGATAATCGGCGCCTTCGAGCCGCATCCGGCCGGAATCCTTGGCACCCTGCTCGCCGCCGCAAGCAACAAAATCACCGTAGGCGATGGTTTCGGCGCGGATGAAGCCTTTTTCGAAATCGCTGTGGATCGCGCCGGCGGCTTGTGGCGCCTTGCTGCCGCCCGTGACGGTCCAAGCGCGTGATTCCTTGGGGCCCGCGGTGAAAAACGTCACCAGATTGAGCAGCCCGTAGCCGGCGGCGATTACCCGGTCGAGGCCGGTCTCGCCAAGTCCGAGCGCCTCGAGAAATTCGCGTTTTTCATCGGCGTCACCCAGCCCGGCGACCTCGGATTCAATCGCCGCCGAAATCACCACGGAAGGTGCGCCGTGCTGCGCGGCGTATTCTGCGACGCGGCAGCTGTCGCCGTTGCCGTCGGCCGCACTCGGCTCGTCGACATTGGCGATGTAGAGAATCGGCTTGGCAGTCAGCAGTTGCAGCCCCTTCAACTCACGCTCGCGATCGGCCGGCAGCGCTACGGTGCGCGCGGGGCGCCCGTCGCGCAGAGCCGCCAAGACCGGCTCGATGATGTCGAGCAATGCTTTGGCCTCACGTTCGCCGCCGCGGGCGCGCTTTTGCACGGCCACGGAGCGGCGTTCGAGGCTGTCGAGATCGGCCAGCATCAATTCGGTCTCAACCGTTTCGGCATCGCGGATCGGGTCGACCGAGCCTTCGACATGGGTGACGTTGTCGTCGTCAAAGCAGCGCAAAACCTGCGCGATCGCATCGACTTCACGGATATGTCCGAGAAACTGGTTACCGAGCCCCTGCCCTTGCGAAGCGCCGCGCACCAGCCCGGCGATATCGACGAATTCGAGCTGGGTCGGCACGATCTTGGCCGATTTGGCAAGCCGCGCGCAGACCGTCAGCCGCTCGTCGGGCACCGCGACGCGGCCGACATTCGGTTCGATCGTGCAGAACGGATAATTCGCTGCCTCTGCGGCGGCGGTTGCGGTCAGCGCATTGAACAGGGTCGACTTGCCGACATTCGGCAGGCCGACAATGCCACAGTTGAAGCCCATGATTTCCTTGATGATGCTGAAACCGCCAGCGCAACGTCGTGCGCTGTGCGCCGGCTCTATTTATGCCTGTAGCACCAGAAATCCAGACCGTAAATCAATCGCGCCGCCGGAGGCGTCAAAGTTCGGCGGCGACGAGGTCGTCGACTTTCGCCGCCCGGCGCAACATTTCAAGAGGCCGTCGGTCGGCCCAGTAAACGATTGCCAGCCGACCGTCGAAATGCTCGACCAGCGCGGTGCAGCTTTCGACCCAATCGCCGTCATTGCAGTAGAGGATTCCGCCGAGATCGCGAATCTCGGCATGATGAATATGGCCGCAGACGACGCCGTCGAGATCGTGGCGGCGGGCTTCATCGGCCAGCGCGTCAGCGAACGAGCCGATATATTGCACGGCGTTCTTGACCCGCAGCTTGAGAAAGGCCGACAGCGACCAGTAATCATAACCAAGCCAGTACCGCACCTTGTTGAAATGATGGTTGACCCATAGCGCCAACGTATAAGCCCCGTCACCGAGCACCGCGAGCCAGCGTGCGTGGGTGACAACGAGGTCGAACCAGTCGCCGTGAATAACCAGCAGGCGACGGCCATCAGCGGTTACATGCACCGCCTGTTCGACCACTTCGACGCCGCCGAAGGGCAGCATTGTGTAGTCGCGCAGCCAGTTGTCGTGATTGCCCGGCACATAGATGACGCGCGTGCCGTGGCGCACCTTGCGCAGCAGCTTCTGCACTACGTCGTTATGGGTCTGCGGCCAGTACCACGATTTGCGCAGGCGCCAGCCATCGACAATGTCGCCGACCAGATAAATCGTGCGGGCGTCATTGCAGCGCAGGAAATCCAGCAGAAACTCGGCCTTGCACCCGCGGGTTCCGAGATGAATGTCGGATATCCAGATCGTCCGGTACTGGTGAGGTGTCGGCGGCTCTTCCATGACAGACACCAGCCCCGACAGTGCGTTGCCCCCGATCATCGCATTGTCTCCGGCCATGACACCGAAGTATCTATCAGCGGTAGGTTACAGTTTTTGGTAACGCTATATTTCGTTATACTGTCATCAATGTCGTAAAATCGTCACGCAGTCGCGCTAGTCCTTGCCGTCCGAGCCGTGAAAGCGATTGCTGGGGCTGATGATGATTATTGCGAACTGGGCCATCGCCTTTTGCGCGATCACCACAGGCCTGCATTTGGCGACCATCGCGATTGCTTCGTGGCGGTGCAGCCGTCGCCGGTCAGCCTCGGAAGCCATTGATTTTGCGTCACCCGTGACGCTGGTGGTCCCGGTTTGCGGCATCGATCCGTTTGTTGCAGAAACCCTGGGATCGAGCTTTTGTCTGGACTATCCGCATTACGAAATCATCTTCTGCATCGCGAATGCCGGCGACCCGGCAGTACCGGCGGTGCGGCGCCTGATCGCGGCTAATCCCGACGTCGGGGCGCGACTGCTGGTCGGCGACAACCGAATCAGCGCAAACCCCAAGCTCAATAACATCGCCAAAGGCTGGGATGCGGCCCGCCATCGCTGGATTGCCGTCGCCGACAGTAACGCATTGCTGCCGCGTGACTACCTGACGCGGCTGCTTGGCCGTTGGCGGCACGACACCGGCGCCGTCTGCTCGATGCCGATCGGGACAAGACCCACAAATTTCGCGGCCGAAATCGAATGCGCGTTTCTCAATACACTGCAGGCGCGCTTTCAATATGTCAGCGAGGCATTGGGGTTCGGCTTTGCGCAGGGCAAGACGATGCTGTTCCGCCGCGACCTGGTCGACCGTGCCGGCGGCCTTGCAACGCTTGCCATCGATATTGCCGAAGACGCGGCGACTACCAAGATGGTCCGCGGCGCCGGCCTCAACGTCCATCTCGTCGATACACCGGTCGAGCAGCCGCTGGGCCGGCGCAGGATGACCGAAATCTGGGCGCGGCAACTGCGCTGGGCGCGGCTGCGGCGCAGCAGCTTTCCCTGGTTGTTTCTCCCCGAAATTCTGGTTGGTAGTGCCTTGCCATGCCTCGCGATTGCGTCGGCCGCGGCCTATTACGAGGTCAGCGTTCCCGGCGCCGTCGGGCTGTTGCTGATGATCTGGGTTGGAACCGAGGCGGCGCTGGCGTCAATTGTGGGCTGGTGCTTTCCGGTTCGCATGATCGCAGCGATCCTGCTGCGCGATCTGCTGTTGCCGCTCTTATGGATTGCGGCCTGGATGGGCAACGATTTTGTTTGGCGCGGCACCGCGATGCACGCAACCGCAGCCGTCGGACCGTACGCCGATCCGGAGTTTGTCGCGCCGGAGGCTGTTCAACCGAGCGGACGGAGCCTCGGCTGACTCTCTTTTGGAGCGCCGGTGCTTCAGGAATCGGGTGCTTCGGGAATCGGGTGATTCAGGAATCGGGCGATTGCGGCGGGCTAAAAAGCCTGGCGACCTCGCTCATAAACGCGTCCGGTGCGCCACCGAGCAATAACGGCATCGTTTCGGCCACCGCCTCCATCAGTGGCGCGACCCACAACCGCGCTTCATCGGCACCGAAATTCTGCAGCACATAAGGCAGTACCAGTTCCTTGACACCGGGGTGGCCGATCCCCAGCCGGACGCGCCAGAAATCGCCGCCGATCATCGCATCGATTGAGCGCAGCCCATTATGACCGGCATTGCCGCCGCCGCGCTTCACCCGCAACTTGCCGGGACGCAGATCGAGTTCATCGTGGATTACGACGATGTCGGCCGGTTTGATCTTGTAGAAACTCGCCGCGGCCAGCACCGATTCCCCAGACAGGTTCATAAATGTCTGCGGACACAGCAACATCCGGCGCTCGCCGCCGATCGTACCTTCCGCCAATTCGCCCTTGAAGCGGCTGCGAAACGTCGGAAAGCCATAGCGGCGGGCAATCGCTTCGACCGCCATAAAGCCGATATTGTGCCGGTTCCGGGCATAGCGGCTGCCTGGATTGCCGAGACCGACGATAAGGCGCATCGCCAGCGGGCCGGAGGCCCTCTATGACGCTGCCGGTTCCTCGCTTGGAGTGACGGCTGCGGTCGCAGCCGCGGCCGCAGCCTCTTCACGCACCGCCGACGAGGCCGCGATGCTGGCGATCGTGAAATCGCGTTCCTGGATGACCGGCCGTACCCCTTCGGGGATATTGACGGAGTGGATGTGGATGCTCTCCCCGATGTCGAGATTGCTCAGATCGACAGTCAGATGGTCGGGAATGCTGTCGACCGGGCATACCACCTCAATCGCATGACGCACCACATTGAGGATGCCGCCGCGCCGCAAGCCGCCGGAGCGCTCGTGATTGATAAACAGAACCGGCACTGCCACGGTCACCTGCGCACCCGCCCCGACTCGCATGAAGTCGACGTGGATCGGCGCGTCACTGACCGGGTGCACCTGCACATCGCGCGGCAATGTCCGATGCGTCGTGCCATCGACATTGACATCGACCAGCGTCGCGAAAAATCCCGGCTTGGCAAGTTGCCGCGCCAGTTCGCGTGGTTCGAGGCTGATCAGCACCGGCTCTTTGTGGTCGCCGTAGACAATTGCGGGGATGCGCCCCATGCGCCGCGTCGCCCGGGCTGCGCCCTTGCCGGCGCGCGGCCGTGCCTCAGCATTGAGGCTGATAATTTCGGGCATTGACTTATCGCTCCTCTATCCAAAAGCGGCTGCGCGCGCCGTATTTGTGCCGGCGCCGGGCAGCCGTGATCCAATCAATCAAACGGGCCAATCAATCAAATAGGCCAATCAGTCAAACAAGCTCGAAACCGACCGCTCCTCGCTGATCCGCTGGATCGCTTCGGCGATCAGCGGTGCGATCGTCAGCTGCCCGATGTTCCGGGAGACCCGCACCGCCTCGGTCGCCACGATACTGTCAGTCAACACCAGTTTTTTGATCGGCGACGCCGCGACCCGCGCCACGGCACCGCCCGACAGCACGCCGTGCGTCGCGTAGGCATATACGCTTTCCGCGCCGCTTTCCATCAGCGCGACGGCGGCGTTGCACAGCGTTCCCGCACTGTCGACGATATCGTCGACGAGGATGCAGCGCCGCCCTTCGACATCCCCGATGATGTTCATCACTTCGGAAACCCCGGCGCGCTCGCGGCGCTTGTCGATGATGGCAAGATCGGTATCAAGCCGCCGGGCAATCTGGCGCGCCCGGTACACACCGCCGACATCCGGCGACACCATCACCAGTTCGGCAGATGCGAGATTTTCTTGAATGTCCTTCACCAGCACCGGTTCGGCATAGAGATTGTCGGTCGGTATGTCGAAAAAACCTTGAATCTGACCGGCGTGCAGATCGAGGGTCAACACCCGGTCGGCACCGGCCGTAGTGATCAGGTTGGCCACCAGCTTGGCCGAGATCGGCGTACGCGGACCGGATTTCCGATCCTGGCGGGCATAGCCGTAATAGGGGATGACCGCCGTAACCCGCCGTGCCGAGCCACGCCGCAGCGCATCCAGCGTGACCAGCAATTCCATCAGGTGATCGTTTGCCGGATACGATGTGGACTGGATGACAAAAACATCCTCGCCACGCACGTTTTCCTGGATCTCGACAAAAATCTCCATGTCGGAGAATCGGCGCACGCTGGCCCGCGTCAACGGCAAGCCGAGATAGGCGGAGATCGCCTCGGCAAGCGGGCGATTACTGTTGCACGTCAGGATTTTCATCAGCCGGCAGACAACGCTGCGCCCTCCGGACCGCTCCCCGAGGCTGCGCAGACGCCGTCTTGTAACAAACTGGCGCCGCATACGCAATCCGAGGCGACCGCCCGAATGCCAGACCGGGTGTCGCTGATTGCCGCGCCCCACAGGCCGTCCCCTTCTGGCGGCTCGCGCGGTGCCGCCGATGCCTGATAAAAGCGCCTGCGACGCCAATTCGGAGCTGTGCGATGAGCCTCCCCGTCCCGTTCGACCTTTATGAAGGCGAAGTCTTGCCGCAGTGGATCGACCATAACGACCACATGAACCTCGCCTATTACACCGTGCTGTTCGACGGTGCGACGGACCTGTTGTTCGATGAGCTCGGCCTCGGCCTCGCCTATCGCCGCGAAACGCAGCGGGGCACGTTTGTCGCCGAGACGCATAACCGTTTCGAGCGGGAGTTGCGGGTCGGCTCGCGGGTGCGGGTGGCCATTCAGATTATCGCGGCAGATGACAAGCGCCTGCATCTGGCGCACGAGATGTTCGCCGTTGCGGGCGGACACCGCGCCGCGACACAGGAACTGATGTTCCTGCACGTTGACCTCGTGGCCCGGCGGGTGATGCCGTTTCCCGAGGATTTGCGGCGGCGCATCGCCGCCGAGGCCGCTGCCCACATCGTTCTGCCGCGGCCTGACTGGGTTGGCCGCCGGATCGCCATGCCGGGATAGATCTCACCGCTTCAGCCCAGACGGTCGAGCGTCGCCTCGTCTTCGCCGCCGGCGGGAAAGAATTTGTTTAGGGCCTCGGCGAATACCGCGTTTTCCGGTGTCACCCGTGAGAACAAAGTCATCGACGAGCGGAATTTCAGATTATCGGGCTCGCCTAGAATCTCGACGATCGAACGGCCGCTCGTCTGCATGACAAGGCGCGTGCATTCGCGAAGACGCGGCCCCAGCACCGGGTGGTTCAGATAGGCCACGGCCTCGTCGCGGCCCGAAATTGCGTATGTCCGTGCCACGGGGCTGAGCCCCAGCCCGGCAATCTGCGGAAAAACAAACCACATCCAATGGCTGCGCTTTTCCCCGGCTCGCAATTCCGCGAGCACCCGCTCGAACACCGGCGCCTGCGCCTCGACAAAACGCCGCAGATTATGCGGATCGCCGGCCGCGTCCGGCATGCCGGCTATTTGTCTTCCATGATCCACACGCCGTTCCAATGCTCCGGCGGCGGATGCCTGCGGTAATAATAGCAGCGGTCGATGAAGATGCGCGACGGCTGATCGCTCGGCACGACGTCGAGGGCCTCACTGAAGCGCTGGATCGCCTGCGACCAATCGCGCCGCTGATAGCAATCGAGACCGGCCTCATAGGCCGATATCAGGGTGCCCATCCGCGGGAAGCGCTCCGTATCGTAATGATCGAGCGATTCGTAGGCGAGTGTGGGCTGCGATTTTCCTTTCACCTGGATCAAATCGAGGCGGCGTAGCGTCGGCCGCGAACGCAACGCTTCAACCGTGGAGGCGGCGATCAGCACCGTCGTCCCGTAATGCTTGTTGGCGCCTTCGAGACGAGCGGCGAGGTTCACATTGTCGCCGATCACGGTGTATTCGAGCCGCCGGCGCGAGGAACCCAGCGACCCGGCGAGCACCTCGCCGGTTGCCACCCCGACCCCGATCTCGATCGGTTCGAGGCCGTGTTCCAGCCGCTGCACGTTAAACACCTTGAGTTCGCGGATCATTTCCGTCGCGACGACCAAGGCGTTGTCGGCATCCGAGACATCAGAGATCGCTGTGCCGAACACAGCCATGATCGCGTCGCCGATATATTTGTCGAGCATGCCGCCATGCGCGAACACCACTTCGACCATGCTGGTAAAATACTCGTTCAGCAGCGTCACGGTTTCCTGCGGGCTCATTGCTTCGGCCAGCGTCGTAAAGCGCCTGATGTCCGAGAACAGCACCGTCGCGACATGCGCGTTGCCGTCGAGAAAATCCTGGCCGCTGGCGAGCAGCTTGTCGACGACCTCCTTGGCGACGTAACGCGCCATGGTGTTGCGCACGCGCTTTTCGCGGGTGATGTCTTCCAGCACAAGCATGCAGCCGATGGATTTGCCTTCGGTTTCGAAGAGCGGCGCCGCGGTCAGGTTGATCGCCGCCGTCGTGCCGTCCGGCAGCTGGAAATCGGTGTCGGCGTGGTAGTCGGAGGCGCCGATCAGGGCGACATAATTGAGGCTGCGGGTGACCCAGGCATTGCGGTTGCCGAAAACCTGCGTCGCCGGGCGGTTAAGCGCCTGATCCGGCGACATCCCCAGGATACGCTCGGCCGCCTCGTTGATTTTGACGATGCTGAGGCTCTGGTCGAGCGTGATAACACCGTTCGACAGCGATTTCAGGATGCTTTCGTTGTAGTTCTTCAGCGATAGCACGTCGGAGAACAACTGCGCATTCTGGATCGCGATCGCGATCTGCGAGCAGAATGCCTTGGCGCGGCGAATGTCGAGCGGCGCAAACGCGCCGCCACGCTTGTTGAGGATCTGCACGACACCCAGGCGCTCGCCGCGTTTGTCGCTGATCGGTACGGTCAGGATATTACGGGTGTGAAAGCCGGAAGCACGGTCGACGGCGCGATTGAAACGTGCGTCAGCGTAGGCATCGGGCACCACCAACACCTCGCCGCTGGCGAACACCGCACCGGCAATCCCGGCGCGCGCCGGAATGCGGATTTCCTTTTGGCCTGCGCCTTCAGCGACTTGCGACCACAGCTCGTCCTTTACCGTGTCATAAAGGAACAGCGTTGAGCGCTCGGCATTGAGAAGCTCAGTAGCGGCCGCCATGATCCGAGTAAACAGCACATCGACATGCAGTTCGGTCGAGATCGCCTCGGCGATTTCGAGCAGCTCCAGCTCTTCACGCTGCGCCTGCGCCAACCGCTCGACCAGCAGCGCCTGTTCCAGCGCGCTCGCGGCGTGGCGGTTGATCGCCTGCGCCAGAGCCACCTCCTCATCGCCGAAATCGCTCTTCCGCCGGTTGAGGATCTGGGTGACGCCGACCGGCTGTCCCTCGCGGTTGCGCAGCGGTACGCACAGCATGTTGCGGGTGCGATAGCCGGTACGGCGGTCGATTTCCGGGTTAAACCGTGCATCTTTGTAGGCGTCGGGGATGATTTCAGGGGTGCCGACGCTAAAAACCGCACCGGCGATGCCGGCGGTCGCCGGAATGCGGATTTCCGTCACCCCCTCGCCGCTGAGCACCCGCGAGAACAATTCGCCGGTGTCCTTATCGTACAGAAACAGCGTGGCCCGTTCGGCATCGAGCGCCTGCGTGATCAGCTCGATCAGCCGCGGCAACTGTCGATCGAGCGACAAATCCTGCGTAACCGTGTCGGCGACTTCCGCAAGGATGCGCAGCCGGCGAACCTCGTCGAGGAGGCGCTTTGGCAGATGCGGGCCGCCCGGTCGCGGCACCGCCAACGACAATTCCGCGGTCATGGGATCGCCGAATTCGGACGTGATCCGCGGAAGGGCTGGCGGCGTGGCCTGCATCTACAAATATATCCCCGGCGCCGCGAGCAAGACTCGGGGGCTAGCGCAAGGTGCGACGATCCGCACTTTGTCACAGCAACCGCGGTGCGACAAGCAGTCGGCGCAACACACTTTTATCTTGGGCTGCCTTGCCGTTATATGACCAGCCATGGATCGACGGTTTTTTCTCGCGCTGGCTGGCGGGTGGATGGCGGCTGGCGTACCTCGGCAGACATTGGCCGCGCTGCCGGCACCACCGATCCGCCGCCTCACGCTGCACAACGCACACACCGGCGAGAGCTTTGACGGGCCCTACCGCAATGATGCCGGGCCGATCCCGGAAGCGATGGCGGAGTTGTCGGTATTTTTGCGCGATCATCATTCCGGGGCGCGCATCGCCTACGATGTGGCGGTGCTGGATTTTCTCGGGGCAGTGATGGCTCGGGTCGGCGCCACCCAGGCGACAGTGCTGTCGGCCTACCGGACGCCGGCAACCAACGCGATGCTGGCGCGGACGACGTTCGGTGTCGCGGACAACAGCCAGCACCTTTATGGCCGCGCTCTCGACATTCGCCTCGATACTCGGCTCTCGGATGCGATGGAGGCGGCGCGGGCAATGAAGCGCGGCGGTGTCGGCTGGTATCCGCATTCGGGATTTATCCACATCGACAGCGGCCCGGTGCGCAACTGGACGCTCGACGGGCACGGTATCGACCATCTGCTGTCGCGCATACAGCAGATGCTGATGTCGAACGGCACGCTGAGCGGGCCGGAAGCCCGCAAGCTGTTCGCCGGCCGGCCGCATCATCCGATCACCGTCCGTGAACGCCTTGCAATGCAGCGGGTGGTCGCCAAGGCCGAGTTCCTGTCGCGCCACCACTGACTGCCCCGGCACGGCAGCGGCAGCGGCAGCGTCGGCTACCCCAGTCGGCGGCGGTATAAAGCGATCAGACGTTCCCAATGGCGCTCCGCCGCCGGCTGGTCGTAGCACCAGCGCTGCGGGAAGGCGAAACCGTGATGGACCGTCGGGTACAACTCGATCTCTCCGGCCGTCCCGGCGCGCTGGAACAGCCCGCGCAGCTCCTCGACCATCGGCAGCGGTGCGAGGTCATCGTGTTCGGCGCAGCCGATATAGAGTTCGCCCGTGACCTTGCCGAAATTGAGATGCGGGCTTTCCTCGGCGTCGTTCACCAGCCAGGTGCCGTAGAACGACGCCGCCGCGGTTACCCGGTCGGGATAGCGCGCCGCCGCGGCCAGCGCATAAGGGCCGCTCATGCAGTATCCGTGGGCACCGACCGGCCCGGCCTTTGCCGCCGTCTGCGCGTCGATAAAGCGCAACATCGCGCCGACATCCGTCATCACCGGCGGAATCGCCATTTTGGTGCGCACGGAGCGCATCCGGCCGTGATCGGCGCTGCCGTGCTGCAGCACGTCCGGGCCGTACATCGTGTCGCGGCCAGCGCGGTAGTACAGGTTCGGCAGCAGTACATAATACCCGACCGTCGCCAGCCGGCGCGCCATGTCACGCAGTTCTTCGCGGATACCCGGTGCATCCATCAGCACCATCACCGCGGGATGCGAACCGCCGCGCTCCGGATGACAGATAAAGGTCTCCATCGCACCGTCGCCGGTCGCGATATCTACGGTTTGCTCGATCATCGGCGTTCCTTCTTACCCGGCATCCGCAGCCGCCAGTAAAACCGAACATCGTTCATTGACACGTCGGAGTAGGGTCGATAAGGGCAGCTATGCCGCGGCGTTTCAATACAATTCTCCGGTCTGTGCTGCTCGGCTCGCGCTGGGGAATCGCGCCCTTCTGCCTGGGGTTGATCGCGGCATTGGTGATCGTCATGGCGCAGTTCGTGCGCGAACTGATCCATGTGGTCGGCGCCTTTACCGAGTTAGGTGATGCCGACCTGATCATCGCGGTGTTGAAGCTGGTCGATCTCGTCCTGATCGCCAATCTCGTGGTGATGATCATCGCCGCCGGGGTCGAGATTTTTCTGCCGACGGCGACACATCATCCGGAAGACGCATCATCGGACACGGCGGATATCGCCGCCTTGAAACCAAAGTTATTCGCATCGATCAGCGCAATCGCGGCCATCGACCTGCTGGAAAGCTTCATCAATGTCGCGCCGGCGGACAAAACCAGCATACTGGTCGAAGTCGCGATGCTGCTGGCGTTTGTCCTGTCGGGCGTCCTGCTGGCGTGGATGGAGCGGATCGAATCGCAGGGGCATTAGGGTGAACGGCATTAGGGAGGCACGACGATGACGCGGATGACAGGCGGCCGGGCCTTGGTCGAGATGCTGGGCCGTCACGGCATCGATACACTGTTCGCCTTGCCGGGCGTGCAGAACGACGCGCTTTTCGTCGCACTGTACGATGCCGGCGAGGCCATCCGGGTCATTCATCCGCGCCACGAACAAGCCGCCGCCTACATGGCGTACGGCTATGCGCGCGCCAGCGGAAAGGTCGGCGCGTTTGCGGTGGTGCCGGGGCCGGGGCTGCTCAACACGACCGCGGCACTCGCGACGGCGTGGGCGACCAACGCGCCGGTGCTGTGCATCAGCGGGCAGATCCCGTCCAACCTGATCGGCCGCGGTTTCGGCCTGCTGCACGAAATCCCCGATCAACTGGCGATTTTGCAGGGGCTGACGAAATGGGCGGCGCGGATCAACCATCCGACCGAAACCGGCAGGCTGGTCAATCAGGCGTTCCGGCAGCTCGCCGAAGGCCGGCCGCGCCCGGTCGCGCTCGAAATGCCGCTCGACATCATGGCACTGGACGGCGAGGTGTCGCTGCCGGGCATCGAAGCACCCTCACCGCCCTCGCCGCCCGATGCCGATCTGATCGACAAGGCCGCCGCCCTTCTCGGCAACGCAAAGCAGCCGCTGATCTATGTCGGCAGCGGCGCGGCAGCAGCCGGCGCCGAGGTGCTGGCGGTCGCCGAACGACTGCAGGCTCCGGTCACCACCTACACCGGCGGCAAGGGCATCGTCAGCGACCGGCACTACCTGTCGCAGAACCTGCTCGCCGGGAATGAACTGTGGCGCAGCGCCGATGTCGTGCTGGCGATCGGCACCCGTCTCAACCAGCCACTGACCCGCTGGGGCACCGATAGCGACATCAAAATCATCCGCGTCGATCTCGACCCGGTAGAAATCAACCGCATCGCCCGCCCTGCGATCGGCATTGTCGCCGATGCCAAAGAAGCACTCACCGCGCTGCTGCAGGCACTTCCGGCCGCCGAGCGCAGCTCGCGCCGCGACGAACTCGACGGGTTGAAGGCCAAAACCGCGGCACGGCTGCGCGAGACGCTCGGGCCGCAATGCGAATACCTCGATACAATCCGCGCCGAATTGCCGGATGACGGGATCTATGTCGAGGATCTGACGCAGGTCGGCTATGTCGGCCGCCTTGCCTTTCCGGTGTATCACCCGCGCACCTACATCCACAGCGGCTACCAGGGAACGCTGGGGTTCAGCTATGCGACAGCGCTCGGCGCCAAGGTGGCGCGGCCGGATACGCCGGTCGTGTCGATCTCCGGCGATGGCGGCTTTATGTACAACGTGCAGGAATTGTCGACCGCCGCGCTGCACGGCATCGATGTGGTGGCGATCGTGTTTGCCGATGGCGCCTACGGCAATGTCCGCCGCATGCAGAAGCAGGATTATGGCAACCGGCTGATCGCAACCGATCTGCTCAACCCGAACTTCCCGAAAATGGCCGACAGCTACGGCATCGCCGGCGTTCGCACGACGACCCCTGACGGCCTGCGCCGAGAACTTGCCGCCGCCCTGAAGCGCCGCGGCCCGTCGCTGATCGAGGTTGCTGTCGGCGAAATGCCCGACCCGTGGCCGACGTTGATAATGAACCGAGTGCGCGGACGGTAAGGATCACCCGATAAGGATCACCCGGCAAGGATCACATTGTCGTGCCGGCGAAGGCGGTATCCACAGCCAACGTGGATCCCGACTTTGTCGGGATGACAAAACAGCGGGACAAAGTGCAAGCGGGAGGATTACCCATGCCTGACGGAATGACTGCCCACGCCACGCGCCACCAGAATGGCTGGCTCGGCAGCGAGATTGATCGCAATTCGGTGTATTGGAGTTTCACCCCTGCACATCTCACCGCGATCGACGAGTGCATGGAACAGGTTGCGAAGGCCAACATCCCATTCCACCAAATCCGGCGCGAACATTTCACCCATCCGGCGCTGAATGCTGATCTTGCCGCCGTCCTTAAGCAGATCAAGAACGGACCGGGCCTGTTGATCATGCGCGGTTTCCCAGTCGACAAATACACGGCTGAAGAAATGCAGGCGGTATATTGGGGGATCGGTACGCATTTCGGGCACGGCTGCTCGCAAAGCGCGGACGGCGATTATCTCGGCCATGTTACCAATGTCGAAAAGGCCTCGCGCGGCTACACCACCAGCCGCGAACTGACATTGCACACCGACTCGGCTGAAATCGTCGGCCTGCTCTGCGTCCGCGACGCCCGCGAAGGCGGTCTCAGCATCTATGCCAGTTCGCTGAAAATTCACGAGATCGTCGAGCGCGAGCATCCGGAATACCTGCCGGTGCTGGAGCGCGGCTTTCGCTGCGACCGGCGAGGCGAGGAAGCGCCGGGCGACGACCCGGTCACGCCGTACCATGTGCCGGTGTTCTCGACACGCGACGGCGTGCTGAGCTGCCGCTATGTCCGCGGCGTCATCGACCGCGGCGCCGAGACCCTCGGCCAGCCGCTCAGTGATCTCGAAAAAGCGGCGCTCGCCTTTATCGATCAGGTGGCGATGCGCGACGAGGTGCGCTTCGAAGTCATGCTGCGGCCCGGCGAAGCCTCGTTTATCGACAATTACGAAATGCTGCACGCCCGCACAGGTTTTGTCGATTGGGACGAACCGGCGAAAAAGCGCCTGCTCTATCGCCTGTGGCTCGAAGGCGAGCCGCCGCGCCCGATGGTGCCCGAAACGCAGCTCTACCGGAACCGCTCCGGCCATATGGGCGTCGACCCGCAACCAGGCCGCGGCCCGCGATAGCGAATGCCGGCGCAACGCCGCCTCGTCACCGCCAGCGGCGCATCGATCGAACATGCTGCGTCGCTGCTGCGCAAGGGAGCGCTCGTGGCGTTTCCGACCGAGACAGTCTATGGCCTCGGCGGCGACGCCACCAGTGACGCCGCAGTCGCGCAAATCTTCGCCGCTAAGAACCGGCCGCATTTCAACCCGCTGATCGTCCATGTGCCGGGTCTCGCGGAGGCCGAGGCGCTGGCGGTTTTCGATACCCGCGCATCTCTGGCGGCAACGCATTTCTGGCCGGGGCCGCTCAGCCTGGTGTTGCCGCGCCGGGCAACCGGCGGCGTGTCGCTGCTGGCCAGCGCCGGACTCGACACCGTGGCGTTGCGCGCACCCGCACACCCTGTTGCGCAGCATCTGCTGCGTGCCGTTGGGCGGCCGATCGCCGCCCCTTCGGCCAACCGATCCGGCCGCGTCAGCCCGACGACCGCGGCCCATGTCGCCGCCGAGTTCGACGAGGAGGTAGCGCTGATCGTCGATGCCGGTCCCTGTCGCGTCGGCGTCGAATCGACGGTGCTCGATTTAAGTTCCGATACCCCTACCCTGCTGCGCCCCGGCGGCATTTCGCTGGAACAGCTTGAGGCGATTTTCGGCGGCATCACGCACAGTGCCACCGATAATTTGGCACCGCGCTCGCCGGGGCAGCTATCGAGCCATTACGCACCGACCCTGCCGCTGCGTCTCGAGGCCGTCGATGCAAGACCGGGCGAGGCGCTGCTCGTATTTGGCCGCGAGACCGCCGCGGGCGGCACATCGGTTCTGTCGCTGTCGCCAAGCGCTGATCTGGCAGAGGCGGCAGCCAATCTGTTTGCCATGCTGCGCCGCCTCGACCGGCCGGAATTTACCGGCATCGCGGTGACGCCCATTCCAGAACAGGGGCTCGGCCGAGCTATCAACGACCGGCTGCGCCGCGCCGCGGCCCCTCGCCCTCGATGACCAATCGATAAACGGTCAGCCGTCGTTGAGTGCGGCGGCGCAGCCGAGAAACGCCGGCAATTTGTGTGTCACGACATAGGTCGGGATCGCCGTCAGATAGACGCTCATCCGGCCTTTGCTTTCGAAACGGGCGCGAAATGGGCTGGCAGCAAACCGATCGCCAAGTCGCGGGACGATCCCGCCGGCGATAAACACCCCGCCTTGCGCACCCAAGGTCATGGCCAGATTGCCGGCCGCGGTGCCGAGCATGGCGCAGAACATCGTGGTCGCCTCGTGGCATAGCGGATCGGCGGCACCGGTCGCTGCATCGGTAATCTGCGCCGCGGTGTAGGCCGCCGCCGGCACCCCGTCGAGCGCCGCCAGCGCATTGTACAGATTGATGAGACCCGGCCCCGACAGGCATCGCTCGGCCGACACATGGTCGAAATGCCGGTGCATATAAGCAAGCACCGCGCTTTCGCGCGGGTCGGCGGGCGGCATCGTCGCGTGGCCGCCCTCGCCGGTCAGCGGCAGCCAGCGCCGCGGCGCCCCGTCGCCGGCCCAGACCAAACCCGACACGCCGAGCCCCGATCCCGGCCCCAACACGGCCAGCGGCCGGCCGGCCACACCCATACCGCCACCGATCTTTTCCTTGTCGCCATCGCCGAGATGCGGCAGCGCGAGGGCCTGGGCGGTGAAATCGTTGATCACTTCCAGCCGTTCGAAGTCGAGATCGCCGCGCAGGCCCTTTGCCGAAAAAATCCACGGGTGGTTGGTCATCCGCACCTGATCTCCGGTGATCGGGGCGGCAATCGCGAGGGCACCAGCCCGCGGCATCGGGAGGTCGCCGCGATCTGCGAGATAGGCGCGGATGGCCGCCGCGATATCGGGAAATTCCGTATCGGCGAGGATCGCGCTGTGGAGCAGCGTGCCATCCGGCCTCACCAGCCCGAACCGGGCATTGGTGCCGCCGATATCGCCGACAAGCCGGGTTTCGGCGACACCCCGATCTGATTGCGGCTCGGCCATCGGCTAAAATCCTCCATGCGTGACACTTATATAATAAGGCGTTTCCTGCGTCGGTTGTTTGACGCCATGCGGCCGCCGTCGCCCGGAAATTCCTGCCCCGATTTTTGTGCAACGCACACAGACCGTGGGGCCGATGATGCCGAGCTATGTCCTATCCCCAAGGCAGCCACCATTTTTTGCAAACAGGGTTGACTTCGGGAGGCCGATCATTAAATTGTGCGGTGCGGCATGGATCACTTGTGGTTCTGCCGTACGTCTTCTAGGCGTTTCCTCCCTAAACTCGGGCCGTGCTCACGCGCGGCCCTTTTTTTTCGCGTGAGACACGCGCCGACCGCGATGACGCAGTTGGGCATCGCCCCGCCTAACCTTGTATTGGGAAGAGCGTTATTCGGCGGCGGCCCGCGCCGCGCCCGGCAGATTTCGCAGCATGAGCTGCCCAAGGTGCACGACGAGTGCCGTCATCTCGGCGGTAACCCGCTCGAACCCGTCTGTGCGGCAGTACCGCCGCTCATCCATATAAAGGGCGCGATTGATCTCAATCTGGAAGGCGTGGCGGTGGCGCCGCGGATTGCCGTAATGCCCGGTCGTGAAACCGCCGGCATAAGGGGCGTTGAGGGCCACGGCAAAGTTTCGCCCGGCCAATAGCGTCCGCGCTGCTTCGATCAGATGCGGCGCGCAGGAGGTTCCGTGGCAATCGCCGAGCACGATATCGGCGCCGTCCTGCCCCACGCTGCTGCTGGCCACCGAGGGCATCGAATGGCAGTCCAGCAGCAGATAGCCGCCGAAGATCGCCTCAGTTTCGTCGAGCAGCCGGCGCAACGCCTGATGATACGGGTTGTACAGCGTATCGACGCGCTGTTTCGCCTCGGCAAAGCGCAATTTGCGGGCGTAAATCTCTTCGCCGCTGGCGACCAGCCGCGCGATCGTGCCAAGCCCCATTCGCACCCGCGCCGAGCGCGCGTTGACAAAGCTCGGTAGCGCATCCGAGAACATTCCCGGATCGAGTTCCCACGGCTCACGGTTGACGTCGAGATAGGCGCGCGGAAACCGGGCAGCGATCAACGGCGCCCCAAGATCGGGCACGGCGGCGAAAATCTCGTCGACAAAGCTATCTTCCGAGCGGCGCAGCGCCATTGGATCGAGACGGGAGGCGGTGCGGAAATCGTCGGGGTATTCGGAGCCGCTGTGCGGCGAGGCAATCACCAGGGGCAGGGTACGCTCGGGAGGCTGCCGCAAATCGACAACCCGATCCCCTGCAATCCGCCGCGAACCCGAACGTTCCATGCCGCCAGCTTAGTCAACCGCGACCGTACTGTCACCATTACCGCGGCCGGTTTTTGCCGTATGCCGGACATGCTCGATCGCCCCCCGATCATCCTGCCGCCGAGGCAAAAAGCCCGGCGCCGTCCGCGATCACACGCGCTAGAATGCAGCGATGAAGCGCGACGTGAGTCTTGCTCGGCCGGAAAACAGGCGACCGCGCCGCTGGCGGGCCGGGACGACGTGGCTGGCGGTTCTCTCGTTGCTGCTAACGCTACTGTTGCCGGCCGGAATAGCAGCGGCGACACCAGCCGCAGCGGCCGGCGCGCATGGATTTTGCGGCTCTGTCTCCTCACACATACCGGACGTACCGGCGCAAAAGAAACTACCGGTGCCGGCAACGCATCACTGCCTGCTCTGTTGCGTCAACCCTGCCTCGGTCCTGCTGCCAGGCACCGCTGAACTTGCCGCGACGGCCTGGGTCGAAATCGCAGGCGCCCTGCCCACCCTGGATAGCCGACCGTCCCAGTCTGCTCAGAACATCGCGGCGCAACCGCGTGCTCCGCCCGCCATCCGGTGATCGCCGCCAATTTCATCTGATCACCGGGCCGCCGCGACAGGGCCGGCCGCATAATTCAAAGGAACGACCAATGTCGAGAATTCTTGCTGCCTTTGCTGCAGCGCTGTTGTTTGCCGGCAATGCCGCCTCGGCACAGACTGCCGCGCAGCCCACCGCGCAAACCGGCGATGTTTCGGTAACCAATGCCTGGGCGCGGGCGACCCCGGGCCAGGCCGAGATCGGCGCCGCCTATCTGACTCTCACATCGCCGACGGCCGACCATCTCACTGCCATATCCACACCGGTGGCCCGCAAGGCTGAGCTGCATACGATGACGATGGACGGCAACGTGATGAAAATGCGCTCGCTCAGCAGCCTCGATCTACCGGCAGGCCAGCCGGTATCGCTGAAACCCGGCGGCGCCCATATCATGCTGATGGGACTGAAAGCGCCGCTACGTGCGGGCGAATCGTTTCCGCTGACCCTGCAATTCGACAAGGCCGGCACCAAAGAGGTCAACGTCGCCGTGACAAAACCCGGCGCGATGGGCCCGGATAAATCCGGCAGCATGCCGATGCCGGCCGGTCATTAGGGAGCCGCAATATGGCACGCACCTCGCAAAAACCGCCCGGCTCGCCACGCTTCGCCCTGATCGCCGTGGCAATGGCAGGGCTGCTGATCCTCGCCGCCGGCGCGCTGATCGGCTTTATGCACCGTGACACGACGAAAGGCGCGGCCGGCACCGCGCTCGCCGGGCTGATCGGCGGGCCGTTCCACCTGATCGACCAGAATGGCAAGCCGTTCACCGACGCGGACCTCAAGGGCAAGTGGAATCTTGTGTTTTTCGGCTACACGCATTGCCCGGACACCTGCCCGACGGCG
Organism: Allostellaceae bacterium; assembly: GCA_036268425.1. GTDB lineage: Bacteria > Pseudomonadota > Alphaproteobacteria > ATCC43930 > CGMCC-115725 > DATARH01. Next base: position 447,351 of record DATAUE010000149.1, read on the forward strand.
CTCAACGAATTGTCGTTGGCACTCGACAAGCTCGGCAAGAAAGCCGGCGAGGTCAGGATCGTGCTGATCTCGGTCGATCCCGAGCGCGACACGCCGGCGGTGCTGAAATCCTATGTCGAGAGTTTCGACGCGCCGATCGTCGCACTGTCAGGCACGCCCGAGGAAGTCAAACAGGCGGCGGCGAGCTACCGCGTCTATTACGCGAAGCATCCGCGCGCCGATGGCGGTTATGACATGGACCACAGCGCGCTGATCTATGTGATGGACCCGCAGGGCCGCTTTACCTCGACCTTCGCGCCGGACGATCAGGCCGACGCCATCAGCAAGCGGCTGGAGAAACTGCTGTCGTAACGCGTGTCCCTCGCAGGGTAGGTGACCCACCGTCATCGGCCGGCGGTCGAGGCTCGTGGCTGTTGGCAATCCCGCGGCGAGACCGCATATAGACGACGGCGGCCGATCGTGCCGCTTTCGTCCGAACAGGTAACATGGCCACGCTGACCGACGAGATCGCGCGCCGGCGCACTTTTGCGATTATCTCGCACCCCGATGCCGGCAAGACCACGCTGACCGAAAAGTTGCTGCTGTTCGGCGGCGCGATCCAGATGGCGGGCGAGGTCAAGGCGCGCGGCGAGCGCCGGCGGGCGCGTTCCGACTGGATGGCGATCGAGCGCGAACGCGGCATCTCCGTCAGTTCGGCGGTGATGACGTTCGAGCATGACGGGTTGGTGTTCAATCTGCTCGATACCCCGGGCCACCAGGATTTCAGCGAGGACACCTACCGTACGCTGACCGCGGTCGACAGCGCCGTCATGGTCATCGACGCAGCACGCGGCATCGAGGAGCAGACCAAAAAGCTGTTCGAAGTCTGCCGCCTACGCGATGTGCCGATCGTCACCTTTATCAACAAGCTCGACCGCGAAAGCCGCGACCCGTTCGACCTGATCGACGAAATCGAGCAGACTCTGGCTCTCGACACGACCCCGGCAAGCTGGCCGATCGGCACCGGTCGCGATTTTCTCGGCACCTACGATCTGTTCCGCAACGCCCTGCTGCTGTTCGACCGCAACGCCGGCGAGCGAGCAATACGGGAACAGATCAGCGAGCCGATAAGGTGCAGCGGGCTTGACGACCCACAACTGGCGGCGCGGCTGCCGGCACCGGCCATCGCCGCGCTGAAAGAACAGGTCGAAATGGCACAGGGTTTGTGCCCGCCATTTAAGCTCGAAGCGTTCCGCCAGGGGCATTTGACGCCGGTGTTCTTTGGCAGCGCCCTCAATAATTTCGGCGTGCGGGAGTTGCTGCGTGGCGTTGCCGAACTTGCCCCGCCGCCACGGCCGCAACCCGCCGAGCCGCATCCGGTGCAGCCCGAAGAAAAGGCCGTCTCCGGCTTTGTCTTCAAGGTGCAGGCGAATATCGATCCGCAGCACCGCGATCGCATTGCGTTTGTGCGCATGTGCTCGGGGCGGTTTCAGCGCGGCATGAAACTGAAAAATCTGCGCACCGAACGGCTGATGGCGGTGCAGAACCCGGTGTTCTTCCTGGCGCGCGACCGCAACCTCGCCGAAGAGGCCTGGCCCGGCGACATTCTCGGCATCCCCAATCACGGGACGTTACGGATCGGCGACACGCTGACCGAAGGCGCCGAAATCCGCGTCACCGGCCTGCCGAGTTTTGCGCCGGAATTGCTGCGGCGGGTGCGCATCGAAGACCCGATGAAGCAGAAGCACCTGCGCCACGCCTTAACGCAACTCGCCGATGAAGGCGTGACGCGGGTCTTCAAACCGACCAACGGCAGCGATTGGGTGATCGGCGTCGTCGGCGCGTTGCAACTCGATGTATTGCAGGCCCGGCTCGCCGCCGAATACAGCCTCGCCACCCGGCTTGAACCGGCGCCGTACGAAGCCGCCCGCTGGCTTGATGGCGATCGCGCCGACCTCGATCGCTTCCGCGACCGCAACGGCTCGGCGCTTGCCGAAGACCATGATGGCATCCCGGTCTTCCTCGCCCGCAACGCCTGGGACCTGCGCACAACGATTGACGAATGGCCCGCCATTCGCTTTTCCGCGACGCGCGAGCAGCACTAAATCCACTGACAATTCCCTCGCCCATATTGCGAGTGGATTTCATGGCGTGCTCAGGTAACCCCGTGTTCCGCAGCGCGGCGATCTCGGTCTCGCCGGAAGATGCGGCGGCTGGGAACAGATGGTTGGCATGATTATTGATGAGGATTCGGCAGGTCCGGGCCTTGCATGACGAGGCCGATCCGGGCCGGGAGTACCGGATCGTATCTGGACCTCACTCCCGGACCAGCTTTTCACATCTGCGTGCCTTCCACCGCAGCAACCGGCACATCGCCCCATATCGTCGTGAGCTTTATAGCCCGGCGCCGGCCGCCACGATAAGGTGAGCGCGCGCTCGCACCCGATGATCTGATGCCGTGGTGACCAATGCGGCTCGCGTTTGCTGCGTTTCTATGCGCTCTGGCGATGGCGCTGCCGGCAAAGGCGGCGGCGGTTGCCGTCGTGCTCGCGGTCGATGTCTCGGAAAGCGTCTCGCCCGAGCGCTACCTTCTGCAGCGCGAGGGTATTGCCCGCGCGTTCGAGGCGCCACAGATGATCGACGCCATCGCCGGCGTGCCGGGCGGCATGGAGGCGCTGGTACTCGAATGGTCGGACCCTGAGAAGATCGCAATTACGGTCGGCTGGACGCATATCGCCAACCGCGACGGCGCGACGGCGTTTGCCGCGTCGGTGCGCGCGACGCAGCGCAGTTCGAATGGGCTGACCGCGATCGGCGCGGCATTACTCGCCGCGGCGGCCGCGTTCGACCACATGCCGGAGCCTGCGGCGCACCGGGTGATTGATGTATCGGGCGACGGCATGGCCAATTTCGGGGTGTCGCCTACCGTCGCGCGCGACCAGCTTGTCGCCCAGGGGATCACCATCAATGGGCTGGCAATTCTGACGGAAGAACCCTGGCTCGACGATTATTACCGCAACAATGTGGTCGGCGGTCCTGCGTCGTTTGTCCTGGTCGCGCGGACCTTTGACAGTTTTGCCGAGGCGATGCTGCGCAAACTGGTGCAGGAAGTGGCGGTCGGCCGCACGCTCGGCGATATCGCCCGCCGGTAGTGTCAGAGACCATGTCGAACGATTGGTTGCGGCTTGTCGTCTCCGCGGTGGCACTGATCCAGTTTGCGGCGCTGATCGCCGTATTTGTGATGCGCCGCGGCTCGCGGGCGATACTCGTCGTGAACCTGGTCTTTGGACTGGGCGTGCTGGCCTATCTGCTGCCGCAGCTTCCGATCGAGCTTGCTCTGGCAAGTGCGGCCGATACCTTCGACATTGCCGATCTGAAGGATGCGCTGGCGGCGTTGTTCGAGATCGTCGTGGCGCTGCTGGCGGTCGTCGCCCTGTTTGGGGTGCGCGTGCCGCGAGTCCTCCAGTGGGTCGGGTTTATCGTCAACTTTGCGATGACGTTGACGGCGCTCGCCTTTGTGTTTCTGTTTCAATTCCGCTGCTGCGGCTATTTGTGAGTTATCCCGGCCTTGCCGCTGCGCCGATCCGCGTCGCGGCGCTCAGCACTGCGTTCGGAGGCGGGCCCGGCGCCGCCGCCGCCCGGTGTTTCGATGCGCATCGACTCGCCGGCTGCGAGCACCAAGCGCGAGACCTTTGACGACAGGCTGCGCGCCTCTGCCCGGTCCGGATTATGGACAAGTCGCCCCGGCACTCCCGCCTCGCCGCCGAACACGCCTTCCGCGCGGGTCAAATGCGAGTCGCTGCGGCAGCCGAAAACCGTGCCGTCTTCCAACGCCCTGATCTGTCGCGCGATGCCGAGACCGCCGCGCGAGCGCCCGGCCCCTCCGGAACCCGTCACCAGCCCATACTCCTCGACCAGCAAGGGATATTCGTTTTCCAGCGCCTCGACCGGCAGGTTCGAGGTGTTGGTGACGTGTACCTGCACCCCATCCATGCCGTCGCGGTCAAGCCGGGCGCCGGCGCCGCCGCCGAGCGTTTCGAGATAGACATAGGTGCGCTTGTGGCGCCGGTGGCGGCCCGAGAACACGATCGCCGGCAACACGTCGTTGCTCGACGCCATGACCTGGGCTTGCGGCAACAGACCACGAAATGCACCAAAGATCGCACCGGCGATCTTCTGGCAGGTGATGCTGCGTGCCCCGACCGCCGCTGGAAAGCTCGGGTTGACGATCGACCCTTCAGGCGCACTGATCCGCACCGCTTCGAATAATCCGCTATTCGGTAATAGACCAGGGTCGAGCAGCGCTTTAACGGCGTAGAAGACAGTGGCCTTCAGGCCGCTTTCGGGCACGTTTAACGCCCCTTTCGACTGCGGCGCCGAGCCGGCGAAATCGAAATCGAGCCGGTCGCCCGCGACCCGCACCGTGACATGGATCGGCGCCTTTTCATTGCCGCCGCCATCGTCATCAAGGTAAGTCGTAAAGGAATAGGCGCCCGGCGTAAGCGTCCTGATACGATTGCGCAGCCGCGTCGCCGTGTAGACCAGAATATCGTCAATCGCAGTGGTTACCGCGGTTAGGCCGACCTGAGCGATCAACTCCCCGAGCCGCCGCGCGCCAAGATCGTTGGCGGCGATCTGCGCCTGTAGATCGAGCGTCCGCTCCTCGGGCTCACGCGTGTTCTCGGCAATGAGGCGCAGCAATCCCCGATCAATCCGGCTTTCGCGACGGATGCGGGTCGCAGGGATGCGGATGCCTTCTTCGAACACGCTGAGCGCATCGGCTGCGATCGACCCCGGCACCCGGCCGCCGACATCGGCATGATGGCCGATATTGGCCGTAAAGTACCGCGCCGCACCGTCGACGAAAACCGGCGTCACGACCGAAATATCCGGCATATGCGTGCCGGCGGCGAGGTAGGGGTCGTTGCAGAAAAACGCATCGCCCTGGGCGATGTCGCCAAGCGGGAAGTCACGGCGTACCGCCTCGACCGCACCGAGCAGCGACCCCAGGTGCAGTGGGATATGCGCTGCCTGCGCAATCAGCCGGCCGTCGATGTCGAACAACCCAACCGAACAGTCGCGGCGTTCCTTGATGTTGGTCGAGAACGAGGCGCGGATCAGGTTGGTGCCCATCTCCTCGGTGATCGACAGGAGGCGGTTGGAGAACACCTCCATCAGGATCGGGTCGGCGAGGCGCGCCTCGCTTGCGGTTTCGCTCATGTCTCGAACACCGTGACGATCAGATTGCCGGCATCGTCGAGCACCGCCGACTGACCGGGATGCAGCAGCGTCGTCGCGCTCATTTCTTCGATGATGGCGGGGCCGGCGATCGGCGTGCCGACGCCAAGATTGTCGCGGTCGTAGATCGGTGTGTCGAGCCACCCCCTCGCCGCGCCGAAATACACTGCGCGCCGGCCGATTTCCGTCGCACCGCCGCCGCGACGCGCCAGTGGTGGCGGCATCGGCTTTGCCACGGCGCCGATCATCTGCAATCGCAGCGTGACGATCTCAATCGCCCGGCCGGGGATGTCATAGCCGTAAATCTCCGCATGTGCGGTGCGGAAACGTCTGACGAAGGCGGCATCGAGAGCCTCGCTATCACCGTCTAATGACAGTCCGTCCAGTCCGACATGGACCTCGAAATTCTGTCCTTCATACCGTGCATCGACGCCGAGGCGGAGACGGCGGTCGGCCGGCGCCACACCCTCCCGCTCGAGCGTTGCGGTCGCCGCATCGGCCATCTCGGCAAAACCCGCGGCAATATCGCGCCAGGCGCTGAAGCTGGCGATCATGATGCGCGTCTGCACCAGATCAAAGCTCAGGTCGGAGTGCAGGATGCCGCGGGCGCACAGCGTGCCCGGCTCGACCGGCACGATCAGCCGGGGAATGCCGAGTTCGCGAGCGACATCGCCGCCATGCAGTGGCCCCGCGCCGCCATAGGCGAACAACGCAAAGCGCCTGAGATCGCGGCCGCGTTCGGTGGAAATCGAGCGGATGGCACGCGCCATGCCGGCGGTCGCGATGCGCAGAATGCCCTCTGCCGCCGCCTCGACCGAGAGGCCAAGCGGCGCCGCCACCTGCTCCGTGAGCGCTTGCCGGGCCGCCTCCAGATCAACGCTCAGCCGCCCGCCGAGCAATATTGTGGGGTTGAGCCGACCGAGCAGCAGGTTGGCGTCGGTGATCGTCGCCGCTTTGCCGCCTCGGCCGTAAGCGGCGGGGCCGGGGTCGGCGCCGGCGCTGTGTGGCCCGACCTTCAGCGCGCCCGCATCATCGAGCCGGGCAATGCTGCCGCCGCCGGCGCCGATCGCCTCGATATCGATCATCGGCACCCGCACGGGATAGCCCGCAACCATACGCTGGGCGGTAAACGCCGGATGACCAGCCTCGATCAGTGACACATCGGTACTGGTGCCACCGACATCGAATGTCACCAGATCGGGAAACCCCGCCGCAACGCCGATCGCCGCAGCGCCGATTACCCCGGCCGCCGGCCCCGATACGCAGGTGCGCACCGGAAAACGCGCCGCGGTCGGGATCGCCATCAGCCCGCCATTCGAATGGAACACATACGGCGAAACGCGGGCGCCCTGCCCCTCGATGCGCGCCGCAAAGCCGGTGAGATAACGCGCCATGCGCGGCCCGGCATAGGCGTTGATGACGGTCGTCGACAGCCGCTCGAACTCGCGGAACTCCGGCAACACCTCCGACGACAGCGCGATAAACGCGTCCGGCATCAGCCGCCGCAGGATGTCCCCGGCGCGGCGCTCGTGCGCGTCGTTGCGATAGGCATGCAGAAACCCGACCGCGACCGCCTCGACACCCTCGGCCAGCAGCAGCGCGGCGGCGCGCTCGACCGCCGCCTCATCGAGCGGTACAAGCACGTCGCCGTCGGCGTCGAGGCGTTCGGCAATCTCGATCCGCCAGTGCCGCGGCACCAGCGGCGGGGCGCGCTCGACCGTGTAGTCGTACAGATCAGGGCGCGTCTGGCGGCCAATTTCTAGCACGTCTCGGAACCCGGCGGTGGTCAACAACGCGGTCGGCGCACCGCGGCGCTCGATGATCAGGTTGGTGACGACCGTCGTGCCGTGGCCGAGAAAGGCGATCGCGTCGCCCGACGATCCCATCTGTGCGACCAGCGCGGCGACGCCATCGGCGATCGCGACTGCGGGGTCCGCAGGGGTCGATGGCAGCTTGAAATGCCGGGTGGCGCCGTTCGCCTGCTCCACCGCAACGAGGTCGGTGAATGTGCCGCCGACATCAACGCCGATGCGGATCACAGGTCGAGCAGTTCCCGCGCCCGGTCCGTCGGGCCGCCACCGAGAGCAAACGGATTATGGATTTCGACACCGCCGAGATTGCCGCCATCCGTAAGATCTTCGGTAAGAATCAGCCGGCACCCCGCTTCTGCAGAAGTCGCGATCAGCAGCGCGTCCCAGTAACTTGCCCGGCCGGCGGTGGCTGCAGTAAGAGCGGTACGGACCGCTGCCGTCGAACCTGCAATGCAGGAAAAAGCCACAAGCCAGTCACGCACATATTCCGCGGCGTCAATAGCTGGCAAGATACCTTTGCGGCTTACTGCGGAGAAAAATTCGGAAAGAGATTGCAGCGTGAGCCGACAGTCGGCGTCAATCGATTTGTCGACAATATGAGCGGCAAGCTGTTGCTTTTGACCCCACCGACGGTCAACGCTATATACAAGGATATTAGTATCAAGTGTAAAACGTGGACTAGCGACGTTCATGCAACGCGTCGCGATCGAGCGGATGCTCAATACCCAAATCCAACCCTTTTTTCATTCGGGTTCTCACACGCAAGCGCGCCGCTTGCTGTTCCGGCGTCAGAACGCGCTTCCCTGTTACCGGCAGTAGGTGTGCGACCGGCTGTCCGTTACGAGTGATGACGAATTCTTCGCCCGCTTCAACTTCGCGGATGCAGCGCGAGAACATCTGATTTGCGTCGCGCAGGCTGATCGTCTTGCTCATGGCCCGTGATGTAGAACGAATTGTGCTACATTACAAGTGCTGCACGAGCCGGACCCGCAGCGGCTCAAATCGAGCTCTGGCTAAAGCGTGGTTTAGCGCCGCGCTTCGATCTGAGCCGCACAATCCGACAGCAGGCGGCCTACTTGCCGTCGCGTTCGATCGCCTTTTTCAACTCCTCCGGATCGACCGCAATGCTGACCCCGGCCCGCTCCTGCTGCAACAGCATCGCGACGCGTGAATCGCGGTTTTCCCAGCCACGGTTCAACGCTTCGGTCAGTTCGTCGAGCGCCAGATTGGCCATGTGCATCGGCACTTTGAGTTCGCGGGCGAGTTGTGTCGCCAAGGTCACGTCCTTGTGCGCGAGACGCAATGCAAAGGCCGGGGGGTCGTATTTGCCGGGCAGGAACTGATCGACGAGACCGTCAAACGTACGGCGGCGGCCGCCGGCGCCCTGCCGCACCGCTTCCCACAAAGCCAGCGGCTCGACACCCGCCTTGACGCCCATCGTAAAGACTTCGGCGAGGCAGCACTGCATTGCATAGCCGGCGCAGTTATGCACCAGCTTGGCGACCGAGCCGGCGCCGATCGGGCCGATATACCGGGCCTGGTCGCCAATCGCGTCGAGCACCTTTTTGTGCCGGTTGAACTGCTGCTCGTCGCCCCCGATCCACAGGGCGAGCTTGCCGGACGCCGCACCCTTGGGGCCGCCGCTGACCGGCGCATCAAGCATGTAGACATTCTTTTCGGCGAATTTGGCGCTGATCTGGCGCACCAAGGTGGGCGAATTGGTCGACAGGTCGAAATACGCGGTATCGGGCTTCAAACCAGCCAGCAAACCGTTGGGGCCGAGCGCCACCTCTTCCACTTCCGGCGGTCCCGGCAGCGAGGTAAAGACGACCTCGACCTGCTCGGCAAGCGCCTTGGGACTGTCGGCCCACACCGCGCCGGCGGCAAGATAACGTTCCGCCGATGCACGCCTGATGTCGTGGACAACCAGCTCGAACCCATTTTTTTGCAGGTTCGCCGCCATGCCGGCACCCATTGTGCCAAGCCCGATGAAACCGACCTTCATGTCATTCTCCCGGATGTATTTTCTGCCGTGGCGCTGTCTCTTTCTGCCGTCATTCCTGCTTGCGCAGGAATGACGGCAGGGACGCGACGCGAATTACGGGTGCTTCGCGAACACGTCCTTGGCGATCGTCGCGGCGGTCATTGCCGCGGGCCAGCCGGCGTAAAAGGCGAGATGCGTGATGATTTCGCTGATCTCGTTCTTGGTGACGCCATTTGCCAGAGCGCGTTCGAGATGACCGACCAGTTGCCGCTCGCGGCCGAGCGAAATCAGTGTCGCCACGACAATCAGGCTGCGGTCGCGCTTTGACAGGCCCGGCCGTTCCCAGACTTCACCGAACAGCCATTTTTCGGTGTAGCCGATCAGGTCGGGAACGATAGCGCGGACGGCATCACGCGACGACGTGGGTTGCGATTGAGCCATGGTTTCCTCCGGTGATGTTGGGGGCGAAATAGCGGCTGCACCGTAGCATGCGCGCGCCAGCCGGCAACATGCCGAGGTGACACGGCAGCCTTAACCCCGTTCGGGCGGCAGGATTTCCGGCGCGAAGATCTGGTCGGCAAGGTGCTCGCGGCGGATGTCGGCGACGTGCGCACGTTTTTCATCTGCGCTCAGCCGCGTTCCGATGCCTTTGGTCATCAGCTGTACCAGCGAACGGTCGCTGAGGCCCAGCCAGTAACTGCGCCGGATCAGCTTGTCTTCCGCGTCGCGGGCAAACGGGTCTTCCTCAAAACCATCGAGCGGCGGGCGGTAATAGCGCGGCATGGGCAAGTCCTCGGTCGCAAATCCTGGTCGGTCGTCGCGGCAGATTTGCCCCGCCTCGCCCTGCGACGCAACCCCGCGCTGTCAGGATCGCGGGTGACGCCGCGCGCGATTTCGCGCAGGTTGCCGCGATGCCGGGTTGCCCAAACGCTGAACAACAAACGCTCAATGACTGAAAACACTGCGACAACCGTCCGTCCCGCGGTCCCGTCGGCATGGCTGTTGCTGGGCGGCGCCTTTACCTCGTTCACGATCAGCGCCGCGCTGATGCACTCCTACCCGGTTTATCTTGTCGCCTATATTGAGGAGTTCGGGTGGACGCGGGCCGAGACTTCGATTGCGTATTCGGTTTCGCAACTGGTCGGCGGCGCCAGTTCGCCGTTTGTCGGCATCCTGGTCGATCGATTGGGGCCACGCCGGCTGCTGCTGCTTGGCAGCCTGCTGCTGGTGCTGGGCTTGCTGGGAAGCGCCGCCGCCGGGGCGCTGTGGCAGATGATTGCCCTTTACGGCGTCGTCATGACAATCGGGGCGAATTGTCTTGGCCTCGTCGTGTTCGTGCCGATCCTATCGCGGCATTTCGTGCGCCGCCGCGGCATGGCAATCTCGATCGTGCAATCCGCCAACGGCATCGCACGCGGCATTTCGGCTCCGCTCGTGCAGCTGACGATTTCACTGATCGGCTGGCGGTCGACCTATCTGGTGCAGGCGGCGCTGATGGCGCTGGTAGTGCTGCCGCTGGCAGCCGTCTTCCGGCGTGCCGAGGCCAAGCCCCAGGCAACACCCGGCAATGCGGACATCGAGTCGGTGGCTTTTCCCGGCGCCGATCCCGCCTCAAATCCGGCCGCCGCGCCGGCGCCGGGCTGGACGCTCGGCGAGGCGATACGCACGCCGCATTTCTGGCTATTGTTTTCAGTGTACATGTTCACCGGGCTCGGCAGCTTTTTCGTCTCGCTGCACCAGCTTGCGTTTGCTGTCGATGTCGGGTTCGACAAGTTGTACGCCGCCGAGGTTCTCGGCACCGGAGCGTTTCTCGCGGTTCCCGGCATCGTCGTGACCGGAACCTTGTCGGACTACCTCGGCCGTGAAATCTCGGCGATCATGGCGTACGGCTTCTCGATTATCGGGGTGGTGTGTGCGCTGTTCATCACCAGCCCCGACCAGCATCTCCTACTTTGGCTGCACGCCTGTTTTTTCGGCCTGACCTGGGGTGCGCGTGGGCCGGCGATCACCGCCAAGACCGCCGATCTGTTTCCCGGCTCGCATCTCGGCTCGATCCTTGGGGTCATCACAATCGGCAGCGGCCTCGGAGCGGCGATCGGCTCCTGGGGCGCGGGCTGGATCTTCGATCTAAGCGGCAGCTACCGCCTCGCTTTTATCCTTTCGATCATATCGTATGTCTGCGGCGTTATTGCCTTTTGGGCATTGCGCCGTCCGCCGGTGCGGCGGACCGTTGGTTAAGCACGTCAGACCACGACCGCACCCCAAGCGCGCCACTGCAGATGCGGACTCTCAATCAGTAATGAATCTTGGCGGTACACTGGACCTTTGGGCTTAGTTAACCCAATCGTAAAGCCCAAAGGTCCGTAAAGCGATTATCGGCTATGTACGATTATCGGCTGTGGCCGGACTGCATGGCGTGCTGCTCCCGTTGCTGCGCCTGCGCCCGGAAGACCTGATCAGCCATTTGCTTCTGGTTTGCCGGCAACTGGTTGTACAGCGTCTCAAATGCCGCAGTCAGCTTCTGCAGATGCTCCGCATGTTTTTCTGCGAGCTGCTCATAGGACTGCATATCCTGGAGCGCGTTCATCGACGCAAATTGCTGACCGCGCTGCTCGAGCAAACCGTCCATATCGCGGGCATTGTCGCGCATCACTGCGGCAAACTGGTCCCATTGCGGCTGTTCCGCCGCGGTAATCCGCAGCTGCGTGTGCAACTCGTTGATGCGCTGCTCGACGCGCTGGCTCATCTGCGAATTACCGGTCGGCGGGGCGGCCATCCTGGCTGCCGGCGCAGTTGTCATCGGCGCGGTTGCGGTCGGTGCAACTGTCGTCGGCGCAGTTGGCGCCGTGGACGGCGATTGAGCCATTGCGGTCACCGGAACGCAAAGCATAGCGGCGACGGCAACCGGAGCAAGATTGGACGGGAAAGTCAGTTTCATAACGACATCCACCTGATTGTCAGTAAGTGACGCGCACGCAAGTTTAATAGCCGTAATACACAGCCGGCGGAGCCGGGGCGTAGTAGCCGCGGGGCGCGTAATACACCGGCGGCGGCGCGTAATAGCGGTTGCTGGAAGCGATCGCCGCGCCGACACCAAGCCCGACCAGCCCGCCGATGATCGCGGCGCCGGCATTGCCGCCTCCGCGATGATACCCGCCGTGATGGCCGTGCCAGGGCCGCGCTTGCGCACGAGTTGACGCCGCGATCGGCGCCAGCGCCATACCGGCGGCGACGACAACGGCCGCGACAGTCTTGAATCGATAAGCCATGAGGCTCCCCTTTCAGATTTCCCGGTAAACGCCGGTTTTCGCCGGACGGTTCCGGTCAATCTGGGAAAGGGCCGCCCTTCAGCGCGCCAGCATCAGTGCCGCGGCCACGCGCCGATCTTCGGCGAGAAGAATGTTGTAGGTCCGGCAGGCGGCGCCGGTATCCATCGCTTCGATGGCCACACCATGCGTCATGAGTACTCTGCGCAATGTCGCAGGCACCGGAACCATGTGCCGGCCAAGCCCCAGCAGCACCAGTTCGATCCCACCGTGCGCGACGATCGGTCCTAGGGCTTCAGCGGTCGGTGCCGCGCCTTGCCATTCGACGGTGCAATCGGGAAATACCAGGATCGGACCGCGGTATATGCTGCCGCTGACGCGAAACCCGCTGGCCCCATAGCGCTCGATGATCTGGCGCCCAGGCTGGACCAGTGGTGTCAGCTCCATCGCTGGGCTATCGGGTGGTGCGTTCCGCGGCGGCGGCCGGCGCATCGGCCGTTTTGGCAATGGCCCGGCGGTTGGGCTGGACGTAATAGAGGATAGGCGCGGCAATAAACAGCGACGAATAGGTGCCGATCACAATGCCCCACAGCATCGCGATGCTGAACCCTTTAAGCACTTCGCCACCGAACAGCAGTAGAGACAGCACCGCCAGTGCCACCGTGCTGACCGTCAGGATCGTGCGCGACAGCGTTTCGTTGAGTGCCAGATTGATCACATCGCGGAACGCCATCGTGCGGTGCTTACGCATCGACTCGCGAACACGGTCGTAGATCACCACCGTGTCATTGATCGAATAGCCGGCGATCGTCAGGATCGCGGCCAGGGTCGTCAAATCGAACTCAAGCTGGAAAATTGCGAACAGCCCGACAGTCGTAATGACATCGTGCAAGGTCGCAATCGTCGCGCCGACGCCGAATTGCCACTCAAAGCGAAACCAGATGTAGATCAGGATCGCGCCGAGCGCGAGAACCGTCGCCAGCACGCCGGCGCGAATCAATTCGCTGCCAACGCTGGGACCTACCACCTCGACCCGGCGGTACTCGACGTTGGCGCCGAGGACGCCGCGCGCTGCTTCGATCGCTTTCTGCTGTTCGGCGTCGCCGCCCGGCTGTTGCGGCAGGCGGATCAGGACATCGTCGGGGCTGCCGAATTGCTGCAACGAGGCTTCGCCGAGATGCAGCGCGTCGAGCTTGGCGCGCATGCTGGCAAGATCGGCCGGACCCGTCGTCGTGCGCGCCTCGATCAGCGTGCCGCCGACGAAATCGATGCCGTAATTGAGCCCCGCCGTCAGAAAAATGCCGATCGTCAGCGCGGTCAGCAGCAGCGAAAAGGCAAAACCGAAAATGCGCCAGCGCATGAAATCGATCTGCGGCACATGCCGGATGACGATCAACGGTCTCATTCGGAGAGCCTATATGTGCCCTCTCTGCCCCCGGTGATGGAGCGAGAGTCATTCGGAAATGTAATCACTGCCGGAAATGCGGTCACAGCGGGATCGCTTTCGGCTTGAGGCGCCGCACCCAGGTCACGATCTGCAGCCGCGTCACCAGAATCGCCGAGAACAGCGAGGTCAAAACCCCGATGCTCAGGGTTACGGCAAATCCCTTCACCGGCCCCGAACCCAGCCAATACAGTAGGATACCGGCGATCAGCGTCGTCACATGACTGTCGAGGATGGTGCCGAAGGCACGGGTGAACCCGGCTTCCAGCGACGACAGCATCGACCGGCCGCCGCGCAGCTCCTCGCGGATGCGCTCGTAGATCAGCACATTGGCATCGACCGCCATACCCATCGTCAGCGCGATGCCGGCGATACCCGGCAGGGTCAGCGTCGCCCCCAGCACCGACAATGCCGCCAGCAACAGGCACAAATTGAAGAACAGGGCGACGTCGGCAAATATCCCGAACAGGCCATAGAACAGCACCATAAACACCGCGACCAGCGCGACCCCGACGATGCTGGCGACGGTGCCGGCATGGATCGAGTCGGCACCGAGTTCGGCCCCGACCGTGCGCTCTTCGAGGATCGTGATCGGCGCCGGCAACGCGCCGGCCCGCAACAGCAAAGCCAGATCGCTTGCCGACTGCACCGTAAAGCTGCCGGAAATGATGCCGCTGCCGCCGAGGATCGGTTCGCGGATGACCGGCGCGCTGATCACCTTGTTATCCAGCACGATCGCAAACGGCTTGCCGACATTCTCGCGCGTCGCGTCGCCAAAGCGACGCGCCCCCGCCGCGTCGAACTTAAAGCTGACAACCGGCTCGTTGTTCTGAAACGTCGCCTGTGCGTCGACCAGCGTGTCGCCGCCGACCATGACGCGCTTGCGCACGACATAGGATGACTGGCCGCCGCGATTGCCGCGCCCTTCCTCGGCCGGCAGGATCTCGTCGCCGGGCGGTAGACGGCCACGCCGTGCATCTTCGGCATTGGTCGCCGTATCGACCAGTTGAAACGACAGCTTGGCGGTGCGCCCCAGCAGCGCCTTGACGTGTTCCGGGTTATCGACGCCGGGCAGTTCGACCAGGATGCGGTTCTGCCCCTGGCGCTGGATCGTCGGCTCTTTCGTGCCGGTTTCGTCGATGCGGCGGCGGATGATCTCGATCGACTGATCGACCGCCTGCCGCCGCCGGTTTTCGGTCGCGACCGTGCCGAATTTCATGGTTCCGGCGCCGTCGCTACCGATATCGACGCTCAGTTCCGGATCGACCTTGAGTAACGCCTGCTTGGCGGCGTCGATCTGTTCGGCGTCGCGGACCGTGAAGACGATCGCGTCGTTTTCGACGTTGAGGCCGGTGTAGCCGATCTTTGCGTCGCGCAGCGCATTGCGTACGTTTTCGATGACCGAATTGAGGTGCTCGCGCTCGGCCCCCGCGACATCGACCTCCAGCAACAGGTACGAGCCGCCGCGCAGATCAAGCCCCAGCGCCACCTGCTTATGTGGAATAAACCGCGGCAGATGCGTCAACTGCCCGGCGCTGAATAGATTGGGCAGGCTCAGCAGCACGCCGAGCGCGCATATGCCGCAAATCAGCAATACTTTCCAGTTGGCGAAATAAAGCATCGCTACACTTCAGCGGGAAAAACGAAATTGCACGCGGGTCCCGCCAAACCGCCGGGAAGCCCGCAACCAGGTCCGACGCAGCACTGTCGGGTCAAACCTTGTCCGTTTCGCGGCGCGTTGCTTCCTTGTCCTTGGACGCTTCGCGCGCCGCCGCCGGATCGGGTTTGGCGAGGACGCTGGTCAAGGTGCTGCGCAACACCCGCACCCGTACATTGCTGGCAATATCGACCTCCACCTCGTCAGCGCTCACCACTTTCGAGACAGTGCCGAGGATGCCGCCGCCGGTCACCACCCGATCGCCGCGCCGCAGCGCATCGAGCATCGTGCGGTGGTCCTTCTGCTTTTTCTGCTGTGGCCGGATCAGCAGAAAGTAGAACACGACAAAGATCAGAACGAGCGGCAGAAACTGCACCAGCGTGTTCTGGTCCAGCAGGCCGGCCCCAGGGGTTTGGGCATAGGCCGTCGAAATCAGCATCGGTATCGACCTCGAGTTGCTACACCGCGCCGCTCGCCGAGCGCACGGCCACCGCACCGCGGGCGCGGGCGATGCCGGCGCATTGGTACGCGATGCCCCGTGAAAGGGCAATCCTCGGACACTTCGCGCGTTTTCGCAGCGAGGGGCGGTGTGTTAGCGTCCGCTCCCTTTTTCAGCCGCCGCGACATATCGATGACCGATTCTGATCTACTGCCGCTGTTGCGGCGCGTCGCCGACGCGCTCGAACGCCTCGCCCCGGCGGTCGGCGCCGTCAACGACCTCGACGCCGCCGACGCCTTTGTTTGGCACGCCGAACGCGAATGGCTCGAACCCGTGCCAAGCGTCAACCGAGTGCCGCTGGGATTGCTGCGCGGGATCGATAGGGTACGCGACATTCTGCTCGAAAATACCGAGCGGTTCGCCGCCGGCCTGCCGGCCAACAACGTGCTGCTATGGGGCGCGCGCGGCACCGGCAAAAGCGCGCTGGTCAAGGCGGCGCATGCCGCGGTCAACCATACCCGGCCCGGCGCGCTGGCGCTGATCGAAATCCATCGCGAGGACATCCCGACCCTGCCGCGCCTGTTGACTCTGTTGCGCGCCAGTAAGCGACGCTGCCTGCTGTTTTGCGACGATTTATCGTTCGACCAGAACGACGCCAGCTACAAATCGCTAAAGGCGGTGCTCGAAGGCGGCATCGAGGGGCGGCCGGGCAATGTCGTGCTGTACGCCACCTCGAACCGGCGCCACCTAATGCCGCGCGACATGATCGAGAACGAGCGCTCGACGGCGATCAACCCCGCCGAGGCGGTCGAGGAAAAAGTGTCGCTGTCCGACCGCTTCGGGTTGTGGCTCGGCTTTCACAATGTCGATCAGGACACCTATCAGGCGATCGTGCACGGTTACGCCGCGCATTACCGGCTTGACCTGCCTCCCGACCAGTTGACCGCCGAGGCCAATGAATGGTCGATCACCCGTGGCTCGCGTTCCGGCCGCGTCGCCTGGCAATTCATCCAGGACCTCGCCGGCCGTCTCGGCAAGCCGCTGGGATCAGTGCCGGGACTTACAAAAAATCAATAATTGACGGTCATCCTCGCGGAAGCGGCGCCGAGGCGATCAGCCGCTACGGACCAATCGTCCAGTTCGCGGGATTGAATACCGCAAGCACAGCGGAAATCGCCGTCAAGGAAAGGCCGGCGATGATCATGTATGTGTGCAGCGTCGTGTGCGTACTTTGCACCATCGTCACGGAGATGACGTAGATCAATAAAATGACCACGCCCATGACGAGCAACAGGGATGCCATGAAGAGGGGCTCCGGGGAGAGTTGATATGGCAACGTCAGGGCGCCAAGCTACTCTTGCCGAGGCCGAAATCAAAATGACGAAATCAAAATGAAAGGAGCGCTTGCGGCATGATCAGCTGGGCATTGCGCGTGCTGGCCATCTGGGGGGTCGTCGGCCTTCTGGTGTACGCGTTTATCGGCGAGCGCCTCGCGACTCTGACGTCGCCGAGCCTCGTCGTCGCAACGCCGGCTGTCGCAACGCCCGCTGTCGCAACGCCCGCTGCCGCAACGCCGGGAGACGCGCGGACAGCGCCACCCAACTCGCTGGCCTATCGTGCCGACCGGCGCGGCCACGTCGTGCTGGAAGGCGCGGTGAACGGCGCGCCGATCAAATTCCTGGTCGATACCGGGGCGACGTTGGTGGCGCTGACCCTGGATGACGCCGCCAATGCCGGTATCAGCCACAGTGATCTCGTCTTCAACAGCAGCGTCTCGACCGCCAACGGCATCGCGCGGGTTGCCCGGATCAAGCTGCGTGAACTGCGCGTCGGCCAGTTTACCGTATCCGACGTGCCGGCCGTTGTGGTCGAACACACGAACATCTCGCTGCTCGGCCAAAGCTTTTTGAGCCGGCTCGACAGCTACGAGATGCGCGACGGCGTGCTGACCCTGAACTGGAATTGATTTCGCGCCAGCGGCGGTCGGGCAGAGTGCCTCGGAGCACGACCGTTTCTTGACAACCGGCAGCCGATCGTGCCGTGTTCGCCCCTTCTCCTCCTTGCCGGATTTCGCTCGATGCACGCCTACCGCACCCATGATTGTGGCGCCTTGCGCCTCGCCGATGCGGGCGAGACCGCGCGGCTTTCGGGCTGGGTGCATCGCAAGCGCGACCACGGCCAATTGGTGTTTGTCGATCTGCGCGACCATTACGGCGTCACGCAATGCGTCATCGACGTGTCGTCGCCCCTCTTCGCCGAGATCGATGCTCTGCGCCTCGAAAGCACCGTGACAATGACCGGCCGCATCGTCGAACGTTCGGCCGACACGGTAAACCCGAGGCTCGCCACCGGTGAGATCGAACTCGTTATCGCCGAAATCAGCGTGCTGTCAGTGGCCGAGCCCCTGCCCTTTCCGGTCAATACCGATGCCGATTACCCCGAGGAAATGCGGCTGGCCTATCGCTTTCTCGATCTGCGGCGCGAGCAGGTGCACGCCAATCTGATGCTGCGCTCGCAGGTCATCGCCTCGATCCGGCAGCGCATGATCGCGCAGGGTTTTGCCGAGTTTCAGACGCCGATCCTGACCGCCAGCTCGCCGGAAGGCGCGCGTGACTATCTTGTGCCGAGCCGCTTGCATCCCGGCACCTTCTACGCGCTGCCGCAGGCGCCACAGCAGTTCAAGCAACTGCTGATGGTTGCCGGGTTCGACCGCTATTTCCAGATCGCGCCGTGCTTTCGCGACGAAGCGAGCCGCGCCGACCGCTCGCCCGGCGAGTTCTACCAGCTCGATTTCGAGATGTCGTTCGTCACCCAGGAGGATGTCTTCGCGGCGATCGAGCCGGTACTGCACGGGATTTTTGAAGAATTCGGCGGCGACCGCACCGTGACGCCGCCGCCCTTCCCGCGCATCACCTATGCCGACGCGGCGCTCAAATACGCCACGGACAAGCCCGATCTGCGCAACCCGATCGAAATCTGCGATGTGACCGAGACGTTTCGCGGTTCGGGCTTTCGCATTTTCGCCGGCATGATCGACGCCGACGCCAATGTGCGAGTGCGCGCAATTCCCGCTCCGACCGGCGGCAACCGCGCCTTTTGCGACCGGATGAATTCCTGGGCGCAAGGCGAAGGTCAGCCCGGCCTCGGCTATATCTTTTTCCGCGACGGCGAAGGCGCCGGCCCAGTGGCGCGCAATCTCGGCCTCGAGCGCACCGCTGCATTGCGCGCCGAACTCGGCCTCAAAGACGGCGATGCGGTGTTTTTTGTCGCCGGTGTTCCCGGCGTTTTCACACAATTCGCCAGCGCCGCGCGGCTGCGCATCGGACGCGAACTCAGCCTCGTCGAGGAGGGCACATTCCGTTTTTGCTGGATCGTCGATTTTCCAATGTACGAGCGCAACGAGGATACTGGGCTGATCGAGTTCAGCCACAACCCGTTTTCGATGCCGCAAGGCGGTCTCGAAGCGCTGGAAACCCAGGACCCGCTGTCAATCCTCGCCTACCAGTACGATATTGTGTGTAACGGCATCGAATTGTCATCGGGCGCGATCCGCAACCATCGCCCGGACATCATGTATAAGGCGTTCGCCATCGCCGGCTATTCGGCCGACGACGTGGAGGCCCGCTTTGGCGGTATGCTCAAGGCGTTTCGCTATGGCGCGCCGCCGCATGGCGGTTCGGCGCCGGGCATCGACCGCATCGTCATGCTGCTTGCCGATACGCCGAATATCCGCGAGATCGTGGCGTTTCCAATGAACCAGCAGGCGCAGGATTTGCTGATGCAAGCGCCCGCCGCCGTGCCGCCCGAGCGTTTGAAAGAACTGCACATCCGCCTGGACCTGCCACCGCCTCGGCCGGCGCGCTGATTTTGTGAGCAGCCAGTGGACGCCGCCTGGTATGGGTTTGGTGACCTGACGGCGGAGTTGCTGTACGAGATGCTGCGCTTTCGCCAGGCGGTGTTTGTCGTCGAGCAGCGCTCGCCCTATCCCGATCTCGATGACCTGGACCAGCGCGCGGCGCACCTGCTGTTACGCATCGAAGGCGCGCTCGCCGGCACATTACGACTGGTCCCGTTCGCGGATCAGAATCGCATTGCAATCGGCCGTGTGGCGGTGGTGGCCAAGCGGCGCCGGCAAGGGCTGGCCCGTCATCTGATGGCAATGGCGCTGATTCGCTGCGAGCGCGATTATCCAATTTTTACGGTAACGCTCAGCGCCCAGACCTATCTCGCTTCTTTTTATGAAACGCTGGGGTTCCGCACCATCAAAGAACCGTATGACGATTACGGCGTTCCGCATGTCGAGATGAAGCGGTTCAGCAGCTGATTTCAACAGCAAAGACGTGACGCAAATGCCTTCGCCGTACAAAGGCTGTCGTCGCACCGGCGAAGGCTTGTGTCGACCGCACCTGGCCTTCGCCGCGACGATCGTCCGCAGCCTATGCCTCGTCCGCGTCGGATATCGGAACGATTTCGATAATCCTGATTTGCACCCGCACCAGCCGCGTCGCCTTTCTCGGGCACGCCTCGTTCTGGTCGCTATAGCCGATCTCCCGCCGCGCCTCGTCGATACCGAGCCCAGCACGCAGCACGCCGACCGATCCGTCAAAAAAAAGAAGCGCCCAGCGCTCTTCCATTCAGAGCAACTCCCAGACCGTGAACGATGGCGGTCGGCCGTACGACCCTGTTACCGCCGGCAGCAATCGCCACGCTCCAGGAGTCTTAATACCGCATCGACAATACCAGTCCGATTCGATGCGCAAAGCAGCCAACCGATCACGGTTGGTTGATCAACTTATGCCGCAGCGTGCGCCCGTTTCACCATCGGCACCGAACGGAAGCTGATTGCCACCCGGTTCCACAAATTTATCGCCCCGATCGCAACCGTCAGGTTCACCAGCTCGGTTTCCGAGAAATGCTGCCGTACTTCGGCGTAAACATCATCCGGAACATGCGTTTGCGACACCAGTGTCACCGCGTCGGTCCAGGCCAGCGCGGCGCGCTCCCGGTCGGTGTAGACTGGCGATTCATGCCACGCGTTCAAAAGGTAAAGCCGTTCCTCGCTCTCGCCGCGGCTGCGCGCTTCGTGCGTATGCATATTGATACAGAAGGCGCAGCCATTGATCTGCGATGCGCGCGTCTTGACCAGGTCGATGAGGCTCTGCTCAAGCCCACTTGCCTGGATCTGAGCTTCAAGCGCCGTGACCGCTTTCATCGTATCGGGTGCTGCCTGATAGGGGTTGAGCCGTGCTTTCATCGTCTCCTCCATCACCGGAAAAACTTGCCTAGTGACCACCGCCAGCCGCCAGAACGGCCGGCTTTTTAAGCAGCAGGACCGCGATCAGCGCGACGGTCAGGCCGGCGCCGAGCAGGTAGAACGTATCGCCGAACGCCAGGATATAGGATTGCTGCTGGATCGAACGACCGATCGAGACGATCGCTTGCCGCGCCGCCTCGGCCCGATCCGACACGCCATGCGCAAGAAAATACTGGGTCAGTTCGTCGAGGCGCGCGCGAGTATTCCCGTCGAACATCGACACCGCAGAAGTCAGCACGTTCGAATGGAACTGCTCACGCCGGGTTAGAAACGTCTGCAAGGCCGCGATGCCTATCGCACCACCCAAGTTGCGCAGCATGTTGAACAACGCCGATGCGGAGCCGGCGTTCTCAGCTTCGATGCCGGCCGTGGCAATCGCCGCCAGCGGTGCCAGCACCAGCGCCTGCCCGACCGCGCGAACGATATTGGGCACCAATAGCTGGTCGCCGGCGACATCGCCGCTGAGGCTGACATTCATGAAATTGCTGGCGGCGAACAATGCGAGGCCCTGGCCCACGATGACCCGGGTATCGAACCGCTGCATCAGCCGCGGCACCAGCGGGATCAGCAGCAGCTGCGGCAACCCGGTCCACGCCAGCACCATGCCGATCTGCTCGGCATTGTAACCTTGGACGCGCGACAGGTAGACCGGCAGGATATACACTGAACCGTAAAGCGCGACGCCCAGCAGGAAATTGGCGAGCACGCCAAACCCGAAATTGCGCCGCAACAGCAGCCTCAGGTTCAACAGCGGCCGCTCGACGGTCAACTCGACCCACACAAACAGGGTGAGCGCAATCGCCGCGACGATCGACAACCGCAGGATAACGGGCGAGCCGAACCAATCGTCCTTGTTGCCCTGTTCGAGCACAGTCTGCAATGCCGCGAGGCCGATCGCCATCGTCGCAATTCCCGGCCAGTCGCCTTGGCGCAGCAGCGCCAGATTCATCGGCGCCCGGTCGAGCGAGAACCACAGCATCGCAAGCATCACGGCGCCGGGAACCAGGTTGACGTAAAAAATGTACTGCCAGCCCCAATTCTCGGTCAGGTAGCCACCGATCGTCGGGCCTATTGCCGGCGCGAAGGTGGCGGATAGCGCGAACAGCGCCATGCCGACCGGCTGCTTCGCCTTCGGCAGCAGCGTCATAATGATCGTAAACGCCAACGGGATCAGCACGCCGCCCGAAAATCCCTGAAAGGCGCGCAGCACGATCATCTGCCCGAGATTGTGGGCAAACGCACAAGCGGCGGAAAACGCCAGAAACAGCACCGCGTTGACCAGCAGATAGCGGCGCAGCGAAAACACCCGCGACAACCACGCGCTCAACGGAATGACGATGATCTCGGCAATCAGATACGAGGTCGATACCCAGCCGCCATCATCGATCCCGGCGCCGATCGCGCCCTGGATGTCGGCAAGCGACGCATTGACGATCTGGATGTTGAGAACCGCCATGAAGGCGCCGAGCGTGGAGCCGAACACGGCGAGCCAGACACGCACCGAAGCCGTAGAACCGGCGCTCGGTGGTATGGCAGATTGTTGACCGGAAGCGGTGGCGAGGGCGGACATGGATCGCTCCTTCAATCTTCACCCGCAGGAATACGACAATCGCGGCAGCACGATAATCCGAGGAGTGATTGATTGATTATCAACTACCAGTGGATTATCGAGTCGCCGGATGTGTGTCGATCACCGGGGTGGCCGACATGCCGGGGCGCAGCGATCCGGCGACCGGATCATCGTCAAGATCGATCTTGACCGGGATGCGCTGCACGATCTTGGTGAAGTTGCCGGTCGCGTTGTCCGGCGGCAGCAGGGCAAATTCGAGCCCGCTCGCTGGTGCGACACTATCGACATGGCCATGCAGTTTGCGACCCGGGAACCCGTCGACCTCAACGGTCACTGGCTGGCCGCCATGCACATCGGTAAGCTGCGTTTCCTTGAAATTGCCGACGACATAAACCGCGTTGAGCGGCACCACCGCCATCAGTTGAGTGCCGGCCTGCACATACTGCCCGACCCGCAGCGACCGTGCGCCGACCGTGCCGTCGACCGGTGCAGCAATCACAGTGTAGCCGAGATTGAGCTGGGCCTGCTGCGCCACGGCTGCGTTATGAGCCAGCGTCGCCTCGGCCTGGGTGCGCCCGGTCTTCAGCACATCGATCTTTTTCTGTGCGGCGATCAAGCCGGCGCGGGCCTGATCGCTCTCGGCGTTCTTTTCGCGCAGCGAGGCGCTCGCCTGCTGGGCGCGCTGTATCGTGCCATAGCCGGTGCGCATCAACGCCTGATAGCGGCTGTCGTCTTGCCGGGCAAAGGCAAGCCCGGCTTCAGCCGACGCGATGACCGAGCGGGCCTGATCGATCATTGATTGCTGCAGATCGATCTGCGCGTCGAGATTGCCGATCGCGGCGTGCGCGGCGGCAACGTCGGCGTTCGCTTGTGCCAGCGCAGTGCGGAAATCGCGGTCGTCAATGCGCGCCAGTGGCTGCCCGGCAGTGACATGCTGGTTGTCGGCGACGAGTACCTCGGCGATGTAGCCGGAAACCTTTGGTGCAATCGTCGTGAAATCGGCCTTTACATAGGCATCATCGGTCGACACCAGATATTGCCCGGTGGTCCAATAGTACCGTCCGTAATCCGCAGCACCGGCCACAACCGCGATAATCGCGATGCCAAGTGCCGCTTTTTTCAGCGTCGCGGCCGAACCACGCAGCCGGTCTTTCAGCGATGGAGCTTTGGGCAAGGCGCCATGAAAGCCAACTGTATTCGATGTATCACTCATCGGACTTGCTCCCGTCCGGTTCGAGCCACCCCTGTTGGGCTCGCGGTGATAAATGCTCCTTCACTCCCAGCGTGATAATCCATGATCTGTTTGCAAGACTATCCAACCAGCATGGATAATGAGGAGGCGTCTTGGACCGCCTGACCAGCCTCACCGCCTTTGTCAGTGTCGTCGACAGCGGCGGATTTTCAGCGGCGGCGCAGCGCCTTGGCCTGTCGCCGACAATGGTCGGCAACCATGTCCAGTCGCTGGAAAACCGGCTTGGCGCCCGCCTGCTCAATCGCACGACCCGTAAGGTCGCGCTGACCGAGATCGGCCGGGATTATTACGAACGCAGCAAGCAGATCCTTGCCGAACTCGACGAGGCCGACCGCATCGCCGGCGATCTCCAGGTATCGGCGCGCGGCACGTTGCGCCTGCATTGCGACACCAACATCGCGCGGTTTCTTGCGCCGGTGATTGTGCGCTTCCTGGCCGACAACCCCGGCGCGGCCGTCGATCTCAGGGTCGGTGCGCAGATGATCAACATGATCGACGAAGGCTTTGATCTCGCCGTTCGGCCGACGCCGCCGCCGGATTCGAGCCTGGTGTCGCGACGGCTGACCGGCTGGCACCATGTGCTGTGCTGCGCCCCGCATTATCTCGACAGCCATCCCGCACCGAAATCGCCGGCCGATCTCGAAGCGCATAACTGCCTGCGCTATGCGCATTACCCGTTCGGCGACGAATGGCGCTTTCTCGCGGCAGGCGGCAAGCCGATCAGCGTCAAGATTACCGGCAATCTCGTGACGACCAGCGCCGACACGTTGCGCACCGTTGCATTATCCGGCGGCGGGTTGTTGTTCGCTCCGACCTTTGTCGCCGCGGAAGACCTGAAGGCCGGCAGGTTCGTGCCGTTATTACCGGGGTTCCAGGGCGCCGAGTTCTCGATCGACGCGATCTATCCGCATCGCCGGCATCTTGCTGCCAAGGTCCGCTGTTTTATCGACCTGCTGGCGGCGCATTTTGCCGAGCATCGCAGCTGGGTCGATCTCGGCGGGATCGCGGGGCGGCGATAGCGGCTTGTCCGGCGGCGCGGAAACGGCGACGCTCGCGCCGGTGAAAAGCGGCCAAAGCCGTGCCGCAACCGGGGAGTTTCGCCATGCCGCAATATGAATCGCCCTACGACCCGGCGACGATGCCGAAAGACCTTGAATATGTGCTCTACGAAAAAAAGGGGCACGTCGCCTATGTGACGATCAACCGGCCGGAAGTCCGCAACGCGCTGCACAGCTTTACCTATGCCGAGATGCGCGCATGCTGGCGCGATATCGGGCTCGATCCGAACATTTATGTCGGCATCGTCACCGGAACCGGCAATGCGTTTTGCGCCGGCCGCGATGTCAAGTTTCTCGCGCAATACCAGGCCGAGGGTAAGCGCACGCCGCATGAGGACCCCAACAACCCGCTCTATCACTGGGGCGGCGGCGGCCAGCCGAGCGATTCGAACCTCGAAAAACCGCTGATCGCGGCTATCAACGGGTTGGCTGTCGGGGTCGGGCTGTCGCTGGCCTTGCAATGCCAGTTGCGGGTCATGGCGGAGGATGCCTGGATTGGAGACACCCATACCAAAGTCGGGCGGCTCGGCACCGCGCACAATCTGTACGAAGCGCTACCGCGGGTCGTCGCGGCCTATCTGACCCTGTGCAACGGTCGGCTGACCGCCACCGAATGTCTGCAGCACAGCATCGTCAACAAGGTTGTGCCGCGCGAAAAGCTGATCGAAACCGCCGAACAACTCGCCGAAATGGTGTGCGACAGCTCGCCCTTGGCGGTGCAGGCCGCAGTGCGGCTCTACCGGCTGTCAGCGGCGTTTCCATCGTCGCTGGTCTCCTATGCCCGAGACCTCGACCAGCAGGTCGCCGAAAGCGAAGACGGCGCCGAAGGCCCGCGCGCGTTCCGCGAACGCCGCAAACCCGTGTGGAAAATGCGCTGATCCGGTGCCACCAGGAATCAACGGGAGGAATTACCGATGAACGCGACGCCATACATCAGGATAGACCGCCGCTCGATCCTCGCGGCCACGGCCGCAGCCGGCGCCGGGCTGCTCATCCCACAACGGCCGGGATGGGCCGCAGCGCCGGCAAACCCCGTGGTCGATACCGATTCCGGGAAAATTCGCGGCGCCACCACCGACGGCATCGCCGGCTTCAAGGGCGTGCCCTATGGCGCCTCAACGGCCGGCGCGAACCGCTTCATGCCACCGCGCCGGCCGGAGAAATGGGCCGGCGTGCGTGACGCGCTCGACTGGGCCGGGCATGCGCCGCAGGCCTTTCCCGGACGCCGCCGACCCGAACTGGCCGGCCTCTCTGGCCCTCCCGACAAGGTGCCCGAGAGCGAAGACTGTCTGACGCTCAATGTCTGGACCCCCGGCATCGATGCCGGCAAACGGCCGGTCATGGTATGGCTGCATGGCGGCGGGTTCTCCTACGGCTCGGCCAACACGCCACGCGTCGAGGGCGCCAATCTCGCCCGGCGCGGCGACGTCGTCGTCGTGACGGTCAATCACCGTCTCAACATTTTCGGCTTTCTCGACCTTGCCGAACTGGGTGGCGAACGCTTTGCCCACTCGGGCAATGCCGGCGTGCTCGATCTCGTCGCCGCACTGCAATGGGTCCACACTAATATCGGACGGTTCGGCGGCAACCCGGGCAACGTCACGATTTTCGGGCAGTCGGGCGGCGGAGGGAAGGTCAGCGCCCTGCTCGCCATGCCGGCGGCAAAGGGCCTGTTTCACCGCGCGATCGTGATGAGCGGCGCCGGCATCCGCATGGCCGAGCGCCCGGCCGCCACCAAAATCGCCGAAACCGTACTGCCCGAATTGAACCTGACCGCAAAGGAACTCGACAAGCTGCAGGCCGTGCCGATACCACAGATGCTCGCGGCGATCGGGCCGGCGCTTAAAAAAATTGGGCCGCCGCCACATCCGCTGCTCGACCGGTACGGGTTTGGCCCGGTGGTCGAAGGGCACGATCTGCCGCATCACCCGTTTGATCCGGTCGCGACCGACATTTCCGATGCGGTGCCGGTCATGGTTGGCGGCACCAAGGACGAGAACGCGATCTTCCTCGCGCCCGACGACGCCGTGTGGAGCCGCACGCTCGATGAAGACGGGCTGCGCGCGCGGGTGGCAAAAATCCCGGGAGTCGACGCCGATGCGGTGGTCGGCTTCTACCACAAGGCCAATCCGGCGATGAACCCGGCGGATTTACTGATCGCCATTACCACCGCATCGAATTTCTGGGTGCGCGGCGTCATGCTGGCCGAACGCAAGGCCGCCAAAGGCAAAGCGCCGGTCTATATGTACTCGTTCAACTGGCAGACGCCGGTGTTCGACGGCAAACTCAAGGCGCCGCATGCAATCGACGTGCCGTTTGTGTTCGACACCATCGATGTCGTTGGCATCACCGACCGTTCGCCGGTGGCGCATAAGCTGGCAGCCGCGGAATCGGCGACCTGGGCCGCTTTTGCCCATGCCGGCAATCCCGACAACAAGGCGATCCCCCACTGGCCAGCTTACGACACGAAAACCCGCGCAACGATGATGATCGATGCCGATTGGCGGGTACAAAACGATCCCGACGCCGAGGCCCGGCTGATGTGGGAAAAAATCGCGATGGCCTAACTACCGGGCGATGGCTGCGGCATTAGCAGGAAGCGCAGTTCCCACGCCCGTTCACTGCTTCCGTCATCCCGGCGTCGGGATGACAAAATTTGTCTCTGTTCAGGCGGTATTTGCGCTGGACTGAGAGCGCGGGTCTAAAGAACCGACTCGACCCATTCGTAGAGCTTACCCTTCGGGGTGGCTCCGATTTTGGTCGCGGCGACTTGCCCGCCTTTGAACAGAATCATCGTCGGGATGCCGCGCACGCCGTATTTGCGCGGCGTCTGCGGGTTCTCGTCGATATTGACCTTGGCGACCTTGACCCGCCCGACCATGTCGGTGGCGAGATCGTCGAGAAACGGTGCGATCATTTTGCACGGGCCGCACCATTCGGCCCAGAAATCGACCAGCACCGGCTCGGTGGAGCGAAGTACGTCGGCATCGAAGCTGCTGTCGCTGACAGGCGTTGGCTTCATCGCGAATTCCTCTTTACTGGTCTGGTGCTGACATTAGGGGAGCCGCAATTCGGGCGTCAAGGCGCGCGCCCAGCGGTTATGTCTACGGTGATATGACCGTGTTCGATGGCATGCCCTGGACCGCTGCGCGGCTCAGGCCGCATGCTCTTTGGCCCACCGCGCGACATCGGCATGGGTCGCGAACCATACGCCGGGTTTCGCCTGCGCCAGTCGAATCAGCTCTTCGATGATCCAGATGCGCGAGCGATAGCCGATAACGTGCGGGTGCATCGTCAGCTGGAACAAGCCGCCCTCGTCATAAGCGGCCTCGAACTCGCGGCGGAAAATATCCAGCACATCGGCCGGCGGCGTGTAAGGCCGCAAGGCCGAAAAGCGGTTCATCATAAAATACACCGCGTCGTCGCGCACCCATTCGACCGGTAATTCGACGACACCGCACGGTTTGCCGTCGAGCAGCAACTCGTAGCAATCCTCATCCGACATCAGCGACGAATCATAGAGCAGGCCCATCTCGGCCTCGATCGACAGCGTGTTCCAGCTGAAATCCCACGACGGCGTGCGCAGCCCCACCGGCCGCACGCCGCTCACTTTCTCCAGCACATCGGCCGACCGCAGCATCAGGTCGCGCTCGTCCTCATGAGGGAGAACCGAGTTCAGTTCGTGAATCCAGCCGTGAATGCCGATCTCGTGGCCTTCGGCGATGATGCGACGCTGTTCGTCCGGGTGCAGCAGCGCGGTGACCGCCGGCACATAAAACGTTGCCTTGACCCCGTAACGTTCGAGCAGCCGCAAAATGCGCGGCACCCCGACACGGTTGCCGAATTGACCCCAGGCGAGCCGGCCGATCGACTTGCCGCCTTCGCTCAGATCACTGGTTTCATGGTCGCTGTCAAAGGACAACGCCACCGCGCAGCGCGCCCCGCCGGGCCATTCTTGCGGCCGCAGTGTCCGCCCGGCGCGCACCCGGTCGACCAGCTTGCGCCAATGCTCTTCCGGCCACTGCCACGGTTCGAGATTGGATTGCGGTCGGTCCATGCCGCCTCCGAGGGTCGGCGTGCGTCAGCGCGCGGCACGCCGGAATTGGTCGGAGCGGAGAGATTCGAACTCTCGACCCTCAGCACCCCATGCTGATGCGCTACCAGGCTGCGCTACGCTCCGACCGGGGTTCCTGGCGAGGAGCGCAATCATATCGACACGGCTCCCGCCGCGCAACGAATGCCGGTCTGGTAAGCCCGGTTATCGATGGAGAGTCTCAGCGAATCTTCGGCAGCAGCAGATGGTCGAGCTGCGCGCGCGCTTCCAGCAACTCCCGGCGGATTTCTTCGAGCGCCGCCCGGTTCATTGGTTTGACGTCGGCCTTGATCTCCGCGGCGGAAGCGGCAGGGCGAGGCCGGGCGCGCCGCGCCGGCTTTTCCGGACGCAGCGCCGCCGATTGCTTAGCCGGCTGCTTTTCGGCGGCGTCGACCGGGAACAGGCTGGCCTGACCGGCCGGCTGTTCGATGACATCGGTGCCGCCGCCCAGCAGCTTCTGTACGCCGCGGATCGTGTAGCCGTCCTGGTACAGGCATTGCCGTATACGGCGCAGCAGCTGAATATCCTCGGGGCGGTAATAGCGCCGCCCGCCGCCGCGCTTCAGCGGCTTCAGCTGCGGGAACTTCGCTTCCCAGAAGCGCAGAACATGCGCCGGCACATCGATATCCTCGACGACCTCGCCGATCGTGCGAAACGCGCCGGCGCTTTTGGGAGACCGCGCCGGGGTTGGGTCCTCCGGCTCGCCCACTTAGGCCGGCGCCACCTTCGCGGCAGCGGCTCGCGGCGCGGCCGGCGCCTTGGCCGTTACCGCTGTCGTCGGCTCGACGGCGCCGGTATTGATCTGATCCTTCAGCGCGTGCGAGGCACGGAATACCAGCACCCGGCGCGGGCTGATCGGAACCTCCTCGCCGGTTTTCGGATTGCGGCCCACGCGCCGCCCTTTCCGGCGCACGGCGAAGCTCCCGAAGGACGAGATTTTGACCATCTCGCCGCGCTCCAGAGCGCCCGAAATTTCGGATATGACCGATTCGACGAGTTCGGCCGACTCGTTGCGCGACAGCCCGACCTCTTGATAGACCGCTTCGGTGAGCTGAGCGCGGGTAACCGTATGACCGGCCATGACGCCCTCCCGCTACGTTTGCAAAGCGTAGCCCGGCGGCAAAAATTCGTCAAATTCCAAAGCGTTGCCGCAGCTTTTTACAAGCTGACTCCAGCAAATACGCTTACCAGCGCACGATACTGGCACCCCAGGTCAAACCGCCGCCAAGCGCCTCGATCAGCACCATATGACCGGGTTTGATGCGTCCGTCGCTAACTGCTTCATTGAGCGCCAAGGGGATCGAGGCCGCTGAGGTATTGGCGTGGCGCTCGATCGTGACGACCGTCTTGCCGGCTGGCAGCCCCAGCTTGCGGCCGACCGCGTCGATGATCCGGGTATTCGCCTGATGCGGCACCAGCCAGTCGATATCGGACGCAGCAAGCCCATTTGCGGCAAGCGCTTCGTCCACCGCCTCGCTCAGATGCTGCACGGCCTGGCGAAATACCTCGCGGCCTTCCATGCGCAGCAGCCCGGTCGTACCGGTCGACGAAGGGCCGCCATCGACGTAAAGGATGTCATGCAGGCGCCCGTCGGAGTGCAGGTGCGTCGACAGGATGCCGCGGCCATTCTGTTCGCTCGGCGCGGCGTTGAGCACGACCGCACCGGCGCCATCGCCGAACAGCACGCAGGTGCCGCGATCCTGCCAGTCGAGAATGCGCGAAAACGTCTCGGCGCCGATCACCAGCGCGGTGCGCGCCTGCCCCAGCCGCAATGCGTTGTCGGCCGTGGCCAGGGCAAAGATGAAGCCGGAACATACCGCCTGCACATCGAAGGCTGCGCCGCGCTTCATGCCGAGCCGCGCCTGGACGCGCGTCGCCGTCGAGGGAAAGGTACGGTCCGGCGTCGCCGTTGCCAGTACGATCAGATCGATATCGCTGCCGCTCATCCCGGCGCGCTTCAGTGCCCTTTCGGCGGCATTGATGGCGAGGTCCGAGGTCAGTTCGCCATCGGCGGCGATCCGCCGTTCGCCGATCCCGGTGCGTTGCCGGATCCATGCGTCCGAGGTGTCGAGCCGACCGGC
Organism: Allostellaceae bacterium; assembly: GCA_036268425.1. Taxonomy (GTDB): domain Bacteria; phylum Pseudomonadota; class Alphaproteobacteria; order ATCC43930; family CGMCC-115725; genus DATARH01. Next base: position 478,537 of record DATAUE010000149.1, read on the forward strand.
GAGTTCTTCATTGGTAACGACGCGTTCCGGCAAATAACCGCCGCAGCCGACCACCTGAGAGCGCAGCATCATTGCGGTGCGGTCACCAGGGCTGCCGTCTGTTCCACCACCGGCACGCTGTTGAGCCGCGCCAGTTCATCGCTGATCTTCTGCAGAAACCCGTTGACCTTCAAATCCACCGCAACCCCGATCGCATTGGCAAAGCCGAACGCATCGGTCGAGCCGTGGCTTTTGACCGCGATGCCGGCGAGACCTAGAAACATCGCCCCGTTATAGCGGCGTGGATCGAGACGTGCCGCGAATTTCTTGAGGGCGCCGCGGGCAAAGAGATAGCCGATGCGCGCCGACAGCGAATGCTGGAACGATGTGCGCAGCGATTCGCTGAACAGCTTGGCGACGCCTTCGATCGCCTTCAGCGTGACGTTGCCGGTAAAGCCGTCGGTCACGATGACGTCGACAGTACCGGCGGCAATGTCGTCGCCCTCGATAAAACCGTAAAAACGCACCGGGATCATCCCGCCGCGCAGCCGGGCGCTGGCGCCGCGCACCGCGTCGTTGCCCTTGAGGTCCTCGGAACCGACGTTGAGCAGCCCGATGCTCGGCTGCACCAGCCCCAGAACGGTACGGGCGAACACATCGCCCATCAGCGCGAACTGTACGAGGTTTTCGGAATCGCACTCGATATTGGCGCCGAGATCGAGCATCACGCTTTCGCCGCGCCGCGTCGGGAACAGCGTCGCAATCGCCGGCCGGTCGATGCCCGGCAACGTCTTCAGGACGAATTTTGCGATCGCCATCAGCGCGCCGGTATTGCCGGCGGAAACGACGCCGTCCGCCTGCCCCGCCGCCACCGCGTCGATCGCCAGCCGCATGCTCGACCGGCGCGCAGCGCGCAACGCCTGCGACGGCTTGGCATCGTCGAGGATAACTTCGTCAGTGTGGTGCACTGTCGCCGCGGCAGCAAGTTTCGGCAGCTTCGCAATCAGCGGAGCGATCTGCGCCTCGTTGCCGAACACCAGGAAGCGCACATCGGGATGCCGTTCGAGAGCGATGTTGGCGCCGTTCAGCACTTTTGCCGGAGCGCGTTCGCCGCCCATCGCGTCGAGGGCGATGGTAACGCTGTCGCTCACCGCGCCTGCCTCGCCTGCCGGCAGGCTCAGGAGGTCGTGTTGGGCGGCGGCATCACTTCGCGCCCGTCATAATGGCCGCAGGATGCGCACAAATGATGCGGCCGCTTCATCTCACCGCAATTCGCGCATTCGGCATAAGCAGGCGCACGCAATGCGTGATGCGAGCGACGCATGTTACGGCGCGAGGGCGACGTTTTCTTTTTCGGGACTGCCATAATCTGCTCAAAAGAGTGCGCGGAGGTCTTGGTAATTAGCCAAATTTCAGCGTGGCGGCAACTGCCATAGGCGAAACCCTGATAAAACCTGCCGAGAATCGAAGCTGAACCGAGCTTATGACGGCCAGGAAATGCGGCTTTCAGGAATCGCGCCCGACCCGCAGGCGCGACAACGCCGCAAAGGGCCCCGCATCGTCGGGCGCGGCCCTATCCGTTTCGATCACGGCGTCGGGACTGCGTGGGAAAAGCGGCAAACCCAGCGAAAACTCCTGCGCCACAGCTTCGCCGATATCGATGGTGTCGCCGGCGATCGGCTCAAAGGCGATATCGTCGTCGACAGGTCCGATTGCGCTCTCCTCTGCATCCGGCGGGCCGTACAGCAACGCAAATTTTGCGGCGATGACACCGGCGACGGGATCGAGCGTCACGACACATTCCTGCTCGAACGCGGCCTCGAACACCGCCTGCAGCAGAAACATATCATGTCCCCGCGCCGTCAGTTCGACCTGCGCCGATAAACGGTCGAGCGAAACGAGTTCAAAGCGCCGGGCAAGCGCGGCGCATTCGGCGTCGGTTGCGACGATCTCCTGGCGAAACGGGATGTGCCCCAGCCGCGCCAGCAGGATACGGCGGGAAAATTCCGGGGCCGGATCGCTCACAGCTTGTCCGTCGACAGCGGGCGCACCAGTGTCGGCGGCGGCCCGAACGAGACCTTCCCTGCCAGTAGCCCGTTCGCCGGCTGCCGAGTCAGTTGTGCGGCTTCACGACGCAGATATGTCGCCATCGCCTCGAGTGCCCCGGCCGGAGGCGGCGCGGTGCCAAAGAGGTTGCGCGCCAATGCCGCGTGGAGCACCTCATCAGCACCGACCAACCCGAACTCATATGCGGCGACGCGGCCGTAGAAAGCCTCGACCATGCGTTTGACGTGCCGCCCGACACTGAGGTCGCCGGTGCCCATCTCGCGCAACGAGCGGTCGAAATCGATGAACATCGTGTCGAAAAACCGCTGCCCGAGCGCCGTCCCCTCGGGCTCGCTCTTGAGGCGCTGCAAATATAGGAACGCGTGCAGGCAGATCAGTTCGAACCGGCCATCAAGGGTGTCGGGGACCCCGAGCTCGGCGAAAAACTCCGGCCGACGCGCCTGATCGACGATTTGCCGGTAGGCCGCTTCGGCCGCATCGCGTACGGGATTGGTCTTGAACAAATTTAGCATCAGTGCGGTTACCGGCGCGAGATTGACAGCCGCGCCCTCTCGGCTAAAGTCGAAGTCGACACATGGGCTGAGCCCTTTTGCAATTCAACGCAGTTCGTCAACACAACCCGGCGACCCAACGCATGTTCCGCACCGACTTTCGCAAGATGTCCCTGACCGCTTCTATTGCCGTCACACTTGCGGCGGGCGGGCTCGCCGCATGCGTACCGCAGGTTGATCAGAGAGGCAATCTTCCCGACCCGGACAAACTAGCGCAAATTCATGCCGGCAGCACGACCCGCGACCAGGTGACCAAGATTCTTGGGACGCCGTCGAGCACCGGCGTCTTCGACGAGACCAGCTGGTATTACATCAGCAAAAAAACCAAGCAGGTGGCGTTTCTCGACCCTGATGTGCTCGACCAGCAGGTCTACATCATCAATTTTGACGGACGCGGCATCGTTCGCAACGTCGAACACCGGGATTTGCAGGACGGCCGCGACATCGCGCCGGCACCCGGTGCAACCCCCGCCCCCGGCCGCGAGTTGACATTCCTCGAGCAGGTGCTCGGCAATATCGGCCGCTTCAACAAGGGCGGCGGCGGTGGTGGTGGCAGTACCGGCGATAGCGGCGGTTCCGCACCGCAACAAGGTCCAAAGCCGACCGACGACCGCTAGCAGCGACCAGGATCATACGAGCGGCAGGCGCAGCGCTTGTCAGCTGCGCCGCTGAGCCCCTGCCCGCTCGGCTAATTGCACCAGCACCTCGTAGGGCTGTGCCCCGACAACCCCGTATCGCGCCGCCACAAAGGTCGGGACACCCGTCACGCCATACTGGTGCGACTTCGCCCAGTCGGCATCGACGGCATCGCTGAAGCGGCGTTCGGCCAGGACAGCGCGCGCGTCGTCGGCCGGCAAGCCGATCGACGCGGCAATGTCGATCAGAAGATCGACATCCGCGAGGTTGCGCGCTTCGACGAAGTACGCCTTGTACAATAAGTCATGTATCGCTTCGCCGCCTGGCTGCGTATCGGCCCATTTGCCGAGTTCCTGCGCCAGCCGGCTGTTGTAGGTGTGCGTTCGCCGGCCATAGGGAAGGGCTTCTGCATCCATCAGCGTCTTCATCCGCTGGTAGGATGCTTCCGGATCAATACCGCGCCCGGCGTAGAATTCCGCCATCGACCGCCCTTCCATCGGCGTGTCGGGGTGCAGCGGAAAATGCACCAGTTTCGTTTCGATCTCGAACGCCGCCTTGAGTTTTTCAACACGCACGGTGCTGAGGTAACACCAGGGTCAGACGTAGTCGGTAAAGATTTCCAGCGTAACCTTGTCGCTCATTTCCCTTGTACCCTCTCACCTTCCGCCTGCTTCGACGGCTTTTTCGTCAATTTGAAAGCCGCGCCGCCGCATCGCCGGCAACCGGTGCGCGGCGCTAAGACAGTAACGTAATGCAGCACAAAAAGCTTCATTCCCGCGTTGGGCGCGAGCGCTGATCCGCGCCAAGGGCCCAATTTCGAATGAGCGGTTCGCCAGGAGATGCTTGCCAGACTATGTTGGACCGATGAACCTGAAAGACGCCTTTGCCGCCGCCCGCAACCACATTGGCGGCTTGTTCGCCGCCGACTCTCCCCAGAACTTCCGCCTGGAAGGATTCTTGTACGACGATCACCTCATGGTCTGGTCACTGACGATCGGATTTGCTCCTTCCGGCAACGGGCAGGAGGCGCGCATCACTAAGGTTGTGCGGGTCTCGGAGGCAAACAAATCAATTCTGTCCGTCGCAGATCCATAACCGTAGGGCCTATCCGCCCGCGATATCGCCACTCCGACCGGAAGCGGCCGCGCGCCGCCCTGGTCGGAGCGTAATGACGATTTTCATCGGTGCATGGCGGCGCTGTTGTTGATGCTACGCAGTTTGAACGACGTTCACGAAATCGATTGCCGCGAGCCGAACGGCAGTGCAAGCTTGCTCGCCCCACGATTTGCGGGGCGTTTTGATAATTACTGCCGAAGCGCACACAGGCAGAATCTCCCAACATCTCGGAGGAGAACCCATGAGCGGCCACGGTCACCATAGCCCTGCGGAAATCCGCGCCAAACTCAAGCATCCGATCATCGACGGCGACGGGCATTGGGTCGAATATGATCCGGTCTTCAGTGAGCAGATGCGCAAGGTCGGCGGCGACAAGGCGGCTGACGGCTTTCTCGCCGCGATGGGTTCGACCCTGAACGCGCTGAAACTCGGCCCTGACGAACGCGCCCGCCGGCGTGTCGCGATGCCCGGTTTCTGGACCCGCCAGACCGGCAACACGCTCGACCGCGCGACGGCGATGATGCCGCATCTGTTGTATGAGCGCCTCGACGAGATCGGCTCGGATTTCGCCATCATCTACCCGACCGCCGGGTTGCGCTTGCCGCGCATCGTCGACGACGAGACCCGCCGCGCGGTGATCCGCGCCTACAACATCGTCTCGGCCAGCTATTTCAAGGATCTCAAGGACCGGATGACCCCGGCCGCGATCATCCCGATGCATACGCCGGAAGAAGCCATCGCCGAACTCGATTTCGTTACCAAGGAACTCGGCTCGAAGGTCGGAATGTTCGGCAGCGCGATGCCGCGCAAGGTGCCCTCCGTGGCCGCCAACGATGCCGACGCCTCGCGTCTGGCGGTATGGTACGAGGTGTTCGGCATCGACAGCCTCTACGATTACGACCCGGTCTGGGAAAAGTGCCGGGACGTCGGCATCGCGCCGACCTTCCATAGCAGCGGCAGCAACCAGGCGCTGCGCAACTCGCCGAGCAACTTTACCTATAACCATATCGGCCACTTTGCCGATGCCGGCCATGCCGCGGCCAAGGGCATCTTCCTTGGTGGCGTCACCCGGCGCTTCCCGGAGCTGCGCTTTGCCTTCCTCGAAGGCGGCGTCGGCTGGGCCTCGCAGTTGTTCGGCGATCTGATCGAGCATTGGGAACGGCGCAACGCCAAGGCGCTCGAAAACATGCAGCCGCAAAAGCTCGACCGCGCGATGCTGATGAGCCTTGTCGAGAAATACGGCTATGCCGAGCACGCTGCGGCGTTGCGCGAGCGCGACGGCTGGCCCGATCCGGAGCTGCAGACGACTGGCGGCCTTAAGGAACTCGACGATTTTGCAGCCTGCAAGATCACCCGCAAGGAAGATTGGGTCGATCTTTATGCCAAGCCGTATTATTTCGGCTGCGAAGCGGATGACCGAATGAACGCAACGGCATTTAGCCGCGGCAACCCGTTCGGCGCGCAGCTCAACGCAATCTACAGCTCCGATATCGGCCATTTCGATGTGATCGATATGCGCGAACCACTGGCGGAGGCGTATGAGCTGGTCGAGGACGGATTCCTTTCGGAAGCCAATTTCCGCGACTTCACCTTTACCAACGCCGTACGCCTGTGGGGTACCCAGAACCCGGATTTCTTCAAGGGCACGGTCGTCGAGAAAGAAGCCGCAGCGGAACTGCAAGCCGCGCAGCAGCCGATGCAGCGGGCCGCCGCCGAATAGCGGCGGAAGCCTCGAATAGCAGCGCCAAAACCTCACTTCCCCCGGGCTTGGCCCGGGGGTCGACGATACCTCTGAATCTCTCCGTGGATGGCCGGGCACAGCCCGGCCAAGGTGACCGAAACTCTGTCAGTACGGCTCGGTTGCGGGCGAAATGCCGTGCGGTGCCCTGGTCAGGTCGCGATGCGCGGCGGCGTCAGCGGATTGGGCGGCGGCCGACGCAGGAAGGCAACCAGCAGGATTCCCAGCACCGAAACCCACGCGATCAACCAAAACGCATCGATATAGGCCAGCACATAGGCCTCGTGCTGGACCCGGCCGGCAAGGACGCCGATACCTTGCGCGGCGGCATCACCCAGCCCGGTCTGCCGGTTGCCGAACGGACTGGCCAGCAGCGCCGCGGCGCCTTCGGTGGCTGACGCCCCCGCCTTCACATGCACGCCGATCAACTGCGAATAGGTCTGTTCACGCACCCGGACATAGGTCTGGATGACTGCCGTGCCGACCTCGTTGCCGAACAGCCGGGCGATCTGCACCGTCGCGGCGATCGCCGCGGCTTGCGGCGGCGAGATGTTGGCCACCGCGAACGTCACCAACGCGGTAATCGCAAAAGCGAGGCCGACCGCCTCGATGCATTGCGCCGGAACGAAATCGTCATTGGCCCAATCGTGCGTCAGCCCGACATTCATCCAGCTGCCGATCGCGATCATCGCAAACCCGAAGACCAGCAGCAGCCGCGCATCGATCCGCCGCAACAGCAGCGCCACCAACGGCACCAGCACGAGTTGTGGCAGCGCGATCCAGTTCAGCGTGTCGCTGATCTGCAAGGTGCGCAGCCCTTGTACTCGGGTCATGTAATCCGGCAACACGAACGCGGTCGCCATTACGCCGAACCCGTAAACCGAGATCAGGATCGACGGAATCGCGATGTTGCGGGTTATCAAAACCCGCAAATGGATCAGCGGAAATGAAAACCGCGCCTCCTGGACGACAAAGGCGACAACAAGCAACGTGCCCGCCAGCATCAGGCCGCAGATGACACCGGAATTGAGCCAATCGAGGCGATTTCCCTGGTCGAGTGCCGCATAGATCAGGCCAAAGCCAAGGCCAGCATAAATGATCCCGGCCCAATCGGTGCGCGCGAGCAACCCCCGATCGACCGGCCTATGCGGCATCGAAATCGCCACCAGCAGCAGCATCACCGGGGTGATCAGCGAGTTCTGCCAGAAGATCCATTGCCAGTGGCCGGTCTCGGAATAGAAACTTTCGATTGCACCGCCGATATTCTGCGAAAAGACAAAGCGGAAGGCATAGGCGGCGATGCCCCAGATCCACCAACGCGGTGCAAGGCTGCGCAAAATGAAGCCAAGCGCCGCCGGAATAAATGCCCCCACTGCCAGCCCGCGGATCAGCTGCAACGCCAGCAAGGTATGGTAATCGGCAACGAACGGCGGCAGCAGCGAACCGACCGCAAAAATGGTGCCGGTCCACAGCAGCACCCGCCGCGTGCTGAGCACCGTGCTCATCCATGCCGCCGCTGGGGTCACGACCATCTGTGCCGCGGAAAAGACCGTGCTGATCCAGGCCCCTTCATCAAAGCTGAGGCCGATGCCGCCGCGGATATCGGCGAGGCCGAAGCTGGTGATGCGCACATTGAGGGTCGAGATAAAGGCGCCTGCCAGCACTGCGATGACACCGATCACCGGCCGCTCGCAAATTCCCCAACCAAGCAGCGTCGGCGGAGTTTCGCGAAAATTGACGGTCATGGTCATGGTGCTGGCTTCACGGCGGCGGCGGGGTCGTATCGGTCAGGATCGTCGCTTCGACCGACATGCCGGGCCGCAGCCGGCCGGCAAGCGGGTTATCGGGTTTGATCCGCAATTTGACCGGGATGCGCTGCACCACTTTGGTGAAATTGCCGGTCGCGTTGTCCGGCGGCAGCAGACTGAACTGCGAGCCGCTGGCCGGCGCAATGCCTTCGACCCAGCCGCCGATCACAACCCCGGGAAACGTATCGACGCGGAGTTCGGCACGCTGGCCGATCGCGACATGGGTCAGTTGGGTTTCCTTGTAGTTGGCGCTGACCCAGATATCATCGAGCGGTACGACCGAGATAACCTGCGTGCCGGCATGGACATACTGCCCGACGCGCACGCCGCGCTCACCAACCATGCCGGCGACCGGGGCGACGATTTTCGTATAGCCGAGATTGATCTTGGCGAGATCGAGAGCGGCCTGACGCGCCTTGGCATCGGCGCGCAACTGCAGTTCCTGGGTATCGAGCACCGCCATCTGGCGTTGCTGGCCGCTGAGTTCGGCCTGCTTGCTGGCTAATGTGGCGGCAAGGCGTTTCTGCTCGGCATTGGCCTGCTCAACCCGCTGCTGAGTGCCGAAGGTGGTGGCGAGCAAGGCGCGCTGCCGGGCGGCTTCGAGTTGGCTGCGATCGACATCGGCCTGCGTCGCGGTGACCGCAGCTTGGGCGTCGGCAATCTGGGCATGTTGCGCCGCTTTGCGCGATTTGATGTTTTCGATCGCGGCTTGTGCGCCGAGTACCCCCGCCTCGGCTTCCGCGACCTGCGCTTGATAATCCGAATCATCGATTTCGATCAGCAGGTCGCCGGCCTTGACCCGCTGGTAATCCTCCACCGGGACGCGTTTGACATACCCCTCAACCTTGGCGCTGAGCGGGGTGATGTCGCTGCGGATATAGGCGTCGTCGGTGGTTTGCCGGGTACCGTCGCCGATCCAGCGGTTCCATTGTGTCGCGAACAGCGCGACGATCGCTGCCGCCACAACGATCACGACGAGCCGAACAACGATATCTCGCTGCCGCCGCAACGACGGCGGCGGAGCGGCAGAGGGGGGCGCGTCGGGCAGCGGAGGGGCAGCAGCCGATGGCTCGGACATGAATAGGCATCTCTGGCGGCCGAACGCATTGGCCGTTGTGGGCGAGTGTTCGCGTCGCCGTTAATCTCGCACTTGCGAAATACTTTGAACAGGACCCCGCGCTTGGGATCAGTCACGCGCGGGATCGGGAAGACTATGAGCTGAGTCTTTTCGGACGCGGCCCCTCACCGGGCCGGGTTGCGCCAGCGCCGTGCCGCCTCGTCATCCTCGTGACGCGCCTCGACCCATCGCTCACCGTGCGGTGTTTCTTCGCGTTTCCAGAACGGCGCATCGGTTTTGAGCCAGTCGATCAGGAAATGACAGGCGGCGAGCGCCGCCTCGCGGTGTGGCGATGCCGTTGCCACCAGCACGATGCGATCGCCCGGCTCCAACCGGCCGTAGCGGTGGATAATCAGCGATGCCGATAGCGGCCAGCGCCGATTGGCCTCGGCCTCGATCTCAGCCAGCTTTTTCTCGGTCATTCCGGGGTAGTGTTCGAGGGTCAGCGCCGCAACCCGCTGTGGGCCTCCCATGTCGCGTACCAGCCCGATAAAGCTGGCGACGCCGCCGATGCTGTGATCGCCTTTCGCCACCCGGTCGAGTTCGACGCCAACGTCGAAATCCTCGCGCTGTACCCGGATCATTGTTCAGCCCCCGGTCATTGGCGGAAACACCGCGATCTCGTCGCCGTCGCGGATCGGGTGTGTCAGGCCGACATATTCCTGGTTGACTGCGACGCGGATCACCGATGAATCCTTCAGCGCCTCGGCGTAATTGCCGCCGCGGCCACGCAACCAGTCCAGCAGGCCGGCAACATTATGCACGCCCTCGGGTAGGGGGAAGACCTCCTCGGCATGTCCGATGCGCGCCCGCAGCCATGCGAAATACAACAGCTTCACGACCCGAACACCTCGGAGAACGGCAGAAAATCGACCGTTACGCCCGGCGTCACATCGCCGATGCTTTCGTCGAGAATGGCAAACCCATCCGACTGCACAATCGACGACAGGATGCCGGCGCCGTCCTTCTTGTATTTGCGCACCACCACACTGCCGTTATCTCGCCCCAGCGTCGCGCGCAGATACTCGCGCCGGCCGGTCTTTTTGCGATGCGAAAAATCGGTCTGAACCGGGAAACTCAGCGGCGGCGTCATCGCCGCGCCGGCTAGACGCAGGATCAGCGGCCGTCCCAATATGGCGAAAGTCAGCGCCGCCGCGACGGGATTGCCGGGCAGGCCGATCAGCGGCACGCCGCGTAGCTGTCCCAGCGCCACCGGCCGGCCGGGCTTGATCGCAAGGCGCCAAAAATCGAGCCGGCCGAGCGTTTCGATGGCGGTGCGGACGTGGTCTTCCTCGCCGGTCGATACCCCGCCCGAGGTCACAACCAGATCGTGCGCGGCCGATGCCGCGGCGAGCGTGTCAACAAGCCTCGCCGCGCGGTCGGGCTGAATGCCGAAATCGGTGACGATGCAGCCGAGCGAGCGCAGCAGCGCTGCCAGCATGTGGCGGTTGGCATCGTAGATGGCGCCGGCGGCCAGCGGCGCACCGACTTCGCAGACCTCGTCACCGGTCGACAATAGGGCCACCCGCAATGGCCGGAACACCGGCAGCGTCGCATTGCCAAGCGCCGCTGCCAGACCCAGATCGGCCGGCTTCAGGCGTCGCCCGGCGGTCAGCGTCACAGCCCCACGGGCGATGTCCTCGCCGGCGTGGCGCCGGTTTGCGCCTTTGCGGATACCGGGCTTCAGATGCACCCGGCCCTCCGCCGCGACACAATCCTCCTGCATCATGACCGTGTCGGCGCCATCGGGCATCGGCGCACCGGTAAAAATTCGGATCGCCTCGCCAGGCCCTACCGGCCGCCCGAGGGGATGCCCTGCGGCCGCGCGACCGCCGACAGGCAGGATGGTCTCACCATCAGCCGACAGATCGGCATGCACGATCGCATAACCGTCTACCGCGCTGTTGTCATGCGGCGGCACATCCATGCCGGCGATCAGGTCGGACGCCAGAATGCGCCCGGCCGCCGCCGCCAGCGCCACGTCTTCAACATCGACCACCGGTGCGACGCGCTGCCCAATCAGCCCCAACGCCGCATCGACCGACAGCAACTCGCCGCCAAACGCAAAGCAATCGTCCGTCAGTTGCGCCATCAGGCAAGCCCGAGATGGTCGCAAATAAATCGCGCCACCGCCGGCGGATCATCGAGCGGCAGGAGCGGTAGCGGCGCGGCGAGCGGTTCATCGGTTGCGATCGCCACGACGAACGGGTCGTCGGGATACAGCAGCGGTTTGCCGACCACCGGCCGATACACCTCGATTTTCGGGTGCGGGTGCTGTTTGAAGCCTTCCACCAGCAGCAAATCGACCGGTGTCATGTGCCGCACCAGATCGTCGAGCGCCGGTTCCGGCTCGTCACGCAATTCATGCATCAAGGCCCAGCGCCGCGCTGACGAGACCATGACTTCGCTGGCCCCTGCCAGCCGATGTCGCCAGGAATCCTTGCCGGGCCGGTCGATGTCAAATTCGTGGTGAGCATGCTTGACCGTCGATACCTTGAGGCCGCGCGACACAAGTTCGGGAACAACCGCGGTCAACAATGTCGTCTTGCCGCTGCCGCTCCAGCCGGCAAGGCCGAGGATACGCATCGCGGTTCACCCGTTATGTCACTTAGGCGTCAACGGTACAGCGTGCAAGCGTGTCCGCGAACCCCTCGACCGCGGGTGGCTGCTAGGTGAGATGTTGCGGCTTCCCGTGCCGCGGCGGCGTTGCCTGGATCATGTGCCCCAGCCCCAGCCGCAGATAGTCATAGCCGGTCACCAGCGTCAGCAGCGCGGCCACCCATAACAGGACTTCGCCGATTGATTTCACCGGCGCAAAACCGGGGCCGGCGTCGCCGACGATCAGTACGCCGATCGCGAACATCTGGATCGCCGTCTTCCATTTCGCCAGCCGCGACACCGGCAAACCGACACGCAACTCGGCAAGATATTCGCGCAACCCCGATACCAGAATTTCGCGGCACAGAATGACCAGCGCCGGCAATACAGCACCGCTCGAAACCCGAGCCGTCGCGGCCAGCATCAACAATGTCGCGGCGACCAACAATTTATCGGCGATCGGATCGAGAAACCGGCCCAATTCGGATTGCTGCGACCAGCGGCGGGCCATGTGGCCATCGAGCCAATCAGTCACCCCGGCGGCCGAAAACAGGGCGCACCCGAACCAGCGCGCGGCATCACCCTCGACAAAGAAGGTCGCAACGACGATCGGGATCACCAGAATGCGCGACAAGGTCAGTACATTGGGAAGACTGGTCAGCGACACACTTCCCTCCAACAGGCAGGCATAGCAACAACGCAAGGTTCGTCGGGGCCAACAGGCATCTTAGCCGTCAGCGTGGAAGTGGTCATAAACCTTTTTTGCGACAGTCTTGCTGATGCCGCCCACGCGCTCGATTTCCGCCAGCCCAGCACGGGCGACAGCGCGGGCCGACCCGAAATGATGCAGCAATGCCTGCTTGCGCCGTGCGCCGATCGTCGGAATTTCGTCGAGTGGCGACTGGCCGATCGCCTTGGCGCGCTTGGCGCGATGCGTGCCAATCGCAAAACGATGCGCTTCGTCGCGCAGCCGCTGCAAAAAGTACAACACGGGATCGCGCGGCTCAAGCGAGATCGGTGGCCGGTCGCGGACGAAAAACCGCTCGCGCCCGGCGTTGCGGTCGGGACCTTTGGCGATCGCCGCGACCGGTTGGTCCTCGATGCCGAGTTCGGCGAAAATCTCGCGCGCAACCGTCAGCTGCCCCTGCCCGCCGTCGATCAGCACCAGATCGGGCCACATGCCGCGCTCACGTTCCGGGTCCTCCTTGAGCGCGCGGCCGAAGCGCCGGCGAAACACCTCGCGCATCATCGCGTAATCGTCGCCGCCGGTGACGCGCGGGCTGGTTTCCGATCTACCGGCGGTGACGCCCGCCAAACCTTCCGAGCCACGGATGTTGAATTTGCGGTAGGCGTTTTTCATCAACCCATCCGGACCGGCGACGATCATTGCGCCGACCGCGTACGCTCCTTGTATATGGCTGTTGTCATACACCTCGATGCGGTTGAGCGTTGCGTCCAACCCCAGCGCTGCGGCAACGCCGTCGAGCAATTGGCGCTGCGATGAACTCTCGGCGAGGCGCCGGCCGAGCGCCTCGCGCGCCTGGCTGGCGATGCGGTCGACCAGTTTTTTCTTATCGCCGCGCTGCGGCACCGCCAGCGTCACCTTGCCGCCACCGATCGACAGTGCTTCCTCGATCAGCTCTTGTTCGACGAGCCTGTGGCTCAGCAACACCAGGGGCGGTTTCGACCGGTTGTCGTAGAATTGCCCGACAAACGCGGTCAGCACATCCTCGACCGGCATCTGCCGATCATGGCTCGGGAAATAGGCCCGGTTACCCCAATTATGCCCGCCGCGGAAAAAGAACACCTGCACGCAGGTCTGGCCGCCGGCCTGATGTGCTGCGATCACATCGGCATCGACGATGCCCTGCACATAAATGTCCTGGTGCCCCTGCACCAAGGACAGCGCGCGGATGCGGTCGCGGACCAGAGCCGCAGCCTCAAAATCCAGCGCTTCCGATGCCTTTTCCATTTCGGCCGCGAGGCGCTGCTGGATGTCCTGGCTGCGGCCGGACAGAAATAACTGCGCCTGATCCATCAGGCGGGCGTAATCGTCATGGCCGATACGCCCGACGCACGGCGCACTGCACCGCTTGATCTGAAACAGCAGGCAGGGCCGCGCGCGGTTGTTGAAAATGCTGTCGCTGCACGAGCGCAGCAGAAATGCCTTTTGCAGCGCGATCAGCGTGCGGTTGACTGCGCCGGCCGATGCGAACGGCCCGAAAAATGAGCCGGGTTTGTCGCGCGCCCCACGGAATTTGGTGAGTTGCGGAAATTCGTGGTCGGCGGTCAGATGGATAAACGGAAACGATTTGTCGTCGCGCAGCAGCACATTGTAGCGCGGCATCAGTCGCTTGATCATATTGCATTCGAGCAGCAGCGCTTCAGCTTCGGTCGCCGTGACGACGATCTCGAATGAATGGGTCTCCGCTATCATGCGGCGCAGCCGGTTCGACAGCCCGGCCGGGTGCGTGTAATTCTGCACCCGCGCCTTCAGGTTGCGCGCCTTGCCGACATAGACGGCGTCGCCCTTGCGGTCGAGCATGCGATAGACGCCGGGGCTGGCCGGCACGTTGCGCAACGCCGCGCGGATCACTGCGACGCCAGCCGCGATATTGCCGCCGGCCGGACGCGCCTCCTGTCCCGTCTCCTCGATCGGCAATTCGCCGTTCGACGCTGCGTTCGCCAACTCCTCGGGGCTGCGACGCGGGTCGAGGGGCGCCGCCACGCGCCGCCGGGAAGGCTTGGTTGTCGTATCAGCAGACTGCGTCGCCATCAGTATCCCGGCCCTTGCAGCTATCCACCAAACCTGGGGATAAGTCTGTCGAAAACCTGTCTCCGCAGACCCCGCAGGTCAGCCATTCTCTCACCCTCAAACCATTGCCTAAAATTTAGGCATAATTTTAAGTTATTGATTATGCTAAATTTTAATGTGTCAAGCGTATACCGCCGGTAATAAATCGGTAAATCAGCGCTACCAATCGCCTGTCTCTATTCCGACACATGGAATGTGTACAACTCAGATTCCACGGCGAAGATGCGAGCGATTTCCAGCGCTTAAATCCGGCAAATTCTGCCGGCGACCGGCCCGGATCCGCTTCCTTCATTCGATCGAAACAACCTGCCGGGGCTGCGCCCAACCGAGATGCTGGCCGCCGTCGAGGGCGATCATCTGGCCCGTCATCGCCGGCGCCGCAAGGATAAAGCGCAACGCCGCGGCGATCTCATCCGGGCTGGTGCCGCGCCCCAGCGGCATGATGCGGCACTGTTCGGCGAATTGTTCCGCGCTCTGCCGCGGGCTCGGCATTGTCGGGCCGGGGCCGATCCCGTTGACCCGGATGCGCGGCGCCAACGCCAGCGCCATCGTCTGGGTCAGTGTCCACAAGCCGACCTTGCTCAGCGTGTAGGAAACGAAGTACGGCGTCAGCTTCCACACCCGCTCGTCGAGCAGGTTGATGACGACGCCGCCGGCCCCGGCCGGCAGCCGTGCGGCAAATTCCTGCATCAGGACAAAAGGCGCCCTGAGATTGACCGCAAGATGCGAGTCCCAGCCGGCGCGCGTCACCGTCGTCACCGTGTCGTTTTCGAAGATTGAGGCGTTGTTGACCAGAACCCCGATCGGACCAAGCGCCGCCTCCGCGTCGCGCAGCAAATCTGCCAGCGCCGCCTCATCGACAAGATCGGCCGCCACCGCCACCGCCTTGCCGCCACCTCGCACAATCTCCGCTGCCAGCGCCTCGGCAGCCGCGCGCGAGCGGTGATGGTGGATTGCCACGGCATAACCGGAATCGGCCAAGGCCAAGACCATCGCGCGTCCGATCCGACGCGCCCCGCCGGTCACCAGCGCCGCCTTGGGCACCGGGAACGGCGCGGCAGCTCCGGTCAATTCGCCGTCGGCGTTGCGTTCAAGCTCGGGCACGGCGTGCTTTCCGGCCCTGCGCTCGGGCGCGCACTTTGGCACGCGTCATCTCGCGCGCCGACATCCCGGCCCGTCCGCCGGTCGAGCGTCCGCGCTGGCCACCACCTGCCTGGGCCTCGGCGAGGCCGAGTTCGGCCTGCTCAAGCCGCCGGATTTCGTCGCGCAGCCGCGCCGCCTCTTCGAATTCGAGATCGCCGGCGGCGGTGCGCATGCGCTTTTCGAGATCGACAAGCACCGCCTTCAGATCCTTGCCCTGGTAGTGCCCGGCGTCGCTCTCGCCGAGACCTACCGTGACATGGTCGCGCTCATACATGCTGTCGAGAATGTCAGAAATGCCGCGCCGCACGCTTTCCGGAGTGATGCCGTTGGCGGCGTTATACGCCTGCTGCTTCTCGCGCCGACGGTCGGTCTCGGCGATCGCCGCCTTGAGGCTGTCGGTCATGCGGTCGGCGTAGAGGATGGCGCGGCCATCGACATGACGCGCCGCGCGGCCGATCGTCTGGATCAGCGAGGTGCGCGACCGCAGATATCCCTCCTTGTCGGCGTCGAGCACCGCGACCAGCGCGCATTCCGGGATATCCAGCCCCTCGCGCAGCAGGTTGATGCCGATCAGCACGTCAAACACCCCGAGCCGCAGATCGCGGATGATCTCGATGCGCTCGATCGTATCGACGTCCGAGTGCATGTAGCGCACCCGCAGCCCGGCCTCGTGCAGGTATTCGGTCAGCGCTTCGGCCATCTTCTTGGTCAAGGTTGTGACCAGCACGCGCTGCCCCTTGGCGGCCGCGTCGCGGCATTCGGCCATTAGATCATCCACCTGGGTGTCGGTCGGGCGGATGATGCAGGGCGGATCGACGAGCCCAGTGGGGCGGACAATCTGCTCGACGAAGACCCCGCCGGCATGCTCCATCTCCCACCGCCCGGGCGTCGCCGACACGAACACCGTCGGCCCGCGGAGCTTTTCCCATTCCTCAAATTTGAGCGGCCGATTGTCAGTGCAAGACGGCAGCCGGAAGCCGAACTCGGCGAGGCAGGTCTTGCGCGTCCAGTCGCCGCCGAACATACCGCCAAGCTGCGGCACGGTGACATGGCTTTCATCGACGATGACCAGCGCGTCGCGCGACATATATTCGAAAAACGTCGGCGGCGGCTCGCCGGGAGCCCGCCCGGTCAGATAGCGCGAATAGTTTTCGATGCCGGCGCACGCCCCCGTCGCCTCGATCATCTCGACATCGTAGGTGGTGCGCTGTTCCAGCCGCTGCGCTTCGAGCAGCTTGCCTTCGTGGTGCAATTCGTCGAGGCGGATGCGCAGGTCGCGCTTGATCTGGTCGATCGCCTGCAACAGCGTCGGGCGCGGCGTCACATAATGGCTGTTGGCGTAGACCTTGACCGATTGCAGCGCCGCCAGTTTTTCGCCGGTCAGCGGATCGATTTCGTGAATCCCTTCAACCTCGTCACCAAACAGCGAGATGCGCCAGGCGCGATCTTCGTAATGCGCCGGGAAGATCTCGATCGTGTCGCCACGCACCCGAAAGCTGCCGCGCAGGAAATTATGGTCGTTGCGCCGGTATTGCAGCTCAACAAACTGCGCCAGTAGCTTGTTACGGTTGATCTTTTCGCCTGTCGTGATCGATTCGGTCATTTTTGCGTAGGTTTCGGCCGAACCGATACCGTAAATGCAGGACACCGAGGCAACGACGATTACATCGCGACGTTCGAGGATCGCCCGCGTCGCCGAGTGGCGCATGCGGTCGATCTGCTCGTTCAGCGACGATTCCTTTTCAACATACGTGTCGGTGCGCGGCACATAAGCTTCCGGCTGATAGTAATCGTAATACGAGACAAAGTATTCGACAGCATTTTCGGGGAAAAAGCTCTTCATCTCCCCGTAAAGCTGCGCCGCCAGCGTCTTGTTCGGCGCCAGCACGATCGCCGGCCGCCCGAGCCGCGCGATGACATGCGCCATCGTAAATGTCTTGCCCGAGCCGGTGACTCCGAGCAGCACCTGATCGCGTTCACCGCGCGCCAGGCCTTCGCATAACTCTTCAATCGCCTGCGGCTGGTCCCCCGCTGGCGAAAACTCCGAATGAATCCGGAACGGCTGTTCGATATCGCCCTGCGGGCGTTCGGTCACGAGCAATGGTTGCATGGAGGTAAGATAAGCTGTGGCCGGCGGCGATGCCAGCCGGTCCGCGACGCGAGGTCATGGCAGACGCGACGGGGTCGAGCCGGAGGAGCGGAAACTGTCCGTTATTACGAGGAGCCGAAGGCGACGCAGCAATCCCCATCCGCAGAAGCCTCCTGCGGCCTGGGATTGCTTCACCACGCTCGCAATGACAGCCGGTCTCGCAGGGTGGCTAGAGCGCAGCGAAACCCACCGTCCAGAGCGCGCCGAGTGATGGGTTTCGCTGCGCTCTACCCATCCTACGGCTCAGTGGTGTAGCCGCCGTCGCCGTATCAGCCGACGCGCGCGCGTCGGGGCGTGCCGGCTTTCCGGCGGGTGGTGACCGCTCAGAGTATAAACGAGGCCGGCCGCAGACGCGCAGATTGCGTGCGCCAACGCTCCATCAAGGAGTAGAATAACGCCAATTGCACAATAAATTGCGGCGAGCCAGTGCTGGTATCTCATGGTGGCGATCCCAAAGCAGGTCAAAACCGCCACGACTCCTGAACTCGGCGCCGCGCAATGAGAGCAGCCGCAAACGAATTGCGCCGCAAAGGCGTGGCGCTGGCCCGCTTCGCGGCGTTGCTGGATAGCAGCCGCAAAGCGCTTGCGCGCAGCTACGCTGCGTTGGCCCGAGCCATCGACAGCCCCCGTGAACGTTCGCAAAGCCGAGCGTCCGCCAACACGGTGTCGAACTGGTGCAAGGGCAAGGCGCTGCCAACCGAGATCGAGCCGCTGCTGCGCGCGCTATTCGGACAAGACAGAACCAGCGGCACGGAGCCGCGCGAGACACTTCGGCAAGCTTACCAGGCGGCCGTAGCCGAGCGGCATGGCACGGCGGTTGCCGGGGCGGCGGCCAATCCGGGGGCCGGGCGCTGGGTGATCGACAGCGAGCCGAAATTCGTGCCGGACCCGGCCGCAGCGCCGGAAGACCGGCAGGCTGCCGCCGACCCGTTGCGGGCGCAGATGCAGCAGGCGCTGCGCCGGATGGCGGCGCGGCTGGTCGCGGCGTGCGGTCCGGAGGGGCGCGACAAGCGTTTCGGCAACTCCGAATACTTCACCGAATTGCCGACAGCCGCCGCGGAGTTTCAGGCGGAGATCGATCGCGAGCCGGGGGAACTCGCCGGCCGGCTTGGTGTCATCTACCCGTTGTTGCAGCAGCTCGCGCGCTATCGCGAGACCGATGACGATGTGCGCCAGCAGGACCGCGACGCGGCGCTCGACCCGGCTACCCGCGGCGCCTTGCTTGACCTCGTCCACACTGGGGCGCCGTGGGCGCGCGGTTTTCCCAGCGTCGTGTTGTGGGATGACGAGGCGGGCCGGATGCTCGCGGCGGCGGCCCGCCCTCGTTCGCCCGAAACGGTGGTGGTCGCGGCGCACACCCGGAATATCATCGGCGCCGTCGATGCGGGGCGGCTGGCACGGCTCGTCGCGCTGGCCAACGAGCACGCGCCCGGCCGGGCGCCGATGGGGCGCAAGCTCGGCAACCGCGCGACAGCCGAGGCCGACAATCTGGTTCTCGCACTGGCCGAGTTGGCGGCGGCGGCATTGGCCGGTGCGGTGTCGCCGGGCAATGCCGAGCTGTCGCGGCGCTCGGGTGCAACGCTGGCCGACGCCGCCGATTACGTCGTGGCCCTCGCCGATACGCGCCCACCCGATCTGCGTGAGGCCTTGCTGGCCCTGGCCGCCGCGGGGCGCGGTCTGGAACGCGATGGCCCGGCGACGCTGACCCCGCGCCTGCCGGAGCCGGTGCCGGAGGATGTCGAGGCGCAGGCGCTGGCGATGATCCTCACCGGCAAGGCCCCGCCGGAATCGTGGGTTCCGCACATCCGCCGATTGGAATTTCCCCGTGGAACGTTCAGCCGCCCAGATTTGTTAGCCGGGCTGACCGGGCTGCAATTCCTTTATCTCAGCAACACCGGGGTCAGCGACGCCGCGCCGCTCGCCGGGCTGACCGGGCTGCGCACCCTTTATCTCAGCGACACGAAGGTGCGCGATGTGTCGATGCTGGCGCATCTGACGGACTTGCAGATAATCGGCAGCCCGCGCAAACGACCGGCACGGGCGGCGGCGCCACGGCGCGGGAGGCGGAGATGAGCGACGGTCCCGGCAACGCCTATGATTATTTTGTCGACCGGCATGTGCGGGAGGGGCGTGGCGGGCATGTGGCGTTTGTCGATCCGTGGCGTTGCCTGAGTTATGCCGAGTTGGCGGCGGCATCGGCGCGGTTTGCGGCGGGGTTGCGGGCGGCCGGCATCGAGCGCGAGCGGCGGATCGCGCTGGTTATGCTGGACACGGTGGATTTTCCGATCGCGTTCTGGGGTGCGTTGCGCGCCGGGGTCGTGCCGGTGCCGATCAACACGTTGCTGCCGGCCGACATCACCGGCTATATCCTCGGCGACAGCCGGGCGGCGGCCTTGTTCGTGTCGGCGCCGCTGTTGCCGGCGTTGCGGCCGGCGGCGCGGCGGGTCGGCCGGGTCGTCGTCAGCAATCCGGACGGCAGCCCCGGCGCCTTCACGCAATTCCTCGCCGGCGGCGGCTCGCAGCCGCTCGAGGAATGCTCGCCCGACGAGACCGCCTTCTGGCTGTACTCCTCGGGCTCGACCGGTATGCCGAAAGGCGTGCGGCACGTCCATTCCAGCCTCAAGGCGACCGCCGACACCTATGCCGCGCAGGTGCTCGGCATCATGCAAGACGATGTGATGTTCTCAGCCGCGAAACTGTTTTTCGCCTATGGGCTGGGCAATTCGATGACCTTCCCGATGGCGGTCGGCGCCTGCACGGTTCTGTTCCCCGACCGGCCGACCCCCGATGCGGTACTGGCGATGATGCGCCAGCACCGGCCGACGATCTTTGCCGGCGTGCCGACGCTGTATGCGGCAATGCTGGCGCATTCCGAGATCGGGAAGGGCGCCGGCTCCGATCGGCTGCGCCGCTGTATTTCGGCCGGTGAGCCGTTACCCGAGCATATCGGGCATCGCTGGCGCGACAGGGTCGGCAGCGACATTCTCGACGGCATCGGCTCGACCGAGATGCTTCACATCTTTCTGTCGAACCGGCCGAACGACATCCGCTACGGCACCACCGGCAAGGCCGTGCCGGGCTATGCGCTGCGCATTGTCGACGATTTCGGCCGCGACGTGTCCACCGGGGAGCCCGGCGAACTGGTGGTGCAAGGCCCCAGCGCCGCCGACGGCTACTGGAACCAGCGACAAAAATCGCGCGGCACGTTTCGCGGCGAATGGACTCATACCGGTGACACCTACACGCGCGACGCCGACGGCTATTACCGCTATTGCGGACGCAGCGACGACATGCTCAAGGTCGGCGGCATCTGGGTATCGCCATTCGAGGTCGAGGAAGCGCTGATCGGCCATCCGGCGGTGCTCGAAGCGGCGGTTGTCGGCCGCACCGACGGCGACGGGCTGGTCAAGCCGCACGCGTTTATCGTGCTGCAGGAAATTGCGCCCCGCGACGACCTCGCCGCCCTGACCGCGACGCTGCAATCACACGTCAAAGATCGGATCGGCGTGTGGAAATACCCACGCTGGATCGAGTTCTGCGACAGCCTGCCGAAAACCGCCACCGGCAAGATCCAGCGCTATAAATTGCGGAGCTAAGTGGTCTGGCGGCGGATTTGCGAATCGGCGGTTAGCGGCGGTGGAACGGATGGTCGACGATCGCCTTCTGGTCCGGCGAGAGCGCCTGATAAAACTGGTCCATTGCGGGCTTTACCTGCTGGATCGCCGCCAATTTGACCGACAGAGACTGCTCGCGATGATTGAGCCGGTCGAGCACGGTTTCGGCGGCGCGCTGATCGCGCGGCTTGAGGTCGGCGCAGAGCTGGCGTTCCTTGTCGCCAGCGGCTTTCAACGGTCCGCGCACCTTGTCCCACGCGGTTTGCTGGTCCTGCGTCAGGTTCAGTTTGGTGATCGTGTAGGCGATCATGCCGGCGCGCCGCGCCAGGCGCTCTTCACAGCGCTGCTGCGGCGACATCCGGTGCATCATGTTCGCCATCCAGCCGCCATGACGGTGCCTCATCGGGCCGTGTTCGCCGGCGTCAGAATTAAAATCGCCGCCCGATACCCTGCTTTCGGGTCCCCTGTTTTCGGGACCCCTGCCCTCATCTCCGCTGCCTTGCGGACCGGGGCCGGCTTGCGCCGCTTGCTGGCCCGGATCGGAGGCTGACCATGCGAGCATCGGCGACGCGATCGCAATACCCGCAATCAAGGCGGCGCCAGCAACGATCGATCTGTTCATCTGGACACTCCCGTGGCAATCCCTGTTGGAAACGGCCTTGCAATAGAATACGCAGGCGATCAGGCGGCCTCCCCACGGGCGACACGATGGGGCGGATTAAATTGCTGACAGGTTCGACCCGGCGTTGGAGATACGCAGATGCCGAAAACGAATGGCGATCGAGTACTGGCCGATCTGAAACGGCTGGCCGATTTCGGGCGATACAAGACCGGCGTACACCGGCCGACCTATTCGCCCGATGATGTCGCGTCGCGCCAGTGGCTGGCGGAGCAATATGCCGCCGCCGGCCTCGACGTGACGATCGACGGCATTGGCAACGTCATCGGCCGCAACCGCAACGTCGCGCGTTCCCTGCTGGTCGGCTCGCACAGCGAGACGCAGCCGCATGGCGGCTGGCTCGATGGTGCGCTCGGCGTCGTGTACGGGCTTGAACTGGCGCGCACCCTGGCCGGCGATCCCGGGATCGGGGTCGACACCGTGGCCTGGGCCGACGAAGAAGGCCATTACGGCAATATGCTGGGCAGCCGCTCGTTCACCGAGTCGCTGAGCGATGCCGAGATCGACAGCGCGGCCAGCCGCGACGGCAAAAGCCTGCCGGACGCGCTCGCCGAGGCGG
Organism: Allostellaceae bacterium; assembly: GCA_036268425.1. Classification (GTDB taxonomy): domain Bacteria; phylum Pseudomonadota; class Alphaproteobacteria; order ATCC43930; family CGMCC-115725; genus DATARH01. The sequence goes on from DATAUE010000149.1 coordinate 501,106, forward strand.
GATATGCCGGGCGCAAACGCGAACTGATCGACCCGCAACGCTATCTCGGCTATTTCGAGGCGCATATCGAGCAGGGCAACACGCTCGAAACCGCCGGCCTGCGAATCGGCGTTGTCGAGGCAATCATCGGTGCCTGGAATTACTGGGTCACCTTCACCGGCGAACAGAACCATGCCGGAACGACGCAGATGCGGCGGCGCCGGGATGCCGGGGTGGCGATGGTGCGCCTCGCCAACCGCATCCATGATCGTTTCGCCGCGCTTTCGGGACCGCACACGGTATGGACGATCGGCCGCATGCTGCTTGACCCGAATGCCCCGAGCATCGTCCCCGGGCGCGCCGAGATGCAGGTGCAGTTCCGCGATACCGACACGACCATGCTGCAGCGCTTTGAAAAGGCGCTGCTCGAACTGGTCTACACCAGCGACCGCGACGGCCCCTGCCGCTGCACGGTCGAGCCGACGTCTAAAAGTGAACCCGCGGCGATGGATGCCGGGTTCTGCGCCCTGATCGAAGCCGCTGCCGAGCAGCATGCACCGAAGCAGCATTTGCGGATGCCGAGCGGCGCTGGACACGACGCACAAATTTTGTCGCGCCGGACGCGCGCGGCGATGATGTTCGTGCCGAGCATTCGCGGTGTCAGTCACCACTGGTCTGAAGACACAAAGGAAGAAGACATCGTGCTCGGCGCACAGGTCTTCGCCGATGCGGCGACGGCCATGTTGCGGGCGGGATAGGCAGCGATGGCAATCGTTATCCAAGAATCGCTGCGCGGCCTGTTCTATACGCCATATTACGCGGCATTGACCCGCGGTGCCTATGAACAGGAAGGGCTGGAGGTGCGGTTTGTCGCGGCGCCAAAACCCGGTGTCGCGCACGACGCGCTGTTTGACGGTTCCGCCGATGTCGCCTGGGGCGGCCCGATGCGGGTCAACCAGGTCTATGAGCAGCGCCCAGACTGCGATCTGGTGTGCTTTGGCGAGGCGGTGACGCGAGACCCGTTCATGCTGATCGGCGGTTCGGCGCGGCCTGATTTTACAATGGCTGCGCTGGCGACGGCGCGCATCGGCACGGTCAGCGAGGTACCCACGCCCTGGTTGTGCCTGCAGGATGATCTACGGCGCGCGAGGATCGACCCCGACACGCTCAACCGCGTCCCCGGCGGGTCCATGACGGAAAACGCCGCGCGCGTGCGGCGCGGCGATATCGATGTGGCGCAGATTTTTCAGCCGATTGCCGAGGAGCTGATCGCCTCCGGGGCCGGACATCTATGGTACGCGGCAGCGGCGCGCGGCCCTTGCTCCTACACGACATTCTATGCCCGGCGCGGGGTTCTCGCCGACAAGCGCGATGACATGCTGAAACTGGTGCGCGGCCTTTACCGGACGCAACGCTGGCTGCACCGCGCCGAACCGCCCGAGATCGTCGCCGCGATCCGGCCCTACTTTCCGGATATTGCCGAGCCGTTATTGCGCGCCGCAATCGTGCGCTACCTCAGCCTTGGCATCTGGGGCCAGACCCCGGTCCTGCCGCGTGACGGTTATGAGCGGCTGGTCGCCTGTCTGGTCTCCGGCAATTTTGCCAAAGGGACGCCCTTCGAGGTCGCGGTCGACAACAGCCTCGCCGAGCAGGCCGTCGCCGAAAACCCGGTCTAATACGCCTGGAACGCCTGTTGGATGGCGCCGATATCGGTCGTTTCCAGCAGCAGCAGCATCAACAGGATACGCGCCTTCTGCGGCGTTAAATCCTCACCGGCGACGATCCCGGTTTCGCGCAGCCGGCGGCGCGGTGCGATGCGGCCGGTGGCGCGGCTGCACTGCACGACGACGGTGCCGGCCTTTGCCGCTTGGAGAAACGCCGCCTGCTGCGCCGGACTTGGCGACCCCGGAGCGAACCCCGCCGACACCAAGCCCTTCGCACCGGCTTTCACCGCCGCCTCGACCAGATCGCCATCGGCGCCGGCATAGGAATAGATAATGTCGACGCGCGGCAGCCCGGTGATCTCGCGAGCGGCAAACGGCGTGTCGGGCATGTGCGCCTGCGCTGGAGCCCGATAGAAATGCGGTCCGTCGCCATCGACATGCCCGAGCGCCCCGTAATCGAGCGATTTGAACGTCTGCACCCGGTAGGTCGACGTCTTGACGACATCGCGCGCCGGGTGGATTTCATCATTCATCACGACGAGAACCCCCAGGCCGCGCGCCCCAGCCGACCCGGCAACGCGCAGCGCGTTGACCAGGTTCATCCCGGCATCGGTGCCGAGCGCGCTCGCTGGGCGCTGCGCCCCGACCAGCACCACCGGCTGGCTCACGGCCAGTGTCAGGTTGAGAAAAAACGCGGTTTCTTCGAGAGTCGCGGTGCCGTGCGGGATCACAAAGCCCGCCAGGCTGCTGTCCTGGCGCGCCAGGCGATGGATCGTCGCGCGCAGCTCCAGCCAATCCGCCGGACCGATCGCCGTGCTGCCGACCTGCCGGAACGTCACCGGCACCGGGTCGGCGACCAGCCGGGTCTCGGCAAATTTGTCGAGCAGCGCCTCGCAGGTCAGTTTCTGGCCGAAATCCGGGTAATCCAGCACATCAAGGCTCGATGCGCCCAGTGACGAAATCGTACCGCCGGTACCGATAACGGCGATGCGGGGAAGAGGTGTGGCCATGTCTGCTCGCGCGTGATGAAGGCGGCTCGGAGGGGACAGTATCCGCCGATGCCGGCGACGCGCAAACCGCGCGCCGAATCCTGCGGCGATACGATCAGGACAGCCAGCGTTTGCGCCGGCGGTAGTTTTTAGTATCGCGGTAGGATTTGCGGGCACCGGCCTCGTTGAGGCCGAGGTAGAACTCCTTGATGTCGGAATTCTGCCGCAGGCTGTCGGCGGGGCCTTCGAGGACGATACGCCCATTTTCCATGACATAGCCGTGATCGGCGATGTCGAGCGCCAGATTTGCGTTCTGCTCCACCAGCAATACCGTCATCCGCTGTTCTTCCTTGAGGCGGCGGATCACGCCGAAAATCTCCTCGATGATCATCGGCGCCAACCCCAGCGACGGCTCGTCAAGCAAAATGACCTTGGGATCGGACATCAAGGCGCGGCCGATCACCAGCATCTGCTGCTCGCCACCGGAGAGATAGCCGGCGGATTGGTTGCGCCGCTCCTTCAGTACCGGAAAACTGGCATAGGCGCGTTCGATGCCGATTCGAACGTCGGCACTGCTATTTTTGCTGTGCGCTCCGGCGATCAGGTTTTCCTCGATGCTGAGGTTCTCAAAAACCCGCCGCCCCTCGAACACCTGCACCACCCCGCGCCGCACGACATCGAACGGCAACAGCCGGTCGAGGCGCTCGCCGTCGAGTTCGACGCTGCCTTTGGTGACCTGCCCGCGCTCGGTGTGAAGCAGGCCGGAGATCGCCTTCAGGGTCGTGGTCTTGCCGGCGCCATTAGCGCCGAGAAGGGTCGTGATATGCCCCTCCTCGGCGTTCAGCGAGACGCCCTTCAGCACCAGGATGACGCCGTCATAGACGACTTCGATGTTGTTGAGCGCCAGCATCACGACGATCCGTAAGGGCCGATTATTCCGCCGACTTCAACGTCGCCTCGACGACATCGCGATAGCCGCGGAACCAGTCGGTTTCCTTCACGAATTTGCCGCCTTTGACCTGGAAGATCTGCACCCAGCCGCCGCCCTCGTGATCGGTCGGGGTGACGTGCAGCGGTGGCACCAGCCCGCCGAGCGTGAAGTCATGGATTTCCTCCATGCCCTTTTTGACGTCGGGGCCGGTCGGTGCCTTGCCGCCGGTGTCCTTGATCGCATTGCGCAGAGCTTCGACATGGATCGCGGCCTGCAGCAGCCCACGGTTGTAAACGACGGTGTCGTCCATCGTTTTTGGCAAATCCTTGTTCTGCGACTTGTACATCGCCTTGATTTCCTGGCGGATCGGGTAGTCGTCGCCGGCGCCGGCAAACTGGATCGTATGGTACCCCTCGGCGACAGCCCAACCCCCGGCCGCCAGAATGTCGGCTTCGGCCGAAGCCCAGACCAGCCCGATCACCTTCGACAGCGGATATCCCATCCGCTTGTATTCCTTGATCGCAACCGACGGCGAACGCCCGAACAGATGGTCGATGATGAAATCGGGGTGGAAGCGCTGGGTAATGTCGAGCGCCTGCGCGCCAAGTTCAACACCCGGCGGCGGCACCGCAAAGGTGCGCAGCTCAAACCCCTCCTGCTTTTTCAGGGCGTCGAGGATCGGCATCGGCTCTTTGCCGGCCGGGTTGTCGTAATAGACGTAGGCGATCTTTTTACCGTGCAGATCGCCGCCGAGTTTGTCCTTGGCAAACTGCACCGCGGCCGCAGCCTGCGACCAGTACGTCGCCGCGATCGGGAACAGATAGGGATAGCGCTTGCCGTCGGCCGCGGCAGAAATGCCAAAACCGGGCGACGTCGCCGGAATGTGGTCTTCCTCAATCTTCTGGTTGAGCGCGACGGTCTGCGGTGTGCCGAAGAACGTCGTCAGCACCATGCCTTCCTGTTTCTGGCGCTCATAGGCCTCGACCGCCGGCGGCACCTTGTATTCGTTGTCGATCTCCGGGGCTTTGATCTTGTAACCGTCAATCCCGCCTTTCGAGTTAATCAGGTTGTAGTAATCCTGCATTGCGGGGCACAGCACCGTGCCGACAATCTGGGTCGGGCCGGTGCGGTCGCACTGCACCCCGATCATCACCGTCTTGTCCTGCGCGATCGCTGTGCCAGCCAAGCTCACCGTTCCGGCCGCGCCCAGCGCAAGCGCCAACCATTTGTTCGCCGGCCGTTTGATTGATTGCCGCGTCATGCTGCGTCCTCCCTTGTCGAATTTGCTGTGCGTTTAGTATGAAAATGGCCAGACACGGAAGTAATTGCGAACGTTGCGCCACAAGCGGTCGAGCCCTTCCGGCTCGACGACCAGAAAAAAGATGATCAAACCGCCAAACATGATCAGGCGCAGATTGGCGATCGAATTGAGCAAATCGGATTGCGAAAACAGCAGGCCGCCAAATGCTTCAAGCGTCCAGCGCGTGACGATCGGCAGCAATGTGACAAAGATCGCCCCGAAGATCGAACCGAGGATCGACCCCAACCCGCCGATAATGATCATCGCCAGGTAATCGATCGATACCGATAGCTGAAACTGCTCGTAATTGGCGATCCCCAGGTAATAGGTATAGAGAACACCGGTAACGCCCGCATAAAACGACGAAATCGCGAACGCCCATAATTTATAGCGGAAGATGTTGATGCCGATGATCTCGGCGGCAATATCCTGGTCGCGGATCGCAATAAATGCCCGCCCGACGCGGCTGCGCATCAGGTTGGCGGTGCCGATGATCGCCAGCACGACAAATGCCATCAGAAACAAATAAAGCTGCGTCTGGCTCTCCAGCGATACGCCAAAAAGGCTCGGGCGCGGTACTTGGATCGAGGCCTGCACGCCGCCCGATATCGCCGGGACATGGTTGATCGTCCATTCGATGATTAGCTGCGCCGCCAGCGTTGCGATCGCGAGATAGATGCCCTTGATGCGCAGCGATGGGATGCCGACCAAGACGCCGATCAGCGCCGCCATCACACCGCCTGCCGGTATCGCGATCCAGAACGGTGCATGCAATTGGGTGATCAGATTGGCAGCGGTATAGGCGCCGACCGACATGAACGCGCCATGCCCGATCGAAATTTGCCCGGTATATCCCACCAGGATATTGAGCCCGAGTGCCCCGACCACCGCGATCAGGGTCAGGTTCAGGATCGAAACATAGTATTCGCTGAAAGTCAGCGGCACGATGACGATGAACAGCCCGGCAAACGCCGCCACCGCCCAGCGTGCGATCGGCATCGGATAGAGCGCCATATCGGCGGCATAGCTGGTCTTGAAGACGCCGGATTCGCGGTGGAACATGGTTGTTGCGCTCCCGCCCCGGCGCTAGACGCGCTCGATCCGGCGCCGCCCGAACATGCCTTCGGGCCGGATCATCAGCACCAGGATCATCAGCAGGTACGGCGCGAAATCCTTGGTGCCGCCGCCGACGAACGGGTCGAAATATCCGGCGGCGAAATTCTCGACGATGCCGACGATCAGCCCGCCGACCACCGCCCCCATGATCGAGTCGAGGCCGCCGAGAATGACCACCGGAAACACCTTGAGGCCGACCAATGCAAGCTGGTTGTCGACCCCGAGCATGGCGCCCCAAACGATACCGCCAAGTGCCGAGACCACTCCCGCCATCGCCCAGGCCAGCGCGAAATAGCGTCGGACATTGATGCCCATCGCCATTGCCACCTGTTGGCTGTCGGCGACGGCGCGCATCGCGATACCGGTGCGGCTTTTCAGAAAAAACCAGGTAAACCCGCCGAGAAACACCAGGCTGACCGCCGCCCCCACCAGTTGCACCGGCGGCAGCATTACCGGCCCGAACTGCAGCGGCTCGTCGCTGACCGGCAGCACGATGGCGCGCGTGCCGGCGCCGAACAGCATCGTCGCCGCGCCGCGCAATACGGCGGCAAGTCCGATCGTCGCCATGACCACCGCGATGATCGGCCGGCCGATCAGCGGCCGCAGCACAACCCGCTCAAGCCCGAAACCCAGCGCCACCATGCCACCGATCGCCAGCAAGGCGCAGACCCAGAACGGCAGGCCCGCGCTATCCGCCGCCCCGGCAGCGATAAAGCCGGCGAACATGACGAATTCGCCCTGCGCGAAATTGATCGCATCGGTCGCCTTGTAGATCAGCACAAACCCAAGCGCGATCAACGCATACATCAGGCCGATCATGATGCCGTTGGTCAGCAGGACGAGGGTGAACTGCCATTCGAAATCAGGCATCGGGCTGGGCCATGATTTTACTGCCATAGTCGTCCCGGCGCAGGCCGGGACCCACTGAGCCGCCCGCTGCGACACCGGCCGAGAGGCTTTGAACGCGGCGGCGACTCCCAACCATTCGTGTTGCTGACAGGTGGATCCCGGTCTCCGCCGGGATGACGGAAGAGGGGTGCATTCTAGCCGGCCGCGGCCACGGCCGGCTCGCGCGCGACAGCGGCAGCCGCGCGATGGTCGGCATCAGGCGTCGCTTCGTCGAGCGAGCCGATTGCCAGGACCGAACGCAGCATTGCCTTGCGACCGTCTTCATAGGTGATCTCGGCGCTGACCTCGACATCGGCCGCGTCGCAATAAAACGCGTCAACGATCATCGCGTATTTTTCGCTGACGAAGCGTCGGCGGATTTTGCGGGTGCGCGTGATCTCGTCGTCGTCGGCGTCAAATTCCTTATTCAGCACCAGAAAGCGCCGCACCTGGATGGCCGCCGGCAAGCCCGCATTGCATTTGCGGATTTCCTCGCGCACCAAATCGCGGATTTCGGCGCGCGCACACAAATCCTGAAATGAGGTGTAGGCAAGGTCGTTGCGCTCGGCCCAGGTGCCGACCGTGGAGCCGTCGATCGCGATGATCGCGGTGACAAACGGGCGGGCGTCACCAAACACCACGGCTTCACCGATATAGGGGCTGAATTTGAGCTTGTTCTCGACGAATTGCGGTGCGAGCGCGGTGCCGTCGGCGAGCTTGCCGACATCGCGGGCGCGATCGACAATGACCAGATGGCCCTGCCGGTCGGTAAATCCGGCATCCCCGGTTTTCAGCCAGCCATCAGGGGTAAAGGCTTCACGGCTCGCGTCTTCCTGCTTGTAATAGCCCTTGAACACACCGGCCGAGCGGACCAACACCTCACCGCCATCGTCGATCTGCATTTCCATGCCGCGCAACATGCGCCCGACCGTGTCGGGATCGACTTCGCCATCCGGCTGCACGGCGCACAAACCCGATAACTCCGTGGCGCCATAAACCTGTTTCAGGTTGACGCCGACCGCACGGAAAAAGCGGAACGTATCGGCGCCGAGCGGTGCGCCACCCGTGTAAACGAGACGCGCCCGGCGCAACCCAAGCTGGTCGCGCAGCGGGCCGTAGACCAGAAACTCGCCGACGCCGCGCAACATCCGCAAGCCCAACGGCAGGGATTGCCCGTCGCGCACCAGACCCTGGGCGCGTTCGGCGACATTGCGGAAAAAGCCGAAGACGCGGCGCTTCAGCGGGGTCGCGTCACCGGCCCTGACCAGGATCGTGGTCAGCGCGTTCTCCCACAGCCGCGGCGGCGCCAGCGACACGGTCGGCCCCAATTCGCGCAGGTCACGTTGTACCGTTTCCGGCTTTTCCGGAAAGCTCACGGTAAATCCGACCCGCAGGTGCAGGCCGAGCGCGAACAGCGAGTTGCCGATCCAGGCCATCGGCAGATAGGCAAGATGCTCGTCATCCGGGCGGATGCCCTCATCCGCGGCAAAACTCTCGGCCGGCCCGATCAAATTGGTGTGCGCCAGCATCACGCCTTTGGGCCGGGACGTGGTGCCCGAGGTATAGGAAAACAGCGTCAGATCGTCCGGCCTGCCGGCCTCGACCGCGGCTTCGACGTAACCCGGATGCACCGCCGCGAAGTCGCGCCCCGCTGCCTGCACTGTCTCAAAAGACCGCAATAGCGGCTCGTCGTAATTGCGCAGGCCGCGCGGGTCGTCATAGACAATCAGCTTCAGGTGCGGCAGCCGGTCGCGCAGCGACAGTATCTTGTCGACCTGCTCCTGGTTTTCGGCGACGACGACCGAGGTCTCGGCATGATCGAGCACATAGGCTAGCTCGGTCGCGATCGAATCCTGGTAGACCGGCACCGCGATGCCGCCGAGGCTCATCGCTGCGAGTTGCGCGAAATAAAGCCGCGGCCGATTTTCGCCGATCACCGATAATTTGTCGCCGCGCCCGAACCCATTGGCCGCCAGCCCCAGTGCCAGACCACGCACCTCGTCCCAATATTGCCGCCAGCTATAGGGCTGCCAGATGCCGCGGTCCTTTTCGCGCAAGGCCGGGCGCTCGCCGATCCGCGCGGCGTTGTCGCGCAGCAGCTGCGGGAGCGTCGCCGCGCTGGGCGCGTTGTCGCTCACGCGGCGCGATCCCGCCGATTGCCGCCGCCGACCCCGAGATAGGCAAGGATCACGGCCTCGTTCTGCTGCACCTCGGTGGGAGTCCCCTCGGCGATCTTGCGGCCGCGATCGAGCACCGCGACGCGATCCGAAATGTCCATGACCACCGCCATGTCATGCTCGATCAGGATGACCGTGGTGCCCCACTGCTCGTTCACGTCAATAATGTAGCGGGCCATGTCTTCCTTTTCTTCCTGGTTCATCCCGCCCATCGGCTCGTCGAGCAGCAGCAATTTCGGATCGAGCGCCAGGGCGCGCGCCAGCTCGACGCGCTTGCGCAGTCCATAGGCGAGCGCACTGGTCGGCTGTTTGCGCAAATCCTGCAATTCGAGGAAATCGATCAGTTCCTCGACCCGGGCGCGGTGCGCCACCTCCTCCTTTTGCGCGAACCCCCAATACAAAAACGACGACAGCACGCCGGCTTTCATGCGGACGTGGCGGCCGAGCATGATGTTGTCGAGCACGGTCATGCCGCCGAACAGCGCGATGTTCTGAAAGGTGCGCGCAATGCCGAGCGCGGCAATTTCCGCCGGGCGATAGCGCGTCGTGTCGGTGCCCTCGAAAACGATCGAGCCGCTATCCGGCCGGTAGAAACCGCTGATCATGTTGAGGAACGAGGTCTTGCCGGCGCCATTGGGACCGATGATCGAGGCGATGCTGCCGCGGCGCACCGCCACCGACACGTCCTCGACGGCGCGCACGCCGCCAAAGCGTTTCGACACATTGCTGACGGCGAGCAGAATATCGTCCGGCTTGTCGCCCTCTTGCGTGGTGGCACCGACCGCCATGCTGCCCGCGTTCCCCCAGCAAATCGGCCGCTGCATGCGGCCCTGTTATGGCAGGCATGATGCTGGCGCACGCTTGAGAATGCAACCGCCTGCGTCGGCATGCGGCCATACGGCTCGCGACCGTGATCGAAGGCTTGCCCGCAAGCCATGTGCCGTGAAACGATCGTGCCCGGCATGACGATCTGGACCTCCCGGTGAACCGTTCGACGCCGACCGACCGGGCGTCGGACCCCGCCCCTGCTCCCACCTTCGACAGCATCCCGGTGACGCTGCTGACGGGCTTCCTCGGCAGCGGCAAGACGACGCTCTTACGTCGCGCTCTGGCCGATCCGGCTTTTTCCGATACCGCCGTCATCATCAACGAGATCGGCGAGATCGCGATCGACCACTACCTCGTCGATTTTGTCGAAGGCAGCGTGCTTGAACTGCCGGGCGGCTGTCTGTGCTGTGCCGTGCGCGAGGATCTGGCACAGACGCTGCGCAGCTTGATCGAGCGGCGCGACGCCGGCGACCTCAAGCGGTTCCGCCGGATCGTTGTCGAGACCAGCGGGCTGGCTGACCCGGCGCCGATTCTGTTCACGCTGGGCACCGACCCGCTGCTCGACCAGCGGCTGCGGCTGGCACGAGTGGTGACGCTGGTCGATGCTGTATCGGGCCTCTCAAACCTCGACCGCTTCGCCGAGGCGACGCGGCAGGCTGCTGTCGCCGACGTTCTGGTGATCTCGAAAACCGATCTGGCGGCGTTCGGCGATGATTTGGCCGCGCGTTTGACGACGTTGAACCCGAATGCCGAGCGTATCTCCGGCACCGACGCGAGCGACCCGGCCGCTGTTCTGTTTATGCCGCCGCGACACGCTCGGCCGGCAACGCTCCCGGTAGCGGACGAGGCGGTTTCAACTGCCGCTCCGCATGCCGAACACTCGCACGGCATCGCCGCATTTTCGATTGTGCTGCACAACGCGATCAGCCGGCTCGATTTCGCCCTCGCCCTCGGCCGGTTGGCGCAGGATCGCGGCAACGATCTGCTGCGTGTCAAAGGGCTTGTGCGGTTCGCCGACCGTCCCGATCGGCCGGCGGTGGTGCAGGCCGCCCAGCACGCGATGTTCTCGCCGGAATGGCTCGACGCGTGGCCGGATGACGACCAGCGCAGCCGCCTCGTCTTCATCGTCCACGATATTCCGACCGAGGAAATCCTCGATCGTTTCGCCTTTGCCGACCCACACCTCGTCGGATCAGTGACACCTCACGCGCACGCATCACAGTAAGGAAGGCTCCCATGCTCGACACCGTGATTACCGGCGGCACTGCCGTTCTGCCCTCCGGTGCGGAAAAAGCCGATATCGGCATCTCCGGCGACAAGATCGCCGCAATCGGCGCGCCGGGCGCGCTCGCCGGCCTCGGTGGACGGACGGTCGATGCGAGCGGGCAGATCGTTATTCCTGGCGGCATCGACCCGCATGTACATTGCCGCTGGCCGATGCCGGTGCCCGGCCAGACCCAGCACAACATGACCGACGGTCCCGACCGGGTCAGCCAGGCGGCCCTGCATGGCGGCACCACGACGATTCTCGATTTCGCGCTGGTCGATGGCGACAACACCGTGCAGCAGGCGATCGAACGGCGCCAGAAGGAGTGGGCTGGCGACTGCTATTGCGATTACGGCTTTCACGTCATGGTGCAAGGCCAGTTCGACCATACCGTATCCGACCAGATCGCCGAGGCCGTCGCCGGCGGCCACGCCTCGGTCAAGATGTTCACCACCGACATCACCCCCAGCCGCAAGGGACGGATGGTGCCGTTCGGCAATATCTGGGAGGTGCTGAAAGTCCTCGCGAAAACCGGCGGGATCGCCGCGATCCACGCCGAGGACAATGACATCGTCATGCACATGTACGACAAGCTGACGCGCGAAGGGCGCACCGGCTTTGAGAACCTCGCCGAAGTCCACAACACGCTGAGCGAAGACCTCGCCTTCAACCGGGTGATCCGGCTGGCGGCCAATATCGAGGGCTGCGCGCTTTATATGCTGCACACTTCGGCGGCGACCGGGGTGCGGGCGATCGCAACGGCGCGGGCCAGCGGCGTGCCGATTTATGGCGAGACGCTACACCAGTACCTGATGTATTCGGCTGAAGACTACAAAAAGCCCAATGGTCAGATCTACCACACCTACCCGTCGCTGAAATTCGCCGAAGACCACGCGGCCTTGTGGGAAGGCACCAATCACGGCGCGATCCAGACCGTCGCCACCGACGAAATCTGCTGCCCGCTGAAATTCAAGCTGCAGGGCAACAAGATCGACGACACCACCGGCGGCAATGCCGGCGTCGAGCCGCGCGTGTCGCTGATCTATACCGAGACCGTCGAAAAGCGCGGCTATGACCTGACGCAATTCGTCAACCTCGTCTCGACCAACGCCGCCAAGATCATGGGCATGTACCCGCGCAAGGGCGCGCTGGCGGTCGGCTCCGACGCCGACATCGTCCTCCTCGACACGCGCCACCGCCACACGGTGCGCGCCGACGACATGCACGAGGCCGATTATTCCCCCTGGGAAGGCCGCGACCTCGCCTGCTGGCCCTCCCTGACCATGCTGCGCGGCAAGATCGTTATCGAAGGGGGTGCGCTGAAAGGCGACCCGAAAGACGGCACGTTCCTCTCCCGCAAGGTAACCGACGACATCCGGACGCGGCCGGCGGTATAGCGGCTGAGAAAGCCCCTCACCCCAACCCTCTCCCTTTCCCCGCAAGCGCGGAGAGGGCGCGGACAGCGCGTTGATTAAACCCTCGCCCCGCTTTGCGGGGAGAGGGAGGGGCCCGCGCCGCAGGCGTGGGAGGGTGAGGGGCAGCACCGCCGGTTAAGGCGACTCAACTTCGCCGCTTTTTGCTCTAACATCGCGCCCAACCGCCCCGAACACCCGAAGGTGACGCCATGAAGATCACGACCATCAACACCGGCATCGTCAACCTGCCGGCGAACGAGCCGCTGGCCGATGCCGCGGCCAATCCCAATGGCAAGCGGCCGATCGTCTGGGTGACGGTCGGTACCGATAGCGGGGTGCAGGGGATTGGTGTCGCGTATTTCGGCGGCTCGCTGACCGGCACGTTGCGGCACGCAATCGCCGAACTCGGCGCCCTTCTGGTCGGCGACGACCCGCAGCTCACCGAGGGCATCCACAAAAAGCTGTTCAACGCGGCGGGCGGTTCGGCCGGACCGGGTGGCGTTTATCACCTGGCGTTGTCGGCGCTCGACATCGCAATCTGGGACATCAAGGCAAAGGCGCTCGACCTGCCATTGTGGCGGCTGCTTGGCGGCGCCCGCGACCGGGTGCCGACCTATGCCTCGGGCGCCCTGATGCGCGAATTGTCGCTCGACCGGGTCGTCAAGGCCGCCGCCACCTTGAAAGACAAGGGCTGGAAAGAGATGAAGACCCAGCTCGCGCTCCCCGGCACGACGACCCCGAAGATCGAGGTCGAGCGCATGGTCAAGATCCGCGAGGCGATCGGCCCGGACATCAAACTGATGTGCGACATCAACCAACGCTGGCGGCCTGAGCAGGCGATGGATATCGGCCGCCGTGTCGAGGATGCCGGGGTCGGCCTGTTCTGGCTCGAAGACGTGACGACCGCCGACGACTATCCCGGCCTCGCCCGCATCGCCGACGCCCTCTCCACCCCGGTCGCCGGCGGCGAGTACGTCTGGGGCATCGTGCCGTTCCGCCACATGATGGAGGCGCGCTCGGTCGACATTCCGATGGTCGACCTCGTGCGGGTCGGCGGCATTACGCAATGGCTGAAGGTCGCCGGTATGGCCGAGGCCTTCAACCTGCCGGTCGTCAGCCACCTGATCCCCGAGGTCCACGTCCACCTGATCGCGGCGGTGCCAAACGGCCTGACCGTCGAGTACATGCCGTGGCTCGGCATGCTGTTCAAGGAAGTGCCGGAACAGCAAAACGGCGAACTGGTGATGCCAAAAGCACCGGGCCTGGGTATCGAATTCGACCAGGCAGTCCTCGATAAGTACAAGGCGTAGCCCCGACTGGCCCCTCACCCCGGCCCTCTCCCCGCAGGCGGGGAGAGGGAGGGACCCGCGCGAAGCGTGGTTGGGTGAGGGGCAACAGCCTCACCCTCGACATGCCGTTAGACGGAATCAGCACCCATGAAAATCACCACATTCCGCTCGCAAATCCTCAACGTGCCGGAAGACGAGCCGCTGGCCGGGGCGCTCGAAAAAGAGGGCAGCACCCGCCCGATCGTGGTCCTGACGCTCGGCACCGACAATGGCATCGAGGGCATCGGCGTCAGCTTTTACGGCGGAGCTTTGACAAAGACCCTCAAGAGCGCGATCGACCAGATGTGCGAACTCTGCATCGGCGAAGACCCGCTGCGCCTCGAAGCCATCATCAGCAAGCTGGAGGGCGCCGCCGGCGGCTCCGGGCCGGGCGGCATCTTTACGCTCGCCCTGTCGGCGATCGATATCGCGCTGTGGGACATCCGCGGCAAGGCGCTGGAACAGCCCGTCTGGAAATTGATCGGCGGCGCCCGCCAGCGCATCGCCACCTATGCCAGCGGCGCCTTGCGTCGCGGCCTGCCGCTTGACACCGTGGTGCGCGCTGCCGCCAAGCTGAAAGAAAGCGGCTTCCGCGAGATGAAGACGCAACTCGCATTGCCGGGCATCACCTCGCCGGCCATCGAGGTTGACCGTATGAAGAAAGTGCGCGAGGCGATCGGGCCGGATGTCGCGCTGATGTGCGACATCAACCAGCGCTGGCGCGTCGAACAGGCGATCGATATCGGCAAGCAGGTCGAGGATGCCGGGGTCGGCCTGTTCTGGCTGGAAGACGTGACCGCGCACGACGATTACGCCGGCATCGCGCGGGTCAATGCCGCGCTCTCGACCCCAATCTGCGGCGGCGAACTGGTCTACGGCGTCGTGCCGTTCCGCCACATGATCGAGGCGCGCTCGGTCGATTTCGTGATGATCGACCTGGTGCGGGCCGGCGGCGTCACGCCGTGGCTGAAGATCGCCGGCATGGCCGAGGCATTCAACCTGCCGGTCGTCAGCCATGTGATCCCCGAATTCCACGCCCACCTGATCGCCGGCATCCCGAACGGGCTGACGGTCGAATACATGCCGTGGATGCTCAAGCTGTTCGAAAAGACCCCGACCCTGGACAAAGGCGAATTGGTGCTAAGCGACAAACCCGGCTTCGATCTCGCCTTCGATCCCGCCGCGGTTCGACGCTTTGCCGCCTGAGATTTTGCCAAAACGCGACCGGGTGGGTATCGAGGTGAGCGCCTGGACGGACGGTTACATCGCCGAGGTCGATTACACCTTCGGGTACTACACCAAGATGAACCCGCCGCAGCAGCAGGAGTTTCTGGCGACGATCGACGATGTGGCTCTGCGCCAATCGACCCGCGATTTGCTGCGGAATCAGCAATTCCGGCGCGATTGCGGGTCAAGGGTGCGCACCGCGTAGCCCCGCTGGAACCGATGGCGGGATTGCGGCGCCTGCGGATCATGGTGGTGTCGCAAGCCGCTAGAAACCGCCGAGGAAAACATGGCAGAACTGACCGGCATTGCGCGCGATTTCGTCGAAAAGCGGTGCCGGCTCTGCGAGCGTTGCAAATCGCCTGACCATCGGACAAATCGTCCCTGACAATCGCCCTGGGAGGGCATCCGCATGAAGATCGCTTCGCTGCATACCGATCTCGTTTTATTGCCGAATGACGAGCCGCTGGCCGGCTTTTCGGAAAACCCAAATGCAAAAAACCCGATCATCCTGTTGCGTCTGCGCACCGATGACGGCATTGAAGGCCTCGGCGTGTGCTATTTCGGCGGCGCGCTCAGCCGCACATTGCGCCATGCGGTCGAGGAACTCGGCGCGCTGATTATCGGCGACGACCCGCTGCGGGTCGAAGCGATTGCGCAGAAATTGCGCAACGCCGCGGGATCGTCAGGGCCGGGCGGCATCCTGATGATGGCGATGTCGGCGATCGATCTCGCGCTGTGGGACATCAAGGGCAAGGCGCTCGGCCTGCCGTTATGGAAATTGCTCGGCGGTGGGCGCGACCGCATCCGCACTTACGCCAGCGGTGCCTTGCGGCGCGGGCTGAAGCTTGACGAGGCGGTGACCGCCGCCGGCCGCCTGCGCGAAAAGGGGTATCGCCAGACCAAGATGCAATTGGGCTTGCCGGGTGTCACCTCCGTCGGGCGCGAGGTCGAGCAGGCCAAGCTGATCCGCGAAGCCTGCGGCCCTGACATGGATTTGATGTGCGACATCAACCAGCGCTGGCGGCCGGAACAGGCGATCGATATCGGCCGCCGCGTCGAGGATGAAGGGGTCGGCCTGTTCTGGCTCGAAGACGTAACGACGCACGACGATTACGCCGGCCTCGCGCGCGTCGCCGATGCGCTGTCGACGCCGGTGGCGGGCGGCGAGTACCTGTATGGCATCGTGCCGTTCCGCCATATGTGCGAGGCGCGCTCGGTCGATATCGTGATGATCGATCAGGTGCGCTCGGGCGGTATCACCAACTGGCTCAAGATCGCCGGCATGGCCGAGGCGTTCAACCTCGCGGTGGTCAGCCACGGCGTTCCGGAAATCCATGTGCATCTGGTCGGCGCCGTCGCCAACGGCCTGACCGTCGAATACATGCCCCGCCTGTTCGCGATCTGGAAGGACGTGCCGCAGCCAGTCAACGGCGATTTATTGATGCCGACCGCGCCGGGCCTGTCGCTGGAATTCGACCAGGCAGCGGTCGACAAATACCGGGCTTAGGTCAACACTTCGCTTTCGCCAAACTGACCGCCAAACTGACCGAGGGAGAAAACGCCATGCCGTTTTACGAAAGAGGCAATGTTCGCATTCATTACGAAGAAGCCGGTTCCGGCTTTCCGCTGCTGGTCATTCCCGGCGGCGGGCTGAACTCGACGATCGAAGGCCTCAAGACGCATCCGTTCAACCCGTTGGTCGAATTCAAGAACGAGTATCGCGTCATCGCGGCCGATCTGCGCAATGCCAATGGCGGCCAGTCCACCGGCCCGCTCGAAATCGACCGGCCCTGGGATTCCTACACCGACGATCATCTCGGCCTGATGGATCATCTGGGGATCAGCGAGTTCTTCGTGCAGGGATTCTGCATCGGCGGCCCGTTCATCTGGAACCTGCTGCGCCGCGCGCCCCGGCGCATCGTTGCCGCCGTGCCGACCCAGCCGAGCGGCTCCCGCCCGGAAATGCGTGACCTGTTCTACCAGAACAACATCAAGGGCTGGGCCCCGCGGCTGTGCGAAAGCCGCGCCGACATCTCGATGGCAACGGCCGAAGCCTTCCTGACCAGCATGTACCGCACCAACCCTGATTTCGTGTTCACCGTAACCCGCGATTTCGTGCGCGACTGCCAGACCCCGATCCTGGTCCTGCCCGACGACGTCCCGGCCCACCCCTACGCGGTCGCTATGGAAAGCGCGATGCTCGCGCCTAACGCGCAGGTAAGCCTGTACCCGTGGAAAGACGTGCCGGAGAAGATTCCGCTGGCGGTCCGCCACATCCGCACGTTCCTGAAGGCGAACCGTCGAACGTAACATCCTTGGTCCCGATGGATATGGATATCCATACCCACCGGGACCAGTCACCTCAGTAGTCGCATTCCTGGCGAAGGCCAGTCGGCGCTAACAAAATTGTCATTCCGGGGCCGAACCCAAATCCAAGAAACACGGGCCAAGCCGAATATGCGCATGGTCCGTTTGGTCATCAAACTGGGGTTCGTTATTACGACCACATGGCTGAATTGGAGTTAGGGACAATATGGCTAGCAAGCGGGCAACTGCTGAGCAGTTCGAACGATATAAAGAACTGCAGACGCAGGCTTGGGGTGGCCCCGAAAAGGTCGCCACGCTGATGGAGTCATCTAACGATTACAGGCGCGCCTTTGCCGGAGGAGTGTACGGCCGATACGAGGGAGAGTTAAATCACATCACACCCTGGGTGCAACGACTCGTTCCGGATGTGGCTGAACGCAGATTGTTCGAAATCGGGTGTGGCACTGGTGCAAGTACAGCAGCATTCGCGACAATTTGCAAGGGCGTCACGGCTTTCGACATAGATGCTAGAAGGGCGCAACTCGCGCAAGAACGTCTGCAGATTTTTGGCGCGATGGGCTCGACAGCGACGGCCGCCAATTTCGTTGAAATTCTCAACCGGCTCGATGCTGAGGATATTGTTGACGGTGTTCTTATGTTCGCCGTCATGGAGCACATGTATCCTGCCGAGCGTATCGAGGTACTGAAGAGGGCATGGAGAAAGTTGCCACCCGGCGGCATAATCGTCATCGGGGAGACGCCAAATCGGCTGTGCTATTTCGATCCCCATACGTTCCTCCAGCCGTTTGCCAACCTCCTGCCGCCTGACCTCGCAAAGCTGTGGGGAGAAAATTGCGTCAACGACGCAACGCGCGCGGCGATCAAAGCGGCCCCCACGGATAACTATATGATGCTGAGAGATTCGCTCGTAAGGATGGGTCAAGACGGACTGAGCTTTCACGAATTCGAACTCGCGATCAGTGCCAACGTCCATGAGTGTATTATTTCGGAAGAATTTGATCCAGAAATTAACGATTTTAATAAACCGTATCGATTAGAGCATGACATACTTAGTAAGTATCTGCGGGAAAGGACCCCGCATGTAAATCCCGTTTTTGCAATGCCTCTACTTTATCTTGTGATTCGCAAAGCTGGAGAATTTCAGCCAGGAACGCTGGTAACGGTGACGGAAGAAGTATCTCGTGATCACCTGCAAGGTGTCGGATTATTGCAGTCGGGCGACGCGCTTACTGAGCGACGAAAAATCATTGAGACTTTGTATAGGCGCATTCTGAGGAGAAGACCGCGCGAGATAGAATTTAATTATTGGGTAGACCGTTGCAATGGGCTTTCCTCCATTCCAAAAATCATCGACGAGTTTTTCGAAGTTAATGAAAAAATCAACGCGCAATTGCCACCCGCACTATAATTGGTGTGGGAGCTAATAGAATACGCGCACGAAGTCTTATTGTAGCGATACGATAGGGCGGTCAATCCGATTTGACACTAATAAAATCGGTTGATATCGGCGGCCACCGAGCGTCGGCTCACGACGTGCCAAATGGGGTCGAGTTGCTTGCTTTCGCGCTGCTTGTGTAATTCCGCGCGACCTGCAGTGCCCTGCCTGCGCCGTTAACAGTGCAGGTGCGCAGCATCCCGAAAAGCCGCCGCCTCCGCTCTTTAGATGTGGAGCCTCAAACAGGTTGTCCCCGGAGGGGTTGAGGCGGCTGGCGGGCGGCTGGGATTTTTATTCCGCCGTGTGGTCGATGTCAGTTGTATCGGTACAGCCAGAAGGGCAGCTCGTCCGCGCGTTGGGTAGGCTTGGGCGTTAGGCCCATTCCCGGAGCGGGTATGGATGAAGCGCGCGACCTTGCCGTCGGTTTTGGGTGTGTAGGGCTTGGTGCGGATGTGTTTGAGCCGGCGATGATCGCCGCCGTCATTCCACCGTCCGCGGGTCCTCCACATCGGCGTGGAGGTGTTCCGTTGGCTGTGGGGTCGCGGTCATCAGGCAGACGCCGTCCGGGGCTTCGAAGCGGTGCCAAGTGTTTCGCGGCACGATCGCCATCATCCCGGCGGTCAGGTCCAGCGAATAGGGTGCGTCGTCTTCGATGACGTGCAGGGTTGTCGTGCCGTCGATGATCTGCACGATCTCGTCGCCTTGCGGGTGGCGCTCCCAGGCGCCGTTGCCGGCGAATTTCGCCATGAAGATGCCGCCGTCGCGATAGGGCGCCGGGTTGGCGAACGCCCCTTTGCGTTGCACGTTGCTCATCGCCGGGGTGCGGTCCTTCAGCATCGTCAGCTTGCCGAATTCCGCTTTCAGGTCGAGGATTGTGATCATGCCTGTCGCCTCCATTCGCCGGCGCAGGATAGCGCCAAATATCGTCGCCCGACCATCGGCGGCCGCAGGCCGGGGCCGCGCGGGCCGTTAACGCATGGCGGCCGTGCGCCGTTTTGCCGCATAATTCCGCCGCTACGCAAAGGCATTGGGCGTATAGTTCGCCGCAACAAGGGGTGTCTCGCGACCTGCGATAGAGGAGGGAACGAATGGCTTACGATGTCCTGATCAAGAACGGCCTCGTGATCGACGGCTCGGGCATGCCCGGGTTCCGCGGCGATGTCGCCATCAAGGACGGCAAGATCGCCGAAATCGGCAAGCTTTCGGGCGCCGCCGGCCAAACCGTCGATGTCGGCGGCCAGGTCATCGCGCCGGGCTTTATCGACAACCATTGCCATTACGATGCGCAGGTCACCTGGGACCCGCTCTGCACCTTCTCGTGCGATCACGGCGCCACCTCGGTCGTCATCGGCAACTGCTCCCTGTCACTGGCGCCGGTGCGCCGCGGCAAGGAAAAGCGGATGGCCGAATTTCTCTCCTACGTCGAAGCGATCCCGATGGAGGTGCTCAGCACCGTCGAGGTCGATTGGGAATCGTTCCCGCAATACATGGAGCGGCTCGACAGCAATCTCGGCGTCAATGTCGGCACGCTGATGGGCCACACCGCCATCCGTTATTACGTGATGGACGAAGATTGCCAGAACCGCGCCGCGACCGATGACGAACTGAAGCAGATGCAGCAACTGGTGCGCGACGGCATGGAAGCCGGCGCGCTCGGCCTGTCGGTGTCGCGCAACAAGGGCCATTACGACCCGCAAGGCGTGCACATTCCGGCCTTGTGGGCCGACGAAAAGGAAATCTTCGCGCTCGCCGATGTGCTGCGCGATATGAGCACCGGCATCATCCAGTCGGGCGGCGGCCGCGAAGCCGAAATGGATAGCGGCCTGATGGCCCGCCTCGCCGAGGCGACCGGGCGTCCCGTCGTCTACAACAATCTCGGGCAAAGCGTGCGTCGGCCGGGCCAATGGAAGACCCACATGGACCGGGTCAACGAGACGGTTTCCAAGGGCATCCGCGCCTACCCGCTGTGCTCGCCGAACCGCACGACGCAGACCTTCAACATGAGCAACTCGCAGCTCTGGCGCGGCTCGCCGACCTGGCACCCGATCCTGCTCGCGAGCGATGAAGAGAAGCTGAAGGCCTATGCCGATCCGGCAGTACGCAAGAAACTGCACGAGGAAATGGTCGAAGGGACCGTCGTGATCCCCGGCGGCACGATCGCCAAGGATTGGTGGAACTACATCTGGGTCCACGAGCCGGTTCTCGAAAAGAACAAGTGGATGATCGAGAAGTCGTTGAAGGAAGTCGCCGACGCCCAGGGCAAGGGTATCATCGACTCGTTCCTCGACCTGGTCGTCGAAGAAAAGCTCGAGACCACCTTCATGCAGGCCGAGAACAACGTCGAAGAAGAGGCGATGCGGGCCATCCTGACCTATCCGAACGCCCTGATCGGGCTGTCGGATGGCGGCGCGCATGTGCAGTTCCACGGCGGCTACGGCTTCTCGACCCGCCTGCTCTCCGAGTGGGTGCGCGAGAAGAAGGCGATGACGCTGGAAGCGGCGGTGCGCCGGCTGACCTTCGACTCGGCCTCGACCTTCGGTCTTTATGACCGCGGCCTGCTGCGTCCGGGCATGAAGGCGGATATCACCGTGTTCGACCCGACCACCGTCAAGCCATTGCCCGAGTTCGTCGTGCACGACTTCCCGGCCGGCGGCTGGCGCTTCAAGGAGCCGGCGCAGGGCATCTACTGCACCTTCGTCAACGGCCAGATGCTGATGAAGGAAGGCGAGCACACCGGCAACCTGCCCGGCCGCGTCCTGCGCAACTCGCACTACACCGCGAACCACGCGTAGATAGCGTATTTTACGGCAAGCCCTCTTTGTCTACCGGCGGAGAGGGCTTGTTATTTCATCCGCATATTGCGTCATACCGGCGAAGGCCGGTATCCATGGCCGGCGTGGGTCCCAGCCGTTGCCGGGACGACGAATTTCGGATTACTCAACAAATCCGATTGACAAATCGGCCTAACGCAGTTTCACGCTCGATCAGATTTATCTTCCAATCACGCTTCCGTTCTTTCAATTGCTTTTCGCGTGTTACCGCGGCTTCGGCGCTGTCGTGAACTTCAAACTGATCGACGCCATAGCGTTCCGTGAAGCCGGGAACAACCTTATGTTCATGCTCTCACACTCGCTTCCACAGCTCTGACGTCACACCGATATAGAGCGTACCGCGAGCTTGGCTTGCGAGGATGTATACGAAGAAGATTTTCTCCATATACATCCCCGCAACGACAGTTTACTTCGCTGCGTCGGCCAATTTCGTCTTGCTGCCGAAATGCGGCATGACCTCGGCGGCGACGATGTCGAATTGTTCGAGCATCAGCGCCTTCGGCGTGGTCAGCGGCGAGGCGAAATTGATGTGCTCCATGCCGGGGTATTTCTCTTCGATCCCCTTGAGGAACGCGACGAGATCGTCCGGGGTGCCGGCGAACCAGGAGCCGAGCTGCATGAAATGCTCGACCTTCGGAACCCCCGCTCCGTCCCAGCCGCCCCGCCGGGCGACGGCGGCGACCTGTTCCGGGGTCAACCCGGGCACAAAGCCGAGCGGTGCAAACATCTTGGCGTGTTCCTCATAGATCGGCGTCAGAACGCGGACAGCCTCCTCACGGGTCTTGGCGACGATGCCGTGAATGCCGAGCATCAGATTCTCACCGAGCTTCAATTCGTGTCCAGCCCGCGCCGCGGCGTCGCGATAGCCCTGGATCGGACCGGCCTGCATCGTCGCAGCGCCGCCGCCGACCGCGCCCTTGATGTTGTGCCTGACCATGAAATCGAGGCCGCGCGGGTTGGCACTGACGATCGGCTGCCAGCATTCGACCGGCATATGGACGGGCCGCGGCACGAGGCTCAACTCCTTGAGCTGATAGCCGCGATAAGGCACCTCCGGCGGCAGCGTGTAATGCTTGCCTTTATGCGAAAAACTTTCGTTGTTGAACGCCTTGAACATGATCTCGACCTGTTCCTCGAACAGCTCGCGATTGGCGTTCTGGTCGAGCATCGGCGCACCGAAAGTCTCGACCTCGCGTGAGTGATAGCCGCGCCCGACGCCGAACACGGTGCGCCCTTTCGTCAGGATGTCCGCGGTCGCGAAATCCTCGGCCATGCGCAATGGGTGCCACATCGGCGCGATGTTGAAACCGCAGCCGATGCGGATGCGCGGCGTCACATGCGCCAGCTGCACCGCGCACATCAAAATGTTGGGCAGGCACTCGTAGCCTTCGTACTGAAAATGGTGCTCGGCCAGCCACAGCGTGTCATAGCCGTGCCGGTCCATCGTCTTGGCGATGGCTTCGAGCTTGTCATAAACGCCGGCGAGTTCGTCGTTGGAAAAGCGCCGATCATTGGCCGGCGTCGCGTTCTGGCCGTGATCGGGAAAATCGATGTGACCGGCATAGACGGTGGCGAATTTATTGATCATGCGTCGTTCCTCGTGCGAAGGGCCGAACGGCGTTCGGAAACTGCCGCCAGACTACGACCACGGGACGGCTCAATCCATCGGGTTTTGTGCCGGCCCCATCAGCTTCTGCGCCAGGTAGGTGAATTCGAGCGCCTGGCGCCGTGCCCGCTCGCGCAGATTGGCGGCGGCCGAATGCCCGCCGTCGATATTTTCGTAATAGAGAAACGGCAGGCCCATCGCCGCCATCTTGGCCGCGGTCTTGCGCGCGTGGCCGGGATGTACCCGGTCGTCCTTGGTCGAGGTCACGAAGAACGGCTCGGGATAGGAAACCCCCGGCCGCAGATTGTGATACGGTGACAGGCGGCGCAGAAATTCGCCCTCCTCCGCCCTGTCGGGATCGCCGTATTCCGCCATCCACGACGCGCCGGCCAACAGCTTGTGGTAACGCAGCATGTCGAGCAGCGGCACCTGGATGACCACCGCGCGGAACAGGTCGGGGCGCTGTGTCAGCATCACCCCCATCAACAGCCCGCCATTCGAGCCGCCCATGATGCCGAGGCGGCGCGGCGAGGTGATGTTGCGGCGGATCAGGTCCTTGGCGACCGCAATGAAATCGTCATAGGCGCGCTGCCGCTCGGTTTTGAGCGCGGTGCGGTGCCATTCCGGGCCGAACTCGCCGCCACCGCGGATATTCGCGACGACATAGACGCCGCCTTTTTCGAGCCACAACTTGCCCACGGTGCCGGAGTATGATGGCAGCATCGACACCTGAAACCCGCCATACCCGTACAGCAGCGTCGGAGCATCGCCGTCAAAGGCCAAGTTAGCCGGGCGCACGACGAAATATGGAATTTCCGTGCCGTCTTTCGACGCCGCCTCGAATTGCTCGACCGTGCAACCGGCGGCATCGAAGCGCGCCGGCGACGATTTGACCGGCGTGGCTGTGGCGGATGCGGCGTCGGCGAGAAACAGCGTGTTCGGCGTCAGATAGCCGGCGGCATCGATAAAAACGCGGTCGTCGCGCTCGCCAGAGGCGGCAATATGCACCGAGGCCTGCTCGGGCAGCGGCAGCGGCGTCGCGATCCAACGCCCCGCTTTGAAGCGGAACGCCGTCACGCTGCCTTGCACGTTGCGGTAGATGGCCGCCAGCAGCAGATGGTGCGTGTCGGCGACGCCCTCGACGGCCTCGCGGGCCTGCGGCGCGTAGACCAATATCGGCGCGACATTGCCAGGGTCGGCAAGACAGGCGGCAAGGTCGAGCGATACCAAGGCTCCGGCTGGATAGCTCGCGCCGCCGGGAAGCGGCCACGCTTCCTCCAGCGAAAACACCATCTGGTCCGCGACAAACGCCCGAAAGCTCGATTTCGACGGCACCGGAAGGCGGTTCGGCCCACGCTGATCGAGCAGATAGAATTCGCTGCTGTAGAAATCGACGGCGCGGGTCGCCAGCACCGCGCGCACGGTGCCATCCGGATCGCGCAGCGGACTCGCGCGCACGCTGACATCCTTGGCATTGCCGCGAAACAGTTCCTCCGCCGCGTCGAGCGGCGAGCCGCGCCGCCAGCGTTTCAGCACAAACGGATAGCCGGAGGCGGTCATCGTTCCCGGCCCCCAGTCGCGCGCCACCAGCAAAGTGTCGGCATCGAGCCACGCTGCGCTCTGCTTGCCCTCGGGCAGAAAAAAACCGCCCGTTACAAAACGCTTTGCCACCAAATCATATTCGCGCCACTCGGCGGCATCCTTGCCGCCGTCCGACAGTGCGACCATGCAAAGCCGGTCTTCCGGACGCAACAGCGGCCCGCCCTGGAACACCCAGTTTCGCCCTTCTGCCGCCGCCAACGCATCGACGTCGAGGATGGTCTGCCATTGCGGCTCAGCCGTCGCGAACGACGCGAAACTGGTGGTCCGCCATACGCCGCGGACATGCGTTTCGTCCTGCCAGAAATTAGCAAGGCCGTCGCCGACGAACCGCGGATAGGGAATCCGATCGGCGGCGGTAACGACCGCAAGCGACGCCTCGTACAGCGCAGGATAGCGCGGGTCTGCTTCCAGCCCGACAAGGCTGCGCTCATTTTGCTGGCGCACCCAGGCAAGGGCCGCCGGGCCCTCGACCTCTTCAAGCCACAGAAAGGGATCGTCGATGTTCGCCATGACTAAGCTTACCCTTTTTCCGCTGGCGGGGGGCAATGAGTCGGGCGTGCCTCGCACCCCGCCCGCGGCCTGCGAAAATTGGTTTCCCGAGATAGTCTCCAGGCGCCAGGTGGTGTTGACGCGACAGCGGTTTTCCCGTCCCTTGCACATCGTGGCTTGAAGATCGGATCGATGATCGTCGACGTGCGTGTATGCGCCTGCGGCAGCGGGCTTCGGCTGATGCGCTGCTGCCAGATGGATTTTTCGATGATACCGCCAGCCAGCGCCAGCCAGCCGCTGCTGCCAGCCGTGCAGCGTGCCGCACAGCTGCACGCCTCGGGCGCGGTCGAGGAAGCCGAGCGGCTGTGTCTCGAAACCCTGGAACTGGCGCCGAGCCAACACGACGCGCTGTCGCTGCTGTATCGCATCCGCAAGGCGGGCGGGCAGGAAAACGCCGCGCATGTGCTGCTCCGCCGTATCGTGCAGTTGCACCCGAACACGCTGTGGGCGACGCACGAACTGACCGTTGCCCTGTTTGGCCGCGGCGCCCTTGCCGAAGCCGAAATCCACGCCCGCAACGCCGTCCGCATCGCGCCGGAAAACCCGCAATCGCATAATTTGATGGGCATGATCATGACAGAGGCCAACCGGCCTCAAATCGGCGAATACCATTATCGCCGGGTCATCGAACTATCGCGGGCGCGCGATCCGATTGTACTGGCCAACCTCGCCTGGAACCTGAAAAACCAGGGCCGGATGAGTGAGGCGCGCACGCTCTACGAAGAATCGAGCACCGCCAACCCGAGCGTCCTGCAGACCTGGCTTGGCTGGGCCCGCATGGAGGAAGCCGACCGCGACTTTGCCCGAGCCGCCGAACTGCTGGAGCGCGCCGATCAACTTGCCCCCGGCAATGCCAGCATTTCACTGTCGCGGGCAGTGCTGTCGGGCCGCACCGGCGCCTATTCCGAAGCGCTCGCAGCACTCGATCTTGGGCCGAACGGCACCGGCCACGGAGAGGCCGCAGGCAACGGCAAAAGCAAATTAGGGCCCGACGAGTTGCTGGAAAAAGGCCGCCTGCTCGATCGCATGGGCCGTTACGACGAAGCGTTCGAGGCGTTTTCGGAAGGCAAGCGGCTGTGCCGCGAGGTCAGCGGCCTCGGCTATCTGGGCGACCATGCGCAGCAACTTGCCGGCCGGCTCAAGGGGTTTTTCACCGAGAACCGGCTGGCGATCCTGCCCCGCGCCGGCACCCGGCAGGATACCGCGCAACCCCTGTTTATCCTGGGGTTTCCCCGTTCGGGCACGACGCTGGTCGAACAGACATTGTCAGCACATCCGCGGATCAGCGCCGGCGACGAACTGCCCTTTGTCAACGAAATCACCGAAGCGATGGTGCGGGTCCTCAACAGCCCGCTGGCGTACCCCGAAGCGCTTGCCGAGTTATGGATGGGCGACCGGCGGCACGGCCTCGACGAGTTGCGCGACTATTACCTCGAACGGGTGCGCCAGCTCGGCATCGTCGAGCCGGAGGCCGCGTGGTTTACCGACAAGATGCCGCTCAACGAAACGCATCTCGGGCTGATTGCGCTGATGTTTCCGCGTTCGCCGATGATCCATGTGCTGCGTCATCCGCTGGATATCGTGCTATCGACGTTTTCCAATCATTTGACGCATGGTTTCTACTGTTCATACGCGCTCGAAACAGCGGCGCGGCACTACGCGCTGGTCATGGACCTGATCGAGCACTACCGCAGCCAGATGACGCTGCGTTACCTGCCGGTGCGCTACGAGGACATCGTCGATGACCAGGAAGGCGCGATTCGCCGTATACTGGATTTTATCGGCGAGCCGTTCGACGAAAACTGTCTGGCGTTTCACGAAAACCGCCGCTATGCCCGCACGGCCAGCTATGCGCAGGTTACCGAACGGCTTTACGACCGCTCGCGCTACCGTTACCGGCGCTATCTGAAGCAACTCGAACCGGCCGCGGCCATTCTGGCGCCGGTCATCACCCGGCTGGGTTATCCGCTTGACTGACCTGAACGCGATTCCCCGCGCTGTCTTGCCCGACGCGATCCCGCCCAACGCGATCTTGCCCGAACTGGCGGTCGGCGCCGTCGCAGCGGCTGGACAGCCGGCCCTGGCGGTCACGCCGCCGCCGGATGCTCCGGCCTCGATCGCTCAGCGCATCACGCAACTGATGCAACTTGCGACAGAGGCCGAACAGGGGGGCCGGCTCGACGAAGCGGAAAAGACACTGCGCCATGTGCTGAGCGAAGCCGGCGACCACCACCCGGCCTTGCACCTGCTGGCGATCGTCGCGTTCAAACAGGAGCGGCCCGGCGAGGCCGTACAATTGATGGAGCGCTCGGTCGCGCTGGCGCCGATGAATGCGATCTACCATCGCAACCTGTGTGAGATCTATCGCGTCGTCGGCCGGCTTGACGATGCGCTGGTGGCCGGGCGTCATGCCGCGACCCTGGCTCCGAACGATGTGCACTGTTTCCACAATCTCGGCGTCCTGCATTATCACCGGCTGGAACTGGCCGAAGCGATTGCCTGCGGCGAGCGGGCGTTGCGGCTCGACCCGAACTTCCCGGGCGGGCATTTCGGCATTGCCGAGGCATCGCTGCTGCGCGGCGATTTCGCCCGCGGCTGGGAGGAATACGAGTGGCGCATGAAGCTCGGCAACGCACCGCCGTTGCTGCCGCCGACGGACAGGCCGCAATGGGACGGAACGCCGCGAGCGGACGGCACGTTGCTGCTGATCGCCGATCAGGGCTATGGCGACGTCATTCAGTTCTCGCGCTACATCCCGTGGGCGGCGGAGCGTTGCGGTACCGTGGCGCTGGCGTGCAGCAGCGAACTTCACCCGTTTGTTCGCCAATTGCCGGGCGTCGCCAAACTGTTCGACCACTGGGAACAAGTGCCGGAATTTTTTGCCTATAGTGCGCTGTCGAGCCTACCGCGGCTTGCCGGCACCGACCTCGCGACGATTCCCGCGTGGCCGTCTTATGCACAGGCCGATCCCGTAAAGGTCGCGTATTGGCGCGATCGCCTCGACGCGTTGCTGCCGGCCAGCCACCGGCGTCTTGGCATCGTCTGGGCCGGGCGTCCTACCCACCACAACGACCGCAACCGCTCGACCGCGCTCGCCAGCTTCGCGCCGCTCGCCGCACTGCCGGGCATATCGCTAGTGTCGCTGCAAAAAGGCCCGGCGCAAAGCCAGATCGGCAGCTATTGGGGTCACGCCCCGCTGGTCAATCTCGGGCCGGAATTGCGCGATTTCGGGGACACAATGGCGGTGCTCGACTGTCTCGACAGTGTCATCACCGTCGATACCTCACTCGGGCATTTGTCGGGCGCGCTGGGCAAGGCTGCCTGGATCATGCTGCCCTATGCGCCGGATTGGCGCTGGCTGCTGCACCGTACCGATACGCCGTGGTATCCGTCGCTTCGGCTGTTTCGGCAAGGCCCCGAGCGCCGTTGGGAGCCGGTCATGGAACGGATCACCCGCGAAATCGCCGACACGCCGGCACAACGGCATAGTTGAGTCCATGCGCACCTCCGGCAGGACATCCTCTCGTAGACCCGGCTCCGAGCCGGTCGAATTGTCGACCGATGTGCTCGTCATCGGCGGTGGCCCCGCGGCATCATGGGCGGGCATCGCCGCCGCCGAGGCCGGCGCCAAGGTCATCGTCGTCGACAAGGGGTATCTCGGCACAAGCGGCGCAACCGCGCCTTCCAATACCGGCACCTGGTTTGTGCCGCCCGAGCGCCGGCACGAGGCAGTCAACCGGAGGCTCGGCCTGACCGGCGGCCTTGCCGACGCAGACTGCGCTCACCGCACGCTCGATATGGCCTGGAACCGACTGCATCAGATGGCCGAATGGGGCTATCCGTTTCCAACGGATGACGACGGCAAACCCTATCTCGCCAATCTGCGCGGCCCGGACTATATGCATTTCATGCGACGCCGGCTGCGCCGGATCGGCGTCAAAGTCTTCGACCACCATCCGGCCCTCGAATTGCTCAACAGAGACGGGGTGATTGCCGGCGCCGCCGGCATCGACCGGCAGCGCGGGCGCAACTGGCGCGTGCATGCCGGCGCGGTCGTGCTCGCCACCGGCGGCTGCGCTTTTGGCGAGCGCATTCTCGGTGCGACCGGCCTGACCGGTGACGGCTATCTGATGGCGGCGGAAGCCGGCGCCGTGATGTCCGGCATGGAATTTTCCGCGCAATATGCGCTGACCCCAAAACCCAGCGCCTTGAACAAGGGGCTGCCGTTTCGCTGGGCCAGCTTTTATCGGGAAGACGGCACGCGGGTGGTGACCGAGGGCCAGGACCGCCACGTCGTCGTTGCGCAGGCATTGCTCGAAGGGCCGGTCTACGCCCGCTATGACAAGGCTGGACCCGAGTTGCGCCAGTGGCTGCGCCAAGGCCAGCCGAACTGCTTTCTGCCGCTCGACCGGAGTGGCGTGGATGCGTTTGAAGAACGCTGGCCGGTCACCTTGCGCTGCGAAGGAACGGTGCGTGGCGTTGGCGGTATCAGCCTTGCCGGCGACGATTGCTCGACCGGGGTGCCCGGCCTCTATGCTGCCGGCGACGCCGCCAGCCGCGAGCGCCTCACCGGGGCGATTACCGGTGGCGGTGGCCCCAATTCGTCATGGGCGATCGCATCCGGCAACTGGGCCGGGCAGGCAGCGGCTCGGTTTGCCCGCGAAAATAGGCGGGCTGGCGCGGCGCCGGTGATCGGTATTGGAGGGAACGGATTGCGCCCGGCCGCTCCGCCGGCGGACGATTTCAGCGCAGCGGACGCGATGCAGATGGTGCGGGCCGAGATGCTCCCGCTCGACCACAATTTCTTTCGCACTGCCCCCGGCCTGCAACGCTCGCTGGCGCGGCTCGATGATGGCTGGCGTGCCTTGAACGGACAGCACGCCGCCGCTTTGATCGACGCGCTGCGATTGCGGGAGGCAGCGGCACTGACCGCGTCAAGCCGCTGGGCCTTTTCCGCCGCGCTGGCCCGGGTGGAAAGCCGCGGCATGCACCGACGCCGCGACGCCACTGCAACAGATGCGCGGCTGACCTGCGCCATCGAGACCGGCGGGCTCGATCACATACAGGTCGCACATCGCCAGCATGCCTGGCAAAGGACGGCACAGTGATCGAGATCGTCTCGGACACGCGCTGCATCGCCTGCGACATCTGCGTGCGCGCCTGCCCGGCGAATGTCTTTGACGCGGTGCCGGATGCCGCCCCGGTCATCGCGCGCCAGGGCGATTGCCAAACCTGCTTCATGTGCGAAATCTATTGCCCGACCGACGCACTTTACGTTGCGCCAAACGCCGAAGGCCCGATCGCGATCACCGAAACGGAAGTTGAGGAGGCCGGGCTGTTCGGGAGCTATGCCCGAGCGCTGGGGTGGCGGAACGGCCGTCCGGGCGGCACCGATAGGGACCCAACCTTCCGGCTGCGCGCCGCTTCGCGGTAACTGAGGAGCAATTCGAGAATGTACCCAGCCGTTGACCCTTCATCGCAGGGAGCCTGAGCGATGGCCGCCGCCCTGCCCGCCCTCAACCTGATCGCCGAACCCGACCGGCGCCGCCTGACGCTCGATCTCGCACGCGAGATCGAGGAACGCGGCTTTACCGGCATTCAAGTCTCCAGTTCCTACGCCAATATGACCCAGTGCACCGGGCTGGCATTGGCGACCAAAAAGATCACCTTTGCCACCGCGATCGCGCCGATCTATGCCGAGACGGTCGAAGAATTCGCGCATGCCGCGGCCTACACCCACGAAGTGTCGGGCGGCCGGTTTCAGTTCGGCATCGGCGTCGCGCACGGCCCGACCCATGTCCGCATGGGCGTGACGCCGGGCAAGCCGCTCGGCGATATCCGCGCGTTTGTCGCGAAATACCGCTCCTACGACAATATCGGCACGTTGCCGCCGATCATCCTGGCGACCTTGCGCAAGCGGATGATCGCGCTGGCCGGCGAGATCGCCGACGGCATGGTGTTTGCCAACGGCAGCCGCTCACATATGGCCGAATCCCTGGCCGTATTGCCACCGGGCAAACGCGACGACCCCAAATTCTACATCGGCAATCGCATCCGCACCTGCATTTCCAACGACCTGTCGGAAGCCCGCACCGTCGTACGGCGCGCGATGACGCATTACACGCTGCTGCCTTACTACCGCAATTACTGGAAGGAAGCTGGCTACACGCGCGAGATGAACGCAGTCGAAACCGCGATCTCGGAAGGCCGGATCGGCGATATTCCGAAATACCTCAACGATGAATGGCTCGAAGACGTGTCGCTGTTCGGGCCGGCCAGCAAGGTGCGCGATGGGATCGAGGCCTGGCGCGCCGCCGGCATCCGCAATCCCGTTGTCGTACCGCTGTCGCCGGACGGCAATCAGATAACCGCCCTGCGCCAGGTTTTTGAGGCGTTCGAGTAGCCCAGGGATGCCCCAGTAAGCGCTCTACACCGCCGGGCGGGAACGAACCGCGTCGGGGATCTTGCGCGGCAGGAATTTCCCATCGCTGGTCGAGCCGTGGAACTGGCCGCCATCGACAACGATCTTGCCGCGCAGGATCGTCATGCTGGGCCACGCCGTAACCTGGTGTCCTTCCCACGGCGTGTAGTCTGTTTCGTGCAGGTCTTCCTTGCGGATGACCCGTCCGGCGCGCGGGTCGAGCAACACGATGTCGGCGTCCGCGCCGATTGCCAGCGCCCCCTTGCGCGGGTAAAGACCCATGATCTTGGCAGCATTCGACGACACCATGTCGACGAAATGCGCCAGGCTGTAGCCGAGCCGCCCGACCATGTGCGTGTACATCAGCGACAGGCGCGGCTCGACGCCCGAATTGCCGCCGGTCGTATCATCGATGCGGTTGCCCTGCAGCTTGATCTGTAACGGGCAGCACACCTCGTCGGTGGCGATGGCCTGGATGGCGCCGCGATTGGTGGCGGCCCACAGCGCCTTCTGATCCTCGGGGAATTTGAGCGACGGGTAGGTGTGGAACATCTGTCCACCGGGCTTTTTATAATCCGCCGAATTGTACAGCAGATATTGGTGCAGGGTTTCGCCATAGATCGGAAAGCCCCGCGCCCGCGACCCGGCAATCGCCGCCACTCCGGTCGCCGCCGAGACATGCACCATATAGAGCGCCGAGCCCGGCACGTTCTCGGCGAGCCGGATCACCCGGTTGAACGACAAATCTTCCGACAGCGTGTTGTGGATTTCAGCCATGTTTTCAAAGCCGGTCCGGTCCTCGCGGATCAGCTTTTCATACATGTGCATGACGATGTCGTTGTCTTCGGCATGGATGGCCGCCAGCCCGCCGGCTTTGGCGAGCACCTTCAGCACTTCCCAGATGTCGCCGAACTCGACCATGCGGCCGAGCCGGTTCGGCCGGATGTTGGTGGTAAACATCTTGACCGTGGCATGGCCTTGCTGCACCGCCTCGGGCAGCGCGTCGAGCAACGGTTGCGGCTGCTTGCCGCGCAGCATCAGGTGAAAGCCATAGTCGCAATAGCAGGCGCCGGCCCATTCGCGCTGCCGCGCCTCGATCGAGTTCTGCAACGGCTGGTCATTCACGCAATCGGCGAAATCGAGCAACGTCGTCGTGCCGCCGTAGAGGGCGGCGCGGCTGACCTGATCCGGCGGCGCGCTCATCAAATCTTCATTGCGGCCAGGGAACGGGATCGGTGAATTGCAGTGGATATGCGGATCAACCCCGCCGGGAATGACGATCTGCCCGGACGCATCGATCGTGCGGTTGGCACCTGCGGCCGTCAGGCTGCCCGGCTCACCAATCGCGGCGATCTTGCCGCTGTTGACACCGATATCAGCGGCTTCCGCTCCGGTCGGCAGCACCGCATTGCCGCCGGTGATCAGCAGATCGAACATGCCTCGTCCCTCCGTAGCGTGGGTTTGCACAGCGTAACCCAGCGGCACAGCGCAGGCGATCCGGTCGATGACCGATAGCGTCTCGCTTTCCGACCCGACCGCGGAAAGACCGCCATTTTGGGCGGTCCGACAGCATCATCGAAGGAAATCCGGGCGATGTATAAAATCGGCCGCCCGCTCCACGACATCGGCGACACGCAGCACCGTTGCTTCGTCGAAAGCGCGACCAATTACCTGAAGCCCGAGCGGCAAGCCCTCCGGCGACAAACCGGCCGGGACGGAGACGGCCGGCAGTCCCGCGAGATCGGCCGGGACGGTGAACACGTCGTTCAGATACATTGCGATCGGGTCGTCAGCCTTTTCGCCGATGGCGAAGGCGGCTGAGGGTGCGGTTGGCGTCAGGATGCAATCGACGCGCTTGAATGCCTCATCGAAATCCTGTGCGATCCGGGCACGCACCCGCTGTGCCTTCAGGTAATAAGCGTCATAATAACCGGCCGAGAGCACATAGGTGCCAATCAGCACGCGGCGCCGCACCTCGGCGCCAAACCCCGCCGCGCGGGTCAATTCGTACATCTCGTCGAGACTGTCGCCCGGCACTCGCAGACCGAACCGCACCCCATCGTAGCGCGCCAGATTTGACGACGCCTCGGCCGGCGCGATGATGTAATAGGCCGGCAGCGAGTATTTCGTGTGGGGCAGACTGATCTCGACGATTTCAGCCCCCTGATCTTGCAACCATCCGGTGCCGCGATCCCACAAATTCTCGATTTCAGCGTAGGAATGCTCTGTGCGGTATTCACGCGGAATTCCGACCTTGAGGCCTCGGATGTCACCGGTCAGCGCGGCCTCGTAATTCGGCACCGGTACGGGCGCCGATGTCGAGTCGCGCGGATCATGCCCGGCCATCGCGCCAAGCATGATCGCGGCATCCCGCACGGTGCGGGTCATCGGCCCGGGATGGTCGAGCGACGAGGCAAACGCCACCACTCCCCAGCGCGAGCAGCGCCCATAAGTCGGCTTCAGCCCGACAATACCGCAGAAACTTGCCGGCTGGCGGATCGACCCGCCAGTGTCCGTGCCGGTAGCGCCAAGTGCCGCATGCGCCGCCACCGCAACCGCCGAGCCGCCGGACGAGCCGCCCGGCACCAGCGGCCGATTATCTCCGCAGCGGCGCCACGGGTTTTCGGTCGGGCCGTAAAAGCTCGTCGTGGTTGATGAGCCCATCGCGAACTCGTCGAGATTGGTCTTGCCGAGCATCACCGCGCCGGCCGCCCACAGCTTCTCGGTGACCGTCGATTCGTAAGGAGGAATGAACCCGTCGAGAATGTGCGAGGCGGCGGTGGTCAGCACTCCCTTGGTGCAGAACAAATCCTTGATCGCCAGCGGGATGCCGTCGAGCGGCAACCCCTCGCCGCGGGCAAGACGCGCATCCGACGCGGCGGCCATCGCCAGCGCCTGCTTCGGCGTCTCGGTGATGTAGGCATTGAGCGATCGCACGTTCTCGACCGCGGCAACAAACGCCCCGGCCAGTTCGCGCGCCGAAAATTCCCTGGCGCGCAGGCCGTCGCGCGCCGTCGCCAGAGTGAGGTCAGTGAGTTCGCTCACTCGACCACCTTGGGCACCGCGAAAAACCCTTTTGCGGAGAGCGGCGCGTTGCCGAGGACCGCCTCGCGGTTGTTGTCGTCGGTGACCCGGTCGTCGCGCATCGGCAGCGCAACCGCCACTACGCTGGTCATCGGTGCGACACCGTCTGTATCGACCTCGTCCAGTTGCTCGACCCAGGTCAGAATGCCCGACAATTCGGCGGCGAGCGGCTCCAACTCCGTCTCGCTCAACCGGATGCGCGCCAACCGGGCGATATGCGCCACGTCGGCCTTGTCTAATGCCATCCACCCTCTCCGCTCGAATGCGCCACACATGGCGCGAAATCGCGCGGCCTGCAACGTTTTCGCTGCGCTGCTACCGCCCCGTCTGTCATCCCGGCGAAAGCCGCGATCCACTTATCCACCTGAGAGGATGCTACAGAATGGATCACGGCCTTCGCCGGGATGACGATAGAGGGATGGTGGCCATGCTCCTCGACGATCCCAAGCAAGTGCGGAAGGCGGTAGCGGCCGGGAGCCGGTTGCTGGGGCTTGATGTCGGCACCAAGACGATCGGCCTTGCGCTCAGCGACACACGGTGCGTGATCGCGACGCCCCTCGATACGATCCGCCGCCGCGGCCGTTTCAGCGACGACGCTGCGGCATTGTTTGCAATGGTCGACAGGCACGGCGTCGGCGGGCTGGTAATCGGACTGCCGCTGGCGCTCGACGGGCGCGACAGCCCGCGCACCCAATCGGTGCGCCAATTCGCGCGCAATGTCTTGGCCTTGCGGGACCTGCCGGTGGCGTTTTGGGACGAGCGGCTGTCGACCGCCGCCGTCACCCGCGAGATGATCGCGCACGATATGACCCGCAAGCGCCGCGCCGAGATTGTCGACAAGGTCGCCGCCGCCTACATCCTGCAAGGCTGCCTCGACGCGTCAGGTGGCTCGGCCGGACGCTAGGCGCTGGTATCGGCCGCCCCCAACGCTTGTTCATACCGACGAGGATACATCAGATGATCGACCTGCATTTTTGGCCGACCCCCAACGGCAAGAAGGTGACGATCCTGCTCGAAGAGGCGGGAATCGAATACAAGATCGTGCCCTGCAATATCCAGCAGGGCGACCAGTTCAAGCCGGATTTTCTCAAGATGAACCCGAACCACCGCATGCCGGCGATGGTTGATCACGACCCGAAAGGCGGCGGCGCGCCGATTTCGATTTTCGAATCCGGCGCGATCATGATGTACCTCGCCGAGAAGGTCGGGAAATTCTTTCCGCAAGACACGCGCGGCAAGTATGAGGTCACCCAATGGGTGATCTGGCAGATGGCCAACCAAGGACCGAAGCTCGGCGAATGCGGCCATTTCCGCCGGTTGGGCGACACGCGCGGCGACCAGACCTATGCCGTCACCCGTTTTACCGACGAGGCCAACCGCCTCTACGGCGTGCTGAACAACCGGCTGCACAAAAACAAATACCTCGCCGGCGACGAATACACGATCGCCGACATGATCTCCTACCCTTGGACCGTGAACTGGAAGGCGCAGGGCCAGGACATCGGAGAGTTCAAGTATTTCAAGCGGTGGTTCGACGAGTTGAGCGCCCGGCCCGGCGTACAGCGCGGCATGGCGGCCGGCGCCAATTTGTCGGTCGATGTTTCGAAGCTGCCGGCCGAGGAACAGGCCCGCATCCGCAAGATCATGTACAACCAGCGCGCCATCCCGGTCGCCGCCGACTGACCCTTCGCCGTCCTGCTCGCGCCCGGCTTCGTCCGGGTGCGAGCAGCCGGTGCGCTTGTCCGGCTTGCCGCCGCTGCCCTATGATCCGGTGATGACTCCAAGCGAAATCACTCATGTCTGATGCGGCGCGCGGCCCGTCAGTGCGCAGTATCCCCGAGGGGGACAACCGCGAGCGCATGATCTGCGCCGATTGCGGCTATATCCTTTACGACAACCCGAAGATCGTGGTCGGCTCGGTGCCGCGTTGGGGCGACCGCATCCTCCTGTGCCGCCGCGCGATCAATCCGCGCCGCGGCTATTGGACCCTGCCGGCCGGCTATCTCGAACTCAACGAGGCAACCAGCACCGGCGCCGAACGAGAAGCCTGGGAAGAGGCGCAGGCGCGGCTGCAGATCGAAGGCCTGCTGGCGATCTACGACATTCCGCGCATCAGCCAGGTGCAGCTGATCTACCGCGCCCGCCTGCTCGATGACGCGGTGGCGGCCGGGGCTGAAAGTCTCGAAGTCGGCCTGTTCGGCTGGGACGACATCCCGTGGGACGACCTCGCTTTCCCGTCGGTGCGCTGGGCCTTGCACCATGAGCGCGAAGCCCAGCAGACCGGCGATTTGACCACCCGTTACGCTCCACCGGCCGACTTGCCGGCTGCACCGCGCCCGGAATAATCAAGGTGCGGCCGGAGCAGGCTCGTCGTCAGGCGTAGATTTTGACCAGTTCGTCATGCGCCCATTTGACGGCGTCTTCTGCCGACGCGCCCTGCACCGCCTTGGCGTACATGTCGACGATGATGAATTTGCTGATGGCTTCCGCGGCAGCACGGCCGGCAGGACCGGCATAGCCGGCGAAGCGGCCGCTTTCCGCCGCCGTGCGGAACGGCGCCATGATCGGATCGACCTCCCACACCTTGTCCTTTTCCCACATCTTGGTGGCGCCGACCGAAAACCCCTGCTGCGAGGCAAACCACTCGCCATAGATGTCTTTCGATTGGAACCAGCGCAGGAAATCCTTGGCGGCTTTCTGGTTTTGGCCATAGGTCGGAACCAGATTGGAAAACGGCACATGATAGCTGAATTGTCCGGCCGGGCCTTTGGGCAAGGGCGCGTGAAAGATGTCGTCTTTCAGTGGCTTGCCGGTTTCGGTCATGTAGGTATCGGCTTTCGAGCGGGCCAGCAGGTAGATCGAGGCGCCATTGCTGGTCGAACTGATCGTGTTGGCAAGAAAGGCCCGGTTGTTGCCGGCGTCGTCCCATGACATGCCGCCTTCGTCGAACGAATCCTTCCACATGGCGACGGCAAATTTGACCGATTCGACCGTCTCCTTGCTGTTCAACACAACCGTTTTGCCGTCCGCTTCGACCTCCTTGCCGCCCCATGACCACAGATACGGATACCAGCCGGCCGGCGCGTCGCCAAACGCGTGCGCCAGGGTCTGGCCGAGCGGCCGCCTCTTGGCCTTCAGCTTTTTGCCGGCCGCACGATACTCCTCCCAGGTCGCCGGGAACTTGTCCGGGTCGTAGCCGAGTTCGGCAAACCAAGACGTACGATTGGCCAGGAGAACACCGAGGATCGTGAACGGCATCGCGATCCAGCGTTTGCCGTTATTGGCGACGGCGTGCGAGGTCTCGAAAAACCCGCCCTGCGCCTTGCCGACTTCTTCTGCGATATCGCTGACATCGGCGAGGCTGTCGGCGTAAAGCTGCGCCCAGTTGCTGACCGCCATCATGATGTCGGGGCCGCTTTTCGCCTGGATCGCCGAACTGATGCGGGCCTGAACGCCATCGCCGTTGATGGTTTCGACCGTGAGCGAGATGCCGAGCGCCTTTTGGCAATCGTCCTTCAGCTTGCCTTTGAGCAATTGATCGGACACCGGCACGAAATCGACGAATTTGAGCCAGTGCAGGCTCGTTCCCTGGGCATAGGCCGGGGCCTGCCCGGCGGCGAAGATGCCGGCCAAGCCGGCACCGACGCCACGCGCGGCGAGTGCTGCCGTGCCGGTAAGCTGCAACGCACGGCGCCGCGTAATCCGCTCCATCTCTTTTTCCTCCCTGTTCCAGTCAGTGCTTGGCGGCCCTTAACGGGCTCTTCCTAGCTTTGATGAGTTCTATGTCACATCACGCATAAATCTTGACCATCTCGCCATGAGCCCATTTGACGGCGTCTTCCGCCGGCATTCCCTGCACGGCTTTGGCATACATATCGACGACGATGTATTTGCTGACGGCCTCGGCGGCAGGGCGCCCCGAGGTGCCGGCATAACCGGCGAATTTGCCGCTTTCCACGGCGGTGCGGAACGGCGCCATGACCGGATCGACCTGCCACACCTTGTCGTCCATCCACATCTTGGTCGGACCGGTGCAGAACCCCTGCTGCGAGGTGAACCACGTCTCGTAGACGTCCTTGGAATGGAACCAGCGCAGGAAATCCTTCGCCGCCTTCTGGTTCTTGCCGTAATTCGGCACGACGTTGACGAATGGCAGGTGATAACTGAACTGTCCGGCTGGCCCCTTTGGCAGGGCCGTGTGGAAGATATCGTCCTGGAGCGGCGTCCCCTTATCGCTGACATAGCTGTCCGGTTTGGCCTTAGCGAGCAGGTAGATCGAGGCGCCATTCAGCGTGCTGCTGATCGTGCCCGACAGAAAAGCACGGTTATTACCGGAATCGTCCCAGGCCATGCCGCCATCGTCAAAGCAATCCTTCCAAAGTGCGACGGCATATTTGACCGATTCGACCGTCTCCTTGCTGTTGAGGACCACGGTCTTGCCGTCGGCTTCGACTTCCTTGCCGCCCCATGACCACAGATACGGGTACCAGAACGTCGGAGCGTCGCCATAAGTGTGCGCCAGGGTCTGGCCGAACGGGTGTTCCTTCGCCTTCAGCTTTTTGCCGGCGGCGCGATAATCGTCCCAGCTTGTCGGATATTTGTCGGGCGTAATGCCGATTTCGCCCCACCACGAAGTGCGGTTGGCGATCTGCGCGCCGAGGATCGTAAACGGCATTCCGACCCATCGCTTGCCGTCATAGGCGACCGCCTTGGACGTATCGAAATACCCTTTTTGAGCGTTGCCGACTTCTTCAGCGACATCGCTCATATCGGCTGTGCTCTCGGCGTAAAGCTGGGCCCAGTTATTGAGTTCCATGATGATGTCGGGACCGGCGCCCGACTGGATCGCCGAGGTTGTGCGCGCCTGGATGCCGTTGCCTTCGATCGTTTCGATATTAAGCGCGATGCCGAGCGCCTGCTGACACTCGTCCTTGATCTTACCTCTGAGAAGCTGGTCGGAGACCGGTACGAAATCGACCGGTTTGACCCAGTGCAAAGTCGTACCCTGGGCATAGGCGGGTGCCCGCCCGGCGGCCAGAATACCGGCAATACCGCCGGTTCTGGCCGCCAGAGCGCCGGCCCCCGTAAGGTTCAGAAATCTGCGTCGATCGATACGCTGCATTGCCTGTCTTTCTTTGCTCGGTTTTTGGTCTTTGCGGGCTTGTGGTCTTGTCAGGCATCAGTCGACGGCAGGTCATGCGTTACGCCCCGTAGATCTTGACGAGTTCTCCATGCGCCCATTTTACCGAGTCCTCGGCGGGCATGCCCTGGATCGCTTTGGCGTACATGTCGACGATGATGTATTTGGTCCGCACCTCGGCGGCCTTCTGGTTCGGCGGCCCGGCAAAGCCGGCCATCCGTCCGGTTACCGGTATCTTTTTGAACGGCGCCAGAACCGGGTCGGCGTTCCACACGGGATTGTCTTCCCACATCTTGGTCGCCCCGGCGGTATATCCCTGTTGCGAGGTGAACCATTCGTTGAAAATGTCTTTTGACGACATCCACGAAATAAACTTCTTCGCGGCATCCTGATTCTTCGAATATTTCATCACCAGGTTGGTAAACGGACCCGGCTCGTTGAAGACGCCGCCAGCACCGCCGGGTATGCTCGCATGAAGGATGTCATCCTTCATCGGTGTACCCTTTTCGGTCAGATAGGAATCAGGTTTTTTCTTGGCTTCGAGATAGATCGAGGCGCCGTTATTGGTGGCGCTGATGCTGCCCGACAGAAAGGCGCGGTTGTTGTTGGTGTCATCCCAGGCGAGGCCGCCTTCGTCCATTGTTTCCTTCCACAACGGCACCGCGAACTTCACCGATTCCAGTGTCTCCTTGCTGTTGAGCACGACGGTCTTGCCGTCCGCTTCGACTTCCTTGCCACCCCACGACCACAGGAACGGATACCACCAGCCCGGTGCATCGCCAAAGGTATGGCCGGCGGTCTGACCATAAGGATGTCCCGCAGCTTTCAGCTTTTTGCCGACCGCACGGTATTCGTCCCACGTTTTGGGGAAACCATTCGGCGAGCCGGCCTCGGCCAGCCAGGATTTACGGTAGGCGACGAGGCCGCCCCCGATGCAATACGGCACACCAATCCACTTGCCGCCGATGGTCGCGACGATTTTGCAGATGTCGTAGTAGCCGCCCTGCGCCTTGCCGAGTTCTTCGGCGACATCGCTGACA
The DNA here is from genome assembly GCA_036268425.1 of Allostellaceae bacterium. GTDB lineage: Bacteria > Pseudomonadota > Alphaproteobacteria > ATCC43930 > CGMCC-115725 > DATARH01. Next base: position 542,251 of record DATAUE010000149.1, read on the forward strand.
TCGATACAGCTCTGGCCGTAGAGCTGCGGCCAGTTCTGCAGCACGTTAAAGATATCGGGGCCGCTGCCGGACTGGATCGCCGAGGTGACGCGCGCTTGAATGTCGTTGGCGTTGATTGTCTCGACGGTGAGCTTGATGCCGAGGTCTTTCTGGCACTGTTCGGTAATCTTCGACTTGAGCAATACGTCGGAAGCCGGCACGAAATCGGCCCAGCGCAGCCAATGCACCGTCTGCGCCTGCGCATAGGCCGGGGTGCGGCCGCTTGCCAGAATACCGGCGAGACCGCCAGTCGCGGCCGTCGCGGCACCGGCGCCGGACAGTTGAACAAAGCGGCGTCGATTGATGCGCGTCATGGCTTCCTCCCAAGGCGTCTGACGGTCAAGCCGCCGACATTCCGAAATTTTTGAAGTGTCGAGACACAGAACCCCTGCCGGTCAGATGGCAGCTTCGGTCTCGTTGTCGAAGAAATGCAGGCGCTCGGGGTTGAGCGCGAGGCGCAGCTTTTCGTGCACCTTGGCAGTCACGGTCGGTTCGACCGCCGCCACCATCGTCGCGGAACCGACCGCGACATCAAGCAGGATTTCCGAACCGAGACGCTCCACCACCTCGACTGCGGCATCAATACTGAAATCGGCGGAGTCACCGTCGCGCGCAATCCGCATATCCTCCGGCCGCACGCCGAAGGTCACTTCCTTGCCGGAATAGCGGCCGAGCCGATCCTTGACCGCATCGGGCACCTTGAGGCGAATACCGTCGCTTTCGGCCCACAGCCCGCCATTCGCCGCCGCCACGCGCACCCCGGCGAAATTCATCGCCGGCGAGCCGATAAACCCTGCGACGAACCGATTCGCGGGTTCGTTATACAATTCCATCGGATCGCCGACCTGCTGCACGCGCCCGTCGCGCATCACAACGACGCGGTCGCCCAAGGTCATCGCCTCAACCTGATCGTGCGTCACATAGATTGCGGTGGTGCCGAGGCGTTCGTGCAGCTTCTTCAGTTCGACGCGCATCTGCACCCGCAATTTGGCGTCGAGGTTCGACAGGGGTTCGTCGAACAGAAAAACCTGCGGATGGCGCACGATGGCGCGGCCGAGCGCGACGCGTTGGCGCTGGCCCCCCGAGAGCTGTCGCGGCTTGCGTTTCAGCAACTGCTCGATGCCCAGGATTTCGGCGGCATCCTGCACGCGCTTGGCAATTTCGGGCTTATCGAATTTCCGCATCTTCAAGCCGAAGGCCATGTTGTCGTAAACGCTCATATGCGGATAGAGCGCGTAATTCTGGAACACCATCGCGATGTCGCGATCCATCGGCGGCAGGTCATTCACGACCGTCTCGTCGATCGAAATATTGCCCGAGGTGATGCTTTCGAGACCCGCAACCATGCGCAGGGTCGTCGTCTTGCCGCAACCCGAGGGCCCAACCAGCACGACAAATTCCTGATCGTGGATTTCCAGGTTCACATCGATAACCGCGTGAACCTCGTCGTATTTCTTGTTCAAGCTGCGCATGACGACGCGAGCCATATGAATGTTCCCTCCCGGGTTCTGGTTGTTTTAGGCGGCTCCTCGTCCGGCAGGCTATCCCTTGACCGATCCGGTGATGCCGGAGACGTAGTATTCGACAAAGAACGAGTACACAAAGGCCACCGGGATCGACCCGAGCAAAGCGCCGGCCATTAATTCGCCCCAGAAAAACACGTCGCCGCGCACCAGTTCCGAAGTCACCCCGACGGGCACGGTTTTCTGCTCAGGCGACGACAGAAACACCAGCGCGTAGATGAATTCGTTCCACGACAGCGTAAAGGCAAAGATGCCGGCTGAAAGAATGCCGGGGATCGCCACCGGGAAGATGATGTAAAACATCGCCTTCCAGCGGGTCGCACCGTCGATGCGGGCGCATTCCTCCAGTTCCTTGGGGATCGACTTGAAATACCCCATCAGCAGCCAGGTGCAGAATGGGATCAGAAAGGTCGGGTAGGTCAGGATCAACGCCCACGGCGTGTCGCCGAGGTGGAAATTGCGAATGATGTCGCTGAGCGGAATAAACAACAGCGTCTGCGGCACCAGGTAGGTGATGAAGATGCCGGTGCCGATGCTGCCGGCAAACGGGAATTTGAGCCGCGACAGCGCATAACCCGCGAGTAGACCGCAGAACAGCGAGATCGCCGTCGCCGCCAGCGAGATGATCATCGTGTTCAGCATCCAGGTACTGAACAACGTCTCGGTCAGCAGGTCGTGGATGTGCTCAAAGGTCGGATGCGTCGTCCAGAATGGTGCGTAATTGGGCGCACTCCACGGCCGATACAGCTCCTTGTCTGGCCGCACCGTTGTGACGATCATCCAGTAGAACGGAAACAGCAGCACGACGACAAAACCGGTCACCGGGACATAGAAAAAGACCCAGCGCCGCCAGGCAGCTCCCTCGATCATGGCTAAAGGGTCTCCGCCCTGCGAATGTAGACAAGCTGCACGATGACGACGAGCAGCAGGATCGGGAAGATCGCCAGCGAGATCGCCGCGCCCTGGCTCAACAGGCCAGTCCCGATGCCGAGCTGGTAGGCATAAGTCGCGAAAAGCTGCGTCGCGTTGGCCGGGCCACCGCCGGTCAGCACATAGACAAGCTGAAAGTCGGCAAAGGTCTGGATCACCGAAAACAGCACGATGACCAGCGTCACCGGCAGCAGCAGCGGCCAGGTGACGTGGCGGAACCGCTGCCAGGCGCGCGCGCCATCGATCGCCGCGGCTTCGTGCAATTCCGGGCTGATCGTCTGCAATCCGGCGAGAAGGCTGATCGCGTAGAACGGCACGCCGCGCCAGACATTGACGATGATGACTGAAATCATCGCCAGGGTCGGGTCGCCGAGCCAGTTGATGCGCCCGTGGATCAGCCCGACGTGAAACAGCATCCAGTTGAGGACGCTGAAGGTCGGGTCGAACATCCATTTCCAGGCAAAGGTCGACAGCACGGTCGGGATGATGAACGGCAGCAGGATAAAGGCGCGCATAAATGCCTTGCCGCGGAAATTGCGGTTAAGCAGCAGTGCCAGCCACAGACCGAGCGCCAGCTTGATGACGGTCGTCACGAAGGTGTAGACGCAGGTATTCCACACCGCGACGTGAAAGATGTCGTCGTTCCAGATTTTGACGAAATTATCGAGGCCGACAAACTTGCCGGGCACGCCGACCGTCGTATCGGTGACCGCCAGCAGGATGCCGTTGACGAACGGATAGGCGATAAACAAGGCCAGCAGCACGATTGTCGGCAGCATCAAGCAAGCAGCCAGCCAGCGCTCGTCTTCGAGCAGCCGGGTGATCGGCCCACGTTGCGGCGAGCGCACATAGGTTGGTCGTGGGGTTACGGCTTCTATGGTCGCCATATCGCTGCTTTCCCCCCAGCAAATGCTGCCCTGCGGCGCGGCTTTTTCCGCGTCCTGCTCGCGATCTTTAGAGTGAACGGCAGCCCAGCACAAGAGGCCGGCCCAGGCGACATCGTGGCGTCAAGCCGGCGAAGCAGTTAGTGCACGGGCCAAGACCACGGAACGGCGGCGACCGGCAAAGAAGGCAGTTGCATAACCCACGGCTGGTGCTATTTATTGCCGTGATGCTAAACGTCAGGCTGGTCTCCAGCCGCTCCCGCTATTCGCGATTTTGGTATCGCTGGTACAGCCCGGCGGCCTAGGATCGCGCGTCAGCGTCGTTTTCCCGAAGCCGCCCACCGAGGCGGCTTTCGTGTTCTCAGACTTGCCGATTGTTGCCGACGTGAAGCGGCCTCCACCACAGGAGGTCACAATGTCGCGTACCACCCGTTCGCCCGGCCAGTTCCCTCTCGGCGATTTTGACGTCATCACCGGTCCGCCGGCCCCAAGCCGGTCGATCGCCCCTGCGAGCCTGCCGCCCCAGCCTGCTGCGGCACGGCCGGACCCGACTCCGCAGCAGCCATCCCCCGAACCGCCGCTCCGAGGCAATCCGCCGCATGTGGAATGATGACCTCGGGATGGGGGTGCGGACAGAGCCGCCGTCGTAGACTTTCGACCGGCACAATGAGTATCGTCGCGCCGCCATGCGCTACCACATCTCGCAGACCCGTAAAGGCTTGGTTCGCGTCAACTTCCCAGGACGGGTCATCGCGCTCGAAGCGAGCGAGCATGGCGGGCCGGTCTGGGAAGTGGGCGTCAAGGACATCGTCAGCGAGCATGAAGGTTCCGTGACGGTGCGGGCCGACAGCGCCGGCGACGCGGTCTGGCGAGTGGCGCAGGCAACGGTGCGGGCAGTCGCGGAATTGACCGACAGCCCGCTCGACGGCGAGATCAAGGCCGGCGAGATCAAACAGACCCACGACGACAACCTGATTCAACCCACATCCAACCCATCCGAGGGAGCGAAATGAGCCAGAGTGCGACCAGCCAAGCCGGCGATACCGGCAATACGATGATGTGGAATTTCAAGCTTATCTCGCACAATACGCTCGACGGGTTCGGCGGCATTGGCGAAGGCATGTCGATGCAGCTGACCAAAGACGGGCGGCGCATCCTGTGGCTGGCGCATGAAAGCGCACCGGTCAATTTCACCGCGGTCGATGTCACCGACCCGAAAAACCCGAAGATCGTCGCCCGCGCCAACCTGCCGCAATCGCATATGCGCTCCAACTCGCTGGAGACAGTCGGCGACGTGATGGCGGTGGCGTATCAGACTCAGCAGCCGGGCCTGAAGCCCGCCGGCTTTGAGCTGTTTGATATCTCGACCCCGGAAAACCCCAAGAGCATCAGCTTTTTCGATTGCTCCGGGCCGGAATCGCGCGGCGTGCACCAGCTCTGGTTTGCCGATGGCGACACCGTCCATATGAGTTCGGGCGCTCCGGATTTTCGCCCGTCGCACCCGAAGGACGACCAGTTCTATCGCTCGATCGATGTGCGCAACCCGTCAAAGCCGACCGAAATCGGGCGCTGGTGGCTGCCGGGGCAGCAGATCGGCGACAATGAAGGGCCGATCAAGCGCCATCCCGGCACCAGCGACAGCGGCTTCCGCCCGCACAACACCAATGTCTACCCGGAGCGGCCCGACCGGGTTTACATGGGCTACCTCGACGGCGGGATGATCGTCCTCGACATTTCCGACAAGGCGCACCCGAAAATGGTGTCGCGGTGGGATTACCACCCGCCCAATGATGGGTTTACCCACACCGTCGTGCCGTTTTTCGATCGCGACCTCTTGGTGGTCAGCGACGAGAGCACGCGCAATGATGGCGCCGACTGGCCCAAGCTGGTGTGGATCGTCGACAATCGCGCCGAGGAAAACCCGGTGCCGATCGCGACCTGCCCACTGCCGCCGGTCGAAGCCTTCGGCAAGCGCGGCGGCCGCTACGGCGCCCACAACCTCTGGGAAAATCTCCCGAAGGAAGGCTGCTACAAATCCGACAGCATCGTGTTCGGCACGTTCTTTAATGGCGGCCTGCGCGCCTATGATCTGTCGAACCCGTACCAGCCGGCCGAAGTCGCGCATTTCGTACCAAAGGTCGATGGCGCCCCGACCGGCGCCTGCCAGCTCAACGATGTGTTCATCGACGATCGCGGCATCGTCTTTACCGTCGATCGCCATATCGGGGGTCTCTACGTCCTCGAAATGGATTTCTGAGGCAGGCATGACAGACAGCCGTTGTCAGCGTAGGACGGAAAAGCGGAGCGCGTTCCGCCGAAACGCCTCTGCGGCGCGAGTGAATGGCGGAAGGCGCTACGCTTTTCCGCCCTACCGCGGCGGCGTCAAGTGAGCGACGGCGGCACCATCTTCACCAGCCGCGACTCCAGCCCGTTCGGGCGGCGGCAGCGGCGGGTGCGCGGCGCGCGCATTCCCGTGACGGTGATCTCTGGTTTTCTTGGGTCGGGCAAGACGACGCTGATCCGCGAATTGCTGGCGACACCCGAAGGCACTGGCACGGCTATCATCGTCAACGAATACGGCGAAGTCGGCATCGACGATGCGCTGTTGCGCGGGTCGAGCGATGCCGTCGCTCTGCTCGGCAATGGCTGCCTGTGCTGCACGATGCGCAGCGATCTGCAGGAAACACTGCGCGCCCTGTTCGCCGATCGGGCGCGCGGCGCGGTGCCGGGGTTTGAGCGAGTCGTGATCGAAACCAGCGGTCTTGCCGATCCCGGCCCGATATTGCAGACCTTTGCCAGCGACCGTGCGCTCGGCCAGGAATTTCATCTGCAGTCGCTGGTCACTGTGATCGATGCGCCGAACGGCAGCAGCAATCTCGATACGATGCCCGAGGCGCGCCATCAGGTGGCGCTGGCCGACCGCATCATCCTGACCAAGACCGATCTGGTGCCGCCGCCGGCCGCCGACGCGCTGAGCCAGCGCATTGCCCAGTTGACCGCAGCGCCGATTGCACGGGCGTCGCAGGGTGTTGTGGCGCCGGGCTTTGTGTTCGACGAGCCGGTCGATCTGCCGACGCGCCCCGAGCCGCAGAACCACGATCACGGTCACGGGCATGATCACAGCCACGGGCACGATCACGCGCACGACCACGAGCACACTGGCGGCGTCGACAGCTTTACCGTGTTGTTCGACCGGCCGTTGCCGTGGGGCGCGTTTGATCAGGCGATGGCGGTGCTGACGGCGTTGCGTGGCCCCGATCTGCTGCGCGTCAAAGGCATTGTCGCGATCGAGGGATGTCGCGGCCCGGTCGTGATCCACGCAGTGCAACAGACGGCGCACCGCCCGATCGAACTCGAAACCTGGCCGACCGACGACCACCGCTCGCGCCTCGTCTTTATCGCCCGAGACCTGTCGCGCGAACCGGTCGAGCGGCTTTTCGCGGCAATCGCCGCACTGGGCGGCACCACCCCGGCTCGCTGATCTTCCCCTTTAAGGGTGCGACATTCTGTCCTATCTATAGCGCTGATCGCGGCCGCCGCCGCTGTGTGCGGCCGCACCCCGACGCTGGAGGACAACCCATGAATGTCGAGACGATCTTGCGTAATAAGGGGAATTTCGTCGCAACGATCCGCCCCGATGCGACGGTTGCCGATGCGGTCGGCATGCTGCATCGCGAACGTATCGGCGCGCTCGTTGTCAGTGAGGACGGCGGCAGCGTCGACGGCATTCTGTCCGAACGCGACATTGTCATCGCGCTCGACGAATTTGGCGAAGCCTTGCCGTCGCAACGGGTCGGCAACCTGATGACTCGCAGTGTCATCACCTGCGAGCCTGCCGACAGCATCAGCGAGTTGATGGCCGAAATGACCAACCGGCGCATCCGCCATTTCCCGGTGGTTGCCGACGGCCATCTGTGCGGCATCGTCAGCATCGGTGATCTCGTCAAAAGCCGCCTGGACGAAGTCGAGTTCGAGGCGAACTCGATGCGCTCCTTTATCGCCGGCGACTGAAGCGATCGCCGCCCCGCCGCCGGCGCGGCGAGGTGAAATCGCCGCTCAGTTCACCCGATGACACGAGACGCCGTGTCCGGTCGATAACTCGACCAGCCGCGGCGCTTCGACCTTGCAGCGGTCGAAAACATAGGGGCAGCGGGTGTGAAAGGCACAGCCGGGCGGCGGGTTGATCGGGCTTGGCACATCGCCCTGCAACAGCCGCTTGGCGCGCTTGAGCTTTGGATTGGGCACCGGCACCGCCGAGAGCAGCGCCTCGGTGTAGGGGTGTTGCGGGTTGGTGAACAGCGTCTTCTTGTCGGCATATTCAACGATCTTGCCGAGATACATCACCGCGATGCGGTGGCTGATATGCTCGACCACCGCGAGATCATGCGCGATGAACAGATAGGACAGCCGCTTTTCGCGCTGCAGATCCATCATCAGGTTGATGACCTGCGCCTGGATCGACACGTCGAGCGCCGATACCGGCTCGTCGGCGACGATCAGCTTCGGGTTCAGCGCCAGGGCGCGGGCGATCGAGATGCGCTGCCGCTGACCGCCGGAAAATTCGTGCGGATACGCCCGCATCTGCGCACGGCGCAACCCGACCTGATCGAACAGCGCCTCTACTTGCGACCGCTTTTCCTTGCCCTTGGCCATGTCATGCACGAGAAGCGGTTCGCCGACGATATCGCCAGCCGACATGCGGGGGTTCAGCGACGAGAACGGGTCCTGAAAGATCATCTGCATCTGGCGGCGATAGGGCCGCATATCGCGCTTCCCGAGCCGCGTCACATCGTGCCCATCGAGCTTGATTGCGCCATCGGTCGGCTCGATCAGCCGCATCACCGTGCGCGCGACGGTCGACTTGCCGCAGCCGCTTTCGCCGACCAGACCCAGCGTCTCGGCTTCGCCGATCGCAAAGCTGACGTCATCAACCGCATAAACCTGCCCGATCGTACGCCGCAAGACGCCTTTTTTGACCGGAAAATGCTTTTTCAGATGGTCGACTTCCAAAACCGGCGCACCGTTTGGTACCGCCGCGCCGTTAGCCACCGCTCCATGTGGCACAGCGACGTCGTTAACCATACAATTTCTCCGAATTCCAGCAGGCCGCCCAATGACCCGGGCGTTTTTGCTCGTACGGCGGATAGAACGAGCGGCAGCGCTCGTCGGCAAAGGCACAGCGCGGCGCAAAGGAGCAGCCCGGCGGCAGGTTTGTCAGCGCCGGCACCATACCCGGAATTTCCTTCAGCCGCTCGGTCGCGGCCGGGGAGTCACCGCCGATCACCGCAAGATGCGGGATTGAGGCCAACAGACCGTGCGTGTAAGGGTGCAGCGGCGCGCCGAACAAATCCTCGACTTCGGCTTCCTCGACCTTTTTGCCGGCATACATGACGATCACCCGGTGCGCCGTTTCGGCAACGACCGCAAGGTCGTGCGTGATCAGGACGACCGCGGTGCCAAGCTTGGTCTGCAGATCGAGGATAAGGTCGAGGATCTGCGCCTGAATCGTCACGTCGAGCGCGGTTGTCGGCTCGTCGGCGATCAGCACGCGTGGGTTGCACGCCAACGCCATCGCGATCATCGCGCGCTGCCGCATGCCGCCCGACAGCTGATGCGGGTATTCCTTGGCCCGCTGCGCCGGCTCGGGAATGCGCACCAGCCGCAGCATCTCCACGGTTTTTTCCAACGTCGCGGATTTCGACAGATCCTGGTGCAGCCGGATCGTCTCGCTGATCTGTGCGCCGATCGTCATAACCGGGTTCAGCGAGGTCATCGGCTCCTGGAAGATCATCGAGATGTCGTTGCCGCGAATGTCGCGCATCTCGGCTTCGCTGACCTTCACCAGGTCCTTCTTGTCGAGCTTGACCGAGCCGCCGACGATGCGGCCCGGTGGGCTCGGTACAAGCCGCAGCAGCGACAATGCCGTCATCGTCTTGCCGCAGCCGCTTTCGCCGACGATCGCCAGCGTTTCCGCGCGCCGCACCGAAAACGATACGTCGTCGACCGCTTTGACGACGCCGAGCCGGGTGAACAGATAGGTCTGCAACCCTTCGACATCGAGCACGGTCTCGGCGTTGTGGCCCGGCCGCGTCACCGGCGCGTATTCCACCGCCTCCGTGGCGATCACCGCGGTTCGCTGTTCCGTCGTCAACTGATCGGTGGCCGATTGTTCGGTCTGCAAAATGCACGCTTTCCTTTTGCTTGTGGGCTGGTTGCCGGCTGCTGACCCGGCTAACTGCGCTGCCGTGGGTCGAGCAGGTCACGCAGCGCGTCGCCGAGCAGATTGGTGCCGAACACGACAAAGCTGATCGCCGCACCAGGGAAAATCACCAGCCACGGTGCCGTGCGGACATACTCGGCCGCCGATTCCGACAGCATGCGGCCCCAGGAGGGATGCGGCTCCGGCACGCCGAGACCGAGAAACGACAGCGACGCCTCGATGAGGATCGTCGAGCCAAGCTGCGCCGTCGCCAGCACGATCAGAGGCGCCAGCGTGTTCGGCAGCACATGGCGCACCGCGATGCGGGTTTCCGACATGCCGATCGCCTTCGCCGCTTCGACAAACGGCTGTTCGCGCAAGGTCAGCGTGTTCGCGCGGATAACGCGCGCGACATAGGGCACCAGCGGGATGGCGATGGCGAAAATCGTGTTGTGTAATGAGGGACCGAGCGCCGCCGCCATGATGATCGCCATCACCAGGAGCGGCAGCGACTGCATCATTTCCAGCACACGCTGGGTAATCAGATCGAACCAGCCGAGCAGATAACCCGACAGCAGGCCCACTGTTACGCCGATCGAACAACCCAGCAGCATCGACCCGCTCGCGACCGCCAGCGATATCCGCGCGCCGTAGATGATACGGCTGTAAACGTCGCGCCCCATGAAGTCACAGCCGAGCCAGTGCTGTGCGCTCGGCCGCGCCAGCGAAGCCGCGGCATTGGTTGAGAGCGGGTCATAGACCGTGATGTACGGCGCGAAGGCGGCGGCGAACAGGAAGATCGCCATGATCACCAGCCCGGCTGCGCCCAGCGGATACCGCCGGATGAAAAAGCGCGCCGTACCCCAGCGGCTGCTGACATTGGCGCCGGCCGCGGTCAATTCGGCATTGAAATCAATCGTGCTCACGGCTCGCCCTCCCCGTCGCGGGACATTGCTGGCTCGTTCCCGTTTCTAATCCGAGTATTTGATGCGCGGATCCAACGCTGCGTACAGCATGTCGACGATGAAGTTGATCGTCACGACGACCACCGCGATGAACATCACGAGATTTTGAACCATCGGATAGTCGCGCCACCGCACCGCTTCGACCAGAAAGCGCGCGACCCCTGGTATGTTGAAAACCGTTTCGGTGACGATCAAGCCGCCGAGCAGAAACGCGGCCTCAATACCGATCACCGTAACCACCGGCAGCATCGCGTTTTTCAGTGCGTGATAATAGTTGATCTTGGTTTCCGAAGCGCCCTTCGAGCGGGCCGTGCGGATATAATCCTGGCGCAGCACCTCGAGCATCGACGAGCGAGTCAACCGCATCACCAGCGCCGAACTGCGGAACCCGACGGCGGCGGCGGGCACGCTATACATTTCGACGCTGCGCCAGAACCCGACGGGATCGTCGCTGTAAATTGGAATCGTCCCGAAATACGCGACAAACCCCATCAAGATCAACAATCCGAGCCAGAACGACGGCATCGACAGGCCTGAGAGACTAATCACCCGCAGTATATAATCGAGGCGTGTATTCTGTCGTACCGCACTGATTACTCCCAGCGGTACACCAATCACGATTGCAAAGGTCAAGGCCAAGCCAGCAAGTTTTGCGGTGATCGGAATACGCGGCGCGATCTCTTGGAGCGCCGGCTTTTCGGTCTGGTAGGAATAGCCGAGATCGCCGTGCAGCAGCCCGCCGATCCACTTCGCATATTGCACCGGCATCGGCTTGTCGAGCCCGAGTTCGGCTTCGATGCGCGCCTTGTCGGCCGGGTCTACGAACCCGCCGGCATCGAACAGGATGTCCGCGATATTGCCAGGCGTCAGGCGCAGCAGCACGAAAATGATGATCGAAATGCCGAACAGCGTCACCAGCATCAGGCCGAAACGCCGTACCAGATAGGCCCCCACCGGCTACCTCCCGAATTTGCGTCAGAGCGATACGCAGCTTGCTGTTCCACGCCCGCTCCGCCAAGCCGACGCTAGCATGTTTCGCCAGCGCGGGTCGAATCACCCGGCGACGCAGATGTTGCCCGGAGATGCCGGCATATTACCAATCCGGCGGCCGGAGGCTAGGCGCCGGAACGCCTTGGCGCCCGTGCCTAACCCAAAGTGATGCGCGCTTCCCAGAAGGGGTGCGACGGCGGCGCCTGCCGAAACAGCACCACGCCTTGGCGCCGCAGCGCAACCGCCTCACTTATCCATCCACACATCTTCGAAGCGCCACAGATTGTAGATGCTGTTGCTCCCGGTCGTCAGCCCCTTGACATAAGGCTGCTGACAGGTCGCCCCGACCGGGTAGAACAGCACCGGCCGCACCGCAGCGTCGGCCAGTTTGCGTTCGAGCTGCCAGACGATTTGCTTGCGCTTTTCCGGATCGGCTTCCATCGACTGCTGGTCGACCATCTTGTCGAATTCGGGATCGCTATAGCCGGCATAGTTGCGTAGCGATCCGGTATAGAAATTCTCGTAGAACATCTGGTCCGGGTCGTCGACGCCGGTTTCGATCGGCACCGCCCCGATCGTGAAATCCTTGCGCATGATCTTGGGATACCATTGCGTCGTATCGACGATGTCGAGATCGGCGTCGATGTAGATTTGCTTTAATTGCGAATTTAACAGCACCGCCGGTTCGCGCCATGATGGGATGTCGCGTGTCTGAATCTTGGTGACCAGCGGCTTGTCGGGACCATAGCCCAGCTTCTCCATAATTTTGCGGGCTTCGGCGCGGTTCTTCTGGGTATCTGGGTCATAGCCCGGCAGCGTCTTCAGCATGTCTTCAGGCATGCCCCAGACCCCGTTCGGCGGCGGCATCATCTCGGCGCCGACATGCCGTATGCCGCCGTTAATGATTGTCGAAAACGCGCCGCGATCGATCGCCAGCGTCATGGCATGCCGCAGTTCCGGGTTGTCGAATGGCGGCTTGTGGATATTGATCAGCATCGTGCGCGGTACGTTCACGCCGGTCATCGTGCAGATCGCCTGCGGCGCCTGGGCCTTGAAATCGTTGAGGGTCGGCGGGCTGACGCCGTATGGCGACCCAACATCGAAATTGCCAGCGAAGAAGGCCAGGTTGCGCGGCCCGACTTCGCGCATGATCGTGAAATCAATGCCGTCGAGATACGGGTGCCCCGGTTTCCAATAATCGGGGTTGCGCCGTACCTTGATATATTCGTTCGGCTTGAACTCAACAAACTTGAACGGTCCGGTGCCGATCGGATGCTGCCGCATCTCACGCGCCGGAACGTGGCATGGATAGATCGGCGACCAGCCCGACGCGAGCAACGCCAGCAGGGAGGGCTGCGGCTGCTTCAGCTGAAAGGTGACCTCGTTGTCGCCGCGGGTCGTTACCGCCGTGACATTGCGGTACCAGGATTTGCGCGGGTTGACCCGGAGCTTGTCATTGCCGATCCCCATCAGCAGGTCCCAGGTGCATTTGACGTCGGCCGCGCTGAATGGCTTGCCGTCATGCCATTTGACGCCCTGGTTCAGCGTAAAGGTCAGCTCCTTGCCGTCCTCGCTCCACGCCCAGCTTTTCGCCAGATCGGGCACGATGTCCTTGAGGCTGTTCTGCGGGATATGCTGGTCGTACATGACGAGGTTGTTGAACACCCCCATCATCGCCTCTTCGGCGGCACGGGTGGATTCCTCGAGGATCGACATGCTCGCCGGGCTGTCGAAATGCTGGATGCGCAGAATGCCGCCCTGTTTCTGGGCATGCGCCGCCGAGCCCAGCGCCGCCATGACGGAAAATGCCGCAACCGCGAGATACCGGCGCCTTTGCCGCTTCATAACCGTGTCCTTCCCCATGATCGCAGGCCGCTTGAAGCCGCGGCCCGACTAAACTCCCGATATCCGACTGCTATTTGTCCAGCCAGAGGTCTTCCATCCGCCAGCCGTTGAAAATGCTGTTGACCATCAGCGTCTCGTTTTTGACCTGCGGTTGCCAGCAGGTCGCCGTTCGGTTGTGCATGATGATCGGGCGCGCCGCATCGAGCTGCAATTGCTTGTCGATCTCCCACACCAGCGCCTGCCGTTTGGCGGGATCGGCAATCATCGATTGTGCCTCGAATTTCTGATCGAGATCTTTGTTGCAGTAATTGGTGTAGTTGCGTTCCGAGCCGCAGGCATAATTCTCGAAGAATTGCTGATCAGGATCATCGACTGCGCTGCCGGTGATGTTGAGCCCGACCTGATAATCCTTGCGGGCAATCTTCGGGAACCAGTTGGCGGTTTCGATCGGTTCGAGTTCGCCATCCATATAAATATTCTTGAGCTGGTCGATCAGAATGACGGCGGGGTCGCGATAGGCCGCGATGTTGCGCGTCGATACCTTGATCGGCAGGTGCTTGTCCGGGCCGTAGCCGTGCTTTTGCATCAGCGCCCGCGCCTCGTTGCGGTTCTTTTCGACGTCCGGACCATAGCCGGGCAGCGTCACGAGCTGGTCGTGCGGCAAGCCCCACAACCCTTCCGGCGGCGGCAGCATGGCGCCGCCCTGATCGCCCTGCCCCTCACCGAGAATCTCGATAAAGCTCTTGCGGTCGAGCGCCAGCATCAGAGCGCGCCGGATATCGGGGTCGTCAAACGGCGGCTTGTCGCGGTTGAGCAGCAAATTGGTGCTGTTGTTGTTGGGCACGACCTGACAAATCGCGTTCGGCGCCTGCGCCTTGATGTCCTTCATCAGCGGCACCGTGACCTCGGTGGTAAAGGTCATGTCGAACTTGCCGGCGATAAACCCGAGGATCGCGGTCGAGCGGTTCGGAATGATCGTGTACTCGATGCCGTCGAGATAAGGCAGCCCGGGCTTCCAGTAATCCGGGTTTTTCGTCAGCTTGATCGATTCATTGGGCTTGAACTCGACGAATTTGAACGGCCCGGTGCCGATCGGGTGCTGTCGCATCTGGGCTGGCGGAACGTGACACGGATAGATCACCGAGTACCCGGAGGCGAGCAGCGTCAACAGCGCCGGCTGCGGCCGCTTCAGGTGAAACACCGCGGTGTCGTCGGCATCGGCGGTGACCTCGGCGACATTGGCATACCACGAGCGCCGCGGATTGACCCGCAGCTTGGTCTGCGCCTTGCCTTGCAGCAGATCCCAGGTGCACTTGACGTCGGCCGCGGTAAACGGCTTGCCATCATGCCATTTGACGCCCTTGTGCAGCTTGAACGTCAGCTCGGTGCCGTCGGCGTTCCATTTCCAGCTTTCGGCGAGGTCGGGCACGATCGATTTGAGGCTGTTCTGCGGCACATGTTGGTTGAACAGCACAAGGTTGTTGAACACCGGCATAATCGGCATGACGGTTGAGATCGTCGCCTCTTCGAGGATCGACATGCTCGCCGGGCTGTCGCGATGATAGAGACGCAGAATACCGCCCGATTTCTGCGCCAGCGCCGGACCTGCCAGCGCCAACAACGCCAGCAGGCAGACCGCAACGACACCGCTCCGCTCGGTCAGCCGCATCATCCGCCCTTTCGGCCCGCGCTTGCCGGCGAGCCTATTTATCAAGCCATACATCTTCGAATCGCCAGCCATTGTAGGAGCTGTTGACCATCAGGGTCAGCCCCTTGACGTCAGGCTGCCAGCAGGTCGCGGCGTCGTTGTGCATGATGGTCGGCCGTGCCGCGTCGAGCTGCAGCTTTTCGTCGATTTCCCACACCAGCTTTTTGCGCTTTTCCTGGTCGGGTTCGGCCGATTGCTGATCGACCAGCCGGTCGATGTCCTTATTGCAATAACCGCTATAGTTGCGCTCCGAACCGCAGGCGTAGTTTTCATAGAATTGCTGGTCGGGGTCATCGACCGCGCTGCCGGTCAGGTTGAGGCCGATCTGGTAATCCTTGCGGGTGATCTTGGGAAACCAGTTGGCGGTTTCGATCGGTTCGAGTTCGGCGTCGATATAGATGTTTTTGAGCTGGTCGATCAGGATTACTGCGGCGTCGCGATAGACCGGAATATTGCGGGTCGACACCTTGATCGGCAGCCGCTTTTCCGGGCCATAGCCGAGCTTTTGCATCAGCGCGCGCCCGTCGGTGCGGTTCTGTTCGATGTCGGGTCCGTAGCCCGGCAATTTAGCCAGCTGGTCGGGCGGGATGCCCCAGATGCCGGCCGGCGCCGGCAGCATGGCGCCGCCGATCTCGCCATGTCCCTCGCCGAGAATATCGACAAAGGATTGGCGGTCGAGAGCCAGCATCATCGCGCGCCGGATATCGGGGTTGTCGAACGGCGGCTTTTCCCGGTTGATCAGCAGGTCGGACGAAATATTGGTTGGCACCAGCTGGCAGATCGCCTTCGGCGCCTGCGCTGCGATGTCCCGCATCAGCGGCACCGTTACCTCGGTTGGGAACGTCACGTCGAACTTGCCGGCGACAAACGCCAGCACCGCCGTCGAGCGATTGGGAATGATCGTGTATTCGATGGCATCGAGATACGGCCGGCCCGGCTTCCAGTAATCCGGGTTTTTCGCCAGCTTGATGTATTCGTTGGGCTTGTACTCGACGAACTTGAACGGCCCGGTACCGATCGGGTGCAGGCGCATCTGCGCCGGCGGCACATGGCAGGGATAGACCGGCGAATAACCCGACGCGAGCAGCGCCAGCAGGGCCGGCTGCGGCCGTTTCAGGTGGAAAACCGCTTCGTCGCCGTTGACGGTCACTTCGTCGAGGTTCTGATACCAGGCCCGGCGCGGGTTGAGCCGCAATTTGGCGCTGCCTTTGCCTTGCAGCAGGTCCCAGGTACATTTGACGTCGGCCGCGGTAAACGGCTTGCCGTCATGCCATTTGACGCCCTGGCGCAGCTTGAACGTCAGGTCCTTGCCGCCACTGCTCCATGACCAACTCGTCGCAAGATCGGGCACGATCGAGTTGAGGCTGTTCTGCGCGACATGCTGATCGTACATCACGAGATTGTTAAAGACCGCCATCGCCGGTATCAGCGCCGAGAACGTCGCCTCTTCGAGGATCGACATGCTGGCCGGGCTGTCGCGGTGATAAAAGCGCAGCGTGCCGCCTGCTTTCTGGGCCAGCGCCGGGCTGGCGCCCGCTCCCAGCAACGTCGCCAAGAGGCACACGCCGAATCTGTAAATAAATGCAAACCGCGCCATGAGACCGAACCGCCGTCCCTCGCCGAAAAACGGTGCGGAGTTGGAGACGCTGCACCTCCCGGTGTCAAGCTGCCCTCTCGTTCAACGGGCGGTAGAGGGCATTTTGCCGCCGTTGCGCGGGCGCATCTTGTATGGTTCGGAATATCTGGCCGACACGGGCAAACACACCGACACGGCAAACACACCGACACGGGCGAACACAAAGGAGCGCGTGATGAAGGCGGTTCTGTGCCGTGAATGGGGCACCCCCGATACGCTGCGGCTCGAAGAGGTCGCGCCGGCCCCTCTGGGTGCGCACGACGCGCGTATCCGGGTGCGCGCCTGCGGCGTCAATTTCGCCGATACGCTGATGATCGCCGGGAAATACCAGGTGCGGCCAGAGTTTCCGTTCACTCCCGGCCTCGAAGCCGCCGGCGAAGTGCTCGAAATCGGCGGCGCGGTGCGCCATCTCAAACCCGGTCAACGGGTGCTTGCGGTGCTGCGCTTCGGTGGCGCCTACGCGGAGCAGATCGTCATCAACGCCGATGCGGTCGTGCCGATACCCGAGCGCATGGACTTCGTCACCGCCGCCGCCTTCCCGGTCGCTTACGGCACCTCGCACTTCGCGCTGACGCATCGCGGCAATCTCAAACCCGGCGAGACGCTGCTGGTGCTGGGCGCCGCAGGTGGGGTCGGGCTGACCGCGGTCGAGATCGGCAAGCAACTCGGCGCACGGGTCATCGCCGCCGCCGGCAGCCGGGAGAAACTCGCGGTCGCGCGCGACCACGGCGCCGACGAACTGATCGACTACAACACCGAAAGCATCCGCGACCGGGTACGCGAACTGACCGGCGGGCTTGGCGCCGATGTCGTCTACGACCCGGTCGGCGGCGATGCCTTCGACCAGGCATTGCGGGCGGTCAACTGGGAAGCGCGGATGCTGGTCATCGGTTTTGCCGCCGGGCGCATCCAGGCCGTGCCAGCCAACCTGATCCTGGTCAAGAACATCTCGGTCATCGGCGTCGTGTGGGGCGCGCAGGCGGCGCGCGACCCGGTGCTGATCAGCCGCAAGCTTGCCGAGTTGCTCGATTGGTGGGAGGCGGGACGGCTGCATCCGCGCGTCGCCAGGACATTCCCGCTTGCCGAGATCGGCGCCGCGATGGCGGCCCTGCTGTCGCGCAAACATGCCGGGAAGATCGTGCTGGAGGTCTGAGCCGCTATCATGGCCGCAGACCGTGCGGCGCGGGCCGCAACGATCCTCGACATCGATCTCGGCGCCATTGCCGCCAACTGGCGGCTGCTGGCAGCGCGGGCCAAGCCGGCGCAGTGCGCCGCCGTGGTCAAAGCCAACGCCTACGGCCTCGGCGCCGCCCGCGTCGCGCCAGCCCTGGCAGCGGCCGGCTGCTGCCTGTTCTTTGTCGCGACGCTCGACGAAGCGATCGCCCTGCGCGCCGTTCTCGGCCGCGGCGTCGAAATCGCCGTGCTCAACGGCCCGATGCAGGGCACCACCGGGGAGTTTGTCGAGCACGGCCTCGTACCTGTGCTGAATGAACCCGGCCAGATCACCGAATGGGCGCCGTACGCCGTCGCCGCTCCCTGCGAAAACGAGCGGGGCGGCGGTTCGGCCATCCTGCATATCGATACCGGGATGGCCCGGCTCGGCCTCACCGCGGCGCAGTTTGCCGCGCTTGCCGACCACCCACCGCCGATCCGGTGGCGTGCGGTGATGAGTCACCTCGCCTGTGCCGACGATCCCGATCATCCGCTCAACCCGCAGCAGCGCCGCCGTTTCGTCGCGGCGCGGGCGCAGCTTCCCGGTGTGCCGGCCAGTCTGGCAGCCTCTTCCGGCATCTTTCTCGGCCCGGCCTATCATTTCAATCTGGTGCGCCCGGGCGCGGCGCTCTGCGGCGTCAACCCGCAGCCGGGGCAGCCCAACCCGTTGCGGCCGGTCGTGCGGCTTTGCGCGAAAATCCTGCAAATCCGCCAAATTGACAGGGGTGAGTCGGTTGGCTACGGTGCCACGCACGTTATGCAAGCACCCGGTCGCGTGGCCACGGTAGCGGTCGGGTATGCGGATGGCTGGTTGCGTTCGCTGAGCCATCGCGGCTGCGGCTACCTCGCCGGCACGCGCGTTCCCTTGCTGGGCCGGATCTCGATGGATCTTGCGACATTCGATGTATCGGCGGTCGATCCGACCGCGGCGTTTCCCGGCGCGGCGATCGAGTTGATCGGCGCGCATTACGACGTCGATGCCGCCGCGGCCGATGCCGGCACGATCGGCTACGAGATGTTGACGGCGCTCGGTGCGCGGCATTACCGGGTCTATCACGATACCTGCCCGGATAATCCCGCCGGATGATCGGGTTTCTCGCCGCCATCGGTGCGGCCTTCCTGGCATTTCTGGCGGCGGCCGGCCGGCTGGTGATCTTTACCGGCCGCGCCGTCGCCGCCGGCCTCGCGCCGCCCTATTATCCCGGCCTGATCCTGCGGCAGATCGTCAATATCGGCTTTTTCTCGCTGCCGGTGGTGGGGTTGACGGCGCTGTTCACCGGCATGGTGCTAGCCCTGCAATCCTATACCGGGTTCAGCCGCTTCAACGCGTCGAGCGCAGTCGCGACGGTTGTCGTGCTGTCGGTGACGCGCGAACTCGGCCCGGTTATCGCCGGGCTGATGGTGGCCGGCCGGGTCGGTGCCGCGATGGCCGCCGAAATCGGCACGATGCGCGTCACCGAGCAGATCGATGCGCTGACCACGCTGTCGACCGATCCGCTGCGCTATCTCGTGCTGCCGCGCCTTATCGCGGGCCTGCTGACGATGCCATGCCTCGTCGTCGTCGCCGACATTGTCGGCGTGTTCGGCGGCTATCTCGTCGGGGTCTATAAGCTGAGTTTCGATCCAGTCGCGTATCTGAACCAGACCGTGCAATACCTTGAAACGATGGATGTCGTCTCGGGGCTGGTCAAAGCGGCCGTGTTCGGTTTTCTGATCGCACTGATGGGCTGTTATCACGGGTACCATTCGCGCGGCGGCGCCGAGGGCGTGGGACAGGCGACGACCTATGCAGTGGTCTCGGCTTCGATCCTGATCCTGCTGTTCAACTATTTCCTGACCCAGGCGTTTTTCGCATGATGAACGCCACTCCCAAGATCGCCGTCAGCGGTGTTGAAAAATCATTCGGCGCCAAGCGCGTACTCGATGGCGTCGAGATTTGCTGCGCGGCCGGCGAGAGCCTTGTCATCATCGGCGGCTCGGGCACCGGCAAGTCAGTGCTGCTTAAATGCATCCTCGGCATCCTGCGCCCGGAGTCCGGGTCGATTCGCGTCGACGGCGTCGAAACCGTCGGCGCCCGGCGGGTCGCCCGGCTACAGTTGACCCGCCGTATCGGCATGCTGTTTCAAGGCAGCGCGTTGTTCGATTCGCTGACCGTCTGGGAAAACGTCGCCTTTGGGCTGACCGAGGGGCGAGGCATGCCACGGCAGCAGGCGCATGAGATTGCATTGCAAAAGCTCGCCGCGGTGGGTCTCGGCCGCGATGTCGGCAATCTCAGCCCGGCGGAATTGTCGGGCGGCATGCAGAAGCGGGTGGCTCTGGCCCGCGCAATCGCTGCCGAACCGGAGATACTGTTCTTTGATGAGCCGACCACCGGGCTCGACCCGATCATGGCTGATGTCATCAACGACCTGATCATCGAGACCGTGCGCGGCCTCGGCGCCACCGCCGTCTCGATCACCCACGACATGGTCAGTGCGCGCAAGATTGCCGATCGTATTGCGATGTTGCACAAGGGACGCATCGTTTGGCAGGGGCCGACCGCCGAAATCGACCGCACCGGTAACCCTTTTGTCGATCAGTTCGTCAACGGCCGCGCCGAGGGGCCGATCCAGATGGAAGTCCGCGCCGCATGAAGGTGCCGCCTCAAAATATCTTCCCTCTCCCGCAATGCAGGAGAGGGAAGATTTGCGGACCGCGTTAGATGGCAAAGACCCAAGCGCGGTTTGCCTGTCAGCAATGCGGTGCGGTGGCGCCGAAATGGGCCGGACGCTGCGAGGCGTGCGGCGCCTGGAACAGCATGGTCGAGGAAGTGCCGCGCGAGGCGCCGCCGAAAAGCCTCGGCAGCGGCGGTGCGCGGCGCAGTGGCAAGGGACTTGATTTCGTCGCTCTGCGCGGCGACAGCGCCGGGCCGCCGCGGCGAATGACCGGCATCACCGAGCTTGACCGGGTGTGCGGCGGCGGCCTGGTTCCAGGCTCGACGATCCTGGTCGGCGGCGATCCCGGCATCGGCAAATCGACATTGCTACTGCAAGCCGCGGCGGCGCTCGCGGCGAATGGCGGTGGCGCCGCCTACATTACCGGCGAAGAAGCTATCGATCAGGTGCGGCTGCGCGCCGAGCGACTTGGTGTCGCCGACAGTCCGGTGCAGCTCGCGGCCGCCAGCAGCGTGCGCGACATCATCGCCTCGCTCGACGACAGCCGAGCGCCCGACCTCGTCGTGATCGATTCGATCCAGACGATGTATCTCGATACGCTCGACAGCGCCCCCGGCACCGTCAGCCAGGTGCGTGGCGCGGCGCAGGAAATGATCGCGCTGGCAAAGCGCCGCGGCATTGCCGTCGTGCTGGTCGGGCATGTCACCAAGGAAGGGCTGATCGCCGGCCCGCGCGTCCTCGAACACATGGTCGACACCGTTCTTTATTTCGAAGGCGAGCGTGGCCACCAGTTCCGCATTCTGCGCGCTGTCAAAAACCGCTTTGGCGCGACCGACGAGATCGGCGTGTTCGAGATGAGCGATCGCGGTCTCGTCGAAGTGCCGAACCCATCTGCCTTGTTTCTTGCCGACCGCACCAATGCCGATGCGGAGAATGGCGAAGACGGCGTCGGCCGGACCGCCGGTGCCGCGGTCTTCGCCGGCATCGAGGGCACTCGGCCGGTATTGGTCGAGGTGCAGGCGCTGGTCGCGCCGTCGATGCTCGGGACGCCGCGCCGCGCCGTCGTCGGGTGGGACGCGACGCGCCTCGCGATGATCACCGCGGTGCTCGACGCACGTTGCGGCCTGTCGGTCGGCGCCAACGACATCTATCTCAACATTGCCGGCGGGCTGCGCATTGTCGAGCCGGCCGCCGACCTCGCGGTCGCCGCAGCGCTCGTGTCGGCGCTGACCGAAACGCCGGTGCCGGCCGAAACTGTCGTGTTCGGCGAAATCGGGCTGTCCGGCCGGGTGCGGCCGGTCGCGCACGCCGATGCGCGCCTAAAAGAGGCCGCCAAACTCGGATTTGCCGAGGCCTGGGCGCCGGTGCGGCCGGGGGCGCGCGCGGCCCGGACCGGCGACGGGCTGGCGACGGTCGCCATCGGACACCTGAGTGAATTGGTCGCACGTCTCGCCCCGGCACTGCGGCGGCGCGTCCCCTCGCCCGTCAACCAGCGCCTGGCAACCGCCGGATGAACCCGCTTGATCTCGGCGTGATCGGCGTGGTCGCGCTTTCAGCGATCTTTGCCTTCGCCCGCGGATTTGTCCGCGAGGCACTGTCGATCATCGCCTGGGTCGGCGCCGCAATCGTCACGTTGTATTGCTTCAACTGGGTTTACGCGCAGATCGACCCGCGGGTGCACAACGCGCTTCTGTCGCAGGTCATCACCGGGTTCAGCCTGTTTGTCGGCAGCCTGATCGTGCTGACGATCCTGACCGGCATGGCGGCGCGCATGGTGCGGATTGCCGGGCTGACGCCGATCGACCGGACTCTCGGCTTTATCTTCGGGCTGGTGCGCGGCGCGTTTCTGGTGTGTCTCGCCTACCTGCTGCTTGATGCCAGCGTGCAGCCGAACGATCGCCCAGGATGGATTCGCGAGGCCAAAAGCGGCCCCTATCTGCATGAAGGCGCCGACATGCTGCGTGGCTTCCTGCCCGAATCGCTGAAGGTCAAGAGCGCCGACGCGCTCGACGATGCGGTCAAATCCCTGAGCAGCCCGGCCGATCAGGCGCGCGCCGCAATGGGCGCCTATGCAAAGCCGGCGGCGACGGCACCGCTTCCGCCTGCTCCCACCACCCCGCCGCCGACACCCGCGGCAAATCCTCAAGCGCCGCAAGCGGCACCGCCGCCGCAGGCGCCGACCTATACCCCGAACGACAAACGCGAACTCGACCGCCTGATCGGCACGCAGCGATAACCGACTCCTGGAATGCCGGCCCTCGAAATCCGGCGCGGCATGTCATATATTCGCAGTATTCCGAGCGGCCAGACTGAGGTGGCGGATGCTGACGACCAGCTGCGCTGACGCGGACCATTTGCACGAAGAATGCGGCGTCTTCGGCATCTACGGTCATCCCGACGCTGCCGCGCTGACGGCTCTCGGGCTGCATGCCCTACAACACAGGGGCCAGGAATCCGCCGGCATCGTCGCCTATGACGGCGAACAGTTCAGCGCCCATCGCGGGCCGGGGCTGGTCAGCGACAATTTCAGCTCGAAAGAGGTCATCGCCCGCCTCCCCGGCCAAATGGCGATCGGCCATGTGCGCTATGCGACGACGGGCGAAGTGGCGCTCCGAAATATCCAGCCGCTGTTTGCCGATTTCGAGTTCGGCGGCCTCGCGATCTGCCACAACGGCAATCTGACAAACTCATACCAGCTGCGCCGCCAACTGGTGCGCCGCGGCAGCCTGTTTCAGTCGACCACCGACACCGAAGTCATCGTCCACCTGATCGCCACCAGCCTCAAGCAGACCGTCGTCGAGCGATTGACCGACGCGCTCGGCCATGTCGAAGGTGCGTATTCACTGGTCGCGCTGTCGCAGGATGCGGTGATCGGGCTGCGCGACCCGCTCGGGGTGCGGCCGCTGGTGCTCGGCAAGCTCGGCGATTCCTGGATATTGGCGTCGGAAACCTGCGCCCTCGACATCATCGATGCGGATTTCGTGCGTGATGTCGAACCCGGCGAGATCGTCATCATCGATGCGCAGGGCCTGCACAGCGTCAAGCCGTTTGCCCGCGAGCCGGAGCGGCTGTGCGTTTTCGAGTACATTTATTTCGCACGGCCCGACAGCGTGATGGATGGGCGCAGCGTCTATGAAGCGCGCAAGCGTATCGGCCGTGAACTGGCGCGCGAATCGCCGGTGGACGCCGACATCGTCGTGCCGGTGCCGGATTCGGGTGTCCCGGCGGCGTTGGGCTATTCCCAGGAATCCGGCCTGCCGTTCGAGCTGGGGATCATCCGCAACCACTATATCGGCCGTACCTTTATCGAGCCGACCGACCAGATCAGACATCTCGGCGTGCGCCTCAAACACAACGCCAACCGCGCCGACATCGCGGGCAAGCGGGTGATCCTGGTTGACGATTCGATCGTCCGCGGCACGACCTCGACCAAGATCGTCGACATGGTACGCAATGCCGGCGCCCGCGAAGTGCACATGCGGATATCGAGCCCGCCGACTGCGTTTCCGTGCTTTTACGGAATCGCGACGCCGTCGCGCGATCAGTTGCTTGCCGCCCGTTTCGATATCGACCAGATCGCCAAGGTGATCGGGGTGGACAGTCTCGCCTTTATCTCGATCAATGGGTTGTACCGGGCGATGGGCGAAGCCGAGCGCGACCAGCGCGCCCCGCGCTTTTGCGACGCCTGCTTTACCGGCGACTATCCGATCCGCCCGGCAGATGCCGATGACGGCAAAGTGTCGTTGCAGCTCTCGCTGCTCGCGGAGCCGGTCTAGGCCTCCGTCAAGAGAAGCGAAACCCGCGATGACGATCGATGCAACGATGCCCGGTGTCGGGCCGGCGCGCGAACCGCTCAGCCGCGTCGTGCTCGCCGCGACAATCGGCAACGTCCTCGAATGGTTTGACTTTCTGGTCTACGGCTTTTTCGCCGTTACGATCGCCGAGGTGTTTTTTCCCACCGGCAACGGCACGACCTCGCTGCTTCTGACATTTGGCGCGTTCGGCCTTTCCTACGTCGTGCGGCCACTAGGCGCGATCGTTGTCGGCAGCTTTACCGATCGCGCCGGCCGCAAAGCCGGGCTGACGCTGTCGATCGCGCTGATGATGATCGGCACCGCGCTGATGGTCGTAACGCCAAGCTATGCGGCGATCGGCCTTGCTGCGCCGATCATCATTACGCTGGCACGGATGCTCCAGGGGTTTTCGGTCGGCGGTGAGTTCGGCAGCGCCGTTGCGTTTCTGGTCGAGCACACGCCGGAGCGCCGAGGCTACAGCGCGAGCTGGCAATGGGCCAGCACCGGCATGGTGTCGGTGGTCGTGGCCCTGTTCGGCATCGTCCTGACAACAATGTTGACGCACGAACAGGTCGTCGCCTGGGGCTGGCGTCTGCCGTATGTGTTTGGATTGCTGATCGGCCCGGCCGGCCTCTACATCCGCTCGCGCATCGCTGAGACACCGGAATTTCTTGAAGCCAAGAAACCGGCAGCGATCCCGATCCGCACTTTGCTGCAACGCCATCCGGTCAACCTGCTGCTGGCGGTCGGCGCCTCGGTCATTTCCAACAGCTCCTATTACCTGCTGCTCTACATCCCGACCTACGGGGTGAAGACGTTGCATTTGCAGGCTTCGACCGGGTTTATCGCAACGCTGGTCGGCGGCGCCGTCCTGGCGATCGTGTCACCGATCGCCGGCTATTGGTCCGACCATACCGCGCGCACCCGCATCATGCTGGTCGCCGGCTGGCTGTTCCTGCTGACGGCGTATCCGGCCTTCTACCTGATGGTCGCCTACCCGTCGCTCGTGGCGGCCATTGTTGCGGTCGGCTGGCTCAATTTCATCAAAGCCTGCTACAGCGGCATCCTGCCGTCGCTGCTGACCGAGCAGTTTCCGGTCGAAACACGGGCCGTCGGCACCTCTTTCAGCTACGGCATCTCGGTAACGGTGTTTGGGGGCTTTGCGCCGTTTATCGCGACATGGCTGATCAGGGCCACCGGCGACGATCTGTCGCCGAGCTATTACCTGATGGCGACGGCGGCACTGAGCATCGCGGCGCTGCTGGTGATCCGCCGCCGCCCGGCCTACAGCGCCGCCGCCTGACATGCCGGAGCAGCCCGCAACGACAGGCCGGCTTGCAAACATGGTCGTGCTGATCACCGGCGCCTCGCGTGGCATCGGCGCCGCGATCGCCGAGCGATTTGCCCGCGAAGGCGCGCATCTCGTGCTCACCGCCCGCACTGTCGGCGGCCTCGAAGAAACCGATGACCGAGTGCGCGCCGCCGGCGGCAGCGCAACGCTGGTGCCGCTCGATCTGCGAGACTTTGTCAAGATCGACGAACTCGCGGCAGCGCTTTACCAGCGCTACGGTCGGCTCGATGTGCTGGTCGGCAATGCCGCCGAGTTCGGAACGTTTTCGCCGCTCGGCCATATCGACCCGGAACAATGGCGCGAAACCCTCGACCTCAACCTGACCGCCAACTGGCGGCTGATCCGGGCGATGGACCCACTGTTGCGCGCCGCACCGCACGGCCGCACGATCTTTGTCACGAGCGCGATCGCCGCCGCACCGCTGGCCTATTGGGGGGCTTATGCGGTCAGCAAGGCCGGCCTCGAAGCGCTGGTGCGGGTCTATGCCGCGGAGATCGACAACACCGCCGTGCGCGCCAACCTGGTCATGCCCGGCCCCGTCGGCACGCGCCTGCGCGCCCGCGTGTTTCCCGGCGAAAAACCGGAAAACCTGCCAGGCCCCGACAGCGTCGCCGACGCCTTTCTCGACCTCGCCGTTCCCGAATGCGAGCGCAACGGCGAAACCGTCAGCGTCACCGCCCTCGACGATACTCAGTCGCGCGCGTAGGGGTTGTCGCTCTTGCGCAGCATCAGGCGGATCGGCGTGCCGGGCAGCGCGAAATCGTCACGCAAGGCGTTGACGAGGTAACGCCGATAGGCATCCGGCAACTCGGCCGGCTTTGAGGAAAACAACGCAAAGCTCGGCGGCCGCGTATTGACCTGCGTCATATAGCGCAGCCGCAGGCGCCGCCCGGCGACCAGCGGCGGCGGGTGGTGCTCCTGGATCGCCGCCAGCCAGCGGTTGAGGGCGGCGGTCGGCACCCGCTGGTTCCACACTGCATCCGCCGCCAGCGTCGCCTTCATCAGCGCCGAAAGCCCGTGCCCGCTCAACCCCGAAATCGGCACCAGCGCGACGCCGCGCAGTTGCGGCAGCGAAGTTTCCAGCCGCTCGCGCAGGCGAGCCAGCATCGCCTTGGCGTCAGTCACCAGGTCCCATTTGTTGACTGCGAGCACCAACGCGCGGCCTTCCTCGGCGACCATGTTGATGATCGTCAGATCCTGCCGTTCCAGCGGCTGCTCGGCATCGACCACAACGATGACCGTCTCGGCAAAGCGTACGACGCGCAGCGTGTCGGCGACCGACAGGCGTTCGAGCCGAGCCTCGATGCGGGCGCGGCGGCGCATGCCGGCCGTATCGATCAGGCGGATCGCGCGGCCGTGCCACGACCACTCGCTGGCAATCGCATCGCGAGTGATGCCCGGCTCCGGCCCGGTCAGCACCCGATCCTTGCCCAGCAGGCGATTGACCAGCGTCGATTTGCCGACATTCGGCCGCCCGATGATCGCGAGCTGCAGCGGCTTTTCCGCCGCGGCCGCTGACTCATCCTCGATCGGCGGCGCAAACTCGTCATCGACCGGCAGCGGCGGCGCAAACGGCAACAGGCGCTCGTAAAGATCGGCCATGCCTTCGCCGTGCTGCGCCGAGATCGCGACGGGATCGTCCAGCCCCAGCACATAAGCCTCACCCAGATCGCTGAGCGCGGCGCGGCTTTCGGCCTTGTTGGCGACGAGAATGACCGGCTTGCCGGCACGCCGCAGCCAGCGGGCGAAATGGCGATCGGTCGGCGTTACCCCTTCGCGCGCATCGACCACCAGCAGTGCCACGTCGGCATGATCGAGCGAGCGTTCGGTCTGCGCCTGCATGCGGCCGGTCAGCGTATCCGGGGGCGCCTCTTCCAGCCCCGCAGTGTCGATCAGCCGGAAACTCAGATCGCCGATGCGGCCGTCGCCTTCGCGGCGATCACGGGTGACGCCGGGCAGGTCATCGACCAACGCCAGATGCCGCCCCACCAGCCGGTTGAACAGCGTCGATTTGCCGACATTGGGCCGGCCGATGATTGCAACGGTAAAGCTCATCGCCGCAACGGCGCTCCGCCCTTCAACAACCCGCAGAGCAAAGACGCCGGCGGGGATCAACGATAAGCGGAGAGATTTGCGTCGTCGGTCAACAAGTAAAGGGCATTGTTGGCGATCACCGGCCCGAGATAGCCGCCGGACGACATATCCTGGTGCCCGATCAGTTCTCCGGTGGCCGGCGATACCGACACCGCCTCGCCGGTCGACGACAGCACGATCAGGCGGTTGCCGCCCAGCACCGGCCCCGCCCACAGGATCGGATCGGATTTTTCCTCTTCGTCCTCATAGCGCTGCAGCGGACGCACCCAGCGAACCTTGCCGTCATTGCGTGTCAGGCACACGAGTTCATTGTCGCCAGACAGCACGAAGACGAAATCGCCGGCAATCCACGGGCTGTGGCTGCTCGAAATCTGCTGTTCCCAGACGCGGTTGCCGCTTCGCAGGTCGATCGCCACCATGCGCCCGCTATGGCTCACGGCAAAGACCCGGCCGCGATCGATGACCGGCCGCCCGCGGATATCGGCGAGACCGGCAATCGCATTGGCGCTGCGGGTCGACGCCAGATTTTCATTCCACACCGCGCGGCCATTCTCGACCCGCAGCGCAAACAATTCGCCCGAGGTGTAAGCGGCAATGACGATCTCGCCCTCGATTGCCGGGCTGGCGCCGCCCAGCAGGTTGGCAGTTTCCGGAATGCCGTTATGCGACCACAGCTTATGTCCGTCATCAACGGACAGGGCATTCAGTTCATTGTCGACGGTCACGACAAAGATCCGGCCGTCCGCCACGGTCGGCGGCGCATGCACGGGTCCGCTGACGCTCTGGCGCCAGACCACCTTGCCGTCGCCGGGATCGAGCGCCAGCACCTCAGCATAGCCGGTTGCCACATACAGATGGTTTTTCCAGAAACAGGGGCCGCCGCCAAAGGCGCTGCCGCGCTGATCGTCCGGCTTCAGATCGACCTGCCACACGCGGTCACCGCTCGCCGGATCGAGCGCGCTGACCTGAACGCCGCCATCCATCGTAAAAATGCGGCCGGCGGCGATGACCGGCTGCGACATGACCTTGGTGTAGCGCGCCGAGCCGTCGCCGATGCTGGTGCGCCACGCCCGGTCGAGCCGGGCCGGCAACGCCAGATGCCCCATGTCGTGCGCCGGGTTGCCGCCGGGCTGGGCCCATTCGGCGTTGACCGATGGCGGCGGCAGCGTCACCGGTGTTGCCGCCAGCTTGGGATCCGCCTCGACATCGCTCTCGCTGCCGAGCACCGCGATTCGCTCGCCCGGCAACCGCGTCTTTTTCTGATCGAAGAGGCCGCAGCCGCCCAGCCCGAGTGACAGCAGCAGCGCCGAAAAATCGCGTCGGTTCATTGTATGGCGGATACCGCTAGGATTTGAGCGCCGCGGCCAACTCGGCGGCGCGGGCGCGCAGGCCCCGCGGCGCCGTCAGATCGTCGGCAAGCTGTTTGTAGATGTCGAGCGCCCCGCTTTTGTCGCCCGCCTTGAGCTTTGCCGCAGCCGTCAGGTCGAGCGCGCTGACTCGCCACGGGTGGCCGCTGGCGGTCAGCGGCTGCAGGCGTTGCACCGCTTCCTTCGGATCGCTATCAGGCAGGCTCTGCATCACCGACAGCAAAATCGCCAGATCGCGGAATTCGGGGTCGATGCCGCCGGTGGCCGCAATCTTGTCATATGCTGCGGCGGCGCCCTTGCGGTCGCCGCTTTTCGCGAGAAACTCGGCTTCCTGAAACGCCGCGAGCAGGCTGTAGCCGCCGCCTTCCTTGCCGAGTGCGGCAAACAGCTTGGCGGCTTCGGCATCCTTGCCGTCGCGCGCCACTCCCAGCGCCGTTGCGTAACGGGTCGCCTGGGCACGTCGTTCCGACGCCTGGTGATCACGCCACGCGACGACACCGCCGGCAACCAGCAACGCCAAAATCGCCACCCCGATGACGTACCGCCCATAGCGCGACCACAGCTTCAGCAGGTTGTCGCGCCGCAGCTCCTCGTCGATTTCGCGGAAAATATCGCTCACGCAAGCCCCTAAGCGGCCCTGGCCAAGGGGCCGCACCATATCCGCTTGCCCGCAGCGACGCAAATTGCGCCGCCCGGAGGTCTAAACCCGGCGGCAACCGGTCGCACCGCGAAGATTTCTGCGGGCCGTGCATCGCCACCGCTGGACGCCTCGCCGGAAATGGTCAAAATAATGACGGGATTATGAAAGACGGTCGCCGATGGTCGGAAACAACGCGACGGTGCTGCCGCTCAGGGACTATCGCGGCGCCCGCCGAACGCTCTATTTCACGCGTGCGGAACTCAATCAGTTGCTCGGGCTCTACAGCCACAATGTCGCGCGCGGCGTGTGGCGCGACTACGCGATCGACCACCGCGACGGGCAGGCCCTGTTTTCGGTGTTTCGCCACACCCACGAAAGCGCCGCTTATACAATCGTCAAATCCGCCGGCACCGTTCCAGGCCAGTTGGATTTCATCATCCTGAGCGGGCGACAACGGCTGCGCGCGGCGCGCACGCTCGCCGAAGCCCTGGATTTTTTCCGGTCACGGCTGTCTCTGGTTCCGAACTGAGCCTGCAACGCGTCACGCGGGGCGGCGCGGCGGCAGCATGCGGGCGAGAATCGTGTTGCGTCGTACGAAACGATGCACCAGCGCGGCGCCAACATGCATCGCGACCAGTGCGTAGATCAAAAACTGCCCGGTCAGATGCATGGCAATCGCGATCTGCGACAGCCGCGGATTTTCTCCGACCAGCGGCGGAACCGAGACGATTCCGAACAGGCTTACGGAATGTCCGGCCACCGCCGCATTCAGGTATCCGCTGAGCGGCATGACCAGAAACATCACATACAGCAACGCATGGTCGGCATAAGCCGCGACAGCCTCGAATCGCGGAAATTCCGGAGGTAGCGGCGGCGCGGGATGACGCAGCCGCCAGATCACGCGGAACACCATCGCTGCCAGGATCAACAATCCGACCGAGCGGTGCAGCAGCATCAACAACTCGCGCGACTCGGTGCCGCGTGGTGCGCCCGGAATCGCGATGCCGAGCGACACAACGGTCACCGCCAACCCGGCGACCAGCCAATGCACTGCCCGTGCTACCGGGCCGTAACTGTCGATATCGACGGGGTTGCCCGCCGGCACATCATCCGGCATCGGCATCAGCGCGGAAACGACACCTCGACCCGGCCGAGCGGCCCGAAATCCGCCCGGATATGCGTTCCCGGTTCGGTGAAGACGAGGCCGGTATGCGTGCCGGTCGTCACAAAAATCCCGTCCGGCACGCCGCCGCGCCGGTTCGCGACATGGTTAACCAGTTCGACCAGCAGCCCGATCGGATCACCGGCGCGCAAGCCCGTGCAATCGGCAAACGGCTTCGCGTCGGCGGTCACCACGATCGGCGGATGTACCAGATCCATGCCCTGCCAGTTCGCGGCGGCGGCGCCGTAAATCAGACCGCCATTCGAGAAATTGTCGGCCAGCACCTGCAGCCGGTCGAGCGAGCGGAAATCGACATAGCGGGAATCGACAACCTCGATCGTCGGATGCAGCGAAACCGCCGCCAGTACCTCGTCGCGGCTATAGGCTTGCGCGCGCGCCGGCAGCGCCTGATTGACGCGGAACCCGATTTCGCACTCGATCCCGATCACATGCAGGCTGCCGGCGGGCAACGCCGTCGGACTTGCATGCACCGCCGAGGCGTAGATCGGCGCGCAGAAAATGCCGCCGAGCGGCGAAAACCCGACCTTCCAGCCCCCGACCCGTTCTCCGAGGCGTTGCAGCACGGCATCCTGGATTGCGTAAGAATCGGCCTCGGATTCCGGCCGCGCGTGATCCGGCGACGCGGCGATCGCCTTGCCTTTGCGCGCGGCCACCAGGGCGTCGGCAGCGGTGTTGACGTATTCCGGTGTCATCTGTGCCCTCCTCCGCCTCAGCCGGCGGCGCCGAGGCCGCCGAGATATTCCAGAGCCGCCGCAACGCCGCCGGCGCGATGCGGAATGCCGGCGCGGTGCAGTCCCATCTCGACCCCGCACAGCGTGCCGCACAGCATCAGATCGTTGAAATAACCGAGATGGCCGATGCGGAAAACCCTGCCCTTCAAACGGCCGAGGCCCACGCCGAGCGACATGTCGAACCGGTCGAGGATGATCTCGCGCACCCGATCGGCATCATAGCCATCGGGCACCACGACGGCGGTTAATGTGCTCGAATATTCGCGCGGCTCGGCGCACAGCACGTCGAGGCCCCAGCCGATGACGGCGCGCCGCGTCGCCTCGGCATGCCGGTCGTGGCGCGCAAAGACCGCCGGCAGCCCTTCCTCGTCGAGCAGCATCGTCAAGGCCTCGCGCAGGCCGAACAGCAGGTTCGTCGCCGGGGTGTAGGGGAAAAAGCCGGTCTTGCCGCTCTCCGCCATCGCCTGCCAATCCCAGTAGGAGCGGGTCATCTTGGCGGTCTTGCTGGCAGCCAGCGCCTTGGCGGAAACAGCGTTGAAGCCAAGGCCGGGCGGCAGCATCAGGCCTTTTTGCGAGCCGCCGACAGTAACGTCGACACCCCATTCGTCGTGCCGGTAATCGATCGAGCCGAGCGAGGAAATCGTATCGACCATCAGCAAGGCCGGGTGTTTTGCCGCGTCGATCGCAGCCCGGATCGCCGGGATACGGGTCACCGCCCCGGTCGAGGTTTCGTTGTGAACGACGCAGACCGCCTTGATGCGATGCTCGGGATCGGCGGCGAGCTTTTCGGTGACCTGTGCCGGATTGACGCCGTGCCGCCAGTCACCCGGCACGAAATCGATCTCGATGCCGAGACGGCCAGCCATCTGGCGCCACAGCGTCGCGAACTGACCGGTTTCGAACATCACGACCCGGTCGCCCGGCGACAGCGTGTTGACCAGCGCCGCTTCCCACGCACCGGTGCCCGACGAGGGATAGATCACCACCGTCCCCTCGGTCTGGAACACCCGCTTCATGCCGGCGACGACTTCCTTGCCAAGCTCGGCAAATTCCGGTCCGCGATGGTCGATCGTCGGAAAGGCAATGGCGTGCAATATCCGGTCGGGCACATTCGTCGGGCCGGGGATTTGCAGAAAATGGCGGCCGGTATGGCCGGGCGGCTGATTTTTCATCACGGTCTTCGTTGCTGAGGGGCTCCGGGAGCGGACGGCCTAGTGTGGCCGCGAAACCGCCCCGCGACAAGCCGCCGGCACTCGGCGCTCGGGCCGGGATTGGGAAAGGACGAACAGGCTTGATGTCGTCGCCATGCGCCAACTCGGCTAAGCACGAGCAATTTTCGCGCAGGGGATCGAGGAGCGGCACAGGCACGGTTCCAAGGCCGGCACGACCCGACAGAGGAGTGATGTTCAACGTTGTAGGCGTCATTCACGGTTTTCAACCGACTTGTCACATTGTGACGCCGGCCCCGCCCACATAGCCAAACGGGACACATCTCATTCGAAAGTTTGATTTGGCGACCGATGCCAACCTGTCACGGATGCAGTGACGAGGCCGGCGAGGCCCGCTGTTGGGAATTTTCATGTTCTGCTTGATACGATGCGGAGACAATAGCTGCCGGCCAATGCCATTAGAGCTCTCCGCGCGCTCTGGTTCGACCAGATGGATTTAACGCCCCTTATCTTTAATCCGCGAGCAATCTTGTCAATTCAGATTCCAACTGATCACAATAACTAAAGATTTTTGCATGATCCTCAGGAACCAATCCTGGGGTTTTCATCTTTCCATCGTCATGCATCGGCCAAAACTTATCTACTTTAGTAGGCATAGGATATCGCCCTCGCCATTCAGACATATAGGTAAGGCTATATAGAGAATGTTTATCTAATCTGGCGATAGGGGATGCAAGCCTTTCGAGCTTTTCGAGATCATGCGTTCTTAGATTAGACGGAATGCTATTCTTAGAATCAAACGTGACTAATTTCTTTGCGATTAAAAGGCCCTTCAAAAGATTTTCAATTGAAAAGGCGATTAACATGTATGCCGCATCAAAATTCGGAAAAGGATACCGCATTTCATTGAATTGCTTACCCGTCTTCGTCGCGTGCCATGCCGCAGCCCAAAATTTTCGCGCGATGGGGTCTTCCTTCTTGAATATTGCATCAGCGGACGATCGGAGACGGCGCGCCGTCCGCAACCATGAGTGCGGTCGTATAGCTGCGTCGAATACTTCAGCGGCAAATTGCGGATTTTGATTAGCGGGGTTGTTGGGATGCATACTACCACTTGCTCGAATTGGATACCGGCAACGTCAGATTAATGCACAATCCATATTTTACTCGATTTTTGCGTCCAAACTCGACGTTGCATCCCTCTTGCTGTCAGATCGATCACTTCGGCCCGCTCCCGGACAACGCTGACGCAGTCGGTTGGAATGTGAAATCGGACCGCGAATTTAAGGCTTCGGGAATGATTTCGAACAAGGCGTGTTGATTGTCCGAGGTCAGCGGCCGCAAGCCGCTACTGGCCGAGCGACGGAGAGAGCAATGGTTATCAAGTCCCGCAAACTAATCCTGGCGACAGCCTTCGTGGCGGGAACCTCGCTCAGCGCCCTCGCCCAGAGCTGCCCCACGGGCGGCAGCATCACCGGCAGCGCAATCCATAGCAGCAGCGTATTTGGCGTGCCGACGTCGATTCCGACGATGCACAACCTACCGGCAGCCAACGCTCACTAGGCCGCTCTCAGCAGCTATCCGGCATTAATCCCATCCCGCATCAATAAGGTCGCTCGGGCAAGTCGATCGGCGGCGCACAATCGGTGCGTCCCTGCATAAGACAATCCTCAAGGTTGGATTGAAAGCGTAACTCGCGCACCAGATAAAGCGCGGCAATCGCCAAAATCAGAATGACGATCAGCCCCATTAGCGCCGAAGTCTGGCGCTCTTCATCATTATTTTCGTTGGCGTCACGTCGACGCATCGCTCCGCCCTTTGGCGGTCCGCGGGCATCCAGCCCGGTCGGATGAGCGCTCGCGGACCTATTACTGCTACAATAGTCCGCCTTGCGACGATTTGATACGCAGGCTCACGCAAAAGCTATATGCGTAAAAGCTCGCATGGCCAAAGTCCCGGCGCTTTCGCCGGCGCCCCTCTCACGCTAGGGTTCGCCGCCTTTGGCAGCGAGGACGCCGCAATGCCCGATCCCCTGACCTTGTCGGCCCGCGCGGCGGCGCAGGCCATCGCCGCCGGCCGCCTCAGCGCGGAGACCCTCGTCTCGGCCTGTCTCGAACGCATCGCGGCGCGTGAACCAATCGTCGGCGCCTGGCACTACCTCGACGCTGACGCGGCGCTCGCCGCCGCGCGCCACAGCGACGCCGCTGAGCCGAGCGGCCCGCTGCACGGCATCCCGATTGCGGTCAAGGACCTGATCGATACGGTCGACATGCCGACCAGCTACGGCTCGGCGATCTACCGGGATCACCGCCCCGACGCCGATGCGGCCTGCGTCGCGCTGGCCAGGGGCGCCGGCGCGATCGTGCTGGGCAAAACCGTCACCACCGAATTCGCCTGCTTTACACCCGGCAAAACCGCCAACCCGCACAACCCGGCGCACACGCCCGGCGGCTCGTCGAGCGGCTCGGCGGCGGCGGTTGGCGACGGCATGGTGCCGCTCGCCTTTGCGACGCAGACCGCCGGCTCGGTGATCCGACCGGCATCGTTCTGCGGCTGCGTCGGATACAAGCCGAGTTTCGGGCTGATCCCGCGCGCCGGGGTCAAATCGCTGTCCGATAATCTCGATACAGTCGGCACGATGGCGCGCGATGTTGCCGACGCCGCGTTTTTCGCCGGCGTTCTCGGCGGGCGGCCGACGCTGCGCGATCTGGCGATGCCGGATGCGGCGCCGCGCTTCGGCTTTTACCGCACCCCGATGTGGGACGAGGCGGAGCCGAGCACCATCGCGGCGCTCGACCGCGCGCGGTCGGCGCTGGAGCGAGCGGGCGCAACAATGGTCGAGGTGGCAATACCACAGGAACACCGTGGCCTGACCGCGGCGCAGGAAGCCGTGATGGGCTTCGAACTGGCGCGCTGCCTCGCCTATGAACGCCTTCAACGCAGTGCCGAATTGTCACCACGACTCGGCCAGCAGATCGATGAGGGCATGACCGTCGGGGCCGATGCCTTCGATGCGGCGCTGGCGTGTACCGCAACAGCGCGCGCCAGCCTCAACGGTTTTTTCGGGGCTTGCGACGCGCTGCTGACGCCGGCAGCACCGGGAGAGGCGCCGCCCGGTCTCGGCTATACCGGCAACCCCGTGTTCAACCGCATGTGGACCTTGCTCGGCACACCCTGCGTCACATTGCCGGCGGCGTGGGGCAGCACCGGCCTGCCGACCGGCATCCAGCTGGTCGGCCGGATCGGCGACGATACAAGACTGATGCGGGCGGCGATGTGGGCCGAGCGCGCACTGGCGGACGCCCCATGAGGCTGCACCGCATTCTTTTTGCCGTGGCAGGCATCTCGGCGATTGCCGGGTGCGGACTGTTGACGCCCTACCCGACGACACCGCGCAATGCACAAACGGGTGCGGTTCCGGGGCCGCGGGTCGCGATCTGCTACAACACGCTGACAACTACGCTCGCCGAGGTCCAAGCTCAGGCGCAGCGGGAGTGCGCCGCCAACACCGTGGCCGAGCCCGCCGACACCGACTGGTATTTGCAGAACTGTCCTCTGCTGCTGCCGGCGCGCGGCACCTTTGTGTGTACGCCCAAGAAATAACCACCCCATCTGGGCAAATGCCGCGACAGAGCGCGCAATGGCGAGGCCGGCGCGATGTGCTATCGTCGAGTTCTTCCTGCGACGGCTGTAATATGAACTACGACAGCTTCTTCAAACAGCGGCTCGACGCACTTCGCGCCGAGGGACGATACCGGGTCTTTGCCGATCTCGAACGGCGCTGCGGCCGTTTTCCGCGCGCGTTCGATCACCGCATCGGCGCCGAAGTAACGGTGTGGTGCTCCAACGACTATCTCGGCATGGGCCAGCACCCCGCCGTGCTCGATGCGATGGTCGGTGCGATCGAGGCGTCCGGCGCGGGCGCCGGCGGCACCCGCAACATCTCCGGCAACGCGCACCTGCATCTGCAGCTCGAACAGGAATTGGCCGATCTGCACGGGCGCGACGCGGCGCTGATCTTCACCTCCGGCTACGTCGCGAATGAAGGTGCCCTATCGACGCTGGCGCAGGAAATCCCCGGCATTATTGTGCTGTCGGACGCACTGAACCACGCCTCGATGATCGCCGGCATCCGCCACAGCCGGGCCGAAAAACAGATTTTCCGCCACAACGACCCCGACGATCTGGCGCGGCGCCTCGCGGCGTTTCCGGTGGAGCAGCCAAAGCTCGTCTGCTTCGAATCGGTGTATTCGATGGATGGCGACATCGCGCCGATCGCCGAATTGTGCGATGTCGCGGACCGCTACGGCGCGATGACCTATCTCGACGAAGTGCACGCCGTCGGCCTTTACGGCGCGCACGGCGGCGGCATCGCCGAGCGCGACGGCGTCTTGCAGCGGCCGACGGTGATCCAGGGCACGCTCGCCAAGGCGTTCGGCGTAATGGGCGGGTATGTCGCCGGCTCGGCATCGCTGATCGATTTTCTGCGCAGCCATGCCTCCGGCTTCATCTTTACGACATCGCTGCCACCCGCATTGGTGGCGGGCGCGCTGGCGGCGGTGCGTCACCTGAAACACAGCCAGGCCGAACGACAGCGCCACCAGGAGCGGGTAGCGCGCGTCAAACGCCGCCTCACCGAAGCCGGGCTGCCGGTCATGCCGTCGGAAAGCCACATCGTTCCGGTGCTGATCGGCGACGCGGCTTTGTGCAAGACCGCCAGCGACGTGCTGTTGCACGACCATCACATCTATGTGCAGCCGATCAACTATCCGACCGTACCGCGCGGTACGGAGCGCCTGCGGCTGACCCCAACGCCGCTGCACAGCGACGCCGATATCGAGCATCTCGTCGCCGCTCTTTCCGAAGTCTGGCAGAGCCTGACGCTGCGCAAGGTGGCGTGAGACTTCAGATCGGTCAGTAGTAGAAACCCGCCGCTTTTCGCATCGCGCAATAGCTTACGGCATCGCGCGCTCGAGCATGTCGATCTGGTGATCGAGGCTTGCCTCCAAGCGCTCGATCATAAAGCGCTCATACGGCGCCGCGTCGCCATGCAGCTGCATATCCTGTAGCGCGTCGATGTACGCCACGCGGTGTTCCGGGCCGATCACCACCGGCGGATAACCCGCCTTCATCAACAACAAATTCATCAACAGCCGGGCAGTACGGCCATTGCCGTCGCTGAAGGGGTGGATCGCGACCAGGCGGGCATGCGCCGTAAATGCGGTTCGCGGACCAGCGCTGGCGTCTTTGAGCCATACCGCGAAATCTCCCATCAAGGCGGGCAACTCGGCCGGCGACGGCAGGATCAACGGCGATCCGGCGATTAATCGCTGATGCTGGCTATAGCGGCCGGCGTCGTCGGGTGCGATGCGCCCAACGACCAACCGATGGATTTCGCGGATGTCGGTTTCCCGCACGGCTTCTGCGGCACCGGCAAGCTTGCGGATGAAATGCAAGGCGTCGCGATGCCCGATTGCCTCAAGATGGTCTTTCAGCGGCTTTCCGCCGATGGTGATGCCTTTTTCCAAGACGATCGCAGTTTCGCTGCGACTCAGCGTGTTACCTTCGATCGCATTCGAACTGTAAGTCAGTTCGACGTCGTACCACGCGGCAAGCGCCGCAAGACTTTGCAAGCTCAACGGTCGCAACCGATCGAGCCGGTCTTTTTTTAATTGCAGCCGGTCAAGATCGCTTTGCACAGGCGTGGGGGTGGTCTCCTGCTGACCGTTCAAGGGTAAAGTCGCTGTTTGCGCCACGCCACGCCCTCGCGGTGAAAGACGATGCGGTCGTGCAGGCGTGAAGGACGGTCCTGCCAGAATTCGATGGTCTCCGGCGACACGCGAAACCCCGACCAATTTTCCGGCCGCGGCACATCGGCAAGGCCGCGATAGCGCTGCTCCACCGTGGCGAGGCGGCGCTCAAGTTCGGCGCGTTCGGCCAACGGCCGTGACTGGTCCGACGCCCAGGCTCCGAGCCGGCTTTCGCGGGCGCGGCTGGCAAAATAGGCATCGGCCTCGGCGTCCGATGCGGCCGAAACGGTGCCTTCGACGCGCACCTGCCGGGCCAGCGACTTCCAATGAAAGCATAGCGCAGCACGCGGGTTGGCGTGCAATTCGTCGCCCTTGCGGCTTTCAAGGTTGGTGTAAAAGACGAAACCGCGCGTGTCGACGCCCTTGAGAAGCACCGCACGCACCGAGGGACGGCCGTCGCGGGTCGCGGTGGCGAGCATCATCGTCTCGGCCAGCGGTTCGCTTTTGTCGGCTAGCGCAAACCAGCGGCCGAATGGCGTAAACGGCTCGTCTTCGGCGATTTCATGGTCGATCATTCTCGGGGTGCCTCCACGCCAGGGGCTGCGTACGCGAACGGTCCCTATAGGACCGATCTTCGGCCGGAAACAAGTCCCGGCCGTAATCTGTGGCGTCGCCGCCATTCCAAGCCCACTGGCAGGTCCGAGACGCCGTTGGTTTAAGGCGGCTCATCCTATGTTGACGCCGCGCCACCGGCCGGATTGTCGCGCCTCAGCGCCAGCGTTGACACCGCCCTTCGCCCCCGCTACCAAGCCGCAACAATCATGTGAACCAGGGGGGACGATAGGCTTGCCGCCTCTTCTCGAAGTGCGAGACCTGCGAACTGAATTCCGCACCGGCGCCGGTGTGGTGCGGGCGGTTGACGGCGTGTCCTACACCGTCGACCCCGGCGAAACCGTGGCGGTCGTCGGTGAAAGCGGGTCGGGCAAGTCGGTCGGGGCGCTGACGTTGCTGCGCCTCATCCCCAGCCCGCCCGGCCGCGTCACCGGCGGCGAGGTCCTTTTTGCCGGGCGCGACCTGATGAAGCTTTCCGAGGAGGAAATGCGCCAGGTGCGCGGCGGCGATATCGGCATGGTGTTTCAGGAGCCGATGACCTCGCTGAACCCGGTGCTGACGATCGGCCGCCAGATCACCGAAACGATCGAGCAGCACCGCGGCAGCAACCCCGCTGCGGCGCACCAACGGGCCGCCGAGCTTCTCGGTCTGGTCGGTATCGGCGACGCCGAACGCCGCCTGCAGCAATACCCGCACCAGCTATCCGGCGGCATGCGGCAGCGCATCATGATCGCCATCGCGCTGGCCTGCGACCCCAAGCTGATCATCGCCGACGAGCCGACCACCGCGCTCGACGTGACGATCCAGGCACAGATCCTGGAATTGATGCAGCAACTGACCCATCGCCTCGGTGTCGCGCTGATCATCATCACGCATAATCTCGGCGTAGTGGCGCGCTATGCCAGCCGGGTCAACGTCATGTATGCCGGACGCATCGTCGAAAGCGGCAGCGCCGCGGCGCTTTACCATGACCCTCACCATCCTTACACGATGGCGCTGCTGCGCTCTGTGCCGCGGCTTGACCGGCCGAGGCAGGCCCGTCTCGATCCGATCGAAGGCTCGCCGCCCGATCTGACCCGGCTTGGCCAGGGCTGCTCGTTCCGGCCACGTTGCCGCTTTGCCGTCGCCGCCTGCGACGTGGCGCCGCCGCCGCTGGCACCGTCCGGTGCGCCCGGGCAGTTTGCGGCCTGCTATCGCAGCCATGAGCTCGGCGAAATCGCCGGCGAAGCGGCATGAGCGTGACAACCGCCGCGGCCTCAGTCCGCAATGGCCCGCTCCTCGAAGTCCGCGGCCTGCGGATGCATTTCCCGGTCAGCGAAGGTCAGGTCCTGCGCCGCCATATCGGCGACGTAAAAGCTGTCGATGGTGTCGATTTCACGATCCAGCGCGGTGAGACGCTAGGGCTCGTCGGCGAAAGCGGCTGCGGCAAGACGACAATGGGCCGCTGTATTCTGCGCCTGGAAACCCCGACTGCTGGTGAAATTCTTTACGACGGCGCCGATATCGCCAAGCTCGGCCGTAAGGCGCTGGTGGCGTTGCGGCGACGCATCCAGGTTATTTTTCAGGACCCTTACAGTTCGCTGAACCCGCGTATGAAGGTCGGCTCGATCATCGCCGAACCGATGCGGGTGCACGGCGTCGAGCCCGACGGCAGAAAGCGCAACGCCCGGGTTCGCGAATTGCTGACGCTGTGCGGGCTCAACCCGAATTTTGCCGACCGCTATCCACACGAAATGTCGGGCGGCCAGCGGCAGCGTGTCGGGATCGCGCGGGCGCTGGCGCTGAACCCGGAGTTCATCGTCTGCGACGAGGCGGTGTCGGCACTCGATGTGTCGATCCAGGCGCAGATCATTAACCTGCTCGAAGATCTGCGCGAAAAATTCAACCTGACCTATCTGTTCATCGCGCATGACCTGTCGGTCGTGCGGCATCTGTGCCAGCGCGTCGCGGTGATGTATCTCGGCCGTGTCGTCGAGTTGGCCGAATGCGACGAGTTGTTCGACAACCCGCTGCACCCTTACACCCGCGCCCTGCTCGCCGCAGTGCCGATACCGGACCCGACGATTGAGGCCAACCGCACCTTTCAGCCGGTCTCCGGCGAGGTGCCAAGCCCGATCAACCCGCCGCCCGGCTGTGTATTTCATCCGCGCTGCCCGCTTGCTGTCGCGGAATGCCACCAGGCACGGCCCGAACTGCGCGAGCTGCGCCCCGGCCATTGGGTAGCCTGCAGCCAGGTACGATAGCGCTCGTCGGCGATAACGCCGCGCCGGCATGCGTTGCAGATCGGCGAAAGCTTGCTTAGCATCGCCGGCATGGAAGACGTTTATTGCTTTGGCGGAAATCCGCTCAACCGCGCCAGCGAGCGGCGGCGTGACACTGCATGGATCGCCTCGCTGCTTGCCGATCCGGCAGCCCGCATCCTGCCGCTCACCGATCTGCGGCCGCTGACCCGCGGCGGCAATGCGCCGGCGCTCGACTGGCAGGAGCTGACGGGATGGCGCGATGCGATCGACCGCGGCGCGACGCTGATCTTTCTCGGTCTCGACGAATCCCGTCCCTATTTCGCGATCGATGCAAGCAGCAGCGACGGCGAAAAACATGAATCGTTTGATGCCCGCACGCTGGCGCCGCTCTTGCCGGCCGGCGAGGCAGCGATTCTCGCAGAGGCGCGCTCGCTGATCGATTGGCACGCGCGCCACGGCTATTGCGCGCAATGCGGCTCGCCGACCCGTGTGACTGCCGCCGGCTGGGTGCGACGCTGCCCGGAATGCAAGGCGTCGCACTATCCGCGTTCCGATCCGGTCACGATCATGCTTGTCGTGCGCGGCGAAAAGGCACTGCTCGGCCGCAACAAGCGGCGGCCGGGAAATCGTTTTTCATGCCTCGCAGGATTCATGGAGCCGGGCGAGACATTGGAGGAATGCGTCCGCCGCGAGGTCCATGAGGAATCCGGCATCCAGGTCGGCCGGGCGCGCTATCTCGCCTGCCAGCCCTGGCCATTCCCCTCGACCCTGATGATGGGTTTTTTGTGCGAGGGGCTGAGCGAGGAGATCACCGTCGACCCGGAAGAGATCGCCGAAGCGCGCTGGTTCGATCGCGACGATATTCGCGACATGGTCGCCCGCGCCGCCACCGGCCCCGACGACCCGACCCAGGTCTCGGTGCCGGGGCCGGTCGCGATCGCGCATCACATCTGCCGCCGCTGGTCGAACCGCCTCGATGAAATCTGAGAGGTGGCAAAGCGGCGCTCCTCAGGAATGACGACGGATTGAATGCCAGGAGGCCGCGCAATGCCGATCACGGTAAAAAAACTGCACCCGCTGTTCTGTGCAGAGATCGGCGGCGTCGATGCCGGCAAGCCGATCGATGATGCGACGTTCGGAGAAATCCGTGCCGCGCTCGACACGCATTCGGTCCTGATCTTTCACGACCAGAGCCTCGACGACGACAGACAGATTGCTTTCAGCAAGCGTTTCGGCCCGCTCGAAATCGCCGGCAAGGCCAATCCCGGCGTCGGTACCCCGTTTGCCCGCCAATCCAACCTCGACATCGACACCGGCGGCGTGATCCCGGCGGAAGACCGCCGTATGATCTATCAGAAGGGCAACTATCTCTGGCATACCGACAGCTCGTTCAAGGCTGTGCCGTCATTGTGTTCGCTGTTATCGGCGCGAGTTGTGCCGCCAGCCGGCGGCAATACCGAATTTGCCACGATGCGCGCGCCTTACGACGCCCTGCCCGAGGAAACCAAGCGCAAGCTTGAAGGCCTCGTCGCCGAGCACAGCCTCGTCTATTCGCGCAGTACCGTCTCGACCGGCACGTTGACCGGTGCGATGCAGGCCGAGTTGCCGGGGGCGTGGCAGGTCATGCTGCGCGAAAACCCCGTCAACCACCGCAAATGCATCTATGCCGGCGCGCATGCCTCGCATGTAATCGGCTGGCCGCGCGAGGAAGGCCGCGCGTTTATCGCCTGGCTCAACGAGTTCGCGACGCAGCCGCAATATTGCTACAGCCATGCGTGGCGCGACGGCGACCTGGTGATCTGGGACAATCGCGCAGTGCTGCACCGCGCCACCGCCTACGATACGCTCAACCACAAGCGGCTGATGCAACGCACCACCGTCGGCGGCGACGCCGTGACGACGGCGCAGCCTTCGCGCTACGAGCTGGCGGCAGAATAAGCGCGTCGCATCGATGCCGCAGCCTGTCGCTCTCGTTACCGGCGCGACCGCAGGCGTCGGGCTGCACACCGCGATCGGCCTTGCGCGCGCCGGATTCCGCGTCCTCATCGCCGGCCGCGATGCGACACGGCTTGAGCACGCTCGCCGGACCGTCAGCGAACGGGCGCACTCGGACAGTACCGAATCCGTGCCCGTCGAAACCGTGCTGGGGGATTTTGCCAGCCTTGCCGCGGTGCATGGCATCGCCGACACCGTACTGACACGGCATGATCGGCTCGATGTGCTGGTCAACAATGCCGGGCAGATCATGCCGCGCTACGAAACCTCGGCGGACGGTTTCGAGTTGACCCTCGCGGTCAACCATCTGGCACCGTTTCTACTGACCAATCTGCTGATCGACCGGCTGCGCGGTTCCACCCCGTCCCGCATCATCAATGTCGCCTCGATCGCACACCGCGGCGCCCGGCTCGACCTTGCGACATGGACGGGACCACAAGGTTGGACGCCGCTCAGCGCCTATGGTCGCTCCAAATTGTGCAACATCCTGTTCACCCGTGCCCTGGCGCGCCGGCTTGCCGACACCGACATCGTCGCGGCGTGCCTGCACCCGGGGGTGATCTCAACCAAGATTGGCGACAGCGCCGGCAGCATCGCCGGCTGGGGCTGGCGATTTATCAAGCCGTTTCTGACCAATCCGGAAAAAGGCGCGACGACGACGCTGTTCCTCGCCACCACACCCGATATCGAGCGTTTTCGCGGCGCTTATGTCATCGGCAAAAGGTCAGCCGAACCGGATCGGGCAGCGCGCGACGATGTGCTTGGCGAAGAATTGTGGCGCGAAAGCGCGCGGCTGGTCGGTCTCACATGATCTTGACGCCGATCCCACCGGCCCGCCTTGCTGCCACCCTCGATGCCTTCGCAGCCCGCCTCCACGATGCAGCGGCATACGACGCTTTCGCGCGGATTCGCGCGACCTCAGCAGACCGTGCCGCGGGTGTCGCTGCTGAGAAACACCGGCAAGAAGCTTTGGCGATGGCGCGACACCGCGGCATGGCGATCCACCCACCCAATGCCCGACCCGGCTTCAACTGGGACGGCGCGGCACTCGATGGCGACGCTGAAGCTTATGTCATCCTGCACGAAGTCGCACATTTCACGCTGGCCTCACCGTCGCGCCGCAGCCTGATCGATTTCGGCCTCGGTCCGGGACCGGACACTACGCGACGTCGCGAGGCGGAAAACGCTGCCGCCCTGTCATTCGTCGAATGCGAAAAAGACGAAGCTGCGGCTTCTCTGCTCGGAATTTTATGGGAAGCCGCACTTGGCCACCCGGCCCTGGCGTC
This sequence comes from Allostellaceae bacterium, assembly GCA_036268425.1. GTDB lineage: Bacteria > Pseudomonadota > Alphaproteobacteria > ATCC43930 > CGMCC-115725 > DATARH01. The sequence goes on from DATAUE010000149.1 coordinate 587,051, forward strand.
ACTGCTCGATCAAAACTGGTTGGAGGGCCTCGACCGCTCGGCGGCTTGGCATTTCGCCGCCGTGCTCGCTGACCTTCGAGAACGCGGCGTTATCGACGTTCGGCCGTAAGCCGGTCGCGCGCTCAGGCGCGGCGAATGCGATACGGTGACGGACGCGGCTCTCTGGCAAGAACATCGCACCACTGCCGCAGAAATCGGCTGTGCGCTGGGTCAGGCGCGGTCTCGGTGAAACGCCGCGGCAGTGCCCGTTTAATGCGCGCCACGCGCCAGCAGACAGGATTGCTGTACGGCCCGCCAAAACCGATTGCGAGCAGTCGCTCCTCGGTATTCTGCATGATCCCAACCACCGCCGCACGGACGCCCGTCCAGATTCAGCGAAACGTCTGATGATGGTCATGGTTCCGGCGGCCGAATGGCTCCGCTCAGGGCGGCAGGATGCGGTCTTTCAGCCGGGCGGTCGTCGCGAGTTGCCGATCGGCGGCCGAAGCGCCGAGGGTAATCGGATAGGTTCCCGCATCGATGCGCCAGTTTTCCTCAGCCGCGTCGAAATGCGCCAGCAGCCGCGGGTCGATTTTAAGGCTGACCCGGGCGCTTTCGCCGGGGGCGAGATTGACCCGGCTCCATCCGACAAGCCGCTCGACCGGCTTGCCGTCGGCGCCGGAAACCCGGGCATAAAGCTGCGGCACGTCCGCCGCCTCACGCTCGCCGCTATTGGTCACGGCAAAAGACGCGGTGACGCTCCCGCCATCATCCTGCACTTGCAGACCGCTGTAGCGAAACCGCGAGTAGGTCAGGCCGAAGCCAAACGGATAAAGCGGCTCCAAATCGCGCGCCGCAAACCATTTGTAGCCAATCGCCGCGCCTTCGCGGTAATCGACGACGACCCGAGTACCCCACGGCACATCCTCGCCGGGCACTGCGGTCCGCGGCAACTGCCCGACAGCCGCCGGGAAGGTCATCGGCAACCGGCCAGAGGGTGAGGCGTCGCCGAACAGGATGTCGGCAATAGCGTCGCCGCCGCGCGCGCCGGGATACCAGGCCTCCAGGATCGCCGCGACTCGATTACGCCACGGCATCAGTACGGGATTGCCGGTTTCGAGCACGACGATCGTGCGCTTGTTTGCTGCCGCGACCGCGGCGATCAGGCGATCCTGGTCATCTGGAAGCGACAAATCTTCTGCATCATGGCCTTCGCTCTCCCATTTGGTGGCGAAGACGATCACCGCGTCGGACTGCTGCGCCAAGGCTACCGCCGCGTCGATATCGCTGCCATCGGCATAATCGACCCCGCCACCGGTCGCCTTCGCCGCAATCGCGCGCAACGGCGGCGACGGGTCATAGATCATCCACGCACCGACATCGGGGAACGGCACCTGTACCGCCGGACCGCCGATCGGAATCACCTGCGACGAACCGCCGCCTGACAGCACGCCGACATCGCCATGCCCACCGATCACCGCAAGCTTGCCCACATCGCGCGACAGCGGCAGCGCGTTGCTGTCGTTCTTGAGCAAAACCATGCCCTCCGCCGCAACACGATGCGCCACCGCGGCATCGCCCTCGGTGTCGAGTGGCGCCGGCTCAGAGGGATCGTCGACCACCCCCGAGGCAAATAAGACCCGCAGCACATGCAGGGCCATCGCATCAAGCTGGGCGAGGGGCAATTTCCCTTCCTCAATCGCAATCGCCAGCCTGTCGCCGAAATAGGCTTGCGGGTCCCACTCGACCCCGGATTGCTGATCAAGGCCGGCCTGCGCCGCCCGTACCGTCGAATGCGCCGCACCCCAATCCGACATGACCCAGCCGCGAAAACCCCATTCGCGGCGCAGCACCCCATCGAGCAGCCAGGGATGCTCGCAGGCCTGCACGCCATTGACGAGATTGTAGGCGCACATGACCGCGCCGGGCTTGCCCCGCTCCTCGGCAATCTCAAACGCCAGAAGGTCGGATTCGTGCAACGCCGCCCGGTCGATTCGGGCATCGACCGAGTTGCGCCTGGTTTCCTGGTCGTTGAGCGCGAAATGCTTGAGCGTCGAAATGACGTGGCGGTCGGAAATGCCGTGGATCGCCTCCCCGACCATTGTGCCGGCAAGGAGCGGGTCCTCGCCGGCATATTCAAAATTGCGGCCGCTGCGCGGATCGCGCGCCAGATTGGCCGCCCCCGCCAGCAGCACGGTCAAGCCTTTGCGACGCGCCTCTTCCCCGATCATCCCTCCGGCGGCATAAGCGAGTTGCGGGTCCCACGTCGCGGCGATCGCCAGCCCCGACGGCAGCGCGGTTGCCTGGTCCTCGGGCTGGGAGTGCCCCTCATCGAGCGGAATCGCGACACCAAGGCCGGCATTGCTTTCCTTGATCGGGCGAATGCCGAGCCGGTCGATGCCGGGAACGAGACCCGCGAGCCGGATCTTCTCATCACCGCTGCGGGTGGTGCTGGACAACAGCCGGAGCTTTTCGTCGGGTGTCATCTGCCCGAGGATGAGTTGTGCCCGCTCGTCGGGCGACAGCAGCGGGTTCATCCACGGGCGCGCGCCAACCGGCCTAGGTTGCGCCACAAGAGTGGCTGCGCCGGCAAGCAACGTCAGGGACAGAACAAAGGCTGCGGTAAAAAAAAGCGGGCGTGACATTCTCGGCGGAGGGTTTTAGTGACGTCCCCGACCCACGTAAAACGACTTTTTCGTCGCGCCGATGCCAATTATGGCGATCAAGGGCCAGTATGCGTGGCTATTCGCGCAACCTGGTGAAGCGCGGTTCCGGCACCAACAGCAATAGGCCGGGGACGACGCTGATCGCGGCGAGCAGCAGAAAAGCCGGCCGAAAACTGCCGGTCAGCGCCGTCGCGGTACTGAACAAGGCCGGCCCGGCGAGGGCGCCGAGAAACGTCAGCCCGATGACCCCGGCGCTCGCCTCCGAGATCAGTGCGGCCGGCGCCTGCCGTACGGTTTCGGCCAGCCCAATGCCGGCCCAGCAATAAGCGGAAATTCCGAACAGGGACGCCAGCGCAAGCACCGCCGCGCTGGACCAGGCCGGGGTGACGAACGAGCCGATAAATGCCGCGAGGCTCATCGTCACGCCCATGATCCCGAGAACCGGCCGCGAACCGACCCGGTCGGCGACGGCGCCCCAGATGATGCGGCAGGCCACCCCGACCGCCAGCGCCACTGCCAGGACGACCCCAGCGGCGCGCAGGCTCCAGCCGGCATTGACCAGCACCGTCGGAAACACCGCGCTGAAACTGAACTGCACTGCGCCAAAGGCAAAGGAGGCAACGGCCACGACGCGAAGGCCGGGGCGCCTGACCATAAGCTGCGCCGGCAGCCAGAACCCGGCATCGATCAGCCGGGTGCCGGCGATGCGGCTGCGATCCAGTTCGCCGCGCCACGGCTGGATCAGGATCACCAGGCCGAGGCAGAGCAGCGCGATCACCAGCATCGTGCTGCGCCAGCCGAGCGCCGCGGCCGCGATCGGGGTGACAGACCCGGCCAGTGCGCCACCCGCCGGCACCGCCGTTTGCTTTAGCGAAAAGACCCGGCTGCGCAGCCGCGGCGGCGTGTATTGCGCGAGCAGCACCGTGCTCGCAGGGTTCATCGGCCCATAGGCCAACCCAAGGATGACCGCGCTCAGCGCAAAGGCGGCCGGCATCGCCGGCAACAACGCGGCCAATGCCACCGCGGTCATCACCAGCATTCCCTGATGGAGCCGGATGCCACCCCAGCGCCGCAACAGGCCCGGCGTCGCCAGCGAGGTGGCTGCGGCGCAGCCGTAAATTGCCGACGAGTAATACCCCACGAGATAAGACGGAATGCCGGCCGAAGCGAAAATCAGGCTCGCCAGCACCGGCACGGTCAGCGACGACATGACGATCGCAACCTGCACCGCGACGGTCGCGACGACGACCTTGGTCAGGGCGCGTTTTGGCACTGCCTCCGGGCTTTCACTTGTCGGATTGGTCAAGACGGCAGCTCCGCTTCGGTCGGTGGCAATAGATGCAATAAAGGACGCCCGATCGACGTTTTGGCTGTGTGGCGGAACCGACGCAACACTGCTTAGATGCGAACGGCCAGACAGCCTGCGGGAAATCTGCATGAACCAGATCGATTTGAACGGGCGTGTCGCCATCGTTACCGGCGCCGCGCGCGGCATTGGCCGCGCCATCGCCGAGCGCTTTGCTGCCTCGGGAGCACGCGTGGCGATCTGGGATGTCGACGGCATCGCCGCCAAATCAGCCGCTGCCGCGATTGCCGGTGCGATCGATATCGCTGCCGACGTGACCGAGCCGCAATCGATCACCAGCGCGCTTGCCGCCACCGAAGCGCGGCTCGGCCCGCCCGACATCCTCGTCAACAATGCCGGGATCGCGGGGCCGAACCTGCCGCTCGACGAATATCCACCGGAGGCGTGGCGGCAGGTCATCGAGATCGACCTGATCGGCGTCTTCAACTGCTGTCGCGCCGTGGTGCCGGCAATGCGGCGGCGCAATTACGGCCGTATCGTCAGCATCGCTTCGATCGCCGGCAAGGAAGGCAACCCCAACGCCTCGGCCTATTCGGCCGCCAAGGCGGGGGTTATCGGGCTGACCAAATCGCTCGGCAAGGAACTTGCGGATACCGGCATCCGCGTCAACTGCGTCACCCCGGCTGCCGCCAAGACCGATATCTTCGCACAGATGACTCAGGCGCAGATCGATTACATGCTGTCGAAAATACCGATGGGCCGCTTTGTCCAGGTTGAGGAAATCGCCTCACTGGTCGCGTGGCTCGGTTCAGAAGATTGCGCCTTTTCAACCGGCGGAGTCTTCGACATCTCGGGCGGTCGAGCAACCTATTGAGCCACCTCTCGACAAATTGCATAAATGCCTCAGTTATGTTTTTGCCGACCCTGCAAATAATCGGCAAAGGCATCGCCGCAGATCGTGTCCCCCCACGCGGCTATGGTGGAATCCGTGCATGAATAACCGCCTTCCCCTGTTCTCGATTTTGCTGCTGGCAACACTGCTGGCAGCGCCGTTGGCGCAGGCCGCCGATGAGCCGGTCGCGACGGCGCCGATCCCGCCCGTGCCCCAGGCTGCCGCTCCTGCCCCACCCAGCCACTCGCTGTCCCGCCATCCGCCGTCCAGCCATCGGGGTGTCAGCCACGCGGCGGCGACCCGTCATCGGCCAAAAGCCGTGGCGCAGTCCCGCCAACCGGTTGTCGCGTCGAAACACGCTGCCGCGGCACCGCCGAAGCGGCCGGTGCGGGTCGCGGCGGTGCACAAGCAGGTCCGGCATGTGCACCATACGATGTATGCCCGCGCCTACCCGCCACCGCCTTACGAGCCGCCCGCCTCGATGCCGACTCCCTCGATGCCGACTCCCGTCATGGCAAGCGCCGGACCGTCGATGCCGCCGCCGTGGTACGTTCAGGCTTACGACCGTCCGCCGCCGCCGATGGCTGCCTATATCTTTGCCGGCCCCGGACCTGGCCCGCGGCGCTTCGGCCGCCCCTGGTAGGCAGCACGGTGTCGGCAGCGCGGCGACATCACGCCGCTTCGGCGCGGCCGATCGTGGCGGCGCGTTCGGCGAGGCGGCGAATACGCGGCCAGTCGCCGGCCATGACGGCATCTTTCGGCGCCATCCAGGAGCCACCAACCATCGGCACATTGGGCAGCGCCAAATAATCCGGCGCGGCGCGCTCGTCGATGCCGCCGGTTGGGCAGAATGCGATCCCCGGAAATACCGGCGCCAGCGCCCTCAGAAAGCCGACGCCGCCCAACGCTTCGGCCGGAAAGACTTTCATCTGGCAAACTCCGAGCGCCCGCACCGCCATGATTTCCGAAGGAGTCGCGACACCGGGGAGGTAGGGCAACTCCGTCGACAATGCCGCGGCAGCGAGTTCGGCGGTGGTGCCGGGGCTTACGAGAAAGCGGGCGCCTGCTTGCACTGCGGCGGCGACATCGGCGGCTCGCTGCAGAGTGCCGGCACCGACGATGATATGCGGCAGGTCGCGCACAATCGCCGCAATGGCAGCAGTCGCCGCCGGCGTGCGCAACGCAATCTCGATAACGCCAAGCCCGCCTTCGAACAAAGCGCGCGCCAGCGGCAGGGCGTCCTGCTCCCGCTCGATGGTCAAGACCGGGATGACCGCGACGCCGCGAAACAAAGCATGCATGTGTTGGTCCTCCTGCCGGGAGGCATTGGCGCATTTTATGCCGATTGTGCCGTCACGGCAGCGCGGCACGGTCGGCCTCCGCGCCAAACGCCGAAACGGGCGCAAACCCTGGACGACAATTCGCCGCGCCTTCATGTTCGGCGCGGTCCGGAGATACCCACCGAAAGGGGAACAGGCACGACGGACGAATCGGCCACCCCTGGCGGGGGTTACGCTGCACCCACCATTGGTTGACACGCGCCCGCTGCCCGGCATTTGATCGCTGGCCGGAGTTTTCGATCGCGCAAAAGAACACGGCGGAGGCGTCATAATGGAAAAACGCAGATTCGGCAGAACAGGTCTTGAGGTATCGCTGCTCGGTTTCGGTTGCGGCGCGGTTGGTGGACTGATGGTCAAAGGCAGCCCGGCCGACCAGGACCGCGCCGTCTGGCGTGGTCTCGAACTCGGCATCAATTACTTCGACACCGCACAGCAATACGGTAACGGCGAATCCGAACGCAACCTCGGCCGGGTTCTGAAAGCGCTGAAACCGGAGGTGCATGTCGGCACCAAAGTGCGCCTGCCACCGACCGAACGAGGCAAGATCGGCCAGGCGATTGCCGATTCGCTCGAGGCCAGCCTCAAGCGGCTGCAGCTTGAATCGATCGATCTGTTCCAGTTTCACAATGCGATTGTCGATGCCACGAACGGCGGCAATTTCTCGGTCGAGAGCGTGCTCGACGAGGTCGTGCCGGCATTCGAGAAATTGCGCGCACAAGGCAAGTTCCGCTTTTTCGGCATCACCGCCGTGGGCGAAGCCACGGCGCTGCACCGCGTCGTCGATGCCCGCGTTCTCGACAGCGCGCAGGTCAGCTACAACCTGCTGAACCCGAGCCCCGGAGCGGCCGTTGCGGCGAATTATCCGGCGCAGGATTTCGGTAACCTGCTCGGTCATACGGCGGCCGCCGATATGGGAGTCATCGTGATCCGCGTGCTGGCAGGCGGGGCATTGAGCGGCACCGACGACCGCCATCCGCTGGGATCACCGCCGCCGGCTCCGATCGGCTCCGGCGCCGACTATCACCGCGATGTCGAACGCGCCCGCCGCTTTGCACCGCTGATCGCCGAGGGCTACGCCGACAGCCTTGTCGAAGCCGGGGTTCGCTATGCGATTTCGCACAAGGCGGTATCGACGGTGCTTGTCGGGTATTCGACGATAGAGCAGCTTCTTTATGCGGCCCAGTCGGTCGAAAAAGGACCATTGCCCCAGGCCGCTCTTGACCGCATCAGTGCGATCCAGGCCGGATTTGTCGGTGAGGCGCGCTGAGCTGTACGTCGTTTGAGAGAGGCACAGGTGATTGTCAAACCGACCGGCGCAACGCTCGGCGCCAGCATCGAGAACATTGACCTGGCGCGCCCCCTGGATGTGGCTGGATTCGGCCAAATCCTTCAGGCGCTTGGGGAATACGGTGTCCTGCGCTTTCCGGCGCAAACGCTCACGGCGGTGCAGCTCAAGGCGTTCGCCGCGCGTTTCGGGTCGCTCGAAATCAACGTCGCCGGCGCGTTTCAGGAGCCGGGCCATCCTGAGGTGATGATCCTTTCCAACATCGTCGAAAACGGGCGTCCCATCGGGGCGCGCGATGCCGGGCAGGACTGGCACACCGACATGTCGTACAGCGAAACGATCGCCTTCGCGAACGCGCTTTATGCGCTGCAAGTGCCGCGGCGCGGCGGCGACGTGCTGGGCGGCACCGAATTCGCCAACATGCACGCCGCCTATACCGAGCTGCCGGCCGAACTGAAACAGCGGCTCAGCGGCATGACCGTGCTGCACGACTTCAACAAATTCTGGGAAATGATGCGCCGGCGCCCCGGTAGCTGGCGCGCCCCGCTGAGCGAGGAGCAGCGCAACCGCAAGCCGCCGGTATCGCACCCGATCTTCCTGACGCACCCGATCACCGGCCGCAAGGTGCTGTATGCCAACCCCGGCTATGCCATGCGCATCAATGAACTGCCGGAGGCGGAAAGCGACGACATCCTCACCTTTCTGTTCGAGCATCAGCTGCAATCGCGCTTCCGCTATACGCATCGCTGGACCGAAGGCGATTTGTTGTTCTGGGACGATATCGGCACGCTGCACAATGCGCATGCCGATTATCGCGCCGACGAACCGCGCTTGATCAAGCGCTGTCAAGTTATGGCCGACCGCATTTTTGACCCGGATTTTGTACGATTCAACCTCGGCGAACAGGCCTCGGCATAAACATCGTTATTTGCGTGCGAGAACATCTTTGGTATGAGTGAAACAGACGTTACGCTCGGGTACATCGTGCCGCCCTGGGCACCGGAACAGACATTGGAGTGGCAGGACTCGTGCGCCGCCGTCCAATCCATGCAGTTCATGATCGATTGCCTGCCGATAATTCGTAAATTGCTGGTCGGAGCACCACGCGAGGCGACGGTGAAGGTGCTTGACGTTGGCACCGGTACCGGCGCGGGAGCGAATGTATTGGCGACCTTGTATCAGGGGGCGTTTCTCGGGCCGAGAATGAAGGTTGATGCGATTGAAATCACCCCGCACCTTAAGCAATACGCCGCCGCCAAATTTCCCCTCGTCAACTATCTCGTCGGGGACGTTCTCGATTACAAAGAGTCCGGACGGTGGGACCTTGTTGTTTGTACTCATACGATCGAACATGTCGAGCGTCCGGAAGATTTCATCGCATTCCTGACCGGATTGGCCAACTATTGGGTGCTGCTTTACACTCCGTGGAAAGAAAAATCGCTGATCCCCGGCCACATAAACCGCATCGATCGTCGGTTTCTGCGACGAGTGGGGTCGAAAATGCATGTAATCCTGAAATCGCCAGCTTGGTACCGGCTCGATAACGAGCCTGCGAATTGTGTTATTTTTGCGGTTCCGGGACGGGCCCGCCAGTCGTCGTAAAACAACGCTCTATCGTCTGGTACAATAATAGTTTGTCCGGCACCCTTCAGCGGAGGAACGCAACATGACGATATTGCAGGACAAGATCGTGCTGGTGACCGGCGCCGGCGCCGGCATCGGGCGGGCCTGCGCCCTGGCGATGGCTGAGGCCGGCGCCAGCATCGCCGCCGCCGATATCGACCTCGCCGCAGCCCAACGCACTGCGGCCGCTGCAGCCGGCAGCAACCGCCGCGCCATCGCAATCGAAGCCGATTGCGGCGACGTCGCCAGTATCGCGGCAATGATGGCGCTCACCGTCGCCGAACTCGGCCGGGTCGATGTGATCGTCAACAATGCCGGCGTCACCCGCTATTCCTACATCATGGATTTGACCGAAGCGGATTGGGACCGCATCCACCGGGTCAACGCCAAAGGCGTGTTCTTCAGCCTGCAAAGCGCCGCGCGCGAGATGATCAAGCAATTCGGCGCCGACGGCAGCGGCGGCCGCATCATCAACATCGCGTCGATCAGCGGCCGCGGCTATGCCGGCGCCTCAAACGCCGCTTATGCCGCCAGCAAGGGCGCGGTCATCGCGCTGACCAAAATGGCGGCGCAGCAACTCGGCCGCTACAACATCAACGTCAACGCGATCTGCCCCGGCGTCACCCGCACCGAACTCGGCGCGCGTAACGCGGTCGGCCGCGCCGCCGAACGCGGCATCAGCGTCGAACAGTTGTTTGCCGAGCAGGAAGCCGGCATCCCGATCGGCCGCGCCAACACCCCCGACGACATCGCCGCAATGGCGGTGTTCCTCGCCTCGCCGGGTGCGCGCAACATCACCGGCCAATCCTACAATGTCGATGGCGGCCTGGTACCAAGCTGACCGCCGCCTGATACCGCAAGCTCCGTCGTTTGCTCTCGCTGGCCCAATGGGCGGCGAGGGTTTCACTTGTCGCGCCGTACCCCGCGCCCCTAAGCTTGCCAAAATCATTACAGGAGGACGCGATGCCCGATCTTTTCGAAACCATGAGCACGATGCGGGCGATGCGCCGGCTGAAGCCCGACCCGATCCCCGATGAAATGATCAATCAGATCCTGCAGGCCGGGCAATGGGCGCCGAGCGGCGGCAACAACCAGACTTGGCGCTTTATGGTGGTTAAGGACCCCGAAGTGAAAAAGAAGGTGCAGGTCTATTACAAGCGCCTGTTCGACGAGTCGGTCGGGCCGCGCTATGCCGCAAGCGCACCGCCGCCGGGTTCCGATCCGGCCCGCTACAAGCGCCAGCATGCCGCCGTCGAATACCTGACCGACCATTACCACGAGGCTCCGGTGTGGATCGTCGCGTGCCTGAACGACGGTGAAAATCCCGGCCGCACGGCCGGCTCGTCGATCTACGGGGCGGTGCAGAACATGTGCCTCGCGATCCGGGCGCTCGGCCTCGGCACGACGCTGACGACGCGGCATACCGGATATGGCAAGGAAGTTGATGCGATTCTTGGCCTGCCGCCCACCGCGCATTCCTACGCGATCCTGCCAATCGGCTATCCCATGGGCAATTTCGGCAAGCTCGGCCGCGGTCCGCTCAAGGATGTCGTCTATGGTGATCAGTGGGGCAAGCCCTACGCCGGCCTCTGACAACCCTCGATGACCCATCGCCGGGGACCGACCCCCCGGCGACCCGTCGAAGGGCGAGGGTGACAAGCAACCACCGCTGAACGAGGGAGAAAACGATGCCGCGCGTCGCACCGATTACCAGCAAGGCTGACGTCCCTGCCGAGCATCACAGCGTTGTTGACGATGTCATTGGCGTGTTCGGTCAAATTCGCGGGCCGTTCAGCATGCTGCTGCACAGCCCCAAACTTGCCGGCAAGCTGCTGCCGATGGTGACGTTCAACCGTGAGGAAAGCATCGTGGAGCCGAAATTGCGCTCGATCGCGATCCTTGCGGCGGTACGCGAGCGCCAGGCGGCCTATGTCTGGGCGGCACAGGTCGGCGCCGCAAGACGCGCCGAACTAGCGGAAACGACAATCGATCTGCTGCGAACGCAAGGCGATCCGGCCTCGCTGTCGCCGGACGAGCGCGACATCATCACTTTTGTCCGGCAACTGATGCGCAGCAACAAGGTGGACCTACCCGTGTTCGAGACGCTGCGGGACCGGCATGGCGTACAATGGCTGGTCGAGATCACGACGATCGCCAACTACTATGCGATGTTGTCGGGCATTGTGAATGCATTTGAGGTATCGGCGCCGCATGAAGGAGACAAGCTGCCGATTTGATGTTGCCTTGCGGCAAGGCTGAGCAACGCAAAGGACCCTCACAATCATTTGAACCACCGTCGCGCCTGCCGCCCCCACCTAAATATCTCCTTTGAGGCTCAATTCTCTGGTCGGGAGTAACGGCAATGTTGCGACGTGGCGAAATGCCGGGTTTCGGGTTGCGGGCGCTATTGGTCGCGGCGCTGCCCGCGGCCGCATTGCTGGCGTTCTGGGGATCGAAATCGGCGGCGGAAGACGTAGCACACATGATACCGCCGCCGGCGCTCGACGAGCCGGCAACGCAAGCCGCGAGCGAGACAACAGTGCTCGCCGGCGGCTGCTTCTGGGGTGTCCAAGGCGTGTTCCAGCATGTCGAAGGGGTGACCGCCGCTGTTTCCGGCTATGCCGGCGGCGCCGGCAGTACGGCGCAATACGAGACGGTCAGCACCGGCTCGACCGGGCATGCGGAGTCGGTAAGGGTCACCTTCGATCCGCACCGCATCAGCTATGGGCGAATTTTGCAGATCTACTTTTCGGTGGCACATGACCCGACCGAACTGAACCGCCAGGGACCGGACACCGGCACCCAATACCGCTCGGCAGTCTTTCCCACCAACGCTGAGCAGGCAAAAATCGCGACGGCTTACATCGCTCAGCTTAATCAGGCGCATGCCTATCCGGGCAAGGTCGTCACCGCGGTTGAAACCGGGCGCGCCTTTTATCCGGCGGAGGCGTACCATCAGAATTATCTGACGCTACACCCCAACCAGCCTTATATTGCGATCAACGACCTGCCCAAAATTGCCAGTCTGAAGCAGATGTTTCCGCAGGTTTACCGCGACACGCCGGTACTGGTCGCCGCCGCGAATTAGTTACACGCAACAATAACCGAGCTTGAGCTGCAGGCGGACGCCGGCAAGCTCGTTTCCCACAGTGTCACAGACCGCGACGACTACCGCTTCGTCATCGTCGATCAGTTCGCGCGCTCGGTTCAGTGCCTCATGCTCAGTGCTGAACCGCTCGTTCGAGACGCGCTCGTCAAGGTGCCGATCGCGGTTGGCCATAAGCACGGCCGCGCCATAAATCACCTGATACGTCACCGTTTCACCCCTGCTGCAGATTGTGTTGATCTCAATTGCCGGCGGCACGCGGCCTCACTCGGCCGCCTGCGCCGGCATCGTTACAGTACGCAGCGCTTCCTGCGCGAGCGGCGACCCTTTCGCCATACGATCGATGTCAGCGGCGGCGCGCTCAACCGTACCGAGCAGCCATTGCTGCTGCAGCCGCAGCAAATCGGCCGGCGTACGGCACGCACCGATCCGCTGTAGCGTGTGCGCAGAGAGATCGGCCGCTTCGCGTTGCCGTTTCGCCCATTCGCCCCATACCGTTTCAACGCTGGCGAGAATTTCGCCTTGCGCGTTCGCCCATGTCTCCGCCCCTCGCAGCATTGCTGTCATCAGCGATGCATCCTTAATTGCATTGGACTCAGCCATTCTCTGCCCTCCTAAAAGAAAAGCACTACAGGATCGCGGGCATAATCGTCCGCTCCGCTCACAGGTCTAAAAGATATTGTTTTTTGTAAGTGCCGGAATGTTCGGGCGGCGACACTGTGCTCATTATTTTAGGGCATTGATATGACAATACGGTTTCGGTTGGTGACAGAGTTTCATATCATGGTTTGATAGATCAACTTCGCCGTGCAGCATCTATCTGTTCTGGCGTGTAGCGAAATGCGCGGAACACCCAATTATTGGTTCCGGCGGCACCCGGTCCGTCGAAAAAGAACGGGTTGACGTATTCCCACACGACCTCGCCATCCGTCGTTACCTCGAACAGGCGGCCGTGACAGCCTTCGCAGACCAGCGTGTTGCCGTCGGGCAGCCGTTGCGCGCCGGAAATGTACGGACTGAAAAACTCGAATGCCGAACGGTCGCTGTATTGCCAAACGATCTCGCTGGTGCGCGGATCGACCTCGATGACCCGCGAAAACGTACCAGGAGAATCGCGGCGATGCGTGCCATTGTCGAAGATCAGCACATTGCCGTTCGGCAGCGGCCGCGGATCGTGCTGTTGCGCCAGCGGCGGCCCCCCGAGTCGCCAAATGATCTTGCCGGTCGCACGCTCGATCAGCACGACGGTTGAGATGTTGCGAAAGCTCGCCAGGATGTTGCCGTCCGCCGTCTCAGCCACGGTGTTGCCGTGGGTCCATTCGGCACGATGATCCTGCGGTGTCAGCGGGCAGGTTTCGGGATCGAGGTGCTCCCAGCTTCGCCATTCCCATACCGGCTCGCCGGCCGTCGTCAGCTCAAGCAGATAATCGGCATAGATGACGCCGTCGGCTTCGTTGCCCGGCAGGCCGCCCTGCACCCGCCGGGCGATGTCGGGTGCCAGCGGCTTCAGGCACAGCAGCAGCACATTGCCGTTGCTCAGCTTGCGCGCGTCGTGATGATGATCGGGTGGCGCAACTCCCACAGCACCCGTCCCTGCCAATCAACCTCCAGCACCGCCCCGGCCTTGAAGCGCCGCCATGCCTCGAACCGCTCGAGGTCTTCCATCACCATGCCGCCGTAGAACAGATTTCCGTTATCAAGCAGGTGGCCATAGAGACCGGGGCGGTACGGCATCTGCCAGCGATGCACGATTTCGCCCGCCATATCGACCAGGTACACCGTGCCGTCGCCGTACATCGGCGTGAACAGCGTGTAGCCCGGCTGCGCCAATTCCAGGTCATGTGCGATCAGCCCGGTACGGGTCCGCCTGATCTTCTGCTGGTCGACCATTGTCATGCCGCCCTCCCCCGCTCTGCTTGTCCGCCGGATTTCCCGGTTATTCCGGATTTCCTGGCTATTAACGCGGAGCCTAGCGGCAAATGGTGGCGTCGGCACCTTTGCCGGCGGGTTCAGCGGGAGAAATGCCTCAGACGATCTCCTTGGCGCTGATCGTGTAGGCAAACGCTGCGGGATCGAGTGAATCCTCGCTGCCGTCCGCGGTTTCGGCATAGGGATACATCAGAAAGCCGATCGGCCCGGTCTTCTGCTCCGGCAGCGTAAAGTCGCGGGCATAGTTGAACCCGACCCAGTTCATTTCCCAGCTTCCGAACAGCCGCTCGCGCAATCCCTTGACCTTGTCGCTGTCGACCGCGACCTGCTCTTCCAGCACAACCTTGCGCACATCGGCCGGATCGACCGGCAACCAGCCCTTGCCGTCGATAAACACTTCGGCGCGGCAATGCTGCGCCTTTGTGATATCGCCTGATTTTCCTAGCGATTTCATAATCTTCGAGTCGGCGACGCGAACGCCGAAGAAATCGCGCGCCGGCAGCCCCGCCGCCCGCGCCAACCCGACAAAAAGCGAATTGATGTCAGCGCATTTGCCGCCGAGATCGCCGGTTTCGAGCATGAATGCGATATTCCCGAGGCCGCAACCGCGCGTTTCCGCCTTGCGGAACGTGTTATCGACAACCCAATCGTAAATCGCCCGCGCCTTGTCGAGTGGTGCCGTGCGGGCGCCGACAATTTCGCGCGCTTTCGCCAGGACAATACCGTCGGTCGGCGAGCTTGCGGTCGGCCGCAAATATTCCGCCAGCTCGTCCGGTGCGGCATCCTCAAGGCAGAACCCCGAACGGTCGCGGGTCGCAACACGCGCGGTCACCTCAATGTCGCGTGGTGCACTCGGCTCCAGCCATGCCGCCGAAACAATCGGCGCGCGCGACGCCTTTTCCCATAGCACAAACGCCGCGACCGGGGAGCGCCAGCTCAAATTGACGACGCGCTGATAATCCAGTGCATCCTGCGGCACCGGCACCCAGAGCCGCGCCGGCACCTTGCCGTCTTTCAGTGCGATGCGGTAAGTGATTTCGAACTGGCGCCAGCCCGCGGCGGCCGCATGCGCCTGGCGCAGCCAGCCCGGCATCACACCGGCAACCGCGCCGGCGGCCGCTACCGACTTAAAGAAATTACGTCTCTGCATGGCAAAGTCCCCTGGCGGCCCGCGCGCCGACAAGCGCCGGGTGAGCGGATCGGATATGATAAGAAAAGATGTTGTGCTGAGATCGCTGGGAACGGTCGCGCACGGCGATCATTCGGTTCAACTTGTCGACGATTTATTGTAACGGATGGCGCAGCCGAGCGCACCATCGACGTGCATGCTCCCCAGTCCTGAGACAGTCGTACCGACCTTTCCAACACGAGACCGCGAGCGGCTGTTTTCGCGCTTCGCGTTTGGCGGTTTCTCGACGATAAATCAGATCGACGTTTGGTTGTACAACAGGTCAGGCAGCGCCCGTTGTCATGTTTTTGCCCAGGGGAAACGCACAGGTTCGGGATGACCCCGACCCGATTCCGGGTACGGCGGCCGGATTGTCCTCTGCAGCCGACATCATGGCCGGCCGACAGGTCTCATTTGCTTTGCGCAGCGCCGCAGCAATCCTGTTTGCCATCGTCTTTGTCTGGCCCGATCTCCCCTCGTCGCTGTTGGTTCGCCTTTTCGCCGCCTACACCTTCACCGATGGCGTCCTGATCCTGGCATCGGGCGGCTGGAGCCGCTCGCACGGGCTTGCCTGGCCGCTGCTGCTCGGCGGCTGTCTCGACATCGCGATCGCCGGTACGGTCTATATCTGGCCTGATCTGACCTTGCCGATGCTGGCCGATGCGGCAGCAATCTGGGCCATCGCCGCCGCCGCATCCCTTGTCGCCGCGTGCATCGCATTGCGCGAGGCCGATACCGATCACCTGCTGCTGGCCGGCGCCATCGTCTCATTGACCTTTGGGCGGGCTTTGCTGAGCGGGCTCGCCACGGATGGCGTCGTACTATCGACTTGGCTCGGCCTCTATGCGTTGACGATCGGCATCGTGATGCTGAAACTGACGTTGAAGCACTCGCGCGTCTTTAACCTTTAATACCCGCGCTCCCAATCGATGACGTTGAGCAGCGGTTGTCCGGCGCGGTAGGCACGGAGGTTGTCGCAGAAAATGTCGACGCCGCCGTGCAGTTGGGCATCGCTGCCGCCGGAGATATGGGGTGTGATCAGCACCCGGCGATCGTTCCACAGCCGCGCCGGCGGCAGGCGCTCGAACTCACCGACATAGACATCGAGCGCGACGCCGCGCAGCCGGTCGGCCTGCAATGCCTCGAACAGCGCATCTTCATCGATGATCTCGCCGCGCGCGACATTGACCAGGATGCTGCCCTTTTTCATCGCGGCAAAGCGCTCGCGATTGAACAGCCGTGTCGTCTCGGGCGTCCACTGACAGCAAATCACAACAAAATCGCTGTCCGGCAGAAACCGGTCGATAGAATCGGCACCACCGATCTCGCTGAACCCTGGCGGTAAAGCCGCACCCGGTTGCACGTGCCGCCGGGTCCCGACGACATACATGCCGAGCGCCGCGCACAGCCGGCCAACTTCGAGCCCGATACCGCCGGCGCCGACGACGCAGACTGTCTTGCCCTGGATCAGCAACGGCCGATAGGCGCGGTAATCGAACATCCCGGCCTCGCGGTCGATCGCGGCGCGGTTGAGGCCCATCGCGAAATGCAGCAGGCCACTGACCGCGTATTCCGCGATCGGCAGCGGGTTGGCCGCGCCGCGCGAGGTCGTGACAACGACATCGCTGCCCCACAAATCGCTGTCGAACAGGTTGCTCGCGCCGGCCTGCCGCTGGTGACACCATTTGAGGCGCGGCGCCCGCGCTCGCAGATCGAACGGAAACGGCCAACCGCCAATGATCACTTCGGCCGCGGCGAGCAATTGGTCACGCTCCTCACGGCTCCCGGATCCGGTCGAACCCGGCGGCAGAAAGCGGGAAGCGGCGTATTCGGGCCAGGTCTCGCGAATTTCACCGTCGAACCAGCCGCCGGCATCGACGAAATCGATCGACGCATCCGCCGCCTCGACCTTGGCGCGATCACCGGCGCTGATGCGCTGAAGCGCAAGGACGTTGATTGTTCTCATCGCTGTCTATCCCGATCACGCCGCGGCTTACCAAGTGTACCGCGGCTCTATCCTTACCGGAACGCGCGGTTGCACGAGTTTGCCACAGGGCGATAGCATCGCGTTATCAGGGAAAGGGCGAGGCGGATGAAAGCTGTTGTCTGTGAGGCGTTTGGCGGCCCCGAGGTATTGGCGTTGCGCGATTTGCCGGATCCGCCGCCGCCAGGACCCGGCGAGGTGCAGGTGCGTATCGGGGCGCGTGGCGTACAATATGTCGATGTGCTGATGCTGGCCGGCAAATACCAGTTCCGGCCGGAACCACCCTTCATCCCCGGCAATGAAGGCGCCGGCGAGGTCGTCGCGGTTGGCGAGGGCGTCACGCACTTCAAACTCGGCGACCGGATCATGAGCCGGCATCGGCTCGGTGCGCTGGCGGAACTCGGCAATGCCCGGGCCGAAGATTGCGACCCGGTCCCTACCGGCATGAGCCTTGAACAGGCGGCGGTGTTCCGCGGCGCGCATCACACGGCCTATCACGCGCTGATCCAGCGCGGCCGCTTGCAGCCCGGCGAGTGGGTGATGGTCAACGGCGCCGCCGGCGGTATCGGCATCGCCGCGATCCAGGTGGCGAAGCTGTTTGGCGCGACGGTCATCGCCACCGCCAGCACCGAGGAAAAACGCGCGGCCTGCATCGAGGAAGGCGCCGACTATGCGATCGATTACCGCGAAGGGCTGCGCGACAAGGTCAAGGAGCTGACCGGGGCGCGTGACGGCGTCGATATCGTTTACGACCCGATTGGCGCCGCGGTGTTCGACGAGTCGCTGCGCTGCCTGCGCTGGGGCGGGCGCATCCTGGTGCTCGGCTTTCTCGGCGGCGGCCCTTCGACTCCCCGCACCAATTATCTGTTGATCAAGGGGCTTGAGGTGATCGGCGTACGGCTCGGCGGCGTCACCGAAAACCAGCCGGAAGTGGGCCGGGCCAATATGCGCACGCTGGTCAAACTGGCGAGCGAGGGCAAATTGCGTCCGCGCATTTCACACCGCTTTCCGCTCGACCGCGCCGCCGACGCTCTGCAAGCCGTGATCGACCGCAAGGTCATCGGCAAGGCGGTGCTGGTCGGCTAGGCCGCGCCTCAGTCGGGGCGGGCTTGAACTTTTCGGCGTCGAGAACGTTTTAACAAATCCGCAACCCAACCAAGGAGGGCGGTCATGGCCGCATCAGCTCAACCAGACCTCACAACGCTGCAAGACGACATCCAGCAGTTGCGTTCGGACTTCGCCAAGATTTCCGCCGATATGCGCACCATCGCGACCAGCGGTGTCACGCAGGCCGGTGGCAAGGCGCAGGAATCGGCGGAAAAGATGTGGGGCGAGATGCGCCGTCAGGCACAGCAGGTTGGCCAGGAAATCGAGCAGCGGCCGTTTGCCTCGGCACTGGCGGCGTTTTCATCCGGCCTGATCCTTGGCATGCTTCTCAACGCGCGCCGCGGGTAGCGGATATGAGCGGCTGGCTGGCGCGGCTCGCCCTCACGGCGGCCGCTTGCATTATAGCGCTGATCGTCATGACGATCGCGCTGTGGTTTCTCGGCCAGGCGCTTTTTCTGGAACTGGAGACGACAAAACTGGGGCCACCCGGTGCCGCCGCGATTGTCGGTGCGGTCGGTCTCGTGCTGGCCGGAATTCTTGGCCTTGTGGCGCGGCTGGTATCGCATCCGCGAGTGCCGCGTACGTCTACCGCACTGGGTACCGCACCGGCGGCTGCCGCGGATCCCGTATCGGCGGCACTGGCACAAATCGGCATGATCGCGGCCCAGCAGGTTGCGACGAAAATCCGGACGCATCCTTATGGCACGATCGGCGCCGCCCTGGCCGCGGGTCTCACGGTCGGCGCCGTGCCGGAACTGCGCCGGATCCTGACCGGGATGCTGCGCCGCTGACCGGGCCGGCAGACCGACGGATCAGTCGCCCCAGATGTCGCGCGCCGTCTCGACGACAAGACGCAGCTTTGCATTCTGCTCCTCGACGGTCAGCGCGTTGCCGTCGACAGTCGATGAGAAGCCGCATTGTGGGCTGAGGCATAGCTGATCGAGCGGCACATAGACCGCAGCCTCGTCGACCCGGCGTTTCAAGGCATCCTTGCTTTCAAGCGCCGCGCGCTTTGAGGTTACCAGCCCAAGCACGACCTTCTTGCCCGGCGGCACAAACCGCAGCGGTGCGAACCCGCCCGAGCGGGCGTCGTCGAATTCGAGAAAAAACCCGTCGACCGCCAACTCGCCGAACAGCGCTTCGGCGACATGGTCGTAACTACCCTCCGCCATCCACGACGAACGGAAATTGCCGCGGCACATATGGGTGCATACCGTCATTCCCGCGGGTTTCGCTGCCAGCGCCTGGTTGATCAGGCGAACATTGGTCAGGTGCTGCGTTTCGCCATCGCCGCCGATGCTGTCGACATAGGTTCGCTGCGCCGGATCGTTGAGATAGGCGAGACTGGTGTCGTCGAGCTGCAGATAGGTACAGCCGAGCGCCGCGAGGCCGGCGATTTCAGTGGCGTAGACCGCGGCGAGGTCCTGCCAGAACGGCTCCATGTCGGGATAAGCCCCGGCATCGATGGCGGCCCGGCCGCCGCGATAATGCAGCATCGACGGCGACGGAATCGTCAGCTTAGGGACGGTTCCGGCCGGCGCGACCGATGCGAGATAGGCGAAATCCTCGCCAAAGATCGTCTTGTCGAACGACAGCTTGCCGCCAACCCGATGCGCCGTCGGCGTAAAATCAAGCGTTCCTGCATCGTTCTTAAACTGGATGTTCAATCGCCGCTCGGTCTTTTCGACGCCGCCGATCTGGTACAGAAAATCCATATGCCAGGAGCCGCGACGCATCTCCCCGTCGCTGACCCCGACAAGACCGAGATCGCGTTGCATGCGAACCGCATCGGCGATCGCCTGATCCTCGGCCGCCCGCAAGCCCTCGGCCGGTAGCCGCCCGGCCTGATGCTCGGCGCGCGAGTGCAACAAGGCAGCCGGCCGCAGCAAACTCCCGACATGATCCGCGCGAAACGGCGGCTTTGGTACTGCTCCCTGCGCCATGCCGTCCTCCGAGCCTGTTATGTCATGCAAACGCGGACATCACCTAATCCAGCACCTCAGGCCCGGAACGCAGCCCAAATTCTAGAATGGCCAAATTCTAGGCCAAATTCTAGAATGGCCAAATTCTAGAATGGAATGTCGTCGTCGAGATCGTCACGCGTGTTGCGGCCGCGTCCTGCGCCAGCACCACCTCCAGCCATGCCACCCCCAGCCATGCCGGCGGCCGGGGCCGCGGCGCGGGCCGGCGCCTCGTTATAGCCGCCGCCCATGCCACCGCCGCCGTAACCCTCGTCATAGCCGCCATCCGAGCCGCCTCCGCCGCTCCGGGCGCCGCCGCCGGCACCATCCAGCATGGTCAGTTCGCCGCGAAAACGCTGCAGCACGACTTCCGTCGAATAGCGTTCCTGGCCCTGATTGTCGGTCCATTTGCGCGTCTGCAAGGCGCCTTCAATATAAAGCTTCGACCCCTTGCGCAGGTATTTCTCGGTTACCTCGACGAGCCGCTCGTTAAAAATCACGACGCGGTGCCATTCGGTACGCTCTTTGCGCTCGCCGGACACCCGGTCGCGCCAGCTTTCCGAGGTTGCGAGGTTGAGGTTGGCGATGCGCGTGCCGTCGCCGGTCGAGCGGATTTCAGGGTCGCGGCCGAGATTGCCGACGAGGATTACCTTATTGACGCTGCCAGCCATGGATCACCGGGGGTTCGTGGGCAGGGAGGATTGCATTTTAACAAGCCCAGCCAATGTTCCTACTTTATTCTTATCCCCGCAATCCACAGGGCGGGATAATCCCGATGCGGCTGGAAGCGAGACAAGCTGCAACCGTGCCGGCTATATTCCGCTGCGCGGCGGGGTGCTGCCCGTACCGTTCGCCCGCAGCGACATCCCCTCGTAGCGGGCGGGCGAAGCAAAATTTGGCGCAAAATCTGGCAAATGGGTTCTTCAGCTGATGCAAAGCATCCGCATTCGCGGCGCGCGGGAGCACAATCTTAAAAACGTCGATGTCGACCTGCCGCGCGACAGTTTGGTGGTGATCACCGGGCTGTCCGGCTCAGGCAAGTCGTCGCTTGCCTTCGACACGGTCTATGCCGAAGGGCAGCGCCGCTATGTCGAGAGCCTGTCGGCCTATGCCCGGCAGTTTCTCGAACTGATGCAGAAACCCGATGTCGATTCGATCGAGGGCCTGTCACCGGCCATCTCGATCGAGCAGAAAACCACGTCGCGCAACCCGCGCTCGACGGTCGGCACGGTGACCGAAATCTACGATTACATGCGCCTGCTATGGGCACGAGTCGGAGTGCCGTACTCGCCGGCGACGGGGTTGCCGATCGTCAGCCAGACCGTGTCGCAGATGGTCGATCGCGTGATGGCGATGCCGGAAGGCACCCGCCTTTACCTGCTGGCGCCGATCGCCCGGCGCCGCAAAGGCGAATACAAAAAGGAACTCAGCGACCTGCAAAAACGCGGATTTCAGCGGGTCAAGGTCGACGGCAAGATGTACGAGGTCGACGAGGTCCCTGCGCTCAAAAAGAATTTCATGCACGACATCTCGGTCGTGGTCGACCGGCTGGTGGTTGGCCCCGATCTCGGCCACCGGCTCGCCGATTCGTTCGAAACCGCGCTCGGCCTCGCCGACGGCATCGCGATCACCGAAAACGCCGACTCCAATGGTTCGAACGGGGGCGAGGAAACCATCTTTTCGGCGAAATTCGCCTGCCCGGTATCGGGCTTTACGATCCCCGAGATCGAGCCGCGGCTGTTCTCGTTCAACAACCCGTTCGGCGCCTGCCCGGCTTGCGACGGCCTCGGCACCAAATTGTATTTCGACGCCGACCTTGTGGTGCACGACGAGACCCGCAGCCTTGCCGAGGGTGCAGTCAGCCCGTGGTCGCATTCCTCGTCGCCTTACTACACGCAGACCCTGGAAAGCATCGCCCGGCATTTCAAGCAGAGCATGCGCGCGCCGTGGCATGATCTGCCGGAGAAAATGCGTCACCTGATCCTGCATGGCTCCGGCGGCGAGCCGGTCAAGATGACTTATGATGACGGCCTCAAACAGTATACGACCGACCGGCCGTTCGAGGGCGTCCTGCCGAACATGGAGCGGCGCTATCGCGAGACCGACAGCGCCTGGGTGCGCGAGGAACTTGGCCGCTACCAGAACGCCAGGACCTGCGAGGTGTGCAACGGCGCCCGGCTCAAACCCGAGGCGCTGGCGGTCAAGATCGCCGGCAAAAGCATCAGCGAGGCCGCCGCCTTGTCGATTTCCGACGCCGGCGACTGGTTTGCCGCCGTCGATGCGACCCTGACCCCGAGCCAGAGCGAAATCGCCGCCCGCATTCTAAAGGAAATCAACGAACGGCTCGGCTTTCTGCGCAATGTCGGGCTCGACTACCTGACCCTGATGCGCGCCTCCGGCACGCTGTCGGGTGGCGAAAGCCAGCGCATCCGCCTGGCGTCGCAGATCGGGTCGGGGCTTACCGGCGTGCTCTATGTGCTCGACGAGCCGTCGATCGGGCTGCATCAGCGCGATAACGCGCGCCTGCTCGAAACTCTGAAACGGCTGCGTGACCTCGGCAATACGGTGATCGTCGTCGAGCATGACGAAGAGGCGATTCGCACCGCCGACTGGCTGGTCGATATGGGACCGGGCGCCGGGGTGCATGGTGGCCACCTCGTCGCCGAGGGTACCCCCGACGAGGTCATGCGCAACCCCGACAGCATTACCGGCCAGTACCTGACCGGGGTGCGCCAGATCGCATTGCCGGAGGTACGACGCACCGGCCATCCCGGCCAGCTTCTGCGGCTGGTCGGCGCGACCGGCAACAACCTCAAAAACGTCACCGCCGATGTGCCGCTCGGCACGTTCTGCTGCGTCACCGGCGTGTCGGGCGGCGGCAAATCGACCCTGATCATCGAAACGCTGTACAAGGCACTGGCCAAGCGCCTCAACAACGCACGCGAGCAGCCATCGCCGTTCGTCGCGCTCGAAGGCGTCGAGTTCCTCGACAAGATCGTCGATATCGACCAGTCACCGATCGGCCGCACGCCGCGGTCAAACCCGGCGACCTATACCGGCTGCTTCACCCCGATCCGCGACTGGTTCGCCGGCCTCCCCGAAGCCAAGGCGCGCGGTTATCTGCCGGGAAGGTTCTCGTTCAACGTCAAGGGTGGGCGCTGCGAAGCCTGCCAGGGTGACGGCGTCATCAAGATTGAGATGCATTTTCTCCCCGATGTTTATGTGCAATGCGATGTCTGCAAAGGGCAGCGCTACAACCGCGAGACATTGGAGGTGCTGTTCCGCAACAAGAGCATCGCCGAAGTGCTCGACATGACGGTCGATGAGGGCGCTGAGTTCTTCCGTGCCGTGCCGTCGATCCGCGACAAGCTGGTGACGTTGCAGCGGGTCGGCCTCGGCTATATCAAAGTCGGGCAGCCGGCGACGACATTGTCGGGCGGTGAGGCACAGCGCGTCAAACTTGCCAAGGAACTGTCGCGCCGCGCCACCGGACGCACCGTCTATATCCTGGACGAACCCACCACCGGCCTGCATTTCGAGGACGTGAAAAAGCTGCTCGAAGTGCTGCACGCGCTGGTCGACACCGGCAACACGGTCTTGGTCATCGAGCACAACCTCGAAGTCATCAAAACCGCCGACTGGATCATCGACCTCGGCCCGGAAGGCGGCGACGGCGGCGGCCGCATCGTCGCCACCGGCACCCCCGAAGAAGTCGCCACCTCTGACGCGAGCCACACCGGGCAATATTTGCGGCCGTATTTGAAGACGCCAGCCGCGACGCCGCGAAGACGCCGGGCGGGATGATATAGTAAGGAGAGGTACTTCCCTCACGCACGATGACGACCGCGGAAAAACCACCAGTGGCATGAATTCGACGCGCAAACAGGCAATCGGTGCATTACGCCGCATCGTGCTCGATGCGCTGGGCGAGCGGGAGGCTGCCGTGTGGCTGTTCGGGTCGTGCGCTCGCGATGATACGCGGCAGCATAGCGACATCGATATCGCTGTGCTGCCGCGTGCCGAGCTATCCGACAGCTTCTTCGCCGAACTTGCTGCCGATATTGAAGAGAGCACGATCCCGTACGATGTCGATCTTGTAGACCTGCGGACAGCCGATCCAGCGCTTGTCGAGGAAGTCCGGCGGGAAGGCATTAGATGGCGCGTTTAGCCATACGGCTTGCCGAAGCGAAGGCGGCGCTCGCGACGCTGGATGAGGCGGTCGGCCGGGTGCCGCGTTCGCTGGCGGAGCGCGACGGCGCCATCCTGCGGCTGATTTACACTTATGAGGCCGTTTGGAAAGCCTGTCAGCAACTGCTCGACGAGCGTGAGGATATCGAGGTCGCATCACCCAATACGGCGATCCGCGCGGCACGCCGGCTCGGCTGGCTATCTGACGCCGATGCGGACGCCGCAATGAGAATAGGCCGGGATCGCAATCTCGCGGTGCATATGTATCGCGGCCAGATCGGCACTGAGATCGAAGAGCGCCTGCCGGGTCATGCGGCAGTGCTGCACCGTTGGCTCGACGCCTTGGAAAAAATGCGCTCGTAAATACCCGGCGGCTTGTAACCCCATCGCCTCCAGGCGGTATCCAACTATACCGTTTGTCTGCTAAACTCGGCCAAGTGTTAAGAGCACGCATAAACACGTAGCCTCAGACACGCTGCGCTGACCGCCGCCACGGGAGGATTGCAATGCCGTTACGCGCCCTCGAACAGATGCTCGCGGCGATCGAGGAAGGGCCGCCGGAACTGCGAGAGCAGGCAAAGCACGATCTGATGGAAATTTTCCGCTCGATGGAAATGACGCTGATGCCGGTGCGGCACCACAATGTCGATCCCGTGGGTAGCTGGGCGCCGATGAACCTTTCGCCTTGGAAACCGAGGCCCGACATCACCGCCTCCGGTCACCGCTGCCCGATCTGCCAGAAATTTCATTAAGATGCCCGACGTCCCGCGGCGGGAAGACGGCCGCTACTACGCGGTCACCATCCCGCTTCCGGTAAACGGCGTTCAACCGCGCTACATCGAATTTTCACCGATCCCTCACGCCACCGTCCCCGACGAATACATCGGTCTGCAAATCGATGTTGAACGTACGCTGACGGTTCTCAACGTGCTGTTTCCGCCGCAAGTGCAGGGACGAGTTATTCCGGCCCGCTTGCGGCGCAACGCTGACAAATTCTCTGAATATTACCTCAAGCTGGCAGATATCGCGCTGACCTCGCTCGGCCAGGACCAGCCCCGCCTCGGAAGAATGGCCCTCAACGGGCTGCAGGACGAAATCGTCGCGCGCGAGGCGGCGCATGTCAAAAACACCTACATCCGCCGGCTTGGCTTCTGGGCATTCGGTTTTGCCGTTCCGACGGTAATTTTCTATCTGGTTTGCCGTTACTCGGAAGCGCACACATTGCTTAACCGCTTTCGCGAATTCATCAGCCTGTTGGCCGGGTGCTATCTCGGAACCTGGCTATCCTTTGCGATCCGCCGCCAGCAACTGACATTCTGGGATCTGGCGCGATTGGAGGAAGACCTTCTCGACCCGCCGTTTCGCCTGTTGTTCGTCTCTGGGCTTACCCTTGTTATCGGGCTGTTTTTTTCGACGCGCATGGTGGTCTTCAATATCGGCGGCTTCAATACCGGATTTATGCATTCCGGCTCTCTCGCCGTCCTGATCGGCGCGTTGTGCGGCATCGGCGAGATCGGGTTGACGGGCGCCGTGGCGCGGCGAACATCGGATTTTATTGCGGCGATCGGCGCTTCAGCAGTATCGAACCCGGCGCCATCGAACCCGGCGCCGCCGGCCCCCGCACCGCCCCACGCTCCCGTGATCGGCGGAACGGTGGCCGATCCCATAGCGCCGACGGTTGCTGCCCGCCAGCCGGGAACGGCCAGGGCGACCGGCGCCATCCACCAGCCGGGAACGGCCGGGGCGACTGGCGCCATCCACCAGGCTGGGGCGACCGAGAGGACCGGCCCCACAGGCTCGTAAAGAGAAGCCGCCGTCGCGTTCACGAATATCATGGGAGTTAACGTGCCTCGCCCGCTCGTTCTGATACATGGCTACTCCGACAAAGGCGCCTCGTTTCAGGCGTGGCGGGATCGACTGACCCAGATCGCGCCCAGCCGGCCGATCGAGACGATCAGCACCTGCACCTACCAGTCGCTGACCGACGACGTCACGATCAAGGACCTTGCCGACGGCCTGGAACGCGCGTTGCGCGCCCGGTTCAGCGAACCCACTCGCGCCTCCTTTGCGGCAGGAAACCAAGCGGCGTGGCAATGGCCGCAAGGCTTTCAGTTCGACGCCATCGTGCACTCGACCGGTATGCTCGTGCTGCGCGAGTGGCTGGCGCGTGACCGGCGCCGGCTGAGTTGCCTCAAGCACCTTGTCGCTCTGGCACCGGCAACTTTCGGTTCACCGCTGGCCCGATTGGGCCGCAGCTGGCTCGGCGCGGTGTTCAAAGGCTCCAAGCATCTGGGGCCGGATTTTCTCGCCGCTGGCGATGCGATCCTCGATGGTCTTGAACTCGCCAGCTCCTACACCTGGGAATTGGCAAACCGCGACGTCTTCAACGAGAAGCCGTTTTACGATAACGGGCCCGATACGCCATACGTCTTTGTGTTTTGCGGTACGGATGCCTATGACGGGATTCGTGAGCTGGCCAACACGCCGGGCATGGACGGAACGGTCCGCTGGGCCGGCGCGAGCTTCAACACACGCAAGATCATCCTCGACCTGACTCGCGAGACGAAACAGGCGGTCAGGGCCGCCGATTGGATGGCGATCAACGTGCCGGTGCATTTATTGCCGGGGATGAACCACGGAACCATCCTGTCGGCACCGACCGACGATCTTGTGCAACTGGTTAAAACCGCCCTCGATGTTGAAACATCGGACAATTTCAACGCTTGGCTGAAAAATGCCGACGCCGCCGGCAAGGCTGAAATCGTTGCGGCCGATCCGGATAAAGGCGCCTGGCAACAAATGATCGTTCGCTGCGTCGATCAGCGCGGCGATCCGATCAAGGATTATCACATCACCGTATTTGACGGCGACGACGTGGTTACCGGATTTGACGATGAACATGTCGCGGTCTACAGCCGCGACAGCAGCTATCGTTGTTTCCACTTCAATCTGAATGCGCTCTTTGCACGGAAGACGTTGCAGATCAAAATCATGGCGCTGTCCGGCTCGCAATGGGTCGACTATCAGGGATTTGGCTGGGAATCACCAGGAGCGCCACACCACTCGCCCACCGCCAACGAGGCGTGGGACGCCGTCTTCGATCTGACGGACCAGTTGCGGCACGATCTGAAAACCCACAACGACGTTGTTGCCGGGAATACAACCTTCAACAACGAAAGATTATTTGCGCCGTTTACGACGACGCTGGTTGAAATTCGCCTCGACCGCGACGCCTTTCCCTATGAACTTGAGAAAATCAGCAAGCTGCTCGGCTGGGATGACGACGCGGCGGCCGTTGGCTAGTTCTGTTGGCGCGGGTGGGAACATGACCAGCCAGACTTACGGGCTGTTCAGCCGGGCGATGGCCGAGCACAAGCAAATTCTGTGCGTATATGGCGGGCACCGGCGCGAACTTTGCCCTGTCATCCTCGGCCATTCCAACGGCGAGGAAAAAGCGCTGACCTATCAATTCGCCGGCGAAAGCAGTTCCGGACTGCCCTCCGGCGGCGAATGGCGCTGTCTTTTTCTGTCTAAGGTCAGCGTCGTCCAGCTTCGCGATGGGGCGTGGCACATGGGCGCCAGCCACAGCCAGCCGCAGGGTTGCGTCGCGACCGTTGATCTCGATGTCAACGCGACCAGCCCCTACCGCCCAAAACGGCGCCTGTAACCTGAGGATATTTTCGATGGCTTGCGCAAATGGCCGGCGCAAGGCACCTAATCTCGAATGAACCCGGTTCACATCATCGGCGGCGGGCTGGCCGGCAGCGAGGCGGCATGGCAGCTGGTGCGCTCGGGCGTGCCCGTCGTATTGCATGAGATGCGGCCGGTGCGTGGCACCGAAGCGCATCAGGGCGAGGGGCTTGCCGAGCTGGTGTGCTCCAACTCGTTTCGCTCGGATGATGCCGAGCGCAACGCCGTCGGCGTGCTGCACGAGGAAATGCGGCGCTGCGGCTCGTTGATCCTGCGCGCGGCCGATGCGCATAAGGTGCCGGCGGGGGGTGCCTTGGCGGTCGATCGCGTGGGTTTTTCCGAAGCGGTCGAGGCGGCCTTGGCGGCCGAGCCGCTGATTGACATTTGCCGCGAGGAAATCGCCGGCCTGCCGCCATCCGAATGGGACGAGGTGATCATCGCCACCGGGCCGTTGACCTCTCCAGCCCTGGCCGCCGCGCTCAGCGTTCTGGCCGGCGAGGAATCACTGGCGTTTTTCGATGCGATCGCGCCGATCGTGCATCGTGGCTCGATCGATTTCGAGCAATGCTGGTTCCAGTCGCGTTACGACAAAGGGGACGGTGCCGACTACATAAACTGCCCGCTCAACCGTGCCCAGTACGAAGCATTCGTCGCCGCGTTGCTGGCGGGCGACAAAACCGAGTTCCATGAATGGGAAAAGACGACGCCGTATTTCGATGGCTGCCTGCCCGTCGAGATTATGGCACAGCGGGGCCCTGAGACTTTGCGCTTTGGCCCGATGAAGCCGGTTGGCCTGCGCGATCCGCGCACCGGTCAGCGGCCGCACGCGGTCGTCCAGTTACGCCAGGATAATGCCCTGGCAACGCTCTACAACATGGTCGGCTTCCAAACCAAGCTGCGTCACGGCGAGCAAGCTCGGGTGTTCCGCATGATCCCCGGTCTCGAACATGCGGAATTCGCCCGGCTCGGCGGCCTGCACCGCAACACATTTATCAACAGCCCGCGGCTGCTCGACGGCGAATTGCGGCTAAAGGCGATGCCGCGGCTGCGCTTTGCCGGCCAGATCACCGGCGTCGAAGGCTATGTCGAGAGCGCCGCGATCGGCCTGCTTGCTGGCTGTTTTACGGCGGCGGCACGCCGAGGACAACGGCCGACGCCGCCGCCGGAAACCACCGCGCTCGGTGCTCTGCTGCGCCATATCACCGGCGGCGCCGACACCAGAACATTTCAGCCGATGAACATCAATTTCGGGCTGTTTCCGCCACTCTCGCCAGATCCTGGACGCAAGGCCGACCGCAAACCGCTGCTGTCGCGCCGGGCGCTCGACAATCTCACGGCTTGGCGCGCCGATGCGGAAACGCCAAGCTGAGAGCGTCATTCCTGCAAGGAGAGCCCGTTGCCGAACGCGTAGCCCTCGCCGCACAGCGTTCGCGCCAAGACTGAAACCACGGCCCTGGCTAAAAGCCGGGCCACCGATCTGCCCTAGCGGGCGCCGACGGTTGTCGAGGGGGCACTGCTGCTGCCGTAACCGCCCTGTTCGAGCCACAGATCCTCAAAGCGCGAGCCGTTATAGATACTGTTGACCATCGTGGTCAGGCCTTTCAGCTGTGGCGCACGGCAATTGGCGCCGCGCGTGTAGAACAGGATCGGCCGCGCGTCGTCATCCATCAGCTTGCGCTCGATCTGCCACACTAATTTCTTGCGTTTGTGTACGTCTGTCTCAGCCGATTGTTGATCGACCAGTTTATCGACATCGCGGTTGCAGTAGCCGGTGTAGTTACGCAGCGCACCGCAGACGTAATTCTCATAGAAAGTCGGATCCGGGTCGTCAACCGCCGTCTCGGTGACGTTCAGGCCGATTTTATAATCTTTGCGCGTCAGGGTCGGATACCATTGCGCCGTATCGATCGGCTTGAGGTCGGCGTCGATGTAGATCTCCTTCAGCTGGCTGATCAGGATTACCGCGGGGTCGCGGTAGGGCGCGACATTGCGCGTCGATACCGTCGTCGACAGATGCTTGTCCGGGCCATAGCCGAGTTTCTGCATGATCTTGCGTGCCGCGGCACGGCGCGTCGCAACATCGGGATCATAGCCCGGCAGCGGTTTCAGCATATAGGTCGGCATCCCCCAGACGCCCTCCGGCGGCGGCTGCATGACGCCGCCGATGGTGCCCTGCCCGTCCGCAATGATGTCGACGAATGCCTGCCGGTCGAGCGCCAGCGTCATCGCCCGCCGTAATTCGGGGTTGTCGAACGGCGGTACGTCGCGATTGACCAGCAGATTGCGGCTGACATTGGTGATCGTCATGTCGCAGATCGCCTGCGGCAACTGGTTCTTGACATCCTTCAACTGCGGCATCGTCACGCCGAAATAAACATCCTGCTTGCCGGCGATAAACGAAAGAAGCCGGGTCGAGACGTCCTTGATGATCGTGTATTCAATTCCGTCGAGATAGGGTCGCCCCGGTTTCCAGTAATCGGTGTTGCGTGTCAGCGTGATCGACTGGTTCGGTTTGAAATCGACAAACTTGAAGGGGCCGGTACCGATCGGATGCTGCCGCATCTGTGCGGGCGATACATGGCACGGGTACATCGGAGACCATCCCGTTGCCAACATCGCGAGAAACGACGGTTGCGGCCGCTTCAAGTGAAAGGTGACTTCGTTGTCGCCTTTGGTGGTGATCTCAACGAGATTATCGTACCAGGATTTGCGCGGGTTGATCCGCAGCTTGTCGGTCGCCTTGCCCTGCAACAGATCGAACGTGCATTTGACGTCAGCCGCGGTGAACGGCTTGCCGTCATGCCATTTGACACCGTGATGCAGCGGCATCGTCAGTTCGGTGCCGTCTTCGCTCCACGTCCAACCGGTTGCGAGTTCCGGGATAATTGCATCGAGCGTGTTCTGCGGTTCGTCCTGGGGGAACATGACGAGATTGTTGAACACGCCCATCATCGGCCGATTAACCGCGACGGTGGATTCCTCGAGCATCGACATGCTGGCCGGGCTGTCGAAATGCCCCACTCGAAGTATGCCGCCCGATTGCTGGGCAATCGCGCTTGCGGACGGGGAGATCGCGAGCAGCAAAGCTCCTGCTGTCGCGAATGCACATAGCGTTCGCGTCATATCGCCTCCATCGCTCAGCCGGCACGGATTGGGCCTGCTGCCTTCCTGTTCCAGGGCGGAAATGCGGAGTTTGACCCCGTCTCACCTAATATGAATATAACGCATGTCTGATATGAATCAAAGAGCAGGAAGTGTATTTGCTTCCCCCTACCTCGAACGATAGGGATCGCACCGCGGCCTATCGATCGAGCCAGATGTCGTCCATGCGCCAGCCGTTATAGATGCTGTTTTGCATTATGGTCAGGTTCTTGACCGATGGTTGCCAGCAGGTGGCGCCCTTGTTGAAGTAAACCAGCGGCCGGGCACCGTCTTCGGTCAGGCGCCGCTCGATTTCCCACACGAGATTTCGGCGCTTATCCT
Source organism: Allostellaceae bacterium (assembly GCA_036268425.1). GTDB lineage: Bacteria > Pseudomonadota > Alphaproteobacteria > ATCC43930 > CGMCC-115725 > DATARH01. The sequence goes on from DATAUE010000149.1 coordinate 618,758, forward strand.
GGTTCGATTCCATTGATTGCTGGTCGATCAGCTTGTCGATCTCTGGGTTGCAGTAGCCGTTATAGTTACCGACTCCGCCGCAGGCGTAGTTTTCGTAAAGCAGTGCGTCCGGGTCGTCGACCATTGTGCCGGTCAAGTTGAGACCAACCGTGTAATCCCTGCGCATAACCTTGGGATACCATTGTGTCGTGTCGACCGGCTCGAGTTCGGCATCGATGTAAATCTCCTTCAACTGGTCGAGCAGGATCACCGCGGGGTCGCGATAGGGCGGGATATCGCGCGTCGAGACCTTTACCTTGAGATGGTTTTCCGGCCCATAACCGAGCTTTTTCATGATGTCGCGAGCGTCGGCGCGGTTTTTCGCGATGTCGGGTCCGTAGCCTGGCAGCTTTGCCAGCATATCCGCCGGCATGCCCCATTGGCCGCCGGGCGGCGGCTGCATCGCGGCCGCCATTAGACCGGTGCCTTCGGTCAGGATGTCGAGAAACGATTTGCGGTCGAGGGTCAGCGCCATCGCGCGCCGCAGTTCCGGGTTGTCGAATGGCGCCGCGCTGCGGTTGACGATCAGGTTGGTGCTGACGCTGCCCGGCGGCAATGTGCAGATCGCATCGGGCCGCTGTTTGACGATGTCGTGCATCAGCGGCACCGACACACTGCCGGAAAAAGTCAGATCGTATTTGCCGGCAATGAACGCCAGGATCACGGTCGAGCGGTTGCGCGAGATCGTATATTCGATGCCGTCGAGATAGGGCAAGCCGGGCTTCCAGTAATCGGGGTTGCGCGTCAGGCGGATCGCCTCGTTGGGTTTGAACTCGACGAATTTGAACGGGCCGGTGCCGATCGGGTGCTGACGCATCTGCGCCGGCGATACATGGCAGGGATAGACCGGCGACATGCCCGCGGCGAGCAGTGCGAGAAATGCCGGCTGCGGCCGTTTCAGAATGAAGGTCGCCTCGTAATCACCGTTGGTGGTGACATCGACGAGGTTGCTGTACCAAGCCTTTCGCGGGTTCACCCGCAGCTTTTCGGCGGCTTTTCCTTGCAGCAGGTTCCAGGTGCATTTGACGTCGGCGGCGGTAAACGGTTTGCCGTCATGCCACTTGACGCCTTTGTGCAATTTGAAGGTCAGTTCGGTGCCGTCGCCGTTCCAACTCCAGCTATCGGCCAGATCCGGTACGACCGATTTGAGGCTGTTCTGCGCGACGTGCTGATCGTACAGCACAAGATTGTTGAACACCGCCATCATCGGCACGACCGCGGAAATCGTCGCCTCTTCGAGGATCGACATACTGGCCGGGCTGTCGCGATGGTACAGGTGCAACACGCCGCCGGATTTCTGCGCCATCGCAGGCGCCGCAACCAGCAGCGCCGCGATCAGGCTGGCGGCCAACTTCCCGCCATGTTCAAACCACTTCATCACATTCCCCCATGCCGCATTATTGACTTCGCGGCATTCAGTTTATTGGCACCAGTTTATTTATCGAGCCAGACATCCTCAAGACGCCAGCCATTGTAGGAGCTGTTCACCATCATGGTCAGCCCTTTGACATAAGGCTGCCAGCAGGTTGCCCCGTCATTATGCTGGATGGTCGGCCGCGCCGCGTCGAGCTGCAACTTCTTGTCGATTTCCCATACCAGCTTTTTGCGCTTTTCCTGGTCGGACTCTTCGGATTGCTGATCGATCAGCTTGTCGAGATCCTTGTTGCAGTAGCCGCTGTAGTTGCGCTCGGAGCCGCAAACGTAGTTTTCATAAAATTCCTGGTCGGGGTCATCCACCGAGCTGCCGGTCAGGTTGAGCCCGATCTGGTAGTCCTTGCGGGTGACTTTGGGAAACCAGTTCGCGGTTTCGACGGGGTCAAGCTCGGCATCCATAAAGATCGTCTTCAGCTGATCGATCAGGATCACCGCGGCGTCGCGATAGATCGGGATGTTGCGGGTCGACACCTTAATCGGCAGGCGCTTTTCGGCGCTATAGCCGAGCTTTTGCATCAACGCGCGGCCATCCGCCCGGTTCTTTTCGACATCAGGACCATAGCCGGGCAACGTCGCCAACTGGTCTGTCGGAATACCCCAGACGCCGGCCGGGGTCGGCAGCATCGCGCCGCCGATCTCGCCATGCCCTTCTCCAAGAATGTCGATAAAGGATTTGCGGTCGAGCGCCAGCATCATCGCGCGCCGCGCATCGGCATTGTCAAAGGGCGGCTTTGTCGCGTTGATCAGCAGGTCGGTCGCAATATTGGTCGGCACCATCTGGCAGACGGCCTTTGGTGCTTGGGACGCGATATCCTTCATCAGCGGCGGTGTCACCTCGGTCGGAAAGGTCACATCGAACTTGCCGGCGACAAAGGCGAGGATCGCCGTCGCGCGATTGGGGATGATCGTGTACTCGATCGCATCGACATAGGGCCGGCCCGGCTTCCAGTAATCGGTATTGCGGGTCAGCTTGATCGTTTCGTTCGGCTTGAACTCGACAAATTTGAACGGACCGGTGCCGATCGGGTGCTGGCGCATCTGCGCCGGCGGGATGTGGCACGGGTAGATCGGCGAGTAGCCCGAAGCGAGCAGCGCGACAAAGGCCGGCTGCGGCCGTTTCATGTGGAAGACGACTTCGTCGGCACCGTTGACGGTGACGTCGTCGACATTCTCGTACCAGGATTTGCGCGGGTTGAGACGCAGTTTGGCGCTACCCTTGCCCTGCAACAAATCCATCGTGCATTTGACGTCGGCCGAGCTAAACGGCTTGC
>DATAUE010000150.1:0-9635 GCA_036268425.1 Allostellaceae bacterium
CGACCAGCTGCTTGTCGCTGCGGGACAATGGTTCGACAAGCCCGTGGGTCTCGATGCGGCGCGGCAGCAGCTGCGATTTCTCCGCGGGCGTATGCATACCCTGGCCACCGCGGTTTGCGTTGTGCTTGCCGGCACGGTGCAATGGCGAGCGGTGAGCGAGCCGCGCTTGACGATGCGGCATTTCAGCGATGCCTTTCTCGACGCTTATATCGCGGCAGAAGGCCAGACGCTGCTGTCGTCGGTGGGTGCCTGCCGCCTGGAAGGTCGTGGGGCTCAGCTGTTTTCGCGAATCGAGGGCGATCATTTCGCGATTCTCGGTTTGCCGCTGGTTGAACTGCTAAACTATCTGCGCGAGCGTGGCGCGATACCGCGATGAGGGAGCGACGATGAGAATAACCGGGAAAACACGGCTGGCCGGGATCATGGGCTGGCCGATTTCCCATTCGCGCTCGCCGACGCTGCATAATTTCTGGATTGAGGAAAACGGTCTCGATGGTGCGTATGTGCCGATGGCGGTGCATCCAGACAATCTCGAACGGGCCTTGCGGGCCTTGCCGGTGCTGGGGTTTCGCGGCTGCAATTTGACGATTCCCCACAAGCAGAAGGCTTTAGCGATCGTCGATCGGATCGATCCGGCGGCGCGCAAGATGGGGGCGCTGAATACGGTCATTGTCGCACCGGACGGCAGCCTCGAAGGCAGCAATACCGATTTGTATGGCTTCCGCGAAAATCTGCGTGACGGCGTTCCCGAGTGGAGTGCTGCGGGCGGTCCGGCCGTGGTGCTGGGCGGTGGCGGTGCGGCCTGCGCGGTGGTCGCGGCCTTGCTTGAGGCCGGCGCAACCGAAATTCGTCTGGTCAACCGAACCGTCGCGCATGCCGAAGATATCGCCCGCGATCTTGGGTCGGCGGACTGCAAGATTTCCGTGTATCCGTGGCATCACCGAGCGGCCGCGCTGAGCGATGCTGCGCTTCTCGTCAATACGACGAGTCTCGGGATGGTTGGCGAGCCTGCCCTTGATATCGATCTGTCACAGTTGCCGCGCGCCGCGGTGGTTACCGATGCCGTGTATGTGCCGTTGGAGACGCGGCTGCTCGCGGCTGCCCGATCGCGCGGCAATCCCGTCGTTGACGGCCTCGGCATGCTGCTGCACCAAGGTCGACCGGGGTTTGAGGCCTGGTTCGGAGCGCCGGTGTCGGTGACGCAGGCACTGCGTGCTGTTGTCCTGGCGACGCTTGCTGCACCGCGGTGATCATTCTCGGCCTTACCGGCTCGATCGGCATGGGAAAAAGCACTGCGGCCGCGACGCTGCAGCGGCTGAAGGTGCCGCTTTATGATGCCGACGCGACCGTGCACGGTCTGCTGGCACCCGGCGGGGCAGCAGTCGAACCGGTGGAGACAGCCTTTCCCGGAGTGCGCAACGCGCAGGACGGCATCGATCGTCAGCTCCTCGGACAGCGAGTGTTTGGCAACCCGACGGCGTTGCGACGCCTGGAGGGCATCATTCATCCGATGATCCGGCATGCGGAAAAACGGCTGGTGGCGCAGGCCAGGGTACGGCGCGAAAAGCTCGTTGTGCTCGATATTCCGCTGTTGTTTGAAACCGGCAGCGTCAAGCGTTGCGATCTGGTGCTGGTCGTGTCGGCGCCGCCGCGAGTGCAACGGGAACGCGTGATGCGCCGCCCGGGCATGACCGAAAGCCGCTTCGCCGGCATTCGCCGGGCGCAGATGCCGGATCATGAAAAGCGCCGCCGGGCGGATTTCGTGGTGCAGACAGCGCTGGGCCGCTGGGTCGCGTTCCGTCAGCTCAAAGCGATTGTGCGCGTATTGCGGCAGGGAGGCTCGCCGCCTCATGCCTGCAGCGGCGAGAGGGGAAGAGGTTGCGCGAAATTGTAGTCGATACCGAAACCACCGGCCTCGATCCGCAAACCGGAGACCGGATTGTCGAGATCGCCTGTGTCGAATTGATGCATCACATGCCGACCGGGCGGGTGTTTCATCGCTACATCAACCCCGAACGTGACATGCCAGAAGAGGCCCTGGCCGTACATGGGCTGACATCGGAGTTTCTGGCGGCGCATCCGCCGTTCTCGGCCATCATCGAAGACCTCGCCGTGTTTATCGGCGCGGACCCGCTGGTGATTCACAATGCCGAATTCGATCTGGCGTTTCTCAATGCCGAGTTGGCCCGACTCGGGCGCGACCCGCTGACAAGCCCATTCGTCGATACGTTGACGATTGCGCGTCGCCGCTTTCCTGGAGCGCCAGCCAGCCTCGATGCCCTATGCCGGCGCTTCGCGATCGATCTGTCGTCCCGCGACAAGCACGGTGCGGAAATCGATTGCGGGCTGCTCGCAGCGGTCTACGTAGAATTGCTGGGCGGCCGGCAGCCCGGCCTCGATTTTGCCTTGCGTGCCGACGGCAGCCTTGGTGACGACATTGGCGGCGGCGTGCTGCATCGGCCGTCCCGCCCGGCACGGCCGCATGCGCCATCTCTCGAGGAACTGGCGGCGCATCAGGCAATGCTCGCGAGCATCAAGTCTCCGCTTTGGCTGAGCGCTGTCTGACCCGCGGGACTGAGCCGGGTCGGCGTCAGACGGTTGTGGTGGCGGGTACTGCCTCCGCTGCGGTATTGCGGCGCAGCAGTTCGCCAAAATCGATCGGGTTGATCATCAGCGGAGGAAACCCGCCATCGCGTGTCGTTTCGGAAACGATATTGCGGGCAAACGGGAACATCAGCCGTGGCGTTTCGACCAGGACGATCGCGCTCAGCATTTCCTGCGGTACATTGCGGACGGTGATGATCGCACCATAGGCGAGTTCGACGACAAACAGGGCTTCGTCGCCGACTTTGGCGCTGGCATTGATCGTTAGCAGCACTTCGTAATTTTCCGGACCGAGGCTCTGTGCTTTCACATCGACATTGATGTCGACGGCCGGCGCTCCGGCCTGCTGTCGCAGGCTGTGCGGCGCGCGCGGGTTCTCAAAGGATAAATCCTTGATGTATTGGGCATTTATGATCAGTTGCTGAGCTGTTGCCTGGTCCGGAACGGCGGATGGCGGGGCAACTGGCCCGTTGCCTGTAGCCTCTTGCGGCATGGTCTTCTCCTGAACGGGCCGATCCTTGCGGTTGGCGCCCCGAATTCTTTGTGTCCTCGGCACGGCCTGCGGCGTGCTTGGCAAAACCGCAGGCGCTGCGCTCCGCTAGCACGGATTGTATGGCGGTATCAATCACGCGCCCATACCCCCTCTATACCCGCCGATGGGGCGCATAAAGGGGGTCCGCTGCTTGCCGGTTGGCAACTGACGGCATATCTAGCGTTCTATCATTATACGATGGCAAGCGTTTCCCGGCTGCGCCGGGATAAGGCAAGGTTTCAAAGCGCGATGAGCGATCTACCGCATTATTTCGACATCATACTTTTCGCGATGGTCGCGGCGTTTCTTGTCCTGCGCTTGCGCAGTGTCCTTGGCCGCCGAACCGGTCATGAGCGACAGCAAGACCCCAGTTTGCGGCGTGCCAACGCTCCGGTCGACAATGTTGTCGGGCTGACGGACCGGCGCCCGGCGCCACCGCCGATTGTCACGGCTACGCCGGCGGATGCGGTTGCCGCAGGTCTCGAACGCATTCGGGCCGGGGATGCCGGATTTGACCCGCCGCAATTCCTTGAAGGTGCCCGCTCAGCCTTCGAGATGATCGTGGGGGCGTTTGCGGCGGGCGACAAGCAGCGCCTGCGGCCGTTGTTGAGTGATGATGTCTACCAGCCGTTTGCAACCGCGATCGACGAGCATGCCGCTGCTGGCGAAACACTGGAGACACGTGTTTTGCAGATGAAGCGCATCGATATTTCGGAAGCGGGGCTGGCTGGCCGCTATGCTCGTGTGACCGTTAAATTCGTCTCTGAGCAGATCAATGTATTGCGTGCCCATGACGGCAGCATTGTTGATGGCAATCCGGAGCACTCGGTCGAAAAAACCGATTTCTGGAGTTTTGCGCGCGATACCCGTTCGCAGGACCCAAACTGGGTTCTGGTTGCAACCGCGAGCGGCTAATGCGGCACAGTGACGCCGCGCGCCCGTCTTGCGATGTGGGTCGCGCTGCCGATTGTGCTGCTGTTGGTGGTTGTAGGCGGATATTTCTTCTTTCGTGGAAAACCCCCGTCGCGGCTGACCCTGGCGGCGGCGACGTTTGACCAGCTTATCGGGTGGAATGACGATACGGTTGCAGCCGTACTGCCGGCGTTGCTGCGATCATGTGCGGCTTTTCTATCGAAATCGGATGATTCGTCGCTCGATCGGCGGCCGAAAAACGCCGATTTCGGCAGTGTTGGTGAATGGCGGCCGCCGTGCACGGCGGCCGCGTCGTTACCTGCACATGACGACCGGGCCGCGCGGCATTTCTTCGAGGCAATGTTTTCGCCGGTTCTCGCCGCCAATAACGGCAATATCGAGGGGCTGTTCACCGGCTATTTCGAGATTACCCTGCACGGCGCGCGGCAGCGTGGCGGCCGTTACCAGACGCCGCTGTATCGGCGGCCGCCCGATCCCGGCCGCTTTACCCGCGCCGAAATCGAAGACGGGGCGCTCGCCGGCCAGGGTTTGGAATTGTTGTGGGTCGACGACCCGGTGGCGGCGTTCTTCCTCGAAATCCAGGGCTCCGGGCGTGTCCGCCTGCACGAAGGCGGTGTTGAGCGGGTGGGCTTTGACGGCACCAACAGCAAACCTTATGTCACGGTCGGGCGATTGCTGATCGAACGCGGCATCATACCGCGCGAAAAATTGACGATGGCGTCGATCCGCGCCTGGATGACGGCACATCCGCAGGAAGGTGCGGCCTTGCGCCGGGAAAATCCGTCTTACGTCTTTTTTCGAGAGGTTCCGGGTGACGGACCGGTCGGAGCCGAGCGTGTGGTATTGACCGCCGGCCGTAGCCTTGCCGTCGATCGGGCGTTTCTGCCGCTGGGGATGCCGATCTGGCTGGAAGCGCAGCAACGATATTCGCCGGATGCGATCCGCCGCCTCGTCGTCGCCCAGGATACCGGCGGGGCGATCAAGGGACCGGTCCGTGGCGACCTGTTCTGGGGTCATGGCTCTGCTGCAGCCACGGGTGCGGGTGCGATGAATGCTCGCGGACATTACTATCTGCTGTTGCCGAAGGCGGTCGCCGCGCGGCTCACCGCTGCGGCAACGGATTGATTCCGCGCCCCAGCCCTCCCTATGTTGGTGCGGATAAAGAACAAAGGGTGTGGGTATGGCCGAGCCGGCGCGGGTTGCGCTGTTGGTGACGTGTCTGGTCGATCTGTTCCGACCGAGCGTTGGTTTCGCCGCCGTTGCATTGCTGGAACGGGCCGGCTGCATCGTCGAGGTGCCGCGAACGCAGACCTGTTGCGGGCAGCCGGCATATAATTCCGGCGACCGCGCCGACGCGGAGGCAATCGCCCGACAGGTTATCGCGGCGTTTGCCGGCTATGACTATGTCGTTGCTCCCTCCGGTTCCTGTGCCGGCATGGTGCGGGCGCATTACCCCGAATTGTTCGCCGACGAACCCGCGATGCTGGCGCAGGTCGATGATCTGGCGTCGCGGACCTATGAGCTGGTGTCGTTTCTGGTGGATGTGCGCGGCATGACCGATGTCGCGGCGCGCTGGGAGCGGCGCGTGACGTATCATGACGCCTGTTCGGGTTTGCGCGAACTCGGCGTCAAGGCGCAGCCGCGTCGGTTGCTCGCAACCGTCGAGGGGTTGCGGCTTGACGAGCTTTCGGGGGCTGAAGTGTGCTGCGGGTTTGGCGGCACGTTTTGCGTCAAATATCCGGAAATCTCGGACAAGATGGTGACCGACAAGGCGCAGGACATTGCGGCGACCGGCGCGGATGCGGTGTTGTCCGGCGACCTTGGATGCCTGTTGAACATCGCCGGCAAGCTGAGCCGGCACGGCAGCCGCATCGAGGTGCGCCACGTTGCCGAAGTCCTGGCGGGAATGGCGGGCGACGCCCCGCCGATCGGCGAGCCGGAAGCCTGACGATGCAGCCGACCAGCCATAATTTCACCGCCAATGCCCGCGCCGGGCTTGCCGATCCGACCTTGCAGCGCGCTCTCGGCCTGGCGCGCACGGGATTTCCGCTGCGCCGCCAGCAGGCGGTCGAGCGCTTGCCTGAGTTTGAGGCGCTGCGCGACGCCGGCCGTGCGATCAAGGACCACACGCTGGCGCACCTCGATTTTTATCTAGAGCGTTACGAGGAAAACGTCACCGCGGCCGGCGGCACCGTGCATTGGGCGCGCAACGCCGCCGAAGCACGCGAAGCCATCCTGAAAATCTGCCGGTCGGTCGATGCCAAGACCGTCACCAAAGGCAAGTCGATGGTCGCCGAAGAAATCGCGCTCAACGATTTCCTCGAACGGAACGGCATCACCCCGGTCGAGACCGATCTCGGCGAATACATCATTCAGCTTCGCCATGAGCCGCCGAGCCATATCATCGCGCCGGCTATCCATCTGATGAAGGAACAGGTCGCGGAGTCGTTTCGCGACGCGCACACGGCGCTCGATCCCAAACGCCCGCTCGATGACCCGCAAGCGTTGTGTGAAGAGGCGCGCACGATCCTGCGGCCAAGTTTTCTCGCCGCCGATGTCGGGATCACCGGCGCAAATTTCCTGATTGCGGAAACCGGCTCCAGCATCATCGTCACCAACGAAGGAAACGGCGATCTGACGCAGACGCTGCCGAAAATCCACATTGTCATCACCAGCCTCGAAAAAGTGGTGCCGACATTGGAGGATGCCACGACGCTGCTGCGCCTGCTGGCGCGTTCGGCCACGGGGCAGGAGTTTTCCTCCTACACGACGATGTCGACCGGACCGCGCCGCCCTGGCGATCTCGACGGTCCCGAGCAATATCATGTCGTTTTGCTCGACAATGGCCGCACGGAACTGCTCGGCGGCGAGTTTCAGGAGATGCTGCGTTGTTTGCGCTGCGCCGCCTGTCTTAATCACTGTCCGGTCTATGCGTCGGTCGGCGGGCATGCCTATGGCTGGGTTTATCCGGGACCGATGGGTGCGGTGTTGACACCGGCGCTCGTCGGGCTGCATGAGGCCGGCAACTTGCCGAACGCCTCGACCTTTTGCGGCAAGTGCGAAAGCGTCTGCCCGGTCAAGATACCGCTGCCGAAAATGATGCGGCACTGGCGTGAGCGTGAATTTGCCCAGCGGCTCAGCCCGGCAACCTATCGTTCGGGCTTGCGGCTATGGGCGCTGCTGGCGCAACGGCCGGCGCTTTATCATGCGTTCGCCGACATTGCCGGTCGGGTGCTCGGCTGGGCCGGCAAAGGACGCGGCCGGTTCCGCAGCCTGCCGCTGGCGGCGGGCTGGACGCGAGTGCGCGACATGCCCGCGCCGCAGGGTCGCAGCTTTCACAGCCTATGGGCCGCCCGACAACGCACCAATGGTGTGGCCCCTGGCACCGGACGAGGCCGGTGATGAATTCACGCGATGAAATTCTCGGTGGCGTCCGCCGGGCGTTGCGGCGCGGCACGGTGCCGCCCGAGACCGCCGGGGCGCTCAACGAGCGGATCGCCGCGCACCGTCGCAATCTGATCCCGGCGCGCGCCGCGGCGCTCGGCGACGCCGCACGCATCGATCTTTTTGTGGCGATGGCCGAGGAAGTACAGACCAGCGTCACCCGCGTCGCGACCGACGCCGATGTCCCGGCCGAGGTCGCACGCTATCTCGCGGCCGAAAACCTGCCGGCCGAACTCGTCATGTCGCCCGATCCCGCGCTCGATGCCATCCCGTGGGATAGCCGGCCGTTGCTCGGCATAAGGCGCGGTCGGGCCGAGGCGAGCGATGCCGTATCCTTGACGCCGTGCCTCGCGGCGGTGGCGGAGACCGGCACGCTGATGCTGGTATCGGGAACCGGAACGCCGACAACGCTCAACTTCCTGCCCGATACCCACATCGTCATCGTGCGCGCCGGGCAGGTCGTTGCGAGCTATGAGGATGGCTGGGATCTGATCCGTGCCCGCGCTGCCGGCGACCCCACGGCGTTTCCACGCACCGTGAATTTTGTCACCGGGCCGTCGCGGACGGGGGATATCGAACAGCGCATCCAGCTTGGTGCGCACGGCCCACGGCGGCTGCATGTCGTGCTGATCGATGGTCCGGAAGGCAATGGGAATGCCGCGGCTGCTGTCTGACGATACCGGGCTGTGGCAGCTTGTAACACGGGATGTCGTGCCGCTGCGTCTGCGCCCTCCGGTATCGATAAGGCGGGCACCTGTCGCCGCGCTCAAGCTGCCTCAGCCGGCACAACCGAAAGCGCCACCGGTGCGATTGAAAGCGCCTGTGGCGTTGCCACCGCTCGACCAGCGCAACGCGGGAGTGGATCGCGCCACGGCGGAACGGGTCAAGCGCGGCCGCTACCCGGTAGAGGCGCGCCTCGATTTACATGGCCTGACACAGGCCGAGGCGCATACGGCACTGGCGCACTTTGTCGTCAGGTCGCGCAATATCGGGCGGCGCTGTGTACTGGTCATCACCGGGCATGGCCGGATCACCGGCGGGATTCTCAAGGCGGCAGTGCCGCGATGGCTCGGCGAGACGGATTTGCGTCCGCACCTGCTCGCCGTGACGCCGGCGCAACCACGCGACGGCGGCACTGCCGCGCTGTATCTGCTGCTGCGCCGCCTGCCGCGCGAGGCATAATGCCGCCGGGCTAGAGCCCCGCGAGCGGGTCGAGCTGGCGGCGTAATCGCAGCGCCGCGGCCTGCGCGAAACGCAGTGTCATCGCGCGGCGGCGGGAGGGGGCAAGCGGCGTCGCGGCACCGTCCCGCAGGATCGCCGCGCCGAAGCTGTCCGCCACTATGAGGCCACATTCTTCGGGGATCAGAAGCGCCGGAAACTCGTTCGAAACTGCGAAATAGAATCGATCCGCGAAGTCGCGGTAATGGTTCCATTTGCGATCCGAGCGGAAATCGGCGACCGAGCTTTTGATCTCGATAATGATCAACTCGCCGCTGCTGCCGAGGGCCAGAATATCGGCGCGGCGGTTGTTGGCGAGCGGGAATTCGACGAGGCTCGCATAGCCAAGCTGTTCCAGCGCCCGGCAGACGCCGCGGGCGAGCAGCGCGGCGGCGGGTCGGGTGTCGGTCATCGCACAACTCGCCGGCCGGCAGCTCTCTTGACGAAACAGGCGGCACGGAGAACGAGCATGGCGCTGTCCCGAAATGGGTTTTTGCGAGCCGCGGCAAGCCTCGCATGGCCGTTTTGGACGGGCGACGAGAAATGGCCGGCGCGGGCTTTGCTGGCCGCCGTTGTAGGGCTCAACCTGTTCGAGGTCTGGCTCACCGTCCGCCTCAACGAGTGGAACAACGATTTTTACAACGCGCTGCAGAATTACGATTGGCAGAAATTCTGGTCGCAATTCGCAATCTTCGGGTTGATCGCAGCGGCGCTGATCATCGATATCGTGTACCAGCTTTACCTGCGGCAGATCCTGCAGATGCGTTGGCGCCGGTGGATGACGGAACGGCTGCTGCGCGACTGGCTCGGCAATCAGGCCTATTACCGGATGCAGCTCGACCAGAGCGCCACGGATAACCCGGACCAGCGTATTTCCGAGGATATCGAGCGGTTTACCGCAAGC
>DATAUE010000151.1:0-3136 GCA_036268425.1 Allostellaceae bacterium
GCGACGTCAGCGCCTATCTCGAATTGCATATCGAGCAGGGCATCGTACTGGAAAGCCGCGCGCTCGATGTCGGCATCGTCAGCTCGATCGTCGGCATTCGCCGCATCGAGATCGTATTCCAGGGCGAAGCCGATCATGCCGGCACCACGCCGATGGCGTTGCGCCACGATGCGCTGGTGGCAGCCGCCCACACGGTGACTGCCGTGCGTCGCATGGCTGAACAACTCGCCGCAGAAGGCGCGGATTATTTTGTTTCCACTGTCGGTATCCTGACTATCGATCCTTCCGCGTCCAACATCGTGCCCGGGCGGTGCAGGATGATGGTCGATGCGCGCTCGACGTCGCCGGCGTTGATGCGGCGCTTTACCGAGGCGATCGATCGGGAGAGCCTGGCGCACGCGGCAGCGGCGCGCGTGACGCGCGAGGCGTTTACAATCGTGTCGGACGGCCCGCCGGTGGCCTGCGACGAAAATCTCCGCGCGGCGTTGCGGCAAAGCGCGCGCGACCTCGGCATGGGCGAGATCGATCTGCCGAGCGGCGCCGGTCATGACGCGGTCTATATGAGCCGCATCTGTCCGTCTGCGATGGTGTTCGTGCCGTGCCGCGGCGGCAAGAGCCACGCGCCGGAGGAATGGGCCGATCGCGACGCGATCGCGGCGGGTGCGGCCGTGATCTATCAGGCGGTGCGGGAACTCGACCGGTCGCTGCCGTAATGGTTTGAACTCGTGTCCCGGACGCGGTGCAGCGTGTAACGCTGCTCCGCAGCGCCGGGACCCACCTGCAATGTGGACCCCGGATCAGCAGCGCACCACGCCAAAGGATAGCGTGCTGCGCTGCATCCGGGGAACGTCGACAGTGGGGGCGCCGATCAGTTATCCGGCCCGCAACGGCAGCGTCACCGGGGCGCCGAACCGCATCGAATGCTCGATCGCAAGCGTTGCTTCCAGCGTGGCGCGGGCATCGTGCGGGGTCGCGAGCGTGCAGGGGCGTCCCGTGGCGATATGATCGAGCCAGGCCCGGGTCTCGTTGGCGATCGGTCCCCAGAATTCGCCGAGCGCCCAGTCGCCCGGCGTTCCGCTTTGCAGGAACACCATGTTGACGTTGTGGTCGGGCAGGTAGACATGCGGCACGCCGGTCTCGCTGTACATGATCTGGTCGGTGTGATCGTCGTCGAGGATCATCACGCCGCCCATGCCCAGCACCTCGACTCGCGCGGCATGCCCGAGCGCCGGATATTTTTCCGGCAACGCGTAGCTGACCCCGAGATTGATCACCGCGCCGTCGTCATAGGTCAGTACGGCATAGCTGACGTCGGGAACTTCGTGGCCGGCTTGCTTCAAGACGCCGGTTTGCCCGCGCGCGTAAATCTCGACGATATGGCGGCCCTCGAAAAACCAGTTCATCAGGTCGACATAATAGGTCAGCGCATCGACCACCGGCGTGGCGTGCGGGTTGCGGCCGAGCATCGCGAGCGCCTGCGAGCGCGAGTTGAATACCCGGGCCGCGCCGCCGGTCAGCCTGCCGAGGCGGCCTTTTATCACCTGCTCCTTGGCGATCTGGTAGCGTTCCTTGTAGCGCCTGGAATAGCCGACCCGGACATTGCCGCCGTGTTTGGCCAGTGCTTCCAGCACCTGATCGGCCTCGCGCACGGTGAGTGCGATCGGCTTTTCCACCAGCACCGGCTTGCCCCGCTCGATCGCGGCCAGCATCGGCGCCATGTGTTCGCCCTCGCTGGTGGAGACGATCACCGCTGTCACATCGGGATCGTCGATCACGGCAAGATTGTCGCTGCCATGGCTGCGGCCGCCGACCAGGGTCGCCAGTTTTGAAGCATTGGCGGGGTCGAGATCGGACACCGCGATGCCGGTGATCGCCGCATGGCCGGACGCCAGCCGCGCGCGCAGGGTGCCGATACGGCCAGAGCCAATGATCCCGAGCCCGATGCTATTTGCCGCCATGGAGTCTCTCGCGCCTCACCTGACGACCGCGGAGGCCATGACGTAGAAACCCGTGACGGCGGCGAGGTCCACTGCCTGTCGTTGCCGCAACCCCGCATGTTTGTGGCGTGGCACCATCCCCGTTCCGTTTTTTGGTGCGGCTTGTCGCGGCACAGTTATTTCTTGCCCCAAAGCCGGGTCCTTGGATAGCTGAAATCGCCGGGAGGGCTCAAGCTGGAACGATTGGCGGTGCGGCGTTGGAATTATTCCGGCACGGGCCGGGATCAGGTGTCGTTGCCGCCGGTCTCGCGGCTCGCCTCGAACAGAAACCAGGTGCGCCGCTCGGTGGCGTCGATGAAATTTTCCAGGATGCTGGCGGTGGCGGAGTCGCTGTACTTGTCGGCCACCTCGTGCGCGGCGCGCAGCGCGACGGTGAACTGCTTGTTGTCGCTCATCAGCTCGCGCAGCATCTCCAGCGGCGGCACGTAGGCGTCGTCGTTGTCCTGCACGGTTTGCAGCCGCGCGACATGGCCGACCGAGCGCAGCGTGGTGCCGCCGATCTTGCGAACCCGTTCTGCCAGTTCGTCGATGGCGGCGAAGATCGCCTCGCCTTGTTCGTCGAGCATCAGGTGATAATCGCGAAAATGCCGGCCACTGACATGCCAGTGGAAATTCTTGGTCTTGAGGTACAGCGCAAAGGAGTCCGCGACCAGCGGGTTGAGCGCCGCCGAAATCTTCTCGACGGCTTCGCGGGACAGGTCGGTGGGGGAATCGAGTTCTGCGGGCGTCCGTTGTGCGGCCTGGCTCACGGCTGGATCTCCTGAATGCAATCGATGGCTTTGCGCCTTGCCGGCGCGTGAATTGGCAGTCTGGCGTCTTGCTGCGAAGAAGTCTTTTCAGGATACGTTGCCGTTTGCCGGTTCGCACGGTGGCGATTGTTTGGGCATTTTCGTTCAATATTTCGTCGTTGCGCCGATCAACCTTATTATCATCGAGAGGATTGCTGCGGAATCAGGCGGTGGAATTTGAAAGGCCGGAGATTTCGCGAAAGACGGCGCCGATCTGACGCGGCCAGTATCGAATGGCACTGAAGGAAGTCTGGAGAACCTGCGGTGGCAATGTCGGTCGATGGCGTCGGGATGCCCGACAGCAACGGATTTCAACGGCTCAATTTCTGTGGCGTCATTCGTGGCTCGGCA
>DATAUE010000152.1:0-1726 GCA_036268425.1 Allostellaceae bacterium
GGCGGGGCCAAGCGGCTTTCTGGGCGCCGCCAAAACGTATAGCGTTGCGGCCAGAGGAAACGCCGCAAAGACGGCCTGACGAGATCGCAGATGCTGGACAAGACCGAAAACATCTCGGCGGTAGCAGAAAACTGGCTGGCCCAATTCGAGGCCGCCCTTGCCGAGCCGGATGCGGGCGCGCTGGCGCGGCTGTTTCATCCCGACAGCTTTTGGCGCGACGTGCTGGCGCTGAGCTGGAACCTGCAGACCGTCAACGGCGCCAACGCCATCCTGAAGGAATTGCAAGCCCGCGCCACCAAGGCCGCACCGTCAGGCTTCCGGATCGATCCCGACCGTGCCGCCCCGCGCCGCGTCACCCGCGCCGGGACCTCTTGCATCGAGGCGATCTTCGAGTTCGAAACCAGGGTCGGACGCGGCAGCGGAATCATCCGGCTGATCCCGGATGCCGCCGACGGCAACCGGCTGAAAGCCTGGACGCTGCTGACCGAGCTCGGCGAGCTCAAGGGGTTCGAGGAACAAATCGGCGTCGAGCGGCCGCGCGGCGAAGCCTATTCGCGGGATTTTCGCGGCCCCAACTGGCTCGACCTGCGCACGGCAGAGCTGCAATATGCCGGCCGCGATCCGGACGTGCTGGTGATCGGCGGCGGCCATGCCGGGCTGACGATCGCGGCCCGGCTGAAACAGTTACGGATCGATACGCTGATCGTCGACCGCGAACAGCGCATCGGCGACAATTGGCGCAAGCGCTACCATGCCCTGACGCTGCACAATCAGGTGCAGGTCAATCATCTGCCCTACATGCCGTTCCCGCCGAACTGGCCGGTCTACATCCCGAAGGACAAGCTTGCCAACTGGTTCGAGGCCTATGTCGAAAGCCTGGAGCTGAATTTCTGGACCGGCACCGAGTTCATCAGCGGCGGCTACGACGAAGCCGAAGGCCGCTGGTCGGTGCTGCTGCGGCGGGCCGACGGCACGGAACGCAGCATGCATCCGCGCCATGTGGTGATGGCGACCGGCGTCAGCGGCATTGCCAACATGCCCGGGATTGCCGGCCTGAACAATTTTGCCGGCACGCTGGTGCATTCCAGCCGCTATGACGACGGCGAGAACTGGAAGGGCAAAAAGGCGATCGTGATCGGCACCGGCAACAGCGGTCACGATATCGCGCAAGACCTGTATTCGAGCGGCGCCGAGGTGACGCTGGTGCAGCGCAGCCCGACCCTGATCACCAATATCGAACCGTCGGCGCAGCTCGCCTACGCGACCTACAATGAGGGCACGCTGGAAGATAACGACCTGATCGCGACCTCGATGCCGGTAGCGCTGGCGCGGAAAACCCACGCGCTGCTGACCGAGCAGTCGAAAAACCTCGACAAGGCGTTGCTCGACAGGCTTTCCCGCGTCGGATTCAAACTGGATTACGGCGAGGACAACACCGGCTGGCAGTTCAAATACCTGACCCGTGGCGGCGGTTATTATTTCAACGTCGGTTGCTCCGACCTCGTCGCCGACGGCAAGATCGCGCTGCGGCAGTTCGACGACATCGCGGCGTTCACGGCCGACGGCGCAACAATGAAGAACGGCGAGACCGTTTCCGCCGACCTGATCGTGCTTGCGACCGGCTACAAGCCTTGGGAATATCTGGTCCGCCGGCTGTTCGGCGACGAAATCACCGAGCGCGTCGGCCCGATCTGGGGTTTCGGCGGCGGCCAGGAACTGCGCAACA
>DATAUE010000153.1:0-2205 GCA_036268425.1 Allostellaceae bacterium
TCACCGAGGAGATCGTCGCGCGACTACGCAAGCGGCCGGAGGTCGAAAGCGTGTTCGTCGATGGCGGCCGGGTGCCGCCGGGAATCCAGGAGGTACGGCGCGCGGCCCTGATCATCAACTACATACCGAAGAACAAGCGCAAGATCACCCAGCGCCAGCTCGAGCTGGAGATCGCCAACGATCTCCAGAACGTACCGGATATCCGATACTGGTTCCTCGACGAGAACGGCCAGCGCGCGGTCCAGCTCGTCGTGACCGGCACCGACAGCAATATCGTCGCCAATGTCGCCAGCGAACTGGGCAACCAGATGAAGCGGATTCCCGAAATCGCCGACGTGATCTCGGAAACCTCGCTCGACCGCCCGGAGCTTCGCATCCAGCCGCGCGCGGATCTCGCTGCGCGCCTTGGCGTCTCCACCGAAAGCCTCTCGCAGACGATCCGCGTCGCCACCATCGGTGACGTCGGACCAGCGCTGGCCAAGTTCGACGCCGGCGACCGGCTGGTGCCGATCCGCGTCCAGCTTGAGGACACGGCCCGCGGCGATTTGCAAACACTCGAGGAATTGCGCGTCCCGCTGGGTGAGCACGGCGAAAAGGGCGGCGTGCCGCTGTCGGTGGTCGCCGACGTCAAGCTCGATCAGGGACCGACCAGCATCAACCGCTACGACCGGGAGCGCCAGGCCACCGTGGCCGCCGATCTGGTCGGCAGTGCGGCGCTGGGCGATGTCACCAAGAAGATCAACGACCTGCCGGTGATGAAAAGCCTGCCCAAAAACGTCAAGGTCGGGCCGTCGGGCGACGCCGAAGCGCTGAAGGATCTTTCCGATGGTTTTGCTACCGCAATGACCGCCGGCCTGATGATGGTCTATGCAGTGCTGGTGCTGCTGTTCGGCACCTTCCTGCAGCCGATCACCATCCTGTTTTCGCTGCCGCTGTCGATCGGCGGCGCAATCGGCGCCTTGCTGCTGACCGGCAAGCAGCTCACGGTTCCGGTCTGGATCGGCATGCTGATGCTGATGGGCATCGTCACCAAGAACGCCATCATGCTGGTGGAATTCGCGGTCGAGTCGATCCGCGAAGGCAAGCCGCGCGACGAGGCGATCATCGACGCCGGGCGCAAGCGGGCCCGTCCCATCGTGATGACCACGATCGCGATGGCCGCCGGCATGACGCCCTCGGCGCTGGCATTCGGCGCCGGCGGCGAATTCCGCTCGCCGATGGCACTGGCCGTGATCGGCGGCCTGGTGTTCTCGACCGTGCTGTCGCTGGTGTTCGTACCGGCGATGTTCATGGTGATGGACGATCTTGGCGCGCTGATCTGGCGCTTCGGCAAGAAGCTGGTGGTCTCCCATGGCGAGGGCGAACCGTCGTCCGGGCACGGCGATCACAAGGACCCGCCGGCCCCGCCCGGCATCGTGCACTCGCCCGCGGCGGAGTAGCCCGGCTAATCGTTGCGCGCCACCGCGGTCAGCTTGTTCATGTTCTGCAATAAAATCCGGCCGCGTTGCAGGTCCAGGATGCCGTCCTTGCGCCAAAGCTGCAATTGACGGTTGACGCTCTCGCGGGCGGCGCCGACGAAAATGCCGAGCTGTTCCTGCGAGATGTGCACCTCGGAGCCGAAATCGTCGGCCAGCGCGCAAAGCCGCCGCGCCAGCCGGATCGGCAGCGGTTGCAACACGGATTCCTCCATCCGCTCGCTCTGCCAGCGAATGCGCTGGCACAACAGCTGGATGATCTTGATCGCGACCTTGGGCTCGCGTTCGAGGAACGCCAGGAAATCCGCCCGCCGCAGCACGAACAATTCCGACGGCTCGCCCGCCATCGCGTCGGCGGTGCGGCTCTGGCCGTCGAGCACCGCGACCTCGCCGAACAATTCACCCGGCCCCATGAAATTCAGCGTCAGCCGGCTGCCGTCGGAGGCCCCGGTTTCGATCCGGATCTGGCCGCGCCGGACCCCGAACAGCGCATCGCCGCCATCGCCCTTCTGGAACAGCACCTCGCCGACCCCCAATTGCAGGGTGTGGCAAAGGCTCGATATCCGTTGCAGCTCGTCGGCGCCCAAGTCCGCGAACATCGGATTCATCTTCAAAATAACCGCAAATTCGGCTTGTTTGCTCATTGCAATACCTTCCAGACCATCAAATCAGCCGTAGCAAAATATCCCTCTCCATAAGTGTGTCATAGGTCACATAAGTTCGCAGCCAC
>DATAUE010000154.1:0-2119 GCA_036268425.1 Allostellaceae bacterium
TCCGGCGGCAATTCCAGCGACGGAACGCCCGGCACGAAGGCCAGCGCGATCCCGGCCAGCAGCAGCAGGATCGCCGGCGCGACATTGATGCGCTTGGCCAGCAGCGCGGTGCCTGCCAGCACCGCCAGCAAAATCAGAAAAATCTGGAACCTGGCTTCCACGCGACCGCCTTGAAAAGCTTCATCCTCTCAATTCGCCCGGAAGCCGCGCCCGGTCAATGCCATGGCAGCGCAATCTCGCTTGTCGCGGCCGTCGCGCGCCGTGACCATTGATCGCGGGCCTCAGCCGAGCCGCTGTTCCACCATCCGGCCGATTTCGGTAAAGACCGTCTCCAGTTGCGCCGGCGTTGGCGAGCCGCCCTGGGTGTAGGCGGCGATCAGGATGGCGGCCTCAGGCTTCGGCCAGGCCACCGCGATATCGCCGGAGGCGTCCTTGCCGTTGTTGCCGGTCTTGTCGCCGATCTTCCAGGTTTTCGGCAGGCCCGCACGCAGCCGCTTGCCGCCGGTCTTGCAATCAAACATCCAGCCGGTGAGCCGCTCGCGCGAAGCCGCTGACAAAACATTGCCCAGCGCGAAGCGCTGCAAATTGCCCGCCATCGCGGCCGGCGTGGTGGTGTCGTGGGGGTCGCCGGGCGGCGAAAAATTCAACTCGGGCTCGTAGTGATCGAGCCGGGAAATGGCATCGCCGCTCGAGCGCCAGAACGCGGTCAGCGCCGCCGGGCCGCCAAGCCGTGCCATCAGCAGATTGGCGCAGGTATTGTCGCTGAGCTCTACCGCGCCCTCGCACATCTCGGCGATCGACATGGCGCCCTTTGCCAGATGTTGCCTGGCGACCGGCGCGTAGGACAACAGATCTTTCTCTCCGAACGGGACCATGGTGTCGAGATGCTCCTCGCCGCGGTCGACCCGCGCCAGCACGAAGGCGGCCAGCGAGGCCTTGAAGGTGCTGCACATGACGAAGCGCTCTTCAGCGCGCCAGGTGATTTTCACGCCGGTCTTGAGGTTCTCGGCATAAACGCCGATCCGCCCGCCGGTCTCTCGCTCATAGGCCGTAAGCGCAGCGGGTGCCTGCTGCGCGATCGCAGGCCGTAGCAAAAGGCCTGATGCGGCGGCCAGCAGGGTTCGTCTGTTCAGGATCATGGGAATTCCGTCGCGGAAGGACTGTTTCGCACACAGCTTCAGCCAGCCTATCGCGACAGCATTATGGCAGCGCGGCGTGGGGCGTCACGCCCTCATCGCGCCGTCATTCGCGCATATCGTAACGGTAGGATTTCGAGACGATCTGCCAGCCATCACTGAGCTTCATCGCCACCAGATAGTCGGTGAAATAGCGCGGCGGCAACTGGCAGCGCACCTTGATGAAGGCGGTCGATTCGTCGGAGCGGTCGATGGTGACGATAAAGTCCTCGCGCGGCTTGCCTTCGGCTTTGGCCGAGGCGCGCTTTCTGATCCAGCCCAGCCAGTCCGGAACCGTCAGCACCTTCAATTCACCCTTCTCGACCCAACGCAAATCCGCGGAAGGGTGGAAGACCGCGCTCGTCTTGTCGGCATCGCCTTCGTAAAGCGCGTCGAAATAACTTTTGACCACGGCTTCGACGCTGGAACGGTCGTTGTTCACGGCTCTGGCTCCCTTGCTGTTGTCATTCCGGGATGCGCCACTTGGCACAGGCCCGGAATCCATACTCCCTGGGGAAATGTTTGGATGCTGAACAGGAACACAGGGAGTATGGATTCCGGCTCGCGCAAAAGCGCGCCCCGGAATGACATCTATCCTACATCAAGAACACGCCTTTGCCATCGACCTGTCTGTCGAACAGTTTGTAGGCTTCGTCGGCATGGTCGAGCTTCCAGCGATGGGTGAACAGTTTGTCGACGTCGATGCGGCGTTCGACCGAGAACCGCGCGCAATCGGCCTGGATGGTGTTGGAAAACGTCCATGACGCCACCAGGGTCAATTGCCGGCGCAACAGGTGCGGGCTGACGTCGATATGAACGTCGCCGCCTTCGCCGACAAAGCACATCGTGCCCCACACCCTGGTGCTGCGGATCGCATTGAGCCGGGCCTCCGGATTGCTCGAAGTGTCGAGCGTGAGATCCGCGTAGCGGCCATGGGTGAGCTC
>DATAUE010000155.1:0-2684 GCA_036268425.1 Allostellaceae bacterium
CCACCGGGCCGTACGCGATCGCCTATGTCACCTTGAAGGAAGGCCCGTCGCTGCAGACCAATATCGTCGACTGCGACATGGACACCTTGAAGATCGGCCAGAAGGTCAAGGTGGTGTTCAAGCCCACCGACGGCGCGCCGCTGCCGTTCTTTACGCCGGTGTGAGGTTGAGATTGCGCAGTCGCGTTGCAACACAAAAAGCCGTCATCCCCGCGAAAGCGGGGATCCAGTAAACGCCGGTGATTACTGGACCCCCGCTTTCGCGGGGGTGACGACTGGAAATGTTGCGACGGCACGAAAAGAAATTCGGGAGAAGGTGACGACATGCCGATCAAGTATGAAGAGGTGATGGCGCTGAAGAATTTCGGGCAGCAATATGCCTGGACCGATCGCGAAGTGATGCTCTACGCCGTCGGTATCGGCATGGGCGCCGACCCGATGGACGAAAAGGAACTTGCCTTCGTCAACGAGGCCGGTTTCGAAAAGCGCGAATTGAAGGTGGTGCCGACCTTCGCCTCGGTCGCCGCATGGGGCGCAGCACCGGGGCATATCGACACCAACCGGCTGATGGTGGTGGACGGCGAGCGCGACATCACCTTTCACAAGCCGCTGCCGACCGCGGCCCACATCACGGCGGATGCCGACGTGGTCGGCGTGTTCGACAAGGGCAAGGACAAGGGTGCTGTCATCATCCGCCGCACCGTGCTCCGCGACGACAAAGGTGAAAAACTCGCCACGCTGATCTCGTCGCAATTCGCCCGCGGCGATGGCGGTTTTGGCGGACCGTCGGAAGGCCAGCCCGAGCCGCACAAGGTGCCGGCCCGCGCGCCCGACCGGAGTGTCGATATCTCAACCGCGCCCGGCCAGGCGCTGGTGTATCGTCTCTGCGGCGACCGCAACCCGCTGCACAGCGATCCTAAGTTTGCCAAGCGCGCCGGTTTTCCGCGGCCGATCCTGCACGGCATGTGCACCTACGGCCTGACCTGCCGGGGTGTGTTGCAGACCTATGCCGATTACGATGCGAGCGCTTTCAAGCAGCACGTCGCCCGGTTTTCCGCGCCGGTCTATCCCGGCGAGACCGTGACCATGGATCTGTGGAAGGACGGCAACGTGATTTCATTCGAAGCCAAGGTGAAATCGCGCAATGTCACGGTGATCAAGAACGGCAAGACGATGCTGGGATGACACCGTCATTCCGGGGCGCGTAGCGAACCCGGAATGACGGTTACCGACTAAGGGAGAGAATCGTCATGGGATTACTCGACGGCAAGGTGGGGCTGATCACCGGCGCGGGCGGCGGGCTCGGTGAGGCCTACGCCAGATTGTTCGCCAGCGAGGGTGCTGCGGTCGTGGTCAACGACCTCGGCGGCCCGCGTGACGGCAGTGGCGGCGATACCTTGATGGCGCAGAACGTGGTCGATGCGATCAAGGCGGCGGGCGGCCGCGCGGTCGCCAACGGCTCGGACATCTCGACCATGGCCGGCGGCCAGTCGGTGTTCGACGACGCCATCAAGCATTTCGGCCGCGCCGACATCCTCGTCAACAATGCCGGCATCCTGCTCGACCAGACCTTTGCCAAGGCCACGGAAGCTGCCTGGGACAAGGTCATGAAGGTGCATCTGAAGGGCACCTTCTGCGTCACCCAGCCGGTGTTCCGCTGGATGCGCGAGAACGGCGGCGGCGTTATCGTCAATACTTCGTCGACCTCGGGCCTGATCGGCAATTTCGGCCAGAGCAATTACGGCTCGGCCAAGGGCGGTATCTGGGGCCTCTCCAACGTGCTGGCGATCGAGGGCCGCAAATACAACATCCGGATATGGACGCTGGCCCCGGGCGCGCTGACCCGGATGACATCAGATCTGCCCCGTTATATCGAGAACCCGGGGGCCGCCCTGGGCCCGGATGGCATCGCGCCAGCCGTGCTATACATGGTCAGCGAACTATCGGGCGACCAGACCGGCAAGGTCCTCGGCGTCTCCGGCCCGCGCGGGGTGCGTGAGATGCGGATGATGGAAAAGCCGGGCTGGAAGCCGCCGCATACGGGCTGGAAAGCCCAGGATGTGGTCGAACACGCCCAGGATATTTTCTTCTCCGAGGAAGAGATCAAGGCAGGCGCGCGGCGGTTCTGATATTCTCGTCATTCCGGGGCGAGGCGAAGCCTCGAACCCGGAATGACGAGCTGTAATCGTATTGTCGAGATTCCGGGTCTGGTCCTTCGGACCATCCCGGAATGATGAAAGCAAGCAAAAGGCATCCCTTCATGAAACTCACTCCCCAGGCCGCAGGCACCTTTGCCATCGCCCCGACGCCGTTCCACGACGACGGCCGCATCGACGAGAAATCGATCGACCGGCTGACCGACTTCTACGCCGAGGTCGGCTGCGACGGCGTCATCGTGCTGGGCATTCTGGGCGAGGCGCCGAAGCTGGAGGCCTCCGAGGCCGAGGAAGTCGCCAAGCGGTTCGTGAAGCGCGCCAGGAACATGCAGATCATCGTCGGCGTCTCCGCGCCCGGCTTTGCCGCGATGCGTTCGCTGGCGCGGGCCTCGATGGATGCGGGGGCGGCCGGGGTGATGATCGCGCCGCCGCCGTCGCTGCGCACCGACGACCAGATCACCGGCTACTTCAAGCAAGCCATTGAAGCCATCGGCGACGACATTCCCTGGGTGCTGCAGGATTATCCGCT
>DATAUE010000156.1:0-78427 GCA_036268425.1 Allostellaceae bacterium
CCAAGATGAGGCCTGCGTTCAGGTCATTGACGTAGAGCGTGCAGAGCTCCTTGACCGTGATGGCCTTGTGATCGAGCTGGCGCTCCTCGGCGGGGTTGTCGCCCTGAGCAACGCGGCCCAACTGGACCTTCGCCTCCTGCCGAGCGCTTTCGGCCGTCCAGACGCCATGCAAGCCGATGGTGTAGCGGCGCGAGCGGCCCAAGGCGCGGTATTGAAGGACGTAGCTGCGCTTGCCGGAAGCGAAGACGCGCAGGCCGAAACCTGGTAGCTCGTCATCCCAGATGACATAGTCTTTCTCGAGGGACTCGGCGGCATCGACGAGCCGCTTCGTGAGCTTAGCCATGGGAATTCTCCCGTCCAAACTCCCATTCTCGCGTAAGCACCACGTAAGCAGCCGGACGCAAGTCGGAGCGTGTTCGAGGGTACGCCAGGCGAGCCGAAAATTAAAATTGTTTAGTGATTACAGTAGCATAGCGCATTGGAGCGAAGCCCATCGCAGTTGGTCGAAGGGCAGGTTAAATTGCTCCGAAGGCAGGGGTCGTACGTTCGAATCGTATCGGGTCCGCCAATTTAACAAAGCGGCTGTTTAATTTTTCGGGGTGCAGGTCATCGCGGCGCCTGAGCGCGAAGCCGGTGCATGGCGGATCGCCGCGGCACTGGAGCAGATGGGCTCGCCGTGGCAAGCTGCATTGATGGATGACCTGATCGCACACCCTCCGGTCGAGCCCGAAATCAATATTCCGGCAGTCTTTGCCGAGGTGACGGCGGCGTTTGAGCGCTACGAGCAGGCGCTGAACGAGAATGACGTGGCGATGCTCGATGCGATTTTTCGCGATGCGCCTTACACGATCCGATTTGGTCTCGCCGAGAACCTTTACGGGTCTGCACAGATCGCGGCCTTCCGCTCCGCCCGTACGCCGCCCGGCATTCGCGTGATCTCAGGAACGGTCATTACCACCTTCGGCCGGGATTTTGCGACCGCTAGTACCCTGTTCCACCGCGGCAGCAACGGCCGGACCGGTCGCCAGATGCAGAGCTGGGTGCGCTTTCCCGAAGGCTGGCGCGTCGTCGCGGCGCATGTCAGCTGGATGGATTAGCCGCGCCCGCCGTCGAGCGCGATCTGACGATCGTTGCCGGCTGCCGTCATCGACGACCGCGACGACATGGCTGCCGAGCCTGAAAATAACTTTCTAAGTCTGTGAATAAAACGCATCCACGCCTTCGAACCGTAATGAAGATTGACAGCAACGCGACGGCGTGGGGTAGTAAACGCATTGCGTCGTTTGAACACGAACGACGCGCCCAACATCGGAGGAATCGTATCATGCCGCTCGATGCCGCGATCAATCCGCAAACCGTTACGTCGACGCTGTATTACCTCAAGCGTGGCGCCGAAAAGCCGGCGCGCTATCGCATCGAACCGCCGGCCGGCGTGCCGGTGTGGAACGGCATCGACGATCCACACGATGTGACCATCGAAGATGTCCGCGGCCGCGAGTCCGAGTTTACGCTCGACCGCAACGGTTTTGCCCTGGTCAAGGCGCCGACCGCGGTCCGCGATTTTTATTCGCCGGATGAGATCAAGCGCACCTACTACCCGGAGGTCGAACGCCTGTTGCGTGACACCCTCGGTGCGAGCCGCGTCTTTGTGTTCGACCATAATGTCCGCAATGCCGAGCGGGGCCTCGCCGCGCCGTCGCGACAAGTGCATAACGACCACACGGTCAATTCCGCACCGCGGCGCGTGCGCGATCACCTCGGCGCGGACGCAGACGAGTTGCTGCAGCATCGGTTCGGCATCGTCAATGTCTGGCGTCCGGTGCGCGGGCCGATCCAGGATTCGCCGCTCGCGCTGTGCGATGCGCGAAGCTTTACCGACGACGACCTGATTGCCAGCGACCTCGTCTACCGCCATGTACGCGGCGAGACCTCGCGGGTCGCATACAACCCGGCACATCGCTGGTATTATTTCTCGCAAATGCAGACCGACGAGGTCCTGTTCATCCGGGTGCACGACAGCGCCAATGACGGCCGTGCCCGGCTGTCGTTCCATACCTCGTTCGAGAACCCGCTGACCCCGGACGCACCACCGAGGGAAAGCATCGAGGCGCGCGCCCTGGTGTTTTTCCCGCCCGGCGCGTAACGGACTACGAATGTCTCCGTCCCGCCCAAGGATACTCCTGGCGGGACGGAGGATCGTTTCACCGCCGGCGCATGGTCTAATTCGGCTTGCGGGCAACCGTCAGCACGTTGCCGACATAAAGCCCGATATTCCGTTGCGAGAGATGAATTGCCCGGGCACTTGCCAGGGTGAATCGTTTCAAACCTGCCGGCAGCGGCAGTAGACTGAGCCAATAGTTCAGCGGGTAGACGTTGCGGATCGGCACGATGTCGGTCAGGCGGTAGCCGGCGCTGCACACGAGATAGCGCAGGGATTGCGGGCAGAAAAGCTGCACATGCTCGATGTCGATGATCGGTGAGCGACGCCCCAGCATCCGGTTGATCGGCGCAGTGTAATCGTGCGTAACCAGCGCAATCATCCCTCCCGGCTGCAGCATTCTGAAGGCGGCCTCGACGAGGTCGAGCGGCTCGGGTACATGCTCCAGGGTCTGGAAACAGCAGACCAGCGACAGGCTTTCGGGCGGAAATTCGTCGCCCGTGAAAACCCCCTCGCGAATGCTCGGCCGCACCGCCGCCGGCACCGCGGCAATCGCGGCCGGTGACGGCTCGATGCCGATTGGCTCGCGAAACCCGAGTTCCTTGAGATGACCGAGGAACACACCGGTGCCGGCGCCGATCTCCAGCGCGGTTTCGCGGCGCGGCAACTCCGCCAGAAACGGCTCAAGAGAATTGCGGTACACCATCGCAGCGAGAGACGCCTCTGCCGCTGTGCTGTAATCGGCCTGGTGATAGGCGTTTGCGAGTGCCGACGCGGTCGGCGCCTCGCTGGCGAAAACCGTCGCGCACGCCGCGCAGCGAACCAACCGATAAGACATGAATTCCGGCGTCTTGCGCGAGGCAAAACTCGCCGCCGTCAGCCGCGATACATCCAACGAATTGCGCATGAACAGCACGGCATTGCCCGCCGGTCCGCGGCACACCGGGCAGTCGCGATGCCGCATCGACGCAGTCAAATCCATGTTTATTTCCCCCGACGCGCGACGGCACGGCCGGTATCATGGTTGGAGATCGAAGGGGGCTGGCGGGCGATCGGGCACCCTCTGCCGATCACTGTACGCCATATCGGCGCGTCGAGGACGAAGCCCACGATGGTGGACAGCAGAACGCCGATGATCCACCACCAGGCCAGTTCGTGCAGCCCCCAGTGCAGCATGCCTGAAACAGTGCGCTCCAGGCCCTCGCCAGGCATCACTTCTTTGATGTTGATCGCGTAAAGCCAGAACTGCAGGAACAACACCCACATGACGAACAGGATCGCAACGCAGGTGCCGAGCATCATGCGGCCCGCGACGCCCGGCAGCGTCTGTGCGAGTTTGAGCAGGCCGGGTAGAACGAGCAGCAGAAAGATTGCGCGGTAGCCGATGTTCTGGCCGGCAAAAAAGCAGCCGCAGATCAGCACGGCGCCAGCCAGCAAAAAACCCCGGTCCCGCGCGGGCAACGCAGCGACGCCGCGACCGACGCCGCGGCGCTTCGAGAGCCACAAGGCGCGTATCGCTGCCTCCAGCACCAGGATCACCAGCAGTGCTCGGGGCATGTCGCGGCCGATCAGCACGAGCGTCGCGCTGTCGGTCACACCGTGCCGTGCAGCGGCCCGCAACCCGAGCGAGGCCAGTCCGTACGGCAGGTTCATCGCGCCGAACAGGTCAGTGAAGTATGATCCCGTCGCGACATTGTGCGTCGCGGCTCGCAGCTCGTCCCAGTAGCCGCAGACAAAGCCGATGACGACCGTGGCCGCCGCCAGCGACACGGCGATAAAAATCCTGGCGCGCTCACGCAGCGCCAGCAGCAACAGCACCAGGGGATAGAATTTCAGCAGCCCCATCCCGGTAAAGACCGCGTAGGCCCCGAGGCGCTGCGGCAGCCGGCCGGCCCAGAGCTGTACGCCCAATATCGCCATCAGGAACATGATGATGTCGACATTGCCGCGCTCGATGGCGAAAACCGTCAGGCTCGACGTCGCCGCCAGCAGGAGGATGACGAAATCGAGGCGCCGGCGGGGCGGCGGCAGGCATGCGAGCGACAAGAGAAACAACACCGCCACCGCGAGACCGACAGGAGCGAACCATTGCGGACCGAGCGGCAGAAAAGTAGCGCGCAGCCAGAGGGGTGAGTACGCGTGGCGACCATGCGCGATCGGCGCGTAACAGGTATTATCGACATAAACATCGACACCCTGGTTCCAGCACGCGACCGCTGACGGCACCCATTCCCAATCAATAAACGGATGGGAAAACGGCCGCATCATCCAAATAGTCAAGATGATATGGTAGGTTTCTTTATTATGAGCATATATTAAAGAAATTATGATCAATAGCGAAATGCATATTGAAGGTATCAAAAGGCGCGCAAACGCTGCTTTCGCCATACTGCTCGCTCGCCCGAGTTAAGACTTGCGCCGAGCGGTTACGGTGTAGCCGAGGCAATCGTCACCCCAGTCGGCGGTGAGGGACAAATTGGCGGCGCACGCAACGATGGCGAACACCGGAAGCAACAAGGCGCCCAGAGCGCGCTTCGCCAAGCCGGGGCGGCTGTCCGGCGCTCCGAAAAGCATCATCAAGTGCAATGTCATTGCCTTGTAGCAGGCGACCGTCAGCGGATTGCCCCGCGCATGACAGATGCATTCGTCGAACCCCGCCGACGACAGCAGCATCTTGAGGGCCGACGGCGTGTAGCGCCAGTAATCGTGCGGAATGAAGTGCCAGCGCGCCGCAAACGGGACCGTCAGCAGAAGGCGCCCGCCGGGCCGCAGGCAGCGCGCGGCGCGGCCAAGAAAGGCGGCAGGGTCCGCCACATGCTCCAGAACTTCCGTGCACAGCACGATATCGAATGTCTCGTCGGGGACGCCCCAGTCATCGCCATCGAAATAGTGAGTGTCCGGAAGGTCGTAGCCAAACCGCGCCGGCGCATCGCTGATGTCGATCCCATGATAGGACACCGCATCGGGAATGAGATCGCGATAAACCTGCGCGCCGCAACCGATGTCGAGCAGGCGGCCGCGTTCCCCAGCAAGCGCGCGGCGCAAATCCCGCCAGATTGATCCCGCTTGCAGGTCGAGAAGTCGGCGCAATCGATTTTCCAGCCGGTTTCGCACCGAATTGTTGGGCCTGAACAGCGGCGGCTGAAAATCTTCGGCAGCGCGGTCGAGCAGATTGCGCCGGATGCCAGCCCTGCTCATGCCTGCTGCGCCGCTGGCGCGAATACCAGAAACCGCTGCCCGAGGAATGAAATTGCAGCCACCGGGACGGCCAACAACGCTTGCGCCTTAAGGCTCGGCAGACCGAGTTGCGCCGCCACCTGCAGCGCCGCCCAATTCAGCCCCAGCACCACGGCATAGAGGACAGTGAAACGCACGATGCGGCCCGGGCCGCCATCATAGAACACCAGCCGGCGCGAAGTCTGGAAGTTGAAGGCCATGCCCGCGAACGCCGCCAGAATCAGCGCGGCAAGCAGACCCGCCCCCATCAAGATCAACACGGCAAAGGCGGCATAACCGAAGCCGGTGTTCACGAGGCCCACCAGGGCGAAACGCAAAATCTGCAGCCAGAGCCGCGCCTGCTTTCCACTGCACAGCACTGCAAGGGCTCGTTTACGCATCATCTGCCGTCGCCCGCC
This sequence comes from Allostellaceae bacterium, assembly GCA_036268425.1. Lineage (GTDB taxonomy): Bacteria > Pseudomonadota > Alphaproteobacteria > ATCC43930 > CGMCC-115725 > DATARH01. Next base: position 5,794 of record DATAUE010000156.1, read on the forward strand.
GGCTGGCTGGCGGCTCCGCCTATCTGTTCTGCAGGAACGACACATGGCTGGCTTCGCTCGCCTCGCGCACCTCGCCGTCGCGCACAAAGCTGCGGCGGATGAAGTGAGGACGGTGTTTCACTTCCTCGAAGATTTTGGCGATGTATTCGCCGATCAGACTGGCGGCGAGCAGGTTGAGCGAGCCGAAAAAGATCACGATCAGCACGAGGCTGGTAAAACCGCGCGGCGCCGCCTGCGGAAACAGCAGCCGCGACGCGACGTACACCAGACCCAACAGCAGCGACAGCACAAACAGCGCCGCACCGGCAGCGCTGAGCACATTGAGCGGCATATTGGTGAAAGAGAGGATGCCCTTTTTCGCCCATCCGATATTGCCGAGAAAATTGTTGGTCGAGACGCCGAACATCCGCTCCGGCCGGACGTAATCGATTCCGGTCTGGCGAAAACCGACAAACGCCCGCACGCCGCGGATGAACAGGTCACGCTCGGGAAAGCTCAGCAGGCAGCGCACGACGCGCCGGTCCATCAGCGAGAAATCGCCGGCGTCGCGCGGCACTGCGACATACGAGAATGCCTTGAACAGGCGATAGAACGTCTTGTAGGCCAATTCCATGTACCAGGGCGCCTCGCGCTCGACGCGGTGGCCATAGACGACATCATATCCCTCGCGCCACTTCGCCATGAACTGCTCGATCAGTTCCGGCGGGTCCTGCAGATCGCCGTCGAGCAGCACGCAGGCGTTTTTCGTCGCGACTTCCATGCCGCTGCGGAAGGCCGACTGCGACCCGAAATTGCGCGAATGCGATACGCCGATCACGTTGTGGTCGCGCACCGAAAGACCTCGGATGACCTCCTCGCTGTTGTCGGGCGAGTTGTCGTTCACGAAAATAATCTCATGCGCGACGTTGAGCTTTTCGAAGGTCGCCTTCAGCCGGCTGTACATGATCGGGATCGCCTGTGCATCCCGGTAACAGGCAATGACGGCCGACACGCTGCGGATTTCGTCCGGGCCGAACTTCTTCGAGGATTTTTCGTAGCGGCCGATATCATCGAGCGAACGGCACCATTCGGCCATCGCTTGCAGCCCGTCGCGCAGCGGCGTGCGGGCCCGCCAGCCGAGTTCCGTCTCGGCCTTTGCCGGGTTGGAGAACCAGTGCGGCACGTCCCAGGTCCGACTGGGCATCGTGAAGTGCGGCTCCCCCGGCAACACGAACAATTCCTGGCAGAGTTGGGCGAACATGCCGATCGTGGTCATGCTGCCGCTACCGATATTATAGGATTCCCCGTAACGGTCTTCGCGCAGGTTCAGCGCTGCCTCGACAAACGCCTCGCAAGCATCGTCGACATAGAGAAAATCTCGGGAAATCTCCGGATCGACATAACTCGTGTGCTCGCCGCGCAGCCCCTTGAGAATTGCGGTCGGCACCAGCCGCGCGGCGTCTTCATACGGGCCGTAAATCGAGTACAGCCGTAAATTGACGCCGGGAAAGCCGAGCTTTCTGCCGGCGTATTGCAGTAATCCGGCGGCGGCGCCCTTCGACACGGAGTAATGGCTGTTGGGGCGCAGCGCGCTGTCTTCCACCGGTCCAGCCGCATCGTCGCCGTATTCGGAAGAACTGCCGGCGTGCACATAGCGGTGCAGCTTGCGCCGGCCGAGTTGCTCGATCAGCCGAGCGGTCAGGTCGATGTTGGTGCGGTAAATCAGGCCGACGTCGTTCTCGAATGAGTAGGCGCCGTAGGCGACACAGTCGAACACGGTACGCGGTCGCACCGTGTCGAGCAGCTTTTCGATATTCTGCTCGATCAGCAGGTCGCCGGGGATCACATGCGCCGAGGGCAGGCCCTCCAGCCGCCAGGCGGCAGTCGGCGAACAGGTGCCGAACACATCCGTGCGATAGCGCAGCAGTTGGCGCAGCAGATTGGCGCCGACAAAGCCGCTCGCGCCGAGCACCAGGACGGGTCCTTGGAGGCTCTCGACCTTGCGACGGAAATCAGGATCGGTCATCGGCGCGTCAGCCGACCAATCTCGGCAAGGACGCTGCGGGCCTCCAGGCCGCTTTCGGTGCGGTGATAGGCTTGCGAGCCGTAGCGGCCGGACGGGTAGCCGCGCGCCGCAAAATGCCGGAACAGCGGCGGACTTTCCCGTATCTCCAGCAGCGCATAGGCCAGCATCTGCCCGAAACTGCCGTGCGGCACATGTTCCTCCAGCACGAACAACGCACCGGTTTCGACGATACGGGCGCGGCAGGCGGCGGGCACGGACAGCGTCGCCGACAATTCGCTGGCGACCCAGATTTCCGGGCGGGCCTGCTCGGGCAAGACGGACGCGGCTTGCAGGATCGACCCCGCATTCGGCCCGACGACGATCAGCACGCCGAGTTCTCCGGCCAGCAGACAGCGCCACGGCGCATAAGGCGGAAGCTCCCAGCCGTTGGGCTTTTCGCAACGGCCGAGCCGCAGATAGGCCGGATGCGGGTCGGTCGCCATGCGCCGCACCACGGGTTCCAGGTCGTCGGCGAAGGCCGGCACAAAGACACGCATGTTTTGCAGCGTCAGCAAGACGCCGTAATCTTCGATCGCATGGTGTGTTGCGCCCATCACCCCATAGCCGTAGCCGCCGCCGTTGCCGACCAGCTTTACGTCCATGTCGTGCAGGCAGACATCGTTGCGGATCTGTTCGAAGGGCCGCCCGTAGATGAACGGCGCGATGCTGTAGGCCCAGCACTGTTCGCCGGTGCTCGCGGCGCCCGCTGCCAAGCCGACCATGTTCTGCTCGGCGACGCCGGCGTTGACAAAGCGCCGGCCCATCGCCTGCTGCAGCGGCTCAAGCGCCATAAAGCCGAGATCGCCGGTAAAGAAAATCAGGGGACGCTCCTGGCTCAAAGCCACGAGGGCGGAGCAGAACGCCTGCCTCATAGGACGCCAAGCTCCCGAAGGGCTGCCGCATATTGCGCGTCATTGAGGGGCAGATAATGCCACTCCATGCGGCCCTCCATGAACGACACTCCCCGGCCCTTGACCGTACGCATCAGCACCACGAGCGGGCCGGCGCGCCGCTTTTCGAGCGCGCCATCCAACGCGGCCGGTGCATGGCCGTCGATCTCGACAACCTGCATGCCGAAAGCACGAAATTTCGGCGCGAGCGGTTCGAGCGAGGCAACCTCCGCCGTCGATCCGAACCCCTGCAGGCCATTGGCATCGACGAGGATCACCAGATTGGCAAGTTTGCGATGGTGCGCCAACAGGATGCTCTCCCAGGTCGAGCCTTCCTCACACTCGCCATCGGACAGCAGGCAGTAGACCGTTCCGGGATCGCCGCGCAGTTGCCTCGCCAGCGCGGCGCCGGCCGCCAGCCCAAGCCCATGTCCCAGGCTCCCAGTGGCGAACGGGATGCGCTTATGCCAACCGGCGACGGGATGGCCGGCGAGCCGTGTGCCGTCCTGGTGGAAGCTGCGCAACTCATTCTCGTCAAGCAGACCGGCAGCCCACAGGGCGATGTACAGTGCCCCGGCCGCGTGGCCTTTCGACAGGACGAACAGATCATCGTCGGACATGACGCGGCAATGAAGATGCAGCAAGGCATCGAGCGCCGAAAGATTGCCGCCGATATGCCCCACTTTGCTTTCGTAGTGCATCTGCAGCAGGCGCGCCCGTGCCCGGACCGCCAGCGGGATGTCGGCTCGCGTTTCGGGTGGGGCCGCCATCGACATGACCCGCTGCATCGGCATTGCCCGGACTCCGGACTGAGGCTGCGTGACGGTGCTATGGAGTGTCATGCTCGGCTCCGCCTTGACAAACGCGACCGCCAGAAGCGCGGCGGCCACCTTCATCTCGTCGTCTGACGATGATCGCCCAACTATGAGCACCCTGTCCTTCAAAATGGTTAATACGCGACGGAAATGGCAGTGCCGCTCACCGAATGGCAGCGTCAAGGTTTTCTGGGCATACATGCGGGAACATTTTGCTGCAGCCTTCAGGATGGCCTAATCTCAACTTTCGATACGGCCAAGAGCTGGCGTGAGAACCTCAAAAAAAGCCTTGCCGCAAGCGACCGGCGCATGCCGGCGTCGATGCCCGGACGCAGCGGGGGCAGCAAGGAGGAAACATGGCTTACGATCTGTTGATCAAAAACGGGCGGGTGGTGGACGGCTCGGGCGCGCCGGCATTCAACGCGGACGTTGCCGTGCAGGACGGCAAAATCGTCGGGGTCGGCAAATATGCCGGGTCGGCGGCAACGCGCACAATCGATGCGGAAGGCCGCGTCGTCGCGCCCGGGTTTATCGATCACCACACGCATTTCGACCCGCAGGCGGTGTGGGACCCTTATTGCGGCTCGTCGGTGCAGAACGGCCACACCACGATCGTCGTCGGCCAGTGCGGCCAGGTCATCGCGCCGGTGCGGCCGGGCGACGCCGAATGGTATCTGCAGTTCTTTTCCGACGCCGAACAGATTCCGCTGCCGGTGCTGAAGGCCGGTGTCGACGTCACCTGGGAATCGGTCGGCGATTATATGAATGCCCTCGGCCGCAAGCGCGGCTGCAATGTCGGCGCGTTGATCGGCCACTCCGGCATCCGCCGCTATGTGATGGGCGAGGCCGCCTCGGAGCGGGTACAGGCAACGCCGGAAGAACTCGCCGCGATGCAGCGGCTGGTGCGCGAAGCGATGTATGACGGCGCGCTCGGCTTCAGCACGGCACCAAAGGATCGCGGCGACCCCGCCGGCCATTGCGACAATGATGAGCGCTGGGCATTGGCGAGCGTGCTCGGCGAACTCGGCACCGGCATCTTCCAGGTCGCCGGCGGCGCGCCCGGCGGCACTGCGGCGACCCGCAAAATCGCGCAGGAACTGGCCGCGCGTACCGGGCGCCCGTCGATCTACAACCTCGTGTCGCAGCCGATCGAACGGCCGGAAGAGTGGCAGCAGCATCTGCAGTGGCTCGAAGAATCGTTCAAGACCGGCGCGCGGTGCTATGGCTCATGCACCTCGGTGGTGGCGGGGGCGATCTTCGATCTGCTGCACGGGCTCGACGTGCCGCAGGATGAAGACATCACCAACCCGAACGGTTTGTTCCGCGGCATGCCGACCTGGGACCGGGTGATGGCCCTGCCCTCGCAGGACCGCATCAAGGCGTTCCGCGATCCCGAAACCCGCAAGGCACTTTCGGCCGAAGCGGTCGAGGGTACGGTGGCGCAGACTCTGCCGGGCACCAACCGGCGCGGTGTCTCCCGCGGCTTTTTCAACCGCCGCTGGGACCTCGTGCAGGTCTTTATGACCCAGCACGAGCGCAATCGCGGGCTCGAAGGCAAAAGCATCGCGCAAATCGCCCAGGACCAGGGCAAGAGCGTGATGGACGCCTTTCTCGACCTGTCGCTCGACGAAGACCTCCAGACCTATTTCATCGGGGTCGACCGCAATACCGATCCGGCGGCGCAAAAGGCGATCCTCGGCTCGCAATACACCGTGATCGGCACCAGCGACGGCGGCGCCCGCCCGCATTCGCAGGACCGGCAGGAGTACAGCACGCACCTGTTGAGCCACTGGGTGCGCGAACAGCAGGCATTGACGCTGGAAGACGCGGTCTATCGGTTGACCGGCAAGACCGCGCTGATGCACGACATGCATGATCGCGGCTTTGTGCAGGCCGGCAAGATCGCCGACCTGACGGTGTTCGACCCGGATACGATCGCCTCCAAGCCGCGTGAGCCGTCCTACACGATGCCGACCGGCAGCGTGCAGGTGAAGCGCGATGCGGTCGGGATCGACCATGTGGTGGTCAACGGCACGGTGTTGCTCGATAACGGCCAGCTGACCGACGCACTGCCCGGTCAGATCATCCGCAACCCGCTCTACCAGGGCGCCCGCGCCTAAAGCGCCACCTCGGCACCGCCCTCGCAGCGTGTACGCCGCGAGGGCGGTGCCAGCGTCGAGCGCCTGCACCTGGCCCGAAGGGCTGCGCCGCACAAACGCATGGCCAACAAAAACCGGCGACCAGGCCGGGGCACTTGCTGAAGAAATCTGTCGATCCGCTCGGGTGACAGAAGACGGCCGCCGGGAGACAGACCAGGGTAGCCGCATCGCGGCATGGACGCGGTTTTCGCATGCGGTAGAGTGACCGGATGCAGGCCGATGTGATGGTCCTTGGGGCCGGGATGATTGGTGTGTCGGTTGCCGCGCATCTGCAAAAGCGCGGCAAGCAGGTTGTGCTGCTCGACCGGCGCCCACCGGGTGAGGAGGCCTCCTTCGGCAATGCCGGCTTGGTGCAACGCGAGGCGGTGTTTCCCTATCCGTTTCCGCGCGCATTCGCGGAGTTGCGGCGCATCGCGCGCAATCGTTCCGTCGACGCCTATTACCACCTCTCTGCCTTGCCGGGCTTTATCCGGCCGCTGCTCGGCTACTGGCGCAATTCGGCGCCCGACCGCTATGCCACGATTGCGCGACATTACGGCTCGCTGATCGCAACCTGTATCGACGAACACCGCAAGCTCGCCGAGGAAGCCGGCTCGATCGAGTTGCTGCGGCCGGTCGGCTACATCAGAGCCTACGAGGACACCGCCGCGCTCGATGCCGATCTTGCCAAGGCCGAGGCGGCAAAACGCGATTTCGGCGTCAATTTCATTCCGCTCGATCCCAAGGCCCTCGAAGAAGCGGAACCGCATTTGCGCACTGGATTTGCCGGCGGCGTGCACTGGACCGATCCCTACGCCGTCAATGATCCACATGCCTTGACGCTGAGTTATGCCGCGCTGTTCGAACGGCTGGGCGGAACGTTTGTGATCGGCGATGCCGCGACCCTGACGCGCCACGGCGCCGGCTGGCGCGTCTCCGCCGGCGACGGATCGACCATCGAAGCGGCCGAGGCGGTCGTCGCTCTCGGCATCTCCTCCGATCGCGTCACAAAGCGCTTCGGGTATGCACCGCCGCTTTTCGGCAAGCGCGGCTATCACCTGCATTTCAAACCAAAGGGGAATGCCGGGTTGACGCGACCGGTCGGCTCCAACGGGTTCCTGCTGGCGCCGATGCGGCGCGGCATTCGCCTGACGACGGGAGCGGAATTCGCGCGTCCGTCGGCCGACCCGACCCCGGTGCAGCTGCGCCGCGCAGAGGCCATCGCGCGAACCTTGCTGCCGCTCGAGGATGCGGTCGAGCAAACGCCCTGGATGGGGATACGGCCGTGCACTCCCGACATGTTGCCGATCATCGGCCCTGCCCCGGCGCAAGCGCATCTATGGTTCGCGTTCGGCCATGCCCATCAAGGCTTTACCCTTGGCCCAACGACAGGACGCCTGCTTGCCGAGATGATGCTGGGCGACACCCCATTTGTGGACCCGGCGCCGTTTCGCGCAGAGCGGTTTTGCTGACGGTTCATCACCGCCTGATATTCTTGTCGGTCGGTTTTACCGGCCAGGGAGGCATAGCCGTGCTGGAAACGCGTCCACTCCACCCAACCCTGGCTCGAGAAATCGTCGGCCTTTCTTTGTGGGAGAAACCGGACGCCGCAATCGCCGCCGAGCTGCGCGCGCTGTATGCGCAATACGGTGTGCTGGTGTTCCGCCGCCAGGCGTTGAGCGAGGCGGAACTCGCAGCGTTCTGCGCTTTGTTCGGGCGGCTTGAGCGCACGGTTCGGAGTGATTGGGCGTCACCCACGACGCCCGAAATCACTGTCCTCTCCAATCTGAAGGACGCGCTTGGCCAGCCGATCGGCGGGCTCGGCGACGGCGAGCTGCAATGGCACTCCGATCAGTCCTACATGCTGAAACCGGCGACCGGTGCGGCGCTCTATGCGCTCGAACTGCCGCCCGCAGGCGGCGAGACCTTCTGGGTCGATCTGCGCGCGGCCTATGCCGGGCTGTCGCGCCAACTGCGGACCAGGATCAGCGGGAAACGCGGCGTTTTCGATTACACGAAGCGCCTCGCGGGGTACGGGCGGGCGGTCGATCAGCAGATTTCCGAAGAGGCGAAACGCCAGACCCCGCCGGTGACGCACGCACTCGTCCGGGCCCATCCCGAGACCGGCGACCGCTCGCTCTACCTCGATTCGACGACCACGACCGGCATCGACTACATGGATACCGCCTCAGGTCTCGCATTGCTGGACGAGGTGTACCAGAGCGCCACCCGCGACGAGTTCGTATACGCCCACCAATGGCAGGTCGGCGATCTGGTCCTTTGGGATAACGGCTTTACGATGCACCGGCGCACACCGTTCGACTCCGGTGCGAGGCGCCTGATGAAGCGAACGACCATGCAGCTCGACCGTATCCGCCACGTCATGCCGGACGGCGCCCTCGCCGAAGCCGAGATCGGCATGCCGATCTAGTGGTGTCGGTCAGACGTTCAGCACCCTGTCGCGTCATTCCTGGCGGAGCCGGGACCCATCCGTCAGCCGCTTCGTTGGCGGAACTATGGGTACCGGCCTGCGCCGGTATGACGAAAGAGATGGGTGCGAAGGGTCCGATTTAGTCCACTGGCTGTGCAAAAAACCGGCCGAATAGTAACAGACGGCATTACCAGCCGGCGAAAACCGGGTGCTGCGGCAGCTTGTTTGTCTCATTTAATGAAAAGATGACTATCATAAACTCGGGATTATCGATCCAGGCGATAGACAGTATTTCATGCGTTCATGAGGCCTGCTTTGCTCGACGATGCGCCGGCAAGACATCGTCGCCAAACCGAGGAGTACTGCCGTGAACACAAGTTACCGTACGGTTGACGTCGACGGCCTCGATGTTTTTTATCGGGAAGCCGGCCGGCCGAACGCCGCAACTCTGTTGCTGCTGCACGGCTTTCCGACGTCCAGCCATATGTTCCGCGATTTGATCCCCATGCTGGCTGATCGCTTTCACCTGGTTGCTCCCGACCTGCCGGGCTTCGGTCGCACCGCCCTGCCGCCGCGCGACAAATTCACCTACAATTTCGCGAACCTTGCGCAGGTCGTCGGGCGTTTCACTGAAATCGTCGGCCTCGACCGTTTCGCGATGTACATTTTCGATTATGGCGCGCCGACCGGGCTGCGCCTCGCACTTTCGCATCCCGAGCGCATTACGGCGATCATCTCGCAGAACGGCAACGCCTATAAGGAAGGGCTCAGCGACGGCTGGAACCCGATCGAGCGCTATTGGCGCGATCCCACCGACGCCAATCGCCAGGCACTACGCGAATTGCTGACCCCGGACTCGGTGCGCTGGCAATACACCCACGGCGTACCCGACGCCGCGCTGGTTGCGCCCGACGGCATGGCGCTCGATTCCTACTATCTGGAACGTCCCGGCGCCGACGAAGTACAGCTCGACCTGATGCTGGATTATGCCAGCAATGTCGCTCTTTACCCGGCCTTCCAGGCATATTTTCGTGACCGCAAACCGCCGCTGCTTGCGATCTGGGGCAGGAACGACCCGTTCTTCCTGCCGCCGGGTGCCGAGGCCTACAAACGCGACATTCCCAATGCCGACATCCGCTTTCTCGATGCCGGACACTTCGCGCTCGAAACCCACGCCGCCGAGATCAGCGAGGCGATCAGGGCTTTCCTCCCTGAATAAGCCCGTCGGGAACCACGTCGCTCGCGGGGCCTATGGATTGACGCCGACGAACCGCGAGGCCCCGGGCGGGCGAGCGCTGCATCCGATCCCGCGCCATCATCAAAAAGATACGGCGTGGAAAACAGGTGTTAGAGTCAATCAACTGGCTTGCCCATGCTCGCGCAGGCGGCTTGAGGCTGGTGCGACGCGGCGCGAAGTTGCTCTCCTGGAGGCTCTGATGAAGGTCGTTCGCTTTACCTCCGCCCCCGACGGCGGATCGCAGTTCGTCGAGGTGGATATTCCGATCGATGAGGCATCGACCGACGCATTCGGAAACACCGTTCATCGTTCCAGGGTATTGCCGGCGCAGAGCACAATGGTGACGGACATGCCGGCGGAACTCTATCAGGACTGGCACCCGGCATCGCGGCGCCAGCTTCTCTTCGTGCTCTCCGGGACACTCGAAGTGGAAACCAGCGACGGAAAAAAGCGCCAGTGCAGCGGTGGTGAGGTGTTCCTTGCGGATGATGTCGGCAGCCGCGGTCATCGCACGCGGACGATCGGCGGCCCGGCGCGCGTGTTGTTCGTGCACCTGCCACCCGAAGCTAGCATCGGCGGTTAGCAGGCGCGGGGTTCCTCGACCCTTAGAACATGCTGCCGATTTGGTTGAGCGTGGCGCCTCCAACCAGCATGGCGCCGATCAGGAGGGCGAGCGTCCAAAAAATTGAATTCATCATCGGCTCCCGTCGCGAGCGAAAATCATGCGCGAGAGAATCGGCCCCTATGGTTACCGAATGCTGAAATATTCCGAGCTTTCTACGCGATCGGCGAATTGACTGCTGCGGCTAAGTCCCGCATCGCTTCATTCAGCGCTGCCGTCAGCCTGACGACCATAGGCCGGCCCTCGCGACCACCTACGTCGCCCAATCCGCCGGCTTGCCCTGCAACCTGCCTGTCGTTGATCGTCGGTGATTCCCGCGATCAGTATTGCGGCAACCCTGCCAAGATCTCCGCGTCAGCTTATCTTGATCGCGCGAAGGGCCTCCGTATCCTGACGCGCGCCAGCCAGCACATAATTGGTATCGGTGCCGGCGATCACGAAACGCGCTCCGAGCTTGATCAATTCGCCCTGGAGTACGGTGTTGTGGCGAATGCCGCCGACCCCAAGGACCTTCTTGTGCGTCCGGCAGGCGGCAGCCACGCGCTCGTAGGCGGCGCGCAGCCGTGGATGGTCAACTTGTCCGGGGATGCCCAGGTCGGTTGTCAGGTCACCGGAGCCGATAAGCAGAACGTCAATCCCGTCGACTGCGGCAATAGCTTCGCAGTTCTCGATGCCTTCACCGGTTTCGAGCATGACAATGACCGCGGTTTCGGCGTTGAGCCTCGGGTTCAACTCGGATAGCGGCACAGCGCGATAGCCGAGCGACGGCCCCAATCCCATCACCGAGCGCTTCCCGAGTGGCGGGAAGCGGCAAGCCGCAACGATCGCCTCGGCTTGGGCGCGAGTGTTGACGTCGGGAAGGATGACGCCCTGGGCGCCGCCATCGAGCACGCGGCTCATCCACTGCCCGTCATGGTTCGGCACCCTGACCAGCGGCGTGATCCCGATGCCCAGCGCGGCTGCACAGATCGTGGCCGTCGTCTCGATTGAGTACGGTGCGTGCTGCATGTCGACATAAAGGGCATCGTAACCACCGGCCTTTGCGACCATCGCGATATCGACGGACCGAGCAAGGCGAAGGTTCATGCACAGGACGAGTTCGTTGCCGGCAAATTTGTCCTTCATCGACTTCTCTGACATCGCTTCTTCTCCTCCGGGCAATCTGGTCTTCGTCAGCATCCGAAACACAGTCGTGACCGGCGCAAATTCTGTGCGAGATGAGATTAGCCGTCAGTCCGCATGATACGGCTACGGAAAATTTCGAGCGGCAGGATGCTTCCGCGGTCATGCCGGCGTGTCGCTTGCAGCCAGCCGCTGCCATGCCGGGAACAGAGCCGGGCCCTTGACCGTCGCAATCCGGCGCCGCCGCGCCGACTTGCCGCGCGCCGGCAGGTGGAAATAGGAGCGAGGCGCATCGTGAGCGAATGGCCGGACGCCGCGCGGCAGGGCTTTGATATTAAAGTCCGAATCAGTTGTCGTGCGTTCCGGGCAACCGGCATCATCGCCTATCGCGAAGCCGGGGCACGCTTGGAAAACGCTCAGGCGCCGCATCAATGCCCGCGCACAACAAAGCTCTACGATCGAACCGGCGATCAGATCGCGCTCGATGAGGTCGAGCGAGTTGCCGGTTGAAGACCGCCAATTTCGGATGACAGGCGCGAACCGACGCGTCTCGTGATCCGGTGACAGGAGACCTGCGTTCCTCAGGCATCAGCATCACCCGATATACCGTCTAAATTCGTTCCGTTTCCGGTTACGCTTAGCTTGACAATCCCGGATTACATAATACACCCCGAAGTGGGGAACGGAGGAGATGACCTTGAGCGACAATCCGATCGGAGCTTCCTATGTCTATTTGACGGAGCCCGAAATTCGCTTTCTGGAGGCTGCCGTCGAGCATCTGATCCCCACCGACGAGCTGGGCCCGGGGGCTCGCGATGCCGGTGTGGTGGTCTATATCGACCGGGCCTTGGCCAGCACCTGGGGGGTCCACGGCCGGCAATATCGCGGCGGCCCCTGGCTGGAGGGCACCCCGCAGCAGGGCTACCAATCGCGCTTTACGCCGCAAGAGGTCTATCGCATCGCGATTCGCGAGATCAACCTGCACTGCGTCGCCGAATTCGACCGGCCGTTCGCGCAGCTTGCCGGGGACCGGCAATTGCGCCTGCTCAAACAGTTGGAGAAGGACGAGATCGCACTGCCGTCGCTGTCGTCGAAATTCTTTTTCGATATGCTCTGGCGCAGCACCGAAGAGGGCTATTTCTCCGACCCCCTATACGGCGGCAACCGCGACAAAGTGGGTTGGAAATTGCTCGGCTTCCCCGGCGTGCCCAGCGGCAAGTACCGCGAACTAGTCACCAGCAGCGAGCCGTACCACGCCGAACCCGTCAGCATCCTCGACATCCAGACCGGTAAGGCACCGCTCGACGCGGAAGGCTTTCCGAGGCACGTCATGACCAAGCCCAACAGCAATAAGGAACGCTGAGATGTCGGCTACGAAAATGAAAGCTGTCGATGTCGTCGTCGTGGGCAGCGGCGTGGTCGGCTCGATCATGTCGATGGAACTGGCCAGCGCCGGGTTGAATGTCGTGTGCCTCGAGCGCGGCAAGCAGTTCGATGTCAACACCGACTTTGCAAAGCCCAGCGTGTACGACGAACTGAAGTTCGATCGCCACAGCGACATCTTCCAGAACCTGGCGCGCGACACCCTCACATTTCGCAACAACGACGCGCAGACGGCATTGCCGATGCGTGAGATGGGTGCGTTCAAGCCGGGCGAAATGGTCGGCGGCACGTCGGCGCACTGGGGCGGCAACGCTCGCCGCTTTCTGCCGCATGATTTCGAAATGCGCTCGCGCATCAAGGACCGCTACGGCGCCTCGTTCATTCCCGACGGCATGAATCTGCAGGATTGGGGCGTCACCTGGGACGAGGTCGAACCCTACTACGACCAGTTTGAGGAAATCTTCGGCGTCGGCGGCAAGGCCGGCAACATCGACGGCGAGATCCAGGCCGGCGGCAATCCGCACGAAGGGCCACGCTCGCGCGAGTATCCAAACCCGGCGACCAAGCCCACGCATGAGGGCACCTTGTTCGCGGAGGCGACGAGGTCGCTGGGCTATGTGCCGTTCCAGGGCCCGACCGCGGCGATGACGGCGGACTACCGCAATTTATACCGTGTCCAGATGCTCGAATGCACCCGCGGCGGCTTCTGTTCGAGCCATGTCTGCGGGTCAGGCGCCAAGGCCAATCCCCTCGTCGCGGTGCTACCCGCACTTACCCGGCAGCCGACCTTCGAGTTGCGTCCGCTGTGCAACGTCCTGCGCGTCAACAAGGATTCCACGGGCAAGAAGGCTACCGGCGTCACCTATATCGACGCCCGCGGCAACGAGGTCGAGCAGCCGGCCAGCATCGTGGTTCTGGGCGCTTATTGCTTTAGCAACGTCAAGCTGCTGCTGCTGTCGGGCATCGGCACGCCCTACGACCCGCGCACCGGCAACGGCGTGGTCGGCCGCAATTACGCCTACCAGCAGGGCGCCTCGGTGCAAGTGTTCTTCGACGATCGCGAGTTCAATCCGTTTATCGGCGGCGGCCAGGTCAATACGTCGATCGACGAATTCAACGGCGATGTGATCGACCGCGGCCCGCTCGGCTTTATCGGGGGGGCCTATATCAACGTCGCAAGCAGCGGGGCGACGCCGATCAAGGGCAAGCGAGTGCCGCCCGGCACGCCGCGTTGGGGCGCCGAGTGGAAGAAGGCGGTCGCCCATAACTACCGCCGCAACATGTCGGTCTCGATCCACGCGACGTGCCTGAGCTATCAGCACAACTATCTCGATCTCGATCCGACCTATAAGGACGCTTACGGGCTGCCGCTGTTGCGCATGACGTTCGACTGGAACGACAACGAATTGCGGATGATGAAGTACCTGAACGAGCGCTGTTTGGAGATCGGCCGAGCGCTCAAGGGCTCGCGCTTTGGCGGCCATAACAAGGGCACGCATTTCGGTCTCGTGGGGTACCAGAGCACCCACAATGTCGGCGGCGCCGTGATGGGCAGCGACCCGTCGACCAGCGTCGTCAACAAATACCTGCAGTCGTGGGATGTCTCGAACCTGTTCGTGGTCGGCGGCAGCGCCTTCCCGCAGCAGCCCGCGAACGGCCCCACCGAGACGATCGGCATGCTGGCTTGCTGGGCGGCCGACGCGATCAAGGACTATGTTCGCAACCCGGCCGCCTTGGTCTGAACAGCGACACGAACCCCTGCGCTAGCCTGGACCGGCGGTAGTGACTCAGAGTCACTACCAGCCGGCTCGCCGCCATGCGGGCATGATGAAGACCGTGCGCATTTGAAAGCATCAAGTAGCATGGGCGATACGATCGACGCGCTGCCCCGCAATCTCAATGGCGGGGTCATTGGGTAAAGCGTCACGGGCGGCCGGCTAAACCGTCGGCGCCCATTTGCCGGCCGTGGCATAGGCCTCGTCGGGGCCGGGCCAGGGCGGAATCGTAACGGCGAAAATGCGCAACGCCTCCGGGCCGTCGCAGCGGAACTGGAACGCGACGCCGACCGGGATTGCCAGCGACATGCCGGCGGCAAGATCGGCGACGATTTCGGTATCCTCATCGCCGCGCCAGAGGCGTCCGTTTCCACTGACGACAAACCAGATTTCCTCGATGGTGCGGTGTGCCACGGCCGTTGACACCGCACCCGGTGGCAACTCGAACAGGATCGAACTGCCGCGCCCGGTCGCGCACAGGATGTGTACCGTCGAGCCGTCGGGCGCCGCGACCTGCAGCGCCGTCTCCGCCGCTATCACGTCGAATCGGGATTGCGGCATCAGCCCTCTCCGTGACTTAGCCGGCGCGCAGCGGCGTACCCCAGATCTCCGAGGCATATTCAGCGATCGTGCGGTCCGCCGAAAACCAGCCGACTCGGGCGATGTTGAGCGCGGCGGCGCGGCCCCAGGCGGCCGGGCGCCGCCACAGCGCCTCAACCTCGGCCTGCGCGGCGCGGTAGGCGGCGAAATCGGCGGCGACCATGTACGGGTCGACATAGCGCAACCCATCGGCGATCGTACGAAAGCGGCCGCGATCATCCGGAGAAAACAGGCCGTCGCCGATCGCGTCGAGCACCGCCGACAATTCACCCGAGCGGGCGATCGCATCGCTGGCATCGAGCCCGCTGCGACGGCGCGCCTCCACCTCGTCAGCCCGCAAGCCAAAGATGAAGATATTGGGGTCACCGACACATTCACGGATTTCGACATTGGCGCCGTCGAGCGTGCCGATCGTCAAGGCGCCGTTCAGCGCCAGTTTCATGTTGCCGGTGCCTGACGCCTCCATGCCGGCGGTGGAAATCTGTTCCGACAGATCGGCGGCCGGGATGATCGTCTCGGCGAGGCTGACATTGTAATTGGGCAGAAACACGAGGCGCAGCACGTCGCGCACTTGCGGGTCGGCGTTGATCGCCGCAGCGATATCGTTGGCCAGCTTGATGATCAGCTTGGCCTGGACATAGCTGGCCGCCGCCTTGCCGGCGAAAATCTTGACGCGCGGCACCCAGTCGGCGCTCGGGTTGGCGCGGATCGCGAGATAGCGGGCCACCGTGTCGAGCAGGTTCAGCAATTGCCGCTTGTATTCGTGGATGCGCTTGATGTGCACGTCAAACATCGCGTCGGGATCGACGGGATATCCGCTCTGCTCATAAATCAGTCGCCCGAGCGCCGTCTTGTTGGCCCGCTTGACCGCGGCAAGCCGTTCGATCGCGACGAAATCGTCGGCCCGATCCGCGAGGCGGGCCAGCGCATCGGTATTGTCGAGCACCTCGGTGCCGCAGACATCGCATAACAGCCGCGTCAGCCGCGGATTGGCCTGATGCAGCCAGCGGCGGAAGGTGATGCCGTTGGTCTTGTTGACGATGCGGTCTGGGTACAGCCGATGCAGGTCGGCAAACACCGTCTCGCGCATCAGGCCGGTATGCAATGCAGAGACGCCGTTGACCCGGTGCGACCCGACAAATGCGAGATGGCCCATGCGCAGATGCCGGCCGTTGCGCTCGTCGATGATCGAGATTGCAGCCTGCTCGCTGTCGGAAACAACGCCCCGCTCGCGCGCGCCCTCCAGATGCAGCGCGTTGATCCGGTAGATGATATCGAGATGGCGCGGCAGCACCCGCTCAAACAGCGCGACCGGCCAGCTTTCCAGCGCCTCGGGCAGCAGCGTGTGATTGGTGTAGGAAAACGTATCGACGGTGGTGCGCCACGCCAGCGCCCACGGCAGATTGTGGACATCGATCAGCAGCCGCATCAACTCGGCGACGGCGATGCTGGGATGCGTGTCGTTGAGCTGGATCGCAGCGCGGTCGGGCAGCGACGGCAGGTCGCTGTAATAATGCAGGTGGCGCTGCACGATATCCTGCAGCGATGCCGATACGAAAAAATACTCCTGGCGCAGCCGCAATTCGCGGCCGGCCGGCGTGTTGTCGCTCGGATACAGGATCTTGGAGATGGCTTCGGCGCGCGCTTGCTGCGACAGGGCGCCGATATGGTCGCCCTGATTGAACAATTCGAGGCGCAGCGGATCGACGGCACGTGCCGACCAAAGCCGCAGCGGGTTCACATGGCGGCCGCGCCACCCGACCACCGGCGTATCGTAGGCAACCGCCTCGACGGTCTCTTCCGGGTACCACACCAGTCGCGACCGCCGCGCCGTCCTTGTCATTTCCAGGCGGCCGCCATAGTGGATGTCGTAGACCACCTCCGGCCGCGGAAATTCCCAGGGGTTGCCGAAGGACAGCCAGTTCTCGGCATATTCGTGCTGCCATCCGTCGCGAATCACCTGCCGGAACAGGCCGTGGTCGTAGCGGATGCCGTAGCCGAAAGCCGGGATCGCGAGGCTCGCCATGCTTTCCATCAGGCACGCGGCGAGGCGCCCAAGACCGCCATTACCGAGTGCCGCATCCGGCTCGGCGCGGCGCATGCGGTCGAGATCGACCCCGAGATCGCCGAGTGCCGCCCGCACCGTGTCGGTCAGCCGGAGATTCTCGACGATATCGGCAAACAGACGCCCGATCAGGAATTCGAGCGACAGGTAATAGACGTGCTTGCGGCCCTCGGCATGGCTGGCGCGGTTGACCGCGAGCCAGCGATGCACGACCCGGTCGCGCAATGCCAAGGCGGTGGCGACAAACCAGTCGCGCGCCGTCGCGGCGTCGCCGTCCTTGCCGACCGCCAGCGCCAGCTTGGCGAGTACGGCGGATTTGAAGGCATCGATGTCTTCCTCGCTCGGCGAGCCATCGAGTATCGGCGGCGGCAGGGCCGGTTCGGAGCGGTTGGGCAGGGGATCGTCCTTGGGCATGGCAGGGAAATGTGCTTGCAAAGATGGGACCGAAATCGGCCAACCATCGCGAACGTGCGGCACTAACGGCAGGCGGTTACCGGTGCGCGTCCGTCTTCTTCAAGAAGACCACGCTTCACCGCGAGATTGCGCTGTCAAGTTGCCACAGGCCGCAACGGTTGCACCGACGCATCGGCTCGTCCAGTATCCGGCCCAATGGTGAATTTTTAGGCAACAGCAAGCATTTTCGGGGAAAGGCATGGCTTCCGGGGCAAAGCGGGCGGCCCAGCGTGGGCGGCGCATTCTTTTTGCAGCCAGCGGGTTTTTTGCATCGGCAATCGGCACCGCGTCGGCGGCCGATACTGCGAATCTCGACGCCAGCAGCACGGCCTGGGTCATCACCGCCTCGGCACTGGTCCTGTTTATGACGTTACCGGGCTTGGCCCTGTTTTACGGCGGTCTTGTGCGCTCGCGCAACCTGTTGTCGGTGCTGATGCACTGTTTTGCGATCACCTGCATCGTCTCGGTGCTGTGGATGGCGTTTGGCTACAGCCTGGCGTTTGCCCCGGGCAACGCACTGATCGGCTCGCTCGACGCCGCGTTTCTCGCCCCGATCCGCAACCATCTGCTGCCGAGCGGGCTGCCGGAAATAGCCGTCGCTCTGTTTCAGATGACCTTTGCGATCATCACGCCGGCCTTGATCATCGGCGCCTTTACGGAGCGTGTGCGGTTCAGCTTTGTGATCCTGTTCTCGGCGCTGTGGCTTGTCGTGGTGTACCTGCCGGTGGCGCATTGGGTGTGGGGCGGCGGCTGGCTCGCCGCTTATGGCACGATCGATTTTGCCGGCGGCATCGTCGTGCACACGACAGCAGGCATATCGGCGCTGGTGGCAGCGATACTGGTCGGCCCCCGCGACGGGTTTCCGCAACGGCTCGAACCGCCGCACAGCCCGGGGATCACGATGGCCGGCGCCGGCATGCTGTGGGTCGGCTGGTTTGGCTTTAACGGCGGCAGCGCGCTGGCCGCCGATATCTCGGCGGTCTCGGCAATCCTTGCGACGCATTTCGCAGCAGCCGCGGCCGGGCTGACCTGGATGGCGGTCGAACGGGTGCGCCTTGGCAAGCCGACTTCGGTCGGCATCGTCACCGGCTGCGTCGCCGGACTGGCGACGATCACGCCCGCTTCCGGCTATGTCGGGCCGCTCGGAGCGACGGTGATAGGCGCAGTCGGCGGCTTTCTGTGCTTTTTCGCGACGGGCTTCGTCAAAAGCCGGCTACGCATCGACGATTCGCTCGATGTTTTTGCCGTGCATGGTGTCGGCGGCATGCTCGGCTCGCTGCTGGTCGCCCTGTTTGCGCTGCCGGCACTCGGCGGCATCGGTTTTGGCCATACGATCAGCGTCGGCGGGCAATTCGGCGCCCAGGTGCTCGGCGTCGCCGCGACGGCGGCGTGGTCGGCGCTGTGCACCCTGGCGCTGGTCAAATTGCTCGACATGACGATCGGCATTCGCGTCAGCGTCGAAGAACAGCGCGAAGGCCTCGACCTCAGCACTCATGGCGAACGCGCCTACGATCTGGTGTAGGCGCCTCGCGCGTGGCCGGCAGGTCGAAGCAGATTCCGGCAAACCAAAACGAGCCCGGATCAAAACAGACCCAGACCCAGATCAAAACAGACGACGTCATCCCGACGCAGGTCGGGATCCACGCCTGCAGCATGCGAGACACGGACAAGTGGATCCCGACCTGCGTCGGGATGACCGATCCGGATGACAAATAACGGGTGAATGATACCGAAAGCGAAAGCTGTGGGGCGCCGGCCGCTAGCCGGCTTGATCCTACAGCACCTGCTTTTGCCCGCTCTGCGAGGCGCGCACGATGGCATCGAGCAGGTGATGGCGGCGCACCGCGGCATCGAAACCCGGGCTCATTGCGCTGCCGTTACCGATACTGTCGGCGAATTTTGCGTAAAGCTGCGCCACATTGTAAGGCGACCCTTCCGGCGTGCCGACCGGGACATGCCGGTAGCTGGCCGGAACCGGCAGCGGCGCGAGCGGTGTGCCCTTGCCCTGGGCGCCTTGTACGTTCAGCTCCTGGCGCTGCATCGAGGCGCGTGAGGTGGCGCTGACCACGAGATCACCGGCATCGCCGTGGATTTCGAACAGAAACTCGGTGCCGCGCGCCATGCCACCGCGTATCTGGAAAGACACAACCGCCCCGTCGCCGACAATACCGCTGACGACCAGCTGGTCCGGCACATTCTTCGCGACCATCTCACCGGTGCTTTCGAGCGGGATATGATCGCGCTGGCTGACGGCGAAGGCATTGAGCTCGCGAAATTCGCCGAGGCAATGGCAGAGCGCATCAATCTGGTGCCCGCCGGTGATCGTCATCAGATTGGCGCCGCTGGCGAAATCGGCCTGATAGGCACGGTCGATCGTGGCGCCCCAATTGGCCGCGCAGCCGATCAGCGTCGCCGACCGCACGGGCCCGACATAGCCCTGCGCTACCAGATCCTTGACGTAATTGATCGCCGGCGAGGTCTGGCCCTGCAAGCCGACGGCGTGCCGCACGCCCTTCCCCGCCGCCGCGTCGCGCATGCGGGCCGCCTCTGCGGTGTCGCAACCGAGCGGCCATTCGCAATAGACATGCTTGCCGGCATCGATCGCCGCCATCACCGGCACCAGGTGATCCGGCACCTTTACCGTGACCGTGACGAGATCGACATCAGGATGGCGCGCCAGCTTTCCTGCGTCGGCGAAGGCGTGCGGGATGCCGTAATGCCGCGCCGTCGCCTCGGCCGATTCCTGGCGCGAGGCGCACACCGCTACGATCTCGTAACCCGGCAGCGCCTGCAGCGCCGGGATGTGCGCGATCGAGGCGAACCCCCGGTTTGGGTTGAGTCCGACAACACCCACCCGAATTTTGCCGCTCGCCGCCATGCAAACCTCCTTGCCAGTTGCGACAGGCTAGCGCGACTGCCTGTCCCGGCGAAAGCCGAGACCGCAACAACTTCTACGCCGGCTGCCCCTTACGCCGGCTGCCCCTTACGCCGGCTGGGCGGCATAGCGGTCGAGTTCTGCCTCGTCGATGACGGTCGTCATCATAAACTGGAACAACGCCGCGCCGATCAGCGTGATCACCGCACCGATCGCCAGCGCCGCGACAAACGAGCCGGTCACATCGACGATAAACCCGGTGACGATCGGCGAGCAGGTGCCGCCGAGAAATCCGGCGAAATTCTGGTTGCTGGCGGCCGAGGCGGTATAGGCCTGCGGCGTCACCGCGGTCACCAGGATCCATTTGCAGGTGATGCCGAACTGCATGAAGAACATCGACAGCGAGATGCAAGCGATGGCCTCAAAGCTGCCGGACGCGAGGGCGGCGAGACCGGTAAACACGGCCGAGCCGACCAGCCCGCCGATCAGCGGCAGGCGGCGGCTGTTGATCAGGTTCATGCCGCGCGCCGCCAGCCAGTCGGAAACAAAGCCGCCGCTCAACGCCCCGATGAACGCGCACAATAATGGGATAGAGGCGAGAAAGCCGGTCTTGGCAATGCTGACATGCTGCTGCATTTCGAGATAGGCCGGCAGCCACGTCTGGTACATCCACGTGATGTACCCGGTGCAGAACGCACCCAGCATCAACGCCCACATCGCGCGAAAGCGAAACAGGTTGCTCCACTGCCGCAGCGATACGGCGGAATTGGCACTGCGGTTAGCGGCGAGATAGGCTTCGTCCTCAGGGTCAAGCACGACAGTTTTAGGGTCGCGGTAGACCACAAACCAAAGGCCGGCCGCCACGATCCCGGCAACACCCATCACGATAAACATCGTACGCCAGCCATACCCGAGCATCAGCCCGGTCAACAACGGCGGGGCAATCGTCGGGCCAATATAGGCGCCCGACGTGTAGAGGCCGCTGGGCCGGCCTCGATCCCGCGTCGCGAACCAGTCGCTGGTCGAGCGCGTCGCCGACGGAAAGCACGGCGCTTCGGCGGCGCCAAGACCGATCCGCGACCACATCAGGTAGGTGTAGCGGCTGGCAAAGCCGCCGGCTGCCTGCGCAACCGACCAGAACACCATCGTCAGGCCGACCAGAACCTTGGGGCCGAGACGGTCGAGCAAATACCCCGACGGCAGTTGCGCCAGCCCGTAGGTCAAAGCCCAGGCCGATTGCAGCGCGCCGATCGCGGTCGCGTTGACGCCGAATTCTTCGCGTATCTTCAAATTACCGATCGCCAGCGTCGACCGGTCCATATAGTTGAGCGCAATCGCAGCCGTGACCAGCGCGATGGCGGCCCACTGCATACGTCGCAACTTGGGTGACGGAATCCTCTCGGGCATTTCCCCTCCACGGCACATTCGCCGTTTTGTTTTCGGCGGGCAGGGCAGCCACAAGTAACGTGGTCTGCGTCAAGCCTCGCTATTTTTGAGCGCTCGATTGGCGCATGCCGGCCTATGGCTGACAATATGTCGCCCATGCATTGCAGAGACGATAAAATTACATGCCGTCATCGGCCTTGCTGCGTCCACCGGCGAACTCCGTCACGATCATGGCGCGTTCACCAGCCTCTGGCGTATCCTTGTGGGCAACGCGGGCGCAGGATTGCGGAGGAAACCATGAGCGCGACCGGCCAAGGCTTTGCGCATCCCGAATTTCTTGTCGAAACCGAATGGCTTGCGGCGCATCTGAATGACCCCGGCGTCATCGTGCTCGACAGCACGGTGCACCTGATTCCCGATCCGAAGATCACCTACACGGTCAAATCCGGCCGCGACGATTTTGAGGCCAGCCATATTCCCGGCGCGCAGTTCCTCGACCTGCAGGACGATCTGTCCGACAATACCGGGCGCTATGGAAAGCTGCGTTTCATGCTGCCCAATGCGGCCGATTTCGCCGCCGGCATCAGCAAATTCGGCATCGGCAACGGCACCCGCGTCATTCTCTACAGCACCACCAGCCCGCAATGGGCGACCCGCATCTGGTGGATGCTGCGCAATTACGGCTTCGACAACGCGGCGGTGCTGAACGGCGGCTTTCAGAAATGGACCCGCGAAGGCCGTCCGGTCGAAATCGGACCGGGAAAGACCCGGCCGACCGCCACCTTCACCGTGCGCGAAGACCGCAAGCTGATGGTCGGCAAAGAGGCGGTTCGCGACGCGATCGGCGATACCGCGGTATGCACGATCAACGCACTCAGCGCCCCGCAGCACACCGGCACCGGCGGCAACGTCTACGGTCGCGTCGGCCGCATCGCCAAAAGCAGCAATGTACCGGCGGCAGCGCTGATCGACCCACAGACCGGCGCCTTTTTGCCGGCGGCCGAATTGCGCGCGAAATTCGATGCCGTCGGCGCCTTCGACAAGCCGCGCATCATTACCTATTGCGGCGGCGGGATCGCGGCCAGCGCGGATGCGCTGGCATTGGCCATGCTCGGCCACCCCGACGTAAAGCTCTATGATGCCTCGATGTCGGAATGGGCCAACGACGACGCGCTGCCGATGGAGACCGGCGCTTAGCCTCGGTCTGGAAAGTCCATTCGCAATTCTGTAATTCTACGTTCCCTGCCTTTGCCTGTACGGTTTGGACATTGTCATGGCTGCTGCTGCACGTCGCCTGATCAGCGACGACCTTCTCGAACTCTCGATCCGTATCAAGCGCGACGCCGGCGTTGGTCACGCACAGATCCAGACGGTGATCGACCAGTTCGCCTGTACGGAGCAATGGACCGAGCGCAGCGGCGGCATCGGATTTCCGCTGGCCGAAGACATACCACAGGATCGCCGCGCCGACTTCATGGCGGCGCTGGCTGAGCTGTCGCCGTCTCCGGATCGCAAGCCCGATGCTGGCAGCGCCCGTTATTTATCGATTTCAGACGTTTGGCCCGACCGCATTGTCGACTGACGCGGCCGGGATCAGTAGCCGGGATCAGCAGGCCGGGATCAGCAGGCCGGGATCAGCGAAGCTGGGATCAGCGCGGCCGTTCTAGCTGCTTTTTCCCTGCGGCGACGTTGCATCGCCATTGCGGCGGAACTGCCGGCGTAGTTCATCCTTCGCAGCTTCGAGAGTCCGCTTCTGCGCCGCTGACAGATTTTTGCCGGCACGGTTCATGTAAAATACCAGCATCGACATTGCAGAGCGAAACGGGCTTGCCTTGCGGCGGCGACTGCGTTCGGCCGATCGCTTGAGGGACGCAGCAATACGCTTTGGGTCGTGCGAGCGAAAAATCCGCGCCTCGATATCAAGCGCATCGCTCTTCTCGGAAACCTTCGCCGACCATTTTCGCGCTCCCGTCATACCGGGTTCCCCGCCTGCCAGGCTGTTTTGGGCAAACTCCTTGGCGGGTCAAGCCGTTCCCGACCTGTTCGGCGGATCAATTTCAGGGTCCAGGTGTTCGATAACGACACCTCAGTTTAGAGCTGCTCCAAGTTGTTGGCCTCGCAGGTGTCGCGCCCCGTTTTCCGAGGAGACATTCGATGCCGGCACGCAAACCTGCCCCCCACGCGGCTGCCAGGAATCCTGATGCAACAGCAGCAACCGACGCCAAGGCGCTGAATCGTACGAATATAGGGCCGGCGGATATAGGGCCGGCCGATATCGGGACCGGCGGCGAACTGCATCAGCGACCGGTCGATGGCGGCGCGGCGCTGACGACCAACCAGGGCGTCATCATTGCCGACGATCAGAATTCGCTGCGGGCCAACCCGCGCGGGCCAACCCTTCTCGAGGATTTCATCCTTCGCGAGAAGATCACGCATTTCGACCACGAGCGCATTCCCGAGCGCATCGTCCATGCGCGCGGCTCCGGAGCGCACGGCTTCTTCGAACTAACCGAATCACTGAGCCAGTATAGCTGCGCCGATTTTCTCCAGCGTCCGGGCGAACGAGTGCCGGTCTTCGCGCGGTTTTCGACCGTCGCAGGCGGCGCCGGCTCCGGCGATCTGCCGCGCGACGTACGCGGTTTCGCCGTCAAATTTTATACGCAGGAAGGCAATTTCGACCTTGTCGGCAACAACATGCCGGTATTTTTCATCCAGGATGCGATGAAGTTTCCCGACCTCGTGCATTCGGTGAAGATGGAGCCGGATCGCGGCTATCCGCAGGCGGCGTCGGCGCACGACACGTTCTGGGATTTCATCTCGCTGATGCCGGAAAGCATCCACATGATCATGTGGGCGATGTCCGATCGTGCGATCCCGCGCTCGCTTCGCATGATGGAAGGGTTCGGCGTCCACACCTTTCGGCTGGTTGACCGCGCCGGCAAATCGACCTTTGTCAAATTCCACTGGCGCCCGACGATCGGCATGCAGTCGGTGATTTGGGACGAAGCGGTCAAGATCAACGGCGCCGACCCCGATTTTCACCGTCGCGACCTGTTCGAGGCCATCGGAAAGGGAGATTTTCCCGAATGGCAGTTCGGGGTGCAGCTATTCGACGAAAAACAGGCCGACAGCTTTGATTTCGACGTGCTCGACGCGACCAAGCTGATTCCGGAAGAACAGATTCCCATCAAGATGGTCGGGCGCATGGTTCTGGATCGCAACCCCGACAATTTCTTCGCCGAAACCGAGCAGGTCGCGTTCTGCCCAGCTAATATCGTGCCGGGCATCGATTTTTCGAACGATCCGTTGTTGCAGGGCCGGCTGTTCTCCTATCTCGATACGCAGCTGATCCGGCTCGGCGGCCCGAATTTCCAGCAGATCCCTGTCAACGCGCCGAAATGTCCGTGGCACAATTTGCAGCGCGACGGGCACATGCAGACGCAGGTCCCCAAGGGCCGGGTCAATTACGAACCGAATTCGCTGATGCCGGAGGCACCGCGGGCCGACCCGGCGCGCGGCTTCCGCGGCATGCAGCGTCTGGAAAGCGGCGACACGTTGCGCATCCGCGCCGAATCCTTTGCCGATCATTACACCCAGGCGCGCCTGTTCTTTTTGAGCCAGACGCCGCCGGAACAGAGCCATATCGCTGCCGCGCTGGTGTTCGAACTGAGCAAGGTCGAGACCGCGGTGATCCGCGAGCGCGTGCTGTCGCACCTTGTGCATGTCGATGAGAGCCTCGCCAAACGGGTCGCGGCCGGGCTCGGGCTGGACGGCACGGTCAAGCCGGCTGAGACGACCGTGAAAGCCAAGACCGGGATCAAGCCGTCGCCTGCCCTCAGCATCATCGGCAAAGCGCCCGAGACCTTGAAAGGCCGGGTCGTCGGATGCCTCGTCAGCGATGGCGCCGATCGGGCGCTGATCGATGGCCTGCGCAGCGCCGTCGCGACGGAGGGGGCGCAGCTCAAGATCGTTGCGCCGCATATTGCCGGCGTAAAACTGTCTAATGGCCAGACGCTGCCCGCCGATACCCGCATCGATGGCGGCCCGTCGGTGATATTCGATGCCGTCGTGCTGGTCGTGTCCGCCGAGGGCGCGGCAAAGTTGGCAAAGGACTCGGCCGCGATCGGCTTTGTCGCCGACGCGTTCAACCATCTGAAGATCATTGGTCATGTCGCACCTGCGGAGCCGCTGCTGCGGCGGGCCGGCATCAGCGGCGATTTGATGGATGCCGGCGTGGTGCCGCTGTCCAATGCCGGAGCGATCACCGGCTTCATAAGCGTGGCGAAAAAGACGCGCGTATGGGACCGGGAGCCCAAAATCCGCGATCTGCCGTGACAATCCGCACACGGCGCCGCTGGGAACCTTCTCGCGGCGCCGGGCTGTTCACGAAGTTGTTTCCGGAATGAAGGTTCCCTGACAATCGGGCGCCTTCCCGGATGACGGCTTCGATCCCCGCTCGGAGGATTTCCATTCCCGACGATATCAGGCGCGTGACTCCCGGCAGCGCGCCGGGACGCCACCACGGCCCCGCTCGCTCGCTCGGCGGCGACACGCCCGACCATAACTCGCCCGGCCATAACTCGCCCGGCCACAATTCGCCTGGCCATAATTCGCGCGAGGGGGCCGGGTCAGGCGGGGATGCCGGACGCGATCTTTTGCTGCTGCCCGACGATAAGGCAAAGCAGCAGCCGGCGGAAAAGCAGCAAGACCGCCCCGACGAGTCCCGGCCACCGCCGGACCCGGCGGAGGACGCTCGGCGCAAGCGACGCTGGCGCATCATTGCGGTTGTCGCCGGGCTGGTGCTGTTGATCGCGCTGATCGCGTTCGGCTGGTACTGGTGGACGGTCCTGCGCTGGCTGCAATCGACCGACGACGCCTACACCCAGTCGGACGCCACGATCATTTCACCGAAAATTGCGGGCTACATCGCGAAACTGCAGGTAACCGACAATCAGCACGTCAATGCCGGCGACGTATTGCTGCAGATCGATCCGCGCGATTACCAGGCGGCGCTCGACCAGGCGCAGGCCGACGTAGCCTCGGCCGAAGCCGACATCAAAGCGTTTGAAGCCCAGACGACAATGCAGCAATCCGCCATCGAACAGGCGCGCGCCGATGTTGCCTCGGCCCAGGCCGCTACTGTTTTCGCGCGCCAGGAATACGCGCGGTACGAGGCGCTCGCGAGAACCACCGCCGGCACCGTCCAGCGCGCACAGCAGGCGCGATCCGATCTGGTCGCGCGGCAGGCGACGCTGAACCACAATCAGGCGGCGCTGACCGCCGCGACCGACGATCTGGCGGTCCTGAAGGCGCAATTGGCAAAAGCGCAGGCGACATTGCTGCATAACCGCGCCGTGCTCGAACAGGCGCGGCTCAATCTCGGTTACACGCGCATCACCTCAGCGGTCGCCGGCGCGGTCGGCGACCGCTCGGCCCGCGAGGGCCTTTACGTCCAGCCGGGCCAGGGGCTGATGACGATCGTGCCGCTGCAAAACGCAATCTACGTCGTGGCCAATTTCAAGGAAACGCAACTCGAAAGCATGTTTCGCGGAGAGACCGTCGACATGACGATCGACACGTTCGGCGGCGCGCATTTCACCGGCATCGTCGATAGCCTGGCACCGGGCAGCGGCGCGCAATTCGCCCTCCTCCCGCCGGAAAACGCGACCGGCAATTTCACCAAGATCGTGCAGCGGGTGCCGGTGAAGATTTTGATCGATCATCCGCCGCAGAACCTGCTCGATCAGCTTCGCCCCGGACTTTCGGTCGTCGCCACCGTCGATCTGCGCAGCGAGCCGCCACCCGACAAGCGGCACACGCTGGCCGCTCCGGCTGGCTGACGCAGGCCGTCCGGCGTGGCAGACACGCGAGACGAAGCAGCGTCGCGGCGTAATTGGATCGCCGTGTTCGGCGCGATCCTCGGCGCCTTCATGGCGGTGCTCGATATTCAGATCACCAATGCTTCGCTGCCCGACATCCAAGGCGGCCTCGCCGCCTCGCTCGATGAGGGAAGCTGGATTTCGACCGCTTATCTGGTCGGCGAGATCACCACCATCCCGCTGACCGGCTGGTTGTCCGAAGTGTTTTCGACACGGCGCTATCTGATCGGCAACTGCTTGCTGTTTCTCGGCTTCTCGATGCTGTGCGGACTGTCGAGCAACCTGACGATGATGATTATCTGCCGTGCCGGGCAGGGGTTTACCGGCGGCGTCTTTATCCCGATCGCGATGACGATCGTGCTGCGCTGCCTGCCGCTGTCAAAGCGGCCGATCGGGCTGGCATTGTTCGGCATCACCGCGACTTTTGCTCCGGCGATCGGCCCGACGATCGGCGGGTGGCTGACCGATACCTATTCCTGGCACTGGATTTTCTACATCAACCTGGTGCCCGGCGGCCTGTTGATCTGGGCTATCGCCTATGGCCTCGACCGTGAACAGATGCAGCTCGGCCGGTTGCGCCGCGGTGATTGGGCCGGCATCGTCTGCATGTCGGTCGGTCTCGGCTCGCTGATAACGGTGCTCGAAGAAGGCCAGCGCAAGGACTGGTTCGGCAATCCGATGATCAACAACCTGACGATCGTCGCAGCCATTTTCATCCCCGCCTTCATCATCCTCGAACTGATCCACAAGGAGCCGTTCATCAACCTGCGCCTTTTTAAGCGACCGGCCTTTGCGAGCACCTCGATGATGGGCTTTGTGATGGGGCTGGGACTTTACGGCACGGTCTACCTGCTGCCGGTGTACCTGGCGCAGATCCAGGGTTATGACGCATTGCAGATCGGCGAAGTGGTGATGTGGCTGGGGCTGCCGCAACTGCTGGTCTTCCCGCTGGTGCCGCTGGTCATGCGGCATGTCGATACCCGCATCATTGTCGGCTTCGGTCTCGCCCTGTTCGCGGTCAGCTGCTTTATGAACGCGTACCTGACGCATGACTGGGCGATCCAGCAACTGCGCTGGTCGCAACTGGTGCGCGCCGCCGGACAGCCCTTTATCATCACGCCGCTATCGTCGCTGGCGGCGGGAGGTCTGCCCGATCGCGAGCAGGCCGGCGGCTCGGCGATCTTCAACATCATGCGCAATCTCGGCGGCTCGGTCGGCATTGCGATGCTGTCGACCTTTGTCACGATCCGCGAGCATTATCATTTCTCGATTATCGGCGATCACCTGACCCAGAACAGCCTCGCGCTCGCTCACCGTATCGGCGAACTGACCCGGGCGCTGACGCCAAAAGGCGCCGCTGGTAGTGCCGCGGTGCATATGCAGGCACTGTCTGAAATTGCCAATACGGTGCGCCGTGAAGCCTTTGTGATGGCGTATTCCGACAGCTTCTTCGTGATCGGCGTGGCCCTGGCGATTGCGATCCTGGCGCTGTTTCTCGTTACGCGGCCACGACAGGCCGACACCGCAACGCCTCGGCACAGTCGCCGACAACCCGCCTCCGGATAAACTCGGCTTGGCAGGACTCTATCGGTCAGCTCGGCCTTGGACCAAAACCGACGGTTGCAGCCGACATTCGGCGTCGCCATGCTGGCTGCCGCCAATCGGGTGGCGAATTTCGAGGACGGCCAATGGCAGCGGGAACAGGCCGGCATGTCGGAGTGATCGGAGCCGGTATGGTCGGCGTCTGCGCCGCGCTTTGGCTGCAGCGCGACGGGCACCGCGTCTTTCTGATCGATCCGCAGGAACCGGGCAACGGCGCATCTTTCGGCAATGCCGGCGCGTTCAACGGTTCGTCGGTGACGCCGATGGCGATGCCCGGCGTGTTGCACAGCGTCCCCGGCTGGCTGCGCGACCCGCTCGGGCCGCTATCGCTGCGCTGGGCCTACCTGCCGGCGATACTGCCCTATCTCGTGCGGTTTGTGCGGTCGGCGACACCGGAAAAGGCACAGGCACAGGCGCGGGCGTTGCGCCCGCTGATTGCCCCGACCGTGCCGCTGGTGCAAGAGCTTGCCAAAGCTGCCGGCGCCACGGACCTGATCCACCAGCGCGGCCACCTTTACGTCTACCGCTCGCCCGAGGCGCTCGCCAAGGACGGGTTCGCCTGGGCGTTGCGCCGCGAGAACGGCGTTATCGTCGACGAGTTCGATGCCGACGAATTGCGCCAGTTGGAGCCGGTGCTGTCACGCGAGTATGTCCGCGGCCTGCTGGTGCGCGAAAACGGCCACACCAGCAACCCGCACGGTCTCGTCACCCGGCTGGTCGAGCATTTCCGACGCTGCGGTGGCGAAATCGTGTTGGCACGGGCGCTGGGGTTTCGCATCGACGGGCACCGGCTGACCGCAATCCAGAGCGACATCGGCGATCTGCCGGCCGATGCCGCGATTGTTTGCGCCGGCGCCTGGTCCAAACCGCTGGCGGCGATGCTTGGCGACCGTATCCCGCTCGAAACCGAGCGAGGCTATCACCTGATGATCCGCGACGCCGAAGTGATGCCGCGCATTCCGACCGCCGACGCTGACGGCAAGTTCGTCGCGACGCCGATGGAACTGGGTCTGCGCTTTGCCGGCACGGTTGAACTGGCTGGGCTTAAGGCGGCGCCCGACTGGCGGCGCGCCCGCATGCTGCTGGCGCAAGGCCGCCGCATGCTGCCGGGTCTCGCCGCAGACTATCCCGAGGACCGGCTGTCGATCTGGATGGGACACCGCCCGTCGCTGCCGGACTCACTGCCGGCGCTCGGCACCTCGCGCGCCAGCCCCGATGTGATCTACGCGTTCGGGCACGGCCATATCGGCATGACCGCCGCGCCGATGACCGGCAAGCTCGTTGCCGATCTGATCGCCGGCCGCGCGCCGGCAATCGACATCACCCCGTTCGATCCCGGCCGCTTTTCCTGATCAATCAGTCGAGAGCAACAGGCTCTCAGGCCTGTTTGGCTTCGATGATCGAGCGTCGGATGGCGCGGGTGCGGGCGAACCGGTCGAAGAGGGTATCGCCTTCGCCGCGGCGGATCGCGCGTTGCAGCGCGGTCAAATCCTCGCTGAAGCGCTGCAGCATTTCGAGCACCGCCTCGCGGTTGGCAAGAAAGATGTCGCGCCACATCACCGGGTCGGAGGCGGCGATGCGGGTGAAATCGCGAAAACCGCCGGCGGAAAACGCGATGACTTCGGATTTAAGGTCGTCTTCGAGATCGGTGGCGGTGCCGACGATCGTATAGGCGATCAGATGCGGCAGGTGCGAGGTCACCGCGAGCACCTTGTCGTGATGCTCCGCCACCATTGTGACGACACGCATGCCGGTGGCTTCCCACATCGCGGTTACCCGCTCGACCGCGCCGGGATCGGTGCCGGGCGGCGGTGTGAGAATGCACCAGCGGTCGCGAAACAATTCGGCAAAGCCGGATTCGGGGCCGGAATGCTCGGTTCCCGCCACCGGATGGCCGGGCACCAGATGCACCGATGCGGGCAATACCGGAACCAGGTCGCGGATCGCCACGGCCTTGACCGAGCCGACATCCGTAACGATCGCGCCGGGACGCAATGCCGGCGCGATGCGGGCGCCGATTTCCGCATAGGCGGAGAGCGGCGTCGCCAGCACGACGAGATCGGCCTCCGCCACCGCGGACGCCGGATCGTCGGTCACTTCGTCGGCAAGCGCGAGACGACGCACTGTCGCCAGGGTTTCCGGGCGGCGGGCGCAGGCGGCAATCCTGATGCCGGGAAACTCGCGCCGCAAGGCACGGGCCAGCGACGACCCGATCAGCCCGATCCCGATCAGGGCGACGCGTTCGAACGGTGTGTTGTTCATAATAGTCCGATCACGCCCGGATTCATGATAGCCCGCTCACGCTCGGATTCATGATGGCCCGCTCATGCTCGGGCGATGAATTCGGCGAGCGTCGCGGCGACGATCTCCATTTCCTCGCCGGTGCCGATCGTGATCCGCAAATGCTGCGGCAGGCCGTAACCGCCCATCTTGCGCGCCAGGATGCCGCGCGATTGCAGAAAGGCAAAGGCGGCGTCGGCATTGTGCCGGGGATCGTCGGGAAAGCGCGGCAACACGAAATTGCCAACGCTCGGCGTCAATTCGAGGCCAAGCGCCGCCAGCCGCTCCGACAGCCACGGCAGCCAGCGGTCGTTGTGGCTGCGCGCCCGCGCCAGGGCCTCGACATCCTCGACCGCCGCGACTCCCGCGGCGAGCGCCGCTGCGGTGGTATTGAACGGGCCGCGCACCCGGTTCAGCACATCGGCGATGGCTGGCGGGCAATACGCCCAACCCAGCCGCAGCCCGGCCAGCGCATAGATTTTGGAAAACGTCCGCAGCATCACGACGTTGTCGGCACGGTTGACGAGGCTGACGCCCGGCTCGTAGTCGTTGCGGTTGACGAATTCCGCATAGGCCGCGTCGATCGCCAGCACGACGTGCGGCGGCAGCCCGGCATGCAGCCGCGCCATCTCGGCCGCCGACAGGTAGGTGCCGGTGGGGTTGTTCGGGTTGGCGATAAAGACGAGGCGAGTGCGCTCGGTGACGTGCGCCAGGATCGCATCGACATCGGCGGTCAGCGCCTTTTCCGGCACCGCCACCGGCGTCGCGCCGACCGACAGCGACCCGATCGGGTACATCAGAAAGCCGTGCCGGCTGTACAGCACCTCGTCGCCCGGCCCGGCATAGCAGCGCAGCAGCAGCCCGATCAACTCGTCGGACCCGGAGCCACAGACGATCCGCTCCGGATCGAGCCGGTGCTGGCGGCCGATCGCGGCACGCAGTTCCGCGGCGCTGCCGTCGGGGTAGCGATGAATGTCGCCGGCCAGCGCGCGATAGGCGGCGACCGCCGCCGCACTCGGGCCGAGCGCGCTTTCGTTGGAAGCCAACCGGATCGGTCGCTCGATCCCGGGAGCACCGGAATCGCCGCCGATATAAGGCGCGATGTCGAGAATGCCGGGGCGGGGAACCGGGGCGGTCGGGGTCGTCTCAGGCGTGGTCATTAGCTCAAGCTCTTGCGTCGGCGCCATATCCTCGGACGCGCGGCGGCGCCAGTTCCGCGGCGCTGAGCGGCACCGCATAGCCGCCAAACCACAGGAACCGATAGAGGGCCGCGCCGAAATGGCTGCGGAACCGATCGAGGCGGGGATCGCTCATCGCGACACATCCGTCCATTTCGATCAACGTATTGACGCCGTCGCCTTGCTCGGACGACGCCATAAAGGTGCATGGCAGGTCAAGCGCCTGCAACGTCGAGAAGATGCGGCCGCGGCTGATATCGGGGGCATTCTCGGTGGCGATCAGGGTGCGGTCGTGCCCGGTGCTCTGGGCGGTGCCGCGGCCGATCGCCAGCGCATCGAGATTGTCAGAGCGCGCGTTGCCCCGGGCGCCGAACGGCAGCCGGGCGATGACGTGCGGCGCGGTCTCGTCGGTCGACAGCAAATGCCGCCACCACGGATCGGGTTCTTCCTCCTGCGGCATCGGCAGCACGCCGATCGCCGCCTGCTCCTCCGTGACCGCGCGGATAACCTGCGCCGTCGATCGGAAGGCCAGCATCGGGGTATGGCTGCCGTAATGGTCGCGCGCCACATCCCATAATCCCGGGGTCTCGGGCGGCGCATACACCGCGATCGTAAACGACCCTTGCAGCCGGTTGGTCGCGGCGAGCAACTCGCGCCAGATCCGCACCAGCGTCGCCGGCGCCAGCGCGCCGTGATTGCGTGCGATCAGGCGCCGCAGGATTTCGGCCTCGCGCCCCGGCTGATGCGGTGCGATACCGGTGTTGCTGCGCTTCTGGGCCGATACGGAGGAGATGATGTCGACGCGCTCGATCAACAGCGCATGCAGCCTGTCGTCGATCTCGTCGATGCGACGACGCAACTGTGCGAGATCGGGCGGGCTATCTGACATGGTTTCAATCACTTCCGGGACGGCGTTTAGTAGTAGAGTTAGCGATCAGCAAAATCAAAGAAAACGTTGACATGGCTGGCCCCCGATCCCTAGCTACAGGCTTCCCGCGCGGCACTATTCGCCGCGCGGGCGACGGCCGCCACCGGCGCGGTCGATCCGAGATATTGCCTCAGAGCCCACATTGTCGACCCTGACCGCCCCCCGCCTGCGCCGCCCCGAAAGCGACTGGCCTGGACATACCCTGGCGGTCAGCGAACCGTTGCGCCTCGACGGCGGTGTCGATTTCGGGCCGTTCACGATCGCCTACCAGACCTACGGCACGCTCAACCCGGAACGCAGCAACGCGGTGCTGATCTGCCACGCACTGACCGGTGACCATTACGTCGCCGACCCGCATCCGATCACCGGCCATCCCGGATGGTGGACAACCCTGGTCGGTCCCGGCGGGGTGCTCGACACCGACCGCTACTTCCTGATCTGCGCCAATGTCCTCGGCGGCTGCATGGGCACCACCGGGCCAAAGGACATCAACCCGGCGACCGGCGAACCCTGGGCGCTCGATTTTCCGGTCATCACGATCCGCGACATGGTGCGGGCGCAGAAACGCCTTGTCGAGCATCTCGGCATCGAGCAGCTGTTTTGCGTGATCGGCGGTTCGATGGGCGGCATGCAAGTGCTGCAATGGGCGTCGAGCTATCCCGAGTCGGTCTATACCGTGGTGCCGATCGCATCGGCGGCGCGGCATTCGGCGCAGAACATCGCGTTTCACGAGGTGGGCCGGCAAGCGATCATGGCCGACCCTGACTGGTGCGGCGGCCGGTATCTGAGCCACGGGCAAAGCCCGTCGCGCGGTCTCGCGGTGGCGCGCATGGCGGCTCACATCACCTACCTGTCCGAAGCGGCGTTGCACCGGAAATTCGGCCGCAACCTGCAGGACCGCAACGCCGTGACCTACGGGTTCGACGCCGATTTCCAGGTCGAGAGCTATCTGCGGCACCAGGGCAGCACATTTGTCGACCGGTTCGACGCCAATTCCTACCTCTATATCACCCGCGCGATGGATTATTTCGACCTCGCCGCAGAGCACGGCGGCTCGCTTCCCGCTGCCTTCGCCGGCAAGCAGCCGCGCTTCTGCATCATCTCGTTCACCAGCGACTGGCTGTTTCCGACGCCGGAAAGCCGCGCCGTCGTGCATGCACTGAACGCGGTCGCCGCGAATGTCAGCTTTGTCGAGATCGGCACCGACAAGGGGCATGACGCCTTTCTGCTGCACGAACCCGAATTGTTCGCGACCTTGCGCGGTTTTCTCGAAGGCTGCGCCGAGCATCGCGGCCTGACCCGCTTCTGGACCGCCGGTGCGTGAACAGCAGTGCTGCGCTGAAGATTGATCCCGCTGTCCGTACCGCGCCGGTATCTCCCGGCGCGCCGGGAGAGCTGCGCCGCGATCTGCGGCTGATCGCCGAGATGATCGAACCGCATTCGCGGGTGCTCGATATCGGCTGCGGCGATGGGGCGCTCCTGGCGCATCTGGCGCGCGACAAAGGAGTCGATGCGCGCGGCATCGAACTCAGCCAGTCCGGCGTCAACGCCTGCGTGCGCCACGGCCTGCCGGTGATCCAGGGCGACGCCGACAGCGATCTTGAGACCTTCCCCAATCATGCCTTTGATGTCGTGGTGTTGAGCCAGACCTTGCAGGCAACCCGCCAACCGCGCTATGTGCTGGAAGAGTTATTGCGCATTGGCAAGCGGGCGATTGTCTCGCTGCCCAATTTCGGCTTCTGGCGCATTCGCGTCGGCCTGTTGTTTCGCGGGCGCATGCCGGTCACGGAAGTGTTGCAGAACCCGTGGTACGACACGCCGAATATTCATCTATGCACAATCCGTGACTTTGTCGGATTGTGCGACGAGATCGGGGCACGGATCGAACGCAGCCTGACCCTCGATCGCCACGGCCACCCTTACACGCTCGACCCGCGCGGCAGCCTCGCGAACCTTCTGGCCGAACAGGGTGTCTTTGTGCTGTCCGGCCCTGATGGGGACGTGCCGCCGCGGTAATCTCGCGGGAGACCAATCGATGATCGTTGCTCAACTGTCCGACCTGCACATCGTGCCGCCGGGTCAACTGCTTTACGACCGCGTCGATACCGCGGCGTTTCTGTCGCGCGCCGTGACCGAAATCAACGCGCTCGATCCGCTGCCCGATATCGTCGTCATCACCGGCGACCTCGTCGAGCGCGGCGCGCCCGCCGAATACGCGCATCTGCGGCAGCTGATCGCACCGCTTCTCATGCCGGTCTTTGTGATTACCGGCAACCACGACAATCGCGCGGCCTTGCGCGATGCCTTCGGCGGCGACGGCTACCTGCCCGCCGAGGGCTTTCTGCATTACACGGTTGAGGGCTATCCCGTTCGACTCATCGCGCTCGACACGCTGGTCCCCGACCACCATCGCGGGCGGCTCTGCGCCGCACGCCTGGAATGGCTCGACCGCACATTGGCCGAAATGCCTGACACGCCGACCCTGGTGCTGATGCATCATCCGCCGTTCGTCACCGGCATCGACTTCATGGACCGCTTCGGCATGGAAGGTACGGCAGGGCTCGCCGCGGTGATCGGACGGCACGGGCATGTCGAGCGCATCCTGTGCGGGCACCTGCACCGGGCAATCGACCGCCGCTTTGCCGGCACGATCGCCGGCACGGCGCCGAGCACGGCGCATCAGATCCGGCTGAACCTCAATGCCGACGCGCCGCTGCGCTTCATGTTCGAACCGCCCGGCTACCAGTTGCATATCTGGAACGACACCGGCCTCGTCACCCACACCGCCGTGATCGGCGACTGGGCCGGTCCCTACCCGTTCCGCGCCGCGTCCTGACGCTGGCGCGGTTGCCTCCCGGCTACATCCCGGCGTATTCGACGGCTTCTTCGGAAATATCCTTGTTGGTGTAGTCGGGCAGCAGCGATGTCGCCCCGATGCTGACGATCGCACAGGCGACGACATAGATGCCGATCGGCAGCGTCGAATGATACGTCGCAAACAGCCACGTCGAGATAAACGGCGCCGGCCCGCCCGCGATGATCGAGGCCAGCTGGTAGCCGAGCGAGGCGCCGCTGTAGCGCAGCCGCGGCGTAAAGGCCTCGGCGATCAGCGCGGCTTCCGGGCCGTACATCGTCATGACCGGGATGAACGACAGCGCCACCGCTATAAAGATCAGCGTTGTCGAGCGTGTGTCGAGCATCGCGAAATAGGCAAAGGTGAACGCCGCCACAAAAATGCAGCCGATTATGTACATCTGGCGGCGGCCGATGCGGTCCGATAGCGCGCCGGCAATCGGCACCCAGCAGAAGCCAAGCGCCGTGCTGACCATCAGCCCGACCAACAGCAGGTTGCGCGAAGCGCCAAGCACCGTTGTGCCGTAGGTGAAAATAAATGCGTTGAAGATATAGCCGGGTGCCTGCTCCGCCATCCGCAGCAGGGCGGTCAGGGCGATCTCCTTCGGTTGCTTGCGCAGCACCTCGAGAGTCGGCGCGCGTTCGACCCGGTTCTCGGCAACAAGCCGGGCGAAAACCGGCGTTTCGAGGATGCCGAGGCGAATCCATAACCCGATCGCGACCATGATGATGCTGAGCAGGAACGGAATGCGCCAACCCCACACCAAGAACTGGTCGCCCGAAATTTCGCTGAACAACAGCACCATCATGTTGGCGAGGCATAACCCGGCCGGCGCGCCGAATTGCGGCCAGGACGCAATAAAGCCGCGGTTCTTATTAGTGCGGGACCATTCCATCGCGAGCAATACCGAGCCGCCCCACTCGCCGCCCACGCCGATGCCCTGGATCAGGCGCAGCAGCGTCAGGATGATGCCGCCCCAGATGCCGATCGAATCGTAGCCGGGCACCAGCCCGACGGCTGCGGTGGCGAGGCCGGTCATCAGCAGCGTGACGATCAGGGTCGCCTTGCGGCCGATACGGTCGCCGTAATGGCCAAAGATCGCCGCGCCGATCGGGCGCGCGATAAATCCGATAAAGAACACGCCAAATGCCTGCAACGTGCTGACCAGCGGGTCCGCGCCGGGGAAGAACAGCCCGCCGAACACCAGCCCGGTCACGATGCTGTACATCAGAAAATCGTACCATTCGATCGTGGTCCCGACCGTGCTGGCGATGACCGCCCGGCGCAGTTGCGCCCGATGTTCCTGCTCCGACAGACCGGGCACACGGATTTCGGTTGTTGTCATCCCTCCCCCCTGTTCCAATCGCTTGTTCAGCGGTGAGGCGCTTGGTGCGCCTTCTGCGGGAAGAAGCTTAACAGCCGAATGCCGAAAGAAAACAGCGGTATTTTCGCGCCTTGCGTCCGTAGCCGGCGCAGCTATAGCCCGTGCGGCGCCGGGGTATAGCTGAGGCGGCGGCGCGGCACCTGCGCCGTCGAGGGCTTGGCATAGATCTGCTTGGTCGCCTCAACCAGCAATACCCCGGCAAAGGTCGGAAACCAGCGCCGGCCGAGCCGTTCCCAAGCAACCGCTGAGCGCCGCAACAACCGGCTCGATGCCGGCGGAATGAACAGGGCGGCATCGGATCCGGCCGGGGTGAACTGCTCGTCGCGCAGCAACTGCGATACCTGCGAGAGCGTATAGGGGCGGCCGAAACCGAACGGTGTCAGGTCGAGCCGCGCCCAGATGCCGCGCCGGTTGGGCACAACGATCAGCAGCCGGCCGCCGCCCGCCAGAACCCGCCAGATTTCCTTCAGCATCGCACGCACCTCCTCGGTGGTTTCCAGCACATGGACGAGGAGAACGCGGTCGACCGAATAATCGCCAAACGGCAACTCGCCTTCATCGGCGAGAGTCACGACGTTGCGGCCATCCGGCGGCCAGCTCAGCACGCCGAGCGAGGCCGGCATCACCACGACGCTGCGTTCGGTATTGGCCGACAGCGCCGACAGAAACGGCGTGGGATAGCCAATCCCGACCAGGCGCAACCCGTGCAAGTCCGGCCACATCCGCTGGATTGCGCGGCGGATCATGCGCCGCGCCACCTGACCCAGCGCGGTGCGATAAAAATCCCGGAGATCGACAACGTCGGCAGCCATCGGGTGAGTTTAGCACGACAGCACCCAGCGCGGTGCGGGACGCGCCGAGCGCGTTGATGGTATGATTTGCAAGCAAAAAACAGCGAGGGAGTGCGGCCGCATGATGTTGCAAATCCGCCCGGCCGAGCCGGACCGTCTGCCCGATTTCGCCGGCGTTGTCGACGGCATCGACTTGTCCAAGCCGACCACCCCGGATGAGGTCGCCGCGATCACTGCCGGCATGGACAAATTCGCCGTGCTGATCTTTCACGACCAGCACATCGACGATGCCCAGCAACTCGCGTTCAGCCGGCATTTTGGCTTGCTGGAGCAGGCCAACGCCGATATCCGCCGGCCTGAAGAGCGACGCCTCGACATCGAGGTGGCCGATGTTTCCAATCTCGGCCGCAACAACCAGATCCTGGCGCGTGACGATCGGCGGCGGCTGTTCAGCCTCGGCAACATGCTGTGGCACTCGGACAGTTCCTTCAAACCGACCCCGGCGAAATACTCACTGCTGCATGCCCGCATTCTGCCGGGCAAGGGCGGCAACACCGAATTCGCCGATATGCGCGCCGCCTATGACACGCTGGACGACGAGACCCGCGGGATGTGCCGCGACCTCGTCTGCATGCACAGCCAGATTTATTCGCGCGGCACGCTGGGCTTTGCCGCGTGGACAGAAGACGAGCGGGCGCGCAACCAGCCGGTGCCGCAGCGCCTCGTGCGGCGCCATCCCGGCAGTGGCCGCCGTTCATTGTTTCTGTCGGCGCATGCCGGCGAAATCATCGGCTGGCCGGTGCCGGAAGCCCGCGCCTTTCTGCGCGACCTCAACGAACACGCGACGCAGCGCAAATTCGTCTTCGCCCAGGAATGGCGGGTCGGCGACCTCGTGATGTGGGACAACCGCTGCATGATGCATCGCGCCCGCCGCTACGACTCAAACGAAGTGCGCGAACTGCACCGCACCACCGTCGCCGACAGCGCGCCCACCCTCCAACAAGCCGCCTAGCAATAAAATAAGAGAGCATAACGCAAAGGACGCGAACGAACGAAACTACACTTGTTACGTCATGTCTTTGCGTGTCCCTTGCATTATTTGCGTTAGATTTTAATGGAGCAGAAATATGCAATTTGGCGCGTCGATGTTTTTTACCGATTACTCGATGAGCTCGGTCGATCTGGCACAGGCATTGGAGGAACGCGGATTTGAATCGGTATGGGCGCCGGAGCATTCGCATATTCCGGTGTCACGGCAATCGTCGTTCCCGTCGGGCGGCGAGTTGCCGAAGCAGTATTACGATGTGATGGACCCGTTTGTGACGTTGTCCGCCGCCGCCGTGGCAACCAAGACGATCAAGCTCGGCACCGGGGTCTGTCTCGTGGTGCAGCGCGATCCGATCCAGACGGCAAAACTGGTGGCCTCGCTCGACCAGGTATCAGGCGGGCGGTTTCTGTTTGGGATCGGGGGCGGCTGGAACGCCGACGAGATGGCCGATCACGGCACCGAGTTCAAAACCCGCTTCAAGCTGATGCGGGAACGCATCGAGGCGATGAAGGTGATCTGGACCGAAAACAAGCCGGAATATCACGGCGACATGGTCGACTTTCCGACAATGATGACCTGGCCGAAACCGGTGCAGAAACCTCACCCGCCGATCGTCGTCGGTGGCATGTTTCCGCATGGCGCCCGCCGCGCGCTGCGTTATGGCGACGGCTGGATTCCGCATTCGCGCCGTCCGCAATACGAAGACGTAACCGATTTCCTGCCGCAATTCCGCCAGATGGCAGCCGAGGCCGGTCGCGACCTCGCGACCGTCCCGGTGACCGTATGGGGCGTGCAGCCGGAGATTGACCGGGTCAAGCGCTACCAGGACCAGGGGGTGGCGCGCGGCGTCGTGCAGCTAACCGCCGACAAAGCGGAAAAGATTTTGCCGTTGCTCGACAAATGGGCTGAGATCATTCGCAAGATGTAAAACCCTGATCCCGTCATCGGCGAAGGCCGGTATCCACGGAAGTGGGTCCCGGTTTGCGCCGGGACGACAAAAAGTCGCAAACGCACCAAGCGTCGCGGCCTTGACCGGCCGCATAAAACGGGGAAGAAGCGATGGCACGTTTCAGGCTGATAGCGGTGGTGGTAGCGGCAATGTGCTGGGCCGGTCTTGCCGCAGCGCAGGAACCGGCGGCGGTGGCGCATCCCGAACAGCTCGGCTTTGCGCCCGACCGGCTGCAGCGCCTGACCGACGCATACAAGGGTTACGTCGATCATGGCGACCTGCCCGGCGCGGTGCTGCTGATCGCACGCGGCGACAAGATTGCCTATTTCGAGGCAATCGGCTTTCAGGACCGCGCCAAAAACACCCCGATGACGAAGGATGCGCTGTTCCGGCTCGCGTCGATGACCAAGCCGATCGTCTCGGTGGCGGCGATGCTGCTGGTCGAGGAAGGCAAGATCGACCTGCTGGCGCCGGTGTCGAAATATCTGCCGGAGTTCAAGGACCTCAAGGTCGGCGTCGAGCAGACCGATTTGAGCACCGGCAAAAAGGTGCTGTCGCTCGAACCGCAGCACCGCCCGATGATCGTGCAGGATCTGATGCGGCATACCTCGGGCCTGATCTACCCGCTGAACGGCGACGGCCTCGTCTATCAGACGTGGCAGAAGGCGAATGTGTCGGATCGCGGCCAGACCCTCGCGGAGATGGTGACCAAGATGTCTCACCTGCCGCTGGCGCACCAGCCCGGCAAGGTGTGGGAATACAGCATGTCGGTCGATGTGCTCGGACGCATCGTCGAAATCGTGTCGGGCAAGGACCTCGACGTGTTCGTCAACGAGCGGATCGCCAAGCCGCTCGGCATGGCCTCAACCGATTTCTATGTGCATGAGGGCGATATCGGCCGCCTCGCACAGGCGCAGGCGCCGCCCGCCGGCAGCGACCTGCGGATGCCGCCCGACGTGTCGAAAAAGCCGCGTTTCTTTTCCGGCGGCGGCGGGCTGGTCGCCAGCGCCGGCGACTACCTGCACTTTGCCGAAATGCTGCTGCACCAGGGCGAATACGGCAACACGAGGCTGCTGGCGCCGCATACGGTCAAGCTGATGACGTCCAACGCATTGCCGCCCGGTATCGGCTATGCCGATATCGCGACCCGGTTTGGCGATATCGCCCCGACCCCGGAAATGGGCCAGGGCTTTGGCCTGGGATTTGCGGTGCGGACGGCCGAAGGACGCAACCCGCTGCCCGGTTCCGTCGGCAATTTCTACTGGACCGGCGCCTGGGGCAC
Source organism: Allostellaceae bacterium (assembly GCA_036268425.1). Classification (GTDB taxonomy): domain Bacteria; phylum Pseudomonadota; class Alphaproteobacteria; order ATCC43930; family CGMCC-115725; genus DATARH01. Next base: position 47,805 of record DATAUE010000156.1, read on the forward strand.
GACATTCTGGGTCGATCCGCGCGAAAAGCTGATCGCCATCCAGATGATCCAGACGCCGACCACGATCGGCAGCCCGTTCCGCCGCGCCTTTCGCGAGTTGACCTACGCGGCGATGACCGGCAACGACGGCGAACACTGAAGCATCCCGTTCCGTCAAGGAGACCTGACATGGACATCGGCGCGGCAATGTTTTTCACCGACTATTCGATGACCGCCGCCGCGTTGGCACAGGCGTGCGAGGCGCGCGGCTTCGAGTCGCTGTGGGCGCCGGAGCATTCGCATATCCCGACATCGCGGCGTTCGCCGTACCAGAGCGGCGGCGACCTGCCGAAGCAATATTACGACGTGATGGACCCGTTCGTGTCGCTGGCAGCCGCGGCGGCGGTGACCAGGACGATCAAGCTCGGCACCGGCGTCTGCCTGGTGATCCAGCGCGACACGATCCAGACCGCAAAGCTGGTGGCTTCGCTCGATCAGGTGTCGGGCGGCCGATTTCTGTTCGGCATCGGCGGCGGCTGGAATGCCGAGGAAATGGAAGACCACGGCACCGTCTTCCGCACCCGCTTCAAAAAGCTGCGCGAGCAGATCGAGGCGATGAAGGCGATCTGGAGCCAGAACAAGCCGGAATATCACGGCGATATCGTCGCTTTCCCGCCGATGATGACGTGGCCAAAACCGATGCAGAAACCACACCCCCCAATCATCGTCGGCGGTGCCTTTCCACACGCGGCACGCCGCGCGCTGCGCTATTGCGATGGCTGGATCCCCAACGCGGCGCGCCATCAAAGCGACGTTGCCGACCTGCTGCCGCATTTCCGGCAGATGGCGGCGGAAGCCGGGCGCGATCTCGCCAGCTGCCCGGTCACGATATGGGGCGTCAGCGAGGATTACGACCGGCTGCGCCGCTACGCGGATTTGGGAATTGCGCGGGTGGTGCTGAGCCTGCCCCCCGAACCGGCCGACAAGACATTGCCGGTGCTCGACCGCTGGGCAGACCTGATCAGGCGCCTCGCCGCCTGATCGCGTCCCCCCTCATCCTGTCGCGGTTCATGCGGGTGTCGGCGCCTCCGGGTGCAGCAGCCCGGCGGCGCGCAGCTCCTGCCACAGGGCGGATGGAATCGGATGGCTCAGCAATCCGAGATTGGCGCGGAATTCGTTGGCATCGCGCGGCCCGGGGATGATCGCGGCGACCGCCGGGTGGGCGAGCGGAAATTGCAGGGCAGCCGCAGCCAGCGGCACCTGATGGTGATCGCACACCGCGCGGATCGCGTTGACGCGCGCTACGATGTCGGGTGGCGCCGCGCTGTAGTTCCAGGTGTCGCGGCCGGCCAGGATGCCGGAATTGAGCGGCCCGCCGACGACGATCGAGGTTCCCGCCGCGACGCATTTGGGCAGCAGATCGTCGAGTGGGGCCTGTTCCAGCAATGTGTACCGCCCGGCCAGCAGAAACGCATCCCACTGTCCCCATTCCATCGCCTCCAGCAAGACCTCGCGCTCGTTGACCCCGATACCGATCGCCCGGACAACGCCGCTGCGGCGCAACTCCTCAAGCGCGCGGTAGCCGCTGTCGCGCAAGGTGCGCATCAGCGCCGGGTGTGCCTCCGGGCCATGCTGGTACACACCGATATCGTGGACATAGAGAATATCGATGCGGGCCAGGCCCAGCCGCTGATAGCTGTCTTCGACCGAGCGCAGTATCGCGTCGTACGAATAATCGTAGACCGGGTCGAACGGCAGCGGCCGGCGGCGGTCATCGGCGGCGGCTGAGCCGGCCCGCTGCGGCCGCAGCAACCGGCCGACCTTGGTCGACAGCACCCACGCGTCGCGCGGCTGGTGGCGCAGTGCATCGCCGACCGCGCGCTCGGCCTGCCCGACACCGTAATAGGGCGCGGTATCGACATAGCGCACGCCCGCCGCCCAGGCGGCATCGACAATCGATTCCGCCTCGCCGGCGCTGACCTCGACGCGGCTGCCGCCGAGCGTCGCGCAGCCGAGGCCAAGCTCGGTGACGGCGAGCGTGGTGCGTCCGATCCGGCGCTTGCGGAATTCCGGCATGGCAATCCCCTGGTGAGATGGGTTTTCGTGGCTGCACGATCATAGCATCGGCCGGGTTGCCAGACACCGTGCGCGCCGCCTAAATCTGGCGGATGCCGGAAAAGATGCTGCAAGAGACGCGCCCTCAAACCTCGCGCCGCCGCCTTCTTGCCGGCGGTCTGGCTGTGGTGACCGGTCTGGTCGGCGGCGCACCGCCGAGTCGGGCGCAGGTCAAGGCGACCAAGGAAGAGGCACTGTACCAGCCAGGCCCGAAGGACGGGCAAAGCTGCGCCGTCTGCGCGCTGTTCCGCCCACCGCACGCGTGTGAGGTCGTGCAGGGCGATATCGCGCCGCAGGCATGGTGCCGCTTTTTCGACCTTCCGGATTGAGCCGGATTAAGTACGCCGGAGCGCCAGCGTCAATCGCCACTGTGGCTCGGCACCAACGCCATGCGGTGCGTATGGCGGCCTTGCCGCAGTGCCAAGGCGCCGATCACGACGATGTGGACGAGGTTGACCGCGATGCCGGCGGCGAATGCGGCGGCATAGAACCCGGCATGGTCGTAGATCACCCCGGCAAGCCAGCCGCCCGCCGCCATGCCCGAACCGCTGAACAACAGCACTGTCGGCACCCGCCACGACGCCTCCGACGCCGGGAACAAATCGCGTACCGCGACGACATAGGCCGGAATGATGCCGCTGAACCCGAGGCCGAAAATCGCCGCCACCACAAACAGTCCCGCTTCGTTCTGGGTCAGCAGAAACCCGGTCATCGCGGTCGCCTGACACACCGACCCGGCCAGCACCGTCCGCACCCCGCCGATGCGGTCGGCGACCAGTCCCCAGAACTGCCGGCTGAGAAACGCACAGCCGAGCAACAGCGACAGCATCGCCGCGCCATGCGCCGGGGCAATTCCGAGATCGCTGCAAAATGCGACGAGATGGCCTTGCGGCATCGCCATCGGAATGCAGCACAGGAATGCCGCCCCGCACAGCATCGCCTGCACCGCAAGCGGCGGCAGCCCGAGCACCGGCGCACCACGCACCGGGCCGGCGGCGGTCGCCGCGGCACTGGCATCGGGTGCCGGCCCGAACACGCTCGCCGCGACCGGCACCACGACGGCGACCTCGAACAGCGCGTAGATCAGCATCGTATGCTGCCAGCCGAGCGCCGTGATGCCGCGCTCGAACAGCGTCGGCCAGATCATCCCGGCGACATACTGGCCGGACGAAATCAGCGCCATCGCGGTGCCGCGGCGCCGGTCGAACCAGCGCGCGACATAGACGTAGAGCGGCGCGTTGATCCCGGCGTTGCCGAGCAGCCCCATAAACAGGCCGTGCCCGAGATACAATGCCAGCGCACCACCCAGCGTCGACACGGCGAGACCAATCGCGATCATTACCGCGCCGAACATGACGGTCCAGCGCACGCCGACCCGCTCGGCCACCCAGCCCATGCCGATCCCGCCGACCGCCGAGCCGAGCCACGCCAGCGAATAGGCCAACGCCGGCACCGAGCGCGCCCCGCCCAGATCGGCGGCGATCGATTTCAGCGCCACGACGGTAATCGTCGGTCCGCCAAACGACACGGAGTAGATCGCCAGCGCGGTCAGCGCGACCACCCAGGAGCCACGCGTTTCGACCGATGTCACGCCAGCAACAATGGCAGGTTTAGAGAGCACCGGCGCGCAACCTCAGTTACGGCTGCTGATCATGTCCCAGGGCGTCTTGCCTTCCGGCATCGGCGGGATGCGCAGCAAATCTGCGATCGGCACCCCGGCCTCGTAATCGCGACAGAGTTGTTCGGGATCATAGGTCACGCCGACCGGGTTCTCGGCAAAGGCGCGGCTGTGGAAATAGCCGTCGAGTTCGGCCGGGGTCGCGAAATTGTCGATCTGCAATTCGACACGGTTGTTGTCGGGGTCACGATAATACATCGAGGTTGTGACGCCGTGATTGATCGGCCAATGCGGCAGGATGCCGTGCTCCTGGAGGCGGCGGTAGGTCGCCAGCAGCTCGCCGAGATCGCGGTAGGAATAGGCGACATGATCGGTTCCGGCGGCGCCGGGGTCGCGCGGCGCCAGTTCCGGGATATGGATCAGCGCCAGCCGGTGATGCTCGTCGTCATAGCTCAGAAAGCACAGCCGCTCGTCGCGGAACACGATCCGCGCCGCGAGCACGGTGCGATACCATTCCGCCATCGCGTCGAACTGGCCGGTGCGCAACACGAAATGCGCAAACTTCGCCGGGCTGACCGCCTGCGCGCCGTCGGGCAGCGGGCGCACCACGCGCGATACGTCGTTCATCGCTTTCCTCCCTTGGGGCGGCCTTACGGCCTTGCGTTTCGTCGAGGCCGAGCTTACCCCGTTCGACACCATCATTCCGAGGGGAAACGCCATGCCCGTCCGCATCTACCACAACCCGCGCTGCAGCACCTCGCGCAAGACCCTGGCATTGCTGCGCGAGAAAGGCATCGAGCCGGAGATCGTCGAATATCTGAAAACGCCGTACAGCGCGGCGCAGCTAAAGACGCTGCTCGGGCAGCTCAAGTTGCCGGCGAAGGCGCTGTTGCGGAAGAAGGAGGCAGCGGCCGCCACGCTCGATCTGGCAACGATTTCCGAGGATGCCCTGATCGCCGCAATGGTCAAGGACCCGATCCTGGTCGAGCGGCCGATCGTCGTCTCCGGCGACAAGGCCGCGCTCGGCCGCCCGCCGGAGAATGTACTGTCGGTGCTGTAACCCGCCAACGGCCCGCCGGCTCAGCGGATCCCGGTCATCTTGTGGGTTTGCAGGCTGAGCTGCCATTGCGGGTGCGCGAGGCAGAACTCGATGGCCCATTGCGTGTTGTGCACCCGCGCCGGCCCATCCATCGGTTGCACCGCAAACCGGCGGAATGCGAAATCGGCGAATGCCAGCGGGTCGAGCCCCGGCTGCGGCACGACGATCTTTAATTCATCGCCGCCGGTCACCACCACCGGTGCACCGGCTTTCGGGCTGACACAGACCCAGTCGAGGCCGGACGGCACGGCGATCGTGCCGTTGGTTTCGATCGCGATTTCAAAGCCGCGAGCGTGCAATGCCGCGATCAGCGGCGCGTCGAGCTGCAACAGCGGCTCGCCGCCGGTGCACACGACAAAGCGCGCCACCGCGTTTTCCGGCCACAACGCGGCAACCCGGTCGGCCAACGCCGCAGCGTTGTCGTAGCGCCCGCCATAAGTGCCGTCCATGCCGACGAAATCGGTATCGCAAAAGGTGCAGATCGCGGTGCCGCGGTCGTCTTCGCGTCCCGACCACAAATTGCACCCGGAAAACCGGCAGAACACCGCCGGCCGGCCGGTTTGCGCGCCCTCGCCCTGCAACGTGTAGAAAATTTCCTTGACCGCGTAGCTCATCGCGTGGCCGTCGCAAAGGCGGACCAGCCGCGCTGCCGCAGATCGCAAGCCGGACAGGTGCCGCAGCCATAGCCCCACGCGTGCAGCCGCGTCCGGTCACCATTGTAACAACTGTGGCTTTCCGCCCGGATCAGTTCGACCAGCGCATCGCCGCCGAGATCGCACGCGAGCCGCCAAGTTGCGGCCTTGTCGCGCCACATCAGCGGCGTGTGGATCACGCACCGCGTCGCCATGCCCAGCGACAAGGTCGCCTGCAACGCCTTCAGCGTATCGTCGCGGCAATCGGGATAGCCCGAGTAATCGGTCTCGCACATGCCACCGACCAGATGCTTCAACCCGCGCCGGTAACCCAATGCCGCGGCAAATGTGAAAAACAGCAGGTTGCGGCCGGGCACAAACGTGTTCGGCAGGCCATTTTCGGCGAATGCAATCTGCGTGCTGCGGGTCAGCGCGGTGTCGCTGATCTGCCCGAGCACGCCGAGATCGATGACGTGATCGGCGCCGAGCCGGCCGCGCCATTGCGGAAACTCCCGACGCAACCGCTCGGCAATCGATGTGCGGCAATCCAGTTCCACCCGGTGACGCTGGCCGTAATCAAAGCCGATGGTCTCGACCGCGGCGAAACGCGCCAGCGCCCAGGCGAGGCAGGTCGTGGAATCCTGGCCGCCGGAAAACAGCACGAGCGCCGCTTCGGGCTGGGTGATCTGGCTCATCGGCAGAACATGCGGATTCGCCGCTGCGAGATCAACAAATCCGGCGCTGGGGTTGCCACCGCTGTCCGGTGCGGCTCAGATCACACGCTCTTGCCGCAGCACCGCAATATCGTCATCGGAAAACCCGGCATCGCGCAGTACCGCATCGGTGTCCGCGCCGAGCGCCGGGGCCGTGGCGTGTGGCGGCGTGGCGGCCGCGTCGCGGATCGGCCCGGCGACCATCCGCACGGGACCGTAATCGGCGATGCCGCCGCGCTCGGCGACAAACGGGTTGTCGAGCGCGGCTTTCAGATCGTTGACCGGCGCGGCGGGCACCTGGCCGGCAAAATGCGCCAGCCATTCCGCTGTCGTTCGCGCCGACAATGCCTCGTCGAGCAGCCGGTTGACCAGTTCGCGGTGTTCCAGCCGGTCCTTGAAATGGCGGAAACGGCGATCGTCGGCCCATTCCGGGCGACCCACCCGCTCACACAGGATCGGCCAGAATTTTTCCTTGTTGCACATCAGAAAGATAAAGCCGTCTTTGGTGCGGTAAAGCTGGCTCGGCACCAGCGAGGGGTGCGCCGAGCCTGGCTCGCGGCCCTGCACATGGCCGGCATTGAGATACCACGTCGCAAGATAGGCGAGGTTCTGCAGCGCCGTGTCGAACAGGCTGACGTCGAGGTCACGTCCCTCGCCGCTCTCGCGAGCCGCCAACACGCCGGACACCAGCGCGAACGCGGCAAACAGCCCGGTCATCAGATCGACGATCGACAGCCCCATACGGGCCGGCGGCCCCTCCGGCTCACCGGTTAGCGACAGATAGCCGGTCTCGGCCTGCATCAAATAATCATAGCCCGGCCAGTGCGCCCGCGATCCGTCGCGGCCATAGGCCGACAGATGCGCGCAGACGATCCTGCGGTTGGCGGGCGCCAGATCGGCATAGGTCAGGCCGAGCTTGGCCAGCAAATCGCCACGCAGATTGTCGTAAACCGCATCGGCATGCCCCACGAGGCGGTGCAACACCTCACGCGCCCGCGGCTTTTTCAGGTCGAGCGTGACGCTTTTCTTGTTGCGGTTGAAGCTGTGGAAAAACTGGCTGTCATCGGGCGCCAGAAAATACGGCCCGACCCGGCGCGCCATGTCGCCGCCATCGGCCGGGTTCTCGATCTTGATGATTTTCGCGCCGAGATCGGCCAGTTGCATCGACCCGTACGGCCCGGCGCCATATTGCTCGACCGCAATGACCCGCAGGCCGGAAAGAACCGGAAGCATCGCACCCTCTCAAATGCCGTCATCTGGCTGGGTCAGAACCAGCCGCGGCATTTGAACCACAATAGCGGCGCCACCGCGCTGATGAAGATCAGCGCCAGGCCGTAGGGATAGCCCCAATCCCAACTCAACTCCGGCATGTTCTTGAAATTCATCCCGTACATGCTGGCGACGAGGGTCGGTGGTACACCGACGACCGACACGATCGTCAGCACCTTGATGATGTCATTCTGCTCGACATTGATCAGCCCGAGCGTCGCGTCGAGCAGCAACTGTACCTTGTTGACCAGATGGGCGTCGTAATCGCTGAGCGAGGCGATGTCGTGGCGCATCGTTTCGAGACGCGGCTTTATCGGCTCGGGGAGCCACGCGGCGCCGGTACCGGCAACATAGGGGACAATGCGCGCAAACCCCAAAAGGCTGTCGCGGATCTTTGAAACGAGGTCGCCGCTGGCACCGACAGTGCGCAGCATGATGCGCAAATCGGCGGCCTCGCGCGCCGGCTTGCGGTGCTTGCCGTCGATCGGCGAGGTGCGGAACAGGCGATGCGACAGGGTGTCGAGTTCGGCGGCTATTCGCTCCAACGCATCGGCGATGCGATCGATGATCGCTTCGACCAGTTGCGCGAACGCCTCGGCCGACGTCGCGGGAGGCGCTTTCTCGGGGGCCGTGAATACCGCCAGCGGCTCGAACCGCACCGTGATGAGGCGGTCGGCGCACAGCACAAAGCCGACCGCGGTGCTCTGTGGCTGGTCGGTGATCGCGCGGTGGACCAGCGGTGCGCTCAGATACAAGGTGCCGTCTTCGGTGCGCAACCGGCTCGACGATTCGATTTCGCTGAGTTCGTCGGGGGTCGGCACGTGCAACCCGGTGGTGCGTTCGACGAATGCAATTTCCTGCGCGTTCGGCTGCATCAAATCGAGCCACAACACGTCGGACGACAACACGGACGTCGCCAAATCACCCGGCATGTCAGGGAGTTTGCCGGCGCCTGTGTACAATGCGAGCATGTTTCGACCTTATAACCGAAGGTCGGTAAAACCTACCCTCGGTGATCACATATCCGACAAACGTTGCAGCCGCGTTGCAGGGGCCGGACGATAACGCTCAGGGACGCCGCCCGATATAACGCGCCCTCGGGCGAATCAGCACATGGCTGTCGTATTGCTCGATCGCATGTGCGATCCAGCCGACCGAGCGCGCCACCACAAAAAGGCCGAGCGCTGCGCCCTGCGGCAGGCCGAGCGCAGTGGCCGCTGCCGCCAGCCCGAAATCGACATTCGGGTGCTGCCCGGTCAGCCGCATCGCCGCCGCAGTAATACGGTCAATCCACGCGGCCTGCGCCGGCACGGCAACCCTGGCCGCAGCGAGGATCGCCGTCGCACGCGGATCACCGTCGGGATAAAGCGGCTGTCCCATGCCGGGCAGGGCCTCGTCGCGTGCGAGACGGGCCGCCATCACCGTCATCGCATCGGTATCGCCAGCAACCCCGCCATTGCCGGTCAGTCCATGAAACAGCGCTTCGGCGCGGGCCGAAGCGCCGCCGTGAAACCGCCCCGACAGAGCCGCCAGCGCCGCCGACACGGCCGCATAGGGCGTCGCGCCCGTCGACGCAACGCAGCGCGCGACAAACGTCGAGGCATTCAGTTCATGGTCAGCCAGCAGGACAAGGCAGCGCCGGATCAAATCGGTGCCGGCAGCATTGAGGTTCCAGCTTTCAGCGAGCCGGTGATGCGCCGGCGCCGGTGATGGCACCGCAGCGCCGACGCATGACGCGAGTTCCGCGACGATCAGCCGTCCGGTCCGTATCACTCCGGCGCGGCTCAAATCGAGCGCCGCCAGATCCGTGGCCGACAACGCCGCCAACCGCATCTGGCAGCGCTCGATCAAGCCGGCGGTCTTCGCGGCGGAGGGTAGCCCCGGCGGCCGTGCTCCCTCGCCTGCGGCAAAATCGGCTTCGCCATCGGACCACAACAGCGCGGCCGCGTCTTCGAGCGTCGCCGTGTCGGCGAGATGCAGCGCATCCTGGCCGCGATAGTAAAGGCGATGGTTCTCGATCAGGCAGATCGCCGAGCCGATCACCGGCATCAGGGCTTCGGCCTGCGCCCGCATCTGCCGCGGCCCGCCCCGCGCGGTGCGGAAACGTTCGACATCGCCGATATCGTAATGCCGCTCGCGGCTGCCGCTGATTTCGACCGAGCGCAACAGGCCGCGGCTGACATAGGCGTAGAGCGTGTCGAGTTTGACGCCCAGCCGGTCGGCGGTTTCGCGCGCAGATAACAGCATATTCTTTACGTTGATCGAGACGAATCAAGATTGATTGATATTGCGCCGCAACACAAGTGTTCCGGTGCCGGATAACGGCACCACCAAGGGAAGCCGCCATGACAAAGCGCATTGACCCCGCGACGCTGCCGGCCATCGCCGGCACGCTTTATCCCTCGCCTTATGACAAGCCCTGCCGGGCCCGCGAACGCACCAAACTCGGCGACGCAGCCGGGCTGACGCAATATGGCGTCAACCTGCTGCGATTGCCGCCGGGGGCATGGTCGAGCCAGCGGCACTGGCACACGGCCGGCGACGAGTTCGTTTATGTACTGTCAGGCGAGATCGTGCTGGTGAGCGAGGCCGGCGACGAAGTGCTGCGCCCGGGCGACGCTGCGGGCTTCAAGGCCGGCGACACGAACGGCCATTGCCTGCAAAACCGCAGCGATGCGGACGCTACCGTGCTCGAAATCGGCAGCCGCCTCAGCGACGACGCGGCCTATTACCCCGATATCGATATGGTCGCACCGGCCGGCGGCAAACCCGCGATCTACACCCACCGCGACGGTGCCCCGTATGAAGGGCTGCACCGCCGCGGTCCGTGATCGGCGGAGCTTACCACCCCAGCGCGTAAGCCGCCCGGCGCGGATCGGCGCCGGCTTCCATGACGCCGCGTTTGGGGTCGGTGAGGATCGCGCATACCGCCCCGGCGAGCCACGCCCATTCCGGCCAGCGCTCGATCTTGTGGCCGCGCCGTGCCAGGTCGCCGGCAACCGCTTCCGGGAACCGGCCTTCGAGGTTCAGCCGGCCGGGATAATAATCATACGGCGCGAAGGACGAGGGGTAGCTGTAGCTCGCGAAACGCGGGTTTTCGATTGCGGTCTGCACGTCCTGCCCATGCACAAACACATTGAGCAGCACTTGCAACATTGCCTGCGTCTGTACGTCGCCGCCGGGCGTCCCAAACGGCATGAACTGCGCGCCGCCGCCGCGGATCGCCAAGGCTGGATTCGGTGTCAGGCGCGGCCGCTTGCCCGGCGCGACGCCGGCCGGATGGCGCGGGTCGGGCCGCGACTGCGAGCCGCGGTTCGACGGGATAAGCCCGGTGCCGGGCACGATCGGCGAACCGTACGAGCCATCGCTCGGCGTCGCTGAGAACAGATTGCCCCAGCGGTCGGCGGCGCAGACATAAGACGTGTCCGGCTCCGGGTGCGGGTTGGGCGGGCTGGCGGCGAAATGCGGCGTCATCGCGCCGAGCGGCCCCGGCGGCGGCATTTCCGGCCATGCCTTGTTGGGGTCGATCCGTTTGCGCCGTTCGGCCGCGTATTCAGCCGAGATCAGCGTCGGCAACGGCACCGCGCCCTTCGCCGGGTCGGTGTAGTAGGCCTCGCGGTCGGCGAAGGCGAGCTTCAGCGCCTCGGTCAGATGGTGCACATAGGCGGCGCTGTTATGGCCGAGCGCCGTTAAGTCCTTGCCTTCGAGCAGCGCAAGGGTCTGCAGCAGAACCGGTCCCTGGCACCACGCGCCGCAGGTATACACATCGAGATCGCCAAAGCGGCGGCGTTCGGCCGGGCCGACCGGCGAATGGTACTCGGCGAGGTCCTCCGCTGACAGCAGGCCGCCTTCTTGTTTCATAAACGCGACGATCTTCCTGGCGATATCGCCGCGATAGAACGCGTCCCGTGCCGCTTCCAGCCCGGCGTCGCGGCCGCGCGACGCCGCGGCCTTTTCCTCGTCGATCATGTATTGCAACGAGGCGCCGAGATCGGTCTGGCGGAATACATCGCCGACTTCCGGCGGCTTGCCGTTCGGCAGGAACACGGCGGCGCTCGACGGCCATTCCGCATGCCGCTCGGCATTCTTTTGCAGGCTTGCCGCCATCAGCGGGTACATCGGAAAACCTTCGCGCGCGAGCCGCGCCGCCGCCGAGGCGACATCGCCAAAGCTCATCGTGCCGTAGCGGCGCAGCGCGGTAATCCACGCATCGGGCGCCGCCGGCACCACGGTGCGCAACACGCCGACCGGGATCTTGCCGCCGTGGTGCTTGATGAACAGCTCGGGATCGAGTGCCTTTGGCCAGGCGCCAAGACCGGCGATCGTCACGACCTCGCGCTTTTCGGCAAGGTAGATCATGATCGGCGCCACCCCGGCGACATCGACCAGGTCGCTTTGCAACACGCCGAGCGCGATCCCGGCGGCGACCCCGGCATCGACGGCGTTGCCGCCGGCCTGCAAAATATCAAAACCGGCCGTCGTCGCCAGGTAATGCCCGGCGGCGATGGCGTGGCGGGTGACGGCGATGGTCGGGCGATGGGCGTTATGCGGCGCGGCTACGGTCATGGCGTTCCTCCGCAAGGCGATGCGCGATAAGATTAGCGCCGGAGATCGTGTTCGTTGAAGCAATTCCGCCGCGACGCGCGAAATCCGGCGCCATCGGTTTGCCTTCGCCCCGTTCAACCGGCGCGAGGCAGCCTATTCTTGGCGCTTATCCGGTTGATTCGCTGAGGGATGGCGCCGATGCAGAGCCTGTGGTCAGACCGCGACGCCGATGCGATGGTCGCGAATTATAAAGGCCGCGGCGTATCGGGCGATGTGGCCCTGAGGGTCTACACATCGCGGTTGCTCGGCGGCGACCCGCGCCTCGTGCTGCATGGCGGCGGCAACACCTCGGTCAAGACCATGATGCCCGACCTGCTCGGTCAGGCGGCCGAGGTACTGTGCGTCAAGGGCAGCGGCTGGGACATGGGCAATATCGAACCCGCCGGCCTGCCGGCGGTGCGCCTTTCGCCGCTGCGCCAGTTGCGTGCCCGCGAGGCGCTGAGCGATGAGGACATGGTACGGATACAGCGCGCCAATCTGCTGGACCCCGGCGCGCCTAACCCCTCGGTCGAAACCCTGCTGCACGCGTTTCTGCCGCACAAATTCATCGACCACACCCATGCGACGGCGGTGCTGAGCCTTGCCGACCAGCCGGATGCCGCCGAGCGCTGTGCCGACCTCTACGGTAAGCGGGTCGGCATCGTGCCCTACATCATGCCCGGCTTCCTGCTCGCCAAAAAAGCCGCCGAAATGTTCGAGGAAGACCCGAATGTGGAAGGGCTGGTGCTCATCAAGCACGGCGTCTTCAGCTTCGGAGACAATGCGCGCGACGCCTACGAACGGATGATCGCAATCGTCACCGAGGCCGAGGGACGATTGGCGCGCGGCCGCAAGAGCGTCTTCGCGCCAGCCAACCTGCCGTCAACCGTGGCCGGCATCAGCGACATCGCGCCGACCCTGCGCGGCGCGTGCGCTATCGCGGATCCGGCGATGCCAGGCAACTACCGGCGCTTCGTGCTCGATTTTCGCGGCGGCGCAGCGGTGCGCGATTTCGTCAATGGCACCGAATTGGCGCGCTATGGCATGGCCGGCGTCGCCACCCCGGACCACACGATCCGCACCAAGAACTACCCGCTGATCCTGCCGCCGCCCAGCGGCAACGGCGATTTCGCCGCAACGGTGCGAGCGGCGGTCGATGTCTTCGTCACCGAGTACCACGCCTATTTTACGCGCCACAACGCGGCGTCGGCCGTCAAGAAGCGCGAACTCGACCCGATGCCGCGTGTCGTGCTGGTGCCGGGTGTCGGGCTGTTCGGACTCGGGCGCAGCGCGCGCGACGCGGCGGTGGCGGCCGATCTCGCCGAGTCCTGGGTGGCGACCGTCACCGACGCCGAAGCCATCGGCACCTTCGAGTCACTACCCGAAGCCGAGTTGTTCGAGATGGAGTATTGGTCGCTCGAACAGGCAAAGCTCGGCGGCGCGGCCGAAAAGCCGCTCGCCGGGCAGGTCGTCGCGGTGACCGGCGGCGCCGGCACGATCGGCCTCGCCACCGCGCGCGCGATGAAGAATGCCGGCGCCGAAATCGCCCTGATCGACCGCCCGGGCGGCACTGTCGACGACGCGGCGAAAAAGCTCGGCGGTCTCGGGATCGCCGCCGATGTCACCGACCCGGCGGCGGTGCGCGCCGCCTTTGACCGTGTCGTCGAGCGATTCGGGGGCGTCGATATCCTTGTGTCGAATGCCGGGGCGGCGTGGCAGGGCCGCATCGGCGAGGTCGACGAAAAGGCGCTGCGCGACAGTTTCGAGCTGAATTTCTTCGCGCATCAATGGGTCGCACAAAACGCCGTACGCATCATGCTGGCTCAGGGCACCGGCGGCTGCCTGTTGTTCAACGTGTCGAAGCAGGCGCTGAACCCCGGCGTCAATTTCGGACCCTACGGCTTGCCAAAAGCTGCAACCCTCGCCTTGATGCGGCAATACGCGCTCGATTACGGCGGGGCCGGCATCCGCGCCAACGCGGTCAATGCCGACCGCATCCGCGGCGGTTTGTTGACCCCGGAGATGATCTCCGCCCGCTCCGCCGCCCGCGGCGTCAGTGAAGCCGATTACATGGGTGGCAATCTGCTCGGCCGGGAAGTCACCGCGGAAGACGTGGCGGAGGCCTTCCTGCATTTGGCGCTGGCCCGCAACACCTCGGCCACGATCGAAACTGTCGATGGCGGCAACATCGCCGCGGCGCCAAGATGACGGCCGGGACGGCAGTTATTTTCGTGGCCGGCGATATTTACTCGCGGCCGTAATGGTCTTCGAAGCGGACGATGTCGTCTTCGCCGAGATAGCTGCCGGATTGTACTTCGATGACGTGCAGCGGAATTTTGCCGGGGTTCTCCAGCCGGTGGGCGGTGCCGAGCGGGATGTAGGTCGACTGGTCTTCCGACAGCACCAGTTCCTCGTTGCCGCGCACGATCTTGGCGGTGCCCTGGACGACGACCCAGTGTTCGGCGCGGTGATGGTGCATCTGCAACGACAGCTTCGCGCCGGGACGCACCATGATGTGCTTGACCTGCACCCGGTGCCCGTTATGTAGCGCGCGGTAGGTGCCCCACGGCCGATGCACGGTCGGCAGGGCATCGGCTTCGTCGCGCTTTTCCGTCAACAACCGGCTGACCAGTTGCTTGACTTCCTGCGTGCGATTGCGCGGCGCGACCATCACGGCATCATCGGTCGCGACGACCACGAGGTCATCGACGCCGATCGCCGCGACCAACCCGGCTTCCGAGCGCAGGTAGCAGTTGGTGGTCGCCTCGGCGACGACATTGCCGCTGAGCGCGTTGCCGCGTTCGTCCTTGTCGCCCATTTCCCAGAGCGCATCCCACGAGCCAAGGTCGCTCCACCCCATGCCGACCGGCACCACGGCGGCGCGATTTGTGTGCTCCATGACGGCATAGTCAATCGAGTCGCTCGGCGACGCGGCAAACGCCTCCTTGTCGAGGCGCACGAAATCATCGTCGGTACGCGCCGCCGCCAGCGATCTTTTGCAGGCGGCGAGCATGTCCGGCCGCAGCCGTTCGATCTCGGCAAGCCACAGCCGCACCGGAAACAGGAAGATGCCGCTGTTCCAGAAATAATCACCGGACGCGACGTATCGTTCGGCGGTCGCCGGGTCAGGCTTTTCGACAAACGCGCTGACCGCGAACGCACCGTCGCAGGCCGCAAGCGGACCGCCGCGAGCGATATAGCCGTAGCCGGTCTCGGCCTTTTCGGGGGTGACCCCGAAGGTTACGAGAAAGCCGGCATGGGCGGTTGTCGCGGCGATCTCGGTCGCCCGGCGGAACGCCGCACAATCGACAATCGCGTGATCCGACGGCATGACCAGCATCACCGCGTCGGGGTCTTTCACGGCGAGAAGCAGCGCTGCGACGCAGGCCGCCGGGGCGGTGTTGCGGCCGGCCGGCTCAAGGATCAGCGCCTCCGCCGTAACGCCGATTTCGCGCAGTTGCTCGGCGATGATAAAGCGATGTTCCTCGTTGGCGATGATCAGGGGCGCGGCAAAACCGCTATCGCCGGCGACGCGGCGCGCAGTTTCCTGCAGCAGCGACCGGTCGCCGACCAGCGCCAGAAGCTGCTTCGGATATAGCGAGCGCGACATCGGCCACAACCGCGTGCCCGAGCCGCCCGACAGGATCACCGGATAAATCATACCGCCCTCAATCACTCGCCCGCATTGTTGCCGCGGGCCTCGCGCCACAGGCCCAATTTCTCCTGCACCGGACGATCGGAAAAGCTGAACAGTACGGATTCCCGCGCCGCGTGATGCGTGTGCGCCATCCAGCTCGGCACCACGAAAATGTCGCGCGGCTCCCAGCGCAGGACCGTGTCGCCGATACGGGTTTCACCCACGCCGTCGACGCAGACGTAAACCGTGCCGTCGGTCGAGCGGTAGGGCTGAGCGGCAAAGCCGGCCGGCAAAAGCTGGATAAACGTGCCGATGGTGGGCATCGCCGGCTCGCCGCTGGCCGGGTTCACATAGCGCAGTTTGTGGCCGTGACAGACATCGGGATCGCCGTTGCGCGCCAGCGTCTCAAGCGCCTCGCGACTGCGGGCATAGGGGTAATTGAACACCGGCGACGTCTTGACCTGCGGTTTCCAATCCACCGGCAGCAGATTGTTGCCGAAGCGGGCAAAGCTGTCGCCTTCCGGCCGCATCACCGCCTGCACATCGGCGGCGGCGGGTTCGGCAAAGCTGGCGTTCAGCAGGTTGACGATCTGGATATCCAGCCCGTCGAGCCATACCATCGGCGCATCGGTGTCGTTGCCGTGGTCGTGCCACGCCCAGGACGGAGTGATGACGAAATCGCCGGGATGCATCGCCGTGCGCTCGCCATCGACTGCGGTATAGGCGCCGTTTCCTTCTATGATAAAGCGCAGGGCCGACTGGCTGTGGCGGTGCGCCGGCGCGACCTCGCCGGGCATGATCAGTTGCAGCCCAGCGAACAAGGAGCCGGTAATCGACGCCTCGCCCTTCAGCCCCGGGTTCATCAGCATCAGCACGCGGCGCGTCGCCTCTTGCGCCGTGATCAGGCTGCCCGATTGCATCAGATAGGGGCGCACCTCGCGGTAGTGCCAGATCGCCGGCAGCGCCGCCGGCTTTGGCGCCGGCGTCACGAGGTTGTGCAGTTGCTCCCACAATGGCGACAAATTGGCCGGCGCAATTCGCTCGTAGAACGCCTGGCGTTCCGGCGTGCGCGCGGGGGCGGCCTCCGTCGCCATTGCGGGCCGGCCTATTCGGCGGCTTGGCGCTGCCGCTCGCCGAGCGTGAAGCCGATCTTGCCGAGATCGGCGAGCAACGCCGCCGATTGCGCCTCGCTGAGCCGCTCCATCGGCGCCCGCACATTGGCCCATTCGGCATCGCTGTGGAAATGCGCGACGATCCGCTTCAAGGCCGGCACCATCGGATAGGCCTGGATGGTTTTGCGCGCCAGGGTGATCTCGGCCTGCAACGCATCGGCCTGCGGCGTCGGCCAATTCTCATAGACCTTGCGGATGCCCGGCACGTTGACGTTGCCGGTCGCGGTGATGCAGCCGACGCCACCCTTGCGCAGCCCGTCGAGCAGGAACACCTCGGAACCTGGAAAGATGCTGAAACCATCGGCGGCATAGGCGTCGAGCAGCGCGACCGTGTTCGCCCAATCGCCCGAGCTGTCTTTCAGCCCCACAACCGTGCTCGGATAGGCTTTGATCAGGCGGCCGACCAGATCGAGGGTGAACGGAATCTGGGTCTGCGGCGGGATGTGGTAGAGGTACATCTTCAACGCCGCTGAACCGACCTTGTCGATCACCGCCGAGATGAAGTCGTAGATGCCGCCGTCAGTCATGCCCTTGTAGTAGAAGGGCGGCAGCATCAACACACCGCCGCAGCCATGCTTGACCGCGTGCGTCGCGAGGGTCGCCACCTCAGTGATCGAGCAGGCGCCGGTGCCGGGCATCAGCTTGCCGGCGGGAATACCGGCCGCGATCAGGCGGTCGAGCAACTCCATGCGCTCACCAGCCGACATCGAGTTGGCTTCGCTGGTGGTGCCGAAGATCGCAAGGCCATCGGCGCCCTGATCGAGCAGAAAGCGGCAGAACGCGACAAAGCGGCCGGCATCGGGTGCGCCCGACGCGGTAAACGGGGTCAAGGCGGGGACCAGCACTCCGGCAAAAGCCTGCGACGCCATGCGATAGCTCCTCGAACGAAAACGGCAGCGGATGCGCCAATAAGCCTGCCGCGGTGGGTGTCGTCAACCTCCGGCTTGTCGCTGCGTCGGAAGGAGCGGCAATCAGGCTGACGGCGAACAGCCTCAGTGCCCGTAACCTGTATCGGTCGCTGTCTTGCCGCGGAAAATCCAGTGGGCGAAGGCGACGTAGAACAGCACGACCGGCAGGATCACGACGACGCCGATACCGACAAAGGCGAGCGTCGGCGGCGACGAGGCCGCCTGCCACAGCGTCGCCTGATAAGGCACGGCGTAGGGCCAGATGCTGATGCCAAGGCCGAGAAACGCCAGCAGAAACAGGCTGATCGCCAGCAGGAACGGGCGGAAGTCACGGTCACTGCCGATCGAGCGCCACAGGCCGAGCGCCACCAGTGCCGTCACCAGCGGCACCGGCGACAGCAACGCGATGTTGGGCCAGGCAAACCAGCGCGCAGCGATGCGCAGATAGGCGAATGGCGTCCACAGGCTGACCAGCGCGATAAACACCATCGTCGCCGGCAAGGCGATGCGCGCGGCGGCCCGGCCGTATTCGGCGGTACTGCCGTCGGTCTTGAAGATCAGCCAGGTCGCGCCGAGCAGCCCATAACCGGCGACAAGACCGCAGCCGCACGCCCCCGCAAAGGCGCTGATGCAGTCGAGCGGGCCGCCCGCAAAGGCGCGATCGACAACCGGGATTCCGTGGATAAAACCGCCGAGGACCAGACCCTGGCAGAACGTCGCAAGCATCGAGCCGCCGCTGAACGCCCAATCCCACAGCGCGCGGAACCGCGTCGCGCGAAAGCGGAACTCGAAGGCGATGCCACGGAATATCAGCGCAAACAGCATCGTCAGTAGCGGCACGTAAAACGCCGGCAGCAGGGTCGCATAGGCCAGCGGAAAGGCGCCGATCAGCAAGGTGCCGCCAAGCACCAGCCAGGTTTCGTTGCCATCCCAGAACGGCGCGATGGAGTTCAGCATCATGGCGCGCTCGGTTTCGCCGGGCGCAAACGGAAAGAGGATGCCGAGACCGAGGTCGAACCCGTCCATCGCGACATACATGACGATGCCGAACGCCACCGCGCCGCCGAGCAGAACCGGGAGCCACCATTCCATCTGGGCTACTCGGCCGGCCGGCCGGCGGCGGCCGAATCGATGCCGGGCCGCACCGCTGCCGGCGCCGCACCCGGCTCTGCGACTTGCGGGCCGCGCAGCACGGTCCGCATCGCATAGAAGAAGAACGCGAGCAGCAAAATCCCATAAACCCCGACAAACAGCGCCAGTGAGCCGGCGACGACCTGCGGCGCCACCGGCGAGACGGCATCGGCGGTGCGCAAGAGACCGTAGACGACAAAAGGCTGGCGGCCGACTTCGGTCACGGTCCAGCCGGCCAGCACCGCGAGAAACGGCAGCGGGCTCGAAAACGCACAGATCATCCCGAACCAGGCGGCATCATAGAGTTCCCGCTGCCAGCGCAGCCAGGTGCCGGCCAGCACGATCGCCAGCATGACGGCCCAGATGCCGACCATCACGCGAAACGCATAAAATACCGGCACCACCGGCGGCCGTTCTTGCGGCGGCACCGATTTGAGGCCGGCCACCATTCCGTGCCAGTCATGCGTCAAGATCAGGCTGCCGAGCAGCGGGATCGAAATCTCGTAATCGTTGCGGGCATTGGCTTCGTCGGGCCACGCGAACAGGACCAGCGGCTGGCCGGCGCGAGTGTCCCAATCGCCTTCCATCGCCGCCACCTTGACCGGCTGATAGGCGAGCGTGTTGCGGCCGTGCAGATCGCCGATCAGCGCCTGCACCGGCACCAGCACCAGCGCAATCCACAGCGCGATCGACAGGCCGGTGCGGGCGAATTCGGCATGGCGGCGCTGCCACAGGTAAAAGCCGCTGACCCCGATCACGACAAACGTGCCCGCTATGTAGGCTGCGACCACCATGTGGGCGAAGCGGTAGGGAAAGGACGGGTTGAAGATCGCGGCCCACCAGCTGACGAGCTGAAACTTGCCGTCGACCAGGGCAAACCCGGCCGGCGTGTGCATCCAACTATTGGCCGCCAGTATCCAGAAGGCACTGATTACCGCGCCAAACGCCACCATCACGCAGGACGCGAAATGCAACCGCGGCCCGACCCGGTTCATGCCGAACAGCATGATGCCGATAAACCCGGCCTCGAGAAAAAACGCCATCAGCACTTCGTAGACAAAAAACGGCCCGATGACGTTGGCGGTGCGCTCGGCGAAGACGCTCCAGTTGGTGCCGATCTCGTACGACATGACGACACCGGTTACGACGCCCATCGCAAAGCCGAGCGCGAACAGGTGAATCCAGAAGCGCACGAGGTCGCGGTAGACCTGCCGCCCGGTACGCAGCCACAGCGCGTTGACGACGACGATAAAGCCGGAAACGCCGATCGAATAAGCCGGCCACAGAATGTGAAAGCCGATCGTAAAGGCAAACTGCGCCCGCGCGAGCAGGAGGCCGTCCCAATTCATGCGATCGGCTTAGCCGGTGGCAGATTTGGCACGTCGCGACTATACATCTTCCTGCCTGTCGCCCCGGCGAAGGCCGGGACCCACCGTTCAACCGGATGGCGGGCTGCCCAGTGGATCCCGGCCTTCGCCGGGATGACGGAAAAGAGGTATCCCGTCACGCCGGATGCACTGCCCTTGGAAATGCAGGTCACACCGTCTGCAGGATTTTTTCCTTGGTGATGTCGGGCGCCATGATCTCGTGCCAGTCGGCGTCGCGCGCCAGCACTTCCTCGCCGGCTTTGATCGTGTAGTAGCTGGTGCCGGTGCCGTGCGGCTGGCCGCCGGCCTCGACGGTTTTCACCGCCTGGCGCAACAGCCGGCGCGCCTGGATGATTGCCTTGTCGGCCGGACCCAGATGCTCTTTCGAGCGGTCGACGATGCGGCCCATGCTTTCCTGCAAGGCGCGGTCCTGCTGGTTGATGCCGTCGATGCCGCTATAGCTTTCGGTGCGTTGCACGTCGCGGTCGAGCCCGTAATCGTTCGACCTGTTGAGCTTTGAACGGAACGTCTTCTGATCGACGTGCAGGGGGCCGTTGCCGAGGCCTTTTTCGAGCCGGTCGTCCTCGGTCAGCGGCGCGTCGGTGGTGCTGTAGGCCCAGTTGAACACCATGCAGGTCTCGTCGTCGATCGGCACCCAGCAATGCCCGGCATCCAACGGCACGCCGCTATCCGAGCGCGACGGCCGGATCTGATGGAACGGCAGGATGAAGTGGTAGGTGCGGACATGGATGTCGGAATCGCCAAGCGGCCGCACCCCGGCATACAGGTAGCCGTAATCGGTGATGTCGACGACGAGGTTGGGTGCCTTGCCGCGCACGAACGGATGCGACGGCTTGAACCCGCCGCGCGTCGAATTGTCGGTCAACAGGCGGTGCAGGATCGGCGCGTGCGAGGTGTCGATACCGCCTTCGAGTGCCTGCAGCCAGTTGCAGTCCTGGATGACCTTGGTGACGTGGCGGCGCGGCTCGGGCACCTGCGTCCAGGCGAATTTCGGCGGCGCCGGCATCTTGTCGGCAGGTCCCATATAGGCCCAGATCACGCCGCCCAATTCGACGGTCGGATAGGCGGCGATGCGTACCTTGTGTTTGAATTGCTGCTCTTCAGGCTCATTGAGCTGGTCGACGCACTTGCCGTCGACGTCGAATTTCCAGCCGTGATAGATGCAGCGCAGGCCGCATTCCTCGTTGCGCCCGAAATAGAGCGACACCCGGCGATGCGGGCAGAGTTCTTCGAGGAGGCCGATGCGGCCCTCGGTGTCGCGGAATGCCACAAGGTCTTCACCCAGCAGCCGCACCCGCACCGGCGCGCTGTCCGGCTCGGCGACTTCGCTGGACAACAGCGCAGGTATCCAGTACCGCCGCATCGCATTGCCCATCGGCGTACCGGCACCAATGCGAGTGATCAGTTCGTTTTCTTCCGGTGACAACATCGACGAAATCCTCCTGGCTTGGAGAGGCTGGGGACAGGCCGCAAAAATCGTACCGCTGCGATAATCTAACCCGAACCGGGCTGCAGGGGAAACCGGCGCGAAGGCGGGCGCACGGCTAAGCCGCCATCCGCTGTTCCTGGCGCAGCAGATCGGCGAGCTTTTCGCCGATCATAATCGTCGCGGCGTTGGTGTTGCCGGACACCACGGTCGGCATGACCGAGGCGTCGGCGACACGCAGATTTTCAATGCCGTGCACTCGCAACTCGGGATCGACCACCGCCATCGGGTCGACGCCCATCTTGCAGGTGCTGGTCGGGTGATAGACGGTGCCACCGCGCTGCCGCGCGTAATCCAACAAATCCTCGTCGGTTTGCACCCCTCGGCCAGGCAGGTACTCCGACTCGATAAAGCGCTGCATCTTCGGGGTCGCGAGGATGCGGCGGCACAGTTTCAGTGCCGCGACGATCGTGTGCTGATCGGTCTCGGTCGCCAGATAGTTCGGGTACATCGCCGGCGGATCGGCCGGATTGCCCGATTTCAGCGTGATCGAACCGCGGCTTTCGGGCCGTAGCTGATAGGCGATCATCGTAAACCCCGACCATTTGTGCAGCCCGTCCTGCGGCCGGTCGGCGCTGAACGGCGAGATCGAGCATTTGATGTCGGGGGTGGCAAGCTCGTGCCGGGTGCGGGCGAACAAGGCAGCGGGCGAACTGATCATCGCCAGCGGCCCTTTATGGAACATGTAGTACTGCAGCCCGACCTTGAGTTTTTTGACGTTGCTCAGCATCACATCGTTGACCGTCACCGGCAGCTTCGCCACGAGCTTGATCGGCGCCGAGTAATGGTCCTGCAAGGCCTGCCCGACGCCGGGGGAATTATGCACCACGGCAATGCCGTGCTCGGTGAGATGCGCCGCCGGACCGATGCCCGACAGCATCAAAAGCTGCGGCGAGTTGATCGCGCCGCCGCACAAGATCACTTCGCGCCGGGCACGCGCCAGCCACATCTCACCGCCACGGCGGAACGCGACGCCAGTGGCACGGCGGCCGTCGAACAGGATTTTCTCGCTCAGCGCCTCGGTGACGACGCGCAAATTCGGCCGCTGCATTGCCGGGCGCAGATAGCCGACCGCGGTCGAGCAGCGCCGACCGTTGCGCGTCGTCGTCTGGTGATAGCCGGCACCGTCCTGGCGCGCGCCGTTGAAATCCGCGTTGACGTCAAAGCCGAGCGACGAGGTGGCTTCGATAAACGCCTCGGAGATCGGGTGCCGTTCGACATCGGACACTGCAAGCGGCCCGCCGGCGCCGTGAAATTCGTCGGCGCCGTGCACCTGGTCTTCGGCGCGCTTGAAATAGGGCAGCACGTCGTCGAACGACCAGCCGGTGTTGCCGAGCTGCCGCCAATAATCGAAATCCTCGGCCTGGCCGCGGATATAGACCATGCCATTGATCGACGACGAGCCGCCCAGCACCTTGCCGCGCGGCCAGAAAACGCGACGGCCGGCGGCGCCGGGGTCCGGCTCGGTTTCGTAGCACCAGTTGACGCCGGGATCGGCAAAGGTCTTGCCGAAGCCAAGCGGGATGTGGATCCAGCGGTTGCGATCCTCGCCGCCGGCTTCGAGCAACGTGACGCGGACCGAGGCGTCTTCGCTGAGCCGCGCCGCAATGGTGCAGCCGGCAGAGCCGGCGCCGATGACGACGAAATCGCTTTCGATGGTGTGCTGCTGCGGCGTGTTCATGCGCGTCTCTCCCCGCTCTGGTCCGTTCCGCGGCGATTTACATTTTCAGCAGGCGCTTGACGTTGCCGTTGAGGATTTTGGCGCGGTCCTCGGCGCTGAGCGGCACCCGTTCGATCCAGGCGGTGCCCGGCGCGTTCTCGACAAACGGGTAGTCGACCGAAAACAGGATGCGGTCGACCCCCATTTCCATCATGCACAGCAGCAGCGCCGGGTCGGAGAAAAAGCCGCTGGTGGTGATCCAGAAATGCTCGCAATAGGCGTCGCGGAACCAGGTCGGGCCGCCGCCGTCGCGCACCAGCCCCATATTGATGCGCCACAGATAGAACGGCAGCCCCTCGCCGAGATGGCCGACGATGAATTTGAGCTTGGGATAGGCGTCGAACACACCGCTGAGGACGAGGCGGATGCTTTGCGTCGCGGTCTCCACCGTAAAGCCCCAGGCGGCGCGCAGGATGGTCGGGAATTTCTGAGCGTAATCCTTGTAATAGGCCTCGATCACCGCCGGATGCGGGATCGACGGATGCAGGTAAAGCGGCACGTCGAGCGCCTGGGCGCGTTCGAAAATCGGCCAGAACCGCTTGTCGTCGAGAAACAGGCCGTTGGTCAGGCCGTGCACCATCGCGCCCTTGAAATCGAGCTGCGTCACCGCGCGTTCGAGTTCGTCGGCGGCCGCCTTGGGGTCGATCGTCGGCAGCATGGCAAACGCGGCGAAGCGGTCGGGGCGCGACCGCACCGTTTCGCGAAGCCGGTCGTTGGCGCCGCGCGCCAGCCGCACCGCGAGCGCCGCATCCTGCATCTTCTGCACCGACGGCGCGGCGTGCGACAGGATCTGCATGTCGATGCCGGCAGCATCCATATCGGCGATGCGGCCTTGTCCGACATCTTCGAGCCGCGCCGCCATGCGCGGCGATCCCGGACCGTCGATCCCGGTCAGATGGGTTTTGACCTCGGCGTCGAGATAATGCTCTTCGAGCGCGATGACCTGCGGTTTCGCTGCCATGTTCCCTCCCGCTGCTTATGCCCGCCTCTTATCGGGCGCCAACTTATCAGGCGCCCACCGGCGAGGCCACGGGGACGGCCGGGGCGCGGGAGCGCAGCCGCTTGTTGCCTTCCTCGCGGATGACCCGCGCCAATTCGGGCTGGCGAGCAAGCAATTCGTGAAAATCGACGATGTCGAGCGCCAGCAGCGTGCAGCCATTTGCGGCGACGACCGTGGCGTTGCGCGGATCGCCGGTCAGCAACGCCAGCTCGCCAAAAAACTGGCCGGCGCCGAGATACAGCAGGCCAGATGGCAGGCGAATCTCGACTTCGCCTTCAACAACGAAATACATGCAGTCGCCGGGTTCGCCGCGGCGCACCACGACCGCGCCGCTCGGGTAGTCGCGCGGCCGCAGCAGCCGCGCCACCTCGGCGATCAGCGAGGCGCCGATATTGTTGAAGAACGGCACCTTGGCAACCAGCTCCCAGGTGCGCAGAAACTCCCGCCGGCGCAATTCCTCGGCGTAGCCGTTGACCAGGATGCCTGTCCACAATGCGACGATCAGGATGCCGCTGACCATCAGGACACCCGACAAGGCACGGCCTCCGATCGTCTCCGGGACGACATCGCCATAGCCGGTGGTCGTCATCGTGACGATGCCCCACCACAAGGCATTGGGGATCGAATCGAACGCCTCGGGGTGGTCGGGATGGGCGTGGCGTTCGAGCAGGTAGGCGAGGCTCGACGCACTCAGCAGCACGATCAGGAACCCGAGCAGCACCGAGAGGAGCGCCTGGCGTGCATTGCTGACGACCCGCCCGAGGCTCGCCAGCCCGGGCGAATAGCGGATGTACTTGAAGGTCCAAAGAAAGCCGAGCAGGCAGGCGCCGCGGCCGTACCACAACGCGATGATCCCCGGCATCGCGCTCACCAGGTCGAACACCCCGCCGATCGACAGGGCCCAGGCGATTCGGGAGCCAAGCCGGCCGCGATGCTCGCCGCCGGGCACTTCCGGCGCGGCGATCAGGCGCAGCACATATTCCACCAGGAAAAACGCCGCGACGATGTAAAAGCCGACGATCAGCGCGCCGCCATACGTTCCGGCAATCGATTCAACTGTTATCGACAGCATGATCGCGACCCCGGCAGCGACCATCGCGTGATGCACAAAGCGAAAGATCCGTGCCCCGGTTTCGGCACTTTCCGGCCGCAATATAAGGTACAGGCTCCGGCGATCCATCGGTCTATTGTAGACGCACCGGCGGCGGGCCGGAATAGCCGGCGGTTTCACCCTTTTCGTCGATTTTTGCTATAGAAGGCTGCGTTAGTGGAAATTGCCGGGCCGATCCGCCGCGTGCCGTTCCTCCCCAAATCTCCGCGGGCCGTCATGGCCTTTCTGCACGATGTCGGGATGGCAGCGCTGTCGTTTGCGCTGGCGCTATATCTGCGCCTGGGCGATGACGCACTGGTCCGCGAACCGCGCCTGACGCTGTTCTACGGCGTCGTGTTCACCGCCATCGCCGGGGCGATCTTTCTGTTGACCGGGCTGTATCGCGGCATCTGGCGCTATGCCTCGCTGCCCGACCTGATCAACATCGCGCGCGCCGCGACGCTGACCGAGCTGGTG
Source organism: Allostellaceae bacterium (assembly GCA_036268425.1). Lineage (GTDB taxonomy): Bacteria > Pseudomonadota > Alphaproteobacteria > ATCC43930 > CGMCC-115725 > DATARH01. Next base: position 73,823 of record DATAUE010000156.1, read on the forward strand.
TTCCTGCCGGTCATGTTTCTGTTCACCCGCCTCGACTCGCTGCCGCGCTCGCTGTTGCTGATCGACTGGCTGGTGCTGATTGCGCTGCTGGGCGGGCCGCGGCTCGGCTACCGCCTGTTCAAGGACGGCCGCCTCGACCATCTGTTCGAGCGCGATCGCGGCACCAGCGTGCCGGTGCTGCTGATCAACACCAAGGAAGGCGCCGATACGTTTATCCGCGAGACCGGGCGCGACCCCAACGCGGTCTATCGGGTGATCGGCATGCTGTCGGATACGCCGTCGCGGGTCGGGCGGCAGATTTACGGCGTGCCGGTGCTCGGTACGGTCGACGACCTGGAAGGTGTGGTCGCGACGCTCGATCGGCGCGGCCGGCGCCCGCAAAAGCTGGTGATTACGGCGCAAGGCCTCGACGGCGCCGAAGTGCGCGCGCTGCTCGACCGCGCGAACGCGCTGGCGATCCCGCTGGCGCGCGTGCCGCGGATCACCGAATTTCAGCAGACCCGCGCCGATGCGACACGGATCGTCGAGCCGATTGCACTCGAAGACCTGCTGGGGCGGCCGCAGGCGGTGCTCGACCGTGAGGCAATGGCGCAGTTGATCCGGGGCCGGCGTATCCTCGTGACCGGCGCCGGCGGCACGATCGGCTCGGAACTGGCGCGGCAGATCGCGGCGCTGCTGCCGGCCCGGCTGATCCTGGTCGATCACAGCGAATACCTGCTTTACGCGATTGACGGCGAGTTGCGCGAGCGGTCGCCTGATCTGGCGATTCGCCCGTTGCTCGCCGATGTGCGCGACCGCTGCCGCGTCGATGCGGTGATGGCCGATGAGCGGCCGCAGATCGTGTTCCACGCGGCTGCGCTGAAGCATGTGCCAATGGTCGAGGCGAACCCGGTCGAAGGCGTGCTGACCAATGTGATCGGCAGCCGCAACGTCGCCGAGGCAGCGCGCGCCCACGGCGCCACGTTGGCGGTGATGATCTCGACCGACAAGGCGGTCGACCCCGCTAGTGTGATGGGCGCGACCAAGCGCCTTGCGGAAAGCGTCTGTCAGGCGCTCGACCTGCACGAAGCGCGCCGCCCGTCGCCGGGTACAAGGTTTGTGACCGTGCGATTCGGCAATGTGCTGGGCTCGACGGGCTCGGTGGTGCCGTTGTTCACGCGGCAGCTCGCGGCCGGCGGCCCGCTGACGGTGACTCATCCGGATATGAGCCGGTTTTTTATGACCGTGCGCGAGGCCGTCGAACTGGTGCTGGAAGCCGCCGCGACCGTGCCGGAAGTCAGCGCCGGCGACGCCCGCGGCAAGATTTTTGTGCTCGACATGGGGGAGCCGGTCAAGATCGTCGATCTGGCGCGGCAGATGATCCGCCTTGCCGGGTTGACCCCGGACAGCGACATCGCGATTACCTATATCGGGCTTCGGCCGGGTGAAAAGATGCACGAGGCGCTGTTTCACGAGGCCGAATCGGCGGTGCCGACACGCAACCCCGCCTTGCGCCTCGCCGCTTCGCGCACCGCCGACTATGCGATGCTGACCCGGTCGATCGACGACCTCGAAGAACATGCGCGGGCCGGACGCGAAGCGCGTGTCCTCGACCTGCTGCACCGGCTGGTCCCGGAATACCGCAATGATGCCGAAAATGGCGCTCGACATTCAGCGACGGCGCGGTACTCGTGACCCTGGAATGTCGCACCCTGCGCCACCCGTAACGCGGTGCCGGCGGCGCCCTGCGATCTTAAGTCTGGCGGTCATGAGTCTAGCGGTCTTGTGCGTCGCGGTCGCCGCGCTGCCGCACTCCGGCGATGCCGCGGAATACACGGGGTTGTACCGGGTGTCCTGGGCCGGCTTGCCGGCGGGCGAAATCCGCCTGACATTGCGTGACGACGACGCCTCCTATCACGACGAAATCGCGATTCGCACCGAGGGCCTGCCGCACATCGTCACCCGGTTTCGCGGTGCCGGGCAAAGCGACGGTCGGCTCGCGGCAGCTTATCTTCCGGCACCGTTGCATTACGACGCGCAATACGATCTGCGCAAACGGCGCGACCGCCGACTGAGCATGCTGTTCACCCGGCGCGGCCGCGCACTGGTCGCCGAGCGCGGGCCGCAGGACACCAGTAGAAAACCGGCGCTGCCCGAGAATTTTCGCACCAATGTGCTCGATCCGCTGAGCGCGCTGTCGGCAATCCGCATGGAATTGCGCCGCGGCAATCGCGCGGCGTTTTCGGTGCCGGTCTATGACGGCGCGCGACGCTTTGATATCGGCGTACGGGTATTGCCGAAACATCCAGGCGACCATGTGCTGAAACTGGAGCTGACGCTGTCGCCGATCGCCGGGTTCAAAGGAGAGACCAGCGATGACGGCGATCCCGACTCGGCGCCGCGCCCGGTGGCCCTGACAATAACGGACGATGCCGGGCTGATGCCGCTGTCGATGAGCGTCTCGCTGTACTACCTGCCGCTGGTCGTCGAACTGAAAAAATGGTGCGACGCCGCATCCTGCGGGTGGTGAACCCCGGGCGGCAAAACACCCTCCGACATCTCCGCCGAGTGTTGCTTCACTTGGTACACCCGGTTATCCCGTGGCATCCGGCAAACGGTCCGCTCAAAAACGATCCGGTTCCGTTGCGTTAAATACGATTCGAAACGATTTGGGACGAACAGCGGCCGATGGTCGCCGCTCGCGGTTGACCCGCCGCATATCTGCGCCTACCCCGATACTATTCGTGCCGGTCCAACTTGCGACGACATGCGACGGGCGCGCGGCCTTCAGGAGAGCGGCTGGTGAAAATACGATTGCTGTTAATGGCGGTAGTGCTGCTGGCGAATGCCTGCTCCAGCGACAAACCAGCTACCGACAGCGACGCCAGCTCGGAGGCGATTCTCAAGCGCGACTGCGCCGACCCGAAATGGCGCGATCAGAATTTGGGGCTGTGGTACTCGGTGTGCCGCCAGCCGATGCGCTGGTGATGCCGGCACACTATCGAGCCCCGGCACACCTCGATGCCCCGGCGGGCCAGGATATCGTGCCAGTCAGAATTTCTTGAAGCACTCCTTGCCGCCGCCACGCGCCTTAAAACTGTCGCAGTCGATTGCAGTGACTTCGGCAAGCGGGTCGATCTGGACAGCCCATGTGGTGCCGTCGGCGCAGCGCACGCTCCAATAGGCGTTGCCCTTGGCGGGTCCGGCGGCGGCGATGCCCATCGGAAAGGTTTCGGTGCCGATGCACCAATGCCCGACCACATGCGCCAGTTGCGCCGCCCGCTGCGGCGGCGTTTCCCGCATCAGCCGCTCATTCGCCGGGTTGGCCTCGCCATGCGGCTCAGCCGCATGGCGTTCGGCGGCGTGTCGCTCGGCGGCAGGGGCCGGCCCGGCGAGCAGCATCGCCAATGCCAGCAACGTAACGCCCCGCCACCCATAAATCGCCATGCCTTCCCCCACTCGCGCCTCGCAACCGAGCCGTGCGAAACGTTCTACCGCAAGCGCCGGCCGAACAAAACGCCGGGCGCCGCCGGAAGGACTGCAGGCGGAATACTACCCGGCAGCGATGGCGCCGACCGGCTCGCGATCACGGCGGCCGACACCGATAAACAGCACCATCAGCGCGGCTCCGATGCATAAGAGACCGGATAGCATGAACGCCTCCATGTAGGTCCCGAAGCTGATGCGGAGGACGCCGCCGAGATAGGCGGCCGCCGCGCCGCCGACCTGATGCACGACCGTGATCCACGCGACCATGATCCCGATTCGTTCGGTGCCGACCACTCGCGTCAACAGTCGCACCGTCGGTGGCACCCCGGCGATCCAGTCGAGTCCGTAAAACATGCTGAACAGCGTCAGCCCGTAAAACGACATGTCGAAGGCGAACGGCAGGTACATCAACGAGAGGCCGCGCAGCCCGTAATACCAGGCGAGCAGCACCCGGTTGTCGTAGCGGTCGGCGAGCCAGCCCGACGCCGTTCCGCCGGCAAACGCGAAGACGCCGGTCATCGCCAACAGCCCCGCCCCGACCACCTCGGTCAGCCCGTGATCGACGCAGGCCGGGATGAGATGCGTGCCGATGAGGCCGTTGGTCGAGGCGCCGCAGATGAAATAGGCGCTGGCGATCAGCCAGAAATCGCGCGGCCGTGCGCCCTCCCACAAGGCGTGGAACGGCGCGGTGAACGGGTTGACGATGACTTGCTTGACCGGCTTGTGGTCGAGCGTCGAGCCATAGGCGGCGAGCCCGACCGAGCTCGGGTTCTCGCGCATCCACAGCACCAGCACCGGCACCAGCACGATGACGGCGGCGCTCAGCACAAGCGCCATCACCCGCCAGCCGAACGCCTCTACGAGGGTCGCCATCGTCGGCAGGAAGACGAGCTGCCCGGCGGCATTGCCCGCGGTCAGGATGCCGATCACCAGCCCCTGCCGCGAGCGGAACCAGCGCGCCGCGATAAAGGCCGCGAGGTAGGCCCCGATAAACCCACAGCTGATCCCGACGACGACACCCCACAAGAGGATGAGCTGCCACGCCTCGTGCATCATCGGGCTGGTCGCAACGGCGGCCGCGGTCAGCATGACCGCCAGCGTCATCACCAGCCGCACCCCGAACCGATCCATCAGCGC
>DATAUE010000157.1:0-1845 GCA_036268425.1 Allostellaceae bacterium
TTCGAGCACGTCCAGTACCGGTTCGGCTGCCACCGCCGGCAGCGCGCCGACCAGTTCGTCGATCCGGAATCGCTTGCGGTCGCCGGGCTGAACCGGCACCGGAGCGGCCGCCGCCTGGTATTCTCCAAGCTTGAGCTGCGCAATGCGGATCGGGTCCTCGTAACTCATGCGCGCCGCCATCAGCCGGGCAATGTCAGAGAGCATCGCGGCATCGACGCCGGGCCGGCCGACGAAGCGTTTCAGGCGGTCGACATAGAGCTGGGCGTAACTCGGGCCCTGATAGTCGATCAGCCGCGCGATGGCCGCACGGGCCAAAGGCGCGACGTCGGCCGGCAGGTTTTCCGGCAGCGCCGGCGGCGGCTCGTCGTCATCGCCGATCACATCGGCGAGCAGATAACGAAGCGAGGAAAGGACGTTGGCCACTCCCGATATCCCGGCGCGTCAGGCGGGTTTCGCCGCGGCCGCGGCCGATGCACTCTGCTGCGTCAGCCGCTGCTCCAGCGTGGCAAGGTTCTGGAACAGCCGGGCGCTGGAGAGCCTGAGGAAGTAGAAGCCGAACTCCGGATTCTGCACGTAGAGCTCCTCGACCTTGCTGTAGCTGACGCTCAGGATGGTGCCGGCGTCGATGCATTCCAGCGACTGGGTCCGCACATTCGACGGCGACAGCATGCCGAGTTCGCCGACGATGGCGCCGACCGGCAGCTCGATGCCGGATTCGATCAGCTTGAAACGGCCGCTGACGATGTAGAACATGTCCTCGGCCTTCTCGTCCTTGTAGAACAGGATCTCGCCCGCGGCGCAATTGCGCTCGGTCATGAACGGCTTCAGCCAGTCCATCGACAGGTCGCTGTTGACCGACCGCTTCACGTCGCGCACCAGTTGCAGCATCTGGTGCAGGCGATAGGAATTCATCACCAGCAGCACGCAATGCAGCAGGCCGGTCGGGTAGTTGTGGGTCGGAATCGAGGAGACGATCAGCACGATGTTGGTCAGGATGCCGAATACCCGCAGCGGGATCATGGTCCGCATCGTGGTGGTCGCCACGACAAAGACCGACGCGAACAAGGTGCCTGCGGTGCCGGCGTGTTCTGCGAGATGCGAGGTATCCATCGGGACCAACCAAATTTGAGGCAAAACAACCGGACGAAGCCGGCGCGCCGAATATCATAATGTTCGCGTCGGCTTTTGATATACGGCGAAAAGCGACGATTTGTCGTGATTTCCCGGCCGCGCCGGCCAAAATGACGCTTGGGCGCCCTTTGCTCTATCGGTATAGCGCAACGCCTATTCCCGGGCCTTTAGTCCAAAGCCGTAGGTCCGGGAGGCTCGATCGCGGCCCCGCCGATAACCCGGTTTCGGCTCGGCCGATAACCCCGTTTCGGCTCCGCCGATAACCCTGTTTCGGCTCGCCGATAACTCGGTTTCGGCCCTTGCCGATAACTCTGTTGTCCGGCCGTCGTTGACGGACCTCCCTCGCTTGGGCACTTTGTCGGACCGGTCGCGCCCGGCATGGCCGAAAGCCCGTTTTCTTTTCACCGACAGACCCGCATTTTTCGATGTTGAAGCCGCTCGATTCCACCGCCCTGACGCAATTTGTGACCGCAGCCGCCGGCCGCAACATGACCAAGGCCGCCTACGTCGCGGTGGCCAGCGGCGTCGTCCTGATGATGCTGCTCAGCATCGATCCCGCCTATCATGCGCTGTATTACTGGATCAACACGCTGCTGTTCGCCTGCCTGCTCTACTTCATCTTCGAATGGGTGGTTCGGTTCCGCCAGGCGATACGAAATCAGAGGGTGGTGGCCTACCTGCTCTCGATCCGCGGGCTGGTCGATGCGGCCGGCG
>DATAUE010000158.1:0-60081 GCA_036268425.1 Allostellaceae bacterium
AGTTTTCATCCCCCCGATACCGGCGATGTTTCGATCCGCGCCCCCGCGTGAGGGGCGACGCGAGCAAGGATCGACAGTTTCGCACGCACGATTGTTTCGATCCGCGCCCCCGCGTGAGGGGCGACAGTAGGCGCGTTTCCCTCAGTCAAAATACCCATGTTTCGATCCGCGCCCCCGCGTGAGGGGCGACGCGAGGCCGCGGAAGTGCTGCTCGCCGAGGCGAAGTTTCGATCCGCGCCCCCGCGTGAGGGGCGACGACAGTCCAAGCGTTTCTCCCGTTTGACGCGAGGTTTCGATCCGCGCCCCCGCGTGAGGGGCGACTGTTGCTATCGTAAATATCTGGTACGATTGACGGAAGATGCTGCGTTGCGCGATCATGGGGCAGAAGCGCCGTATCACCCGGCAACCGCCGCTTCAAGGTTGCAAATAAGCTGTTATGAACATTGTAAAATAGCGGCGCGCGAACATACCGGTATTTGGCTGCCCACTGTAGGTTCGCGCTACCGTATTATCCTAGATGATCAGTGGCCCTTCAAGGTTGAGGGCAGGCTTGGCACCGATATGCTCGACGCGGCGTCGGCCGTCGGCGCCCAGGTGATAGAAGCGCAGACTATCTGCGGCGGGATCAATTTCGGCCAGCAATCGGGCACGCAGCATTGCCCATTGTGCCGGATCAACGTCGCATTCGAACACGGATTTCTGCACCCGCTGACCGAAATCGAGACAGGCGCGGGCAACGCGGCGTAGCCGCCGCCGACCGGCGGTGGTTTCCGTGCTCACATCATAGGTAATCAACATCAGCACGATGTCGGCTTATTTGAGTTGCCTGCGCTTTCCGCGGAGCCGTTCATTTCCAGATAAATGGCGGATAGCCGTCGAGATCGCCGCGAAGATGGCGCGCCAGCAATTGCGCTTGCAAGGTGGCGACAAGTCCCAGAGGCACGGTTTCGCCCAGGAACGGATGGCGCAGGGTCTCGCGCTTGCGTTCCTGCCAGGCAATCAGCACCTGCCGTCGGGCGTCATCCGTCATCCTCACGCCGCCTGCTTCCTCAACAGTAAAATCATCGGCATCGAGTTGCCGCCGGTTGACGAGGCTCAGCGCTAGCCGGTCCGCCAATACCGGCCGCAGCTCTTCCATCAAGTCGAGCGCCAGGCTGGCGCGGCCCGGCCGGTCAGCATGGAGAAAGCCGATTTGCGGGTCTAGCCCGTGGCCCTCCAATGCCGAGCGGCAATCATGCCCGAGCATCGCGTAGAGGAACGACAGCAAAGCGTTGATGCGATCGAGCGGCGGCCGGCGCGAGCGACCGCGAAAAACGAATGCGCCGTCATTGCGCCGCAGGAGATGCCGGAACACAGCGAAATAGACCGCGGCGGCTTCGCCCTCCATGCCGCGAAGTTCCTCGACACCGGCGGCCGCCAGCGAGCGTCTGAGAATATCGGTCAAACGGCGTTCCGCCGCGCCGAGTGCGTCGGCGGCCACGGGATCCATGTCCGGATAGTCGCGCAAGGCGCGGCGCAAGACGGTGCGTTGATTGGCGGCCTTGGCGGTCACGATGGCCCGCACGATCACGGTGCCGAGCGCCACGTTGTCGGCCACCCGGTGCTGCCGTCGGCGCAACAGCACATTGCCGGTGCGGGCGCCCTCGACGCGCGCCAGAAAGCGCCCGTTCGGTTCGAGAAAAGACACGGTGATACCGGCTTCGGCGCAGGCGGCGAGCAGGGCCGGTGAGGCGCCCGGCCGGCCGAATGTCACCACGCCCTCCAGCATGTGGAGCGGTGCGCGCGCCTTTTCGGTACCCTCGATCTCCACCACCAGATTGGCGCCGTCCTTTCTGAGCCAGGCGTCCTCGCTGGTGACATAGAGCGTGTTGAGGAGCTTTTTCATGGTAGGGGTTCGTGACTGGTCAATCGGCCAACTGGCCGGCGAGCCAGCGGGCAACACGCGGCGGCTTTTCAAGCCGCTGCGGCTGACATGAATCATACAGCGAACAGCGGCGGCAAACCGGCGTATAGACCGGTGGTGGAGTTTCCCCAGCGGTGATCATTGCGCGAGTGTCGGCGGCGACACGCGCCGTCAACGACCGCAATTCAGTATCGAACGCCACCGCAACCCGGCGCCGCACCGCGCCATAGAACAGGGCTCCTTCCGGGACGGCGACGCCGAACATCTCCTCGAGGCAGATCGCCTGCGCGCAGAGTTGCACCTCGTCGGCGCGATGCGATTTCGGGCGGCCGCGCTTGTATTCGACCGGGTAGGGGACATCGTCGCGAAACGCCACGACATCGGCGCGGCCGGCGACGCCCAGCGTCAGCGAGCGCAGCATCAGTCCGCGCGCCACCCGCACGCCCGGCCGATGTTCCAGACCGCCGGCATCGACCCGCTCGTGCAGCAGGCGTCCTTCGGCGGTGGCGCCATCCTCCGCCCAAACCTGCTCGACATGGATCAGCGCGCATTGGCGCGGGCAGAACACGAAATGCTGCAGCGCCGATAGCGGGATCAGCGCATCTTCGACCGCCGGATCGACCGGCGCGAGGTTCGCGCCGCTGTTTTGCCCGATGGCGCTATCGCTCGATGATCTCGACACCGGAAGGCAACCCGTTGCGATCGATCTTGATCTGGTAATCCGCAAAACTGCGCGCCGGCGGCCAGTTGTCGGTTTCGGGCGCGCCGGGCGGATGGCACGAACCCTGATGCACGCGGCAGGTCGAAACGCGCTCGAACAATTCCGAAGCGCGCGCGTTACCCAATGCCGATGCATGACGAAAGATGATCAGCTTGCGGGTTTCCATCTCGCCGCGCGCGGCGGAGTGGTCGTGCTCGAACATATTGGCGAGCGCGTCGAACAACAGTTCGACATCCTCGTCGGAAAACCCGGTGCCCTTGACCGAGTGCGACGCCAGCGGCGCCGAGATATATCCGTGCGCCCGGTAGAGCGCGTACGGCACGATGTGCTTGCGGCCCATCGTGCGTTTGTCGCCGCGTTTTTCGTGGTCGTCGTCGCCTTCGGTGCGTTCCTTCTTTTCGGCTTCGTTGGTCGCCGCCATGCGGGTGATCGAAATTTCCAGCGGCAGGATCGGCTCGATTGACTCGGCAAAGGTGATCTGCACCGGGCCGCGCACCTGGCCCGCGTTGATGCCGGTCGACATCACCGCGCCAAAGGTGCGCACGTCATAGAAATTATCGCACATGAAATTGCGCAAGCGCAGCGCCTCGTCATCCGATTTCGGGTTGAGGCGGCGCGCCTTGCGCATCTCGGCATCATCGGGATGCTCGCGGATATAGGCTTCGCGATGCTTCTCGTTGAGGATGGCGCCTTCGGTGACGTAGATGTGAAAGCGCGGCGCGTCAGCCCTGGCCAGCTCGACGTAATTACGGATTTTGCGCTTGAGGCAGACATCGCTGACGAGACCGCGGCCGGTCTCCGGATCCATCCGCGGCATGTTGCCGGCATCGGGGTCGCCGTTAGGGTTGCCGCGGGTGACATCGAAAAACAGCACGAATTCGTGGCGGCGCGCGAGCGCCTCGCTCCCGGTCATTCAGCAATCCTCTTGGGTGGCGGTTTCGACACTGCCGGCGGTTTCGCTGCGAACTCGCCGCTGGCCGCGTTCATGGTAGTAGCCGACTGCAAAACGCCCCTGGTCCTCGACCTTGAGGCTGGTCGGCAGCCGTGCCGGGAGACGCGCCATGATCTGCTCGATTCGAGGTTCGATCCAGCCGCCGAGGCTGCGCTTCTTGGCGTCCGAGATATGGACCTTGGCGCCGCGCATCAGCGTGCCGAACACGCGGGCCGGCGTCGCCGACGCGGCGCCGTAGAAGCGGTCGGCAATCGAGGCGTTGACCCGGCCGAGCGCGGCATATTGTGCCGCCTCCAGAACGGCGAACAGCCGGCCGAGCTGGTAGGCGGGACTACTATCGTCAGGGTCGAGAGCCACGGGCAGGGTCCTTTGCGTGGGAATGCGGGCGAGACAGGCCTTGATGATTGCGGCATGCCAGCCGCTGCCGGGGTTGTCGCCGGCGCGCAGACGCATCACCGCATTGGCCAGCAGGGTGCGGGGGTAGGCGCCGCCGGTCAGCACCGACCGCATCACCTCACCGGCCAGAAGGGGCGGGATGTTGTCGAATTTCTCCTGAAATGCCGTGGTTTTCACGAGCAGGAAGTTGACCGAGGGCGGTCTGGCCCAGGGAACCGGCTCGATCCTCAGGTCGGCGTAATGCGCCGCCAGCCGTCGCGCGAAGGTTTCGAACTCGTCGCTAAGCCAATAGCGCACCGAGAGCCGCGCCGCATTCGGCGACAGGCCCAGCACATGGAAACGCGTGCCGGGCACAAGGCGCGGATCGATATCAGACACCGGCCGCCCGGCGGCCAACAATTCAAGGGCGTCGCGGATTTGCGCCGCCTCCTCCGCATCGGTCGGCGGCGGCTCCACCAGCCCGGAAAAGATTTTCTCAGCGGCGGCCGCGGCGGTTTCGTCGACCGCCGACGAGGTGTCCGCCCAGAATACGACCGCAGCATCGCCGAGCGGGCGCGGCAGGCGGTTGCGGCTGCCGCGGTCGAGCATGCGATTGAGGGCGGCGCCGTAACGGAACGCCGCCGCCTCGGAGGTCGGCGCGTTGTCGCCCTGGTCCTTGCCGTAGGATTTGAAGGCGTCGAGGTTGAACGACACCAGTGCGGCGCCGGCGGTTTGCGCGCCTTCGACACCCTTGATCGGCCGGTGCAGCCGCGCAACCGGAGCCTCGACGCCGGTAACAAGGCACATGCGAAGGTCTGTGCCGCCGCCGACCCGCGCCTCGATCAGGCGCCGCGCCGCCTCCCGCTCGTCCAGTCGTTGCAAGTCGCCGTCGAGGGCGAAGACGATATTCGTGTCCAGCATGTCCATTTCAAAAGGTGGTTCGTCGAACCGTGACGGAACCCAGCTTTCGAGAAATCGACGGAAAGCGACCAGTCCTTCGTCGTTTGATCCTTCGATCAGAGCGAGATTGGCTTTCCTGAACGCAGCATGTTCTTCGGCGGTGCGGCGTCCTTCGCCGGCGGTTCGGCCGAAAACATATGACGTCTTGTCCCAAAAAAGGTTAGGCGACACCCCGGCAGTACGCTTCACCGCCGCCGGCACTTCGAGCAGTCGTGGCACCAAACGGCGGCCGCTCTTCTCCCGCAAATCATTCTTGCGGAGCAGCTTGCCCTCGGCCGACAATACAATCGTGAAGCTGATCTTTTCGCGCGAGTAACCCGGCGGCTCGGCTTCGCCGCGCTCCGCCATGCGTTTGTAGTAGCCGTCGAGTGCTTGCAGGACGGTCACTGCGTGGTGCCGTCGCGCAGACAGCGGTTGACGTCGAGCACGCCGTCTTCGAGGCGAGCGCGAAAAAAGCGCGAGATGTTTTTGCCATCGGTGAAATCGATATCGTGCAGCATCCAGCCGAGATCGCGATTGCATTGTTCGGGCGGCAGACAACTCGGCGGCAGCGGCGCCTCCGGCTCGATAAGTTGAAACTCGGCGGCGAACTCGCGATTGCCGAGGCAGGGGCGGTGGAAACATTGTCCGTCGCGAGCCCGCCGATTGAACATCGACAGGTGTTTCGCCTCGGTATCGTCGGTGCCAGCACGTTCGGTTAGTTCAAAATGCGCTTCGATCACATAGGCAACATCGACCAACAGCAACGTCGCGCGCTGCTGCCGATTATCCTCGACCACCAGGCCGAGACCAGCCGTGGTGCGGCCGCGCATCGCCGTCGCGGCATTGGCGGCGCTGGCCTTGGCACCGACCTCGTTGCGGCGAAAAGACTGAAACCGAATCGGTTTCAGAATGTGAATACGGTCGATATGCCAGCGGATCGCTGGCTTCCAGTGGATCGCTTCAAGAATGCCGCGTGCCGCCGAGGGTGTGGGCGTGTCATAAGACACTCGCTCGACTTTCATTTCGGGCCTGGTGAAACAAGCCCGCTTTCCCCAAACGTGCACCCGCACACCGTAAGCCATGTTGGCCTATTTTTTTATGGAGCAACTTCCAAGTAGTCGAGGACTAACACACCAACGCATCGGCAGCCATCCAAACTTAAGGGTGTGTTATCGCGACGGCGCGTATTGTTGTACGCGCCACAACTCACGCCACATTCGATTCCGCCGACCGGTAGGTGGGATCAGTCAACCGAACGCCGGTCACCGAATCATAGTGATCGAGATTGTTGAAGCAGAGGATGGCGTCCAATGCCGGATGCACCGCATGCAAGACACCGGCACCAAGCCAGTAATCCCGCGCCTTCTGAGGAATCGGCACGGCGTATTGCTGCAACGCGCGCAGATCGGCGGATCGCGGCCGGTCCATCGCGGCAATGCGCGTCAGCACCGTTTTGGCATGCTCGTCCCAGGGCACGATGACGGAAGCCATCGCCTCGTCGATCATGCGGAAGGTCCGGGCGATACTCGAGAACTGGAAATCCAACCGCCGAGCACGTTCATCAATACTGAGCAGGATCGGGTACGGCTTCCCGTCGAGCGTGGCGCGATCGAGCGCCGGCTCGCCCTTGATCCAGTACAATTCCCGGAAATAGTCCCTGATCGCATCGAGCGACAGCGGGTCGTCATGCCGTCCCAAGACGCCGGCGGCCGCATCCTGAAACGCCTTCAGTTCATGCGGCGGCTTGTGCTCGGCAGGGGTGAAGACGACCACGCGCCCGAGCGTCGGGCGCGCCTCGCGGTTGCATCGTCCCGCCGCCTGGGCAATCTGGTCGAGACCCGCCATCGCGCGCCACACTTCGGCAAAATCAATATCGACACCAGCTTCGATCAGCGATGTCGCCACCAGCCGCACAGGTGCGCCGTCTGTCAGCCTCTGCCGCACCTGATCGAGCACGATGCGGCGGTGACGCGGGCACATCAGCGTCGTTAGATGCACCGCGCCGGCCTGCCCGCGGATGCGCTCGAACAGATCATGGGCGTGGGCGCGGCTGTTGACGATGCACAGCATCTGCGGCTGTGCCGCAAAGCGCTCGACGATCGCGCCGTCGTCCGTCGTTCCCGGCCGCACCTCTATGGTGACCCGCTTCAACGCATTGTAGAGGGCCGGCGGATCGGGAGCCAACTCGCGGTCCGGCGGGATGTCGAGCCCGAGCTTGAACTCGTCCTGCTGCCGCAAAGCGGGCTGGGTCGCGGTACACAGCACGATGCTGGCACCGTAATTGCGTTGCAACTCGTCGAGTGCAGCAAGGCACGGCCGCAATAGATGGACCGGCAAGGTCTGTGCCTCGTCCAGCACGATCACCGCCTGCGCCAGATTGTGCAGTTTGCGGCAGCGCGACGGCCGCGCCGCATATAGGCTCTCGAACAACTGTACCGCGGTGGTGACGACCACCGGCGCATCCCAGTTTTCCGAGGCCCGGCGTAATTTCGCGAGGCCGTCACGCCCTTCGGCCGCATCGGCGCTCCTCGCGTCGTGGCGCCGATCGATCCCGGCCTCCCAGTCGAAACTCGAGTGATGTTCGAGCACGGCATTGTCGTCACCGAGCGCGCCCCGGAACACCGCGGCGGTCTGCTCGATGATCGCCGTGAACGGCGCGACATAGACGACTCGCCGCAACCCGTGCCGTACCGCGTGGCGCAGCGCGAATGACAGCGAGGTCAGCGTCTTGCCGCCACCAGTCGGCACGGTGAGCGTGAACAGCCCGGGCGGCAGTTCCGCCTTTTCTGTTACCGCATCGAGGATGCGCGAACGCAGTCGATTGAGCTCATGATCGTCGCGCCGCGCCGTTGCCAGAAATTCCGTCAACCGCCCGGCAAGCTCCGCCAGCGGCGGGAAACCGCTGCGTCGTTCGGCGGCGTCGATGCCCTCCGCTTGTGCGTAAAATCGCTCGGTTTCAAGGAAATCGGCGTCGACCAGGCACGAAAACAGCATCCGCCCCAGAAACGCAAGGCAGAAACCGCGATGCGGCCCGTCGCGGAAGAGCGGATTGCCGACGAGCCGCTCCGGCAATAAGCCGGCATGCGCTTGCCAACCATCATGTGGTTCAATCGCCGTCTGTTTCGGGTCTAAACGGCGAGCGAGCTGGTCCGCGTCGGCCAAGCCTGCGTGATGCCCGGCGATGGCAAAGGCGAGCAAGCGGCCCAACGCACCGGAGTAACGGGCGGCTACCACGCGCGCCCCCGCAGTCGAATGATCGACCCGTGTCGATCCTGCTTCACTTATTGTGGTGCCGATATACTTTTGAAAGGCGATCGAAGCCTTACCGATATCGTGGAGCCGCCCAGCCACCTCCGCGGCTTCTGAAAACGCGAACGGCATGGCGAACTTCGCCGCCGAACGACCCACAGAGTCCAGATGCCGCCTTAATGGTTCCCATTCTTCCGCCGGCCTGCCCGGCAGAGAATGTGCATATATCACCGATACGGGAACCGACTGACCATCCCGCAACCAGGCAAGTTTAGGCGCAGGCGGCGACGGCGCGGCGGGCCATGACATTGACGAGATGGGCGCGGTATTCGGCGCTGGCATGAATATCCGAATTGAGGTCGTCTTGCGGGATCACGATGTCCTGGATCGCGTCGGGCTTAAAGGATTTGGCGAGAGCCGCTTCCATCTCCGGCACCCGGAACACAAAGGCTCCCGCCCCGGTCACCGCGACCCGTACGCCCGAACCCGTGCGCGCGACATATACGCCGACAATCGCATAGCGTGACGCCGGATTACGGAATTTCTGGTAGTTCGCGGCCTGAATTCTCGGAAATTTGACCGCCGTCACGATTTCGCCGGGTTCGAGCGCGGTTTCGAACAGGCCGGTGAAAAAATCGTCGCCGGCGATCTCGCGCTTGCTGGTCCGTACCGTTGCATTGAGCGCGACCACCGCGCCGGGATAGTCGGCCGCCGGATCATTGTTTGAGATTGAGCCGCCGATCGTGCCCCGATTGCGCACCGCGGGGTCGCCGATCATCCCGGCCAATTCCGCCAGCGACGGAATCACCCGCCGGACGATTTCCGAGCGCGACACATCAACATGCCGCGTCATCGCACCGACAACGACCGCGTCGCCTTCCTCGGTGATCCCTTTCAACGAGGCGATCTTGCCGAGATCGATCAGTTGCGTCGGCTTTGCCAGACGTTGTTTCAGCGTCGGGATCAGCGTCATCCCGCCGGCGACCAGCTTAGCATCCTCGTCGGCCAGCCGGCCGGCGGCATCGTCGAGGCTCGTTGCGGTGTGGTACTCGAATTCGTACATCGGGCCTCTCCTTTGCTCACGCCGCGGCGCGCGGAGCTTTGTGCTCGTTGATGACGCGCCACAGTTTCTCGGGCGTTGCCGGCATTTCGACATGCCGCACACCCAGCCCCTTCAGCGCGTCGACGATCGCATTGGCGATCGCCGCCGGGGCACCGATCGCGCCGGCTTCGCCGCAGCCTTTGACGCCGAGCGGGTTGTGGGTGCACAGCGTCGTGTTGGTCGACAACACAAAATTCGGGAAGTCGGCGGCGCGCGGCATCGCGTAGTCGTTATAGGAACCGGTCAGCAACTGCCCGGTTTCCTTGTCGTAGACGCAGCCTTCGAGCACCGCCTGACCGATCCCCTGCGCCAGCCCGCCATGCACCTGCCCCGCAACGATCATCGGGTTGATGATCCGCCCGAAATCGTCGGCCGCGGTAAAGTTGACGACCGTCAGATGCCCGGTATCAGGGTCGATCTCGATCTCGGCGATGTGTGCCCCGGACGGATAGGTAAAGTTTTTCGGATCGTAGAACGCGGTCTCGTCGAGGCCCGGCTCCAGTTCCTCATGCGGAAAATTGTGCGGCACATAGGCGGTCAGCGCCACCTCGGCGAGCGTTGTCGAGCGGTCGGTGCCCGCGACGGTAAAGGCGCCGTCCTTGAATTCGACGTCGGCCTCGGCCGCTTCCATCAGATGCGCCGCGATCTTGCGGCCTTTGGCGATCACCTTGTCCATCGCCTTGATGATCGCGCTGCCGCCGACCGCCAGCGAGCGCGACCCGTAAGTGCCCATCCCATACGGGATTTTGTTGGTGTCGCCATGCACGATCTCGATCGCTTCAATCGGGATGCCGAGACCGTCTGCGACAAGTTGGGCGAAGGTTGTCTCGTGTCCCTGGCCGTGGGCATGCGATCCCGTCAGCACCGTGACGCCGCCGGTCGGATGCACCCGTACCACCGCCGATTCGAAGAGGCCGGCGCGGGCGCCGAGCGAGCCAACCACAGCCGAGGGTGCAATGCCGCAGGCCTCGATATAGGTTGCAATGCCGATGCCACGGAGCTTGCCGCGCCGCGCCGCTTCCTGGCGCCGCGCCTCAAAGCCGGCATACCCGGCCGCCTGCAACGCCATCTCCAGCGTCGTATGGTAGTCGCCGCTGTCATATTGCAGCGCTACCGGAGTCTGGTAGGGAAAGCCGGTCGACGGAATGAAGTTGCGGCGGCGTAATTCCGCAGGGTCAATCCCCAGTTCATCGGCCGCGACATCGACGATACGTTCCAGGAGGAACGTCGCCTCCGGCCGCCCGGCGCCGCGATAGGCATCAACCGGAACAGTATGGGTAAAGACAGCCTTGGTCTCGACGTAGATCGCCGGGGTCGTATAGGTGCCGGCAAGCAAGGTCCCGTAGAGATAGGTCGGGATGCACGTCGCGAAGGTCGACAGATAGGCGCCCATGTTGGCGATTGTCGACACTTTCAGCCCGGTGAACCGGGCGTCTGCATCGAGCGCCAACTCGACATGGGTGACGTGGTCGCGGCCATGCGCATCCGACATGAAGCTTTCCGACCGGTCGGCAGTCCACTTGACCGGCTTGCGGACCTTGCCGGCAGCCCAGGTAACGATCGCCTCTTCGGCGTAATGGTAGATCTTGGAGCCGAAACCGCCGCCGACATCCGGCGCCACGACGCGCAGCCGCGTTTCCTGAATGTGCAGCACGCCGCTCATCAACAGCCGGATCACATGCGGGTTCTGGCTGGTGGTGTAGAGCGAGTATTCGCCGGTCGCCCGATTGAACTCGCCGACAGCGGCGCGCGGCTCCATCGCGTTGGGCACGAGCCGGTTATTGACAAGGTCGAGCTTGACGATCCGCGCCGCCTTGGCCATCGCCGCCTCGACCGGCGCCAGATCGCCGAGTTGCCAGTCGTAGCAGATATTGCCGGGCGCCTCGTCCCACACCTGGGTGGCGCCAGGCAGCAGCGCCGCCGCCGGATCGACGATCGCGGGTTCGACGGCGTAATCAACCGCAATCAGTTCGGAGGCGTCGCGCGCCTGCCCGAGGCTTTCCGCAATCACGACAGCGACATGGTCGCCGACATGGCGCACCCGGTCGGTGACCAGCACCGGATGTGTCGGCTCGATCATCGGCGAGCCGTCCTTGGAATTGATCAGCCAGCCGCATGGCAGGCCGCCGACTCCGTCGGCCGCCATATCCTTGCCGGTGAATACCGCAACCACTCCCGGCGCGCCCGCAGCGGCGCTGGTATCGATGCCGGTGATCCGCGCGCTCGCATGCGGGCTGCGCAGGATCGAGGCGTAAACCTGACCCGGCCGATTGATGTCGTCGGTATAAGTTCCCTGTCCGGTCAGGAACCGATAATCCTCGCGGCGCCGTATGGGCATTCCAATGGCCGGTGTTCCGGTCGCTGACATCGGCGTTACTCCGCCGCCGATGCAGCAGCACCTTCAGCCTTGACGCTCCCGGCCGTGTCCCCGCGCATTGCGGCGGCCCCTGCTGCTATCGCCAGGACGATATTGTGATAGCCGGTACAGCGACAGAGATTGCCTTCGAGGTATTCGCGGATTTCGCGCTCGGTCGGGTCGGCGTTGTTCTTCACCAGATCGAGCGCGCTCATCACCATGCCGGGGGTGCAAAAGCCGCATTGCAAGGCATGATTGTTGCGAAAAGCCTCCTGCATCGGATGCAGCGTGTCGCCATTGGCGACGCCTTCAATCGTCAGAATGTTGCGGCCCTGCGCCTGCACCGCGAGCAGGGTGCATGATTTGACCGCCTCGCCATCGACATGCACGACGCAGGCGCCGCACTGGCTGGTGTCGCAGCCGACATGCGTCCCGGTCAATCCGAGCTGTTCGCGCAGCAGCTGGACCAGCAAGGTGCGGCCTTCGACCGTCGCCGATGCCGGCTTGCCGTTCACGGTAAGACTTACCGTCGTCTGCATTGCGAACCTCCCTCAATCCTGCCGATCGGCACGCCATCCGACCATGACTGGACTGGCCCGGCGGCAATCGCCGGCGGAGTTTCGTGCGCCGCCGCCGCCCGGTCAAGGCGCGATGACGCCGCTCCCGGCCGGCTGGAGACCGAGCATTATTCGTTATATTCTGCGGGGAATATCACGATGGCGAGGGCGATTCCGCAACGCCGTCCGCGGTCACCAGACCGGCGAAGCGGGTGAAGAAATCGTCTGCCATTTTGCGCGCCGTGCCGTCGACGAGGCGCGATCCGATCTGCGCCAGCTTGCCACCGACCTGGGCCTGAACGGTGTAACGCAGGATTGTTTCACCGCCGTCTTCTTCGAGCGCAACCTTGGCGCCGCCTTTGGCGAAACCGGCAACGCCGCCGGTGCCTTCGCCGGTGATCGTATAGCCGGCCGGCGGATCGAGGTCGCTCATCGTCACCTTACCGGAAAAACTTGCCCTGACCGGCCCGACACGGGCGACGACCTTGGCGGTGAATTCGGTATCCGACGTCTTCTCGACGCTTTCACAGCCGGGAATGCAGCTTTTTAGGGTTTCCGGGTCGTTCAACCGCTCCCAAACAAGCTGGCGCGGCGCAGGAATGCGGCGTTCGCCGGTCATCTCCATGCGAATTTATCCCTAATGAAATGATCCGATGTGGATAGCCCGCAAGTTTGGTCCCGCCGGGCGGCAAATGCAATCGAGCCAGTCGAGCCAGTCGGCCGCCTCTGCTTGCGGTGAATACCGATCAGCCGCCGCCACCGCCCTGGCAGATCACATTGAGCAGTGCCTGCCGTTTTTCGACATTGACGGCGTGCAGGGCGCGTTTCAGCGCTGCCGGCAACTCCGCCGGGTCTTCAACGCGCTCGCCGTAGCCGCCGGCGGCGGCGCACACCTGTTCGAAGGCCGGAAGGTCGTCGAGATCGATAAACGGCGGGCGGTTGCTGCGAGCGGCCTCGCCCTGCGGATACATGCCGAGCGTCGCGCGGCGCACCGCGCCCCACATCGCATTGTTGACCACGATGAACAGCACCGGCAGCCGGTGCAACGTCGAAGCGTGGTGCACCGCCACCGGATTGGAGAACAGATACGAGCCGTCGCCGAGCACCGCGATGACCTGCCTGTCCGGCTCGGCGAGCTTGACCCCGAGTGCCGCACCCGCGCCCCAACCGAGCCCTGCCGCTGGGCTCGACCCGAAAAAGCTGCCGGCGCGGGTCGAGGGACAATGCTCCGGCAGCAGCGTGTATTCGTTGACGATAATCGAAGCCGGATCGCGCGCCTGCGCCAGGCAGGCACTGACATGCACTGGATGGATCGGCCGCATTGCAGCGACCGCCCGACGCTGTTCGGCCAGCGCCGCCTGCTGCGCCGCGTGATGTTTGACGATGTTCTGACGGCGTGCCGCGACCGCGGTCTCGTCCGCCAGCGGTGCCAGGACCATGCCCAGCCGCGGCAATACCAGCCGTGTCGCGCCGGTGATCGCTATATCGGCTGGGAAACCACGGATCGGGTAGCGGCTGAACAGCGGATCGACGGCGATATGAATGATTTTGCAACCGGGCGACGGCGCCTTGCGGCTCGGTGTCCACGGCACATCGCAATCGATGACCAGGATCGCATCCGCAAGGTCGAGCAGGGCCGCCGGATTGTAGCCGAGATGGCAAGGGTGATCGGCGGGCAGCGACAAATGCCGCTGGCGATGTTCGACCAAGGGGATCGCAAAGCGCTCGGCGAATTCGGCGAGCACCGGCACCGCTTCCCGGTCGCGCCCGGCATCGGCGGTGATGATCAGCGGATGCTTCGCCACGGCGAGAAGTTTCGCGGCCTCGGCGACAGCCGCCTCGTCCGGCGCCGGCGGCGATGCCGCGACCCGGCGCGACGGCGAATCATAGGCGAAATCCGGCAAGGGCGCCGCCAGCACCTCGCGCGGCAGCGACAGATAAACCGGACCGTGCGGCGGGCTGGTGGCGATCGTCAGGGCACGGTCGACGACGGTTTCGAGCTGCGGGCCATTGCGCAGCTCGTATTCCCATTTGACCATCTCGCGCAGCATGCCGGCCTGATCGAACATCTCCTGCGCCCAGTGGATGTAGGTGTCGCGTGCCCCGATCATTCCGTCCTCGGTCAGCGGCGAGCGACCGGCGGTAAACAGGATCGGCACATTCTCGCGCGCCGCATTGAAGACGCCGCACAACGCGTTGGCGGTCCCGACGCTGACATGCACCATCACCGCCGGCACTCTTCCGGATGTCGCGGCATAGCCATGCGCCATCGACATCGCGAGGTTTTCGTGCGTCGCCAACAGAGGCTTCGGCGCGGCGAGGCCGCTATGGGTCGCGCGGGCATAGGCCTCGACGATCGGCGCGAAATCGGTGCCGGCATTGGCGAACAGATATTCGATGCCGCGATCGGCCAGCAGGGCGAGGTAGGCCTCGGCCACACTTTCGACAGGTAATTGCTCGCGGGCCATGCATTTTCTCCCCTTCGATGCCACCATACGCGGGCTTCTGACGGAGGCGATGATGGTGCAGGAGAGCGAGAAGGCCAAGATGCTGGCCGGGGAGCTCTATCTCGGCGGCGATCCCGAACTGGTCGAGGAGCGGCGGCGGGCGCAGCGGCTGCTGGCGCGCTACAACGCGACGAGCGCCGACGAGCCGGCGGCGCGCGCGTCCTTGCTCCATCGGCTGTTTGGCGCAATCGGCGACAACGCCGATATTCAGCCGCGCTTCGCCTGCGATTACGGCTATTCGATCCGCATCGGCCGCAACGCGTTCATCAACTATAACTGCGTCTTTCTCGATTGCGCCGCGATCGAGATCGGGGACGATCTGCAAATGGGTCCGGCGGTGCAGCTCTACACGGCGTTTCACCCGCTCGACCCGCAGACCCGCGCAGAGGGGCTTGAGTCGGCGCGCCCGATCCGCATCGGCGACGGCGTGTGGATCGGCGGCGGCGCGATTATCCTGCCCGGCGTGACGATCGGTGATGGCTGTGTGATCGGCGCCGGCAGCGTCGTGCGCCGCGATGTCCCCGGCGGCAGTCTTGCCGTGGGCAACCCGGCGCGTATCATTCGCTCGCTCGGCTAGCGCCATGCCTGCCGCGAAGAGGAGAATGGAATGCCCTATCAGACAATCGCGGTCAAAAAGCTGACGCCGCATATCGGCGCGGAAATCTCAGGGGTCGACCTGTCGCGGCCGCTCGGCAACCAGCAATTCCAGGAAGTGCACGATGCGCTGATGGAAAATCTCGTGATTTTCTTCCGCGACCAGCACCTGACGCATGACGAGCACAAGAATTTTGGCCGGCTGTTCGGTGAACTGGCAATTCATCCGGCGTCGCGGCACTCACCGGAGGGGCATCCGGAAATCCTGACGATCCACGCCGACGAAAACTCGAAGCATGTCGCCGGCGAGGAATGGCATTCAGACGTGTCGTGCGATACCGAGCCGCCGATGGGCAGCATCCTCTATCTGACCGAGGTGCCGCCGGAGGGCGGGGACACGCTGTTTGCCAGCATGTATGCCGCCTACGACAAGCTGTCGCCGCCGATCCAGCATCTGGTTGAAGGCCTGACCGCGATCCATGACGGCGAGCCGGTGTATCGCGGCCGTTTCGGCTACCCGATGACCGAAAAGGGGTTCCCGCGGGCCGAGCATCCGGTCGTCCGGACGCATCCGGTGACCGGCCGCAAGGCATTGTTCGTCAACCCGAACTTCACGACAGGCATCAAGGAACTGAGCCGGCTCGAAGGCGACGCCCTCCTGCAGATGCTGTATCGGCATTGCGAGACGCCGGAATTCCAGTGCCGCTTTCGCTGGCAACCCAATTCGATTGCGTTCTGGGACAATCGCAGCGTGCAGCACCATGCGATGTGGGATTATTTCCCGCAGCACCGCCACGGCTTTCGCGTCACGGTGAAAGGCGACCGCCCGTTCTATCGCGCCTGACGCAGATCCCTCTCCCGCAGGCGGAAGAGGGATCGTGCGGCGACTACCTCAAATGTTTCGCGAAAAACCCGGTTGCGTCATTCCATAGTTCATGTGCCGGGGCTTCGCGGTAGCTCGGGCGGTAGTCGGCGAGGAAGGCGTGGCCAGCGCCTTTGTAGATCTTGGTCGTCACATCCTTGCCAGCCTTCGTGGCGCGTTCCCCAAGCTCGGCCGCCAGCCCGACGGCCGGGTTCTGGTCTTCCTCGCCGAACACGCCGAACACCGGGCAATGCAGGTTCTTGACAAGGTCGAGCACCGCCACCGGGCGCGATGCGGTGGTTTCGTCGGTCGGCGTCGCGCGGTGGATAAAGCCGCCCCAGCAATCGACCGCGGCATCGACCTTGCTGCTCTTGCAGGCGAACAGCAGCGTATGCCGCCC
The DNA here is from genome assembly GCA_036268425.1 of Allostellaceae bacterium. Lineage (GTDB taxonomy): Bacteria > Pseudomonadota > Alphaproteobacteria > ATCC43930 > CGMCC-115725 > DATARH01. The sequence goes on from DATAUE010000158.1 coordinate 16,521, forward strand.
GCCCGAGCAGAAGCCGATCGCCCCGACCTTGCCGGTCGCGCCGGCGAGCGCGCGCAGGTAGTCCGCGGAGGCTTCGAGGTCGCCGATCGCCTGCCGGTCCTGCAAGGCGAACATCACCGGCAACACCGAATTCATGTCGCTTGGATCCTTGGGCGCGCCCTGCTTCCAGTAGAGGTCCGGGGCGATCGCGTTGTAGCCGATATTGGCAAAGCGGCGGGCGAGGTCGCAGATATGGTCGGCCAGCCCGAATGCTTCATGGATCACGACGATGCCGGGATAGTTGCCGGCTTCGTTCGGTGTTGCCAGATAGGCAGGAATCTTGGCGCCGCCGCTGGTGACATGCACGAGGCCACCCTTGATACGGCTGGGATCGGTGACGAGACCGGGTACGTTGGCCATGTCTTTTCCTCCTGGAAACAGTCGAGAGCACGGTAAGGCGAGGCGGCGATAATAACGGGCGCGGCGCATAGCGCGATACCCCGCAACGCATCACTCGACGATGAGAACGGCGTGGTACGGTGCCGGCGCAAACAAATGGGGAGGACACGATGTCCGTCACACCATGGAGCCGACGTGATCTGCTCGTTACGGGGGCCGCCGGCGTAACCCTGCTCGCCGCTGGTCAGCCGGCCTGGGCGCAAGCAGTCAAGTGGTCGGAAGGCACGGAACCGCCAAAGCTGAAAGCGCCCGCCAACGCCTGCGACTGCCATCACCACATCTACGGTTCGCAATACAAGACCGACCCTCGCACCAGTTTGCGTCCCGGCGACGCCACGGTTGCGGATTACCGCAACTTGCAGAAGCGCATCGGCACCACGCGCGACGTCATCGTCCAGCCGTCGACTTACGGCACCGAGAATGCGCCGACGCTCGACGCGCTGGTCGCCATCGGGCCGACCGCGCGGGCGGTCGTGGTTGTCGATACGACGGTGACCGATGCCGAACTGAAACGCATGCATGGGTTGGGCGCCCGCGGCGTTCGCTTCAATCTGGCGCAAGCCGGCGCCACGACGCCCGAAATGCTCGAGCCGATCGCCAAGCGGATTAATGATCTCGGCTGGCACATCCAGATCAACGCGACGGCCGCGAAGATCATGGAGATCATGCCGATCCTCGGAAAACTCCCGTGCCCGATCGTATTCGACCATCTGGCGCATATCCCCGAGCCGGAAGGCGTCAACCACCCGCTGTTCGGGCAGGTGCGGGCGCTGATCGACAAGGGGAAGACCTGGGTAAAACTGTCCGGCGCCTATGCCGACACCAAGATCGGGCCGCCGACCTATGCCGATTCGACACTCGTCGCGCAGGCCTACGCGAAAGCGGCGCCGGAACGCTGCGTGTGGGGCAGTGACTGGCCGCATCCCTCGGAGCGCGAGAAAAAGCCGGACGATGCAGTCCTGTTCGACCTGCTGCTGACCTGGGTCCCGGACGAAAAGGCGCGGCATCGGGTTCTGGTCGAAAATCCCGAGGTGCTTTACGATTTCCCGAAGAGCGCATGAGGAGTTTGACAGCATGACAACACTCTCGCCGCCGCGGCCGCTCGTCGAAGGTCTCTCGGCCTGGCTCGGTCGCGATTTGCGGGATCGCGAGAACGAATGGGCCTATCACCTTTCGGCTGGCGATCTTGCCGAGATCGCAGCGGCGACCGCTGCGGTGCGCGAGCGCGGTCTTGACATCGGCGAGATCAAGCGGGCGGATTTCCCGCTGCCGACGCTCGGCCCGGTGCTCGACCGGATGCGCGGCGAGGTGTTGAACGGCCGCGGTTTTGTGCTGTTGCGCGGCCTGCCGGTCGAAGGCCGGCCGATGGTCGACAGCGCCGCCGCCTATTGGGGCGTCGGCACCTATTTCGGCAATGCCCGCTCGCAGAACGCCAAGGGGCATCTGCTCGGGCATGTGTGTGATCTGGGCCTCTCGACCGACGACCCGAATGTGCGCACCTACCAAACCACCGAGCGGCAGCATTTCCACACCGATTCCTGCGACATCGTCTCGCTGCTGTGCCTGAAAACCGCGAAAACCGGCGGCCTGTCGTCGATCGTCAGTTCGATGGCGATCTACAACGAGATGGCGACAAAGCGGCCCGATCTGGTGGCGCGCCTGTTCCGGCCGTTTGCCACCGACCGGCGCGGCGAGGTGCCGGCCGGCGAGAAGCCGTTTCACAGCGTACCGATCTACAACGACCACGCGGGCTATCTGTCAGGATTGTATTCGCGGCCCTACATTCAGTCAGGGCAACGCTTCCCCGAGGCGCCGCGCTTGACGGCAGAAGATATCGCGGCGCTCGACATGCTCGACGATCTGGCCAACGACGCCGATTTCCGGCTCGACATGATTTTCCGGCCGGGCGACATGCAGTTCCTGCACAATCACACGATCCTGCATGACCGCACGGCCTTCGTCGATTGGAACGAGCCCGAGCGCAAGCGCCACCTGCTGCGCCTGTGGCTCGCCGCTCCCGGCGCCCGCCCGCTGCCCCCGGTCTATGCCGAGCGCTACGGCAGCGTCACGATCGGCGACCGCGGCGGCATCATCTGCCCCAATACCCGCCTGCACGCCCCACTCGAACCGGTGTGAACGACGGGGAGATTACAGATTAGTTGTTTCCGGTGCCCGTGCGGCATGTCGGATGGTAATAACGACGATCTCGCCATGATCATCATCTACTGTGTAGTAGACAAGATATGGGTGTCGTCGCGTCGCTAATTTGCGCAGTCCGTCAATCTGCTGCCGACGCCCGACCTCGGGGAATTGAGTGATCGTCTGCGCGGAATGCCGCTTCAATCTCTGCGTCGGAGGAAAACTCTCGGCGCGTCGCTTGCGCCAACCCCTCAAGCACCGCAGCCAGATCCGCGGGATCGACCGGCTCTGGCTCGCTACTTTCGGAAAGATGAAGCACGGCGCGGGCAATTTCGTCCTGCGAGGCTTCCGACAGGCGCCTCGCGGCATCGAATGCTTGTTCGAGAAGCTTGGTCATTACGTCAGGATAAGCCTTCGCAGTGGATCACAAAAGACCCGCCGTTACTCATGCTTTGCGCTTTTTAGGCGCAGGCCGAGGAGCGGGGCGACGGCTTCCGGCGGCAGTTTCGAGTAACCCCGAGGAGCCTCGAACAGGCTCGCAGGCTGCGGGCCGATTTTGACGTGGGTCAGTTCCCAGCGCACGGTCGAGCTTTTGCCGTTCGGCTTGGTAAAGCTGCCGGCAAGCTTCATCGGAATGCCGTCATGGCTGAGCCACAACGCACCCTGCGCGTGGCCTTCGGGCACGGTCTCGTCGATCGCGTATTTGGTCGTTGCGATGCCGTTGACGGTTTCATCGCCGACCGGGTGCTTTTTGAGTTCACGGCTCGACAGGAGCCGCAATTCCGCCGGCATCGGAAATTCCACGATCGTTTTCATCTGCGGCACGATTATTTCGCCGAGCGGCGTATCCGTCCGCAGCAGAAACACCGGCCGAAAGCCCGAGATTGTCTGCTCATGGCGCTCCTTGCCCGGCATGGTCCAGATCTTGCCTTCGTAGCTGCGGCCATCGATCACCAGCAGGCGGTCGGCGCTGAAACCGATTTTTGCGTCGCCCAGGGTGGCGGCGTGCGCCGACTCTAATCCGGCGAGCGTCAACAGGCAGAGGGCGGCGAGCCGGAGAATGCGCATGGATTGAGGTTGCTAAGAGGCGAATGCGGCAGTTTCGCGGCAGGGCAGGCGGCACACTGGACAGAGCCGGCAGACGGCCTATCCTCACGATATCGCGTTCGGCTGGCGGAGAGCATCGATGAGCGGAAAGATCGAAGCGCGGCTCAAGGAGCTTGGCATCGAATTGCCACAACCGGCCGCGCCGGTCGCCAACTACGTTCCGTTCACGATCGCCGGCAATATCGTCCATATCTCCGGCCAGATTTGCCAGTGGAACGGTGAATTGCGTTTTGTCGGAAAGCTCGGAGCCGGGGTCAGCGTGCCTGACGGGCAACAAGCGGCACGATTGTGCGCCCAGAACATCCTCGCGCATCTGCAGGTCGCCTGCGGCGGCGAACTCGACCGGGTACGGCGCGTTCTGCGGCTCGGCGGCTTTGTCAACTGCACACCGGAATTCATCAATATGCCGCAGATCGTCAATGGCGCCTCCGACATGATGGTCGAGGTGTTCGGCGATATCGGGCGCCATGCGCGCGCCGCGGTCGGGGTCGGTTCGCTGCCCGGCGGCGTCGCCGTCGAGGTCGATGCTACCGTCGAAATCGGTTGAGGCGGCTGGCGATGAGCAGCGCCAGTGACTCCATCACCCTCAACCTGCACAGCGCGATCAGCGACATCGCTCCCGGCGCCTGGGACGCCTGTGCCGGCGACATCAACCCGACGGTCTCGCACGTCTTCCTGAACGCGATGGAAGAAAGCGGCTCGGCGCGCGCGCGCGCCGGCTGGGCACCGCAACACCTGACCTTTACCGACGGCAATGGCCGGCTGGTCGGCGCCGCGCCGATGTATCTGAAAAGCCATTCCTACGGCGAGTATGTGTTCGATTGGGGCTGGGCTGACGCCTATGAGCGCTCCGGCGGCAGCTATTATCCAAAGCTGCTGTGCGCCGTGCCGTTCACCCCGGTGCCGGGACCGCGCCTTCTCGTCGCGCCCGACGCGCCGAGCGAAACCCGCAGCCATCTGATCGCCGGCATGGTCGAACTGGCGCGGCAGCGCAAATTGTCCTCGCTGCATATCAATTTTGCCGAGCCGGGAGATTATGCAGCCTTTGCCGAACAGGGGTTTCTACAGCGGGTCGGCCAGCAGTTCCATTGGACGAATAACGGCTACCGCGATTTCGACGACTATCTCGCGGCGCTCAACTCCCGCAAGCGCAAGGCGGTCAAAAAGGAACGGCGCGAGGCGGTTGCCAACGGCATCGAGATCGAGACGCTGACCGGCTCGGACCTGACCGAAAAAGCCTGGGACGCGTTCTATCCGCTCTACCTCGGAACGTCGGACCGCAAATGGGGCTCCGCCTATTTGACCCGCCGCTTTTTCTCGATGATCGGCGAGCGGATGCCGGACAAAATCGTGCTGTTCATGGCGCGGCGCGGCAAGGATTACATCGCCGGGGCGTTCAACCTGCTCGGCAGGGACACGATCTACGGCCGCAACTGGGGCGCGCACCGGGAATTTCGGATGCTGCATTTCGAGTGCTGCTATTACCAGGCGATCGAATTTGCCATCAATCACGGGCTGAAGCGCGTCGAGGCCGGAGCACAAGGACCGCACAAATTGCAGCGCGGCTACCTCCCGGTCGAGACCTACAGCGCACACTGGATTCCCGATCCGGGATTCCGCCGCGCGGTTGCCGCGTTCCTCGATCGTGAACGCGAGATGGTCGAACAGAAAATCGAAGACCTCGCGGAATACTCGCCGTTCCGCCACGAGGACGACGATCGCCGCGAAGTTGAATAGTACGGGTTCAACAGACCGACTTCACGCGAAGGTGAGCGACGCGGCAGCGGTTGCGCGCTAACCTGCCGATCCCTCCCTCGATCGTGCCATGATGTCCGACGGTTCACCGCGCTCTTTGTCTGCCCGCCAATTGGCTCCGCTCGGCCTGCTTGTTCTCGCCGGAGTGTTGTTTGTCGCCTTCGGAGGCGGGCACTACCTGACCTTTTCGGCTCTCGCCGACAATCGCGAATGGCTTTGCACGACCATCGCCCGTACGGGCGCTGCCGGCGTTATCGGCTTTATCGCCGTTTATGCCGCACTGGTCGCCTTGTCGGTGCCGGGAGCGGTGCTCGGCACGCTCGCCGCTGGCTTTCTGTTCGGCCCGTGGCTCGGCACCGTCTGTGCACTGATCGGCGCCACGATTGGCGCCACGATCGTGTTTCTGGCGGCGCGGGCCGGTCTCGCCGGCCTTTTGGCGCGGGCGGGACCCTGGTTGCGGCGTTTCGAGGCCGGGTTTCGCGACAACGCGCTGAGCTACCTGCTGGTGCTGCGGCTGGTGCCGGTTTTTCCGTTCTGGCTGGTCAATCTGGCAGCGGGGATCATCGGGCTGCCGCTGTGGATTTATGTTATCGCGACCTTTGTCGGCATGATTCCGGGGGCGTTCGTTTATGCCTCTCTCGGCAACGGCATCGGCGCCCTGATTGAGCAAGGCCGCACGCCGGATTTGTCGATTATCCTGCAACCGAGCGTGCTGCTGCCGATCGTCGGCCTCGCGGCACTGGCCCTGCTGCCGGTGATCTTCAAGCGCTGGCGCGCCCGCCACCGGCCGGAAACCGCGTGACCCTTCTCGCCCCCGACCTCTGCGTGATCGGCGCCGGCGCGGCCGGCCTCGCCGTCGCCGCCGGCGCGGTGCAGATGGGGGCGAGCGTCGTGCTGATCGAGCGCGGCGAGATGGGCGGCGACTGCCTCAATTACGGTTGCATCCCGTCGAAGTCGCTGTTGGCCGCATCGAAGCTGGCGGCAAGCTGGCAGCGCGGCGCCGAACTCGGCATACGCTATGCCCCGCCCGAGATCGATTTCGCCGCCGTCGCCGACAGCGTCGCGCAAGTCGTCGCCCGCCTGGCGCCGCATGATTCGGTCGAGCGGTTTGAAGGGCTTGGCGTCACCGTCCTGCGCGCCGAGGCGCGTTTTGCCGATGCGGGTACCGTGCGCGCCGGCAACGCTGAAATCCGCGCCCGGCGCTTTGTCGTCGCCACCGGATCAAGCCCGGTCGTCCCGCCGATCCCCGGTCTCGACCAAGTGCCGTTTTTCACCAACGAGACAATATTCGCCAATCGGACGCTGCCCCGACACCTGATCGTGATCGGCGGCGGTCCGATCGGCGTCGAACTGGCGCACGCGCATCGCGGCCTTGGCGCGGCGGTCACGATCATCGACGCCGGCCCGCTCCTGCCGCGCGACGACCCCGATCTGGTCGCGCTTCTCGCCGCTCGCTTGACCGATGACGGCATCGACTTGAAATCCTCGGTCGCGATCGCCGGTATCGAGACAACCAGCGGCGAGCTTGCCGTGACGCTGGCAGGCGGCGAGCGCATTACCGGCTCGCATCTGCTGGTTGCCGCCGGCCGACGCGCGAACCTGGCGGCGCTCGACCTCTCGACGGCGGGCATCGAAACAGGCACTGCCGGGATTATCGTCGACGCACGCCTGCGCACCACCAACCGCCGCGTCTTTGCTATCGGCGATGCGGCGGGCGGCCCGCAATTCACCCATGTCGCGCTGTATCATGCCGGGATCGTGATCCGCAACGCGCTGTTCCGCCTGCCGGCAAAGGTCGATTATCGCGCCCTGCCGTGGGTCACCTATACCGATCCCGAGCTGGCGCATGTCGGCATGACCGAGCATACGGCGCGCGCAGCCGGCGAGGTGCGTGTGCTGCGCTGGAGTTTCGCGGAAAACGACCGGGCGCAGACCGAGCGCGACACCATCGGCGAAATCAAGATCGTCACCAACCCGCGCGGGCTTATTCTGGGCGCGACGATCCTCGGCGCCGCGGCCGGAGACCTGATCCTGCCGTGGGCGCTGGCGATCTCGCAAAAGCTGAAGATCGGCGCGATGGCCAATCTGATCATGCCCTACCCGACACGCGGCGAAGCCGGCAAGCGCGCCGCCGGCAGCTTTTATACGCCGAGCCTGTTTGCGCCGCGCACCCGCCGGCTCGTGCGCCTGCTGGCGCGGTTCGGCTGAGGCCACAGCCGTGCTGGTGCGCAGCCTTTCGGCGCGGCTCCTGGTGTTGACGATTTTTTTCGTCATGTTCAGCGAGGTCATGATCTTCGTGCCGTCGGTCGCGCGCTTCCGCATGACCTATTTCGACAACCACCTCGCCGCAGGCTATCTCGCGACGCTGGCGCTGGCGGCCAGTCCGACCGGCAAGATCGAACAGCCGATGACCAACCTGCTGTTGAAGAATGTCGGGGCGCACGGAGTCATCCTGCATCGCTCCAACGGCATGGTGTTCATGCTCGACAGCCCGATTCCGCCGCGAGCCGACGTCACCTTCGACCTGACCAAAGGCAATATACCGGTCTGGATCCAGCGCTCGCTGGAAACGCTGGCGGGGAGCGGCAACCGCATCATGCGGGTGCTGGGGCCGGCGCCGCATGAATCCGGTGCGCTGGTCGAAGTGCTGCTCGACGAGGCGCCGTTGCGCCGCGAAATGTGGGCCTTTGGGCGCCATGTCGTCGAATTGTCGGTGGTCATCTCGCTGACCACCGCCGCCCTGGTCTACCTGACCCTGCAATGGTTGATGGTGCGGCCGATGCGCCGCCTCACCGCCAGCATGGTGTCGTTTCGCGACGACCCCGAGGATGCCTCGCGCCGCATCGTCCCGAGCGGCCGGCGCGACGAAATCGGCGGCGCCGAAGCCGAGCTGGCGATGTTGCAGGAAACCGTGCGGCAGGCGCTGGGCCAGCGTGCCCGGCTCGCCGCGCTCGGCACCGCCGTCACGAAGATCAACCACGATTTGCGCTCGATCCTGTCAACCGCGCGGCTCGTCAGCGACGGCCTCGCCGACAGCGCCGCACCGGAAGTGCGCCGCGTGGCGCCGCGCCTGTTCGAGGCGATCGACCGCGCCGTGGCGTTGTGTACCCGCACCCTTGATTTTTCCCGCGAAGGCGCGCCGCCGTTGTCGCCGACACGGTTTCCGCTGGCGCCGCTGATCGCGGAAATCGAGGCTGCCGTCGCGCCTCCCGGCGAAGCCTTTTCGGTGGAGATCGCCGTACCCGGCGGATCCGTCGCTGTTGCAGATCGCGACCAGCTTTACCGCGTGCTGCTGAACCTGTCGCAGAACGCGGTCGAAGCCGGGGCACATTCCCTGAGCTTTTCCGCCAGCACCAATGGCGGCGTTCTCGCGATCGATGTCAGCGATGACGGCCACGGATTGCCGCCCCGCGCGCAGGAAAACCTGTTCCGGCCGTTTTTCGGCTCGGCCCGGCCGGGAGGCACCGGGCTCGGCCTGGCGATTGCGCGCGAGTTGCTGCGGGCGCAGGGCGGCGACCTGACGCTGATCCAAACCACCGGCAACGGCACGGTATTCCGCTTGACCCTGCCGACCGCAACCACGGCCGCCGCGCTCAGTCGAGCGTCAGGGTAAGCGCCTTCAGATAGGCGGTTTCCGCCAGCGCCGGGTGTACCGGATGGTCGGCACCGGCGCCGGAACTGCGCAGAATGCGCGCGCCGCGGCCGGCATCGGCGACGCCATGCCATACGGCCTCGACAAAGTCCGCGGCGCCGACATTGTGCGAGCACGACGCGATGAACAGAAACCCGCCCGGCTCGGTCAGCTGTGCCGCGAGCCGCGCCAGCTTGCGATAGCCGCGCAACGCCGCCGGCACATCGCGCTTTGTCCGGGCGAAGGGCGGCGGGTCGGCGATCACCATGTCGAAGCGCTCTGCCGCACGGGTCAGGGCCGCCGCTTCGGTGAAAACATCGTTGCGCCGGAACGTGCAGCGCTCGCCGACATCGTTAAGCCGGGCGCTTTCCGCGGCGAGCGCGAGCGCGCCTTCCGAACGATCAATGCCGAGCACCGACGCCGCCCCGTTGCACGCCGCGGCGATAGCGAACCCGCCGCTGTAGCAATAAAGATCGAGCACCCGTCCGCCTGCCGCCAGGCCGGCAACAAACTCACGATTGTCGCGCTGATCGAAAAACCATCCGGTCTTCTGCCCGTCGAGCAGATCGGCGCGAAACGCCACGCCTCGTTCCTCGACCGGCACCGCACCCTCCAGAGTGCCGAGCACAACGCGGGTTTCGAGCGGCAACCCTTCGAGCGTCCGCGCCGGGCTGTCATTGCGCAGCACGATCGCCTGCGGCGACAGTATTTCCATCAGCGCCTCGATGATAACCGGCGTCAGCCGGTCCATCCCGGCCGCATTGGTTTGCACCGACAATATCGAGCCGAAACGGTCGATGACGAGGCCGGGAAGCCCATCCGCCTCGGCATGCACCAGCCGGTAATACGGAGCATCGTAAAGCCGCTCGCGCAGCTTCAACGCGCGGTCCAGGCGGCGGGCGAAAAACCGCTTGTTGATCGCACGGCCGGTGTCGCGGTCGAGCATCCGGGAAGCCATCAGTGTATGCGGGTTGAACATCGCAACTCCGAACGGCCGCTCGTCGGCCCGCCGCAAATTCACCAGCGTGCCGGCCGGCAGCGCCTTTGCCGCCGCATCCATGACGATCTCGTTCGAATAGATCCACGGATGCCCCGCCTCGGCCCGGCGGTGCCCGCCCGGCTGCAACGTCACAAGCGGCCGATGTGCGGGATCGTCCGCGGTATCGACGGGCGGCCGTTCGATCAGAGTGTTATCCGACATTTCCCTCAAACCTCGTCCCGTGGGGACCACATTGCCGCAACACATAAAGCTGGCCCGCCGATTGACACTACCCCGCCTCGGCAGTAGCGTCGCGGCGCATCGCTGGCAGCAGCATGTTTCGTCTTCTCCTCAGAGCGGGGAGCCGGCTGGTCCGCGAGTTTCGCGCGCCGGCCTTGTATGCATTTGGGGATCGGCATGTTCGATAGCCTGAGCAACCGCCTTAACGATGTCTTCGACCGGCTGCGCCGTCGCGGCGCGCTGAGCGATGACGATGTCGGCGCGGCGATGCGGGAAATCCGCGTCGCCCTGCTCGAAGCCGATGTGGCGCTCCCGGTCGTGCGCGATTTCGTTGCCGCGGTGCGCGAAAAAGCGGTCGGCCAGGAAGTCGTGCGCTCGGTCACGCCGGGACAGATGGTCGTCAAGATCGTGCATGACCACCTCGTCGAGGTGCTCGGCGGCAATGAACCGCGCCGTACCGGCTCCGACAGCGTCGGCGGTCTCGATCTCAACGCGACGCCGCCTGTGGCGGTCATGCTGGTCGGGCTGCAAGGCTCCGGCAAGACCACGACCTGCGCCAAGATCGCGCTGCGCCTCAAAAACCGTGAGCGCAAAAAGGTGCTGATGGCGTCGCTCGACGTGCAGCGCCCGGCCGCCCAGGAACAGCTGGCGCAGCTCGGCCGCCAGACCGGCGTCGCCACCCTGCCGATCGTGTCCGGCGAACGCCCGGTCGCGATCACCAGGCGGGCACTGCAGGTAGGCCGCTCCGAAGGCTATGACGTTGTGCTGCTCGACACCGCCGGCCGGCTGCACGTCAACGAGGAATTGATGCTGGAAGTCGCCGCAGTGCGCGAGGCCGCGACGCCACACCAGACGCTGCTGGTCGCTGACGCAATGACCGGGCAGGACGCGGTCAATGTCGCCAAGGCGTTCGGCGAGCGTGCCGCGATCACCGGGATCGTGCTGACCCGGGTGGACGGCGATGCACGCGGCGGCGCGGCCCTGTCGATGCGTGCGATCACCGGCAAACCGATCGTGCTGATCGGCACCGGCGAGAAAATCGACGCGCTCGAAACCTTTTATCCCGATCGCATCGCCGGCCGCATTCTCGGCATGGGCGATGTCGTCAGCCTTGTCGAAAAGGCCGCCGAAACCGCCGACCAGGATGATGCCGAGCGCCTCGCCCGCAAGATGCAGAAAGGCGAGTTCGATCTCGACGATTTGGCCGGGCAGTTGCGCCAAATCCGCCGCATGGGCGGGATGAGCGGCATGCTCGGCATGCTGCCCGGCATCGGCAAGATCAAGAAGCAGATGGCCGACGCCAATATCGACGAGACCATCATCAAGCGCCAGGAAGCGATCATCGGCTCGATGACCAAGGCCGAGCGCAAGAACCCGAAATTGCTGAACGGCTCGCGCCGCCGCCGTATCGCCTCCGGCTCCGGCACCTCAGTGCCCGACGTCAACCGGCTGCTAAAGCAGTACCAGGACATGTCGGGCATGATGAAAAAGATGAAAAAGCTTGGCCAAAAAGGGCTGATGCGCCACGGCCTGTCTGCTCTGATGCCCGGCGGCTTCCGGTAACAATGTTCCCCGCCCTTCCCCACTGTCATCCCGGCGAAGGCCGGGATCCACGCGGCTACCGCTCGAACAGTGGAACCGTGGATCCCGGCCTGCGCCGGTATGACATTTCCATGCGTTGAAAGGTCTTAACCCATGTCCCTGAAAATCCGGCTCGCCCGCGGCGGTGCCAAAAAGCGGCCATTCTACAGCATCGTCGTCGCCGACGCGCGCAGCCCCCGCGACGGCCGCTTTATCGAAAAGGTCGGCACCTACAACCCGATGCTGGAGCGCGGCCATGCCGACCGCATCACCTTGAAGGAAGAGCGCATCAAGCATTGGCTCGGCGTCGGTGCGCAGCCGACCGACCGGGTCGCGCGCTTCTTTGGCGATGCCGGGCTGATCGAAAAGCGGGCGCAGCGCGAGACGCCGTTCAAATCGACCCCGAAAGCCAAGGCTCAAGCCCGCGCCAAGGAAGCTGAGGAAGCGGCTGCGGCGGCGCGCGGCTGATCCCCGCGCTATCCAAAGCCGATACTCGCATGAACGCGCCCGATAAACGCATCTGTGTCGGTGTCATCACCGGCGCACAAGGCGTGCGCGGCGCCGTGCGCATCAAGAGCTTTACCGCCGAGCCCGCTGATGTCGCGAGTTATGGTCCGGTCGAAGACGAAAGCGGCGTTCAACATTTGACCTTGCGGCTGATCGGCAATGCCAAAGGCGTCGTCGTCGCCAAGATTGCCGGGATCGAGGATCGCGACCGCGCCGAAACCTTGCGCGGCCTGCGGCTTTATCTGCCGCGCGCGGCACTGCCGCCGCCGGGCGACGAGGAATACTACCATGCCGATCTGATCGGCCTCGACGTCGAGCTTGCCGATGGAACACCGGTCGGCAGGGTGCGCGCGGTGCATGATTTCGGAGCCGGCGACACGCTCGAAATCGAGCGCCCGGTCGGGCAGCCGGTGATGGTGCCATTCACCCGCGCGATCGTGCCGGTCGTCGATCTTGCTGACGGTCGGATGGTGCTCGCCCCGCCACTCGGATTGCTCGAACCGGTTGATGCACAAACGGAGCCGGCGGCATGAGCTGGCGCGCCACGGTGCTGACGATTTTTCCGGAAATGCTGCCGGGACCGCTCGCCTATTCCCTTGCCGGCAAGGCGTGCGAGGCCGGGATCTGGCGGCTTGAAACGGTGGACATCCGCGGTTTCGCGCGCGATAAACACCGTTCCGTGGACGATGCGCCGTTTGGCGGCGGGCCTGGGATGGTGATGCGGCCCGATGTGCTCGACGCGGCGATTGCCGGCGCTGACGGTATTGGCCCGCTGATTCTCCTGTCGCCGCGCGGCCGGCCGCTCGACCAGGAGCGCGTGCGGAATTATGCAATGCAACCGGGAATAACGCTGATCTGCGGACGCTTCGAAGGGGTTGACGAGCGGGTGCTCGACGCCCGCGCGATCGAGGAAGTCAGCCTCGGGGATTTTGTGCTGTCGGGCGGCGAACCTGCCGCGATTGCGCTGATCGACGCCTGCGTGCGGCTATTGCCCGGCGTCGTTGGGGGTGCCGACACGCTGGCGGAGGAAAGTTTTGCGGACGGCCTGCTCGAGTACCCCCACTATACGCGCCCGCAGATGTGGCAGGAACGGGTGGTGCCCGAGGTGCTGGTGTCCGGCGACCACAAGCGCATCCGCGCGTGGCGGCGGGCAGCGGCAGAGCGATTGACCCAGGAGCGGCGCCCCGATCTGTGGCGGCGCCGCATTGCGAAAGAATCCGTCGCCCCGAAATAATGGCGCCACGCTAGGAACGAACGCGTCGCCGCGAGATAGCAGCGATGAGACGAGAGGTAGAGAAGATGAACATACTGCAACAGCTCGAAGCCGAGCAGATGAACAAGCTGGCCGCGGCGCGGCCGGTGCCGCCGTTCCAGCCCGGCGACACGGTGAAAGTGAGCCTGCGCGTCGTCGAAGGCGAGCGCGAGCGCATTCAGGCCTTCGAAGGCGTGTGCATCGCCCGCAAGAATGCCGGGATCAACTCCAACTTCACCCTGCGCAAGATTTCGTATGGCGAAGGCGTCGAGCGCGTCTTCCCGCTTTATTCGCCGCGCATCACCGCGCTTGAGGTGGTGCGGCGCGGCGATGTTCGGCGCGCCAAGCTCTATTACCTGCGCGAACGCCGCGGCAAGTCGGCTCGTATCGCAGAACGCGGCCGCGAGGATACGCGCCGCGAACGCGCTGCCGCCACCCCGGCCGCGGAAACCCAAGCGTAATTCGATAAGCTAATTCGGGAGCCGACACATGCCCCAACCGCGCACCCTGTTCGACAAGATCTGGGATAGCCATGTCATCGCCCCGGCGGGTGAAGGCACCTTCCTGATCTATATCGACATGCACCTGATTCACGAGGTGACGACGCCGCAGGCCTTCGAGGGCCTCAAGCTCGCCGGCCGCAAGGTGCGCCGCCCGGAGGCGACGATGGCGGTCGCGGACCACAATATCCCGACCAAGAACCGCGCCGCCGGCATCGACGAGCCGGAATCGCTGCTGCAGGTCGAGACGCTGGAACGCAACGTCAAGGAATTCGGCGTCCCCTACATCCCGATCAACAGCGTCAACCAAGGCATCGTCCATATCATCGGCCCGGAGCAGGGGTTGAGCCAGCCGGGCATGACAATCGTGTGCGGCGACAGCCACACCGCGACGCACGGCGCGATGGGCGCGCTGGCCTTCGGCATCGGCACCTCCGAAGTGGAGCATGTGCTGGCGACGCAGACGCTGATCCAGGCACCGGCCAAAAACATGCTGATCAATATCGAGGGCGCGCTCGGCACCGGCGTCAGCCCGAAAGACGTGATCCTCGCGATCATCGCCAAGATCGGCACCGCCGGCGGCACCGGACATGTCTTCGAATATGCCGGCAGCACCTTCCGCGACATGTCGATGGAAGGCCGTATGACGGTCTGCAATATGTCGATCGAAGCCGGCGCCCGCGCCGGGCTGGTCGCGCCGGACGACAAGACCATCGCCTACGTCAAAGGCCGGCCGTTTGCGCCAAAAGGCGAGGCGTGGGACCAAGCGGTCGCCTATTGGAAGACGTTGCCGAGCGATCCCGGTGCCACATTCAACAAGGAGGCGCATTTGAGCGCCGCCGACATCGCGCCGCATGTCACCTGGGGCACCAACCCCGAGCAGGCCGCCCCGATCACGGCGCGCGTCCCCGACCCGGCCGATTACTCAGACCCGCTGCAGCGCGCCGCGGTCGAACGCGCATTGCAATACATGCAACTCACGCCCAAGACGCGGCTCGACGAGATCCCGGTGCAGAAGGTGTTTATCGGCTCCTGCACCAACAGCCGCATCGAAGATTTGCGCGCCGCCGCCGCGATCGCCAAAGGCCGCAAGGTTGTCGACGGCGTCGAGGCGCTGGTCGTGCCCGGCTCAGGCCTCGTCAAGAAGCAGGCCGAGGACGAAGGTCTCGACCGCATCTTCCTCGAAGCCGGGTTTGAATGGCGCGATGCCGGCTGCTCGAACTGCATGTCGATGAACAACGACCGCGCCGAACACGGCGAGCGCGTCGCCTCCACCTCAAACCGCAATTTCGAGGGTCGTCAGGGCCCGGGCGCCAAGACGCATC
The DNA here is from genome assembly GCA_036268425.1 of Allostellaceae bacterium. Taxonomy (GTDB): domain Bacteria; phylum Pseudomonadota; class Alphaproteobacteria; order ATCC43930; family CGMCC-115725; genus DATARH01. The sequence goes on from DATAUE010000158.1 coordinate 31,975, forward strand.
TTGTCGGCCCAGCGATGGCCGCCGCCGCCGCCGTCACCGGCCACCTGACCGACGTACGGCAACTGGCCTGACGCTAGGACCCGCTTCGGGAGGCTGAGCGAATGCCTGACGACGAGGAGATGAATCGGCGGCTTATCGACTTTGCCGAAAGCGCCGATTGCAGGTTCTGGAGCGTCGATTTCGCCGAGTTATCGCCACCCGAGCGCGTTTTCGGCGTCATCTGGGAGCTGGAATCCGAGGTCAATAACGGCGGCTTCCAGCAATACTTCCTCAATAGCAGCGGCGCCTGCGTTCCCGAGGTAGTGGGCGCTCTCAAGGCGATTGCCGCGAATAAGGCCGCAGAACTCGTTGAACGTGCCATCGAGACCGTCGGTCCCGGCATTCAATGGGCTGACCATGAAGCGCGGCAGGAGAAGATTGACGTATTGCCGGAAGCGACCCTGGACGCACTCGATAAACTCGATCAGGCGTTCATGGCGTACCCGGACAATCTGACGGCGCTGTTATACGAATACGTTTGCGATCATCGGCAAGAAATCGGCGCACCAGAAGATTTCTGACCCGCCGCAACACTCGAAAGGTCCTGCAAATGGAAAAGTTCAATCAGTTGACCGGGGTTGCGGCGCCGATGCCGATGATCAACATCGACACCGACAAGATTTTCCCGGCGATCTACCTGAAGACGATCAAGCGCACCGGGCTGTCGAAATGGCTGTTCGAGGAAATCCGCTTCAAGCCGGACGGGTCGGAGAACCCGGATTTCGTGCTGAACCAGGGGCCGTACCGCAAGTCGCAGATCATCGTCGCCGGCGATAATTTCGGCTGTGGGTCAAGCCGCGAGCATGCGCCGTGGGCACTCACCGATTTCGGCATCAAATGCGTCATCGCGCCGAGCTTTGCCGACATTTTCTACAATAATTGCTTTAAGAACGGCCTGTTGCCGATCGCGCTGCCGCAGGATGTCGTCGATCAACTGATGGAAGACGCGCAAAAGGGCGGTAACGCGGTGCTGACGGTCGATCTCGAAAGCCAAACGATCTCGCGCCCGGACGGGGAAGTCGTGCATTTCGACATCGACCCGTTTCGCAAGCATTGCCTGCTCAACGGCCTCGACGATATCGGCCTGACGGAGCAGAAAGACACCGAGATCTCAGGCTACGAAGACAAGCTGCAGCACGCGCAGCCCTGGCTGCGCGGCATTATCCAGCATGCTGAGTAGCGTTACTCAAAACATCGTTACCCCCGAGCTTAACCGGGGGTCCGCAATGGCCGGATCGCTTCCGGCCATAACGATTTTCAGGTGAGCAAAATGGCCCAATCCGCCTCCAACCGCAAAGTTCTCGTCTTGCCGGGTGACGGCATCGGCCCCGAAATCATGGGCCAGGTCATGCGTGTCGTCGAATTCTTCGACAAGCGCCGCATTGCCAGCTTCGACATCAAGCAGGGCCTCGTCGGCGGCAGCGCCTATGACGCTTCCGGCACGCCCTTGACCGACGCGACGATGGCTGACGCGATGAGCAGCGATGCGGTGTTGTTCGGCTCGGTCGGTGGCCCGAAATGGGAGACCCTGCCGTTCGAATTGCAGCCGGAGCGGGGCTTGCTGCGCCTGCGCAAGGAAATGGATTTGTTCGCCAATCTGCGCCCGGCTGTGGTGTTCGAGGCGCTGGCCGATGCGTCGAGCTTGAAGCGCGAACTGGTCGCGGGCCTCGATTTGCTGATCGTGCGCGAGCTGACCGGCGGCATCTATTTCGGCGACCCGCGCGGTATCGAGACGATGCCCGACGGTACTCGTCGCGGCATCAACACCGAGGTCTATACCGAAGCTGAAATCGAGCGCGTCACCCGCGCCGCCTTCGAACTGGCGCGCAAGCGGCAGCACCGCCTGTGCGAAGTCGACAAGGCCAACGTTATGGAATCCGGCATTCTGTGGCGCGAGGTCGCCCGCCGCGTCCACGCCGATTACCCCGATGTCGAATTGTCGTTCATGTACGCCGACAACTGCGCAATGCAGCTGGTGCGCAACCCGAAACAGTTCGATGTGATCGTCACCAGCAACCTGTTCGGTGACCTGCTGTCGGATTGCGCGGCGATGCTGACGGGATCGCTCGGCATGCTGCCCTCGGCGTCGCTCGGCGCCGCGGATGCGAGCGGGCGGCGCAAGGCTCTTTACGAGCCGGTTCACGGCAGCGCCCCAGACATCGCCGGCAAGGGCGTCGCCAACCCGCTCGCTTGTGTGCTGTCGTTTGCGATGATGCTGCGCTATTCGTTCGATCTCAGCGAAGAGGCCGACATGGTCGAAAACGCCGTGCGCCAAACGCTCGCCTCGGGCACCCGCACCGGTGACATCGCCGCCGCCACCGACCGGCGTGCGACGACCAAGGATATGGGCGACGTGCTGTTGCGGGAACTCGAAAAAGCGGCGTAACCCGAGGGCTTATCCGCCCTATGCTGTCTCAGTTGACACTGCGGCGAGATCGAAGGCGGCAGCCATCAGCGCCTTGGTATAGGGGTGATCGGGCGCGGTCATCACCTGCTCGGTGTTGCCGCGTTCGACGATTTGGCCGTCTTTCATCACCAGAATTTCGTGCGCCAGTGCCCGCACGACTTTCAGATCATGGCTGATGAACAGATAGGCGAGCCGGTAGCGGGCCTGCAACTCGCGCAATAGATCGACGATCTGCGCCTGCACCGACATATCGAGCGCCGAAGTCGGCTCATCGAGCACAATAAAGCGCGGCTTCAACACCAGGGCGCGGGCTATAGCGACACGCTGTCGCTGGCCGCCGGAAAATTCGTGCGGATAGCGATCGGCGGCAGCCGGATCGAGGCCAACCTCGACCAGTGCGGTTTCGACCAGCCGCCGCCGTTCGGCCTGACCAGCGCCGATATGGTGCACGCGCAACCCCTCGCCAACGATCTGCGCGATCGAGAGGCGCGGCGACAGGCTCGAATAGGGGTCCTGAAACACCACCTGCATTTCGCGGCGCAACGGCCGCAGCCGCTTTTGCGGTTCGCCGGCGATGTCACGCCCGTCAAAGCGGATGCCGCCCTCGGCATCGAGCAGCCGCAGCAAGGCGAGACCCAGCGTCGTCTTGCCCGAGCCGCTTTCTCCCACGACCCCGAGCGTCGTCCCGGCGCGTACCGCCAACGACACGCCGTCCACCGCCTTGATGTGTCCGGCAACGCGGCGCAGCACCCCGCGCCGGATCGGGAACCACACCTTGACGTTTTCACCCTCGACAAGCAGCGGCGCCGCCGGATCGGCCGGTTTTACCCTTCCCTGCGGCTCGGCCGCCAACAGGCGTCGCGTGTAGGCGTGTTTCGGTCGCGCGAAAATCTCGCCGGTTGGTCCGCTCTCGACGATCTCGCCCTGCGTCATCACGCAGGTGCGGTCGGCCATGTGGCGCACGATCGCCAGATCATGGGTGATCAGCAACAAGGCCATGCCGAGCCGGTCACGCAATTCGCGCATCAAATCGAGGATCTGGGCCTGGATTGTTACGTCGAGCGCCGTGGTCGGCTCGTCGGCGATCAGGATGTCGGGCTCGTTGGCGATCGCCATCGCGATCATCACGCGCTGCCGCTGTCCGCCGGAGAGCTGGTGCGGGTAGGCGCCAAGGCGGCTTTCCGCATCGCGCAGACCGACGAGGTGCAGCAGTTCGAGGGTGCGTACCCGCGCCGCTGCGGCTGGCATGTGCTTGTGGATCAGCAGGGTCTCGGCGATCTGCTTTTCCAGCGTATGCAGCGGGTTCAGCGAGGTCATCGGCTCCTGAAAGACCATCGCGATGCGGTTGCCGCGCACCTCACGCAGCCGCGTCGGCGCGGCGCCAACAAGTTCTTCTCCGGCGAATTGGATGCTGCTTTCCGGGGTATGCGCCGCTGCCGGATACGGCAGTAATTGCAGCACCGACAGCGCCGTGACGGATTTCCCGGAACCGCTCTCGCCGACCAACGCCAGGGTCTCGCCGCGATCGAGCGAAAAGGAAATGCCCCTGACCGCCTCGACCGCCGGCGCGTTGCGCCATCCCGCAAAGGTGACGCTCAGATCGCGCACCTCCAAGAGGCTCACGAGCCGACCTTGCGCGGATCAAACGAGTCGCGCACCGCCTCGAAAATGAACATCAGTAAGGTCAGCATCGCCGCCAACACGCAGAAAGCGGTGATCCCAAGCCACGGCGCCTGCAAATTCGCCTTGCCCTGCGACAGCATCTCGCCCAGCGACGGCGAACCCGGCGGCAGGCCGAAACCGAGAAAATCGAGCGCCGTCAGTATCGTCACCGAGCCGCTGATGATGAACGGCAGAAAGGTCACGGTGGCGACCATCGCATTCGGCAGCACATGCCGGAACAGGATCGCCCCTTCCGACAGGCCGAGGGCGCGCGCGGCGCGGACGTAATCGAGATTGCGCGCCCGCAACACCTCCGCCCTGACGACGCCGACCAGTTCCATCCAGGAAAACAGCAGCAGCAGCCCCAGCAACGTCCAGAAATTCGGCTGCACGAACGTCGCCAGGATGATCAGCAGATAAAGCTGCGGCATCCCCGACCACACTTCGATAAAGCGCTGAAACAGCAGGTCGATGGCGCCGCCGAAATAGCCCTGCACGGCGCCGGCGATCACCCCGATCGCAGCCGAGATCGCGGTCAACACCAGCCCGAACAGCACCGAAATGCGAAAGCCGTAAATCAGGCGGGCCAGCACGTCACGACCAAGATCGTCGGTGCCGAGCCAGTCGGTGCGCGACGGGGGCGCCGGAAACGGCCCTGGCGCGTTGGTGATCGTGCCGTAACTGAACGGGATCAGTGACCACACCATCCAGCCTTTGGCCGTGATCAGCCCAATAACGTGCGGATCGCGGTAATCGGCCTCGGTCGGGAAATCGCCGCCAAACACGGTCTCGGCATAATTGTACAATACCGGGACATAAAACGCGCCGTCGTAGCGGATCAAAAGCGGCCGGTCGTTGGCAATGAATTCGGCGAACAGCGTGACGCCGAACACCGCCAGAAAAACCCAAAGCGACCAGAACCCGCGACGGTTCGCCCGGAAATTGTCGAGGCGACGACGGGTCAGCGGCGTGACGCGGCGGCCGAGAAACGTGTCACCGCCCCGCGTTCCGGCGGCGATTACCTCGGCGGACGCATTCATCGCCGGCAGGAATGCCGGAGCGGAAAATCGCTGCCGCTCTCAACCCGCATCAAACCAACAGCCGGTTCCGCCGAGGAGCCGCGGACTTCAGGCGTTTGCCGCCTTGCGGCGCAGTGGCTCGACATTGCGCCGGCCGGCCGGCCGCTTGCTGCCAAGATAATCGCTCGCCAGGATTTCGGCGATCTGCACCGCGTTGAGCGCCGCACCCTTTCGCAGATTGTCCGATACCACCCAGAGGTTGAGGCCGTTGGGCACCGTCGGATCGCGGCGGATGCGGCTGACATAGACCGCATCTTCGCCGGCTGACTCAACCGGCGTCACATAACCTTCGTCGGCGCGGTGATCGAGCACGACGATGCCGTCGGTGTTTTGCAGCGCGGCACGCGCCTGATCTTCGCTGATCGGGTTTTCAAACTCGATATTCACCGCCTCGGCATGGCCTATGAAGACCGGCACCCGCACACAAGTTGCTGTCACCGCGATATCCGGATCGAGGATTTTGCGGGTTTCGACCGCCATCTTCCACTCTTCCTTGGTCGAGCCGTCATCCATGAATACGTCGATATGCGGGATGACGTTAAACGCGATCTGCTTGGTCAGTTGCTCCGGCTTGATCGGATCGTTGACATAGATTGCGCGCGTCTGGTTGAACAACTCGTCCATGACCGAGCGGCCGCCGCCCGACACCGACTGGTAGGTCGACACCACAACCCGCTTGATCCGCGCCAGATCGTGCAGCGGTTTCAGCGCCACCACCATCTGGATCGTCGAGCAGTTCGGGTTGGCGATGATGCCGCGCTTCTGGTACTGCGAAATGGCGCCGGGATTGACCTCCGGCACCACCAGCGGCACGTCCGGGTCCATGCGGAATTGCGAGGTGTTGTCGATGACGATCGCGCCGGCTTTTGCGGCGCGCGGCGCAAACACCGCCGACACCTTGGCGCCCGGCGATGACAGGACGATATCGGTGCCCTTGAAGTCGAAGGCGTCGAGCACCTGCACCGAAAGGATGTCGTCGTCGCCGAATGACACCTCCCGCCCGATCGAGCGCGACGAGGCGAGCGCGACGACATCGTCGGCCGGGAAATTACGTTCGGCGAGGGTGCTCAGGATCTCACGCCCGACATTGCCGGTCGCACCGACCACCGCTACTTTGAAGCCCATCTGAGAACTCCGGACGGCTTGACTGTAAAGTTGTCTGCTGACTTACGCTGCCGTCCCCCGCATTACAAGCGGTCGGTCGCCGCGCTGAACCGGACCGGCGACAACGTCAACCGCGGAGAAACACATGCCGACCGTCCCGCTGATCGATGAAAACACCGCGAGCCCCGATGTCCGAGCCGTGTTCGATGACATCAAGACCAGCCGCAACACCAACTGGATCAACAATTTCTGGAAAGCACTGGCGAACCATCCGCCAACGCTGCGGCGGACCTGGGACAGCATCAAGGAAGTCATGGCGCCCGGCGCCCTCGATCCGCTGACCAAGGAAATGATCTATCTTGCGGTCAGCGTCAGCAATGGCTGCGCCTATTGCACCGCCTCGCACGGCGCCGCCGCCAAACGCCTCGGTATGAATGAGGCAATGCTGGGCGAGTTGATCGCGGTCGTCGGGATGGCCAACGAGACCAACCGACTGGCCGACGGCTACCGCGTTCCGGTCGATGAGCGCTTTGAAAACCTGTTCTGACAAATTTGCATTGGGCCGGCACCCTTCGGCGCTTGCGTGGGCCTTGATTACGGTATTAAACCCGCACAAAGATTTGCGAAAACATCGGAGGGTAGCACCATGGAAAATCCGTTTGATCGCGGCGCCGAAAAGCTCGGCAATATCACCGGGCTCGAGCACGTCAATCTCGAAATCCCGAACCAGGCATGGGCGAGCGATTTCTACCTCGCGGGGCTCGGTTTTACCCGCGACCCGTATCTGTTTCCCGGCACCAACAACATGTGGGTCAATGTCGGGCGCACCAGCCAGTTCCACCTGCCGACCGGCGACGCGCTGGTGCTGCGTGGTGCGGTCGGCATCGTCATCCCCAACCGCGAAGACCTGATGAGCCGGCTCGAAAGCGTCCAGGACCGCCTGAAAGGCAGCAAGTTCGCCTATAAAGCGCATAATGATTACGTCGAGGTGACGTGCCCCTGGGGCAATGAGTTCCGGCTCCATACACCCGACCTCGAGCGGTTCGGTGCGATCAACCTCGGCATCCCCTATGTCGAATTTAACGTGCCTGTGGGCACCGCCGCCGGCATCGCCCGGTTCTATCGCGAAATCCTCGGCGCAAAAGCCAAGGTCGTCGCGAACGGGAGCAAGGCGGCGCATATCTCCGTCGGGTTGAAGCAGGAACTGATCTTCCGCGAAACCGAAGGCGCCCAGGTGGAATATGACGGCCATCACATCCAGGTCTACGTCGAGGATTTCGGTGGCCCGCACGACCTCCTCGCAAAGCACGATCTGATCACTGAAGAGAGCGATCGCTGCCAGTATCGCTTCGAGGACATCATCGACCTCGACAGCGGCGAAGTGCTGTTCACGATCGAACATGAAATCCGCAGCATGACGCATCCGCTCTACCTGCGGCCGCTGGTCAATCGCAACCCGGCGCAGACCAACCGGACCTATTCTCTCGGTGGCGATTCCTGGAACCCGACGCTGACCCAGTCGCTCGGTGCCGGCTTGCGGGTTGCCGACCCGCTGACCGCTCCAAAGGCTCCGACGATCGCCAAGCGGCGGGCCGCGCGGGCACAGCAGCAAGCGGTGTAATGTTTTGCCCTCTCCCAGCGCGGAGAGGGCAAAACGTGACGCAACATGGGTGAGGGGCTACCCTCCCCCATGGCCGCAAACGCCGAGGGAGCAATAGCGATGGCAGGCTTGCTCGACGGCCGCATCGCGCTGATCACCGGCGCCGGATCGGGGATCGGTGAAGCCATAGCGCTGGCAATGGGCGAGGCCGGAGCCCGTGTTATTTCCGTCGACATCAATATCGGCGCGGCCGTACGCACCGCGAAAGCGGTTGGCGACGACGCCATCGGGCTCGCCTGCGACGTCAGTGATCGCGGTGCCTGTGATGCCTTAGCCGCGCGTGTGGCGGCCGAGATCGGCGCCGTCGGCATTCTGGTCAACAACGCCGGCATCATTCGCCGCAGCAAAGTCACCGACACCCATAGCCGCCGCTATTGGGACGAAACGCTCGCCATCAATCTCGACGGCCCCTTCAACATGGTGACGGCGTTTCTCGACCAGTTACGCAATACCAAAGGGGCGATCGTCAATATCGGGTCGATCCAGTCCTTCGTCGCGCTACCCAACTCGGCCGCGTATACGACGTCCAAAGGCGGCATTCGCGCATTGACGCAAGCGCTGGCGATCGAATTGTCGCCGATGGGAATCCGTGTCAACGCGATCGGCCCGGGCTTTACCGCGACGCCGCTCAACGAAGATGCTCGCCAGAACGCCGAATACATGGCCAATTTCACCGGCCGTATCCCGCTTGGCCGCATCGGCACGCCGCAGGATATTGCCCAGCCGGCAGTGTTTCTTGCGTCAGACATGGCCGCCTACATCACTGGCGTCACGCTGCCGGTCGATGGCGGCTACCTGACGCGGTAGCCGAAGCATTGCCAGCGATCGAGCGAAATCCAGAGAGGGAAATCCATGCTGACCGGCACTTATCGTTTCCCGGCAATGGAAAGCATCATTTACGGCCGCCCCTTCGCCGAGGCGTTGACCGAGCAGGTTGAACAGAGCGGCGCCAACGCGGTCTTTCTGCTGGCGAGCGGCACGCTGGCGCGCGAAACCAACATGATCGGCGAAATCCGCGAGGCGCTCGGCAACCGGGTCGCCGGCGTGCATCCACGGATCGGCGCCCATACGCCGCGCGTCGATGTGGTCGACGCGGCCAATGCCGCCCGCGCCGCCGGCTGCGACCTGCTGGTAACGCTGGGCGGCGGCTCGATCACCGACGCGGCAAAGATGGTGGCTTTCTGCCTCGGCAACCATATCGACGCTCCCGCACAGCTCGATGATTACCGTGCCGTCGTCGGCCCCGACGGCAAAAGCCTGCGGCCGGAAAGCCTCGCCCCCTCAGTGCGCACGATCACGATCCCGACGACGTTGTCGGCCGGCGAATATTCCGCATCGGCGGGCTGCACCGATACCGAACGAAACGTCAAGGAGAGCTTTGGCCACCCGCTGATGGTGCCGCGCACTGTCATCCTCGATCCGCGCGCCACGTTGCACACGCCGGAATGGCTGTTTCTCTCGACCGGCATCCGCGCCGTCGATCATGCCGTTGAAGACATCTGCTCGCCGCTGTGCCAGCCGATCTCCGAGAGCGCCTCGTTCCACGCGCTGAAGCTGCTGGCACGAGGCCTCGCCGGGGTCAAGGCCGATCCGCTCGACCTCGACGCCCGGCTCGATTGCCAGCTTGGCGCCTGGATGTCGATGGTCGGCTCGCAGACCGGCGTGCCGAAAGGCGCGAGCCACGGCATCGGCCATGTGCTGGGTGGCACCGCGCATGTGCCGCACGGCTACACGTCGTGCGTGATGCTGCCACATGTGCTGCGCTTCAACCTGCCGGAAAATGCCGCGCGGCAGGCGCTGGTCAGCGAAGCAATGGGGTCGCCGAACCAGCCGGCCGCCGACGTCGTCGCGGCGTTGATCGCCGGCCTCGGCCTGCCGAGCCGGCTCAGCGATGTCGGGGTGCGGGTAGATCAACTCGGCCGCATCGCCGAATTGTCGATGCACGACCGCTGGATCCACACCAACCCGCGCAAGATCGACGGCCCGCTGGTCATTCGCGAGATCCTCGACGCAGCGTACTGACGGGAACGGCGAGGTCGAGGATCAGAACCGCCATCAAGGCAACGGCCGCCAGCGCGAACAGCACGGAATAGCCGTTCGCGACGCTGGCGAAGATATACGAAAACCCGTACCCGGCGATGGCTTGCCCGATCGCGAATGCGATCGTGCACCAGCTCCAGGCTGCTGCCTGCCCTGATGGATCGCCCGGCACCAGTTCGCGGACGCGGCCATGCGTGATCGCGACAATCCCCGGCACCGAAGCGCCGACGATAAAGCTCGACAATCCGAGAGACAGGCTCGACACCGGCAGCAGCAGCAGGGCAACCGCGAGCGCCTGCAACGTCACCATGATGCGCAATATTGCGCGGAAGCCGATCCGGTCGCCGGCATGGCCGCCGATCAACGGGCCAATCAGCGCACCGATGCCGAACACCACCCAATAGCGTGCACCGACCGGCAGACCACGGCCGAGGCCACGCGCGATGTAATCCACCAGAAACACCATGTGCGGCACGAGGCCGACCGCATTCAGCGCGTACTCGACATAGAGCGCGCGCAATTCCGGCGAGGCAGCCGCTCGCCCCCGTGATGATGGTGCGGGCGCCGCGACGGCTTTTTGTTCAGGTGGCCACGCCGTCCAGGCGAAAGCTGCCAGCACCAGGCATGCGAACCCCAAGCCGAGCCAGGTTTCGACCAAACCCCAACGCATCAACAACGGCACCAGCGTGCCGGATGCGGCGATGCCCAATCCGACGCCGGTGAAAATCGCGCCGCCGGCAAGTCCGCGCCGGCTCACCGGGATGCCCGGCATGACACACGGCGCCGCCAGCACCATCAGTACGCCGCCAGTGCCGCCGGAGAGGAACCGCCAGACAAAGAACCACAGGAACCCCGATGGGTGGGCGCAGGCAAACAGGCTGACCGCCGTCAGGATCATCGCCGCCCGCAAGGTCGCTGCCGTACCGGCGCACGTTGCGATCCTGCGGGCGCCGAGCGCACCGGCAAGATAGCCGGCAAGGTTGGCAGCGCCGAGATAGACCGCGGCCGACGGCGAAAACCATCCGGCCGCGATCAACGCCGGGATCAGCGGCGTATAGGCAAAGCGCGCCAGCCCGATCCCGACGAGATTGGCGCACAATGCGGCGCTCGTGGCACGCCACGGCGACAAGGCGGATGAGGCAGTTGCGCCGGCTTGCATGCCTCACCGTACAGCAATCCGTTGCCCGACAGTTCGGGCCGGACCGTACTCCGAAGCCGCCGGAGACGGGACCGCAGACGGAACCGCTAGGGCCAGCTTGTCCGCAGGGCGGCGGGCGCGCCTTTCAGATCGAGCGTGCCGGCCGGGATCAGGCGGTTGCCTTGCACATGGAACACGTTGAGCCCGTGATCGATCATGCTTTCCGAAAACAGCGTGCGGCCGTCGCGCGAAAAGGCGATCCCCTGCGACCAGCGCCCGATCGGTGCCTCCGCGACCGGTTGCAGGTGCTTGCCGTGAACCGCTAGCAGCCACAGCCGGCCGTGTTCGTGAAACAGCGGCGACGATGACGGTTTGGTCGAGCCATCGACGCTCGCCACGCCGACATACCGCCCGTCCGGCGAAAATTTGATACCCTCAGGCGAGCTCGGCACCGCCACCGAATCGATGGTGCGCATCATCGGGTCGGTCAAGTCGATCAGGCTGACGGTGCAGATATCGCCGTCGCCGCCACCACCCATATTACCGACCGTCGCGAGCTTACCGTCGGCACTGATGTCGAGAGTGTAGGGATTGACTCCAGTGACGATTTTGCGCTGGTCGAGCTTGACGTCGCTGCCGTCGATGCGCAGCACGCCGACCGCATTGTCGCCGTAGCGGGTAACCAGGGCCGTCTTGCCGTCATGCAGGAATTTGACCGAACTGGGCATGCTTTTCGGATTGCCGAGATCGACCTTGCCGGCGGCATCGAGTCGTTTGTCCTTGATCGTAAAGACCGAAACGGTGCCTTCGGCGCGGTTGGCGACCAGCGCCAATGTGCCGTCAGGCGAGACCGACACCTCGTTGGCCCCCTTGCCGGCGGCCACCTGCTGCACAATTTTAGGCGGCGACGATTTCAGGTCGATCACCGAAACCTGATCGTCATCAATGATCTTATCGGAATTCTGCGGGTCGATCTTGCTCGCCGCGGTCACAATGACCCAGCTCTCGTCCGGCGATATCCAGACGGAAGTCGGCGCCCCAACAACGCTGGTTGGCGCATCAACCGTGCCGATCAGCTTTGCCGGAAAATGCGAGACGTCAACGATCGCGACGCCGTCCGGCGCGGCGTTTTTGGCCGCGGTCATCACGCCGTTGATGTTGACGCTGTGATTGTCGTTGGCAACGACGAGAATATCCGCCTTGGCTGCCGGCGCGGCAAAGCACCAGACTGCCGCTACACCGCACAACAGCCTGCCGATCGTCGATCCGATGGTTGATCTGATCATCGCTTCCCCTCCCTGATGAGCTATTTGCCGCGCCGACCTAAGTCCGCCTGCGCCTATACGCATTGTCACATCGGACCATACAGGTCATCCGCCGGCACTCGAAAGAGCAAGGCGGGTGCCTATAGCAATATCCTAGCAGGTTCAATCGGGTAGAGCGGACGGAGGACAACGAAGTCCGCCTATGCCGGCGCGTCCTCTGGCGGACCGCGCCATTTGCTCCGCCCGCCCTACACGGCGCCGCGGTGGTGCACGGCCAACTTTTGCCCAGACCTACGGATCAGAGCGCCGCTGCGGCGGCAACTTCGGCAAAACCGCAACCCAACTTCGGTGGGCCTGCCGACACTTGCGGCCATCCCGGTTGCCTCAGTCGGCGGCAGCAGCGGGTTGCCGACGCGAAACGCGGACCAGAAGCAACAGCGGCAAGGTGCAGAGAATCACAATCAGCATGAGCAGGAAATCGTCGATGTACGCGATCATGGCGGCCTGCCGAGTGACCTCGCTGTTCAACGCGGCGATACCGTGCGCCGTTGTCAGATCAAACGGCGCCCGCATGAACGGGGCCCGGGCCAGCGGGTTGTCCGGGCGCAGCCATTCGACCAGCCGGGAATGCACGATTTGCGTGTTCTGAGTCAGCTGGGCTTCGAGGATCGCAATACCGATGCTGCCGCCGAGCAGCCGCATCAACGAGCGCAGAGCGGTGGCCTGTGTCAGGAGGTGAGTCGGCATGCCGGACAGCGCGAGCAGGTTCAGCGGCACAAAGGTGCAGCCGAGCCCAAAGCCTTGTGCAAAGCCGGCAAACAGGATTGGTCCTGATCCCATCTGCAGGGACCATCCGGTCATCTGCCACAGCGACGCGGCAGTCAGGACGAAGCCGACGAAGATAAAGATGCGATTGTCTACCCGATTGATGAGCCGACCAACCACAAGCATGGCCAGCATCGTACCGAATCCACGCGGCGCCATCATCCAGCCAGCGTCGAAAACCGGATAATTCAGCAGCACCTGCATCATCGACGGCATCAGGGCCACGGTGCCGCTGAGGAGCACGCCGACCCCGAACATCAACAGGCTGCCCGCGACAAAGTTAGGGTTCTTCAACAGTTCACGATTGAGAAACGACCGTTCTCCAGCCGTCAGGGTGTGGACAAGGAGCAGATAGAAGCCCAGAGCCGCAATCGTCGCTTCGATCCAGGTTTCCGCCGACTGAAACCAGTCATTGTGGTGACCGCGGTCGAGCATCACCTGCAAGGCGCCGACCGCGATACTGAGCGCGGCAAAGCCGAACAGGTCGAATTCATCGCGCCTTCGGCCGGAGCTCGGACGAAGAAGGACAGAGAGCGCGAAAGCGCACACCGCGCCGACCGGGAGGTTGATGTAAAAGCACCAGCGCCAGCCAAATTCGTCCGTCAGCCATCCGCCGAGGGTCGGTCCGATAATCGGCCCCATCATCGCGCCGGAGGCGAAGATCGCCATCGCCTGGCCATGCCGCTCGCGCGGGTAGATGGTGAACAGGGTCGACTGCCCCAGTGGCACGAGGCCGGCGCTGCAAATCCCTTGCAGCAGGCGGTACGCCACCAGTTGGGTCAGGCTCGTCGCAACCCCGCAAAGGGCGGAGGCGATCGTAAAACCGATCACCGAGGCAATAAAGATTGGCTTGATACTGAAACGGGCGGCGAGCCAACCCGTGAGCGGCATCGCGATCGCCGAGGACACGATGTAGGACGTGAGTATCCAGGAGATCTGGTCTTGGGTCGCCGAGAGGCTGCCCTGAATATGCGGCAGGCAAACGTTCACGATGGTCGTGTCGAGCCCCTGCATGACGCAGGCGCAGATAACCGTCGCGGTAATCAGGCCGCGATTGGCAACGGGAGGATTGGCGGCTGACGAGGCTGCCGGTTCCGAGGCAGCACGCGCATCGGCGCCTGTGCTTGGGGCACTGCCAGATACGGGCGGTTTGGCGGGCGGCTCCAATCGACCACACTCACGCTCGTGCGGTTAGCGGTCCGTCGAATTCCGGCACCCGGCGATAGACCCAAACGAGGTTTATACTATCGAGGACTACGATCGTCGGAATCAAGCGCCGTGGCGCTCGGGGGAAGCCCGCTGGCAGGTATCCTCGGCGACGCAATGACCTGGGCAGGCAACGACCTGGGCGGGCGCGTAGAACGGTTATTGACGGATCAGGCGCTCACGCACTCATTGCAACACGGCTTCAGGCGTTGAGAAGTCTTGCCGGGCAGCGGCGCATCGGACGCTTCGACGGACCAAATCCGATCAAGCCACAATGCTCTTCGCCGGTGGACGGGGCGGAATCCACGTCCGGATAGGATGCCCGACCCGCGCCTGGCTCGCAGCGATATGCCGGTCGTTCTGCCCCGCGACTGTTTTGACTCCGCCATCGACGGATCGCTCCATCGCCTATCGCATCTGCACTTTTCGCAATGCATATCGTTGTATACAATCGCGTCCTAAAGTAGGCCGATCAAGAGACCCATGAGAACGAACACAAGGCAGACGCTTGACGGCAGGACACGCCTCAAGGTGGCGGGCGGTCAGATACCTCGTGGGACACAAGGCGCGCAGGCGTATCAGAAACTGCGCGCATTGCTTAAAGACGGCGTGCTCAAGCCCGGCGAGCGGATCGTCGAGGCGACCCTGGCGGAGCGGCTCGCGGTCAGCCGCACGCCGGTGCGCGACGCAATCCGCCGGCTTGAGGCAGAGGGTTTGCTCAATCACCAACCGCGCGAAGGTGTCGTCGTGGCTCGGCTCGACCGCCGGGGCGTGGTCGAGCTGTACGAAATGCGCGAGGTGCTCGAGGGAACGGCCGCCCGCCTTTTCACCCGCCATGCTTCGGACCTCGAAGTCGAGGGGCTGCTCGACCTCGCGCATCAGGAACGTCGGCTGCAAGGCAAGGCGGACGAGCTGGCCGCACATAATTTGCGGTTTCACAACCAGATCCATCGCGGCGCCCACAACCGGTTCCTCGAAAAGGCGCTGCAGGGCGTATACGCGGTGCGCTGGCTGCTCGGCCCGAGCCAGATGCTGACGACAGACCGGGCTGAGGAGGCCCTGGCCGAACACACCGAACTGGCGCAGGCGATCCTGGACCGAGATGCCCCGCTCGCCGAGTCGATCTCGCGCAAGCATGTGCGGTCCGCGCAGCGCCGTCGGATGAAAACCCTCTTCCCGCAAGAGGACTAGCCGCCCGACGCATCGGCTCGGAGGAAGCGATGGAGGTTCCCGCGGTCACGCAGCGTCTCGCACAACACGCGTCGAGCCTGCGCTACGAGCAGCTTCCGCCCCTGTTGGTCGAGCGCATCAAACAATGCGTTCTCGATACGCTGGGGGTCTCGATCGGCGCCAGCATCTTGGCGGAAGAGGCGCGCATCGTCGCCGATTACGTCCGCGCGCTCGGCGGCGTGCCGGAAGCGCGCCTCCTCGGCTTTGGCGGTGCTGCGCCGGCGGGCTGGGCGGCTTTCGCCAACGGCAGCTTCGGCCACATGCTCGATTACGACGATGTCGGCGGCGGCGGCCATGTTAGTATCGCAACCATTCCCGTCGCGCTGGCCTTGGCGGAGAAGCTCGGCGGCGTCACCGGACGCGAGTTCATCGCTGCCGTAGCGGCTGGAATGGATGTTCACGTCCGGCTAAACGAGGCGATCGATATCCCCGACTGGACCATGGCGGAAGGCTGGTTCGCCACGCAGCTCTTCGGCTTCGTCTCCGGTGCGGCGACAGCGGCGCGGCTCCTCCGCCTGGATGCCGCGCGTACGGAGCACGCTTTCGGGATCGCGTACACGCAGATGAGCGGCAGCCGGCAAATGGCGGTTGGCGCCGCGACGCATCTGCGCTCGATGCAGGCAGGTTTCTCGGGCCAGGGCGCGGTCTTGGCGGCCGAATTCGCCCAGCGCGGCCTTGTTGGCTCACGCGAGATTGTCGAGGGTCGGTACGGGGTCTTCCGCAATTATGTACGCACCGAGCATCCGGATTGGCAGGTCATGCTCGACGGCCTCGGCGAGCGGTTCCCGATGCTGGACGTGCACGGCTTCAAGGTCTGGCCGGCCTGCGGTTACACGCGGCCGACCAACGCCGCGACGCTGGAGCTTCGGCGGGAATACGGGATAGTGCCCGAAGATGTTGAAACGATAACCGTCTCCGGCGGCACGGGAGCCACGCAGCTCCTATGCGAACCCCTTGATCTGAAGCGCCGTCCAAAGCTCAGCATCGACGGCAAATACAGCATCCCGTTCACCACCGCGGTGATGATGGTCAACGGCAATGTGACCTTGCGCGATTACACCGAGCAAGGGCTTAGCAATCCCGCCGTCCTGGCGATGGCAGACCGGGTCAGCTATCGCGCCGATCTGACTGCGGCACTCCCGCTCGGGGGGAACTCGACCGTGTCTCGCCCGACGGTGGAAATTCGGCTGAAGGACGGACGTGTGCTGTCGCGCCAGGTAGCGGGCGTTCCCGGCGATCCGTCGCGGCCGGTCACGCGCGACATGCTCGAAGCGAAGTTTCGCGATTGCGTGTCCTTCGCCGCTGTGCCGCTCGGGCCCAAGAACATCGACGCCGCCATTGAACTGAGTCGCGATCTTGAGACCGTCACCGATGTCGCCGAGATCGCGCGGCTGTTGACACCTGATCCCGCCGAATAGGCGTCGTCGAGGAGTACCGACATGGCACCACCGCAAGTCCCGCCCCCGGAAATCTCCTTTATCGGCACCGGCGATTGCGGGCCGGTGCACGGCCCCGCCGACGGCTTCCCGGTCGAGCGCTACACGGAGCTGGTGCGGCCGGTCTTGCAGGGCGCCGATCTGCGGTTTGCCAATTGCGAACGCCAGTACTCTTCACGCGGTGTCGCCAGCGAGGACTCGCCGCATGGCCGTCAGCCGCCCGAGATGGCGCAGATCTTCACCGATTGCAGGTTCGATGCGGTCACCATCGCCAACAACCACATGTACGATTACGGACCGGACGCGCTGCTCGACACGCGCGCCTTGCTACTGAGCAAAGGTATCAGGGTTACCGGCGCCGGCCGCGATTTGGACGAAGCACGACAGCCGGCGGTCGTCGAGCGCAACGGTGTCAGGGTCGGCTTTCTCGGCTATTGCTCGGTCATTCCGGAAGGCGGCGAGGCGGCGCCCGGCAAGGTCGGGATCGCGCCGCTGCGCGTCAAAACCGAATATGAAGGCCGTGGCCCGCACGCGAGCCCGCGCGTCATCACCCATCCCGACGAACGGGATATGCGCATGATCCTTGATGATGTCGCGCGGCTGCGCCGCGAGGTCGATATCGTCGTCGTGGCGTTCCACTGGGGCGTCATCTGGGTGCCGCGCGTCATTGCCGACTATCAGGTCGCCGCCGCCCACGCCTGCATCGACGCGGGAGCCGACCTGATCCTCGGCCATCACGCGCACGTGCCCAAGGCCATCGAGGTCTACAAGGGCAAGGCGATCTTCTACAGCCTCAGCAATTTCTGCATGACCAAGCCGTTTCCGTCCCCAAAATGGGGCGAACCGCCGTGGGCGCACGGGTCGTTACGCAACTACACCGATCAGAACCCGGAATACCCGCTGCTGCCCTACGGACGCGACGCCAAGCGCTCGCTGCTGGCCAAGGCAGTCTTCGGCAAGGACGGCGTCAGGAGCGTCTCGTACCTGCCAATGATGATCGACCGGCAATACCGCCCGGAGGTGCTGCGCGCCGGCGATCCCCGATTTGACGATATGGCGGCTTACATGGAATGGGCCTCCGAGGGGTTCGAGCACGTCTTCACCCGAGACGGCGACGAAATTCTTGTGAGTGCCGCGACGACCTCCTGAGAGGAGATGGCGGAAATCCCTGCGTTTTTCAAATTTGCATGAGGGGCGTCACATCGCTGACGGCCTGACAAAGAGGAATCCGATGACCAAAAACGGATACAGGATTTTCGATTCGGACACCCATGTCGGACCATTTATGGAGGTGCTGGAAAAGTATCTCGCTGAAGGTGAGAAGACCCGGCTGGCCGGCTGGGAGTCGTACAAGACCGTCAACAAAAACGGTCATCTGACCTACACGCGTGGGCAGCGCGTCTATCGGCGGCGGCTGGGAGATGCCGAGGCCGATCAGGCGCCGGCCGGATATATGGCGGGATTTACCGGCGTCAAGCGCAAGCGGGACCCCTCGCCCCGCGTCGACCACGACCCCGCGGAGCGTATTCGGGACATGGACTACGAGGGAGTCGAGGCGAACCTCACACTGCCTTCAGGGTGGTTCGGCACCTGGACGACCGGCGACGATATCGCACTCGAAATGGGCATGTACCGCGCGTACCACCGCTGGATGCAGGATTATTGCTGCGGCTATCCCGCGCGCCTCGGCGGCGTGATTCTCGCGAGCTCGCGCGATGTCGCCGGCAGCGTCGCGGAGATCCGGCGCTGGGGCAAGTCGCGCTGGGCCTGGGGCGTCATGGCCTATGCGCCCTACGGCGTACCGCTCGATCATCCCGATCTCGAGCCGATCTGGGCTGAGGCGGCGGAACACGACCTCGCCGTCGTGCTACACACCTTTACCGTCATGCCACCCTATGCGCCGGGCGGGCTCGACAACTGGGAGAACTTATTCCTCCAGCGCTCCGCGGCGCATCCTTGGTGCGGCATGCGCAATATGGCCGCGTTGATCGGCGGCGGGGTGATGGACCGCTACCCGGCGATCCGCGTTGCCACGCTCGAAGCCGGCCACGGCTGGCTGCCTTTCTGGATGAAGCGGCTCGACGAGCATGCCGAGACGATCCGTGCGGCGTTGCCCGCCCTCAAAATGAAGCCAAGCGAGTATGTGACGAGTGGCCGCTATTTCCAGAGCATCGAGGTCCCGGAAGGCGAGGGAATGACCAATGCGGTGGCGGACCTCGTGGGTGACGACGTGCTGATGTACGCGTCGGATTATCCCCACGGCGAGAGCCATTTCCCCGAAACGGTCGGGATGGCGCTGGCCTGGAACATGGCCGAGGGGCGCCGCCGCAAGCTGATGTGGGACAACGCAGTCCGGCTTTACGCCCGTGCCGGGCTTGCCGACTGACGGAGGCACGCGATGAAATCGACCGAAAAGACCGCGCGGCTGCAACATCTTATCCATCGCCAAGACAAGGTGCTCGCCGTCTTGCATCCACCGACGGCGGCACATGCCCGCATCATGGAGAAGGCTGGGTGCGAGGCCGGCTTTGTCGGCACCGGCGGCGTGGTGGGCACCTATACGGGGCTGGCCGATGTCGGCACGCTGACGATGACCGAATGCATCCAGGTTGGCCAGTGGATCGCGCAAGCGGTGGACTTCCCGGTGATGATCGACGGCGACACCGGCCACGGCGGGATCATGGCGGTGCGCCGCCTGGTGCGCGAGTCGATCCATGCCGGGCTCGCCGGCATCCGGATCGACGACCAGCCGATCGAGGGCAAGCGCAAGACCCAGAGCGCCGGGGTCGAGGTCGTGCCGATCGAGCAGGCGATCGCCCGCTACCGCGCTGCGGTCGATATGAAAAACGAGATCGACCCCAACTTTGTCGTGATGGCGCAATGCTATGCGCGCGACGCGGCGAACAGCAGCTTCGACGACACGCTGCTGCGGCTCAAAGCCTATCGCGAAGATGCCGGTGTCGATTGGGTGCAGCTCGAGTCGCCGCACTCGGCCGACGAGATCAAGACGGCGCGGGCAGCCGTCGCCGGCCCGTTCTCGTTTATGAAGGGAAAACTCGGCCGCTATCTGAGCCTCGACGAGCATCTCGCGCTTGGCGTCAGCATCGCGTGGTACCCGGGCTTTACCCATCATGTCATGTGGGCCGCGCTGTGGGACTTCATGGAGGCCTTCCAGTCGCGTGGTGTCGCCGCCTGGGACGAGTTCGTCGCCTTGCGTGCCGACCGGCCCTACCCGATTCCGGAGGTGCCCCACGACGGCGAAGGCGAGGACAAGCAGCGCGAACTTGAAGAACGCTATTTTCCCGCTGACCTGCTCAAGAAATACGAGCGCTGAGATGACCGGGCGAATCACCATCCTGGGCTGCGGCGATGTCGGGCCGCTTCACGGTCCGATGGCGCAATACGGCGAGCTGATACGGCCGGCTCTGGCGCAGGCGGATATCCGCTTCGCCCAGGTCGAGCGCGTTTATTCGAACCGCGGTGCGCTCCAGCTGCATTCGGGCGGGGGGCACAGCCGGATCGCACCCGAGCACGCCGCAATATTCACCGATTGCGGCTTCAACGTCGTTTCGCTTGCGAGCAACCACGCGATGGACTGGGGAGCCGACGCGCTGCTCGACACGATTGAGCTCTTGCGCTCACAGGGGCTGCATGTCGTCGGAGCCGGGCGCGATCTCGCGGATGCCCGCGCACCGGCGGTTGTGGATTGCCACGGCGTGCGCGTCGCCTTCCTCGCTTATTGCTCGATCCTGCACGAAGGTTACGAGGCCGGTGCGCACAAGCCCGGTGTCGCGCCACTGCGCATTCACACCTATTACCGCCAGGTCGACTATCAGCCCGGTATCCCGCCCGAAATCGTCACCGTGCCCCATGACGAGGATTTGGTGGGCATGCTCGACGATATACGACGCGCCAAGGAAGCGGCCGATGTCATCGTGCTGTCGCTCCATTGGGGAATTCATTTCATTCCCCGCGTCATTGCCGGCTATCAGCCGGAGATCGCGCGCGCGGCTTTCGCCGCCGGCGCCGATCTGATCCTCGGCCATCATGCCCATACGCCAAAGGCGATCGGGGTCCACGAAGGAAAAGCGTGCTTCTACAGCTTAAGCAACTTCATCATGTCGTCGACCGCCAAGTCACCCGAGGCGGCACGAGCATTCGAGCAACGCTATGGCGTGACGCTTGATCCCGACTATCCAAATCTGGCGTACGGCGCCGACGCCAAACGAAGCCTGGTCGCCAAGGCGATCGTCACCCGTAGCGGCGTCGAGTCGGTGTCGTTTCTTCCGGTGCTGATCGATCGACAACTCCGCCCCGAGCCGCTGCGTCGGGAAGACCCCCGCTTCGACGATGCCGTCAGATTTATGCGGTGGACATCGGAGGGGTTCGGAGCGGAGTTTGCGATCGATGGCGATGAGGTCCGGATATCGAACATCCCGGTCGCCGCTCGGACAAGCTAGGGCGAAT
Organism: Allostellaceae bacterium; assembly: GCA_036268425.1. Classification (GTDB taxonomy): domain Bacteria; phylum Pseudomonadota; class Alphaproteobacteria; order ATCC43930; family CGMCC-115725; genus DATARH01. Next base: position 53,533 of record DATAUE010000158.1, read on the forward strand.
CCGGCCAGGTTCGAGCGTCGCCCGCATTAAAGAAGAAGTTGGCGCATTCGTGGGTTTGCCGATGCGTCGCCAAAGGGCGTCGATCTGCGCGTTTATGCAGCAAGCCGCCGTCTCGTCAACGCCTCCGCCTCGTGCAGATAGGTCGTGAAACCATCCTTCGCCGGCGGAACGGAATTGAGCAGCATGACGGCGCTAACCTGTCCGCGATGACCTATGCCGTGGGTGATCACATGCATGAGCATCTCCTCGCGCGACATGCAGCCAGCAGCGCCGTCGGTGAACGCGAAGTCGATACGTTCCGCTAATTGGTCGCGATCGAGCGCCGATACATAATCGATATATTCCCGATCGCTTCTTCTGACGTCTGCGGACAAATCTCCCAGAGCCGGCATCTCGCTTAAATTGGCCGATGCGTACGCGTGAGCTTTTCGCCTCACATGCGCGGCGAAGATCCGGTCGACGATATAGCTGTGGCTCAAGGCCTTGATGGCCAATCCGGTTACAGGGGATTGGCTGCCAAGCCTGGCCAATGTGGTCAGCAATTCGTCATTCGCCCAGGCTTTGTATTGGAACAGGCGCTGCAACGTGTCGTGCATGTCGTGATCTCCCGAAGGGTTTGCGTGGTATGCGTGTCGCGCCAGGGATTGCTTCGTCGTTCCCTGTCAGCCATAATATGAGCGATCACTCACTTTTTGGTACTCGCATTGGCGACAGGGAAAAGTGGTGCGCAAACCGGTCATAAAACCCAGGAAAACAGCCTCTCAGGAGCGATCGCGGGCGACGGTCGACGCGCTGGTCGAAGCGACCGCTCGCATTCTCATCAAAGACGGGTTCGACAAGGCCAGCACCAACCGCGTTGCGGAAGTGGCAGGCGTGAGCATCGGCTCGCTGTACCAATATTTCCCTAGCAAGGAAGCGCTGGTCGTCTCCGTCGCCGAGCGCCACCAGCAGGAGATCACGCAAACGGTTCGGGGCGAGGTGGCGGAAATTATGGCCCAGCCGGTGGAAAGGGCGATGCGCAGCCTCGTCGCCGTCGCGGTTAAAGCACACCGTGTCGATCCGAAACTGCATCGTGTGCTCGCGGAGCAAATTCCGCGCGTGGGCAAGCTCGAGAAGCTGGAAGCGTTCAACCCCGAGAACTACACCCTGTTCAGGACGTATCTTGAAAGCCACCGCGACGAACTCCGTGTCGAGGACCTGGAACTCGCATCATTTGTATGCGTGACCTCGATCGAGGCGTTGACGCACAACGCAGTGCTGCACCAGCCCAAGATGCTTTCTGACGCGGCGATAGAAACGCTCATCGACGAAGGCGCGCGCCTCGTGACCGGATACCTGAAGAGGTAGCTCGTTTTACGCCACCCTGGAGTCTCGCTTGGGTCGGCGTATCGTTCTCACTTTCCCACTGCTTCCGCCCCCGCAGAAAAACCGATCGCCGCCATCGGATTCGAGCCCCGATACGCCTGTTCCGGGCGGCATCTCGAGTCGTTCCAAGACCTTTCCGGTTAGAGGATCGATCTGCCTTACATCGCTGTCGTCACCTTCCCAAGTGCCGTGCCACAGCTCGCCGTCGATCCACGTCACACCGGTAACGATGCGATTGCACTCGATGGTGCGAAGGATCGCCCCTGTCTGCGGATCGATTTGATGGATCTTTCGGCCCCGGTGCTGCCCAACCCAGAGCATTCCTTCGGCCCATGCGAGACCCGAATCGCCGCCGCCGCCAGGTGCCGGGATCGTGGCAAGTACATTGCCGGTTTCCGGATCGATCTTTTGGATGCGGTCCTCGGCGATTTGAAACAGGTGCCGGCCGTCGAAGGCCGTTCCGGCGTGCGCGGCAACATTGATCGTGCGCGATGTCTTGCCACTCGCCGGATCGAGGGCATTCAGCCTGTCGCCGGACGCAAACCAGACGTGCCGACCATCGAATGTAAGGCCGTGCACCTGATCGACGCCCGGAAAAGGTCCGTATTCATCGAGAATTTCGACTGCAGATCGTTTCATGCCGTGATCCTAGTCACTGGGAAGTGGGCCAGGGAGTAACAAGGTTGTCGGGAATCCCGGCATTGGTGGAGTGGTCCAGCGCCGTGCCGGCCCACGACCGAATGCTTGCGCCTTACCGGCCGCGGCAAGCGACTCAAGCGCTCGCTGTACCGTGCGCGGGCTGGCGCCGAGCGCCATTGCCAGAGCGGAGCTGGACCAAGCCTCGCCGTCGGCCAAGAAGGCGAGCACGGCCGCATGCTGCTCGTCGACGAGCGGCGCCACGACCAGGACCTCGCCTGGATGGTGGCGTGCAAGAGCAAAGCCTTGCCTCGTCGCGCTGACATCCGCCATCGCCCGAAGTTCCGCGCGAAGCCGCCCGATTTCGACCCGCAATCGTGCGCGATGCGAGTCATCGGTGTGCTTTGCCCCAAAAGCGCGGACGAGGAGCGTGCTTCTCGGCACATCCGCGGGCCAGGCTTCACCCAGGGCGCGCGCCAGCGCGAACAAAACCGGGCGCGTCGCCAGCGAAACCACCAGCCCTCCGTGCCGCACGACATGGCGACACGCATCCACAACGAGGGCCTCCTCTGACGCCAGGAGCGCTTCGACCTCCTCCAGCAGCAAAGTACGCTCCCTCCCCCGCCCGATCAGCCGTGCCGCGGGCGTGTCCATGACGAGCGATGCGCTTTGCACCTCCGCCGTCAGCGCGGGAATATCCACTGCGCGCGCGGCGTGCGCGGCTCGCGTGACCGCGGCGCGCGCCGCCGTCGTCCGCAAACGCCGCATCGCGATTCCGGCAACCACCAATTCGTGGGCAACCCGCGATGCAAGTGGGAGTGGCGTCGGGTCGAGCGCGGCGAGCATATGTTCGGCCTCGTCAAGGCGACCGATCAGAAGCAAGCGCCGGACCGCGAGATGCCGCGCATGTGCGGCGTTGACGCGGTCGCCGTGCGCTTCGAGCGTCGCTCGCGCTGTGTCGAGCGCCTTTGCAGGCCAACCGAGGTCGCGTGACACGAGCGCGATTTCGGCTTCGGCGACGACGCATCTCGCACGGCTCACGACCTCTCTCGGACCGAAGGCTCGCGCCGCTCTTTTCAAAAGAGCCTTGGCGCGGGCGAGATCGCCGAGCTGCGCCATCGCGATGCCCCGCAGCGCAAGCGCCGGCGCGTCGTCGCGCAGGGCAACCCGCCTTAACGCACCCAGCGGATCGCCGCTTGCAAGTGCGCGGGCCGCCGCGGTGATCAACGAGTCCATCGCAATCCCGTCACACTTGTCACTCTCACCATTCCGTTTCCGGCCCCAAAACTGTCCTACGACCAACAGCGGGCGAGTGACAGCAAACGATATGCGCTGCAGCCCGAAGACATCGGGACCGCTCTAATTCGGAGATTGCGATGACAACCGCCACATCACCTGGGGAAGACCGGAAAGAAGGACAGCACACCATGAACACGCCACCGATTGTGTCACCGCACGAATGGGAGGCAGCGCGTATGCGGCTGCTCGTGAAAGAAAAGGCCTTGACCCGAGCCCGCGACGCGCTGGCCGCCGAGCGCCGGCGGATGCCGTGGCTTGCCGTGGAAAAGGCGTATGGGTTCGACGGGCCTAACGGCAAGGCGAGTCTCCTCAACCTGTTTGACGGCCGCCGTCAACTGATTGTCTACCGGGCCTTTTTCGAGGCCGGCGTGCACGGCTGGCCGGAGCATGCCTGCATCGGCTGTTCCCTGGGGACCGACCAGGTCGCACACCTTGCGCATTTGAACGCCCGCGACACTACCCTCGTGTACGCTTCACGCGCGCCGCAGGCGGACATTGCGCGCCTGAAGGCGCGGATGGGGTGGGACGTTCCCTGGTACACCATCACCGACAGCTTCGACACTGATTTCGGAGTGGATGAATGGCACGGCCACAACGCGTTCATCCGCGACGGCGAGTGCATTTACCGCACCTATTTCATCAACGGACGTGGTGACGAGGCGATCGGGACAACGTGGAGCTATCTCGACATGACGGCGCTCGGGCGCCAGGAGGTGTGGGAGGACTCGCCGGAAGGCTACCCTCAAAGCCGGCCGTACAAATGGTGGAACTGGCACGACAGCTACGTGCCGGACACCGCGCCCGACCCGAAATGGGTCGAGGTGTCGGATGCCGGAGAGGCCGCTTTCCGAAAACACGACGGCTAGCGCGGTCGAGCGACCCTCCGAAGCATTTTACGACACAGGATTCTGAGCGAACTCAGTCCCGCAATCAGAGGAGAGCCGATCATGGCAACCAGCAATTTGTTACCGCCAGGCTGCGTATCGCCAAGCGTCGTATCAAGGGAGGAATGGCTCGCCGCCCGCACGGCATTCTTCCTCAACGAGAAAGCCATGACGCACCAGCTCGACGCACTTCGCGCCGAACGTCGCCGGCTGCCCTGGGTCAAGGTCGACAAGCCCTATATATTCGAAGGACCTGAAGGCCATTGCACGCTTGCCGATCTATTCCAAGGCCGCAGCCAGCTCGCTGTCTATCACTTCATGCTGACGCCGGGTTCCGAGCATGTGTGCAAAGGATGCTCTTTCGTCGCCGATCATATCGACGCGGCGCGACAGCACTTTGCGGACGCCGATCTTTCATTTGCGGCGATCGCACGCGCGCCGCTGGAGCGGATCGAACAGGTCAAACGGGTTCTGGGCTGGACGTTCCCGTGGGTCTCCTCGCACGATAGCGACTTCAACTTCGATTTCGGCGTGTCATTCAAGAAGGAGGACATTGCCGCCGGTCGCGCCATCTTCAATTACGGGACGCTGATCAAGAACAGCGAAGATATGATGGGCACCAGCATTTTTGCCCCAAACGAGAGTGGCGACATCTTTCACACCTACTCGACCTTTGCCCGCGGCATAGAGAATCTGATGGGCGCTTTTATGTGGCTCGACCTTACGCCCAACGGCCGCCACGAGTTTGACGACGGACACAGCCGGCTGAGCGAAAATGAACTTCGCGATGCCCGTCACGATGCCCGTCGCGGCGATCGCAACGTTCGCCCGGGCCGTTGCTGAGACCGCTGCCGCGCCACAGCGGCGGCCACATTCACAAGGAGGTTGATCGTGCGGTACCAGCCTGTCTCGCATGACGCATTGCCAACGGTGTACCGCCCGCAACCGGACAAGGGAAACTGCGGTATCGCGGTCATCGGCACGGCCCACTTCGTCCACCCCGAAACCGGGCAGCATCGCGAGCGGCCACAAGCAACTGCGGATGGTTTGCTGTCGCTCGCGACAGCGCCGACCTTTGCCATCATGGCGCTCCTTACGGGCGTTCACGACAGCGGCATGCCGGGCACGCTGTGTTCAGCGGTGCGCGATGCGTCACCGTTCGCTGGAATGGTGCCGATGTACTTGCTGATGAGTGCCTTCCATTCCGCCGCGTGGCTGAGGCTGCTCTCCAATTGGCGACAGGGTGCCGACCCAGCGTGATCGGCCTTCGCTGGGATCATACGCCGAGTCGGCAAGACAGGAGGTGCCATGCGCGAGCAGAAGACAAAAGCCGACCGTCTCGGAGCGTTCTCCGACGGCGTCATCGCGGTCATTATCACGGTGATGGTACTGGAGCTGAAAGCCCCGGAAGACCCCACCTTTGCGGCCTTGTTGCCGTTGTGGCCAACAGCGATCAGCTACGCTGTAAGCTATCTCTTCATTGCGATCATATGGGTCAATCATCATCATCTGCTGCACTTCGTGCCATATTCGACGCCGCGCTTGATCTGGCTGAATTTCGCCCACCTGTTTGCCGTGTCTCTGCTGCCTTTCGCGACGGCTTGGGTTGCGCGATCGCATCTGGCCCCGGCGCCTGTCACGGTCTATGGCGCAATCTTCGTCCTTGTGGACATCGCCTATCTGGTCTTCGAACGGGAAGTTTTGGCGCACGCCGACGCGTCGGCGATGCCCGACCATGCGAGGCGGCTGGCGCGTCGCCGGTCGATCGCCGCGCTGGCGATCTTCGCCGCCGCCACGGGCGCCGCGCCTTTTGTCCCTTTGCTCAGTTTCGGCCTGATCTGTTGTGCGCTGATCCTTTATCTGAGACCTGAGGCGATCGCGCACTCGGCCGCACCGTCGCACGGAAACGGCTCGCTTTGACGAGGCACGCTACCTGGCCCCGTAACGCCTGTTCATCGAGGATGATCCCGCACGAAACTAGCCAGTGGCCGCCGCAGCCACTGCGTCAACAGCATCACGCGAGGAAAGCCGATGAGAGGACCCGTCGCAAGATTGGTGAGCGTACTTTCGGTGAATCCCGGCATCTCACCGGCGGCCTCTTTCCAGGTCAGGCCTCGTTCCGTCCGCGCGGTATTGAGCGCCGCGTAGAGTGCCCGGGTGTTGACCCGGAGGATGCGCGACGGTCCGGGATCAAGCAGCATCTCTGCCGCTATCGGCGTGGCGTCGCGTCCCGTAAGAAAGCTCTCCGGCGTCCGACGCAGCCATCGCAGAACCTGGAGCACAACGCCGCTGGTGACCGAACTTTTGGTCGGCATGCCCCTGATTGTCGCCACACTGATCGGAATGGAGGGCGTCCCCTCGAACG
>DATAUE010000159.1:0-1644 GCA_036268425.1 Allostellaceae bacterium
GCTCGATCGGAGCCGCGACGGTATCGGAGATGGTCTGCGCCGACGCGCCCGGATATTGCGCGGTGACGACCACCGTCGGCGGCACCACTTCGGGATATTCGGCGACCGGCAGCGTCCGGTAGGCCAGCGTACCCACGATCAGGAGCACGATGGACAGCACCATCGCCAGGATCGGCCGGTTGACGGAAAGCGCGCCGAGATTCATGTCTTGCCACCGGGCGGCGTGGCTTTTGGATCGGAAGGTCGCGCCTCATGCGGGCTGACCTTGGCGCCGACGCGGGCGCGTTGCAGCCCGTCGACGATCACCCGATCGTCCGGCTTGAGACCCTCGCGGATCACGCGAAGCCCGTCATCGAGCGGGCCCAATGTGACCGGGCGCGCCTCGACGGTATCGTCGGCCTTCACCACGAACACGATCTTGCGCGATTGGTCGGTCGCGATCGCGGTATCCGGTAGCAGCAGCGCCTCATAGGGCGAAGAGCCGATCAGCCGCACCCGGCCGAACTGCCCTGGCAGGATGGAAAGATCATGGTTCGGGATCACCGCGCGACTGCGCAGCGTGCCGGTCGAAACGTCCATCCGGTTGTCGATGAAATCCATATGGCCTTGATGCGACGGCTTGGTCTCGCCGGTCAGCGTCACCTCGACCGGATTCGGCGTATCGCGCGAGCTCGGCCGCTTGCCTTCGAACCAGAGCTTGTTGTTCTTCAGATAGGTCGCTTCATCGACGTCGAAATAGATGTAGATCGGATCCAGCGAGACGATGCTGGTGAGCGTGGTCGAAGTGCCGGTGTCGCTGCCCTGCACCAGGTTGCCGACGCTGATGAGGTGGCGGCTGACGCGGCCGGTGATCGGCGCCAGCACGTGGGAGAACTCGACATTGAGCTGGGCGGCCTTCAGCGCGCCTTCGGCGATCGATTCGGCGGCATGCGCCGCCTGCAAGGCCTGACGCCGCTGGTCGACGACCTGTTCGGAGACGGCGCTGGTCTGGACCAGGTTCAGGCCGCGATCGAGCTCCCGCTTGGCGAGTTCCACCTTGGCGCGCGCATCGGCAAGCTGGCCATCGGCCTGCTCGGCGACGGCCTCGAACGGGCGGGAATCGATCAGATAAAGCAGGTCCCCGGTATGGACCATGTCGCCGTCCTTGAACTCGACGCTGGTGACGAAGCCGCCGACCCGCGCCTTGACCTCGACCTCCTCGACCGCCTCGAACCGGCCAGTGAATTCGTCCCAATCCGTCACCGTGCGTTTGACCGGCTGCGCGACGGTCACCGGCGGGGCCGCGGCGGCCGCCTGCGGCGCCGGCTTTTCGCCGCAGCCGGACAGCGTGACGGCGAGCAAAGCCGCCAGCGATCCGACGCCACGCCGTGACGCGAGCTTAAAGGCTGTGGTTTGAGCTAGCTTCTCCGGTTTCAGCACCGCGCCCACCCGCATCTCCCCTGCATTCTCGCCGCGGCCGAGCCCGGCGGCCGCCCCTAGCGGCTGGATCAAGATGAGACCGCGCATCAGTCTGTTCAAGAACCAGCGCGGAGCAAGCGAAATATTTATGCGTCCAACGCCTGCATTTCACGCTGTGTTCGCAGGGGCTGAATGCCATCGCCTGATTTCGCGTCGAATCCGACCAAGTTCGTGCTGCGCGCGTTC
>DATAUE010000160.1:0-3687 GCA_036268425.1 Allostellaceae bacterium
GATCTGCGGCTTGACGTCCTTGCCGCTGCAATCGGGCGAGGTGTCCATGTGCGAGCAGAAGCAGATCACCGGGACCTTCTTGTCCGAGGTCGCCGGGATGGTCGCATAGACGTAGCCGTGCTCGTCGAGATGGGCGTCGCGAAGTCCGATCGCCTGCAACTCGCTGGCGAGCAGCCGGCCGAGATTCTTCTGCTTCTCGGTAGACGGGCAGGTCGGCGAGGCGGCGTCGGACTGGGTGTCGATCACGACGTAGCGCAGCAGGCGCTCGGTGACGGTATGGGTGAAATCGGGAGTGTTGGGCACAATCGAAACCGCGGCAGGAGGGGAGACGTTCTGGCTGGAGCTATACAACAAAAAGCGCCATTCCGAGGGCCGCATGCCCTGCCGGAATGGCGCCTGAAAGGGTTAACAAATGCGTTAGACGGCTTCCTTGAGTTCCTTGGCGGCGCGGAAGGCCACCTTCTTGCTCGCCTTGATGTGGATCGCTTCGCCGGTCGCCGGGTTGCGGCCCATGCGGGCGGCGCGCTTGCGGACCTGCAGGATGCCGAGGCCGACGATGCGGATGCGCTCGCCCTTCTTGAGGTGCTTGGTGATGCGGTCGACGAGGTCGCCCAGGATCGCCTCGGCGGCCTTTTTCGACAATTCGTGGTCTTCCGACAGCGCGGCCGCGAGATGCTTCAGCGTGACGGTGGCCGGGGTCGCTACTTTCTTCGCCATATTTGGCCCTCCTCGTTGGTGATGGCTCAGGCACCCTGTGCGGGAAACCCGGTAATTGCAGGCCTTAAATGATTCGGGTCCCGACTGACTACGCTGTTTTGCCGATAAAACGGCCCTTATTTGCATCGACGTCGCGAAAACGCCCGAGTACCAAGGGGATTCGCAACTGCCTTGACTAACAGGGGACGGCCCTTTAAGTCCTGCCTTCTGCGCGGATCACGGCGATCACGGCATCCGCGGGAGTAGCTCAGTTGGTTAGAGCGCCGCCCTGTCACGGCGGAGGCCGCGGGTTCGAGTCCCGTCTCTCGCGCCAGTTTCTGGCATCATTTCAGACAGTTGAAAATCAGACAGTTGAAAACCTTGCCGGGGGCCGGTCCGGCCGCGTCGATCGGATTCGCCGTCGAAGGGCTATTGCACCACGATATTGCCGAGCGTTTTGTCGGCGGTGTGAACCGCCAGCAGATTGATCCCGACCTGCATGACCTTGTAGCCGCGCTCCTCCAGCCATTGCGTGAGCTGGCTGCCGTCGGCCTTGATCCGCTCGATCAGCATGATCGGCAGGCTTCGCGCGATGGTCTGGCGGGCGCCTTCCAGCGCCTCCATCTCCATGCCCTCGATGTCGAGCTTGATGAAATCCACCCGCGGCAGGTTGATCTCGTCGATCGTCAGCTTTCGCACCACGACGGTATTTTGCGTGTAGTCGATGGTTTGGCCAATGAACTCGTTGCCGTCGCGCTGGCGCAGTTCGAGGCTGCCGAAGCTCGACGGCAGGAAGTAGTTCGGATTGGGAATTTGCAGGGTGCCGGATTCGGAGGAGATCGCGGCATTCAGCGCGATGGCATTGAAGCAGTTGTTGATCGCGATGTTGCCGGCCAGCGCATAGTAGACGCGCTCCTGTGCTTCGACGGCAAGCACCGATCCCCAGCCCGTCATCGCTTTCGCCCATTCGACGGTGTGAACGCCGATATTGGCGCCGCCATCGATGGCGACGATGCCGTCGCCGTGATGGGTCCGGCGCAGCTTGAGCAGGTCGAGCGCCATCTTGACCTCTTCGGGATCAAAATTCGCGGTATCGAGGATCTGGAAACCGACGCCAAACCCCTGGGTTTCGTTGACCATCCGATAGTCAAATCGATTGACGATCATCGTCCCGTGTTCGGACGCTGCGAGTACGAACGCCAGCTTGCGTCCCATGGGTCTCTCCTGAACGGGCCGGATGGCGCCCGAGATAACGAATCACTGGGGTAAGTTTACGTCGGCCGGGCGCGGGCGGCCATCTCGCCGGCCCGACGGCCGGGCTATTTGGCAGGGATCAACGTCCGCAATTCGGCCGCCATGCGCGCGAGCACGCTTCCATATTCACGGCTTTCGGTCTGCCGGAACAGCCGCGCGGTCGGATACCAGGGGTTGTCGTCGCGGTCCAGCAGCCAACGATAGTCGGGCGTATAGGGCAGCAGGATCCAGGTCGGGCATCCCAGCGCGGCGGAAAGATGCGCGACGCTGGTGTCCACCGTGATGACGAGATCGAGGCAACCGATCAGGGCCGCGGTCTCCACGAAATCGGTCAGATGTGCCGTCAGGTCGACGATGTCGCTGCGTTCGGCCAGCAGCGCCCGGTCGGGGGGTCTCGGATCCTTTTGCAGGCTCACGAACGTCGCATCGACGTCGAACAGGGGTAGCAGGCTTCGCAGCTGGATCGAGCGGTTGTGGTCGTTGACGTGCTGCGGATTGCCGGACCAGACCAGGCCGACCCGCAATCTGTCGCGCGGGCCGAGGCGGGTTTGCCAGGCTTGCGCGAGATGATCCGGCGCAGCCGGCAGGTACGATCGGGCGGATGGAATGCTGTCGAGCCGCGTGCCGAAAGCCAGCGGCAGGCCGGACATCGGACAATGCATGTCGAATGCCGGCAGGCCTTCGGCCGACTTCCGCACGCATTGCGCGACACCTGGTAGCCCGGACAGCAGGGCGCGCGCCGATTCTTCGACCGCCAGGATCACGCGCGCGCCGCGGGCGGCGATTTCCGGCACATAGCGCGCGAACTGGATGGTATCGCCCAATCCCTCGTCCGCGCACACCAGGATGGTTTTGCCTTCGATGTTCGCTTCGCCAAACCATCGGGGTTCGGCGAATTTGGGATAGGTGCCCGGCTGGTTTTTCCACCGGGCTTCACGTCCGGCCCAGCCGGCCTCGAAGTTTCCCATCAACATCTGCAACAGGGCCAGATTCCATTCGGCTCCGACATTGCCGGGGTCGATCGTCTTGACCCGCTCATAGGCCGCGCAGGCCTCGTCGAACCGGTGGATTCCGCTGAGCGCGACGGCCTTGTTGTTCAGGGCATCGACAAAGTCCGGCCGAAGTCCGATCGCGCGATCGAACCAGGGCAATGCGTCTTCCTGCCGGCCGAGCAATTGCAGGGCGACGCCAACGCTGTTGCAGGGGTCGGCATTGCCGGGGTCGTGCGCATGCGCCCGCTGGTTGATGGCGGCGACCTGTTCGAACCTGCGGAGGCTGAACATGCAGTCGGTGCACATCACCAGCGTCGCAGCATCGCTCGGCCGCCGTTGGAGGCATGGCTCGAGATAGCCGAGCGCTTCCTCCAGCCGCCCCGATCGATAGAGCAGGGCGCCGCTTTCCTGCGCCGCGTCCCAATGACCGGGCGCGAGCTTGAGCGTGTGTTGAAAAGCCAGCAGCGCTTCGTCATGCCGCTCCTGCCGTCGTAGCGCCGTCCCGAGACTGAAGAGAAATTCGGCCCTGGCATCTTGCTTCAGCGCGCGGGCGATCCATTGCACGGCATGATCGAATTGCCCGGCGTCGAGCGACAACATACCGATCAGATGCAAGGAATCTGCGTGTCCGGCGTCGATCGCGAGCGCCTGCTGGCAGCAAAGTTGTGCGTCGAGAGGTCGCCCGGCATGCCGATGGCCAACACCGGCGTCATGCAGCGCATCCGGTGTTTCGCGCGCGCGCGAC
>DATAUE010000161.1:0-34240 GCA_036268425.1 Allostellaceae bacterium
GAACCGGCCCGGTGTGAACCAGCGGCAGATGCGGCGCAAGCGCCGCCCATTGCGCATCGCTCAGCCAAAAATTATCCGGCATGATCCATGTCCTCCCCAGGAGCATGAATCACACTTTCTCATTTGAGTACAGACCCTAAGCCAGTCGGGGGCCAAACCAGTTCAGGGCCGGGTGCAAACCGACAATCCGGCCAATGGCGATGATCGTTGGACCTTCGATCCGGGCGGCTTTGGCATGCTCGGCGGCGTCGGCGAGACGAGTCACCAGCACGTTTTGCTCCGGGGTCGTCGCCTTGCTGACGATCGCCACAGGTTCGTCGCCCGGCCGGCCGGCGGCGATCAGCCGGGCCGCGATGCCCGCCAGATGATTGAGCCCCATATACAGCACGATGACCGGCGAGCCGCGCGCGATTGCGGCCCAATCGAGGCCTTCGGGCACGGCGCCGGCGCGATCATGCCCGGTGACGAACGTCACCGCGGAGGCGAGGTCGCGATGCGTCACCGGAATGCCGGCATAGGCGAGGCCGCCGATCCCGGCGGTGATGCCGGGTACGATGCGAAACGGAATTTTCGCCTCGGCCAACGCCAGGGCTTCCTCGCCGCCGCGGCCGAAGACACAGGGGTCGCCGCCCTTGAGGCGCAACACCCGCAAGCCGTCGCGCGCCAAGCGGATCAGCCGGGCCGAGATGTCCGGCTGGCTCGGCGATGGCCGGCCGCCGCGCTTGCCGGCATATTCGAGCGCTGCATCCGAGTGAGCCAGCGTCAAGATGTGCGGATTGACCAGCGCGTCGTAAACGACCGCGTCGGCACGGTCGAGCGCATGCAATGCCAAAGCTGACAGCAATCCGGGATCGCCCGGCCCCGCCCCGACCAGCCACACGCTGCCGGGTGCGAAATCCGGTAATTGCAGGCGCTCGCTGTCGATCACGGTGGCGGCTCCTCAGCGGCGCCGCATACGGGCGCGCGCCATGCGATAGGCGACGGCCAGCATCAGCAGGATGAACAACCCGCCGACCAGCCAGTAGGGCGATATCAGTTCTTTTTTTTCGTCGTCGGCGACGCGGATGCTGATGCGGTTGATCTCGCCGCCGGCCCGCGCCTCGGCGCTCCAGAACCCGTCGGCGTCAGCTGTGAAATCAAATTTGCCGTCGCTGTTGGTGTGGCCGGTAAACGCGGGATGGGCGGACTGTCCCGGCGCAAAGACGCTGACCTCGGCATTGGCGAGCGGTTTGCCGTCGGCGGTCGAGAATTGCACGGTCACCGTGTGGCGCGCGAACAGATCGACGGCCGCCGCCGGCATCGCACACGCGACAACAAGCAGCGCCGCCAAGAGAACGGCTTGGCCGAAGCGCGAAGAACAGACACTGTGCATCGCAGGCAGGATATGGGACATCGCGATGAAGATAACGGTTTTTGGCGCCGGTGCGGTGGGTGGGCATGTCGCAGCGCGGCTCGGCGCTGGCGCGGCGACGGCTGGGATCGAGGTTGCGGCGGTCGCGCGGGGTGCGCAGCTTGCGGCGATCACGGAGCGAGGCATTACGCTGTGGCTCGGCGATGAATGCCGTTCGGCGCGGATTCGCGCAACTGACCGGCCGGAAACGCTGGGTGTCCAGGATGTCGTGTTCGTTACGATGAAATCGTCGGTATTGCCGGAGGCCGCCGAGGCGATGGCCCCGCTGGTCGGACCGGAAACGAGCGTCGTCTTTGCGATGAACGGCATTCCCTGGTGGTATCTCTATCGCTGCCCGGAGAACGGCGTGCCGCGTCCGGATTTGTCGCGACTCGACCCGAGCGGCGCGCTGCAGCGGTCGATCGGGTTTGAGCGGGTAATCGGCTGTATCGTCAATTCGATGAATGAAGTGGTCGAGCCGGGGGTCATCCGCAATCCGCCGGGCGCCCGCAACCGCTTTACGCTGGGTGAGCCCGACGGCACGGTGTCGCGGCGCGTCGAGGCGATTTCCGCCGCCTTCGACCGCGCCGGGCTTGCGGCGCCTGTCACCTCGGACATCCGCAGCGACATCTGGGACAAGCTGGTGCGCAACCTCAGCACCAGCCCGATCTGCTCGCTGACCGGCGAGCCGATCGGCGTCATCGGCCGCCACGACGAATTATTGGAGGTGGCGAAGTCGCTGATGAACGAAGGCCTCGCCACGGCCAAGGCGCATGGAATCACGCTCGATATTGATTTTGCGCGCGCCTATGGTCCGCGGCCCAGTTCGGGACACAAATCCTCGATGTTGCAGGACCTCGAACGCGACCGGCCGCCGGAAATCGACGGTATCCTGACCGCGGTGCAGGCCTTCGCCCGCGCCGCCGGTCTGCCGACGCCGTATCTCGACACGGTAACTGCTCTGGTGATCGAAAAGGCTCGCCGCGCCGGGCTTTATCCGGCGGCGGCATAGCAGCGGAGAGCAAGATGCGCGTGGTGACCGGGCTGGGGATACTGGGTGATATCCTGCTCGCGGCGGCGTTGATCACTCTGTCAGGCTATGTCTTTGGCAGGCCGGAGGGTACGACCGCCATCGAGGCCGGTGTGCTGCCGTGGGGCTTCGGGCTGGTTGCGAGCGTGGTTCTGCCGATCATCGGGCTGATCGTACAAGCGAACCAGCGGCCGCGACTCGGCGCGCTGATCATCTGGGCGCTGCCGATTACGGTGCTGGTGCTGGTGGTTTACTGACCACCCGCGAGAAATCCCGCGAGCAGCAGGCGCGCCGCCGCCGCGGGAGTGCGGACACCGTGGGTCACGTCATCTTCGATCGCGGCGAGCCGGCCGGCGACCGCAGGTGCGGCACGGAAATGCTCGACGAGACCGTCGCCGATTTCGGCCCATAGCGCGGCACGGGCGTGCTCGGCACGGCGCCGTCCCCACGCCCCGCTCGCTTTCAGAGCGGCGCGGAAACGGGCGACATCGTCCCACAGCGCGTCGATCCCCTCACCCGTCAGAGCTGAGACAGCGCGCACGACCACCTGCCATTCCGGAAAGCCCGGGCGAACGAGGCGCAAGGCGTTGGCGTACTCCGCGGCGGCGCGCTCGGCATGGTCACGCAACTCGCCGTCCGCCTTGTTGATCAATACGAGATCGGCAAGCTCGATAATGCCGCGCTTGATGCCTTGCAATTCGTCGCCCGCGGCGGGCGGCAGCACCAGCAGAAACATATCGACCATGTCGGCAACGGTGGTTTCCGCCTGCCCGGCGCCGACCGTCTCGACCAGGACAATATCGAACCCTGCCGCCTCGCAAACCAGGATGCCCTCGCGCGTGCGGCGGGCGACGCCGCCGGTTTCGGCACCGGCCGAGGAGGGCCGGATAAATGCGCCGGGCGCACGCCCGAGTTGTTCCATCCGCGTTTTGTCGCCGAGAATGGCGCCGCCGCCGCGTTTCGATCCGGGATCGACCGCCAGCACCGCAATGCGATGGCCGCGCGCGATGCCGTCGAGGCCGAAACGCTCAATCAACGTGGATTTGCCAGCCCCTGGCGGCCCGGAAATGCCGATCCGGGTAGCGCCGCCGGTCGCCGGCAATATCGCTTCGATCAGTGCTTCGGCGACCTCCCGATGATCCGGGCGGGTGGATTCCACGAGTGTGACGGCCCGCGCCAAGGCGCGGCGTTCGCCACGGCGCAGCGCGTTCGCCAGATCATTCGCCGTGTGTTGCATGCGGCGTCGGCGTCAGGAGCCGACCAGTGCGGCTTCACGCTCCGCCGCTTCCTGTTGCCGCGCCCACATCATGGCATAGACGCCATCGCGAGCCAGCAGCTCGCGGTGGTGGCCGCGTTCGACGATGCGACCGGCATCCAGCACCAGGATCTGGTCGGCATCCACCACCGTCGACAGCCGGTGCGCGATGACGAGCGTCGTGCGGTTGGTGGCGACCTCGGCGAGGCTGGCCTGGATTTCGCGCTCGGTCTTGGTATCGAGCGCCGATGTCGCCTCGTCGAAAATCAGGATGCGTGGGGCTTTGAGAATCACGCGTGCAATCGCGACGCGCTGTTTTTCGCCGCCCGAAAGTTTCAGGCCGCGCTCGCCGACCATCGTGTCGTAGCCGTCGGGCAGCGCGGCGACAAAGTCATGGATGCGCGCGAGGCGCGCGGCGCTCTCAATCTCGGCGCGGCCGGCGTTGGGCCGGCCATAGGCGACGTTGTAGAGGATCGTGTCGTTGAACAGCACCGTGTCCTGCGGCACGACGCCGATCGAGCGGCGCAGGCTGTCCTGCGTTACCTCGCGGATATCGTCGCCGTCGATCTCGATCGCGCCGTCATCAACATCGTAAAAGCGGAACAGCAGGCGGGCGATTGTCGACTTGCCGGCGCCGCTCGGCCCGACAATCGCCACCGTGGCGCCCGGCGGCACGGTGAAATCGACATCCTGCAAAATCGGCCGCCGCGCGTCGTAGCGGAAATCGACATGCCGGAAGGCGAGGGTGCCGCGCACCGCCGCCAGCGACGCGGCGCCGGGACGGTCTTCGATGTCGGGCGCGACCTTGAGCAACGACATCATTTGTTCGAGGTCGGTCAATGACTGTTTGATGTTGCGGTAGACCATGCCGAGAAAGTTCAGCGGCTGATACAGCTGCAGCAGGTAGGTGTTGATCAGTACGAAATCGCCGACCGTCATCCGACCCGCAGTGACTCCGCGCGCCGCCAGGATCATCATTGTGATCAGTCCGCCGGCGATTAAAACGCCCTGGCCCACGTTGAGCATCGCCAGCGTCGTTTCGCTTTTGACCGCGGCGCGCTCGTAGGCTTGCAAGGCGCGGTCGTAGCGTTCCGCTTCATGCGCCTCATTGGCGAAATACTTGACGGTTTCGTAGTTGAGAAGACTGTCGATCGCCTTGGTGTTGGCCTCGCTGTTGCGGGTGTTCATCTCGCGCCGGAAGCGGATCCGCCAGTCGGTCACCAGAAACGTAAAGGTGATGTAGGCGATGATCGTCCCGAGCGTTACCGCGGCAAACACCCAGTCGTACAGCCGCCACAGGATCGTCGACACCACGACGATCTCGAACAATGTCGGCAGGATGTTGAACAGCAGGAACGACAGCAGGAACTCGATCCCGGCGGTACCGCGCTCGACCGCGCGGGCGAGACCACCGGTGCGGCGCTCCAGGTGAAACCGCAGCGACAGAGCGTGGATGTGACGGAAGGTCGATAGCGCGACCCGTCGCACCGCGCGCTGCCCGACCTTGGCGAAAACCGCATTGCGCAGATCGTTGAAGCCCTGCGACATGACGCGGGCGGCGCCGTAAGCGAAAATCGCTCCGAGCGGCACGGCGAGCGCGACCGCATGTGCCGCGGCCGGTGACGACAGCGCATCGACCGCGTGCTTGTAGAAGAACGGCACGGTGATGTTGCACAGTTTGCCGGCGACCAGCAATGCCACCGCCGTGATGACGCGCAAGCGCAATCCCAGCGAATCGCGCGGCCACAGATACGGGCCGAGCCCCCTCAGCGCTCGCAATCCTTGCCGCAACCGCTCGTCTGGCTCGGGCAGGCCGGTGACCAAGGACTGTCCCACCACCCGTGGGCTGTGCGGGCTCATCGACGGCTCGTCAGGGCGGTGTCGTTGCGGTGGTTGGTGCAGCGATACCGCGCTGCAATCGCCAGCCGATCAGCACGCCCGCGGCAACCAGCACGGCTCCCCACAGAAACGGGCCGCTATGCCCCCAGGCGACAAACAGCCAGCCCGCGACCAACGGCCCAAGCACGCGTGCCAGACTGGCGAGGGATTGCGCAGCGCCCATGATTTCGCCCTGTTCCTCGGGGCCGGCTCGTCGCGAAATCAGGCTGTTTAGCGACGGTTGCAGCGCCCCCATGCCGATCGCCAATCCGGTAACCGCGAGGATCAGTAACGGCACGTTGCGCGCCATCGACAGCACCAGCAAACCAAAGCAGATCGACATCAGACCGCCCAACGTCAACCGCTCTTCGCCGAAAAGCCGGGTCAGCGGTCCGATCAGCCCGCCTTGCATCAGCGCGGATAATAAGCCGACGTAAAAAAATACGAACCCGGTCGAGCGCGGCCCCCAGCCGAATTGTGCGATCGCCCACCACGCGAAGGTCGTTTCCATTCCGGAAAACGCCAGCGTCACCAGAAACGACACGGTAAGCAGCCGCGCCAGGACCGGCCGGGTCAGCGCGTCAAAAGCCGTGGCAAGGCGACCGCGTGCCGGTGCCGTGCCGCCGCCTGCCGGCAGGCTTTCGCGCAGCAGCACCACCACGCCCAGAAAAGCCAGAAAAGACAGCGCGGCCGCTATCAGTCCCGGGGTTTTGAGATCCGCAGTGGCAATGTCGTTGCCGGCGATGACACCGCCCAGCACCGGCCCGATGATAAAGCCCAGGCCGAACGCAGCGCCGATCATTCCCATGCCGCGGGCGCGCTTTTCCGGTGGCGTTACATCAGCGATATAGGCCTGTGCCGCGGCGATGTTGCCGGCGCAGGCGCCGGCAAAGGCACGCGCGGCGAACAGCATCCACAACTGGCTGGCGAAGGCGAGCCAGCCATAGGCGAGCATTGCCGCCAGCATGCTGACCATCAGTACCGGGCGCCGGCCGACGCGGTCGCTGAGCCGGCCCCAGAGCGGCGCGGTCAGCATCGACATCAGCGAGAAGGTTGCGAACAGCATCGTCATCTCGGGCGGCGTCGCGGCAAAGCGCTGCGCGTAGAACGGCATCAGCGGAATGACCAGCCCGAACCCGACGAGATCGATAAAGACAATGAGAAAAAGGATTGGCATGGGTGCCCGTTGATATCGCGCCAGGCCGCCGCCGGACAAGGGCTGATCGCTGCGGCCGCCGTCGCTGCGCAGCGCCGATTGTCGCTGCCGAAGCATTCTGTGGCTCGGGCGTGGGGCCCCAGACTGGGGAGTGTTCGCGAATCGGTTGTATGTAACTGGCCGAATTTCTCAATTCTGATTGACGTTTTTTTAACTAATAAACACAATAATCCCTTCGTCGAGAAGCAGAACCACGGGAGACATTCGATGTTGAATCTTTGGAATTTAATGGTGCTCAAGACGGCGCGCGATGAAAGCGGTGCCACTGCGATCGAGTATGGGTTGATCGCCGCATTGATCGCCGTCGCCGCGATCACCGCGTTCCAGTTAGTCGGTAGCAATCTGAGTTCATTGTTCAATACCATCGGGTCGGACCTGTAGCAAGATTAAGCCGGCGGTCCCGCCCGGCGCATCGGCCGGGCGGCAACGCCCAGACGCCCAGCGGCAATACCTGACGACCCGATTTAGCGCAGCCCGAACGTTCGACGCTGCGCTAAGCTACCGCGAGAACGTGGCGCCTGAGAGACAGGCGTCGGCTCACGGTGACCAATCGGGGAACGGGAAATGCAGCTTGGCAAACTCGGCGTTTGGGTGGCGATGGATCTGATGACCGCGGCCCAAGGCGCGGCGTTCGCGCAACGCGTCGAAGGCTGGGGTTATGCTGCGCTTTGGCTTCCCGAAAGCCGTGGCCGCAACGTGATGGTGCATTCGTCATGGCTGCTGGCGAACACGAAATCGCTGATCGTGGCGCCGGGCATCGCCAACATCTATGCGCGCGACGCGATGGCAATGGCGAATGGGCAACGTGCCCTGGCCGAGCAGTCGGGCGGGCGCTTTCTGCTCGGCGTTGGGGTGTCGCATGTCCCCTCGGTCGAGGGTCTCCGGGGCCATACCTATGGCAAACCGGTAACAACCATGCGCACCTATCTCGACGCGATGAATGCAGCCTCCTACGGCGCCCCGCCGCCGGCGGAAAAGCCGCTGACGATCGTTGCTGCGCTGGGGCCGCGCATGATGGCGCTGTCAGGCAGCCATGCCGACGGAGCGCACCCCTACAACGTTACGCCGGAACACACGCACGAGGCGCGCCGCATCCTTGGCCCGGGCAAGCTGTTATGCCCGGAAATCTGGGTGCTGCTCGAAAGCGATGCCGCAACGGCGCGCGCACTCGGCCGTCAAGCGCTCGCCAATTACCTGCGGCTGGAAAATTACGTCAATAACTGGCGCCGTCTCGGCTTTACTGACGACGATTTCACCGGCGGCGGCTCGGCGCGCTTTATCGACGCCAATGTCGCGTGGGGCGATGAAGGGGCGATCCGCAAGCGCATCCAGGAGCATTGGGATGCCGGCGCCGACCATGTCTGCATTCAGTCGATCAGCCCGGACGGGTCGCGCCGTCCGGACGAGCAGGTGCTGGGATTGCTCGCGCCCGGTCTGAAAGCCACCCGCGCCATTGCTTAGCGATTCGGAGCGAATGCTCAACGTCTAGCGTTGTCTTGACGCGTTCGGTCGTGCATCGGACAGTGTCGCAGCCGCACGCACTGCCGAGCCGGCGGTTCGGCCGTGTGCAACGCACAAGAAACAAGGGTCGCTGAGCGATGTATTCCGAAATCACCCGCTCGATCAAGGTCACGGTGCGGCCCTTTTACCTGGAGCAGCATTCCTCGCCCGCCGACGGCCATTACGTCTGGGCCTATCACGTCAAGATCGAGAACGAAGGTGGCGAAACCGTGCAGTTGCGGCGGCGTCATTGGCAGATCACCGACAGCCAGGGACGCCGGCAGGAGGTGCGCGGTCCGGGTGTCGTCGGCGAAGAACCAGTACTCGCACCCGGCGAAAGCTTTGAATATACGAGCAGCTGCCCGTTGCCGACGCCGTCCGGCTTTATGGTCGGCGACTATGAAATGGAAACGGGAAGCGGCGAGAATTTTCTCGTTCGCGTTCCCGCCTTTTCCCTCGATACGCCACAGCCGGCCATCAGGCTCAACTGATAGCGGCGCGTAACGGATGGCCTGGTTCGGCCAATGTTGCGACATGCGCCGGCCGTTTGCGCCTTGCAACCCGAGAAGCCGGCGCTTCCGACAAGAAAGAGAGAACTCATGGCTACGAAAGCCCAGCCCACGATGCCCGATACCAATGTCTCCACGATAACGGCGCGCCAGCCGGCATCACGTCCGTCTGCATCCACTCCTCCCGGCCCCGTTAAACCATCTCGTGAAGAAGCAATGGAAGCGGTGCGCACCCTGATCCGCTGGGCCGGCGACAACCCGGAGCGCGAAGGATTGCTCGGCACGCCGGATCGCGTCGTGCGCTCCTACGGAGAATTCTTCAGCGGTTACGAGGACGATCCGGTTGCTCTGTTGCAACGCACGTTCGAGGAAATGGAGGGGTACGACGAAATCGTCATGCTCAAGGACATCCGTTTCGAATCGCATTGCGAGCATCACATCGCCCCGATTATCGGCAAAGTGCATATTGCCTACCTGCCGAACAATCGCGTCATCGGCATTTCAAAGCTGGCGCGGCTCGTCGAGGTTTATGCCAAGCGACTGCAGATTCAGGAAAAAATGACGGCCCAGATCGCCAACACGCTTGATGAGGTGCTGCAGCCCAAAGGCGTCGCGGTCGTTATCGATGCGGCGCATCAGTGCATGACGACGCGCGGCGTGCACAAGCCGGGGGTCAGCCTGGTGACGAGCCGCATGCTCGGTGTGTTCCGCACCGATCCCACAACCCGCCGCGAAGTGCTGTCGATGTTCGGGACTCCGGCTGGCGGCAGCGCCGACAACGTCTGAGGCCGTTCACCGAAACAGACGAGACGCGGCATCGCGATCCGCGATCGGCTTGATTGAGATCAGTATTGGCCGGGAACGGCAGCGTTAACCGCTGCATCTCGGCTATTTGTTTTTCGCATCGGTCCATCGCAGGCGATTCGCAATGCGCAGCGCACGTGGCGTTGCGTTATCGTCACGGCGACATGATCATTGAGCGGCAACACCTTATCGCAGCGCTGATTTTGCTTGTGACGGCGCTGTTTGTCGGCAGCGGTTTGCCGTCGACTGCATTGTGGCGTCGCCGTCTGCGCCGCACGGCTATTGCGGGTATTTTGCTCTCTCTATTTATGATTTGATCGAAATCGCGTTCTGGCTGGGCGATTTCCGCCTCTGATCAGGTGGCGCGCTCTGCGTAGAGAACACCGAAAAAACGCTAAACATTTATAACGTATTTGAGGCGAAACTTGACGCTTTAATCTGCATTTTATGAAATTACTAATCTTTCATTAACCAGTCGCCAGCCTCGCGGCTTGCCAAGCAGGCGACCTTTAGATGGAAGGTCAACGTAATGGCTCAGGTTCATCAAAGCATCATCCCAGTAAACAATCAGCGTCTTCCGGACGCATTGCTGATCAAGCATGGGCCGGCGCCTTTGCTGTCTCGTTTCGTCCTCGAAGGAGACAGGTATTTCCGGAATCATGGGGTGAATTTGCGCTTGCGCTATGATTTTGATGAGCTTCTCTACATCAACAAGCAGGAAGTAGCGCGTGGCACCTGGTATCGCCTGCTGGACATCTTCAATCCGGAATATTCCGATCTGACGGCGGAAAATGCTTATTGGATCTCTGGGGAGGACGAAAATGGGGAAATCGTCCTGACGCAGGCCGGACGCGTCTATCACTGGCCGGAATCGACCTTGGCGGATGAGGCGCGGTTGATGTTTTACGGTGGACGCGATGTCGGCCAAAGCTGCCGCGTCACCTCCGAAGCGGCGGAAAAGATCAGTGGTTATGTCTTCAACGGCGGCGGTCTATGGCTGCGTCGCGATTTCCGCGGCAAAGGGTTTCCTTCGGTGATCGGCCGGTTGGGCCGCTCCTATGCGACGGCTCGCTGGCCGCTCGACTGGGCAACCTGCTTTGTTACCCCCGGGCTTGTCGAAAAAGGGGTTGCCGGCACTTACGGCTACCAGCGGATGAGCCCGAGCTTGTTTTTCCCGGGGTCACCGATCGGCGATGTCGAAGCGGTCGTGCTTTATGCCGAGCCGCAGGAAATCTATGACGATCTTTCCGGCTTCCTGGCCGGCGGGTTTGCCGGTGGGCCTGCCGCGGGAAGCGGGGCGGCGGCGGATGCCAGGCGCCTCGGCGAGACGGTCAGCAGAATTTCGCCGGTATCGGTTCTCCAGGGCAGCACCAGTCTTTCATAGCGCGTGAGATAGGGCGATTGCCGGCCTTGGATCGATGCGGTAACGCAATCGAACCGGGGCTGGCCGTTGCTCGCGACATTTTTGTAGAACTCGGCCGCCCAGCCTGCGTAATCCTTGTCGGGGACGTTATCGACGCGCTCGCCTAGAACACTCAAATGATACTGTTGGTCGAGCCAGCTGGCATGCGCTTCGCCCACAAAGCGAAAAACCGGGTCCGACGCATTCGGCTTGATGCCGATAATCAGCAGTTGCGGCAGAAGATTGTGGCTGATCGCAAATGGGATCAGCGTCGGATCGAATTTCCCGAAGGCGGCCCGCCACTTCTGGGCCATCAAGCGCAGCGGGTTTTCCTCATCGGCGAGCAGCTGCCCATAATCCTTGGGCTCGAAAAGATAGCGCTCGCGGTCGGGCGCGACAAACTGCGGTGCGCACAATTCCGACAGTCGGGTGATCGCCTGCTCGACGGACGAGGTGATCTCGGATTCCCACACCGTGGTAAAATATTTCAGCCGGAACAGCGTCACGCCCGAGGTCTGCAACTGCTGCTGCACCGCGAGCAGCGCCGGCAGCGCCACCAGCGTGGGATGCAGCTCGATCTCGACAATCGCGCGCTCGATCATCGAAAATTTGATGAACCCCATGTTTTTGACCGCGTATGCTTCGGCATCGTAGTCTGGGTTCGGGTCGCCGAGTATCTCCAGGAATTCGGTGCTTCCTGGGAAAACCCACTGTCCTTCCGGTGAAACCAAGATGGTCAGCCGATTCACGGCAATCCTCCCGCCCGGACAGGTGCCGGGCGCAACACCGCCCTACGAAGGCTAGGATAACGACGATTCGTAAAAAAAGTATAGACAAGCATAAAGGGGTGATGCGCAGCTGTGCTTGTCCGGAGCAACGCAGCGCACGCTCAATTTACAACTAATGATCGACACGGGTGGGACGGACGGGCGGCGATGGCGGCGCGGGCGGTGAGCGGATCGAACCGGCGCGTGGCGACGGCCGCGCTGATGCTGGCAACGGCGCTCCAGGCCGCAGATGCAACGATCGTCAATGTTGCGCTGCCGCAGCTTGAGCACGATTTCGGCGCCGGCATCGAGCTCGGCACGTGGATTGTCACCAGCTATTTGTGTGCGGCGGCGGTGGTTGCACCGCTTACCGGATGGCTGCGCCGCCGGTTGGGGCCACGGCGTCTTTATATCTGCGCCCTCAGTCTGTTCATCGGGGCCTCGCTGCTGTGTGCGCTCGCGCCGACGGCCGCGGCGATCGTTGTTTGCCGCGCTATTCAGGGCGCTGGTGGCGGTGTTATCCCGGCACTGTCGCAAGCCGTCCTGCATGATTTGTATCCGCGCGAACGTCATGGCCGA
Source organism: Allostellaceae bacterium (assembly GCA_036268425.1). Classification (GTDB taxonomy): domain Bacteria; phylum Pseudomonadota; class Alphaproteobacteria; order ATCC43930; family CGMCC-115725; genus DATARH01. The sequence continues at coordinate 12,331 of DATAUE010000161.1, forward strand.
ATCCTGGCGGTCTGGGGAGCCGTCGCGATGGTCGGGCCGATCCTCGGGCCGGCATTCGGCGGGATCATTACCGATCTGGTATCGTGGCGTTGGGTGTTTGCAATCAATCTGCCGCTTGGCCTTGCTGCGGTCTGGGGGGCACGCAACATGCTGCCGCGCCGTGACCGCGAAGCGGCCGGCGGTACGTTTGACGCGGTCGGGCTGATCCTGCTGATTGTCGGCGTCGGCGCCTTGCAGCTTTGCTTGCAGCGTGCGATCGGCCGATCGTGGCTGCATTCGCCGGAGGTCCTGGCGGAGGCGGCGCTCGCCTTGGTTGCTTTGGTGGTGATGGCGGTGCGCACCGGAAAACTGGGGCCGACGATTATCCGCTTCGAGGTATTTCGCAACGCCAATTTCGCGGCGGCGGCGTTTTTGAATTTTACGACCAGCGCGTTGCTCTTCACCTCGATCGTGTTCCTCCCGACCGTGGTGGAAGGACCGCTCGGCTATCCCGCGACGATCGGCGGCCTCAGCATCGTGCCCCGCGGCATCCTGATGATGCTGGTCATTCTCGGCGCTGGACGGTTGATCGAACGGGTGGATTATCGCTTTCTGATTACGGTCGGGTCGCTGGTCGCTGCTTGCGGCTTGGGAATCCTCGCCGGGCTGCCGGCGTCGCACAACGTGCTGGGACTGGTCGTCGTCGGCAGCAGCCTGCAGGCGATGGGCGCCGGAGCCATCCTGATGCCGCTCAGCACTTGCGCCTTGCGCGGGCTGCCCGGTGACATGCGCACGGACGCCGCCGGGCTCTACAGCCTGTTGCGGCAGATCGGCTGCGCCTGCGGGGTCGCGGTGATGAGTTCGATTTTGCAGATAAAGCTGTCGGTGCATGGCGGTGTCGGGGTTGGCGCGGCGCCGCCCTCGGCATGGCCGGACACGGCGGCGCTGCGGGCCTATGCCGAATGCTTCAAGATCATGGCGATTGCCGCGATTGCGGTGATGCCCGGTATTCTGCTTTTCCGTGGGTTGCAGCCGAGGACTGTTCCGGAAACCGTCGCGCCGGATTGAGCTGCCGGAGTCGCCTGTAATACGCGGCCGGCTCAGGCTGTAGGGCATTTCGAGCCGTTCAGGTCGCGCAGCAGATTTTCGATCGCCTCGGGCACCTCCGACCGCTGCGGCAGTACCACCCGGACCAACGTGCCGCGGCCTGGCAGGCTCTCGACCACGAGGCTGCCGTTATGGGCCTCTGCCAGTCCTTTGGCGATCGGCAACCCAAGGCCGGTGCCGCCATGGCTCTTGGTTGTGGCCGGACTGGCTTGGCCAAACGGCTGCAGAGCGCGCTCGACTTCTTCCTCGTTCATGCCGACGCCGTAATCCTCGACTTCGAGCGTGAAGTTGCCGCTCTCGTCAAGCGCTGCACGGATTTCAACCTGACCGCCCGGATTGGAAAATTTGACGGCGTTCGACAGCAGATTGAGCATGACCTGGGTGATTGCCCGCTGGTCGGCCAAAATCCGCAGATCCTGCGACGACACGCTGGAAATCAGGCGGATGTCGCGAGCGCTCGCCATTTCGTTGACCATGCGGATCGCATCGCCGACCAGAACCGGCACCGGCACCTTTTCCTTCAGCAGCTCGAGCTTGCCGGCCTCGATCTTCGACATGTCGAGAACATCGTTGATGATCGACAGCAGCAACAGGCCGCTGGCGTGAATATCCTTGATGTACTCGAGCTGCCGCTTGTCGGCGACCGGACCGAGGATCTCGGTGGAGATCACTTCCGAAAAGCCGATGATCGCATTGAGCGGTGTGCGCAGTTCATGGCTCATATTGGCCAGGAAGTCGCTTTTGGCGTCGTTGGCGAGTTCGGCCTGTACCCGGGCCGACCGCATTTCTTCCTCGGCTGCTTTGCGCTCGGTAATGTCGGAATATAGCGATACGACGCCGCCATCCGGCATCGCCCGGCGGCGGATTTGCAGTATGCGGCCACTCGGTACGATACGTTCGATGACCGCCGGGACATCGCGATAGAACGCTTCGATGCGTTCGCGGGCTTCGCGCTCCGGGTCGGCCACGGCGCCGAAATCACCGCGCACCGCCTGCTCGATGAAAATTTCACCGAGCGAGGTCGCTGCGAGATCGAGCGGCATGCCGAGGAGTCGGGAGAATTGTGAGTTCCAGGTGATCAGGCGCCCGGCGCGATCGAAGACGCTGACGCCTTCACCCATGTTTTCGAGCGTGCTCTGCAGCAGCGACTGCTGCGCGGCGACCTGCTGCTCGCGTGCGCTCAGTTGGGCGAGAGCGCGGCGTTGCCGCGTCACGGACATGATCATCAGCCAGCCGAAACAGCCGGTGATGATGACGAACAAAAGCTCATGGTAGCCGTGCGGCATTCGCAGAAAAGCGTTCGCGCTGTATCCCAGCACTGCCGCGATGTAGAGCAAGGCGGTGTGCGGTTGCAGCCGGATGGCCTGGACCAGACCGGCGAACCACCAATCATCGCTATGGCCGCTGCCGATCTCGGGCAGCGACGTACCGTGCGATGCCAGGCGGCGAGCCGTGGCGTCATGCGAATCCGTAACCGGTCGCGCTTGCGAAGCCCACCGGATCAATCCAGACCAGAGGTGCATTGGTTCCTCACCACGTCTTGGCGCCCGCAGATTTACGCCCGCTAGGTTAAATTTCGGTTAGACGATGCGACAATTCAAAAATCGTCCCGGTTCGCGATATTCCGCGGGGCTATTAGCCGCCATAGATCAAATGCGGCAGCCATAGCGACAGCTCCGGTACGTAAGTAATGATGCCTAGAACCAACAAAAGCAGCAGTAAAAAAGGTAAAATACCGCGGATTACCTCGCCGATCGGCGCATCGGAAATTGTTGCCAACACGTAAAGATTCAGCCCGACTGGAGGATGTACCAGCGCAATTTCCATGTTGTGAGTAAATACGATTGAAAAGTGTACCGGGTCTACACCGATAGGCAACAGCGCCGGTGCAAGGATTGGCATCACAAGCAGCAGGGTCGCCGCGACTTCCAGAAAGCAACCAAGGATCAGAAGCAAAATGTTAATGCTGAGGAGAAACTCCCAGGTCTTGAGATGGTGGTCGAGAGTGAACTGCACGAGCCGCGCCGGGACGCCTGACTCGGTCATCCAATGGCCAAAAGCGAGCGCCGTCGCGACGATGATCATGATCGTCGCGCCGCTGCGTATGCCGTCCGCGATGACGGACAACGTCTCGCTCGGCTGAAAGCCGCGGTAGAAGCCGAGCGAGACGATCAGCGCGACGACGGCGGCGATCGCGGCGGATTCGGTGACGGTCATCACGCCGCCGTAGATGCCGATCATCACCACCGCTGGAACGGCGAGCGCCGGCAGCGCCTGCAGGGTCACCCGACCCAACTGCGGCAAAGAGGCGCGGGGCTCGCGCGGTAGATTATGCCGGTGCGCGTAATACAGCACCCACAACACAAAGACCGTAGCTTGCAGAATGCCCGGCAGGATGCCGGCGAGAAACAATCGCGGCACCGATTGCTCGGTGATGATGCCGTACAGTATCAGCGCCAGGCTCGGTGGAATCACGATACCGATCGTTCCCGAGGCGCCGACGACCCCGAGGGTAAAGTCGCGGGGATAGCCCCGCTCCAGCATCGCCGGGATCAGGATCGTGCCCATCGCCAGTGCGGTCGCGACACTTGACCCGCAGATTGCCGCGAACAGCGCGCAAGACAGGACGGTCACAAGCCCGAGAGAACCGCGCACCCCGCCAAGCCACGCCGCGGCAAAATCAACCAAGGCGCGTGCAACGCCGCCGCGCCGCATAAACGCCGCTGCCATCACAAACAGAGGCAGGGCCATCAGGGTCGAGGAATTAAGCTCGTCGACGATCTTCGATGCGACGCCGATCAGTGGCTGCCCGCTCCACAGGAACAGCGTCGTGGCGCAAACACCGAGCACCAGAAAAATCGGCATGCCGCAAACCAGCAGACCGAAAAACATCAACAGGAAGAGAGCGGTCAGCATCCGCCGGGATCAGGCGCCGTCACGACGGCTTGTGCTCGTGCGGCGCGAAAATGACCATCGTGGCCGGGTCGAAGCGAAAGAGATAGCGATAGAGGCGGATGATATAGCGGAGGCTCATCAGCGCGGCGCCAGTCGGCATCGCGGCGTAATAGGCCCACATTGGAAAAGCGAGGACGGTTTCGCTGCGCTCGTCGAGGTCCCACGCATCGGCGACAATGTGAAAGCCGAACCAAAGCAAACCCAGGCAAAAGACCAGCGCAACGACGCAGTTGAATGTTTCGACGACGCGCTGCATCCGCGCCGGCATCAGGCGCAGCACCAGATCCGGTCGCACATGGCCGTCGGTGCGGACCAGTTGGCTGGCAGCGAGAAAGATGCCCCATACCGCCAGGTACACGGTGACTTCGTCGCTCCAGCCGGAGGCGTATTGCGGCACGATATAGCGGCCGATTACCTGATAGGTGCCGACCAGCAGCGCGCCGGCGCCGAACAGCCCGATCAGCAGGCGCTCGATGCGATCCCAGAGGGCCATCCGGCAAACGGGTGGTTTATGCCCGCGGGGCGTTTAGCTGCCGCTCGGGATTTCGGTGGCGAGCGCCTTGATGACTTCGGGGCTGATCTTCAGTTCTTTCGCCACCTCATTCTCGGTCGGCAGCATCTTCTGGCGGATTTCAGCAAGGCGCTGCGGCGTCGGGTCGACGAAATGGATGCCGTGCGCCTCGTCTTCCTCGCGCCCCTTTTTCTGTGCGATTTCGGCGTTCTTGCGGTAGGTCGCGATGTTGCTGGTCCAGGTGTCGATGACGATCTTCTGCAGATCGGGCGGCAGCTTGTTGTAAAAGCTCGCGGAAATCATCGGCACATACATGCCGAAAAAGGCGTGGTCCTCGAAGGCATGCTTGACCCCCGAATCCCATAATTTGGCGCTGGCGACGCTTTCATTGGTCGAGGTCAACGCGTCGAACGTGCCTTGCGACAGCGCCAGCGGCACATCCGGCCATGCTGTCGTATTGGGGATCGCATTGTAGAATTTGGCGCGCAGCGACAATCCGGCGCCGCCGGCATTGCGCAGCTTCAGGCCGGCGAGATCGGTGAAGTCGTTGATCGGCTTGCTCGTGCTGTATTCGTTGTTGAAGCCGAGATCGAGCCAGGGGCCGAGCACCTTTGCTTCGAGCTTTTTTTCAATCTCGCCATTGACGATTTTGCCGACGTCGCCGTCGCTGGTCTTATGGGTGACTTCGGCCGATTGGCCGGCCATTACCGGCAGCAGGAAGTAATCGGTGTCGGGGATAAACCCGCTCAGCACCCAGGTACCGGGCACCGCCATCTCGATATTGCCCTGCCGCAGCGCCTTGGCGACATCGCGGTCGCGGTAAAGCTGCGCGCTGTGGAACAGTTGCGTCTTGATGCGTCCGCCCGAGGCTGCCTCAAGCTTCTTCAGATATTCGCCGACATTGATCGTGCGGACATGCGTTGCCGAGGTGTCGAGCGATACGCGCATCATAAAGGGCGCGTCGGCTGCCGAGGCAATGGATAGCGGGAACAACAGGCTCAGCCCGGCGCACAAGGCGCGAATGGCTTTACTCATCGGCAGTCTCCTCTCCGCGCACACCAAGGGTGTGGCGTCAACTTTATGTGTTCAATCCTGGCGTGGATGCCGCATAGGCTGCGCCCGCCATGCGGTCAAGACAGTGCCGCGCAACCGGCCGGTAAATGCGGCATTATGTCAGCGGAAAAGGTGCATTTGCGCCTTATCGAACCTCAATGGCCGGTGGCAGTCGCGCCGGGTGTCAGGATTAGGGCGTCGAGCGCCGCCGCGCCCTGGCCCTTCGGGCGCACCAGTAGCGGGTTGACGTCAATGCTGGTAAAGCGCCCGCGCTGCGCCGCCGCAAAGATCGACAGGCGCGACAGCGCCTCGGCCAGCGCGTCGAGGTCGCAGGGCGGCTGGCCGCGTGCGCCTTCGAGCATCGCGACGCCGCGCAATTCCCGGATCATGCGGTGCGCTTCCTCGACGCCGAACGGTGCGATGCGGAACGTCACGTCCTTCAGGATTTCGACAAAGATGCCGCCGAGGCCGAGCAAAACAACCGGGCCGAACACCGGATCGTCCTGCACGCCGAGGATCATCTCGACGCCACCCTTGATCATCGGTGACAGCAATACGCCCTCGATATGGGCCTGCGGCGCACGCGCCTTCACCCGCTCGACGATCTGCGTGTAAGCAGCGCCGGCTTCGGCCGCAGGTACATCGAGCATCACGCCGCCGACTTCGGTCTTATGGGTGATCTCCGGCGACACGATTTTTAAGACGAGGCGCTCGCCGATCGCTTTTGCCGCCGCTTCAGCCTCGGCGGCGCTGGTCGCAACCCGCTCATCGAGGATCGGCACCCCGGCCGCGGCGAGAATGCGTTTTGCGTCGTGCTCGCCGAGCGGTCCGGCGGGCAACGGCGCCGGGTTCTGCGGCACCGGGGGCAGGGGCAATGGCGGGGTGTCGAGCCGTTCGGCACAGCGTGTCGCGGCGGCAATCGCCTGCACCGCGCGCCACGGGTCTTCGAACACGCCGATTCCGGCATCCTCATAACGCCGTTGCATCTCCGGGCTGGCTATCGCCGACAAAGCAAAAAAGCGGTCGGGATAGGTCGCCGCCGCTCCGCTGACCGCCTTGAACAGCGGCTCGGCCATTTGCGGTGAACTGGCCCAGGTCGTGAAGAACCCGACCATCGCCGGGAATTTCTCCTTGCCGAAGAGAAGCTCGAACGATTTGTCGAGGATCGACGGGTCGTTCAGCGCTTGCGCGGTCACATCGACAGGGTTTCGCGCCGCTGCGAACGGTACCCATTCGATGACCTGTTTTTGCGAGTCCTCGGATAGCGGCGCCAGATCGAGCCCTTCTTCCTCGGCCGCGTCGGCCATCAGAACGCCAGCGCCGCCCGACATCGTCATCACTGCGAGACGGCGCGAGCGCGGCAGCCGCCCGCGGGTGCAGGCATAGGCGATCTCGACAAGGTCCTCCGGCGTCTTGGCGCGCTCGACGCCAAGCTGGCGCAACGCCGCGTCGTAGACCGCGTCGCTGCCGGCGAGGGATGCGGTGTGCGAGGCCGCCGCCGCGGCACCGATCGTCGAGCCGCCGACCTTCATCGCGATGACCGGCTTGCCATTGGCGCGGGCGCGCGCCACCGCCTCGGCAAACAACGCGCCATCCTTGATCGCTTCGACGTAGCAGGCGATGGCCTTGGTATCGGGATCGTCGGCGAGAAACGAGATGCCGTCGGCGACCGCGACATCGGCCTCGTTGCCGGTGCTCATCCATACGCCGACCTGAATGCCGCGGCGCGCGGTCAGCGCCAGCAAGTGCGTCCCGAACGCGCCCGACTGGGTGATCATGCCGAGCGGGCCGGCCCTTGTCGGCCCTTCCTCCAGGAACGAACTGAAGGTGGGCGTGTGCCCGGTGTGCATGTTGAACAGGCCGAGACAGTTCGGGCCGCACAGCCGGATGTTGTTGTCGTGCGCGATCTGGGTGATGCGCTCCTGCATTGCACGCCCTTCGGGGCCGATTTCGGCAAAGCCGGCGGTGAACATCACGACGCCGCGCACGCCTTTGGCAACGCAGGCCTCCATCGATTCGATCGCGAGATTGGCCGGCACCGCAATCACCGCGCACTCGACCGGTCCCGGCACCGATTTGAGATCGGGAAACGCCGGCAGGCCCTGCACCGTGTCGCGCGTCGGGTTGATCGGGTAGAGGCCACCTTTGTACCCAGCCTCGCGATAATAACGCAGCGAACGGCCGCTGATGCGCGTCGGATCGTTCGAGGCGCCGAAAATCGCGACCGAATTGGGCGCGAGCAGGGCGGACAGGGGATGTGCGGTCATATCGGGGCCATTCGCTGAAGAAACGAGCAAGACGCTCATATCCTTCGGCGAAATGCGCGCCCGTGCAACCCTCTGGGTTTGCAACGCTATTGCGCGGCGCCGGACCGCATGCCGGACACGCCGCCAGTAGCGGATGAAATCATCATGGGATCGCGCTTATCATGTGACAAGAAATGGGCAATTCAATGACACCGGGCGGGAAACCAATCTCACTGGTCGCCGCCAAGGCGAGCGGTGTTTGGCGCCGTGTGCCGGGGCGCACTTCAATACAAGCAAAGGCATCGCTGTGAGGGCGATGATCGGCGGCACGGTCGCCAACCGCACCGCGATCACGATCTCGATCATGCTGTCCGTGATCATGCGGGGGCTCGACAACACGATCGCCAATGTCGCGTTGGCACATATCCAGGGCAGCCTGTCGGTCAGTCAGGAGGAGGTGTCCTGGGTTCTGACCTCCTATATCGTCTCGACCGCGATCGCGATGCCATTGACCGGATGGATCGCCGGGCGCCTCGGCATCAAATACGTGTTCCTGGTTTCGGTGATCATCTTCACCGTGTCGTCCGCTTTATGCGGCGCCGCCGTCAATCTCGAACAACTGGTGTTTTACCGTATTCTGCAAGGGTTCGGCAGCGCCGCCCTGGTGCCGCTGTCGCAGGCGACGCTGTTGCAGATCAACCCGCCCGAGCGGCATGGCCAGGCGATGGCGGTTTTCGGCACCGGTACGATCCTGGGACCGATTGCCGGGCCGGCGGTCGGCGGCTTCCTGACGGATGCGCTGGGATGGCGCTGGGTATTTTACGTCAACGTGCCGATCGGGATCGTCTCGGCGGTGGGCATCGCCCTGTTCATCCGCGAGGCGCGGCGGACGCACAGCGAAGCCTTCGATTTTTTCGGTTTTCTGACGTTGAGCGTGGCCATCGGCGCGCTGCAGTTGCTGCTCGACCGCGGCGAGGTCAAAGATTGGTTCGGCTCGACCGAAATCTGGGTCGAGGCAACGATTGGGCTTCTGGCGTTTTATCTGCTGGTCGTTCATACCGCGACGACGACCGATCGTTCGTTCGTCAATCGCGACCTCTTAAAGAACACGCCGTTTGTTGCCGGCACGATGCTGGTTTTTCTGATCGGCGTCTCGATGAACGGCACGCTCGCTCTGCTGCCGCTGATGCTGCAGGATTTGATGAATTATCCGGTCATGACGACCGGCGTGCTGATGATGTCGCGCGGCATTGGCACGATGCTCGGCATGTTCGTGGTTGGCCGTTTGATCAACAAGATCGATGTCCGGCTGATACTCGTTGTCGGCATGCTCATGCTTGCGTTCGGGCTTTGGCAGATGACCGGCTTTTCGCTGCAGATGAATGCGGAGCCGGTGATCGTGTCCGGATTGATTCAAGGATTCGGGTTCGGCTGCACCGGGGTGCCGTTAAATATTATCGCCCTGTCCAACCTGCCGCGTCACATCCTGACCCAAGGGACCGCGATCCGAGGTTTGATGCGCAATCTTGGAGGCAGCGTCGGCATTCCGATCCTGGTGGCTCAGCTGGTCGAAAATACCCAGATCGTCCATGCAAGGCTGGTGGAGAATCTGCGTCCGGACAACCCGATGATGCATCACCCGTTTCTTGCGGCGCCGTACAGTCTGACGACCCTGACGGGTCTGGCGGCGCTCGACCACGAGGTGACGCGACAGGCGTCGATGACGGCTTATATCGACGACTTCAAGCTGATGATGATTGTCGCGGTCGCGTCGCTGCCGCTCGTGCTGCTGCTGGGCAAACCCGCGCCGCGCCGCGCCGATCCTGTGCGGGCCGATCCTGCGATGGCTCCGGCGGCGAAGCCGGCGGCGGCGGATTAGCTACTCGGCGGCGCGCGCCAGCGCCGTGCTGTGCCGTTTCAAGGCGGTGACAAGGGCGTCGGATTCGGTATCGGTGACATCGAAACGGCAGACAAAGCGGCCAAGCGTCGGGCTGCGGCGGTAGAACAGAAAACCGTCGCGTTCGAGCGCGTCGAGCGCCGCACTCGATGTTTCGACAAAGAGTTCGTTGGCCTCGACCGGCGCCAGCAGGCGCACCCCCGGCAGGTCGGCGATGCCGGTGGCGATGCGTGCCGCCGCAGCGTTCGACGCCTGCGCCAAATTCAGCCACAGGCCGTTTTCGATATAGGCCATCAACTGTGCCGAGGCGAAGCGCATCTTCGACCAGGTCTGGCCGGCGCGGCGCAGCTGCACCGCCAGCCCGTCAGCCAGCTCCGGGGTGAATACGACGATTGCGTCGCACAGCGCGCCGCCGTTTTTGGTCGCACCAAACGAGAGGATATCGACACCGGCCTTCCAGCTCATGTCAGCCGGGCTGCATTGCAGCCGCGCCAACGCGTTGGCAAAGCGTGCTCCATCCATGTGTATTTTGAGGCCGCGGCCTTTGGCGGTGCCAGTAATCGCGCGGATGTCGTCGAGCCGGTACACCGCGCCGAGATCGCTGGCTTGCGTCAGGTTGACCGCCGCCGGTTGTCCCCGGTGCAACTGGCCGGGCGGCGCCGCGGCGAGGGTCTGCGCCAATGCCGCGGGATCGATGCGGCCGTAAGTCCCGGCGACCGGCACCAGCTTCAGCCCGCCGCCGAAAAACCCGGCGGCGTTGGTTTCGGATGTGTTGATGTGCGCCGCCTCGCTGCAATAGACATTCCCCCAGGACGGGCTGATCGCTGCGAGCGACAGGGCGTTGGCGGCGGTGCCTGTCGCCACCGGGAATACCCGCACGCGCGTTTCGAACAACTCGCTGAACCGGTCCTGTAGCCGCGCCGTCCATTCATCGGCGCCATAGCCGAGCGCTGTGCCGGCATTGGCCGCAACCAAAGCTTCGAGGATTTCCGGTGCGGCGCGGCCGGTATTGTCGCTGCGATAATCGATCATCGTATGTCCGCGGGTCAGAAGGGATGGCGCAGCTTAATCGCCGCGGCGCGGCGGCGCATCCTCGCTGATGCCGCAATACCGGATAGACAAGGCATCGGTGCTTGCCGATGCTTCGCGCAGCACAGAAGCGATGAGGCAGGGAACCCGATGGCTGACGATCTGCACCCGATTTCCACCGACTTCACGGTCAAGAAAGGCGATGTGTCGCTTGCCGTCTATCGCAAACGCCTGCCGCCGCGCCCGGGCACTGAAAAGCGGCCGGTGCTGTTTCTGGTGCATGGGTCGTCGAATTCCGGGCTGTCGTCGTTTGACCTGACGGTGCCGGGCGCCGGCGAATATTCGACGATGAACGTGTTCGCCCGGCTCGGCTTTGACGTGTGGACAATGGACCACGAGAATTACGGCCGTTCGTCGCGCACCGAGGGCAATTCCGACATCAAAAGCGGGGTCGCCGATCTCGTCGTCGCAACCGATCTGGTGGTGCGTGAGACCGGGCAGGAGCGGCTGCATTATCTCGGCGAGTCGTCAGGCGCGCTGCGCGCCGCGGCGTTTGCGATGGAGCGGCCGGAGCGGGTCGGCCGCCTGGTGCTGAACGCCTTTACTTATACCGGGCGCAATTCGCCCACTCTCGCGAAGCGGGCCGAGCAGGTCGAGTATTTCCGCACGCATAACCGGCGGCTGCGCGACCGTGCGATGATCGCCAGCATCTTCACCCGCGACCATCCTGGCACCAGCGACCCGGCAGTCGCCGAAGCGCTGGCCGATGCCGAACTCGTGCATGGCGATCAGGTGCCGACCGGCACCTATCTCGATATGACGGCCAACCTGCCGGTGGTCGATCCGCTAAGGGTGCTGGCGCCGGTCATGCTGATCCGCGGCGAGCATGACGGCATCGCCAGTGAAGACGATCTGCTCGATTTCTACCGGTTGCTGCCAAACCCGGACCGGCAATTCGTCGTGCTGCCGGGTGCCGCGCATGCGCTGGTCTTCGGCTACAACCGGCATCATCTGTGGCACGTCGTCCACGCCTTCCTGACGATGCCGGAGCGCCGCGACCAGCATTAACCGTACCGTCGCAACAGCAAACGCAGCGCCGCTTTAAGGGGATGATGGGGCTGTGCCCGCACTTGGTGAAGACCAGGGTGAGCGCAGGTGCATTCCACCAGATGCAGGTCACGGCGCATGCCGGACGGCGGAAGGCGCTACGCTTTTCCGCCCTACAACAGTGGCGCGTGCCATCGTCAGTGTGACGAACAGGGCCAGCGAGAGCGTACTGAGCCACCATTCCTGCCAGATGCCCCAGCCGGCGAGCGCGACTGCCAGCGCCGTCGTCAGGCTGCCGCCGGCGGCAGCGGCGTAAAGCCGGGGCCAGGGCGCCTCGGCAAGCCGTAGCCAGAGCAGGCCGATCAACGCCGCGAACAGCACCGCCCCCGGCGCTCCGAGTTCGAGCCAGACCTGCAAGGCTGCGTCATGCGGGTGCAGCGGCAGCCAGGTCTCGCCGGGACGGATTTCCACATTGCCGCCGGGAATGTTGCGCGAACTGTCGAGGCCCCAGCCCGCAGCGGGCCGCTCGGCAATCCGGTCGCCGGTGAAGGCCCAGATCATCAGCCGGTGGCCGGCCGATACCTTGAAAGTGTCGGCACGCGAAAAAACGTTCGGCAGATGGTCGAGCCGCGGCAGGGTCAGTGGTGCGGTAATGATCGCGATGACCGCCACAACCGCGGCGAGGCGCGCGACGAAACGTTGCGCAACATACAGCAAACCGGCGACCGGCAGCCCCAGCAGCAATGCCGTCTTCGCCGTCGTTCCCTCAAAATCGAAAACCGTGCCGGCCATGATGGCGGCGGCGATCATGGCGAGCAGCCAACGCCTGCGGCAGGCCAGCAGCGCCGCGGTCGGGAGAGTGAGAATCGCCAGCCAGACTGCGATCTGGTTGAGGCGCGGCCCGAGGAAGGCGCGCACCGAAACCAATCTGCTCAAGCCGCCGGCGCTTTCCCAATCGATGCCGGCCATCAGGATTCCAATCGCAGTGCCGGCAAAGAGGCATAGCGCAAGCCGCCACGGCGCGGCGATCCGCCCAACGGCCGCGGTCATTGCAAGGGCGGCGGCGAACAACCCGGCCAGCCGGAAATCAAGCATGACGCTGCGTCCGGCATCGATCGACCATAAGGCGGACGCCATGCCCCACAACAGCAGCGCGCCCAGCAATACCGCCGGCCGGCGCATCGCATTCATGCCGGCTCCGACCGCTGGCCGCGCCGCGATGAGGGCGAGACCGCACAGCCCGGCAAAGGCGGCGAGCGGCGCCATGCCGCGCGGGATCATTGCCAGCAAGGGCGCCGCCAGCAACACGCAGCCATCAAGCCCGGCTTCCGCCCACGCGCCAACCAGCGCTGCAGGCAGGCGCGCCGGCTGTCTCGCCTCGCCATCATGTGGCGGCCGATTTGACTTGGCCGGTTCGCTGACTATAGTGCTGCCCCTTCCCAAGAACGCGGGCGTAACGGCCCCGGCCACCCATCGATGCGCGGGCGGCCCTATTGGGACAACAACAACCTAAACCGGATAAGGCTGCCATGAGCAAGCGTGAGGAATCGAAGTACAAGATCAACCGGCGTCTCGGCCTCAATTTGTGGGGACGCTCCAAGAGCCCGCTGAACCGTCGCGAATACGGTCCCGGGCAGCATGGCCAGCGGCGTAAGAAGCCGTCGGATTACGGCACCCAGCTTTCCGCGAAACAGCGGCTGAAAGGCTATTACGCCAATATCGGCGAACGCCAGTTTCGCAAGCTTTACGAAGAGGCGGTGCGGCGGCGCGGCGATACCGGTGAGAACCTGATCGAGTTGCTGGAGCGCCGTCTCGATGCGACGGTGTACCGCATGAAGCTGGCGCCGACGCCGTTCGCGGCGCGCCAGATCGTCAATCACGGGCATGTGCTGGTCAATGACAGGCGGGTCAATATCCCGTCCTATCAGCTTAGCGACGGTGACACGATCGAGTTGCGGCAGCGCGCGAAGGAGATGGCGCTGGTGCTCGAAGCGGCGCAGTCGAGCGAGCGCGACGTGCCGGACTATGTCGAAATTGACCACGACCGCATGCGCGGCCGTTTCGTGCGCGCGCCAAAGCTTGCCGATGTGCCGTTTCCGGTGACGATGGAGCCGAATCTCGTCATCGAATATTATTCGCGCTGATACCGGCTTGCCGACACGGCTCATGCCCGCCATTGCGGCGGGCGAGCCGGTGTGGGGTTCCGCCGCCGCGGAAATGACGGACAGCGATCAGCGGGGCTTGTGATGCTGACCCTGCAACTGGCAATCGTATTGCTGCTGATTCTGGTCAACGGCTTGTTTGCCATGGCCGAGATCGCGCTCGTATCGGCGCGTCCGGCGCGTCTCCAGCCGCTGGCCGGCGAAGGCAGCCGCGGTGCCGAGGCGGCGCTCGAATTGAAAAGCGATCCGTCGCGCCTGCTGGCGACCGTACAGATCGGGATCACGATCATTGCGGTGCTGTCGGGCACATTCGGACAAGCGACGCTCGGCGAGACCTTGCAGGAATCGCTGGCAGAGCAGGGCGGGGTGATCGGTTCCTACGCCCATATCATCAGCATGGCAGTCGTCGTCATCGGCATTTCGTATTTCTCGCTGATCCTCGGCGAGTTGGTGCCAAAACGCATCGCGCTGAGCCACCCGGAACGGATTGCCGCGTCGGTCGCCCGGATGATGCGCGGCATGGCGCGGCTCGCGACGCCGCTCGAATGGCTGCTCAGCACGACGACCGATTTGATCCTCAAGGCGCTGCGGTTTCGCGAGGCGCAATTCATCGTTACCGACGAGGAAATCGGTTTCATGCTGCGCGAAGGCGCGGCGGCGGGACATATTCCGATCGCCGAGACCGCGATCGTCGAGATGGCGTTGCGGCTCGGTGACCGCCGGATCAGCGCCGTGATGACGCCGCGCACGCAGATCGAATTTCTCGATCTCGACGATCCCCAGGCCGAGCTGCAGCAGCGCATCCGCGACAGTGTCTACTCGCGCTTTCCCGTGGTGCGCGGCGGCGGCACGCAGCAGCTTGCCGGCATCGTGCAGGTCAAGGACCTGCTGGTCGCCTCGTTTGCCGGACAGCCCTTCGATTTGCGCGCGGCGTTGCGCCCGCCGGTATTTCTGCCAAATACGGTGACGGTCTTGCGCGCTCTCGAAGTGTTCAAGACCAGTGGTGATCCGATGGCGCTGGTGGTCGATGAGTACGGCGACCTCGAAGGCATGGTGACGCTGACCGACATCATGGAGGCGCTGGTCGGTGACATCCCGGGCACTGCCGAGGACGACAGGCGCGTCGTTCACCGCGAAGACGGGACATGGCTGGTCGACGGCATGCTGCCGCTCGACGAACTGAAACAGTTGCTTGGCGTGGCGCACCTGCCCGGCGACGACGCCGAGTTCCACACGCTCGGCGGCTATCTGATGTCGCGCCTCAACCGGGTGCCGATGGTCGCCGACCGCATCATGGCCGAGAGCCATAGTTTCGAAGTGGTCGAAATGGATGGCCGCCGCGTCGACCGGGTGCTGGTCGCGCCGATCAAGGGCGATCGCCGCGGTTTAAGCCTCGTTGCCCGATAGCAGGCGCGTCGGAAAGCCGGCGGCGATCAGCGCGTCGATGATCGTGACGACATGGCGGCGGTTCTGCGTTTCGATCACCACGTCGAGTTCGGCCCGCTTGACCGAAGTGTCGTGAAACAGCCGCTGGTGGTGCACCTCGACGATATTGCCGCCAAGCCCGCCGATGATGCTGGAGACGCGCGCCAGAGCGCCGGGCAGATCGGGTAATTCGGCGCGTAGCCGGACAAAGCGGCCGGTCCGCACCAATCCGCGCATCAACAGCGAGGCCAGCAGGCGGGAATCGATATTGCCGCCGGTCAGCACGATCCCGACCTTGCGGCCGCGAAACCGCGCCGGCTCGGCGAGTAGCGCCGCGACGCCGGCCGCACCCGCGCCTTCGACGACAAGCTTGTTGCGCTCGATCAACAATTCGACGGCGCCTTCGAGCTGCGCTTCATCGACCAGGCGCACATCGCCGACCAGGGCGGAGACGATGCGCCGGGTCAACAGGCCCGGCTCCTTGACCGCGATGCCCTCGGCAAGCGTCGGGGCTTCGGCCGGCGCGCCGGGATCGTCGCCGCGCAACATCCGGTACATCGACGGGTAGGCCGCCGACTGCACGCCGACGATGTCGATCTGCGGCGACAAGGCTTTGGCGGCGACGGCGATGCCGGAAATCAGCCCGCCGCCGCCGATCGGTACGATAAGCATGTCGAGGCCGGGGTTGTCCGCCAGCATCTCGAGCGCGATCGTGCCCTGGCCGGCGATGACCTGGGGGTCGTCGTAAGGGTGCACCGCGACGAGGCCGCGGTCGCGCGCCAGCACGTCGGCGGCGCGGCGGGCATCGGTCAGCCCGGTGCCCTCGATCACCACGGTGGCGCCGAGCGCCTCGGTGCGGTCGATCTTGGTGAACGGCGTCCCCAGCGGCATCACAATCGTTGCCGGAATGCCGAGGCGCTGCGCGTGGTAGGCGACGCCCTGCGCATGGTTGCCGGCCGACATCGCGACAACCCCGGCGCCGCGCTCGTTGGCGTTGAGGCTGAGTAGCTTGTTCAGCGCGCCGCGTTCCTTGAACGAGCCGGTCGGATGCTGCGTTTCAAGCTTTAGAAATACCTCGCACCCGGCCATTTCCGACAAGGCCGCCGCGTGAACCAGCGGAGTGTGCTGCACCGCGCCGGCGATTGCCGCCTCGGCGCCGCGAATGTCGGCGATCGTCACCGGCAGGGCGGTCATGGTGCAGGTTCCAGCGTCAGCGTTGCGGCGGGGATGGCGCGACCGGGGATCAAAAAGTCAAATTGCCGCCAGCGATGCAGCAGGTCGGAGAAATGCGGCGACAACGGGTTGCCCGACTGGCCGGGCGCCGCGATCATCCGAGCCTCGCTTGGCGCGGTCAGGTCGGTCACCAACCGTAGCCCGGCGCCGAAACGCTGTTCGAATGGATGCTCGGCATCGCGTACCGTTGTCGAGCCGCGATTGATCGTGTCGAACCCTCCCGCGGTCGGAATGCTGATATGCAGCAGATCGCGCAGCACCGGAATGCGGCTGAACACCGCGTTGGGGAATTCGGCGATGTGGGCGCGCCCCCACTGCCACAGCGTCATGTCGGAACCATAGGAGCGGCTCAATTCGGCAAGCGCGCGATCCAGTGACGATGCGAGCAATGCGTTGCAACTGCCCACATTCTGTTCAGGCGTGCCACACCATTCCGGGTGTGCGGTCAGCACTGCTTCGATGACTGGCGGCTTGATATCCCAGGCATCGCCGGCGGCATCGCCGAGATGCGCAAACATCATGTCGTGCGCAAAGGCGCGCAGCCACGCGACAAACAACAGCGGCTCGACCTTGTCGGCGTCCATGTGGAAATCCCAGTCGCGCAATCGTTCGACCGCCTCGCGGCCATTGTCGCTTTCGGGCGCGATGCGGGTCATCAGCGGCACCAGCCGGCGTGCCGCAATGGACAGCGTATCGGCCTGGATGGCGGCGCTTGTCGTGGGTGATTGCCGAGGGGTCGCCGTCAGCAATTCACCGATCCGTTCGGCGCGGTTCGGAATGTCCCAGTCGCGCGACAGAAAATACCGGTAGCTGTCCGGCACGATCTTGTTGTTGGCGCTGATGAAATGCCCGCTCGGCGGGTTTGTCGCCTGCGGCAGGTCGGCGAACGGGATGTATCCGGTCCAATCGTACTCGCCGGTCCAGCCGGGCATCGGCAGCCAACCGTCGCCCTTCTTGCGGATCGGTATCCGGCCCGGCGCGATAAACCCGATCGTTCCCGCGGTGTCGCCGTAAACCATGTTCTGCTGCGGTGCCACGAAGTTTTCGAGTGCCTTGCGAAACCCGTTCCAATCGCCGGCCCGGTCGAGATCCCACAGCGCCTGTGCGGTACGATCGTCGCCGTCGAGAAACGACGCGGCGAGCGCCAGCACCATATTTGCCGGCCGGCCAGCATCGGGCGGCAGCGCATCCGACAGCACCGGGCCGTGCCGCGTTGTACGGATCGTCAGCTCGACCGGCGCCGCGCCGCGCACCGTAATCGTTTCGTGGCGGAGGACGAACGGCGCACTGCCGTCCGGCGTCAGATAGCGAGCCGGATCGGCTGGATCGACTTTTTCGACATACAGGTCCTCGACATCGCTGGCGGTGGTGGTAAAGCCCCAGGCGATTTTTTCGTTATGGCCGAGAACGACAAACGGCGACCCCGGCGCGGTACCCCCGGCGATGTCGTGTTGCGGGGTCGTCAGCCGAGCGAGATACCAGAAACCCGGTGACGCGAAAGCAAGGTGAGGGTCGTTGGCCAGCAGCGGCTTGCCACTTTCGCTGTGCGCGCCGTCCACCACCCAATTATTCGAGGCATAGATCGGGCCGACGACAGCCAGCGGCGGCAACGCCGCGTAGAGCCGGTCGAGCGGCAGCCGGCGATAAAGTGCATCAAGACCGGCAAGCGTGGTGGGGCCGTCCGCGGGATAGGGCGGATAGAGGAACTCCAGGTCTTCCGGTTTGACGGTACGGGCAAGCCGGGCACGCAGCAATTCGTTGCGATAATTGCCGGCCAGTTCGAGGTCCATCAGCTTGCCCCAGACCAGCGTGTCGGCCGGACGCCACGGCTCGGGCGTGAAGCGAAACATCAGAAACTCCGGCGGCAGCGCGGCAAACGCCCCACCGCGCGTCGTGATAAATGCGTTCACGCCGGCGGCGTAGGCTTCGAGGCCGCGCTGAGCCGCTGGCGATAGCAGCGGAAATTCGGCTTCTGCGGCCCGATAAAGCCCCAGCACCCGCATCTGGCGGTCGACGCTGACGGCAGTCTCGCCAAAAATTTCGGCGAGCCGCCCGGCACCGTAGCGCCGCATCGCCTCCATCTGGAACAGTCGGTCCTGGGCATGGGCAAAGCCAAGCCCGAACGCGGCGTCGTCATCATCACCGGCGGTGATGTGCGGCACGCCCTCGCGATCGCGCGTTATCGTCACAGCGCCGTGCAGGCCCTTCACCGAGATGCGGCCATCGGTCTGCGGTAGCGATGTCCGCAGGTACAGATACGCACCACCGGCAACGAGCAGCAGCAGTAAGAACAAGATGCCCGCGCCGCGCCGCGCCGCCGACCGGCGCGCCGGACCGCTGCCGAAAGCGTCGCGCCGCTTCCTCACTGCATCAGGGCAGGCTGCATTACGGTAATGCCGTCATGCGGCGTTGCGTGACAAGGTGCCGCGCTCAGGTGTTGCGCCCAACCATCTTACCGGCCGATGTGCCGGCGATCTTGCCGAACACCGAGCCTGACACCAGGCCGGTGCCGCCGGGGTAGTTGTGGTAGAACAGGCCGCCAACCAGTTCGCCGGCCGCGAACAGCCCGGCAATCGGCTTTTGCGCGGTGTCGAGTACCCGGCCTTCCGTGTCGATGCGCACGCCACCGAACGTAAAGGTGACGCCGCAGGTCGTGCAATACGCCTCATAGGGCGGCTTTTCGAGCGGCATTGCCCAGTTGGTCTTATCGATCTCCAGGCCTTTGGTCGTGCGCCCGTCCTTGACGGTCGGGTTATAGGGGATGTCACGCTGTACCGCGGCGTTGTACTCGCTGATCGTCTTGAGGAAAGCCGCTTTATCGACCGGCGCGTATTCCGCCATTTTGTCGGCCAGTTCCTCGATCGTGTTGGCCGTCACCTTGGTGATCTGGCGGATGCGGTATTCGTCGCGCTGCAAATGAATGACCTGCTGGTCGAATATCTGCCAGGCGAACTGATGCGGCTGGGTCAGGATTTCGCGGCCGTATTTGGCGTAGGTATAGTTGCGGAAATCGGCGCCTTCGTCGCAGAACCGCACGCCGTCGGCGTTGACCATGATCGCGAACGGGTAGGAGTGCTTCTGGAAATTGTCGCCGACCGCGAGGTCGCCGAACTCCGGCGCGTTGTAGTCCCAGCCGACCGCGTGGCAGCCGGACCAGTTGCCGTAAGGCATTGCACCGATGTCGAGCGCCATCTTGATGCCGCCGCCGGTGTTGAAGCGGGTGCCGCGCACCTTGGCGAGGTCCCAGCCCGGACCGAGATAGCGCGTGCGCATCTCGGCATTGGCCTCGAAGCCGCCACACGCAAGCACGACCGCCTTGGCCGGAATCGAGGTGGTCTTGCCCTCGACATTGGCGACAACCCCGTGCACGCCGTCGTCGTCGGCGATCAGCCGCTCGCCGCGCGCCTCATAGGCGACCGCGATGCCGTGCTTCTCGGCCGAGTTGAACAGGCCCTCGACGAGCCCTGGCCCGCCTCCCCACGCTTCCAGCGCGAGCCCGCCCCAGAACACGAACTTGCCCTCATGCTTGAAGGCTTGGCGCGAATACATCGGTGCGAAGCGGATGCCCTTGCCGCGCATCCACAACAGCGTCTCCTGGCTCTTGGTGATCAGGAGTTCGGCCATGTCGGGGTTGCTTTTGTAGTCGGTCAGGCGGCCGAGGTCGTCGTAATACTTATCCTGCGTGTAGGTGCCGAAATCCGACGTGGCCACTTCCTGCTCGGACAGGTCGCACAGCTTCAGCAGGTCGTCGACCCCGTTATAGACAAACCGCAGCGCCCCGGCCGTATACCGGCTGTTGCCGCCGCGCTCGTCGAACGGCGCCGCTTCCAGCACCAGCACCCGCGCCCCGTTCTCCTGCGCCGCCAGCGCCGCGCACATGCCGGCGTTGCCCGCTCCGATCACGACGACGTCGTATTCGCCCGATATCATGCCGCTTCCTCCGCCCGATCCGCTGGCGATGTCAGTAGCAAGGGGATGGAGGGAGGGCAAGGGTAAGGAGGGCGCGGATTATATCCTGGGTATGGGCGAACGACTCGTCCACAACTTGCGGCGGACAAGAAAAGACAGATGTGCTCGCTGAGCTCACCTGACGACCCGGACAGCGGCGGGCGGTGACGGCGGGGTAAATATATCCCGAGCGCTTCGCGAACATCCGAAGACAATGCGCATGGATTACTGCCGCAGCAGGCGGCGGGCGATGATGACGCGCATGATCTCGTTGGTGCCTTCGAGGATCTGGTGGACGCGCACATCGCGCAGGTAGCGCTCGATCGGGAAGTCCTTGAGGTAGCCGTAGCCGCCGTGCAATTGCAATGCCTCGTTACACACGTGGAAGCCGCCGTCGGTGGCGAGGCGCTTGGCCATCGCGCAGCGCGAGGTCGCCTCGGGGTGCCCCTGATCGAGGCTGGCGGCGGCGCGCCGCACCATGAGCCGGGCCGCCTCCAATTCGGTCGCCATGTCGGCGAGCTTGAACTGCAACGCCTGGAAATCGGCGAGCCGCTCGCCGAACTGGCGACGCTCCAGCATATGGTCGCGCGCCGCCTCGAACGAGGCACGCGCGCCGCCGAGCGAGCAGGCCGCGATGTTGAGGCGGCCGCCGTCGAGCCCCATCATCGCGATGCGGAACCCCTCCCCTTCGGCGCCCAGCCGGTTGGCGACCGGCACGCGGCAATCGTCGAACCGCACCATTGCCGTCGGCTGGGTGTTCCAGCCGAGTTTTCGTTCCTGCGCCCCGAACGACAGGCCTGGAGTGCCGTTCTCGACGACGACGCAGGAAATGCCGCGCGGCCCGGGCTCGCCGGTGCGCACCATCGCGACATAGACATCGCTGCGCCCGCCGCCGGAGATGAACGCCTTGGTGCCGTTCAGCACGTAATCGTCGCCGGTGCGCTCGGCACGGGTCGCCAGTGCTGCCGCATCCGAGCCGCTGCCCGGCTCGGTCAGGCAATAACTGGCGAAATGCTCCATCGTCATCAGTTTCGGCAGAAGGCGGACGCGCTGCTCGGTGCTGCCGAAACGGTCGATCATCCATGCCGCCATATTGTGGATCGACAGATACGCCGCCGTCGATACGCACGCGGCCGCAAGTTCCTCGAAGATGACGGTCGCGTCGAGCCGTGTCAGGCCGCTGCCGCCATGTTCCTCGCCGCAATAAATGCCGGCGAAGCCGAGCGCCGCCGCCGCACGCAAGGCCGCTTCCGGGAATTCTTTGCGCTCATCCCAGCCCGGCGCGTGCGGCAGCCATTCGGCGCGCGCGAACTCGCGC
>DATAUE010000162.1:0-55415 GCA_036268425.1 Allostellaceae bacterium
CCTCTTCGCCAAGCAAATCCTCCGGCGAGCTATACCCTTGCAACAGCTCCTCGATAAACCTCGTCCCTGATCGCTTGTGACATGGCTCGTGATCCCCTCTACAACATAGAG
Source organism: Allostellaceae bacterium (assembly GCA_036268425.1). Lineage (GTDB taxonomy): Bacteria > Pseudomonadota > Alphaproteobacteria > ATCC43930 > CGMCC-115725 > DATARH01. Next base: position 112 of record DATAUE010000162.1, read on the forward strand.
CGTCTCACAGCTCTCCTTTACACAAAATACATGACACCCTCGACCGGGATGTCGTACCGGACGCGACGCATGAATCGTACGCGATCTGGTTCGGGCCCGCGAAGCGGCGGCCGACGATCGGCGCCGCAAGCGCCAGCAACTGCTGCCATTCCTGCTGCGCCATGGCCGGGTTTACAGCGGTACCGGTCATTGGACACTGGCGCACCGGCGCTGGCTTGCCCAGCAGGCCTTCGAACATCCCGCGCAGCAGATCGTCTTTCAGGAGGCGATCGATGCCATCGCCGACGCCGATCAGCGTCTGCGCCGACTGGAGCAGCAATTAGCGGTTATTGTGCCGAGCTGGTCGATGGCGCCAGTTGTCGAAGCCTACCAGGCGATGCGCGGCGGCGCTTCCTTTATCGTCGCGGTGACCTTTGCTGCCGAGATTGGCGATGTGCACCGCTTCGACAACCCGCGCCAGCTGATGTCGTTCTCGGCCTCGTCCCCGCCGAAAGCTCGACCGGCGAGACGGTGCGCCGCAAGGGGCTCACCCTGGCTGGCAATCGGCGTGCCCGCCGGGTGCTGGTCGAAGCCGCCTGGACCTATCGTTATCCCGCCAGGGTCAGCGAAACCCTCACGACCCGGCTTGAAGGACGACCCAAAGCCATCCGAGATATTGCCTGGAAAGGGCAAGCCCGGCTGTGCGCCCGGTATCGGCGGCAGCGCCGCCGGCAAGAAGCTGCCGGTTGTCGTTGCCGCCATTGCGCGCGAGATGGCGGCCTTCCTATGGGCGATTTGGCGTGAGGTGGCGCCCGCCTAAAGCCACCTGCGCCGCGTGCGGCTGCATAGTGCCAGGCCGGGACTGTTATACCGGAGCGGACAAGGCTTTCCGAGCGCGACATCTCGTGGAACATCGCGATCAAGCGCAGCATTATCAAAGCCTTACCGAAAACTCTGCGGAACGTGGCAGAGCCAATTGAACGCGCGCTGTCGCAAGTGCGCCTGGGTCGAGCGCCCGTTCCACACCATCAAAAACTTGTTCCCGCCACAGGAAGCTGCGCCACCGCGGCTTGGCCAAGAACACGGCGCAACTGCACACGCTGTTCGCGCTCGCCAACCTGATGATCGTCAAGAAGACACTGCTCGCGTAGGGTGGTACCTGATGCCGCCGGGACGCTGCCTTGAATCCGGTAATTGCCGCGAACACTTCAGTTTAAATCGGCTTGCTGGAACAATAGACTACAATTGCGCGCGTTCGTTGTCTTAACTTTGTGGCGCGGCGGTTAAGCCGTAACCTGCGTCCGCATTGTTCGGCATCTCCCTAGAACATCGATTAGATAATGTCCGCCAACGGTAGGTATCGAAATCACCATAACGGCGTTCAACGAAGGAATAAGCAAAAATACCAAAGTTCCTGCAACGTACACAATAAGTTAATTAACGGAAAGCGCTGTATGAAAGATGGAAAGGTGATGATTATTTGTGCCTTAGCATAATCAAAAACGGCATTTTACCGTGACGCAAGGCCAATAACGTGTTCATCGGATCGGCACCGACATGGCCAACTTTTCCTAATGCTGGTGTAAAACATAAAATAAGAATTGTTATTGTTAAACTAATGGGGATTATCCCCTTGACGACCGTATGAGATTTGGCTACATTCCGGGGCAAGGAGACAGAAGCCATGCCCCGCAACCCAAGCAAAGTTCAGCCCTTCTCAGTTCGCGAGTTCTTTGAACGCTTCCCAACCGAGGATGCGTGCCTTGAACACCTGATGGGCATTCGCTACGGGCTGCGTCATCCCTGCGCCAAGTGCCGTTCTGTCTCGACTTTTCACAAGCTGGCGGATCGGCCCGCTTACACCTGCGCCCACTGTGGCGCGAATGTGCATCCCTGCGCCGGCACGATCTTTCAAGACACGCGGACGCCGCTTCGCATGTGGTTCTACGCGATCTACCTGTTTGTGACGACGCGGCACGGCGTAAGCGGCAAGGAGCTACAGCGTCAACTTGGCGTCACGTACAAGACCGCCTACCGGATCGGCATGCAAATCCGCAAGCTGATGGAACAGGCGGACATGCCCGGCCTGCTGGGCGGTCACGTTAAAATGGACGAAGCCTATGTTGGTGGGCGGCGTTCTGGCGGCAAGCGTGGTCGTGGCGCTCCGGGCAAAGCAATCGTCATGGGAATGAAAGAGCGCGGCGGCAAGATCGCTACTCAGGTCATTCCGGACGTGAAGCGCAACACGCTGCGTGATGTCGTATCCAGAACGTCGAGCCGGGGTCGATTGTCAGCACCGACGAACTGATGAGCTACGGTTTATTAACCAACGACGGTTTCGTTCACGGTGCCGTAAAGCACAGTGCTAACGAATGGACCTACTACGATTACCGCACCGGCGAGACGCACTCGACCAACGGTATCGAGAGATTCTGGCACTTGTTCAAGTACAGCGTGCGCTCGACCCACATACAGGTCAGCCGCGAGAAGCTGCCGCTTTACCTTGCGGAGTTTTGCTATCGGTCGAACTACCGCGCCTACGGGAATTTGATGTTTGACGCGCTGCTGTCGGCGGTTTGACGGCGGCACGGACGATATTTTCAAACGCGTCACGGTCGGCGGGCGGCAAGCCTGCCGCCTCCTGTTGGGCGACGAACTCCGATAATCGATCGGTTCTGAGGGCTTCCGCCAGCGTCAGCATACAAGGCTTCCTTAGCGAATCCCTGATATGCTACCATATATATACATAACGGCGCACGAGGCTATGGACGCCGCGCACGCCGTTGCTCCTTACCCTTGTGGAAGGGGTAGGTCGATGGCCCGCCTTAGCGGGCTACCGGTAATCTCCGGATGGCGTACCAAACCATGCGATCTCCTTTTCGTTCGGGCGACCGCGCGCTAGGTCGGGAAACTTCGTCGCGCGGACTGGGGAATCTGGTTAAACGGCGGACACCTCGTTGTCCGCCGCTAGCTCTATCTTGAAATCCACTGGCGATTTTGGGTCGTCATAGATTTCCGAGATATTCATCGCAAATGCTCGGAGCCAGCGTAGCCGCTGCTCTCGCGGCCATCCGGCATCCTTTGAAGGGATGCGGCGCAGTATCTCCACGAGGAGCGAGTCGAGGGGTAGGCGGGCGCCGTCGTTGGTATCTGCTGGGGAGCCGGACGCGCCGGCATCGCTGTCTTGCGTCGGTTTCGCACCATTCGCCGAACGGCGCCGCTGCGGCGCGCTTGTTCCGGCCCTTGGCTTGCGTCCTTTTAGGACGCGCTCACTAATGGCGATCCCGGTATCTCGAACGGCGCCGAGGAAGAACGCGATGCATTTCTGCGAAACCGCTTCCGAGCCAGGGAAGGCCTTACGGAATGTCTCGGTAAAATGAGATGATGTCGCCGCGCCTAGGTCTAGATTGAACATGGCGGCGTATTCTTCTCGCAGGATGGGCAGCAGCGTCTGCGCCCAATCGCCCGTTCCATATGCGGACGCCAGAACCTTGAGGCGTTCAGTCGGCTCGCTCTTGTCGTTAATCAGATCAAGAAAACGCAGCGCCGTCAGCAGCTGAGAGCCGACCGCACCGGAAAACCGCGTCAAGACACTTCGGTCGATGCGAGTCGGAATATCGTGGTCGTGGAATTCGCTGATTAGCGTCTTGAACGAAGGATAGGACACATAGGGCGGCGTGGTGCCGCGCGCTGCGCTGGACGTTCCTGCATTCTTCATTTTGCAGTCCTCGCGGGCTTCCAAATAGCCCGAGTGGGAATATTCGCTATCCAACCACGGATGTCAACGTTCCGAATAAGACGTAATCGTCCGACGTTCCATATGCCCCGTTGGCGACGGCCGAGCATAGCGCGAATCTCGCTGAAACAAAGGAGTTTTGGCCGATGGAGACGACCGTTCTAGCGCGCGCTTTTGGCGGGAAGCCGATCAAACGAATTTTTATTGAGCATGGCGAGCGTGTGTTTTACCTGGCGAATCCAGAAAGAATCGACGCCATCGCGGCCGGCGAGACTGATCCAGTGGGGTTCCCAAAAGAGGACGTTTTTGAAGTCGATGAGGGGGTCTTTGCCGCCCTCGTCGACCAATGGGCGCGCCAGCGGGCTACCGATCCCGCAACATGGGCGCAGCTTAAGAGCTATGGCCTACGGTCGTCAAGGGGATAATCCCCAAACTAATTATGAATAACCATAAGCTCTCACTATTTCTTTCTCCTGGACAAGTGATGCTGGCGATGACCAGAACCACAGCACCTTGCCAGAAAATACTTCCATAAGCCTCCTGCAGCATGGCGTCAAACCAAGGGTGCCCACGTATCCAGGCAGAAGCCTGATCCCAGTCAACGTCGAACCAGGTCGCATCGATATGCGCTAACCGCTCGTCGAGAAGTGGAAATCCGACTGTCGCCGCGAGATATGTCAGCGGCAGAAACGCCGAGATCAACGCTGACACTGAATCAGCGAAAGCGTCAGGTCATTCACGACCGCAATCGGTCGGCGCAATTTTCGCAATCGTATTGCCAATAGATGATAAAATAAAACAAACATCAGTGTGACAAATATTAAAACAATATTTGAGTGTATCGAATTATGTCAATTATAATCCCTGATAAATTTAACCCAATATATCCAGTAATCTCAGAAAAAGATGCTATCACCAATGCATCATATAATCACTACGCACGATCGAATTAATTATTATTATATATCACTGCATGCTCGGCGGTCATCTTCTCGATGCTCCACGGCGACCGAGCCACCTGCCTCCGGATCGGGAAGCTTGTTTTCGGCATCACCGATCAATAATTGGCTGGAACCCGTCCACACGATCTTAATCTGCACGATTGCGACGCCCCTTGTCCGCTTCGCGAGCGCGGTCGTGCGTGGTAGGCTACGCAACCGCAATGTCGGCAATTAGCAGTCGCGATGGACAGGAGAGCGAAATGAAAATACGCATCGAGTGGTGCAAGCCTTGAAACTATGAGCCGCGGGCCCTCCGTGCGAGGGCAAGACTGGAGGAGCGATACGGGGCCGAAGTCGAATTGGTCCCAAGTGTTGGCGGTGCGTTTGAGATCACGGTAGACGGCAGGCTGGTCTATTCGAAAAAGCAGACCGGCCGGTTTCCAACCGACGACGAAGTTGACGCGGTTGGGATAAGCTGATGCTGTCGCTCAGGCTTGGGCTCGCCGGCACCAGCGGCAGTCCTTGCCCGGGCGCGGAGCACAGGGTTTCCATCGGGTCGTCCGCCAACCGATGGCTCGTCTGGAGGTAGAAATAGTTAAAATGTCTCTCAACAACCGCGCATATCCTGTACGATCGTACTGGTGACGCCAACGCGATCGCGGCCGGCTTAAGGCTTTGGCAAGTTTTGTCGCGCAATCTGCAGGGGTCAGCGGCTAAAGGAGGTTTTCGATGTTTGCCACTCTGTTGAAGCTTCGGAAGAATGAAGACGGCGCAACCGCAATTGAATACGGTCTGATCGCCGCCTTGATCGCAGTTGCCGCCATCACTGCTTTCCAGTTGGTCGGTTCGAACCTGAGCAGCCTGTTCCATACTATCGGCACCACGCTGTAGTCTGACGGGCTCGTCAACCGGCAGCGGTAGTGTTGCGGAAACGACAAGACGGTGCAGCAGCAAATAGGCGACTTCTCGCCGACGTTCGGTGCACCGCCAGGTTCGGCCCCTTCCAATGGATTGGCGCAAACCCTGGTCTCCGGCGAAAAAGCTTGATTCTGCCTATGCTCGGCGGCGCCTGATCGCGCCGCCGAGCATTCTTTTGGATCTTGATGAAGATTCCGTTGGTTTTCTGTCGATCGCCGGCATGACGATATCCGCGGCGTCAGGTATCATCGCCTGATCGACGCCGTACCACCGGCCTTATCCAATTCGCAACCGCTTCCGGCATCCATGCGCTGCTTGGGCGCAAGGCTGCCGGCCAATGAGCAAAAATGTCTGCATCCGAGAACGCTGCATCCGAGAACACTGCGACAACGCCGCTATACAGCACCGATGAAGCGCCTGTGCGCGCGCTTTTCGGGTGGAACGAAGCGTGGTATCGCGGGCGCTACCCCGATGTCGCCGCCGCTTGCGATCAAGGCGGCTTCGCCGACGCGCTACGCCATTTTCTGACCTTTGGTCTGCGAGAAGGGCGTTATCCCTCTGCCGTGGCCGAATCCAACCCGATTCGATACGACGCGCTCAGACGGCGAAAATTCATGGTCGGCGAGACGCCTGTGCCGCTCGACTGGCCGATCACGGGCGAACCGGCAAATACATTCGTCGCAAAGCTCGTCAATGGGTTTTTCGCAAAATACCTGGCCGGCGAGATGATACTCGACATCGGCTACAAAGGCACCGACCCGGCCGCGGTGCCGATCCTACCGCACGCCGTGGGCGTCGACCTGGACTACCCCGGCTACGACGGACTGCATTTGCCGATGGCGGCTGAAACCGTCGATGCGGTTTTTGCCAGCCACGTTCTCGAACACATATTGGATTATCGGACCGTCATCGCCGACTGGCATCGCGTCCTGCGGTTAGGCGGCTACATCGTGTGCGCCGTGCCGCACCAATTCCTCTACGAAAAAAAACGTGAGCTGCCGTCGCGCTGGAACAGACTGCATCACCGGTTCTATACGCCGGCGCGCCTGCTGCGCGAATTCGAGGAGAGCCTGCCGCCCAACAGCTACCGGGTCAGACTGCTGTGCGACAACGACCTCGGCTATCTCTACGGCATCCCACCGGAGCATCATGCCGCCGGCTCCTATGAGATCGAACTCGTCGTCGAAAAGATCGAACCACCGGCTTGGACAGTGGACTGAGTACCCGGGTCCTTTCTCCCGCCGTTGCGCGTCAGACCGGCCGCACCGTCAATACATCGCCTGCCGAAATATCGCCGCCGACCGCAACTTCGGCGTAGACCCCCATCAAATTGTGCCCGAAATGGCGTTGCAGGGCGGCGGGAACCGGGATGTCGCGCTCCGCCGTGTCGAGATTGACCTCGGTCGCGGCGCACCGCGTTATCGCCGACACAACCCGCAGACGCGTGCCGCCGATCGTGATCTCGGAGCCGATCCAGTCGAGTTCGCTCCATTCCGCCGCCGGTTCAAAATAGATATTGGCGCGGAAGCGCAGCGGATCGACCGGCGCCGCGACGACCCGTTCGAGCGAGGCGATGCTCGCCAGATTGATCAGCGACACATATTGGCCTGTGGTCGCGTTGGGCTTGCGCCGGGCATCGGCAAAGGCATGTCCGGGCGCCTCGACGACACGCAGCGGCCGTGCGACAGAATCACCGAGAAAATCACCGAGGAAGTCGCAGATATCGCGGCATCCTGCCGGATCGGTCAGGCAGGCACGCAATGTCACGGCACCGGGCCGCGCAATCGTCAACTCGCCGCTCGCCGAATCGAAACTCGTATGCAGCCGCGCCAGCTTTTCGTCGCGCATCAGCATGATGAAATGGGTTTTCGACAGCCATTCCGGAAAGGCCGGGTCAAACTGCGTCGTCGGCAGCGCGACCGCGAAGCGGCGATCCTGCGGCAGGCACTCCCCGACGGCGAGTCGCACCCGCTCCAGCGGCTCGGGACTTAGTCCTTTTACCGGATAGCGATAGATTGCCGCGATGCGAGCGGTCATGCCGTTACCTCTCACCGTTGGTGATACGCTTAAGGCCGACTATACCCGATTGCGGGTTGCGCGCAGCACCGGGCCGGCGACAATGCCCGGACGCACGGCAACAGGATGCAAACCCGCATGAGCCTTGTTCCTCCGGCTGATTTGAAAGACGCGAAACGCATGCGGCGCTCGCCATTCAGGCGACTGCTGCGGTCTTTGAAAATCGGCTCGATTTCGCTGGTTCTGTTTGCGGCGTCAGTCGGCGCCTGGTGGGGCATCGTGCAATATGAGGACAATTTTCATGCAGTGGCAGCCGGGGTGCTGTACCGCTCGGCGCAGCCGAGCGAAAGCGACCTCACCATGGCGGCTCGCCAGTTTGGCGTCAAATCGGTGCTCAACTTGCGTGGCGCGCATGTCGGGCAATCCTGGTATGATGAGGAAGTCGCCGCCGCCGCCGCGCTCGGCCTCACCCATTACGATTACGGGCTCTCGGCCAAGCGCTTTGTGACAACAGCGCAGATCGACGACATCCTCGCGATCATTCGCAAGGCGCCGAAACCACTGCTGATCCATTGCAAATCGGGCGCCGATCGGACCGGGCTGGTGGCGGCGCTGTACCGTTACGCCGAAGACCATGCCACACCCGACCAGGCCGACCAGGAATTGTCGCTCGCCTACGGCCATTTCCCCTACCTGACGAGCCGGTCGGTCGCGATGGACAACAGCTTCTGGGCATTTGTTCAGGATGCTGGGGTTCCGGACAGCCCGCGACCGGTGGCGAAACAACCCTGACCGGAACCGCCGTCAAGATTTCAACGGTGGATAATCCCGGGAGTAAACCGCCTGTTCGAGAAACCATTTCTCGTCATAGGTCCAGAACTGGCTGACATTCTTGTATGTCTTGATCGTCGTGTTGACGAGCTTGCCGTCCTTTTTCTCGCAGCGGCGAATGAAAATATCGCCGACGACATTGCCGAAATGGTCGAAATGAAAGGCGCCGCGCGGCGAATCAGCCAATGAGACAGCACGCATCGCCTTGATCAGCGCCTCGCGGTCGTCGGTGCGGCCACCCGTCTGTTGCAGTGCCGCCTCGGCCACCATGCCGTTGCAATACAGCCCGGCAGCATAGGAGCCGGGAACCCCGCCATAATCGCGGACGCTGTCTGCGACATAGCGTTGATTGCTCGGCGTATCGAGATCGACCGTGTAGGCTGCGCTGGAGATGACCCCGATCGCCTCGTCGCCAAAGCTTTTCAAGAGGCCGTCATCCATCGCCACACCGCCGCCGAGCAGCGGCAACGTGATCCCCGCATCCTTGTACTGTCGCATGAATTTGACCGGATTTGAGCCGCCAAGCCCGGAAACGACAGCGTCCACTCCAGTCATCTGCGCCAGAAACGGGGTGTAATCGGGCGTGATAATCGGCGGCCACAACTTTGCCTTGACCCGACCGCCGGCATCCTCGAACACCCGCTGAAAACCGCCGGTTTCCTCGTAGCCAAAGGCGAAATCGTTGGCGACGGTGATCGCGGTCTTGAATTTTAGTTCCTTGGCGGCGTAATCGGCGAGCGGGTGCATTGCCTGCGCCGAACTGGCCGAGGAGCGCACGAGATAGGGGTTCGGCTTGCGCTGCGTCATATCCTCGGCGGCGGCAAGGCTGAGGATCGGGCATTTCTGCTGCGTCGCGTAATCGCTGATCGCCAGCAGTTCAAAGGCCGCGAGCGGCCCGAAGATCATGTCGACATGGTCGCGCTCGATTAATTCCTGTGCCTTGGTTTTGGTTCCAGCGGGGTTGCCGCCGGTATCGGCGACGACCAGGTCGACCGACCGCCCGGCGAGTTTGTTGCCGGCATGCTTGAGAAACAGCGCGGTGCCCTGTTCCATCTGGATGCCGCCTTGCGCGAGCGGACCGGTTTTGACCGTCAGCAGCCCGATTTTTACCGGCGCGTTTTCGGCAATCGCCGGCATCGGCAAGTTCGCCGCCATCCCGGCCGCTGCGCATCCCGCCAGAAATCGGCGGCGTTCTATCGGCTTCCGCATCAGCGTCATCGCCCTCCCCGCTTATTGCCGCGGTTCACCCAGGTATACCGTATTTCTGTCACCCTTCTAATGCGATCTGAAGTGTCGCGTGCCAATGCGTTCACGTACATTTCGGTCTCCCGCTCCCCAGCCCGTTTGCCCATGTCGCCTGTCGCCGCGTTCGAGTTCACCCTGCTCCTATTGGTCGCGATTCTCGGCCTGGAACTGCTGGCAAAAATGTTGCGGTTGCCGCCGGCGGCGGCGCTGATCGCGGGCGGCATGGTGCTCGCCTTTGTCCCGGACTTTCCAACGGTCAGCCTCGATCCGGAGCTGGTGTTCGTCCTGTTCCTGCCGCCGCTGCTGATGGATGGGGCGTATTTCACGGCCTGGTCCGATTTCCGCAGACATCTCGGCGGCATTCTGCTGTTGGCGATCGGAGCCGTGGCTTTTACGACGCTGGTTGTCGGCCTGGTCGCGCACTGGATCGTGCCCGGTCTGCCGTGGGCGGCTTGCTTTGCGCTGGGTGCCGTGGTCTCGCCGCCGGACGCGGTTGCCGCAAAGGCTGTCCTCGAACGTGTGGCATTGCCACGTCGGCTGATGGTGCTGTTGGAGGGCGAGAGCCTGCTGAATGACGCCGCGGGTCTGGTCCTGTTCCGCTTTGCCGTTGCCGCCGCGATGACCGGGGCGTTCAGCATCGGCGAGGCCCTCATCACATTCAGCTATCTCGCGCTTGGCGGCCTTGTCATTGGCGGAGCGCTGGGATTTCTATGGGTCAAGTCGCTGCGGTTGCTAAAGGATCCGTCGCTGATCATCGTCGCCGCCGTGCTGCTGCCCTGGGCGGCCTATATCGGCGGCGAGGCCCTGCACGTTTCTGGTGTGATCTCGACCGTTGCAGCCGGTCTTATGCTTGGCTGGCACCAGCACGAAGTCTTCACCGCGGCGGTCCGCACGCGCGGCACCGCTTTCTGGCATCTGGTGATCTTTCTGCTGGAAGCGCTCGTGTTCATCCTGATCGGCTTGTCGCTGCGCGGCGTTATCGAGCGGCTTGGCGGTGTCGGCGATGCCGCGACGACGCTCGCGGTCCCGGTCCTGGCGATTGTCGTTGCCGTCATCCTGTCGCGCTTTGCCTGGGTATTCACATCTGATGGTTTGCAGGCGCTGTGCGGTCGGCTCAGCGGGCGGCGTCCATCGCGCTGGTTCGGCGCATCGACGCTGATCAGCTGGGCTGGAATGCGCGGCGTCGTGACATTGGCGGTGGCCCTGTCGCTACCGGAAACGATGCCGGGACGCGATCTGATCCTGGCGGCTGCCTTTGCCGTCATCCTGGCGACGGTGCTGGTGCAGGGCACCACGATCGGGCCGCTGATCCGGCTGCTCAGTCCCAGAGCCGTGCCGGCAGAGAATCTTTCTCAGCTACGGCACGAGCAAGCTATGGCACGGTTGGCGGCAGCCCAGTTTGCGATGGTCGAGCGCCTGTCTCAGCAGCCCGACGGCAGCCAAAGACACCCACGGCTGCTCGAACAGTACGGCCACCGCGTGCACATGACGGAACTCTACAGCCGCGAGGCCGAGGTGCGCGCCGGCGCGCGCCGCGAACATTATGAAGTCGTGCTCGCCGCCATAGAGGCGGGTCGCGCCGAGATTTTGCGACTGCACCGTGCAGGGATGATCCATGACGAGGTGCTGCGCGCCCTCGAATCCGACCTCGACCTGCAGGAGCTTGGCGTGCGTGCAGCCCTATCTTGAGGATGCGACGCGCCGCGTGTAACGACGAGGCGCTTCAGTTCTTGAATGGAATTGTCAGTTCCGTCTCGTTTGTATTCACTACAAATACGGCAAGGAGCTTCGCCGGGCTCGTATCGCTCGCATTCGCACTGACACCGTGACGGTCGCCGGGCATTTCCGAGAAGTTCTGTCCGGCCTGATAGGTGATCACCGGCCCGCTATTGACCTGGCTGCGGATCGCCCCCTCCAGCACGGTCGCGTAGATGAACGCGGAACTTGCATGCGTATGACCAGGCGAATACCCGCCCGGGCCGTACTCGACAAGCACGCCCTTGATACTTTTGCCGGGAACGTTCGGCAATTCGTGCTGATAGACAAGCGTCACCTTGGCATTTTTCGCTTCCGGCTCATCCGCGAGGGCGCTCCCGAGCGGCAGAGTGGCGAGAAGCAGCGAATAAAGAATGCGCTTCATGGGTCTCAATCCCTTCGGCTGACGGTGCGGATCAAGCGGCTGCCGGCGAGCGTCGCAGCCATTCATCGAGACTGGTGCGGCCAAGGCGCGCCTCACCCATCGGCACAAGCGAATATTCCTCAACGCGTCCGCCAAAGTAGCGAGCCTCGGGATCGCGCACGACCTCGCGCGGATCACCGACCGCCTTTAGATAGCGGGCGATGGTCTCGTCGAACGGTGCGCGTTCCGGGCCGGCAATCTCGACGATCCCGTTCTGCGGCGCCCCAACCGCGACATCAGCAACAAACGCGGCAACATCGTCGGCCGCGATCGGTTGGAACAGGCCCGCCGCCAGGCTAACCGCGTTCCCTGCCGTGCTTTCCGCGGCGATGCCGGAGAGAAACTCCAGGAATTGGGTCGCTCGGACGATGGTGTAAGAAATGCCTGAGGCCACGATCAGATTTTCCTGAGCGACCTTGGCCAGGAAATAGCCGTTGTCGGGCATCCGGTCAGTGCCGACGATGGATAAGGCGACATGATGTCCGACCCCGGCGGCAACCTCGGCAGCGTGAATATTGCGGCCAGAGGTCGCAAAAAATTCCAGCACTGCTTTGGGTTCATATGACGGCGAATTGGTGAGGTCGATCACCACATTCGCGCCGGCCATCACCTCTTTGAGGCCTTCGCCGGTGATGCTGTTGACGCCGGTTCTGGGCGACGCGGCAACGACCTCGTGGCCCCCCTGGCGCAGAATCGGGACGGTCTTCGACCCGATCAGGCCGGTACCGCCGAGCACGACGATTTTTATGGTCATAAAAGCTCCCTCGCTGGCGCCGGGCGCAGGCCACCGTTCCGTAACGTCATGACGGAGGCGTCCAGGCTCTTTCTCGGAGCGTCCGGCAGAAGCCGAGAAAGAAATTCGGAAAATTTCGCATAGCGGGCCTCGGCGCGCGGCGCTAAGAGGGCGGGTCATGCGTCCGTCTGCCGACCCGTGCGGTGCGCTTGTCAACTCGTTGATCTATCCATGCGTGGACATCGGCGATGAACTCGCCTGGCGCTTTGCCGCCGAAGCGAAGAGCCACATCGCCGAGCGTCTGCGCCGCCAATGCATTGCGCATGGCCTTCTCGGCCTGCAGCATCACGGCGTGGATGGCGCAGGTGCCAGCCGTCGCCCAGTCAGGGGCGCTATCGCCAAAAACAGCACAACGCCCGCGTATCTCCTGACAATCGAATAAGGGTTTGTCGCCTTCGATGGCATCGACGATGTCAAGGAAGCTGATCTTGTCGGCCGAGCGCGCAAGGCGATATCCGCCGCGCACGCCCTCACTCGCCGCTACGATCCCAGCCTTCTCGAGTTTTGGAAAAATCTTGGCAAGAAAGCTGGGCGAGATCGCTTGCAGATCGGCGATATCGCGACTGCTAAGGGGTTTGTTGTCGTTGCCGACCAGCCAAAGCAATCCGTGGATCGCGTATTCGACGCTGGTGGTGATATGTGCCATAACACAGACATAAATTGTCAGTGTTTTTAAGTCAACCCCAAACGGGGATAAACTTTGTCGCAGTTTTTACCGGCGTCTCCGGCGGTCGGCATCGCATGAATGCCGCCGTGCCAATTCCGCAGCGGCGAGCATGCCTTCGGCAGCAGCCCGAGAGGTCGCGGATCGCGGGGTTCGCGGATTGCACCTTAGGGGTGCGGGCCGATCACGAGTGCGGGTCGATCAGGGCTAAGCCGCTTTCCGGGTCGTGCTTCTTTTGCAGATGGGCCGGACTCTCCACGAGAACGACCTCGAGCGTCGGACGCACCCAGCCTTCGATCAGATGGCCAGCGAACGCCGACCCATCCCGGCGCCCGAGCACGCAATGCATGTGCAGCGACGGCTTGCCATCCGAGCCGAGGGCGATATCCCCCATCAGTGACGCCACCTCGACCTGCTCTTCGACCGGATTGTGCAGGTAGTCCTTGGCCTGCCAGTCGAAATAGCCCAGCGTCGCGGACGAGAACGCGCCGATTGCGGTGAACTGCGCGGCCGTAATGCCTTCCTTGCGAGCGATCTGCTTGAGGCATGCCATGGCCTCATCCCCGGTTTCGAGCACGATCGCCATCGTGCGCTGCCCACCGGCCGAGTGCAGTGTCTGTACGCGCATGTCACTCTCCACCCTTTCCCCTCCAACCCGTGGCGGAACCTGTTCGTTCCACTTAGGCCGCACACGGAACCGGGAAGACGGCGAAGCCATTGCCTCGGTCACCTCATCGCGAGGACCATCCAGTCCGGGCCGTTGCCGCCCGAGACGCGGATGGTGATTATCCGCGGCTTGGCAGCGCGGGGTTTGCCGCCGACAGCGACGAGTGAGGCGATAGTTCCGCAGATTATTCCGGCAACACCTCAGCATTAACTCTGAGTCCGCGCCTCCTCTTCTTTCATGTCATTCGGAGCGAAAGCTGACTCTATCGCCAGTTCTCCGCGTGCAAACGCGTCTGCGACTTGGGCGGGAGTGAAATTATCGTCAAGCTGAAATCGAAGGTCGGCGGCCCGCAATATTCGGTATGCCGCGTGATAGCGATCAGCTCTCACATCGCATCGTAGAAATGTCTGTAATCCCGCCCCGACACTGGCTGTTATCGCGATTATCTTGGTGCACGCTGGATAGTCTTGCAAAAGCCCCGATGCGAGCAGTGCCGGTAGAGCTATACCAACTGTGCCCAGGATAAAAAACCCTAAGAGCCAAGATATGTGACTTTTTCGCCAAACGCGTACCGACCGTGCGATATCTATCGGTAGCTCTCGGGACGTCAACTTAACCTCCAGAATCTATGTACTGATTTGTGCAGGCGACGCTACAGCTTGAACGTCTGGTAGATGATCTGGAAGTCCGCCGCGCCGCGGCCAAGACCCTAATACGCCGACACCACGGCATCGCCGGAAGCCGGGACGATTTCGATGTCGGGAACCTGAAATTTCTCGCGCAGCCGCAACAGCCGATAGCCGAGGCCGAGGTAGATGCCGCATTCGATCCGGGCGGCGATGAATGCGGCCGGCGTCGTGTCATGAAGGTTGCGCAGATGAGCGACGACAACCGAATCGACCGGGATGCGGCTGAAATCATGCAGCAACATCCGGCAATGCGCCGCGGCATAGGGGCCGATCCCCTTCAGAGCGATCAGATAGTCATAATCGAGCCGCTCCTCGACGCCGTGCCCGTCTGCATCGATGATGCCGTCGTCGAGCATCCGTTGCGTCGCGGCAATGGCGGTCGGCGCGCGAAAGCCGAGCTTGGCAACGCGACGCAAGCGCTCTTCGCCATACTCGAGCAGATCGCGCGGCCGCGGAAAAGCACCGCCCCCCGGCTCGGCGACGAGCGCCGCATTCATCCGGCATGTTCCCGCCCAACTGGTGTTGACGGTCAGCAGCGTCTTGATGAAATCCTCGTAAAAGGTCGAGCAGCGCAGCAACCGCCCAGCCCCGGCCGCCACCAGAACAGCCTCCGCTGCAAAACCGGCCTGCAACGCAGCGACCGCCGCCGCCGGGTTCCATTCCGCCGACACCCAGCGCCCGACCCGGCGCAGGATTTCCGGCCGGGCATCATCGGCAAACCCGTGCCATTCGATCGACAACGCCTGTAGATCGCTCTGTCGCACGGCGAGGGTGCCAACGCGATCGCCGATCCGTTCGGCCCGCCGCAGGCAGCCGCTGTCGCTTTCCCACCGCCACGGTTCGAGATGCACCCATCCGTGGCTGGCGACCGTCAGCCGGAGATCGATTGGCCACGCCAGGGCCAGCGTGAGATTGCCCTCGCCCTCGGGCATGACTGCTGCTCCAGCGACTATGCCGCGGCGAGCGCCTGTTTCAGATCAGCGAGGATGTCTTCCTCGTGTTCGAGACCGATCGACAGGCGGACATAGCCGTCGGTCACGCCGGTTTGCAACTGCTCCTCGGCGGTCAGCTGCGAGTGCGTCGTCGAGGCCGGATGGATCGCGAGGCTGCGCGCGTCGCCGATATTGGCGACGTGGTAAAACATCTTCAGTGCGTCGATAAACGCCCGCCCGGCATCCAGTCCGCCCTTCAATTCAAAACCGAGCAGGGCGCCGTAACCGCCTTTCAGGTGCGCATCGGCTCGCCGCTTTGCTTCGCCGGTCATCACGCTCGGGTGGATGACTTTGCTGACCTTCGGATGCTCGGACAGGTATTTGGCGACTGCATTCGCATTGGCGCAATGCACCCGCATGCGCAGCGGCAGGGTCTCCAACCCCTGGATATGCAAAAAGGCGTTGAACGGACTTGCCGCGGCGCCGATGTCGCGCAGCAACGTCACCCGCATCTTGAGGATATACGCGATCGGCCCCAGCGGCTTGACCGCCTGTGTCCACACTGCGCCGTGATACGACGGATCGGGCTGGTTCAAGAGTGGGAAACGGTCGGCGTGCTTTTCCCAATCGAAATTGCCGCCATCGACGACAATGCCGCCGATCGAGGTGCCGTGCCCCCCGATATATTTCGTCGTTGAGTGCATAACCACCGCCGCGCCGTGGTCGAGCGGCCGGCAGATGACCGGCGCCGCGGTGTTGTCCATGATCAGCGGCACGCCCATTTCACGCCCGATCTTGGCCACCTCGGAGATCGGAAAGACTTCGAGCTTCGGGTTCGGCAATGTCTCGGCGTAATAGCAGCGCGTCTTGGCATCCGTGGCGCGGCGGAAATTCTCCGGGTCGGACGGATCGACAAAGCGCACTTCGATGCCCATCGTCCGCATCATCGTGTGCAGAAACAGGTTCCAGGTGCCGCCGTAGAGGTTGGTCGAGCTGACGAAATTGTCGCCGGCCTGGGCGATGTTGTTGACGCAGAACAATGACGCCGCCTGCCCCGACCCCAGCGCCAGCGCCGCCACCCCGCCTTCGAGCGCCGCGACACGCTGCTCCAGCACGTCGTTGGTCGGGTTCATGATGCGGGTATAGATGTTGCCGAGTTCCTTCAGCCCGAACAGATTGGCGGCATGTTCGCTATTGTTGAACTGATAGCTCGTCGTCTGATAGATCGGCACCGCGACCGAATTGGTTGCCGGATCGCTGCGATAGCCGGCATGCAGCACGATGGTTTCGGGATGCTTGCTTTCTGTCGGCATCGAAATTCTCCGTTAAGAAGGTCCGGACGGCGGCACTGTGCCACGCACGCCACCCTTGCGTAAGCGGCATTTGCGGCACAAGTGGGCATGATGACGCCCGGTGCGCGTCAGTCAGGAGAACCCCATGACCGCCCCAATGATCGCCCCGCGCCATCGCTCGGCCTGGATTGCGGTTGTTATTGCGGTCGGCGTCGTCGGGCTGATCGGCGCCGTTATCGCGGCGCTGTGGAACCAGATCGGCGATTCGGACATCAGCACGGCCGGGTGGATCGCGATGGCGCTCGGCGTATTGCTGACGCTGGCCGTCGGGATGGGGCTGATGGCATTGGTCTTTATCAGCGGCCGCCGCGGCTATGACGATCCGTAGCGGCCACTGATCGCGAGAACCCGGCGCTTATGCGGCGCCGCGGCGGTGCGAGAAGGCGGTTTCGGCGCTGGTGATGAACTCAAGTAAGGCAGCGCGGCCGCTTTCGTTGATCTTGCGGGCGCGCAGGATGGCACCGGCGACATCATGCGGGTTGGTCACTCGCTCGCCCCAGCCGCCGAGATCCTGCGCCAGATTGGCGTAGCTGCCGCCGAGATCGCGGGTACGGTGCTTTTCGTGGCTGAACGCCATTGCGTGCGTCTCGATTGCCATCGTCGAGTTGTTGAGGACGATCGTCGTCATCGGGATGCCACTGCGCGCCGCGGTCTCAAAATCCAGTCCGGTCATACCGAACGCGGCGTCGCCCATGAAATTGACGCAGAATTTGTCGGGCGCGGCCACCTTGGCGCCGATCGCGAGGCCGAGGCCGGTGCCGAGCTGGTGCGACTTGCCCCACCCCATATAGCCGCGCGGCTGGACTGCCTGATAAAACGGCAGGAGCTGGTCGCGCGGGCTGCCGGAATCATGCGTCACGATCGCGTCTTCTGACGGAATGACGCGCATGAATTCCGAGATCACGAAATAAGGGCAGATCGGCCGTTCATGCGAGCGCAGCTTGGCATGCCAGCGCTGCAGCCACTCGGCCTTGAGGGTCGCGATCTTGTGGCGCGCGCCGGTCGAATGGGCGCGACCGCCGAGCCGGTCTTTTACCGCGTCGATCAGTTGCGCCAGCACCAACTTGGCGTCGCCGAGGATCGGGATGGCGGTGTCGTTGGCCTTGTAGAGGTCGCGCGTGTCGTTGGTCGCGTGGATGATCTGCTTGCCGTCCGGGATGATCGGGGTCGAGATGTTGTGCCGCGTCAGGCTGGTGCCGATCGCGAAGATCACATCCGAATCGAGCAGCAACTGCCGGCCGTGCCCGGTATAGACGACGCCGCCCGAACCGAGCGCCAGCGCGTGGTTTTCCGGAAAGGCGCTCTTGCCGTCGGTCGTCGTCATTACCGGCAGATCGAGCAGATCGGCGAGCGCAACGAGTTCGTCGCTGGCCTCCGCATACAAGACGCCCTGCCCCGCGATCAGGATCGGCGCCTTGGCGGCGATCAGCATCTCCGCAGCCGCGTCGATATCGTCCTCGTCACCGGCCGAGCGCACCCGCTTCACGGTCGTGTAATCGATCTGGTTGCCTTCGAACTCGGCGGTCATCACATCGGTCGGAATTTCCAGCATGACCGGGCCGGGACGGCCGTTTTTCAAGGCGTTGAAGGCGCGGCGCATCGCCGGCACCGCATGCTCGGGCATCACCACCGGCTCGACATGCTTGGTGACCGAGGCATAGGTGCGGGTCGAGTTGAACAGCGGAAACATCTGCGCCGTGTCGCGCGGATGACCCAGCGGCAACAGCAGCAGCGGCGTTGAATCGGAATAGGCCGAGGCGATGCCGGCAAACGCGTTCTCGGCGCCGGGGCCGTACTGCATCGCAAATACCCCGGCCGGCTTGCCGTTGGTGATGCGGGCATAGCCGTCCGCCATATGTACTCCGACCCGCTCCTGGCGGCAGATCACCGGCCGCAGCCCGCCGGCCACCGCCGCCTCGATGATCGGCGTCGTCGGAAAGCAGAACATCGTCGTCATGCCCTCCCGCTTCAGGATTTCGGTAATCGCATCCATGACCTGCATCGGCGTGCTCCCTCGTAAGACTCTGGGTAAGACTATGGCCGAAACCCTACTGCCTGACTGCCGCACGCACCAGCGCCCGACCTGGGATCCGCCGCTCCTTCGGCAAAATTTAACCGCTACAGCGATGAGTCCGGAGCCAAACAGCAGCTTGCTGCGATGCTCGATATTCGCTTCCCGTTCGCATAGGCGTATAGAAGGGACGCTTTTCTGGACCGTCGCCGCCAATGCCTTAAAGGTAGAGTAAGCGCCATCTACAACCAGAATGAATAGAAATATTCGCTGTAGAATTTGATTTTGTGAGCACCTGGGGGAGCTGCCATGCTGCGTATTTATGGCTGCCTTGTCGACCAGCACGATTTGCGACTAGTCGTGCTCGCAGGCTTGATCTGCTTCTTCGCTAATTTCACATCCTCGAATCTCATTGTTCGAGCCCGACAAGCGGAAGGCAATAGTAAGCAACTGACCTGGTTGGTCGCAGCTGCGATCGTCTTCAGCTCGGGCGTATGGACCACCCATTTTGTCGCCGAACTGGCCTATATGCCCGGTATCCCGGTCGGTTACGATATTACACTAACGGTCGCCTCGTTCATCGTAGCGCTCATAGCCTCTTATTTGGGTCTGTTTGTCGCACTACGCTACAACCTTTGGCTGGTTGGCGGAGTCTTTGTTGGTATCGGTGTCGGTGGCATGCATTATATCGGCATGGCGGCGATGCGGGTAGCGGCGGATTTCCACTGGGATGCCGTTTATGTGAGCCTGTCGCTTGCGGCCGGCGCGACATTCGCTGCCGCAGCAATGCAGATGCTGTCACTTGGAATAAAATGGCGCTTTCGTATCGGCGCAACTTTTCTTTTAGTATTAGCCATTTGTGGGCTGCACTTTATCGCGATGGCCGCGGTGACCCTGGACTGGAACCCGCAAGTTGCGGTTCCCGATGCGGTCCTTAACCCGGGTCTACTGGCTGTGGCGGTGGTGGCAGTCACGATCCTCATCGTTACCCTTGGTCTCTCCGGTTCGATCGTCGACGATCACCTCGCCCAGCAAGCAATGCACGAGACCGAAAGGCTACGCGAAAGCGAATCCAAACTACGACTTGCGATGGATGCTGCGGAAGCGGCAAATCACACGAAATCTGAGTTTCTGGCTAATATGAGTCACGAGATCCGTACGCCCATGAACGGCATTCTCGGGATGAATGGTCTGCTTCTCGATACGTTGTTGACGGAAGAGCAGTACAAATATGCATTTGCGGTTCAGGAGTCGGCGGAGGCGCTCCTTGCAATCATCAATGATATTCTGGACATCTCGAAATTAGAAGCCGGCAAACTCGAAATCGAAAAGGTGGATTTCGACTTAGTTGATACTGTCGAATCTGCTGTAGCGCTGTTAAGCCCCAAGGCGCGCGAAAAAGGGCTCGATCTTGGAGTTTTCGTTGATCCGGCGCTTAGTACCGTGTTCCGCGGAGACCCGACCCGGCTCCGCCAGGTACTGCTCAATCTCATCGGCAACGCTGTCAAGTTTACGGCTAAGGGGGGTGTCTCGATCCGAGTTTTGGGTCTGAACGGCAGCGAAGCGGAAAGAACGATGCGATTTGAGGTCGCCGATACCGGTATCGGGATGACTGAAGAAGCTCAAACCAGGCTATTCCAAAAATTTACCCAAGCGGACAGCTCAATTACGCGTCGCTTCGGCGGCACTGGTCTCGGGCTGGCGATTTGCGAACAACTCGTCGGGTTGATGGGAGGAACGATCGGCGTCAACAGCCGCCCGGGTGCTGGTTCAACATTTTCGTTTGAAATATCGCTTGAACCTTCGACGGCGGTTCTTGCCGATCGCCGAAGCCTGCCGGCACAGCTCAAGGGAGTGCGGGCCCTCGTCGTTGATGATCTTCCCATGAACCTCGAGATTCTTTCACGTCAACTTGGAGCTTTCGGCATGGAGGTGACGTGCGTCCCCGATGCGTTCGGCGCACTCGCCGAGGTCGAGCGGGCATGGCATTTTAGTCAGCCATACGACATCATTTTTACCGACCACATGATGCCTGGTCTCTCGGGCAGTGCGCTTGTGGAGCGCCTGCGGAAAATGCCAACTGTCTGCGAAATCAAAGTGGTGCTGGTTTCGTCGGCGGGCCCCACGATCTTTGGCAGCGTTGCGAACATGCTTGACGCCTCCCTCAATAAGCCGGTTCGTCAGCGCGAACTCCTCGACTGTCTCGTAAAGCTCTACAGCGGTTCAAGCGGGCCAGCATCGGTTTCACCATCCGCCGCACAGCTCATGGAATTTGCATCGGCGGCGCCTTTGAAACCGGTCGATAAACCTTTATCGCCGCTGCGGGTTTTACTGGCCGAAGACAATAGAATCAATCAACAGTTTGTCCTGGCGCTCCTCCGGAAAGCAGGACACGAAGCGGTGACCGTCGTCGCCAATGGGCACCAAGCCGTCGATGCGGTACAGCACGGTACATATGATCTCGTCCTCATGGATGTACAGATGCCGGAATTGGACGGGGTGCAGGCGACCAAACAAATTCGGGCATTTCCGCCTCCCAAATGTGATGTTCACATTATAGCTCTCACCGCAAACGCAATGAGCGGTTACAGGGAGCAGTATATCGACGCCGGAATGAACGATTACATTTCAAAACCAATCCAACCGGACGTTCTGTTCGCTAAACTACAAGCCTTGGTGGCTCGTATCAAACCGACTGCGCCGATCCAAAGCCCCTCGGGCGCAGATATGCCGCCAACCGGAGGCATTGTCGAACCAGCCCGGTCGCGGGACCTCGACATCCCGCGGTTGGAGAGTTTGGAAAAATTGTTGTCGCGAGAGCCTCTCGAGGAATTTCTTCAGACTTATCTTGAAAATTCCGAAGGACACATGGTGCAAATTCGTGACCATGTCGCTGATGGCGATCTTGCGACGTTAGGTGTGGCCGCGCATATGCTCGCAGGCATGGCCGGCAATTTGGGGGTGATGCGCGTTGGGGAATTGGCAGCACGATTCGAGGAGGCTTGTCGAGATCGTCTCCGTGACAAAGCGACTCAGCTCGCGGTCGAACTCTCGAAAGCACACGCCGCCGCTACCGACGCCATTAAATTCTGGTTCGTCGATCGCAATAATGAAAATACTGTGCCGGAAAACAGCGGCGATATCATAATCACTTAGGCTGGGTTATCACACCATTGCAGATGAAATCTGCTTCACGGTCTCGCGGTTGCGGATGCTGCAATGTCGGGGTGATGTTCGGCGTTCAGCCAGGAAGCATTAGCAGCACCCCATAAATCACCATGAACGCAAGCGGGAAGGCACCGACAAGGGCTACGGCTATGCGGGGACGGAGGCCGCGACGGGCAAGCAGCAGGCCCGGGACGGCAGTCAGCAGGAACAGGGCGGCCACCAGCCAGGGGAGACAGATGCCGAGCCCTGTTAGAGCCGGATCGCTTGATGACAAAAGCGACAACGCTGTCAGGCCGAGAGCGGTGCCGGCGTCGAGAGCCCCAATGATCCGCGCGAGCAGTCTAAGGGCTTCATCGAAAGAGTCGACTGGCTCTCGCAGAAATTTTTCAACTTCGGGATTCATCCGACGGCGCTACCCTGTGGCGACGGGGGCTGTAGATACAACCTGGCGCAGGTACACCTGAGTAAGGAAGAAAGACATGAAAATCGCACGCATCGAGAGCTTTATCCTCGGCACCAAAAGCTCGAAAGACCTGCTGCTGTGCCGGGTCGAGACCGAGGATGGGCTGCATGGCTGGGGCGAGGCCTATGTCACGCATGGCCGCGAAGAGGTCATTGCAACGCTGATCGAGAAGATGGCGGCGCAGGTGATCGGCCGTGCCGTGTTTCAAATCCGCCATACCGGGCAGGTCATGTTCGATGATTTCGCGATCAAGCGCGGATCGATGGAGTTGCTGTCGGCGTGGAGCGCGATTGAGATCGCCTCGTGGGACATCATCGGCAAGATCGCCGGCTTGCCGGTTTACAACCTGCTGGGCGGCGCCTCGCGCGAACGCGTCCGCATCTACGCCAATGGCTGGGCCGGCCGCGGCTCGATCGAGGACGGCGTCGAGCGCGCCCGCAAGGTCAAGGGCATGGGGTTCAGCGCCGCCAAGTTCGACCCGTTCCCCGGACCGTGGCGCACCCATGTCGACCGTAGGGACGAGGATTTCGCGATCGACTATGTCGCCGCGGTACGCGAGGCGGTCGGGCCGGATTTCGAGATATTGGTCGAGGCACATCGCCGGTTTGCCCCGGCGCACGCGATCCGCATCGGCCGCCGCCTCGAAAAACTCGGCATCGAGTGGTACGAGGAACCGTGCCTTGCCGACAATCTGGCTTTGCTTGCCGAGGTGCGTGACAAGGTCAATATCCCGATCGTCACCGGCGAGGCGCTCTACACCAAGGAATCGTTCTTCGAGTGCCTGTCGCGCCGTGCCGCCGATATCCTCAACCCGGATATCTGCGCCATCGGCGGCATCAGCGCCCTGATGGACATCGCGGTAATGGCGCAGCCGCAGGCGGTCGTGATGTCGCCACACAACTACAATTCGCCGCTGGTCGGGTTGGCGGCGACGGTGCATGTCTCGGCGGTGATCCCGAATTTCAAGATTACCGAATACTTCGTCAATTTCGAGAATGTCTGCCGCGACATCGCGACAACCAACCTGACAGTCAAAGACGGCTGGATCGACCTGCCGACCGCCCCCGGCCTGGGCATCGACATCGATGTCGACCGCCTGAAAGCCCACCCGCACGGCCACGCCCACGGCGAGGCCAGCGAAAAGGGCTTCCGGCAGTATTGGGAAGAATACCCGCGCAAGGATTACCTACCAAAATTGTAGACAGGCCAATTATAGATAAGCCGAATCGTAGACAGCCCCGCCGCCGACTCTACGCTAACACCCTATGCTAACGGCGTAGAGCAACCGCTCTATACGGCGGCACGACGCCGGCTTACATTCCTCCGCAAATCGGGCCACCCGCTTGAGGCGGCGACGAAAAACCGGCGCAACCGCGCCGTGAACAGCGGAGGAAAACTCAGATGACGAATCTGACGAGGCGACGTGTCTTGCAGACCGGAGCGCTGGCGACGACAGCGCTGGCGGTGCCGTTCGTGCGTGGCGCGCGGGCGGCGGGATCACTGTCGGTCGCGTTCTGGGATCACTGGGTGCCCGGCGCCAACGAGCCGCTGCGCAAATTATGCCAGGACTGGGCCGACAAGGAGAAAGTCGACATCAAGATCGACTTCATTACCTCTAACGGCGACAAGGACCTGCTGACCTTGGCGGCCGAGGCGCAGGCGAAATCCGGCCACGACATCATGGAGGTGCAGACCTGGTACGCCGCCGCCCATGAACCCGACTGGGAGCCGGTGGACGATATCGTCAATGCGCTGATCAAGGAACACGGCAACGTGCTCGCCGGCACCGAATATGTCGGCAAGCCGAACGGCCACTGGGTCGCGGTGCCGACCGGGGTGCGCACCACGTCGCTGCCGTCCTGTGGCCGCATCGACATGCTGAAGGAATATGCCGACCTCGACATCACCAAGATGTACCCGGCGGGGACGCCAGCCGACAAGGAACTGTCCGACAAATGGACGTGGGACTATTTCCTGACGGTCGCCGAGAAATGCCACAAGGCCGGCCACCCATTCGGCCTCGCGATCAGCCAGTGCAGCGACGCGGTCAATTGGGTCGGTTCGGTCTTTGCCGCGCATGGCGCCCAGCTGGTCGACGCCAAAGGCAACATCACGGTCAAATCCGACGCCACCAAACAGGTTCTCGAATGGTTCAAGAAGCTGGTGCCGCTGATGCCGGAAACCATCTTCGCGTGGGACAATGCCGGCAACAACAAGGCGCTGATCTCAGGGCAGAGCGCCTTTATCATGAACCCGCCGTCGGCCTGGGCCGTGGCCAAGCGCGACGCACCGAAAATCGCCGAGAAATTATGGACCTTCCCATCTCCTAAAGGTCCCAAGGGGCGCTATGATCCGACCAATTTCGGTTTCTGGGGCATCTGGAAATTCTCAAAGAACATCCCGGCGGCGAAAAGCCTGCTGACGCATCTGTCGACCCGGCAATCGGTGCAGACGCTGGTTGAAGGCAGCCTTGGCTACGACATCCCGCCATTTGCCAAGTTGCTCGACTTCAAGACCTGGGCCGAGGAAGGGCCGCCCAAAGGCACGATCTACAATTATCCGCCGCGCAACGACGTAACGCCGAACCTCTCGGGCTTTCCCGCCCCGGTCAATATCGGGTCGCAGATCTACGCGCAGGCGACGATGTGCAAGATGGTCGCCAAATGCACCCAGGAAGGCAAATCGGTCGATGCGGCGATCGATTACGCCTCGTCGGAACTCGAAGGCTTTATGCGCTCGTAAAATTCGACGACGCCTCGTCCGGGCTCCCCTGGCCCGGACGAGACAGGCAACACGTTGCCAAGTAACGGAAATAGAGGGAGGGTGCGCGGCAAGAGCCAAGAGAACTCGCCTGGAGGGAGCCGCACCCATGCCGACCGGTATCGAATTCACCTGCAGCGACAGGCCCGCGACGCAAGGCGCCGGGCGATGAATATCCGTCGCGCCTGGGTGTGCGTGTTTCTTTTTACGCTCACCCTGATCAACTACACCGACCGGGTGGCGCTGTCGGTCGCCGCCAAGCCGATCAGCACGGAGTTTCATCTGTCGCCGGTCGAGATGGGCTATCTGCTGTCGTCGTTTCTGTGGACTTATGTGCTGTGCCTGTTGCCGGTCGGGCTTCTGGTCGACCGGTTTGGCGGCAAGGCGGTCAATGCCGGCGGCATCGCGCTGTGGTCGGTGGCAACGCTCTTTACCGGGCTGTCGCCGGGCTATTGGTTCATGGCCGGCACGCGCATGGTTATGGGGATGGGGGAATCGACGAGCTGGCCGGCTTCCAACCGGGTTATCCGCGAGTGGTTTCCGGCGGCTGAACGCGGGCTCGCCAATGCGATTTTCGGGGCCGGCGGCGCGGCCGGGCCGGCGCTCGGTTCGGTGATCATTGCAATGATCGTCAGTTCGCTTGGCTGGCGCGCCGGGTTCTTTGCGGCGGGCGCCGGCGGTTTCATCTGGCTGGTTGCGTGGCTGCTGTTTTTCGGCAAACCCGAGCAGGTGCGCTGGCTGCGCCCGACCGAGCGGGACAAAATCCTTGCCGAACGCGACGGCGCGCAGGCCCCGGTCGGCGATGACAGCGTTGCCTCGCCGCTCGGGCGGCTGTTGCGCCTGCCGACCGTGTGGGGCCTGTTTCTGACCCAGGGCTGCGAAGTCTATGGCGGCTACATGCTGCTGACCTGGCTGCCGACCTATCTGCAGTCGACCAAAGGGCTGAGCCTGCTGAACGCCGGCATGGTCAGCGCCGTGCCGTTCGGCGTCGCGATGGTGATGGCGGTCATTCTCGGCAGTGTCAGCGACCGCCTGCTCAGCCGCGAGAGCGTGCATGCCGGGCGTCGCCGCACCATGATCGCGGTCATGATGGTCACCACGGCGAGCATCCTGCTGGTGCCGTTTCTCGACAATTTGTGGGCGATTGTCGCGGTGCTGGCGGTTGCGCGCTCGACTGGTTCGGCCGGCAGCGCGCTGAATTTCGCGCTGGTGACCGACCTCGTGCGCAACCGCGCCGATATCGGCAAGGTGACCAGCATCACCGTGCTCGGCGGCAACTCCTTCGGCCTGATGGGGCCGATCGTCACCGGTTATGTCGTACAGTTGACCGGCAGCTTTAACGGCACGTTTGTGGTTACCGGCATTCTCGCATTGCTCGGCGCCACCGCGACCCTGACCCTGACCCGTCGCCCCGTCGAAGCGCAGCAATCGCTCGGCCGCGGCATCGTGCAGCCAGCCTAACCGCCGCCGCAGCCTTTGCCCGAATTGATTCAATTCAGGAGGTAGAACGATGCCGCGACTGTCAGGGAAAACTGCCTTGATCACCGGGGCCGCCGGCGGGCAAGGCGTCGCCGAGGCGGAATTGTTCGTGCGCGAAGGCGCCGCGGTGATGCTGACCGATGTCGACAGCGCCCGCGGCGGGGCCCTGGCCAAGCGTCTCGAAGCGCAGGGCGCCCGGGTTCAGTTCCGGGTGCACGACGCATCGAGCGAGCCGGCTTGGCAGGATGTCATGGCCGCGACCTTATCGGCGTTCGGCGGGTTGCACATCCTGGTCAACAATGCGGGCACGATCGCAAGACAGGGAATCGTCGACACCACGGTCGAAGCCTGGAACCGCACCCTTGAGGTCAACCTGACCGGGCCGCTGCTCGGCATGAAGCACGCAGCGCCCGCCATCCGCGATACGGTTGCGAAAGGCGGCAGTAGCGGCTCGATCATCAACATCTCGTCGACCGCCGGCCTCACCGCGCACGACGATGCCGCCTACACCGCCAGCAAATGGGGACTACGCGGCTTGACCAAGACTGCCGTGCTGCAATTCGCGCCGTGGAACATCCGAATCAACTCGATTCATCCCGGCCAGATTTCCGATACCGGCTTTTTCCAGAGCGGCGGCGAAGCCTTCGCACAAGCCGCACGCACCGCGATCCCGATGGGGCGGCAGGGCACGCCGCTTGAGTGCGCCGAACTCGTGCTGTTTCTCGCCTCCGACGAAGCGAGCTTTATCAGCGGCGCGGAAATCGCGATCGACGGCGGCTATATCGCCGCCGGCCTCGCCAATCTGCGCAACCGGCTGCGCGAGGATTTCCAGCAGCGCCGGACTTAGCGTCCGGCGCTACAGCCAGCCGTTATCGGTTTCCAGACCCATCAGATGCTGGCCGACTGTTTCGAAATGCTGCTGGCGGCCTTGCAGTTGCTGCGCCACCGAATGGATGTCGCGAAAGCGGCGCTCAAACGGGTTGGTGTTGAAGATCGCCGTCGCGCCCGCTGCCTGATACAGCACGTCGACGGTCTCCGACGCCGTGCTGATGCCGTGGGTCGCTGCCAAACGGATCACCATCCTCTCGTCGAGCGTGATGTGACCGCGTTTGGCCACCACCGCGGTTATCTCCTCCAGCGAATGCAGCAGCCAGGTGCGCGCCGACGACAGGTTTGCCTCGGCATGCGCTACATCGGCCTGGGTCACGTTGTTGTCGCGCATTGTCTTGCGCGCACCGCGTGGAATCTTGTCACGCGCCAGCACGATGAACTCGTCAAGCATTGCCCGCGCGATCCCGAGCGCGACCCCGGCAAACCCGGCCGCATAAAGCTGCAGGCTGCTGAAGCGATACAGCAGCCCCGCCTCGCGCGGCGCTGCATCACGACGCGACAGCACGTCGAGCGAATAATCCTCGGGCACAAACAGATCCTTGACTGAATACTGGTCGCTGCCGGTGCCGCGCAGCCCGATCGTGTGCCAAATATCGGTGAACTGCGTCGCGCTTTTCGGAAACAGCATCGTGCGCACCACCGGCGCGCCATCAGCGCTGAGGCGCCGCTTGCCGTCCGCTTCGATGACCGGCACATGGCAGCCGAGCCAGCTCGCGTGATGGCTGCCGCTGGCAAACGCCCAGGTGGCCGTCACCTTGTAGCCGCCGGGCACCACCCGCGCCTCACCTGGCCCCGGCCCCCAGGCAAGAATGCCGCGCGGCCCGCCGAACATTTCCTGCGCAACCTCCGGCGCGAGGTGCGCCGCGGTCATCGAGCAGCCGGAATTCTGGTTGACGCACCACGCGGTGCTGGCGTCGATCCTGGCGATCGCCTCGATGATCGGCACATACTGCGCCGGCAGCAACTCGGCACCGCCGAGCGAGCGCGGCAGCAACAGGCGGAACAGGCCGCGCTCGACCAACCCGTCAATGATCGCGGGCGGCAGTTCGCGGTTGCTGTCGATATCCGGGCCGGCGGCGGCGATCAACGGCTTCAGTTCGGCCACTCGTGCCAGATAGGCGGCAGTGGAATCGCGTGTCGGATCGGAGGGTTCGGGCGTCGCCCACCCGGTTGACGACCGCTCGGCGCTACTCCGCGACATTCACGACTCCCCCCACGTTGCTGACCGGCACAGTCACCAGGAAGCGGGCAGGCTGTCAAGGGAGGCAAAACGGGCCCGTTCGTGCAGTAATCACCACTCCGTGATCGCCGACGTCGATGGGTCTGAGGAGCGGGAGAATATTGGCGACAGGTTAGCGATTGCAGCATACCTTCGCCGCTGGCGAGGGAGCTCGGGCGACGTAGTGTGCCAACAGATGAAACGGCCGTAACCGAAAGTCCGACGCCGGGTCGCGGCCACTGGTTGGACAAGGAGCGCGTCCAGGTTTATTCCTGGATGATCGTCGTGATTTTTGGACTCGTGCTGATCGGCTGGATCGCCCTCTCGCTACCGGATCTCGTCGATCGCCGCGGAAAGCCAATCGGCTACGATTTCATGGCGTATTGGAGCGCGGCACGGCTGGTACTGGCCGGTCATCCGACGCTCGTGTTCGATGGCGAAACCATTGCTGCGGTTCAGCATGCAGCGGTGCCATTTTTGACAAATATCTGGTTTCCATGGCAATATCCGCCGGTATGGCTGTTGTTCATCACGCCGCTGGGATTGCTGCCATATGCCCTGGCGCTGGTCGTGTTCTCCTTGGGATCGGCGGCAGCTTGGGCCGCGCTGGTGCAACAGGTATTTCTCGACCGGCGCGCGTGGATCGTTGCTGCCGCAGCACCGGCAGGACTGATCAATCTGCTTGACGGTCAGAACGCCTTTTATACCGCCGCGCTGGCCGGTTTCGCCCTGCTTTGGCTCGACCGCCGACCAGTCATCTCCGGTGTGTTGATCGGCCTCCTCGCAATCAAGCCGCATCTGGCATTGCTGTTTCCGCTCGCGCTGCTGGCGCAAGGTCGGTGGCGTAGCATCATCGCCGCGGCGGCGACGGTGCTCGCCCTCGTCGCGACCAGCGTGGCGGTATTCGGCTGGGACACCTGGGAGGCCTTTCTCCACCACCTGCCGCTGACACAGCAGATGGCCGACGTCGGCGCCGTACCCTGGGGAACGATGCCCAGCCCCTATGTCTTCGCACTGTCGCTCGGCGCACCGATCAACATGGCGCGCGTGCTACAAACCGCGAGCGCGCTGTTCGCGGCAGGGTGCGTGTGGTGGAGTTGGCGCCGACACGACGCGCCGTTCGAGGCCAAAGCCGCTATCCTGTTGGCAGCGTCGTTATTGGTATCACCCTACCTGTTCTATTACGACATGACTTGGGCAGCGCTGGCGGTGGGTTGGCTGGCCCTACTCGCATTGAAAACAGAGTTCAGGCGTGGCGAGCACGAGATCCTGTTGTTCGCATTTCTTGCGCCGGTGATCATGCCGCCCGTTCAGATCGCCACCACCGTACAGCTGGGCTTCCCGGCTGTTCTGCTGCTGTTGCTGGTGGCGATGCGGCGCGCTTTCAGCATATCGGTCCGTGAACAGCCTTCCGGTCGCCCGTGAGGCTCGCACTGCGCGTCAGAGGCTGGTCGCCTCTGCAGGAAACCTGGGTCGCGATTACCGCGTTGATCGGCTTCGACGCGATCATGTGCCACCATCTCGGCTGGACACTGACTAACTGGACCGCACCGATCGTACCATTTTTTATTCTTGCGGTGATCGCGTTCGGTTACGGCCTATCGGGTCGCAGTCCCGGTCTGGCTCGCGCCGCCGGGTGGTTGCTTGCCTGGACGTCGTTTTCGTTAAGCGGGGTCGTGCTGTCATATATCGGCGCGGCCAGCACTCGGCCGGTGTACGACGCCATTTTTGCGCGACTCGATCTGGTAATTGGTTTCCACTGGCAGGACTGGTTCTATTTCGTATCGAACCGCCCGATCCTGACCAGTATCCTGACCGCAGGATATGCCAGCCTCATGCTGCAGATCATTCTGTCGGTACTGTATTTTTGCTGGCGCGGCACCGAAGACAAAAACGCCGCCTTGATGCTCAACGTTTTTATCGCGACGCTTGCGACGATCGCAATATTCGCAATATTCCCGGCGCTTGGCCCAAGCTACGCGGTGCCTTTGTTGCACAATGCGAGCGACACGCTGTTAACCAATTTGCGAGACCGCAATGGCATCGCTGAACTGCTTGCACTTCGCGACGGCACCTTCGCGACCATTGACCTCTCCCATCTAAAAGGCGTTGTCTCGTTTCCGTCCCTCCATACCGTATTGGCAATAGTGTTGACGCATAGTCATCTAAGGTCGTGGCTCTTCACTCCGGTGCTGCTGCTGAATGGGCTGATGGTATTGTCGGTCCCAGTCATCGGCGGACATTATCTTGTCGACGTAATCGCGGGAGCGGCCGTCGCCGGGGCAACAATCCTACTGACCCGCCCCTTGCGTCGATATTTTCGGACGAACGTCGCCGCCGCGCACCGTTAGCGCAGTGGTCACGGGTCGCGGAGACTTTGCCGATCGAGTAAACTGGTGGCATGACGATTCGCCAGTTGCCGTCCGTCGTGGTCAATCGCATCGCCGCCGGTGAGGTCATCGAGCGCCCTGCGGCGGCGGTCAAGGAACTCGTCGAAAACGCGATAGACGCCGGTGCCACCCGCATCGAGGTGATCCTGCGCGAAGGCGGCCAGACTTTGCTTGCGGTTGCCGATGACGGCACCGGGATGACGCCGGCCGAACTCGATCTTGCGGTCGAGCGCCATTGCACTTCGAAACTCCCCGACGACGACGTGTTCGACATTAAATCGCTCGGGTTCCGCGGCGAGGCCTTGCCATCGATCGGCGCGGTCAGCCGCATGCGCATCGTATCGCGGCCGCCCGGCGCCGACAGCGCCTGGGAGATTTTCGTCGAAGGCGGCGCCAAGCATGCGCCGGCGCCGGCAGCGCACCCGCCGGGTACGCGCGTCGAAGTCCGCGACCTGTTTTTTGCCACACCGGCGCGCCTCAAATTCCTCAAGACGCCGCGCAGCGAGCGCGACCAGGCGGTCGATACCGTCAAGCGCCTGGCGATGGCCTGCCCCGCCATCGCATTCACCGTCATCGGCGACGACGAGCGCGTGCTACTGCGCCTGCCCGCGGCCACATCGCGCGAGGCGCGGCTCGCGGCGCTGCTGGGCCGCGATTTCGCCGACAATGCCGTGCCCGTGACCGCGGCGCGCGAGGGGTTCAGCCTCACCGGGCTGATCGGCCTGCCGACCTTGAACCGCGGCCTGCCGCGCGACCAGTATCTCGTCGTCAACGGCCGCCCGGTGCGCGATAAATTGCTGGTCGGCGCGGTACGCGGCGCCTATCAGGACGTGCTGGCACGCGACCGGCACCCGGTCGTGGCCTTGTTTCTCGACGGGCCGTCCGGCGAAATCGATGTCAACGTGCACCCGGCGAAGGCGGAAATCCGCTTTCGCAACGCTGGCCTGATTCGCGGTCTGATTGTCGGCGCACTACGCCATACGCTTGAGGCGGCCGGACACCGCACCTCCACCACCGTCAGCACCGCAGCATTGTCGGCCTTCCGCCCGCCGGAAGGCACCTCACCGGCGGCGCCTCGCTTCAATTTCCCATCGAGCCTTCCGCCCAGGCATCTGGCGGAAACCGGCAACGAGTTTCTGGCGCCCGACGAACCCGCTACGGCGCCACCGCCGGAAGTTGAAGCCTCACCCGACAGCCTTCTCGGCAATGCCCGCGCACAACTGCACGGTACCTACATCATCGCCGAAACCGCCGACGGCATAGTGTTGGTTGACCAGCATGCGGCGCATGAGCGGCTGGTGTACGAGCGCATGAAAGAGGCCTTGGCCCGGCACGGCGTGGCGCGCCAGACGTTGCTGTTGCCGGAAATTGTCGAACTCGACCCGGCGCTGGCGACGCGGCTGGCGGCCCGGGCCAGGGAACTGGCGGAATTTGGCCTGGTCCTCGAACCATTCGGCACCGGCGCGGTCATCGTGCGCGAAGTGCCGGCCTTGATACCCGACCTCGACGTGCGCGCCCTGGTCCGCGACCTCGCCGACGAACTGGCGGAATGGGGCGACGCGCTTGCCCTACAGGAACGCGTCGAGAGCGTCTGCGGCACCCTTGCCTGCCATTCCAGCGTCCGTGCCGGCCGCCGCCTCGCCCCCGCCGAGATGGACGCGCTATTGCGCCAGATGGAGGCGACACCGAACAGCGGCCAGTGCAACCACGGCCGGCCGACCTACATCACCCTCGCCCTCGCCGATATCGAACGCCTGTTCGGCCGGCGC
The DNA here is from genome assembly GCA_036268425.1 of Allostellaceae bacterium. Lineage (GTDB taxonomy): Bacteria > Pseudomonadota > Alphaproteobacteria > ATCC43930 > CGMCC-115725 > DATARH01. The sequence goes on from DATAUE010000162.1 coordinate 33,204, forward strand.
TGAGGACATTTCTTGACTGCCACCGATCCGCTGCTGGCGGCACGACGCAACCGGATCCCGCTCGGCATTCTGTACATGGTCGCATCGACCGCGGTGTTTTCCTCGGTCAACACCATCGTCAAGTGGGAACTGGCGCTGTACCCGGTTGGCGAGGTGGCCGTTTTCCGGGCGTTTTTTGCGTTTGTCGTGGTCGCGCTGATCGTCCTGCCACGCAGCGGTTGGGCGGTATTGCGCACCAGCCGTTATCGCGAGCATTTGCAGCGCGGCGTGTCGCAATTCGGCTCGATGACCTGCATGTTCATCGCGCTCAGCATGATGTCGTTGGGGTCGGCAACGGCGATCAGCTTTTCGGCGCCGCTGTTCACCACCCTCTTGTCGGTCGTCGTGTTGAAGGAGCAGGTCGGCATTCACCGCTGGTCGGCGGTCGTCGTCGGGTTTGTCGGCGTACTGGTCGTGACGCACCCGGGCGCCGGCTCGTTGAATGTCGGCTCGTTCTTCGCCCTCGGCAATGCCGTGCTGATATCGTCGGTCGCGGTTGCAATCCGGCGCATGAGCGCTACCGAATCGACCGAGACGCTGGCGATCTACCAGATGACGGTCATCACCCTCTGCACGCTGTTCCTCCTGCCGTTCGGCTTCACGATGCCGACCTGGTTCGATTTCGCAGCCTTAGCCGTCGCCGGCCTTGGCAATGGCATCGGGCAATATTGGTGGACCCGCGCGCTGTCACTGGCGCCGCCTTCGGCCGTGGTGCCGTTCAATTATCTGTCGCTGTTGTGGGCGACGATCCTCGGCTACGCCGTCTGGGGAGACGTACCGAATTCGGCCTTGCTGCTGGGATCGGCGATTGTTGTCGCCTCCGGTCTTTATATTTTGTGGCGCGAAACGTTGCGCCGGACCCGGCAGCCGGCAGCCGCACGGTAAGGTTCCGTTATCGGAGGGCGTCGCCGCCGCGATATGGCTGGTGCGCGAGCAATATCGCCACCAGCCGTTCGCAACCGGCGCGGTCGACCGTGTCGAAGCGGCCGATATGCGGGCTGTCGAGATCGAGCACACCGGTCACCCGGCCATCTTCAATCAGCGGCACCACCAGCTCCGACTGCGATTGCGGGTCGCAGGCGATATGGCCGGGAAATGTGTGCACATCGGCTACGATGACACTTTCGCCGCGCGCGGCGGCGGCCCCGCACACGCCGTCGCCCCAGGCGATGCGGACGCAGGCGGGGCGGCCCTGAAAAGGTCCGAGCACCAGTTCGCGATCGCGTGTGAAATAAAATCCGGCCCAATTCAGATCCGGCAGTCCGAAATAGATCAGCGCCGCCATGTTGGCGGTGTTGGCGATGGCGTCGGGCTCGCCGGCAAGCAGCGCTTCAAGCTGGCGCGCCAGATCGCGATACAGCGCGCCTTTGTCCGCGGAGTCCGCCGACATCAGACCGGCCGGTCGCCGGCAATCTGGACCCGCCGCATCAGCCGGCGGAACGGTCCGGCGTCATGTACCGCCAGATGCTTGGCCGAGCGATTGTCCCAGAACGCGACGGAGCCGTTTTCCCAGCGGAAGCGGCAGGTAAATTCCGGGCGGTGCCCGTGTTCGAGCAGATATTCGAGCAATGGTCGGCTTTCCGCCTCGCTCATGCCCTCGAAACCGACCGTGTAGGAGCGGTTGACATAGAGCAGCTTGCGGCCGGTCTCGGGATGGGTGCGCACGACCGGATGCGTGCTGACCGTTTCGCGCCACGCATCGTCCTCGCGCACCTTGGTCGAGCGCACGGCGTTGCGGCCGGCCCGCGGCCCGGCAACCATCCGGTCGGTGTGGATGGCGCGCAGCCCCGTCAGCATTTGCTTCATGCCGTCCGACAGGGCCTCGTATGCCAGATGCTGGTTGGCGAAACAGGTATCTCCGCCATAAGGCGGCGTTTCGATCGCGTAAAGGATCGCGCCCATCGGCGGCTCGGCGACCATCGTCGTATCGGCGTGCCAGTCCTCGCCGACGATGTGCTGGTCGCCGGGTTCGCGGCGAACCATGACGATTTCGTCGTCTTCCTGCATGCCCCGGTAATTCGGATGCACAAAGATGTCGCCGAAGCGGCGGGCGAACGCCTTGTGCTGCTCGGCGTCGAATTCCTGATCGCGGAAAAACACGACGCAATGCTCGTTGAGCGCGGCGCGAATCTCGGCGATTGTCGCATCGTCGAGATCGTCGCCGATCCTGGCGCCATAAAGCTCGGCGCCGATCGCTCCGGCGATCGGGCGAACATCGATGCGGCTGTTGCGCATGCCCAAACTCCCTGAAATTTGCAGCAGAAGGTAGGGCCGCGCGTGATATCCGGTCAATCGCACCTGCGCTTCGACGGCCACGCTCGATTGAGCCGCCGCACGGTGCTTGCCGCCTCGGCTATGATGACCGCCATGCCGATACCGCGCGCCGCCGCCGCAACCCCGTTCGTCGATCTTCTCTATTCCGGCGGCCGCCTGTCATGGCCCGGCGGATCGGCGCGCGCGGCCTGTGGACGCAGCGGCGTGCGGGCCGACAAGCACGAAGGCGACGGCGCGACCCCGGCCGGAAAATTTCTCCTGCTCCAAGCCTATTACCGCGCCGACCGTCTCACGGCGCCGGCGACAGGACTGCCGCTCGCGGCGCTAAAGCCGAGTGACGGCTGGGTCGATCAGTCGGACGACCGGCAATATAACCGTGCCGTAACATTGCCCTATCCGGCACACCACGAGGAAATGTGGCGGGCCGATGCCGCCTACGACCTGGTCGTGGTGATCGGCTACAATACCGACCCGCCTGTTCCCGGCCGCGGCAGCGCCATTTTTCTGCATGTCGCACGGCCGGATTATTCGGCCACCGAAGGCTGCATCGCGATCGAGCGCGACACGCTCGCCGGGCTGTTGGCGCGGCTCGGGCCGAGCAGCACGATCACCATCCAGTCGTGATTCGACGACGACGCCAAGAGCGGTCGAATGGGGTCGGTGACGACGGGCTACATCGCCGCTCCTGTTCCGCTGGCGGTTGCAACTCGGCTCGGCGCATCCGATGATGAGGGCCGTCATCGCTACGGACAGCGGCTTTGAACAGATCACGCGGCAGTAACCTTGGAGCTGACAAACCCCTCGGCGGCGACACTAGCGGCGGCGTTCGCTACGGCCGGGGCACGGGCGTGCCCGACCCGGTCGATGTGCAGGTGGGTGCACGCATCCGCACGCGGCGGCTGTTGATCGGCATGAACCAGGAGACGCTCGCCAGGGCGCTCGGACTTACCTTTCAGCAGGTCCAGAAATACGAGGGCGGCGCAAACCGGGTCAGCGCCTCGCGATTGTCGCAGATCGCCGAAATACTCGATGTGCCGATCAGCTATTTCTTCAGCGATCTGGAATCGGACGAGATCCGCGCCGATCCGCATGAAATGCAGACACGCGAGCGGCTGCAGCGTCCGGAGACGATCGAACTCGTTCGCGCCTATTACGCCATCACCGACCAACATGTTCGTCACCAGTTTCTCGATATGGTCAAGGCGGTGGCGCAATCGCATCAGCCTCAGCCATAAGGGCAACGGCCGGCGCGGGGACAATGCGACAGCGCCCGGCGCCTTGGCGGGGACCATTCTGCTGTACCGGAACCAGTGCTTATGAATGACAGCGTCACTATCCGCGACGCCACCGTTGGCGGCCACATCGACACCGACGCCGTGGATATTGCCGCCCTGGAGGCGGCCTACCGCAATCGCACCGCCAAAATCGGGGTCATTGGTCTTGGCTATGTCGGGCTGCCGCTGGCCCGCACTGCGGCCGAACGGGGATTTACGGCGCTCGGCTTCGATATCGACCGCACCAAGGTCGATGTGCTGAACGCCGGCGGCTCGTACCTGCGCCACCTCAGCCCAGACATCATCGCCAGCCTGCGGCAGACTGGACGGCTCGCCGCAACCGACGATTTTTCGCGCCTCGACGAAGTCGACGCCATCATCCTGTGCGTGCCCACGCCGCTGACCAAACAGCGCGAGCCCGATCTCAGCTTTATTGTTTCGACGACCGAGGCCGTCGCCCCGCATCTGCGGCGCGGGCATCTCGTCGTGCTCGAATCGACGACGTATCCCGGCACGACGCGCGAAGTCATGCAACCGATCCTCGAACGCTCGGGAATGCGGTCAGGGCGCGATTTCTTTCTGGCTTATTCGCCGGAGCGGGAAGACCCGGGCAACGCGGATTTCGAGACCGGCGATATTCCGAAAGTCGTCGGCGGCCATGGACCCGAGGCGATGCGGCTGGCGCATGCGCTGTATGACGGGATCGTGGCGCGCACCGTGCCGGTGACCTCGCTCGAAGCGGCCGAAGCAGTCAAGCTGACCGAAAACATCTTCCGCTCGGTCAATATCGCGCTGGTCAACGAGCTGAAGATCGTATTCGAGGCGATGGGGATCGATGTCTGGGAGGTCATCGAGGCGGCGAAAACCAAGCCGTTCGGCTATATGCCGTTTTATCCCGGTCCGGGGCTTGGCGGGCACTGCATCCCGATCGACCCGTTCTACCTGACCTGGAAAGCCCGCGAGTTCAATATCGCCACCCGCTTTATCGAGCTGGCCGGCGAGGTCAATACGGCGATGCCGCAACGCGTCATCGACAAGACAATGGAAGCGCTGAGCGAGCATTCCTCGCTGGCGCTCAAAGGCGCACGGGTTCTGGTGGTCGGTATCGCCTACAAGAAAAATGTCGACGACACGCGCGAAAGCCCGGCCCTGACGATCATGGAATTATTGGAACGGCGCGGCGCGCGGGTGTCGTTTCACGACCCGTTTTTCGCGGCGATCCCACCGACGCGCGAACATGCGCAATTCGCCGGCCGTGATTCGACGCCGCTGACACCGTCATCGCTCAGCGGTTTCGACGCCGCCATCATCTGCACCGACCATGACCCGATCGACTACGCGATGCTGGTCGAGCACTGCCCGCTGATTATCGACACGCGCAACGCGTGCGCCCGCCGCGGCCTTGCCGGCCAGCATATAGTGAAGGCGTGATCCGCTACTCGCCAGACGGACGCTGAGCCGGCGATGTGCGGGATCGCCGGGTTCGTCCTGTCGCAACCGACGCTGCCCAAAGCCGATATCGAGGCGCGGCTATGGGCGATGATCGGCACGCTGCGGCATCGTGGCCCGGACGACGAAGGCGTGTGGACCGACGGGCGGGGTGCGCTGGCGCATGCGCGACTATCGATCATCGACCTATCGTCTGCCAGTCATCAGCCGCTGGCCAGCGCCGACGAACAGGTGTGGCTGACATACAACGGTGAAATTTACAATTTCGCGGAATTGCGCGCCGAGCTTGTCGCGCTGGGCTACGCCTTTCGCAGCCGCGGCGACAGTGAAGTCATCGCCAATGGCTGGCATGCCTGGGGACCGCGAGTGTTCGGGCGGTTGCGCGGCATGTTCGCGCTGGCCCTGTGGGATCGCCGCTCGCGTCGCCTGATCCTGGCCCGCGACCGCGTCGGCAAAAAACCGCTCTATTACTCTGCGACCCAAACGGGCTTTGTGTTCGGCTCCGAGATCAAGGCAGTGCTGGTGTGGCCGGGCATGGCGCGGGTGCCGAACCTCGCCGCGATCGACCAGTACCTGACCTTGCAATACGTCCCCGCGCCCGACACCGCCTTCGCCGGCATCCACCGGGTGCCGCCGGCCCATTACCTGATTGTAGGCGCCGATGATCAGGGGCAATGGAACGAGCCGGAATTGGCGCGGTACTGGGAGTTGCCGGCGCCGCGCGACGCCGGCACGCTGCCTTCCGCGGAGGAATTGCAGCGCGAACTCGTCGCGCATCTCGAAGAGGCGGTGCGCCTGCGCCTGATCGCCGATGTGCCGCTCGGCGCCTTTCTGTCGGGTGGGGTCGATTCGAGCGCCGTCGTCGCGATGATGGCGCGGGTCGGAGGCGGCCGGGTCAAGACCTTCTCGATCGGCTTTCCTGCCAAGGAATACGACGAAACCCGCTATGCCCGAATGGTCGCCGAGCAATACGGCACCGAGCACGAGGAATTTGTCGTCGAACCGGACGCGGTCGCAATCCTGCCGCAGCTTGTCTGGCATTACGGCGAGCCGTTCGCCGATCCATCGGCGATCCCCACCTATTACGTCTCTCAGATGGCACGGCGGCACGTCACGGTCGCGCTGAACGGGGATGGCGGCGACGAGGCGTTTCTCGGCTATTCCCGCTATCAGGCGATGCGCCATCTCGACCGCCTGGATTTATTACCGGCGGCGGGCCGACTGGGCCTCGCGCGGCTGCTGGCGCTGGCGCCGCCGGGGCTGGGTCGGCGGTTGCGCCTCGGACAGATTCGGGAAATCCTGGCGGCGTCGGCAGACCGTCCGGAGCAACGCTATGCCGGTGCCATCACCTTTTTTGGCGATGCCGACAAGCAGCACGGTTACGGCGAGGCGATGCGGCCGCACCTCGCGCATTCGGCGCTCGATCTGCTCGCACCGTATTTCGCGGCGACCGACAGCCTCGCCGCCGGTGCCAACTGGGCCGATCTGCACACCTACCTGCCCGACGACCTGATGGTCAAGGTCGATGTCGCGAGCATGGCGCACGGGCTGGAAACCCGCTCACCGCTGCTCGACCATGTCCTGCTGGAATGGGCCTGGCAGTTGCCGAGCGAGACCAAGATGGCCGGCGGCAAGACCAAATCACTGTTCAAGGCGGCAATGGCGCCCTATCTGCCGCCCGAGATCCTGCATCGCAAAAAAATGGGGTTCGGCTGCCCGATCGACCAATGGCTGCGGCACGAACTGAAAGACCTCGCCTACGACACGCTGCTGTCGTCAGCAGCCCGCGAGCGCAGCCTGATGCAGCCGGCCTATGTTGCCGGGCTGCTCGATCAGCATTGCGCCGGCCGCGCCAACCACCACACGCGGTTGTGGGCATTGCTGATGCTGGAATTATGGTTCCGCACCTGGATCGATGATACGGCGGCAAGCGACGCCTATCGCCCTGCCGCCTGAGCAACACGACGGCACCCCTGGACGCCGGGTGTTGATTATCGTCAATCCGGCGGCGGGCAGGTCGGGATCGTCGCGGCGCTGGATCACACGAGTCGTCGCGGGACTACGACAGCGCGGTTGCAACGTTACGTTGCGTCAAGCCGGACCGGCATCCGGAGGCGTCGAACTCTTGGCCCGCGAGGCCGGGGCATTCGACGTCATTGCGGCGGCGGGCGGCGATGGCACCCTGAACGCGGTGGTGAACGGCGTCTTCCGCGCACGCGAGAGCGAACGGCCGATCTTTGCCTTGTTGCCGCTCGGCACTGCCAACGTTCTGGCGCGCGAACTCGGCCTGCCGCACCGCCGCCGGGGCAACGCCGAGACCTTTGCCGCCCTGATCGCAGAGGCAGAGCCACGCCCGATATGGCCGGGCCGTGTCGGCGACCGCCTGTTCGTGACGATGGCCAGCGCCGGCTTCGACGCGCAGACAGTCGCGGCGGTCAATCCCTGGTTCAAACGCCGCTTCGGACGGCTCGCCTTTGTATGGGCGTTTCTGGTGTGTCTGGCCCGGTACCGGCCGGCCGACCTCACCGTTCGCGTCGACAATATCGACTACCGCGCCGCCGGCATCGTCGCGGCAAAAGGACGTTTCTACGCCGGCAGCTATGTCATCGCGCCGGCAGCCGACCTCACCATGCCGATTCTCGATCTGGTGCTGTTCCGCCGCTCGGGGCGGGTCGCGGTGTTGCGTTACCTGCTGGCGTTGCTGCGCGGCCGTTTAACGGGGTTGCCGGATGTCACGAGAGTTCACGGGCAAGCCATCTTCGTCATCGGCCCCGCATCGATTCCCGTGCAGGCGGACGGCGAAGTTGTGTCACGGCTGCCAGCCCCGCTCGGAATCGCAACGGAGCCTCTGCATTTTATCGCCCCAATGCAAAATTCCTCGTCAAAGTGTTGACGGAATACCACAGAATTGCCGCCGCTGAGCCACACCCGGCTTCCCTGCTTGGCGTTTAGCCGCGCTTACGATTAGGTTTCGCACGTACATGCAATGTGAGGTTAAGAATGTTCGCTGGTGTGGGCTTCCGCACGGACTTAAGGGCAGGGCGGAGTTATCGAGGGCTCGGATCGGTACTGTGCATCGCGATTACCATGCTGCTGGCGGCTCCTGCCGACGCGCAGAACGTTACTTACAGTGAATTGAAATTTGGTGTTCTGCAACACGACACGCATCTGCTCGGCGGCAAAGAGCACGGCATCGACGTCAATCCCGAAATCATCTTTCCCTCGCCGATCACCGATGCCTGGAAGACCACGCTGCCGTGGTATCTGCAATGGATGGTTCAGCCGCGCCCGACACTTGGCGCCGAGTTCAATACGTCGGGCTACACCAATCAGTATTACTTTGGCGCGACCTGGAGCTGGTTTCTCGCGCACGACCTGTTGCGGCCGGGGGACGGGATAACCTTCGGCATCTTCTTTGGCGCAGGTTTTAACGACGGCGCCATCGTCTCCCAGAACCCAAACCGGAAAAGCCTCGGCTCAAACGTCCTGTTCCGCGAGGCTTTTGAACTGGGGTATCAGATCACGCCGGTTTATGGGGTTTCGATGTTTCTCGACCATGTCTCAAACGCCGGGCTGGCGCGTTACAACCAGAGCATCAACGACCTCGGCGGCCGCATCAGCATCCGTTTTTGACGGAAGCCCGACGCAGCCATCTGTCGTCATGCCGTGTCAGGACGGCTCGTCGTACAACGAGCCGTCTGCGGATCAGTCGGTTGCGAGGACCCGGGCAAGCTGGCTCAGCGCTTCCTGATGTCGCTCATTCGGAATCTGGGCGAAGTTGCGCGCCAGTTCGAGGCACATCCGTTCGCGCGTGCTGACCGGGCGAGCGCTCTGGCCGTCCAGGCCGTCAAAGAAATAGCCTACCGGCACACTGAGAACCTGGGCGATCTCGTACAGCCGGCCAGCCGATACGCGGTTGATGCCGCGTTCGTATTTATGAGCCTGCTGATAGGTCACGCCGATCAGGTCGGCCAATTGCTGCTGGGTCAGCCCCATCATGATCCGGCGCTCCCGGACGCGCCCGCCGACATGGCGATCGATATCCTGGGTGCGCCCGGTCGATCGGCGCGACGACGCGACGCGGTAAGTCAGGTCGCCGTCCGGATCGCTTTCAAGCGCCGTGGTGCTACGATCCTGTTGTGTCATCTCGGTCCACTCGATAGTTGAATGTTCCAGCTCCGGTTCTCGCGTCCGGCAACGTCGGGGCGATCAGTTTATGCGCGCGCGATCGTATGGACACAAGCAACGATCACCCGATAGTTACCCATTGCCGGCCGTCCGGTTGGCTGCGCCCAGCGATGCTCAACCACTGGGTCTGCCGATTGGACAAGCCGCGTGTGTCAAATTTTAGGCACGGTTTGCAGCGCACCATAGATCGCGCGACGCCTTGCACAACGCTGGCAAATCGGCCCAAATGCTGTGCTGTCGTCATGCCGTTTGACAGCTTTCCCGCCGGATGATACCGACGCAAATCTTGTTATGGCGGATCGATGCCCCGAATCGTAATTGGCGACGGCGCGCTCTATTATGAGCGACAAGGTGTCGGCTTCCCCGTCCTGCTTGTGTCGGGGTTGAGCGGGTTTGCTGCGTTCTGGCGTGACCAGGCTGCGGCATTCGCCAAGAAATTCGACGTCATCACGCATGACCATCGTGGCATCGGCCAAAGCGATCTGACGCGCAGCGGATTTACCGTCGACCGCATGGCCGCCGATGTGATCGGCCTGATGGACGCACTGGAAATCGAGCGCGCGCATGTCGTCGGCCATTCGACAGGCGGGGCGATCGCGCAAATCCTGGCGATCGAGCATCCGAAACGCCTGGCAAGCGTCGTCCTATCGGCGACCTGGACCAAGCCCGACGCGTATTTTCGGCGGATGTTCGCGCTGCGCAAGGATATCCTGCTGCGTCTCGGCCCCAGCGCCTATGTCCAATCGAACACGCTGTTTCTGTATCCGAGCTGGTGGGTGTCACGGAACAACGAGCGGCTGCGGCAGCAGGAAGCGCAAAATCTTGCCGTGTTTCCGCCGACCGAAATCGCCGCCAGCCGGATCGACGCCATTCTGGCGTTCGACCGCACCGAAAGCCTGGCTCGCATCAAGACCCCGACGCTGGTCGTGGGCGCCGAGGACGATCTCGTGACGCCGGCATATTTTTCCGAGGAGCTGGCACGGCTGGTTCCGGGCGCTGAAATCAAGATTTTCCCGCGCGGCGGCCATGCCTTTACCCAGGTAAGGGCGCGCGAGTTCACCCAGGCCGTACTCCCATTTCTCGATTCGCACACGCCGAGCTGAGATTCCCGGACATTCCTCACGACAGGCGTGAAGATTGATGGCATTTAAGATTTCGCCAATCTGTTGCACCCTATTGTTGCCGTAGCGTCCCCCCGACGGGACCTCGTAGCGAACCCGTAAGGCCGATCGAGGTTGTCGCGGATGTCCATAAATGACGAGGAGCTTTCGAGCCGATTATCCGCCGCCATCGAAGCAGCGGGCGATATCGCCTATTTCTGGGAGCTCGACAGCGACCGGCTCGATTGGTGCGGCGCCCTCACGGCGGCCGGCATCAATTTCTCGGTGGAGATGCTCACCGGCCGCAGCTTTACCAACCGTGTTCATCCCGACGATCTGGTACACCGCCAGCTAGCACTCGCCGCTCATCTCGAAGGCGAAGCCGGTTTCGATTGCGAGTATCGCTTATGCGACACCGAAGGCGGCTTCTGCTGGGTGCATGAGCGAGGCCGCGCCCGGCGCGACGCCGATGGCCGACCGCAGGTCATGCTCGGCCTTATCCGCGCGATCAGCGACCGCAAAATTCAGCAGACCCGGCTCGAACGCCTCGCCAATTACGACGAACTGACCGGACATTTCAATAAAAGCCGCTTGCGCGAGGCGGTCGACCAGATCATCGCAAGCAACCAGCGCTCGTTGAACCCGGCAGCGTTTCTGTCGGTCGGTGTCGACAACATGTCGATGATCAACGACATGTTCGGCTACGAAGCGGCTGATACCGTGCTGATCGATATCGGTCGCCGGCTCGATAACTGCCTGCGCGTCAGCGATGTGATCGGGCGACTTGGCGGCGACCGCTTCGGCATCGTCCTGGCAAATTGTCCATCGGAAAATATTGGCGCGGCGGCAGAGAAGATACTCGCTGCAGTCAACTCGATGCCGATTGTGACAGCACGCGGGCCGATCTATGCCGCCGTGTCGATCGGCAGCGCTTCGTTTCCCGATCAGGGATTAACGTCGTACGACGTCATCACGCGGGCGGAAAGCGCTCTCGCCGAAGCCAAGCGCGCCGGCCGCGACTGCCACACTCACTACCGCATGACGGAAGAGCAGCGCGAACGGCAACGGCGCAGCCTGACCATCAGCGAACAAGTGCGCACCGCCCTGCGCGACGACCGCATCGTGTTCGCGTTTCAGCCGGTTGTCGAGGCGATGACCGGCGATGTCGATCACTACGAATGCCTGCTGCGCATGCGCATGCCGGACGGCCGCATCGTCACCGCCGGTGAATTTGTTCCGATCATCGAACAACTCGGCTTTATCCGGCTGGTCGATCGCTATGTGCTCGACAAGGCGGTCGAAGAATTGTCGGCGCATGCCACGGTCAAGCTCGCCTTCAATATCTCCGGCCTGACCGCCGCCGATCGGCCGTGGCTGCGCGCGCTGATCTCGCAACTGCGCAACCGCCCGGAAATCGCCTCGCGGCTGATCGTCGAGATCACCGAGACCGCCGCGCTGTACGATCTTGAGGAATCCGCCCGCTTTGTCAGCGTTCTGCGGCATGCCGGCTGCCAGGTGGCGCTTGACGATTTCGGCGCGGGCCATACCTCGTTGCGCCACCTGCAGAGCCTGGCGGTGGATACCGTCAAGATCGACGGTTCGTTCATCCGCAATCTTTCGGCAAGCCCGGAAAGCCAAGTGTTTTTGCGACACCTGCTGGGTTTGGCAAAGGGCTTTGGTTTTAACACCGTCGCCGAGTGCGTCACATCGGAAGAAGACGCCGAAATTCTGCGTCGAGAAGGTGTCAATCTGCTTCAGGGGCACTATTTCGGAAAACCGCTTCTCGAACGCCCCTGGCTCGGAACGCCATCGCCGGCCACGCCATTAGGTGCGCCGCGCCCGGCCATCGAAAGGGCCACCGGCGGCTGAAACGCAGTCGCGATGCCGAACGCCCAACACCTCCACCGAGATTGAGTACAGAGTTGTGCAAACGACGTCATCCAGGCGCCGGCCGGAATCCACCCCCGAAGCGCCCGAATCGCCAATCCCGTGGATCCCGGCCTGCGCCGGGATGACCAGTCATGTTGAGTAAAACGGGAACGCAAGCGAGTTTGTTCTAGCGATCCCCGCTCATCGATTCGAGCTGCTTGCGCAACGCCTCGATCTGCGCTTCCAGGCGGCGCAGCCGCGGGTCTTCGGGGTCGGCCGCCGCGGTGCCCGGCTGCGTCGGCGCGTCCGCGCCGCCGGCTCCCATATCGCGAGCATAGGGTGACAGCATTTTGAGCGCGCGATCGAACAGCGCCATGTTCTGCTTACCCATCTCCTCGAACTGGCCGAACGGAAAGATGCCGAACGTCGCCCGCAGATTGTCGCGCATCTGCTCCTGGTTGCGGGCAAACGCCACCATTGCCTGCTCGAGGTAGCCCGGCACCAGAAACTGCATGCTGTCGCCGTAAAAACTGATCAGCTGCCGCAGAAAGCTGGTCGGCAGCAGGTTCTGCCCGCCTTTTTGCTCCTGCTCGACGATGATCTGGGTCAGGACCGAGCGGGTGATGTCTTCGCCTGTCTTTGCGTCGAACACCGCAAAATCGCCGCCTTGCTTGATCATCGTGGCGAGATCGTCGAGCGTGACGTAGCTGCTCGTCGCCGTGTTGTACAACCGGCGATTGGCGTATTTCTTGACGACGACGGGTTTGCCGTCGCCGTTGGTTTGCGCACTGCCCGGATTGGTCATCGGCTTGCCATCCCGCCATATACAAGGTGTGCTGCTGTGCAACAATACAGTGATTTGGGTCTTCCGCCTCATCAAACCCAATGTCTTTTGACAAGTTGCGATGCCGATGCCGGCGCTGCGCCCTATACTCGCGACCATGAGCACTTCCGAGGAACTGGCCGGCCGTTTCTTCGCCTTGTGGTCCGAGTATCTGACCGCGCTGGCGGCCGACCCGCAAATGTCGGAAGCGCTGCGGCGCTGGGTCGCGCTGACAATACCGCAACCGCCGGCCTCACCGTCGTCGTCGCCCGTTGACGCGGCCATCCACGACGCTATCCGACCGGCGGCTGATGCCGCGGCCGCTGCCGGCGCATTTGGCGAGCGCGACGCTGTTGTGGCTGAGCTCGCGCGCCGCGTTGATGAGCTTGCCGAACGGGTGGCTCGCCTCGAAGGCGCCGGACGACCAACTGGCGGCGCTCGCCGGCGAAATCCGCAGCGGATGCCCTGAGGCGGTTGCCGCCGCGCTTGATCGTCAGCTGCAGCACCGCGCCGGCGCCTTTCTTGCCGGCATCGACGCGTATCGCCATCACCGATATCGCCGCGCTGAGCCGGACCTCGCAATCCTCTGGCAGCAGGGCGCATCGCGGCTCCTCGACTACAACCCGCGGGGCACCGGGCCGGCGGTGCTGGTCGTCCCATCGCTGATCAACCGCTATTACATCCTCGACCTCTTGCCCGAACGCAGCTTTGCCCGCCACCTTGCAGCGCAGGGATTGCGGCCGCTGGTTCTGGATTGGGGCGAGCCGGGTGACGCAGAGCGTGACATGACGATCACCGATTACATTACCGGCCCGCTCGCGCGGGCGATCCGTGCTGCGCGGAAAGCCACTGGCGGCCCGGTCGCGTTGTGCGGCTATTGCATGGGCGGGCTTCTCGCCCTGGCGCTCGCCTTGCGACAGCCGGCCGACATCACCTGTCTCGCTTTGCTCGCGACCCCGTGGGATTTTCACGCCGAGCGAAAGCCGCAAGCCCAATTGCTCGGCGCTCTCTTGGAAAGCGTGCCGCGTTTTCTCCCGGCCGGCAGCGCCATGCCGGTTTCAGTGATCCAAAGCCTGTTCTTGGCGCTCGACCCCTTTCTCTCCGAGCGCAAATTCGTCCGTTTTGCCGGTTACGATCCGGCCGGCACGGCAGCACGCGATTTTGTCGCGCTCGAAGATTGGATCAATGACGGCGTGCCGCTGGCCCGCAACGTCGCGCTCGAATGTGCGCAATCCTGGTATCGCGACAACGATCCTGGCAACGGCCGATGGCGGATTGCCGAACAGCCGGTACGGCCGCAGGACCTCGCCGTCCCGGCGCTGGCGGTGCTGCCAAGCCGCGACCGCATCGTGCCGCCGCTTTCAGCGCAGGCGCTGGCTTCGGCTATTCCGCAGGCCACGGTCATGCCGCTGCCATTCGGTCATATCGGCATGATGGCCTCGGCGCAGGCGCCGCAGGCGGTGTGGCGGCCGATCGCCGAATGGCTGCGGGCGCAATCCGCTTGAAACCGGTGATACGCCGGCTGGACTCCGCTGACTGGACTCAGCCGGCTGGACGCAGGACGATGCCGGCTCTTAGATTCGCCGACTTTCAGATCCGCCGGGCCTGCCCACATAGGCTGTAAATCCAAGCCGCAAAACCGCCAGGAGAAACCCCTGCCATGACCGATATCGTCATCGCCAGCGCCACCCGTACCGCGGTTGGCGCGTTTAACGGCGGGCTTGCCAGCCTGCCGGCCCACAAACTCGGCGAGGTCGCGATCGCCGAGGCGATGCGGCGGGCACAAATCGAGCCGAAAGAGGTGTCCGAGGTCATCATGGGCCAGATCCTGTCGGCCGGCGAAGGACAGAACCCGGCGCGGCAGGCGGCAGTCGGCGCCGGCATCCCGTTCGAGGCGACGGCCTACGGGGTCAACCAGCTCTGCGGTTCCGGGCTGCGCACCGTCGCGCTCGGCTATCAGGCCCTACTGGCTGGGGATTCCGAGATCGTCGTGGCCGGCGGCCAGGAAAGCATGAGCCAGGCGCCGCACTGCATGCATCTGCGCAACGGCGTCAAAATGGGCGACGCGCAGCTTGTCGATACGATGATCCGTGACGGGCTGTGGGACGCCTTTAATGGCTATCACATGGGCAACACGGCCGAAAACGTCGCGCAGCGCTGGCAGATCACCCGCGAGCAGCAGGACGAATTTGCCGCCGGCTCGCAGCAGAAAGCCGAAGCTGCCCAAAAATCAGGCCGTTTCAAGGACGAGATCGTGCCGGTCAAAATCGCCGGCCGACGCGGTGACACCATCGTCGACACCGATGAGCATCCGAAGCACGGCACCACCTTCGAGGTCTTGTCGAGTCTGCGCCCGGCCTTTGACAAGGCCGGCACGGTGACCGCCGGCAACGCCTCCGGCATCAATGACGGTGCCGCTGCGGTTGTGCTGATGAATGCCGAGATGGCCGCGCGGCGCGGTCTGACACCGCTCGCGCGCATCGTTTCGTGGGCGACCGCCGGGGTTGATCCGGCGATCATGGGAACCGGGCCGATCCCGGCGAGCCGCATGGCGCTGAAAAAAGCCGGCTGGACGGTCGACGACCTCGACCTGATCGAGGCCAATGAGGCATTTGCCGCGCAGGCTTGCGCGGTTGGCAAGGATCTCGGCTGGGACCCGGCAAAGCTTAACGTCAACGGTGGCGCGATCGCCATCGGGCATCCGATCGGCGCGTCGGGAACGCGGGTTCTCGTGACCCTGCTGTACGAAATGCAGAAGCGCGATGCCAAAAAGGGCCTGGCGACGCTGTGCATTGGCGGCGGCATGGGGATTGCGATGTGCCTCGCGCGGGACTAGCGCCTGCAAAAGGCTGAGTGGGAGGGCGCGATGGCGAGAGCTGCAATAGTCACGGGCGGAACGCGCGGCATCGGCCGCGCCATTTCCACAGCCTTGAAAGACAAGGGCTATAAGGTCGCGGCGAATTACGGCAGCGATGACAGGACGGCCGAACAATTTTCCCGCGAGACGGGGATTCCGGTGTTCCGGTTCAACGTCGCGGATTTCGACGCCTGCACCGAAGGCGTCAAGGCGATCGAAGAGTCGCTCGGCCCGATTGAGGTGCTGGTCAACAATGCCGGCATCACCCGCGACGCAACGATGCACCGCATGAGCTTCGAGCACTGGAACGCGGTCATCCAGACCAACCTCGCCTCGTGCTTCAACATGTCGAGGGTAGTCATCGAGGGCATGCGCGACCGCCGTTTTGGCCGCATCGTCAATGTCGGGTCGATCAACGGGCAGGCCGGCCAGTACGGGCAGGTCAATTATGCCGCCGCGAAATCCGGCATCCACGGCTTTACCAAGGCGCTGGCGCAGGAAGGCGCAGGCCGCGGCATCACCGTCAACGCGGTCGCGCCCGGCTATGTTGATACCGAGATGGTGCGTGCGGTGCCGAAGGACGTGCTGGAAAAAATTGTCGCCCGTATCCCGGTCGGCCGCCTCGGCAAAGCGGAGGATATCGCGCGCACCGTATTGTTCCTGGTCGCCGACGATGCCGATTTCATCACCGGCTCGACACTCTCGGTTAATGGCGGCCAGCATATGTATTAGTCCATCAGTCGTCGCATCGCCGCCTGATAGCGCTTCAATCGGCCCCCAACCTATGATCAAATCCAAGTGGATAAAACCATAGAGCGAGTAACAGTTCGGTGCGCTGGCGAACCCGTAACGCCACACAGAATCCAGAAGATTATCCAATCCAGCCGGATTGGGCCGGGGGTTCCGCTATCGGACATTCGTTCCTTTCTGATGAAGTACGCGCGGAGGACAAACAAGATTACGGTCAACTGTTTACCACGAAAGAATTCGGCAACCCGGACGACGGTATCGTATTCGAGCGATGCACGTTCTTTAACTGCATCTTTACAGCCGACGCGCCCTTAAGTTTCAGCTATTGCCGCTTGATCGACTGTCAGTTTTGGCCCGGCAGCGACGACAAGACCAAGCCGCGCCATCTTTATTTCTACCGCTGCGAGCTTAGAGAACGGTGGTCTTTGAACGATGCAAATACGTTCGGGGAACTAATACTTCACGACACGTCTTTTGGATTATGCAATTTTGTGGCCGTGAGGTTCTTTGATGTTGAATTGACGGGGAATAGCATATTCTTAGCACCTACCGGACTTCCTTTGTGTCAAGGACTTGGCCGCATCCGAGTGCAAGAACAGACCATAGCGGATTTCAATTACTATCTTTGTGACACTCGGCTGGACTACTTCGACCAATACGCCTCATGGGAAAAATTGCGGAGCTTTGGCCGACTTCCATTGTTTGGAACTTCGCTGTCGGCCCTTGTTTCAATACCGCTGCTGTTCTTCGCCTTATCGTACTACAACGATCATGTCCGGCGTCTGCATGACGCACCTACCGCCGCGGATTTCAAGCTGTTTGTAAACACGCTGCACGAAATACCGCTCCCCGCGTTGTCTTTTTGGCTGCTCATATCGACGCTGTTGCTTGGCATCGCTTCGAGCATTTACAGCCTCGCCTGCCCTGCCCGTGTGCGCGAGTTTTCTCAATCGCAATGGACTGATCAGTTCGGAAAATCAGGGCTGGTATACCTGTCGGACTCGTGGAGCCGCCGGCGGGTCCGCGCACTTGTGGCGGCATTTTATTGGATCGGCGGCGCTGGAACATCGATCATTCTGCTCATCAAGCTCTGGAACGCTGCCGTGTTCATCTGGAAGAATTCGACGTTTGGCTGGCTGGCATAACCGATTGTGTTCATGGATGCCGGAAAAATCTCCAGTAGAACGCTCCAAACACCAAAACAATACCAATATTCAGTGCCAGTCGCTCCCAGAATCGGCCTTTGAAGAACCCGAGATCTACATCGACTATGACGGCAGCCATCGCCACCACGTAAAGGATAACCACTAGTCGCGCCATGGGAGCCTCTGCGCTCTAAGGCCATTTCGGCCGCTATTTTTTTGGAGAGCCGCACGCCCAATCCGATATTCACGATCGGCCATTCGACACGCCCGGTCGGCGAGTTGATCGCGTTATTGCGTGAAGCCGCGGTCGAGTTGCTGGTCGATGTCCGCTCGGTGCCGCGCTCGCGCGCCAATCCGCAATTCAATACCGATGCGCTACCGGTACCGCTCGCCGTTGCCGGCATCAACTATCGCCATCTGGCATCGCTCGGCGGGTTGCGCCACCATCCGAAGGGTGCGCCCGCCTCGCCGAATACGCTGTGGCGCAACGATGCGTTCCGCAATTATTCCGATTACGCGGCGACGCCCGCCTTCCGCGCCGGGCTTGACGCGCTGTGCGATCTCGCCGACCGGCAGCGTTGCGCGATCATGTGCGCCGAGGCGGTGTGGTGGCGTTGTCATCGCCGCATCGTCAGCGACTATCTGCTGACCCGCGGCCGGCCCGTGTTGCACATCATGGGACCGGGCAAGCACGACAAAGCCGCGCTGACGCAAGGCGCACAGCCATTGCCGGACGGCACGATCCTTTACGCCGACCCGCCCTCCCCCGCTGCGATCGGATTGCTGCTCTAAAGGCGCGCTTCGGGCCACCTGTTTCCCGATCGGGGTTTGCCGGTTAGGTTGCGCATATGGGGCCCCGCCGGGATGACACAACGCAAGCGCGGCCGCGAATCGTTTATCTGTACCTGGCGATCATCGTCGCGACCTGGGCCGGCAACTGGCCGCTGATGAAACTGGCGCTGGCCGACGCGCCGCCGCTGTCCTTTGTGCTGGCGCGGATGGTCGGGACGCTGGCACTGATTGCTCCAGCACTCCTCGCTTGGCGTATCCCGCTATGGCCGGCGCGTGGCGAACGGCTCGGCCTATTCTGGGTCGGACAACTACAGGTCGCCGGGTTTCTGATCTGCGGCATTATCGGGCTGTCGATCGTGCCGGCCGGCCGCGCCATCGTGCTCGGCTACACGATGCCGCTCTGGGCCATCCCGATCGAGCTGTGGCTCGAACCGCAGAAACTCGGGCGCGGCCGGATCATCGGCGCGGCGATCGGGTTTGCCGGGCTGTTCCTGTTTATGAACCCCCGTCTGGTCGATTGGGGCGATCTGCGGGTGCTGGGCGGCAATGCGATGCTGCTGCTGGCGTCGATCTGCTGGGCGCTGGGTTCGGTGTTGTACCGGCGGCGCCGGTGGCGCTCGCCGTTCTGGACGCAGACCTTCTGGCAGCTTGCGGTCAGCACGGTCGTCATTGCCGCGATCGCCTTGCCGAACGTGGCCGACCAGCCGATCCGCTGGTCGCCCGGTCTTGTCGCGATCCTCGCCTATAACTGGGTCGTCTCGACCGCGCTCGGCTATTTCCTGTGGGCGAAGGTGCTGGCGGTGATGCCGGCCGGCATCGCCGGACAGGTTCTGGCCTTGACCCCGGTCGGCGGCTTTCTGCTGTCGACGGCAATTTTCGGTGGCGCCGTTACGGGGGACATCGTGCTCAGCATCGCCCTGATCGTCGCCGGGATCGTCGTCACCCTGCGCGGCTGATCCCGTGCTAGGCTGGCCGCCGCTCTTGAGGGAGGAGGCGATGGCCAACGGCATCCTGATCGCGGCGATGGATTTCTCCGATGTCGCCGAGGACGAGTTCAACGACTGGTACGATTTGGAGCACGTTCCGGAACGGCTCGCCGTGCCCGGCTTTATCAACGCGCAGCGCTGGATCGGCACCGGCAACCCGAAGCACTCGGTGGCGCTGTACGATCTCGACACGGTGGGAGTCCTGCACAGCCCACCCTATCAGGCCGTCGGCGGCGCCAATGGCTCGCCGTGGACCATGCGGGTGACCGGGCGGACCAAATCGATCATCCGCCTCGAAGGCGAGCAAATCCTGCCGGGCAACGCCCTGGCACCCGACGATGCCGCAGCTTTGCTGCTGATTGCAATGAATGTCGTGCCGGAGCACGAGGCCGATTTCAACGATTGGTACAACAACGAGCATCTGCCGGGCCTTGGCAGCGTCCCCGGTGTCCTGTGCGCCCGCCGCTATCGCGGCACCGGCGCGACGCAGCGCTATGCCGCGATCTATCATTTCGCCAATCCGGACGTGCCGAATTCGGCATCGTGGAAAGCTGCTGCCAACACGCCGTGGACCGAGCGCATCCGCCCGAATTTCCGGGATTTTATCCGCGTCGATGCTCGCCGCTATCGGCGCGCGAAATAGGCTGCCGTCACGCGGGATCATACGGCGCCGAGGCGATGGCGCCTTATCGCGCTGCGCCGACCGCCATATCGCCAACCAAGGTACCTGCCGAGCGCGGTCTTTCTGGAGCCGGCGCCAGCGGCATCAGGCGGGCGATCGGTTTTCCCGAGCGGGAGATGATGATTTCCTCCCCGTCGGCCGCGGCATCGACGAGCCGCGATAATTCCGCGGTCGCCACCTGGATATTGATGGTTCGCATGTTGCCTCCCGTTCGGCCCCGGTGTTTGCAGCCGGTAGCTTTGGCAGCCATCCTTACGGTTTTGCGCGAGTGCTGCATTTAACTGGTATCATGCGATAGGTACGGCGCGAGTAGATGCAACACCGGTCTGATGTCGTGCCGGTCTGATGTGGTGGGCTGGCGCACCGGCGGCGCGGCGCTTGCCCCCGTCTCCGGCCCGCGCTATTCCGGGTCGCAGAATTCCGACGGAGGAAGCGGAGATGATTTCGGGCGAATACGATGTCGTCGTGGTCGGTGCCGGCAACGCCGGCATGTGCGCGGCGCTCGCGGCGCAGGAGAACGGCGCGCGGGTGCTGGTGTTGGAGGCGGCGCCGTTCGACGAGCGCGGCGGCAACAGCCGCTACACCGCCGGCGCGCTGCGCTTTGTCTATAACGGCGTCGACGACCTGCTGAAGCTCTGCGACCTCAGCGAAACCGAGATCGCCACATCAGATTTCGGCACCTATACGCAGGACAAATATTACGACGATCTCGGCCGCCTGACCGATTACAAGTCAAACCCCGACATGGCCGAACAGCTGATCACGCTGAGCCAGGAGACATTGCTGTGGATGCGCTCGAAGGGCATTCGCTTTGCACCGATGTACTCGCGGCAGGCCTTCAAGCATGACGGCAAGTTCGTGTTCTGGGGCGGCCTCGCGCTGGAGGCTTGGGGCGGCGGGCCGGGGCTGGTCGAAGGTCTCTTCAAATCGGCCGAGGATCGCGGCATCGCTGTTGCTTATGAAGCACGCGGCGAGCACCTGATCTATGATGATGATGGGGTGCACGGGGTTGTTGCCACTATCGAAGGCAAGACCACCGAAATCCGCACCAAGGCGGTTGTGCTCGCGTGCGGCGGGTTCGAGGCCAATGCCGAGATGCGCACCCGCTATCTCGGGCCCGGCTGGGACCTCGCGAAGGTGCGCGGCACCCGCTTCAACACCGGCAACGGCATCAAGATGGCGCTGGAAATCGGCGCGATGTCATACGGCAACTGGTCGGGCTGCCACGCGGTCGGGTGGGACTACAATGCGCCGGAATTCGGCGATCTCGCGGTCGGCGACAATTTCCAGAAGCACTCCTACCCGTTCGCCATCATGGTCAATGCGACCGGCGAGCGGTTCTGCGACGAGGGCGCCGATTTCCGCAACTACACCTATGCCAAATACGGCCGCGAAATCCTCAACCAGCCGCACCAGTTCGCCTGGCAGATCTTCGACCAGCAGGTGGTCCACCTGCAGCGCGACGAATACCGCATCCGCCAGATCACCAAGGTGACGGCCAACACGATCGAGGAGCTGGCCGACAAGATGGCCGAGTACGCCCCGGTCGATAAGGCGGCATTCCTCAAGACCATCGCCGATTACAACGCCGCGGTGCAGCGCGACATCCCCTACAACCCCACGGTCAAGGACGGGCGCACCACCAAGGGCCTTGCGATCGACAAGACCAACTGGGCGATGCCGCTGGAGAAGCCGCCTTACGAGGCGTTTTGCACGACCTGCGGGGTGACCTTCACCTTCGGCGGGGTGCGCATCGATACCGACGGGCGGGTTTTGGATACCGCGCAGAAGCCGATCGCCGGGCTGTACGCGGCCGGCGAGCTCGTGGGCGGCCTCTTCTATCACAACTACCCGGGCGGGACGGGACTGGTGTCGGGCTCGGTATTCGGCAAGATCGCCGGGACGAGCGCGGGCAAGCAAGTGGGCCGGAATACGTAATCGCCCTCTCCACCGTCGTTCCGGGGCGCAGCAAAGCTGCGAGCCC
>DATAUE010000163.1:0-2832 GCA_036268425.1 Allostellaceae bacterium
GGCGCGAGTTATCAGCAGGAAGTCGACCTCCAAAATCTATTTCAGGATGTGACGGAGTATGTCGGGCTTGCCAGCGTCCCCGAACAAGTGCGCCACCTGATCGACCGCGCCGTGCGTATCGCCCACAACAAACGCGCGGTCACCTGTGTGATTTTGCCGAACGACCTGCAGGAACTCGAGTATCGGGACCCGCCGATGGCACATGGCGCGACGCATACCGGTGTCGGTTATGCAGGTCCGGCCAAATTGCCTGAAGAGAGCGTGCTTCGCGCCGCCGCCGATGTACTCAACAGCGGTAAAAAAGTCGCGATGCTGGTTGGGGCCGGTGCGCTCGACGCGACTGACGAAGTGATCGCTGTCGCGGAGCGCCTTCAGGCTGGAGTCGCCAAAGCGCTGCTGGGCAAAGCCGCGCTACCCGACGACCTGCCGTTCGTCACCGGGTCGATCGGATTGCTCGGAACCAAGCCAAGCTGGGACTTGATGAAGAATTGCGACACCTTCCTGATGGTGGGGTCGGCATTTCCCTATAGCGAATTCCTGCCGAAGCCGGGAGAGGCGCGCGGCGTTCAGATCGACATCGATGGCAGCCGGCTCAGCCTGCGCTATCCTATGGAGGTCAACATGGTCGGCG
Organism: Allostellaceae bacterium; assembly: GCA_036268425.1. Classification (GTDB taxonomy): domain Bacteria; phylum Pseudomonadota; class Alphaproteobacteria; order ATCC43930; family CGMCC-115725; genus DATARH01. The sequence goes on from DATAUE010000163.1 coordinate 632, forward strand.
ACAGTGCGACGAGTTTGCGTGCCCTGTTGCCGATGCTGACGCAGAAGAAGGAATCATCCTGGCGGCGCGACATCGAGAAGGGCCTGAAGGAATGGTGGCAGACGCTGGAAGAGCGCGCCATGGACAAGGCCGAGCCTCTCAATCCCCAACGGGTGTTCTGGGAATTGTCTCCACGCTTGCCCGATAACGCCATCATCACCGCCGATTCAGGTTCGGTCGCGAACTGGTATGCGCGGGATTTGAAGATGCGCCGTGGCATGAAAGCGTCGCTGTCGGGAGGTCTGGCTTCGCTCGGTGCCGGCACGCCCTATGCCGTCGCTGGCAAAATGGCCTTTCCCGACCGAACCGTGATCGCCTGCATGGGTGACGGCGCCATGCAGATGAACGGTCTCAACGTCATGATCACGATATCCAAGTATTGGAAGAAATGGTCGAACCCGCGGTTGATCGTTCTCGTGCTCAACAACCGTGATCTCAACCAGGTTACCTGGGAGGAGCGGATTCAACTGGGCGCCGGAAAGACCGAGTCTACCCAGAGCATTCCCGATTTCCCCTACCATAAATATGCCGAGCTGATCGGACTGAAGGGCATCTTCGTTGACAACCCGGACCGGGTAGGAGCGGCCTGGGACGAGGCATTATCTGCGGACCGGCCGGTGATTCTGGAGGCCTACACCGATCCGAATGTGCCGCCGCTGCCACCGCACATTACGCTGAAAGAGGCCAAGAACTTTATCAGCATGATCCCCTCCGAGCCAGAACTGGGAAGCGTGCTGAAAAACAGCGCCAAGGAATTGCTGACGAGCGTGCTTCCCGGAAAGAACTGATCATGAAACCGGAAGTCTCGATCGATAGCGTGCGCGCGCAAGCGTTCGAACTCCCGACCGACCGCCCCGAAGCTGATGGAACCATCAGCTGGAATTCGACCACGATGGTGCTTGTCGAGATTACGGGCGGCGGCGAGACCGGCATCGGTTATACCTACTCGAGTGCCGCCGTCGTTCGACTGATCGGAGACAAGCTTGCCTCGGCAATACGCGGGATGGACGCTTTCAGTCCGCAGGCCGCGTGGCTTGCGATGCAGCGCGCCGTCCGCAATCTGGGGCGTGAAGGGCTTGCCGCCACGGCGATCTCCGCGGTGGACGCCGCGCTCCACGATCTAAAGGCACGCATTCTCGATGTACCGTTGTTCGAATCGCTGGGCGCCTACCGCGATTCCATACCCATCTATGGAAGCGGCGGATTCACAACTTACTCCGACGAGGAACTGCAGGAACAACTGGGCGGCTGGGTCGCGGAGCAGGGCTGCGCGTTCGTCAAAATGAAAGTCGGATCGGAGCCGGAGCGGGATCCTCACCGCGTGGCGGCGGCAAAGCAGGCGATCGGGAGCCGCGCGATATTGTTTGTGGATGCCAACGGCGCCTATCGCGTACAGCAAGCGCTGCAACTCGGGAACGAGTTCGCACGGCAGGAGGTCGGCTGGTTCGAGGAGCCGGTCTCTTCGGACGATCTTGCCGGCTTGCGCGCCGTGCGAGCGCGCGCGCCCTCCGGGATGGAAATCGCGGCCGGCGAATATGCCTATACGGTCGACTATGTGCGGAACATGCTGGAAGCGCGGGCCGTCGATGTTCAACAGGCGGATGTGACCCGTTGCGGCGGCATCACCGCCTTCCTGCAGATCGCGGCGCTGTGCGAGGCCTTTCACATCGATCTCTCCGGGCATTGCGCCCCGGCGCTGCATCTCCACGTCGCCTGTGCCGCGCCGCGGCTGCGTCATCTCGAATGGTTTCACGACCACGTCCGGATCGAGCAAATGCTGTTCGATGGCGCGCCGATGCCACGCGACGGCGCGATCCGCCCGGATCACTCGCGACCAGGCAACGGTCTCTGCTTCAGACATCAGGACGCCAGGCGATATGCCCTGACGGCGAGCGCATGAATCGGTCGAGCGGACAAAGCAACCTTGCCTATGCGGGACTGGCCCTGGCCGGTCTGGCGCTGGGAACGATATTATCGAGTCGGGCGCCGGCCGTTAAGCGGCATCCCCGGACTGCGCGGGTCGTCGCAGTTCGATCCTTGGCGCCTCGTAAGCCCCGGCCGACGGTCCTCGCGGCGCGGCGGCTCAATCGCGCGGCCGGCACGCTGGCGGCTTCCGTGCTGGCCGACAGCGGAATCGAACATTACCGCGGCTCTTTCAAGAA
>DATAUE010000164.1:0-2310 GCA_036268425.1 Allostellaceae bacterium
GGCCTGACCGCCTCGACCCGCGAGGGGCTCGGCTCCAACGTGATCTACGACGCGCTGATCACCGGCGACATCGACGTCTATGTCGACTATTCCGGCACGCTGTGGGCCAACCAGTTTCACCACAGCGATATCAGGCCGCGCGAGGAATTGCTTGCCGAGTTGAAAACGACACTGGCGCAACAGAAGGTCACCCTGCTCGGCGAACTCGGCTTTGCCAACGCTTATGCGCTGGTGATGCCGCGGAAACGCGCCGAGGCGCTCGGCATCCACACCATCAGCGATCTCGTCTCCCATGCCGGCGCGATGTCGATCGCGGCGGACTACGAATTCTTCTCGCGGCCGGAATGGAAGGGAATCCGGCAGGCCTATGGGCTCAGGTTTCGCGCCCAGCGGCAGATGCAGCCGGACTTCATGTATGCCGCGATCGCCTCCGGCGAGGTCGACGTGATCGCGGGCTATACCAGCGACGGGCTGATCGCGAAATACGATCTGGTGGTGCTGGACGACGACAGGCACGCCATTCCGCCCTATGACGCGATCGTGCTGCTGGCGCCGAAACGGGCCGATGATCGGGCGCTGCGGGATGCGCTGAAACCGCTGCTCGGCAAGATTGATATTGCGGCGATGCGCGAGGCGAATCTGCGCGCCGCGGGCAATGACGCGACGTCGTCGCCCAATGCGGTGGCGCGCTGGCTGTGGGACAAGGTCAGTAAACCTGTCGTCATCCCGGCGAACGCCGGGACCCATAACCCCTGACTTAGCCCATAAAAGAAGGCGTCAACCTCACCGCCCCGACGAAAGGACACGGCGTGTGGGTCCCGGCTCAAGGCCGGGACGACGAAGAGGTGGTGGCCGCCCCAGCTGGCCGGGTCATTTATCCAACATGAGATGGTATTTGCGTCCCAACTGGTGATGCACCGTGATCACCGCGCGGTCGACGTCGCTGATAAAGCTGTCGCCGAGCGCGACGTGGGGGATTTCCCAGTTACGGCCGGAGCGATCGGGCAATCCGCTGAGCGCGGGAACGCGCGCGGTTTCGCAGCCGGGCTGGCTGCGAAGCGCCTCGTCGGCAAGTTGCGTCAGCTCGGCAAGGGTCTTCCCGATCGTCATCGCGAGGATTTAGGCCTTAGTTTCAAGCTTTGGGCAGCAGGCCGAGCCGCTTGGCGATGATCCTGTCGACGGTTCGTTTGGGCAGCAGGCCGGTGATCAAATGCCGCATCGGGTCCGGCGTGATCTGGTAGCGCACCTTCGGGCTCGGCGAGGTCAGCGCTTCGGCAACCGCCTCGGCGATCCTTTCCGGCGGCAATCCGATCTGGCTGAGGTGCTTGGTGAATTCAATCACCTTGCTCATGACCGGCAGATAGGGCGAGTTCTTGTACACGGACATGTCGATGCTCTCGCTCTTGCCCCAGATCGGCGTCTTCACCGCGCCGGGCGCGACGATGATGACGTCGATCCCGAACAGCATCAGTTCGCGGCGCAGGCTTTCCGACAGCCCCTCGATCGCGTGCTTGGAGGCCGCATAGGCCGGCGTCATCGGATTGCCGCTCTTGCCGGCGACCGACGAGATCATCACGATCCGTCCCTTCGGCCCTTTCAATTGCGGATCGACGCCGAGCAGCGGCCCGAAAGCTTGCGTTGCGATGATCGGCCCGATCACGTTGATGTCGAGCTGGGTGCGGAATTGCTCGGCCGGAAGCTCCAGCACGGGGCCCGGGACCGCGATGCCGGCGTTGTTGACGAGGCCGGCCAGGGTCTCGCCGCCGAGCGCCGAGCGCACCGTGGTGGCCGCGGCCTTGACCGCGGCTTCATCGGTGACGTCGAACAGCAGAGGGGTGAAATTGGCGCCGAATTCGCTCTGCAGGCGGTCGGCGTCGGCCTGCTTGCGCACGCTGCCGAACACGCGAAATCCGCGATCGAGCAGCAATTTGGCGGTGGCCCAGCCGATGCCGGTGGACGCGCCGGTGATGACGACAGATCGCATGGTCGATTTCCCCCGGGATGACAGTGTCTTTGTAATGAGAACCTGGAGAAGCACAATATGATATAGCGTCGCGACCGTTTCTCCCAAGGCGAGGACGGGAATGGCTGCCGACGTCGCGTGGCCGACGATGCTCCTGGAGACAGCTTGATGAACGACCTCAATGCCACCCGGATCCAGACCGTGCGCGACCACATGCGGCTCGAATGCGAGGGCGACTGGGACGGCGTGATCGCCACCTTCGCGCATCCGCGCTACGAGCTCTATGGCGCCGGCACGGTGTTCGACGGGGAAGATTCCGTGCGCGGCTATTTCGCGGCGTCGCGCAC
>DATAUE010000165.1:0-1854 GCA_036268425.1 Allostellaceae bacterium
GCAACCCGCCGAGGCGCCGGTGTCGGCTCCTATCGCCAGGAACAGCCCGCCGAACAGGAACGAAAGTGTCGACGGCTGGCTGCTGGATAAGCTGTTCGGACGGCACTAAATGCGAATTGACTTCGATTGGGATCCGGCGAAAGCGCCGTAATGCTGCAAAGCACGGAATCACATTCGAGGAAGCGATGGACGCCGCGGCAGGCGCGCCAATATCGTGAGGAACCGATGCCATGAAAGATGAGTACGACTTCTCGAAAGCCGAACGCGTCCGGTTCTATCGCCATGATTCGGTACTGGCGCCGCCCACTCACTCGATCCGGAGGTTTTGGCTTTCCTGACGGCTCGCGCCGCGGCACGAGGAATGCCGCTCAACGAACTCGTCAACGCACGCTTGAAGCAGGACATCGAGTTGATCGAAGCCGCCGAGTAAAGCACGCCCCGCGGCTCGCTTCCCCCGATAACTCAGTCTGCAGCGGATGCTCCGCCTTCTGCGCGAGGCATGACAAGTTTCTGATTACCGATTGCCGACTACTGATTACTCAGTCCCGGCGTGCGGGTGTAATTGATCACGAACAGGTTCGGGTCCGGCTTTTTGGTGGTGTCGAGATTGTACACCGCAACGGTGGTGTCGAGGCCCTGCGGATCGGTGACGGTCCACTGTTTGAGCTTGAGATCCTTGGCATCAAACATGATCATCAGCCGGCTGGTGCCGACCACCAACTGCTTCTCCTCGATCACCGCGGTGACGAAGGTATCGTCAGCCGAGACGCCGACCACGTCGGTGTCGCGCAACAGGTCGATATGGTCGGCAAGCAGATAGCGCAGCGGCGTCTGCGACAGCGGATAGAGATCCTGTGTCGCCAGATTGCGGTCGCGCACCACCACCGAAGAGCCGTCGGCGATCAGCTCGATTGGGCTCGGCGGGTTGTATTCGAACCGGACCTTGCCGGGCTTCTGCAGATAGAAGGTGCCCTGGGTGCGGCTGCCGTCGGGACCGATCTGCACGAAATTGCCGACCATGGACTGCATGCTCGACAGATATTGGCTGATGCGGTCGAGTTGGGCGCGCTGCTTGGGATCGAACGCGGTGGTCTGACCCAGATGCAGGCCCTTTTCCAGGAACGAGAACGGGAAGAAGCCCGGATGGGCCGGCGCGCTGTCGGTCGCGCCCGGGGTGGCATCGGGTACCGAAGCGGGTGGCGCCAGCGCTCTGGCGCCGCCTTTCGGCGCCGCCGTCGGCAGCGGCACATTGTCGGCCAGACCCGGCCCGACCGCGAAAAGCGTGCAGGCGGTCGCGATCAGAATGGCCGTTACGCGGCGCGTGGTTGCTGCCATATTGTTATTCTCCCCGCTGAAACATACACGGATGGCCGTGGCCGAAAGCGCTCGCTACAGGGCCGCTATGGCGAATTCGCGGCTCCGCGACGAGCTGCGCCCCCGCAACCGGCTTAGAACGCGACCTTCCGATTCTCAATACGCTTCATTGTCACTGGCTTCGACCAGAATCTCGCGCTTGCCGGCATGGTTGGGCTGGCCGACCACGCCTTCCTGCTCCATGCGCTCGATCAGCGAGGCGGCGCGGTTATAGCCGATCTGCAGCCGGCGCTGCAGATAGCTGGTGGTGGCCTTGCGGTCGCGCTTCACGATCTGCACGGCTTGCGCGTAAAGGTCGGCGCCCTCGCCGGCGCCCATGGCGGTCGCGTCGAATACGGCATTGCCGTCCTCGTCCTGCGGCTCCTCGGCGGTGACCGCTTCGAGATATTCCGGCGCGCCTTGCGCCTTGAGATGGCGCACCGCCTTCTCGACCTCTTCGTCGGAGACGAACGGGCCGTGCACCCGGCTGATGCGGCCGCC
>DATAUE010000166.1:0-23751 GCA_036268425.1 Allostellaceae bacterium
CAAACGCCCGCGACAACAAAATTGTGTCGGTATGGAGGGTGATTTTCCGCCGGAGATAAGCCGAGGCCGCGAGCGTGCTGAAATATTGTTCATAATGCTCGTAATTATCGATCAGAATATCGGGGTCACGCCGCAACAGCAGGTGGATATTCGGTATCGGGTCACCTGGCAGCAGCCGCTCCGTCAGGCACGCAAAAAGCGCCGCCAATTCGCGATAGCCGATCGTGTGAATAAAGACATGGTCGTCGACCGCAGGCGGCAGCCGGCCGAATGCCTGGAACATTTCATAGGCGATGTTGCCTTCGGTCCAATCGAGTTGGCCGTGCACTTCCGCTTCCGACCAGCCATAGGTAAAGCACGGGAGGATTTCGGGTTGTCCCGAACCGGACATGCGTCGCGCCCGCTTGTTGGCCAGCACGACCGGGTCAAGGCCGAGTTTGCGCGCGCCGTCAACGACGCAAGCTGTGTATGCCTGATAATGTCCGCCGAATTCGACGCCGTTTTGATCGACGATGTAAAACCGGGCCACCCCGTTTCTGTCCTTTTCTTACCCGGCACCCCGAAACGCTGCGGCGACTTTAATCGTCAATATCCGAACCGGTAGGCTGCTTCGCGCAACGCATCCGCCGCCGCTGCCGGCAGCAGGTCATAGACCTGTTCTGGTGTCCGTTCCTGGCGGGCCCAGTCCTGCGTCCGGGAATAGGTCGCGCTGATGCCGGAGCAGGCGCCGGCGCGGAGCCGCGCCGCGGCGTCAGCCGGTACGTCGCCAAAAACCGCCCGCAACATCGGCGCAAAAAAATCGACGAGGTTGCGATCGTTGGACGTCAATCGGGGGGACGCCAATCGGGGAGACGCCAATCGGGGGGACGCCAACGGCGGGGACGCCAGCCGCGCGATCATGTCCTCGAATTTTACGGTGAATTCGACATTGCCGAGCCACTCGGTACCGAACTCGGCAAGAGAGTCGGATAGCGGCGCAAAGCGCTGACCGGCGCGGGCGTAGCCGCAAGCCACATCTTTGACGATTTCAGCGAAACTTTGCCGCTCGCGCATTTTCAGGTGATCGGGCCGCTTGGTATTGACGTCGTAGAACGATCTCGCCAGCGCCAGCAGAATCGCGCAAGGATGCCGCAGCAACAATATCGTGCATGGTTCGGACGTGTATGGCGCGGCCTCGAAAAATAATGAATAAGGAATGTGCCCGACATGGATGCTGCTTTTGGTCGATCCGTTCAAGGCGACAACGAACGTGTCGTAAAACAGCATTGTGTGATGCACAACGGCGCTGTTGAAATGCAATAGAATATTACGCAACAGGTGGGTGCCGCTCTTGGGATGTGAGTTCACCAGCCAGGCACCGTTGACCGGGAGCTTGCCCCAAGATTTGAGGCTGTTCTCGAGTTCCACATCCACGTCGCGTGTTTCGCGGAACAGCAGCTCTCGCGTCGGCGGCTCGGTAAAAAGGCGCATTGTCCCGGTCAATCTCCAAATCGATACCGCGGCAACGCCACCCGCAATATCGCGGCGCGCATAGTATCGCGGCGCGCAGGTTTGTCGTCTACGTCTGATCGGTTCAGATAGGTTGCCGTATTCGCCTATAAGTTGAAGCCGATGGCTGAAAAACAGCGGCCCGCTTCCAATCAAGGATGCGGGCCGCTTATCATTTAAATGAACGCGGCCGGTGGCCGCCCGAATCTAGTTTCCGGTGTCGTCCGGCATGCGGTGCCGCGGCATAGAGGAACCGACGCTTTCATCCTGGCCGAAGCTCGACATGCATTGCTGGTGCAGTTGCGGATCGGTGATCGGACCGCATTCCTTCTGCATCCGCGCCTGGCGAAACCCCCGATTGCTGTTAAGCAACCGCTCGTATTGATGGCTTTCCTTGACGTTCTGCCGCGCCGACCAGTTGCTGCTGTCGTCGCCTTGGCTGGCCTGCGGGCCGTTGGTGATCAGCTGGTGTTCGACCATCTGCGCTTGCGCGGCGGGGGCCATTCCGAGCGCGACCAGGCATCCCGTCGCGAAAGCCGCACCCGTCAATGTTTTCCTGATCATCACCTGAGCCTCCGTTGTGTCGATCGTCAACGGGTAGAACAGAATTTGCCTGTGAGCGGTTCCCAGAAACCCGACGATTGCCACTAGAGCGCCGGCAGCAACGAATCCGGCAGTAGATCGGGCAGGCCGCGGCGGCGGCAGGCCGCGAGCACCGTGTTGCGCAGCAGGCAGGCGATCGTCATCGGGCCGACCCCGCCCGGAACCGGCGTTATCGCACCGGCCACGCCGCGCACCGCGGCAAAATCGACATCGCCGACAAGGCGGGTCCCCTGGTCGGGCGTGCTGATGCGGTTGATCCCGACATCGATGATCGTGGCGCCGGGCTTGACCCAGTCGGACGTTACGATCCCCGGCTGTCCCATGGCGGCGATCAGCACATCGGCGCGCCGGCAGATTGCGGCGGGGTCGCGGGTTTTCGAATGCACCACTGTGACGGTGCAGTCGGCCGCGACCAGCAACGCCGCCAGCGGCCGCCCGACGATCGTAGAGCGGCCGAGCACGACGGCTTCGGCGCCGGGCAGCGGACGATGGGTGCCGCGCAGCAGGATCAGGCAACCTTGCGGGGTGCACGGCACGAGGCTGGGTTCGCTGCTCCACAGCCGCCCGACATTGACCGGATGAAAGCCGTCGACATCCTTTGCCGGATCGAGCGCGGTGACGATGCGCCCGCCCTCATACCCCGCCGGCAGCGGAAACTGCACCAGGATACCGTCGACGGCGTCATCGTGATTGAGCGCGGTCACCAGCTCCAGCAAAGCTCCGATACCGGCATCTGCCGGCAGATGCCGTTCGAATGATGCGATCCCGGCGGCGGTGCAGGCGCGCGCCTTGCTGCGAACGTAAATCTGGCTCGCGGCGTCTTCGCCGACGAGGATGGTCGCCAGACCCGGGACGATCCGATGCCGCGCCCGCAGCAGGGCAACGGCATCGGCCACCTGCTGCTGCAGGCGCGCGGCAACGGCCTTGCCGTCGATCAACATCGCTTCCGCCATGATAGCTGCGCTCTGCTGTTTGTGCGCTCTACTGGGTCGCCTGATGCAGGTATGCCAGGAGATCGGCAATCTCGGTATCATCCTTTATGCCGGGGAAGGCCATTCTGTTGCCCGGGATGAAGCCTCGCGGGTCGCGGATATAGTTGCCGATCGAATCGTCATCCCAGACGATCGCGGAATTCTTCATGGCGTCGGAATAGCGGAAATCGCCGAGTGTTCCGGCCTTTCGCCCGAAGACACCGTGCAGGTTCGGGCCGACCGTGCTCTGCGCGCCGGCTTCGGTCATGTGGCAGATCTTGCAGCGATTGAACAGCGCCTGACCGGCGGCGATATCCGCCGCGGCCGCCGGCGGCGATACCAGCGCAGCCGCCATCATTATTCCCAGCATCGCCCACGGCATGCGCAATCCTTTGCCCACATCTTCGGCGGCATCATGCGACCGCGCCGCCGCGACAGGCGAATGGTTTGGCGCCGCAGGTCGCCGCGGATATGGTGTGCGGGGCGCGAGACCAGCGCGAAACAGCGGATATCACTGGAATGACGACGACCGCGATCCTCCACTGCCCCGCTTGCAACGCCGCGCTCGCGGCCGATCGCGCGCGTTGGCGCTGCGATTGCGGCAGCCATCTGAACCTGGCGCCGGGAAACGGCCTGACGCGTTGCGAGATCGACACGGCCGAGCCGTCGCTGTGGCGGTATCGGGCCGCCTTGGCGCTGGCTGGGCCGCCGCGCGTCTCGCTCGGCGAAGGACTGACGCCGCTGGTGGCGCGCGCTTGGGACGGGGTGCAGGTTCGTTTCAAGCTCGAATCGCAGATGCCGACCGGCTCTTTCAAGGACCGTGGCACGACGGTGATGATCAACCATCTGCTGGAGGTCGGCGTCGGGCCGATCCATGAGGATTCCTCGGGCAATGCCGGCTCGTCGATCGCCACCTACGCGGCGGCCGCCGGGCTGCGCTGCCGCATCTATGTGCCCGCCACCGCGCCACGCGGCAAGGTCGTGCAGATCGCCGCATCGGGCGCCGAGGTGCGCGCGATACCGGGCACCCGCCAGGATGTGACCGATGCGGCATTGGCCGCGACCGCCGACAGCTTTTATGCCAGCCACAACTGGCAGCCGTTTTTTATCGAGGGCACCAAAACGCTGGCGTACGAAATGTGGGAACAGCTCGGGTTTGCGATGCCCGATAACATCCTGGTGCCCACCGGATACGGCAGCAACATCCTTGGCCTCGAACGCGGCTTCGATGAGCTTGAGCGACAGGGCGAAATTACCCGCCGGCCGCGGCTGTTTGCGGTGCAGGCGGCGAATTGCGCAGCCTTTGCCGCGGCGTGGATGGCGGGAGCTGATGATTATGTCCCGTTCAATGCGGCGCCGACCGCGGCCGACGGTATTGCCACGGTGCGGCCCGTGCGGATGGCCGAAGTGCTGGCGGCGCTGCGCCGCTCGGGCGGCGGCGTGGCTTCCGTCGCGGAAGCCGATCTCGCGGCGGCGCTGGCGAGGTTGGGCCGTCTCGGCCTGTTTGTCGAGCCGACCGCCGCGACGGCTGCCGCCGCGCTGTCGCAACTCCTGAATGATGGCACAATCCGCGACGGCCAGACCACGGTCGTGGTGCTGACCGGGCACGGACTCAAGGCAACCGACAAGATCGCCGAGCTGCTGTCCATTTAGACAGCATGTCCAACCTAGTCGTCCTTTGGCAAGCGCCGCTCAGTAGCCGCGGGCAAAATCGACCAGGTTGGCCAGCGGCAGGCCGGCGGCGTGGCAACGCAGCGTGTCGCGGATGATCGGGGCGGCCGTGGCCGGATGGGTTTCGGCGGCGACATGCGGGGTGACGATAATCCGCGGGTGGTGCCAGAACGGATGACTCCGCGGCAGCGGCTCCTCGCGAAAGACATCAAGCGCAGCGCCGGATAATTGCCCGGAATCGAGCGCCGGGATCAAATCTCCCTCGATCAGATGACCGCCGCGCCCGGCATTGATCAGCCCGGCACCGCGCGGCATTCGTGCGAACGCCTCGGCGTTCAGGATGCCGGCGGTTTCGGGCGTCAACGGCAACAGGCAAACGAGGATTTCGCTGCGCGCGAGCAACGCGGCGCGGCCGGCCGCGCCGGCAAAGGTCGCAAAACCCGCGACCTGCTTTTCGCTGCGACTCCAGCCGCCGACATTAAAGCCGAGTGCTTGCAGCTTGCGTGCGGCATCCTGCCCGAGCGTGCCGAAACCGAGAATGCCGACCGTTCGCTCAACGGCGTTCCTCTGTTCGCGTTCTTCCCACAAACCGGCGCGCTGCTGCGCGATATAGTCGAAATCCTGGCGATGCAACCGCAACACCTGCAGCACGACGTATTCGCTCATCGCGTCGGTCATATACGGATCGACCAGCCGCACCACCGGTACGTTCTTTGGCAAGGCCGGGTCGCGCAGCAGGTGATCGACCCCGGCGCCCAGGCCGAAAATCAGTTTGAGGTTCGGCAGCGACGCGAGCAGCCCCGGTTCTGGTTGCCACACCAGCGCATATTCGATGGCCGCGGGGTCGCCGGTATCCGGCCAATAGTGGATGTCCTGTTCCGGCATCAGCTCGGCGAGCAGGGGGCGCCAGCGCATGGTTGCAACCGGCGTCGAGCGAAACAGGATCGCCATCGCTAATCCAGCAATTCGGGCAGCGAGCGGATGATGCGGTCGGGCCGGATGTCGGACCCGGCAGGCAGCCCGACGCCGTACCCGTCGTACCAGATCGCGAAGATTCCAAGCTTCTGCGGCGCCACGACCTCCCATTCGAGGTTGTCGCCGATCATCCACGCATCTTTCGCCTCAACGCCGAGCGAGGCGAGCGCATGGACATAGGCTTGTTCCTCGGGTTTGCCGAACCCGTGCTCGCCTTCGATCTGGATGTGGTCGAAACGGTGTTCGAGCGCAAAGCGGACCACCTTTTTGCGCTGCGGTTCGCCGGCGCCGTTGGTCACCAGCGCGAGCTTGACCCCCAACTCCTTCAACCGGTCGAGCGTCTCGTGCGCGTTCGGAAACATGCGCAACTCGGCTTCCTGGATTTCGTTGAACCGGTCGGCGATCGCGTCGCACAGGTCGGCCGGCGGCGGGGGCGGGCCGCCCGATCTGGCGAGTTCGGCAAAGGCGGTGGCGACGATGTGCCGCCGCGCGCCGCCGATCTGATGCCGCCAATGTTTGTGGCGCGCTGCGTCCGCCCACAGATACTGCGAATAGGCCTGGATCGACGCAATGACCGCATCCGGCACATGAGGCGCAAGATGCTCGGCATGTGCCGCGATGACCCGTTGCCACTGGCCCGGCGCCTGGCCAAACGCGGACAGGATTGTGTCGTCGAGGTCGATCAGCATCGCGCGCGGTAGCTGGGGCATCGGCGATTTTTTCGGCTGTTGGAGGATAGCACGAAATTAAACGCCGCAGCCGGCGATAACCAGTCTGCTTGTTGGGGTCGTCGCAATGCGCGAGGGCGACGCCGAGCCGCTTTCTTTATGGATGCGTGCGTTAGTCACGCGCGTAGCCCGGCCGTGGCTTCGTGATCGAGCGTGCCGTCGGCGGCGAGTGCCACGCGATAGTCGCGGCGCGCCGTCTCGGTGGTGATCAGGCCATCGGCAACATCGCTGGCGACCTGTGCGGGATCGCGTTCGGCGGGATTGCCAAAGCCGCCGCCGCCCGGCAGTTCGAGCCGGATATAATCGCCGCCGGGGATGGTCTGCCGGCCTTTCGCACGGATCGGCCTGCCGGAAATCAGCGTCACCTGCCCGGGACCGCCGAGGCCGCCGCCATCGCGGCCGCGCGCCGGGTTGCTGAGGCGCTCGAAATTGCACAGCATCGCGATCGGCGTGCCGTCGGCGCCGCCTAACTCGATGACCTGCCCGAGACCGCCGCGATACTTGCCGACACCGCCCGAGCCTTCGCGAAATTCGCGGCGGCGGAACATGACCGGCGCGACCGACTCAGTCGCCTCGACCGGGATTGTGCGCACCCCGGATGGGAACGCCGTTACATCGAGGCCATCCTTGCCGGGCCGCGCGCCGGTGCCGCCGCAATGGAAGATGACGGTGCTGAATGGCGGTACTTCGGCGCCGCTGTTGCCGCCCATCTCATCCTGCACATCGGCGCCGCCGTAAATCTGCGGGTTCCATAACGACGAGGCGCCTTCGGCCGGGACGCCGCCTTCCATGACCTGATGCAGGCAACCGAAGACGACATCCGGCAGCATATGGCCGACCGTATGGCGTGCCGCGACGGCGCGCGGGCGCTTGACGTTCAAGAGGCACCCATCCGGCGCGCTGACGGTAATCGGCGCCAAAGACCCGGCATTGTTCGGCACTTCCGGCGCCACCAGGCATTTCACGCCGAACGCGGTATAGGCCAGTGTGTAGTTCAGCACGACGTTGATGCCGAACGGGCTGGCGGGCGACGTGCCGGCGAAATCGACGTGGATGCCGTCATGCCCGATCGTCATTTCGCCGGCCAGGGTCAGCGGCCGGTCGTAGCCGTCCATATGTACCGAATTGCTGTATGTGCCCGGCTTCAGCTGTCGAATGGCGTCGAGCGTCGCCTCGCGCGAGGTTTCGATGATGTGGTCGCCGAGCCGGTCGAGATTGGTGATGCCGAATTCGTCCATCATTTCGATCAGCCGCCGGCTGCCTTCGTCATTGCAGGCGGCGAGTGCATAGACATCGCCTTCGACCTGCAACGGCTCACGCACATTGGCGCGGATGACGCGCATTAGATCGTCGTTCATCCGGCCTTGGCGGGCCAGCGGCAGCAGCGGGATCGAAAGCCCTTCCTCGTAAACCTGCCGCCCGTCCGGTCCCATGCCAAGGCCGCCGATATCAACGACGTGCACGGTGCTGGCAAACAGGCCGACCGGTTCCCCGCGCAAAAAGGTCGGACTGACCACGGTGAGATCATGCAAATGGCCGCAGGTCAGCCACGGGTCGTTGGTGATGTAATGGTCGCCCTCTTTCATCGTGGCGAGCGGGAAGGCGTCGAGGAAATGCTTGACCGCGGCGGCCATCGAATTGACGTGGCCGGGGGTGCCGGTTACCGCTTGTGCCAGCATGTTGCCGTCGCGGTCGAACACGCCGGCCGACAGGTCACCCGCCTCGCGCACCGTGGTCGAGAATGCGGTGCGCATCAATGTCTGCGCCTGCTCCTCGACGACGGCGATCAGGCGCGACCACATGATCTGGATGTGGATTTGCGACAGCGCTGCATTTGGGCGAGTCAGCATCGGCGGGTTCCTTCGAGGCGTCGGCCACGGCGTCGCCAAGTGTATTCGCGGCGCGTGGTGCGGTGCAACGCGCAGCCTTTAGCGGCTGCCGGGTTTGCGCGCGACGACGCAGCGGGTGATGCCGGCAAGATCGGGCACGAACCCGTCGATCGCCAGCCCCGTGCCGGTCAGCATGGCAGCGACGGCGTCCGCTTGCCCAAAACCGATTTCGGTGGCGAAGATGCCGCCCGACGGCAGCAGCCGTATGATTTCGCGGGCAATGGCACGGTAAGCGGCGAGACCATCGGCCCCGCCATCGAGCGCTAGGACCGGGTCGTAATCCCGAACCTCGGGCGGCAGTGTCGCGAGCGCCGGGCGTTCAATATAGGGTGGATTGGCGACGACTGCGTCGAACGAGTTGGCAATCGGCGCAGTCCAGTCGCCGGCCACAAACCCGGCCCGACCGCCGAAGCCCAACCGGTGGGCATTGCCGCGTGCGGTGACGGCGGCACCCGCCGCCGCGTCGATGCCAAACCCGTATGCCCTGGGGTATTCGTGGAGCAGCGCCAGCAACAGGCAACCGGTGCCGGTTCCCAGATCGAGAAACCGGTATGGGCGACTGCGCTGCGGCAGGCGCGCGCAAACCGCCTCGATCACGGTTTCGCTTTCGGGCCGCGGGTCGAGCGTTTCGGCCGATAGCGTAAATTCAAGGCCCCAGAATTCGCGTCTGCCGATGATGCGGCTCAACGGTTCGCGCGCGGTCATTCGTTGCAGCATCGACGCGACGCGGCGCTGTGCGCCCTCGCTCAGCGAGCGCTCCGGGTGTGCGAAAATTTCGGTCGGCGTCAGGTCGAGTGCCGCAGCGACCAGCCGCCGCGCCAGGCGGCGGGCATCGTCGATCCCCGCAGCGGCCAGCGTCTGCGCAGCACGTTGCATGACGGAGCCTATTGTTTCCAAGGGTGGGATCACTGCGGATCGCTTTGTCTCGCTGCGCTCAGTTGGCACATCCTATTCGGATGACCCATAAAAATCCGAGCATCGCAACCGACGCCTGGCTTCTACCGTTCGCGATTTGGCGTCGCGGCCGATGTTCAGTTGGTCCGACCTATTTTGTCATACCGGCGAAGGCCGGTATCCACATCTGCCGTGGGTCGCGGCCCGCGCCGGGAAGACATATAAAATCAGAGCGGTGCACCCAGCGCCTCAGGCTTCTACCGTCGCGAGTTTGGCGGCGCGGTCGGCGGCGGTCAGTTCGTCGATGACTTCGTCGAGCGCTTCGCCGGACATCACCTTGTCGATCTTGTAGAGCGTCAGGTTGATGCGATGGTCGGTGACCCGGCCTTGCGGGAAATTGTAGGTGCGGATGCGCTCCGAACGGTCGCCGCTGCCGACCTGGCTCTTGCGGTCGGCGGCGCGGGCATCGTCACGCGCCTGGCGTTCCATCTCGTAAAGCCGGGACCGCAGCACCTTCATCGCCTTTGCCTTGTTCTTGTGCTGCGATTTCTCGTCCTGCTGGATCACCACGAGACCGCTCGGCAGGTGGGTGATGCGCACAGCGCTATCGGTGGTGTTGACCGATTGCCCACCGGGGCCGCTGGCGCGGAACACGTCGATGCGCAGATCCTTGTCGTCGATTTTGACATCGACCTCCTCAGCCTCCGGCAACACCGCGACGGTTGCCGCCGAGGTGTGGATGCGGCCGCTGGCCTCGGTTTCCGGCACACGCTGCACGCGGTGCACGCCGCTTTCGTATTTGAGGCGGGCGAACACATCGCGTCCGGTGATCGTCGCCGCCGCTTCCTTGATGCCGCCAATGCCGGTTTCCGACAAATCGAGCAGTTCGAAGCGCCAGCCGCGCAGCCCGGCATAGCGTTGGTACATGCGGAACAGATCGGCGCCGAACAGAGCCGCCTCGTCGCCACCGGTGCCGGCGCGGATTTCGAGGATCGCATTGCGCTCGTCGTCTTCGTCCTTGGGCAGCAGCGACAGCTTGACCTTGAGTTCAAGCTCCGGAAGCTGCTGGCGCAGCGTCTGCACTTCCTCCTCGGCCATCGCTTTCATATCGGGATCGTCGGAAGCGGCCATTTCACTGGCGGCGGCCAGTTCTTCCTCGGCGCGGCGCAATGCGGCGATGCCGTCAACGATCGGGCCGAGTTCGCTGTATTCTTTGGATAATTTGGTGAATTCGGCACCCGACAGCCCAGCCCCAGACAAGGCCGCGCTCAGTTCGGCATGGCGGCGTGACATCTGATCGAGGCGGGATTCGAGAATGCGGTCCATGGCAATCAGCCTAGCGCCTTCAAATGCGCGGCCAGATCGCCGAGTGCCACCTCGCTTTGTGCGCCGCTGTCGAGATCGCGCACCGTCGCCATGCCGCGCGATACTTCATCCTGGCCGAGCAAAATCGCGGCGCGGGCGTTGATGCGGTCAGCCCGCCGCATGCGGCGCTGGACATTGCCGGAATAACCGAGATCGACGGTAAACCCGGCGTCGCGCAACGTTTCGGCCAATTCGATCGGCCGCCGCTCGTCGATCAGCGCGATCGGCACCAACGCAATCGGGCGTGGCGGGGCCGGGGGTTCGGCGATCAGCAATGACAGACGCTCGATGCCGGCGGCCCAGCCCACCCCCGACATCGCCGGCCCGCCCATTACCTCGACGAGCCCGTCGTAGCGTCCACCGGCCAACACCGTACCCTGCGAGCCAAGATCGGTCGTGACAAACTCGAAGACCGTGTGCGTGTAGTAATCAAGGCCGCGCACCAGCCGCTGGTTGAGGCGGTATTGAATGCCGATGCGATCGAGGCCGGCGCGGACATCGGCAAAGAAGTCGCGCGACGCCGGATTGAGGAAATCTTCGAAGCGCGGCGCCTCGGCGTTGAGCCGAACATCACCAGGGTCTTTCGAATCCAGAATGCGCAGCGGGTTGGTATCGAGGCGGCGCCGGCTGTCTTCCGACAAATCGGTACGCCGCGCCGAAAAATATCCGACCAGTGCCTCGCGATAGGCCGCGCGGCTCTCCGGGTCACCGAGCGTGTTCAGCTCGAGGACGACACGCTCGCCGATGCCGAGCCGGTTCAGGATGCGCTGTCCCAGCGCGATGACCTCGATATCGGCCTGCGCCTGTGCGACGCCGAGCAATTCGACGCCGATCTGGTGGAATTGCCGAAAGCGACCCTTTTGTGGCCGCTCGTAGCGGAACATCGGGCCGCTGTAGAAGAATTTGAGCGGCGTCGATTGCGTCAGGCTGTTCGACAAGACCGCGCGCACCACGCCGGCGGTGTTTTCCGGCCGCAGCGTCACCTCTTCGCCGCCGCGGTCGGTGAAGGTGTACATCTCCTTAGCGACGATGTCGGTGTGCTCGCCGATCGGTCGGGTGAACACTTCGGTAAATTCGAAGATCGGCGTCGCGATCTCGGCAAAGCCATAGAGGGCCGCCGCCGCACGCGCAGTTTCGCTGACATTGCGGTGGCGGCGCGCCGCTTCGGGCAAAAGGTCTTGCGTGCCGCGCGCCGGCTGCAAGGCTGGCATTGAATCTACTCTCCCGGATAGGCGCGGCCGGCCATGAGAGGCGGCGCGCTCACCGCGAACATAAGGTTAGCGGCCGGCGCCCTCAAGCGCCGCCGCCGAATCGTCGGATGTCGCCGGCGCGACGGTCTTGATCGATCCTACCGTGTGTCGAACGTCTCGTAGGTGCGGGGGATCGTCGAATGCACGTTCGGATCCTTGGCGCGCAGGTTTTCCGACTGGGTCATCGTCACGGCGGAGATGTCGTCGCCGATGCCATTCAGGTTTTGAATGTCGCTGGCCCGCTCCGGTCCGCCTGGGACGCAGCCGATCGCGCCGCCGAGGACCAGGGCTAAGACCAACCCCAAGCGGGTCAGCGTCATGGATTTTCTCCGATTGGAACCACGGTCCTAATAGGCTACCGCGAATAGAATAACAACCGCGGCTCGGAAACCTCAGCATTGCGGCCCCGAATATTTGCGGTCGGGCGGCGTCCGCGGCGGGTCTATAATAGGCAAATGGCCCGGCTCAGCGTGAACCTCAACAAGATTGCCCTGCTGCGCAATTCGCGCCGCACCGGCGTTCCCGACATCCTGCATTTCGCCCGGCTCGCCCACGAAGCGGGCGCGCAGGGGCTGACGGTGCATCCGCGGCCCGACGAGCGGCACATCCGCCGCTCCGATGTGTCGGAGCTGGCGGTTTTGATGCAGCCGTGGCGCCCGGCCTGTGAATTCAACATCGAAGGCTACCCTGACGACCGCCTGATGGCGATCGTGCGCGAGGTGCGGCCGGAGCAATGCACGCTGGTGCCCGACGGTCCCGGCGTCCTGACCTCGGAAGAAGGCTGGAAGCTCGACAATCGCGACACGCCGCTGGTGGTGCCGGCGATCGCCGCGCTGCAAGCGCTCGGCTGCCGGGTCATCCTGTTTGTCGACCCCGATCCCGGCATCGTCGAACGGATGCCGGCGAGCGGCGCCGACGGGATCGAGATTTATACCGGGACCTATGCCGCGGCCGCTCGCGCCGGCGACGCTGCGGCCGAGTTGGCGGCCTGCGCCGAGACCGCGGCGCGTGCCGCGTCGCTTGGGCTGACGGTCAATGCCGGGCATGACCTCAACCTCGACAATCTGCCAGCACTGGTTGCCGCGCTGCCGTCGCTGGCAGAAGCCTCGATCGGCCACGAACTGACTGCCGATGCGCTGGAAATGGGCTTCTCCGCGGCCGTCGCCGCCTACAAATCGGCGCTCGCGGCGGGCTGACACATCACGCCGCCGGTGAGCGGGTCGGACTGAGATTCGGCGGAAACGCCAGCGTCAACAATAGCGTCGCTACGGCAATCACCAGCACCACGACGTAGGCATCGTGCACCGCCATCGCAAAAGCGTCGCTCAGCCGGGTGATCTCGCTGCCGCCGAGCAGGTTGCGCATGGCGGGGTGCAGCAATTGGTTGATCGCATCACCGGACCCCGGGACCCGGCGGCTGACCTCGGAATTAAGGATCGCGCCCAGTGTCGCTGCTCCGGTTGCCTGACCGATCATGCGCATGAACATCTGCGACCCGGTGCCGATGCCGCGCTCGTTCCACGACACCGACGCCTGGATCGCGACAAGAAACGTCGTATTGCCGAAGCCCATGCCGATTCCCACCAGGAACGGCCCGGTGGCGGCATGCAGCGGCGAACTTGTGGGATCAAGCGTCAGCAGCACCAGGCTGGCGGCGACCAGGGCCGCGCCGCCGATCGAGGCGGTCAGCCGGTACGAGGTGCGGATCATCAGTCGGCCGGCGATCATCGAGGCAAACATCCAGCTGAC
Source organism: Allostellaceae bacterium (assembly GCA_036268425.1). Classification (GTDB taxonomy): domain Bacteria; phylum Pseudomonadota; class Alphaproteobacteria; order ATCC43930; family CGMCC-115725; genus DATARH01. The sequence goes on from DATAUE010000166.1 coordinate 13,584, forward strand.
CGACGTGGCGCCGACGACAAACCCGGCGACGCCGGGGCTGCGTCCCATGACGCCCTGCACGTAAGCAGGCAGGACCGCGGTCACCGACATCATCGTCGCGGCCGCGCCAAACCCGGCCAGGTTGCTCAACGCTATCACGCGGCGGCGCCATAGCCGAAACGGGAAGATCGGCTCGGGTGTGCGCCGCTCATGGACAAAAAACCAGCCGAGCGTGACGGCGCCCAGCCCGATCAGCGCCCCGACAACCCGCCCGTCAAAGGTCGAGGCCTGCACCAGCGCCAGCATCAAAGCGCCGATCCCAACCACCATCAGCACGCCACCGAGGTAATCGATGCGGTGCTGGCGGCGCTCGACCCGTTCCTGCAGGAACACCGCAAACATCGCAATACTGACAAGGCCGATCGGCAGGTTGACCCAGAACACCAGCGACCAGTGCACGTGTTCGACCAGATAGGCGCCAAGCAACGGCCCCAGCACTGCCGAAACGCCGAACACGCTGGAAATATACCCTTGAACCCTGGCGCGTTCGGACGGCGTGTAGATGTCGCCGACGATCGTGCTGGTGATTGGCTGGATCGCGCCGGCCCCAAGCCCCTGCACCGCGCGAAACAGCACCAGCGCGATCATCGACGGGGCCAGACCGCACAGCGTCGTGCCAACCAGAAAGATGCCGGTGCCGGTGAAGAAGACCGGCTTGCGGCCATAGATGTCAGCCAGCTTGCCATAGACCGGGATGCTGACCGCCATCGCCAGCAGATACGCCGCGAACACCCAGCTGAACAGGTTGAAGCCGCCGAGATCGGCGACGATCGTCGGCATCGCAGTCGCAACGATCGTACTCTCCACCGCTGCCATGAACGTCGCCATCAGCGCCGCCGCGAAAATCAGGCCGCGACGCGCGCCGGTTTTCGCGCGCGCCGGCTCAGCCGCCGTCTGGTCCAACACATGATCTCCGATGTCTGGAAAGGCCTCGAACCTACGCGGATTTTCGGGCGCCGGTCAGCCCCAGAGTGCAGGGTCAGGCGGGTAAAGGGTGCTCCCGTCATAACGCAGGCCGCGCGCCCGGTCGCTTGCCAGCAAGAGCGGTCCATCGAGATCGACAAGGCTTGCCTGTTGCGCCACCAATGTTGCCGGCGCCATGCTGAGCGACGTTCCGATCATGCAGCCGACCATGATCGCAAATCCGCGCTCATGCGCCGCCGCCGCCAGCAGCAACGCCTCGGTCAAACCGCCGGTCTTGTCGAGCTTGATGTTGACCGCATCGTATTTGCCGACGAGGCGGTCGAGATCGGCGGTCGTGTGGCACGATTCGTCGGCACAGACCGGGACCGGATGGGGCAGGGTGGAAAGCGCATCGTCGTCATCCGCCGGAAAGGGCTGCTCGATCAGCGCGACGCCGAGATCGGCCAGAGCCGGCGCCAGCTCGCCATATTGCTGTGCGGTCCAGCTTTCGTTGGCGTCGACGATCAACCGCGCCGCCGGTGCATTGCGCCGTACCGCCTCGACCCGGTCGAGATCGCCCTCGCCGGCCACCTTAAGCTTGAGCAGCGGCCGGGTGCAGTGCTGTGCCGCCGCCTCGCCCATGTGCTCGGGGGTATCGAGGGCGAGCGTGTAGGCGGTCAGCATTGGTTTCAATTCAGCGATGCCGGCGAGATCAATGACACGGCAATCCATGCGCTTTGCGTCAAGGTCCCAAAATGCGGCGTCAAGCGCGTTGCGCGCGGCGCCGGGCGGCATCACCGATTGCAGCTTATCGCGTTCTAGCCCGGAAAATACCGCGCCCGACATCGCTTCGAGCGCCTTGAAGACGCCGTCAACGCTTTCGCCAAAACGCTGATATGGAACGCACTCGCCGCGGCCGCGATATTCGCCGTCGGACACTTCGGCGACGACCACATCAGCGCTGGTTTTGCTGCCGCGCGAAATCGCAAACGGCTGCGACAGGGCCCAGCTCTGGCGTGTCACGCGGAGGCGTTGCGGATGCGGTGCCATGTGATATCGCTCCGGTCAGCCGAGAAGGTGGTCGACGATTGCGCCGATTCCGGCCCGCACCGGTCTTGTGCACAAGCGTCGCGAATTCGCCGATCTTAGGGAAGAGCTTGTGGGCACGAAAGCCCTTCACCGAGTCCCGATCGGCTGCCGATGGGTTGAAATGGCGGTGAAGTCATTCACCAGCTGAATGCCAGCCATACGCAAAAGGTTAACGTAGGGATAAAGCGCGCATTGACGCCATATCCTCTGGCAGAGCAACCGCATCCCGAGGAGAACGGGAATGTATCCGGGTGCATCTGTCCGCCGCACCACATCGCGCGACCGCGCCGGCATTGCCTGGGCATCGGTTGTCGCTGCCCTGTTTGCGGTCGCCGCGACAATCAGCTTTGCCGTCGACCAGACGGTGACGCTGTCGAACGCGCCGGTGCTGGCGCCCACCTTGACGTCGACCGCACCGCCGCCGGGGCGTTAGACGATAGGGCGTTAGACTGCGGAGCGTCAGAGGCGGGGCGTCAGACTGCCGCCGTCGTCAGGCGTGCGGCTTTACGGCGAGTCGACAGGCGCGGCGGCAACCGGCATTGTCGCTCGGTGAGCAGATCGCTTTATGCCGCATTTTTCCTCGCGGTGCTGACTGGCGGCATATGTCTATCGGGTTGCGCCGGGCCGCATGCCTTCGTGCATGACGGGAACGCGGATTCGGTCGAGATCAGCTATGCCGGCAATATCGATGATGCGACCCGCATCGCGCGGGATTACTGCGCGCGCTACGAGAAAAACGCACGGTTGCATGAGGCCGGGATCGATCTTGCGGCGTTCGATTGCGTCAAGCGATAGAGCCGGGTGCGTCAAGCGATAGAGCCGGGTGGACACGATCGGAGCGGGCGGCGAAACCCGGCCGCGACAATCGCCGGCAATCTGGTTTATATCCCGCCGCGTCCAGCACAAGAGGCAGATGATGCGGCGATGGCGGAACGGGGCGTGGGCATTGTGCGGCTTTGGTTTGGGTGCCCTTGCCGGGACGTCGGCGCTGGCGTCTTCTTCCTGCGACGAATACAACCCGTTGAGCCCTTCGCGCAGCGCCAGGATTCAGCTTAACGGCAGCGATCTGGTTGAGCAGCACGGCGATGAGATGCGCAGCTTTATCGCCACCGGCAGTATCGGCAAGGTCGATGCCGTCGTCGTGTCGTCGCAGCCGAAAGGCGTGGTGCGCGCCGTTTCGGCGGTGCCGGAAATCAGCCGGGTGTCGCCGCACTACGGCGAGGCGTTGAAAGGCATCGCGGTGGTTTTGTCGTTGCGCGGCGCGAAACGGCCGGTAACGATCGTGCTTAACTTGAAACAGGTCTGCGCCGAGTATTTCCGGAATACGTTTCTCTATTATTGATGAGCGAGGCTGGAATGTTTTTGGGGCGGCTGACCGCGGGTGTGCTGGCGGCAATGGCGCTCTGTTCCCCGGCGCTCGCTGAGGATTTGGCTTGCCTCAGCACGACGTTCCGTTTCCTCGGCGCCAACGACAAGGTATGCGTCAGCGCCTTCGACGATCCGAAGGTACCGGGCGTTACCTGCCATGTCAGTCAGGCCCGCACCGGCGGGATCAAAGGCTCGTTAGGGCTGGCTGAAGACCCGTCGCGTTTTTCGATCGCCTGCCGGCAGGTCGGCCCGATTTCCGTCGATCTGGCAAAGCTGCCCGAGGAAGAGGCGGTGTATTCGGCGCGGACCTCGGTGTTTTTCAAGCACACTCAGATCTACCGCATCCTCGACAAAAAGCGGAATACGCTGGTCTACATCGCTTTGAGTGACAAGGTCGTCGAAGGATCGCCGCAGAACTCGATTTCGACGGTGCCGATCATGCCGTGGGGACACTGAGCTTAACGAAACGCTCTGCTTTCCGCGGGGCGCTCGCTTCTGATCGCCGAATCAGAACTGCACGCGTTGCGTCAACGCGCCGTCGATGATCAGGTTGGTGCCGGTGATAAAGCTGGCGCGTGGGCTGGCGAGGAACGCCACGGCGTTGGCGACTTCTTCCGGTGTGCCCATGCGGCCCATCGGATTGCGCGCCAGGGTCTGCGCGAACATCTCGGGGTTGCGCTGGCGTACCACGTCCCAGACGCCGCCAGTGAAGAACACGTTGCCGGGCGACACCACATTCGCCCGGATATTCTTCGGTGCGAGATTGCGCGCCAGCCCTTTGATATAGGGCAGCAGCGCCGCCTTGACCGCGGCATAGGACCGGGTCGGGCCGTAAATTTCGGCCATCGCCGTGCTGCCCACCGCGACGATCGACGCGGCGTCCGAACGTTCCAGCAAGGGCAATGCCGCCTCGATCCCGAACACCGTGCTCATCACGTCGATCTCGAAGCCGCGGCGCCAGGAATCTTCGTCCATGCCCTGGGCGAGCGCGCTGACATTGGCGATGAAGATGTCGAGGCCGCCGAGGCTATCGGCGGCTTCCGCGATCCAGCCGCGCAATGCCGGGAGGTCGGCAACATCGACAGCGCCGCCGGTCGCCCGCACGCCGGACCGCGCCAGCGTTGCGACGGCTTCGTCGACCGCAGCGCCGTTGCGGGCGCAGATCGCGACGTCGCATCCTTCGCTCGCCAGCAAGGTCGCGACCGCGTGGCCGATTCCCCGTGTGCCACCGGTGACGATCGCCTTCAATCCCTTCAATCCCAGATCCATCGCTATCCTGCGCCCTGTAAAATGCGTCGCCGGCTGCATGCGAGATTCGCGACGCCGCTTCGCTTGAAAAAGACCGGCGCCTGCCGGCCGCTGCCCTGTAGAGTACGCCGCACCGGCCGCGACCAACAACAACCGCCGGAACGCCTGGAATAATCTTCGCAATAACATGCGCCTTGCCCGATCGCTGTTAGCCGCCCGCGAGATGTCGCGATCGCGCGGCGCTGCCCGTCCCGTTGTCGTCCCCGCCGTCGCCGGCACCGCCGCGCCGCGTTGGGGGCTGCTCGGCGATCGCGATTTCCGCCGTCTGTGGGTTGTCGGGCTGGTGGTTTTCGCGGTGCGCTGGCTCGAGATGATCGTGATCGGCGTGTTCGTCTATCGGCATACCGGCTCGGCGTTCGACGTCGCGATGATGACGTTGCTGCGGATGTTGCCGCTGGCATTGTTCGGCGCGGTGATCGGGGCGGTTGCCGAGCGTGTCGAGCGGCGCACGGTGCTGATCGGCGTGGTCGCGACGATGCTGTTGACCTCGCTGACTCTGGCGCTGCTGGCCTATGCCGGCATGCTGGAGGTCTGGCACCTGGCGGTCGCCAGCTTCTGCAACGGCATTACCTGGGCCACCGACAATCCCGTGCGGCGGGTGATGATCGGCGAGGTCGTCGGACACGAGCAGATGGGCGCGGCGATGTCGATCGATGTCGGCGCCAATAACGCCAGCCGCATGCTGGGGCCGACGATCGGCGGTCTGATGTTTGCCGGTGTCGGCATCTCCGGCACGTTTACGCTCAGCGTCCTGTGCTATGCCGTCGCGCTGGTGGCGGCGTTCAGCGTCGGGCATCGCAACAGCCAGGGGCCAGCGTCGGAAAGCGCGGTGCTGGCGCGGATGCTGGAAGGGCTGGCGCTGGTGCGGCGCGACCCCAGGCTGATCGCGACACTGACGATCACGGTGATCTACAACGTGTTCGGCTGGCCGTTCACCTCAATGATCCCGGTGATCGGGCAGGACAATCTGCATCTGGGTGCCAGCGGCATCGGGATGCTTGCCAGCATGGACGGGGTCGGCTCGTTCTGCGGCGCGATCGCGATGGCCCTGTATGCCAAGCCGGCGCTTTACGCGCGGCTCTATATCGGTGGCGTGGCGGTCTACATGGGAATGGTGATCGTGTTCGCGCTGGTGCCGAATGTCCCGCTGGCGGGTACGGCCTTGCTGTTTACCGGCGTGTCGGGGGCAGCGTTCAGCGTTCTCCAGGCGACATTGATCTACCTGTCTGCACCGGCCGAGATGCGCAGCCGGATGTATGGCGTGCTGTCGGTCTGCATCGGGGTCGGGCCGGTTGGTTTTTTGTGTTTGGGCGGGCTGGCCGAACTGATCGGCGCACGCTGGGCGACCGCGACGATGGGGGCGCTCGGCTTTGTCGCGCTCGCCGTAACGCGCCGCTGGTGGCGGCAACTCAGCACCGGCTGACCTGCCTCGGGTAACGCGAGACAGGGCCTCCAACGCGAGACAGGGGTTCCCACGCGAATCGGGACTTCGCAGAATATTTCGCGCCGCGAGCTACGTGGCGGAACGACCGGTGGGCAATCGCGTTTTCCGCGTGAGGCTACAAACCCCAGGCCCGAGAGTGATGGAAAACCCCCAGAAATTGCGTGAACTGGCGTCGTGGTATCGCGAATTCGCCGAGCGCACCGGCAATCCCGCGATCTGGGAAGCGCGTCTGCGCATGGCCGAGGATCTCGAACAGGAAGCGCTGCGTTTGGAGCAGCGCCAGCCTGTCCGGACCCTGGAACTGGCGGATTAGGGAACTGGCGGATTAGCGATTTCGTACCGAGCGCAGCGCTTTAGCGTGCCTGCTGCGACATTCAGTTTGACATGAACCGGACGCTGTCATAGCGCTGCCTCCGTCGCGGGAACCCGCCGGGGAGGATAGTGTGTCAGCGTTGAGACTTGAGAAGCTGCGCCCTGTCGCCGCGGCCTTGCTGCTCGTGGCCGGGCTGTTATCGGCGCCGCCGGCTCAGGCGCTCGATAAAGTCAGGATTTCTGCGTTTCAGGGCGCCTTCGTAAACCTGCCGCTTTATGTCGCCCAGACCTACAAACTGTTTGAGAAACACGGCGTCGAGGCGGAACTGGTCTACGGCACCGGCATCCAGGTAACCAACATCCTGGTCGGCGGCTCGTCGGATTTCGGTGCTTTCGCGGTCGAACACGGCGTCACGATCATCGGCAAGGGCCAGGATTTGCGGCTGCTGGTGGTCAACCAAAGCCTGCCGCCTTATGGCCTGATCGTACGCAACGAGGTGCCAACCCCGAACCTCGGCAAGCCCTATCCCGAAATGCTGAAGGATATGAAGGGGCTGAAGCTAGGTATCACGACAATCGGAGCGGCCACCGATATGACGCTGCGTTATCTGCTGAAGCAGGTCGGCGTCAATCCCGAGGATGTCAAAATCGTGCCGGTCGGCAATACCGGCCCGCAGGTGGCCGGCCTCAAGAACGGCCTGATCGATGGCGCCCTGTCGACCGAGCCGGCGCAATCCGAGGCAATCGACAAGCTCAAGATCGCCAAGATGGTGCTCGACATCCAAGGCGGGCAGGGGCCGGAGGTATTTCGCGATTACGCCTATAACGGCGTGTGGACCACCGGCGCCTACCTGAAGAAGCACCCCGAGCGTGCCCACTCGGTCGTCGCAGCGGTGGTCGATGCCGAGACGATGATCAACGACCCGGCGCATACCGACGATATCGCCAAGGTCGCCGCCGATAACATGCGCGGGTTCGATCCCGCATTGCTGCGCGCCTTTATCGTCAAATACCGCACGATCTTCCGCCCGGTGGCGACGCCAAAGCAGATCGACAATGTCGAGACGTATCTGAAAGGGGCGGAATTGCTGAACGAGTCGGTGCCCTACGACAAGGTCATTGCAGCCGATTTCATGCCCAAAGAATTTGCGCCGTCGGTGGACAAATGAGCAGCGACATCGATTCCGCCGCGCCTGCGGCGGCTATTATTGCCGAACCGGTTGTGGACGAGGCGGCGGGCGTCGATCTGTTTCGCCGCCGTGTCATCATCGCCCGCACTCTCTTGTGCGTCGGCGCGCTGGTGGTGTGGCAGGCGGCCGTGTCGGTCGGGCTGATCGACGCCTTCTGGATCAGCAGTCCGGTGCTCGTCGTGGTCGAGATGTGGCACTTGCTGACCAGCGGTGAATTGCTCAACGACATCTGGATGACAGTGTCGGAGGCGCTGATCGCGTTTGTCGTGTCGTCGGTACTGGGGGTCGTAAGCGGTCTCGCCCTGTCGCGCTCGGTATTCTGGGACGATGTGTTCGCACCGATCATCGTGGCGTTGAACAGCCTGCCGCGCATCGCCTTGGCGCCGCTGATCATTTTATGGTTCGGCGTCGGGGTGGCGGCCAAAGTGGTGACGGCATTTACCCTCGTCTATTTCATCCTGCTGGTGAACACGCTGGGCGGTGCCAAGAACATCGACAACGACATTCTGACGATCGCGCAGTTGATGGGTGCCTCAAAGCGCGACCTGTTGTGGAAGGTGGTGTTGCCGTCGGCCCTGCCGTGGATTTTCGCGGCGCTCAGCATCGCGCTGACCTATTCGCTGCTCGGCGTAATCGTCGCCGAGATTCTCGCGTCGAACCAGGGGCTGGGCTATCTGATCGCCGCCAGCGCTGGCAATTTCAACACCGCGGGCGTTTTTGCCGGTCTTGTCGTGCTGGCCGCGATCGCGTGGCTGTTCAGCATGGCGATGCGCAAGATCGAGGCGCGGCTCCTGCGCTGGAAACCCTCGACGGCCAGCGCCTGAGCATGAGCGTGTCAGCGTCGGCGCCGCCGAAAATCCGTCTCAACAATATCGGCATTACCTTTCGCCCGCGCGACCGCGAGCCGGTTGTTGCGGTACAGAACATTTCGCTGGAGGTTGCGACCGGCGCGATCGTCACGGTTGTCGGCCCGTCGGGCTGCGGGAAATCGACGATCCTCAACGCCGTCTCCGGCCTGCTGACGCCCAGCGCGGGCTATGCCGAGGTCGATGGGCGGCGGGTCGCCGGCATCCGCCACGATGTCGGCTATATGTTTGCCCGTGACGGCATGATGCCGTGGCGGACGGCACTGCGGAATGTCGAGTTCGGCCTCGAAGTGCGCGGCGTCGCCAACCGCCGTGAGATCGCGCGCGACTGGCTGCGCCGGGTCGGTCTCGAAAAATTCGAGGGGCATTACCGGCACGAGCTGTCGCAAGGCATGCGGCAGCGGGTGGCGGTCGCCCGCACGTTCGCGATCGACCCCGACGTGCTGCTGATGGACGAGCCGTTCGGCGCGCTCGATGCGCAGACGCGCGGCATCCTGCAGGAGGAATTGCTGGCGATCTGGGGGATGACGCGCAAGACCGTGCTGTTCGTCACGCACGACGTGCACGAAGCGGTGCTGCTCGCCGACCGCGTCGTCGTCATGTCGGCCCGTCCCGGCCGCATCAAGACCACGCTGAACATCGACCTGCCCCGCCCGCGCGTTGCGGAGGTGACGCGCTCGCAGCGGTTCGCCGACCACTGCCAGGAAATCTGGGAATTGGTGCGCGAAGAGGCGCTCGCCGCTTCGGGGGTGCGCACGTGACCAAGCTCGCGCTCCGCTACACGCCGATCGTGCTGCTGATCGCGGCGTGGGAGCTGTTGTCGCGCACCGGCGTGGTCGCCAAGGACGTGCTGCCGGCGTTCAGCACCGTAATGCTGAGGCTTTGGGAACTCTGCACCGACGGGCAGATGCTCGCGCATATCGGCGCGTCGATGTTTCGCATTTGCGGCGGGCTCGCACTTGGCATCACGGTCGGCAGCGTACTCGGCTTCCTGCTCGCCGCCTCGACCACCGCGCAGCGGCTGGTGCAGCCGTCGCTGACATTTCTCTATCCGTTGCCGAAGTCGGCGCTGATCCCGATCATCATCATCTGGCTCGGCTTCGGCAATTCGGCGCAGATTGCCGTAATCTTCCTTGGCACGCTGCTGCCGATCGTGCTCGGCGCCTATAACGGCGCCAAGGGCGTCGAGAACACGCTGATCTGGTCGGCGCGCAGCCTCGGCGCGAGCGTGGTCGAAACCGAATGGCAGATCACCTTTCGCGCCGCCCTGCCCGACCTGCTCTCCGGCATCCGCGTCGCGCTGGCGCTGAGCTTCGTCCTGCTCATCGGTTCGGAGATGATCGGAGCGCAGCGCGGCATGGGCTACCTGATCGCCTATCTCGGCGACGGCGGCGACTACGCCGGCATGTTCGCCGCCGCCTTCGTCATCACGGCGATCGGCTTTGCGGCCGACCGCGGCTACCTTGCGCTCTACCACTACCTCTTGCGCTACCGGGAGGCCTGAGGTGGCGGCGCGGCAGAAGCTGATGAACGCGCTGATCGGCGCGATCCTCCCGCTCACGGTGCTTGCCGCATGGGAGATCGCGACGCGCGAGCGGCTGGTGTCGCCGTTCCTGCTGCCGCGGCTCTCGCAAGTCGGGCGCCGGCTG
>DATAUE010000167.1:0-1665 GCA_036268425.1 Allostellaceae bacterium
GGTATTTCGAGGAGACCAAACTGCCGCGTATCCATGTCGGCGACGCCGCGACAGTGCGTCTGATTGGAGAGCGAACGCCGCTGAACGGGCATGTCGAGAGCATCGCGGGCGGCATCGACGACCGCGAACGCAGCGCCGGCACCGACCTGCTCGCCAATGTGAACCCGACATTCTCCTGGGTCCGGCTGGCGCAGCGTATCCCGGTGCGGATCGCGCTCGACCCGTTGCCGAAAGGCGTGCTGCTGGTTGCGGGCCGCACCGCCACGGTGGACATCACGCCGAACAGCAGCGCGTCCGGTCCGGTCAAATGAGGGTACGCAACCACCAAGTCTCCGCGAGGCCGCCTGATGCCCATTCAGATCAAACGCGTCTATGAACGTCCCTCGCCCGAGGACGGCGTGCGGATATTGGTGGACCGGCTGTGGCCGCGCGGCCTGCGCAAGGATGCCGCCTCCCTCGACCATTGGTGCAAGGACATCGCGCCTTCGCCGGAGCTGCGCAAATGGTTCGACCATCGCGAGGACCGCTTCGACGAATTCGGCAAGCGCTATCGCCTCGAATTGAAGGTAAATCCCGCGCTGGCGGATTTCCGCAAGCTGACCAAATCCGGCAAGGTGACACTGTTGTATGCCGCGCACGACGAGAAGGTGAACCATGCCGTGGTGTTGTCGGAGTATCTCCGGGCGCTGAAGGCCAAAGGCTGAGATGCCGCGGAGCCACGGCGCGCGTCGCCTGCTGTCGGGTTTCGGGTGGCTAGATATCGCGGGGTCGCCCAGATTGTGCGGCAACCCATCACCGTCATTCGGAGTGCCGCCATGAACGAGCCAGCCTATGTCTACAAGATGATCGACTCGCCGGTCGGCGAGCTCAAGCTGATCGCCAGCACCAGGGGTCTCGCCGCGGTGCTGTGGGAAAACGACGACCCGCGCCGGGTCCGCCTCGGACCGATGAAGCGCGATCCCGGCAACAAGTTCCTGAAACTGGCCGAGCAGCAGCTCGACGCCTACTTCAAGGGCAGGCTGAAGAAATTCAGCGTGCCTTTGGACTTCAACGGCACCGATTTCCAGAAGAGCGTGTGGGCGGCGCTGCTGACCATCCCGTTCGGCGAGACCCGCAGCTATAGCGAGATCGCCCGCCAGATCGGCCGGCCCGACGCCTCGCGCGCCGTCGGCGCCGCCAACGGCCGCAATCCGGTCTCGATCATCGCGCCGTGCCATCGCGTGCTCGGCAGCAACGGCAAGCTGACCGGCTTTGCCGGCGGACTCGAAGCCAAGGATCATCTGCTCCGGCACGAGGGCCGCGATCCCACGCTCGGCCTCGCGGCACGCAAGGAGCACAACCAGTCGCGATGGGTGACGCAGTAGCGATGTCTTTCGTCGTCCGGCCCGGATGCGCACTTGCGCATCAGGAGCCGGCGCGACGACAATCGCTCAGGCGATCGGCAAATACCGGCAAACGAAGACAAACGGCTTTTCGGTCCGGGCCTTTGTCAGCTTTAGCGAATAGCCGTAACGCTGCATCGATGCCGAGAGATCGACCGCCTGCTCGACCTCGAACAGCCGGTCCTTGTGCGGGGTCGCCCAATGCTTGATCCCGGCCTTTGCCCTGGCCTTGGCGGCGTTGGCGTCCGGCGCCACCAGCAGGACATTTTTGTGCAGTTCGGTG
>DATAUE010000168.1:0-1917 GCA_036268425.1 Allostellaceae bacterium
TGACCCACGCCTGGGCGGTGACGGTGACCGGCGCGCCGAAATTATGGGCGATGCAGTTCGTCGAGGACAATGAGCGCTCGTCGCGGCGCTGGTACGCCGGCGCGATCGGCGCCGTCAATTTCGACGGCAGCATCAACACCGGCCTGACCATCCGCACCATCCGGATGAAGGACGGCCTCGCCGAGGTGCGGGTCGGCGCCACTTGTCTGTTTGATTCCGATCCCGCCGCCGAGGATCGCGAATGCCAGGTCAAGGCGGCGGCGCTGTTCCAGGCGCTGCGCGGCGATCCACCAAAGCCGCTGTCGGACTTTGCGCCTGATGCCACCGGCTCCGGCAAGCGCGTGCTATTGATCGACCATGACGACAGCTTCGTGCACATGCTGGCGGATTACTTCCGGCAGGTCGGTGCTTCCGTCACCGTGGTACGCCATGTCCATGCGCAGCAGATGCTCAACACCGGGAAATATGATCTGCTGGTGCTGTCGCCGGGGCCGGGAAGGCCGGAGGATTTTGCGATCGCCAAGACCATCGATACCGCGCTGGACAAGCAACTGCCGATCTTCGGCGTTTGCCTCGGCGTGCAGGCGATCGGCGAATATTTCGGCGGCCAGCTCGGCCAGCTCACCCAGCCGGCGCATGGCCGGCCGTCGCGGGTGCAGGTGCGCGGCGGGCGGCTGATGCAGAATTTGCCCAACGAGATCGTGATCGGGCGCTATCATTCGCTGTATGTCGAGCGCGACAGCATGCCCGACGTGCTGGCGGTGACGGCGAGCACCGAGGATGGCGTGGCGATGGCGATCGAGCACAAGACGCTCGCGGTCGGCGGCGTGCAATTCCATCCGGAATCGCTGATGTCGCTGGGCGGCGAGGTCGGCTTGCGCATTGTCGAGAATGCATTCCGGCTCGGCGTGCGGGTCAATTGAGGGGAGTTCGTCCTTGCGAGGAGCAGTTGCGACGAGGCAATCCAGCCTTGCCTGGTGCCCTGGATTGCTTCGCTATCGCTCGCAATGACGAAATAATCGAGAGAGACAGAAATGGATTTTGAGCACGATTTGAGGGCGACCGTCCGCACCATCCCGGATTATCCGAAGCCGGGTATCCTGTTTCGCGACATCACCACCCTGCTCGGCGACGCCCGCGCGTTCCGCCGCGCGGTCGATGAGCTGGTACATCCCTGGGCGGGCTCCAAGATCGACAAGGTCGCCGGTATCGAGGCGCGTGGCTTCATTCTCGGCGGCGCGGTGGCGCATCAGGTGTCCGCCGGCTTCGTGCCGATCCGCAAGAAGGGCAAGCTGCCGCACACTACGGTGCGGATCGCCTATTCGCTGGAATACGGCATCGACGAGATGGAGATGCACGCCGACGCCATCCATCCCGGCGAGCGCGTCATCCTGGTCGACGATCTCATTGCCACCGGTGGCACCGCGGAGGGTGCGGTGAAATTGCTGCGCCAGATCGGCGCCAATGTGGTCGCGGCTTGCTTCATCATCGACCTGCCGGATTTGGGCGGCGCCGCCAAGCTGCGCGCGATGGACGTGCCGGTGCGCACGCTGATGACGTTCGAGGGACACTGAGCCTTCTTTGAACCTCGCCCCGCACTTTGCGGGGACAGGTCGAAAATTCGCTGAAAGCGAATTTCGGGTGAGGGGCGAGGCAGTGCGCTTAACTCATCCTCGGTATCCGCAGGTCGGCTTGCCGCTCACCCCAAGCCTCTCTGAGCGAGCTATGCTCGTCTCGGCCCCGCATCCGCCTTCGCCCGAAGGCGGGCTTCGGCGCACGAGAGGGCGGGGCGAGGGAGCAGAACTCACGACCGCTGCAGCAGCAGGCTCAGTTCCAGTTCGCGGAAGCTGATGTAGTTGCGGCGCACCCATTGATGCAGTTCGGTCGATGCATCCTTTTCGTTGCGCAGATAGGCCG
>DATAUE010000169.1:0-1607 GCA_036268425.1 Allostellaceae bacterium
CGGTTTCTGCGAAATTCTCGGTCTCGATCCGCTCTATCTTGCTAATGAGGGCAAGATTGTTGCGGTTGTGGCGCCGCAGGAGACCGCCGCCGCACTCGCCGCGTTGCGAGGGCATCCGCTCGGCACCGGTGCGGCGATAATCGGCCGGGTCGGCGATGGCGAGCCCGGCCGGGTGACGATGCGTACCGGTTTCGGCGGCAGCCGCATCGTCGACATGCTGGTCGGCGAACAGCTCCCGCGCATCTGCTGAGCCCGCGTGCACGAACTCTCCATCACCTGCAATATCGTCGAACTCGTCGCCGAGGCGGCGAACGGGCGCAACGTGCGCCGCGTCACGCTGGAAATCGGCAAACTGTCGGGCGTATTGCCCGAGGCGATCGCCTTCTGCTTTCCGGAAGTGGCGCGCGGCACGCTGGCGGAGTCGGCGCATCTGGACATACACGAAATCGAGGGCCGGGCCTGCTGCGAGGTTTGCGGCAGCGAATTTTCGATCGCCTATTTATTGGCGATCTGCGCGTGTGGTTCGACCCGCTGCCGCCCCATCGCCGGTGACGATTTGAACCTGAAGAGCATCGAACTCGAGGAGGCGGCATAATGTGCGCGACCTGCGGCTGCGAGAGCGGCGACGAAGCCACGCTGCTCAATCTGCAAACCGGTCGCGTGGCCGAGCTTCGCCCGATAGGGGAGCACGAGCACGTGCATGCGGATGGCACGCGCCATGTGCATTCGCATGCTCCCGGCCCCCCACATGCCCACAATGATCACCGACATGACCACGACCGCAGGCATCATGACCACGTACATGACCATGGCGGCGCCCACGGGCATGGCACGACCGTCGATATTCAGACCCGCATTCTCGCCAAGAACGATGCGCTCGCGGGGCACAACCGCGCCTGGTTTGCCGGGCGCGAAATCCTGGCGCTGAACCTCGTCAGTTCGCCCGGTTCCGGCAAGACGACCTTGCTCGAACGCACCATTGCAGCAATGGCAGGCGAGAGGCCGCTCTCAGTCATCGAGGGGGATCAGGCCACCGCCAATGACGGCGAGCGCATCCGCGCCGCCGGCGCCCCTGTGGTTCAGGTCAATACCGGCAGCGGCTGCCATTTGGACGCGGAGATGGTGCGGCAGGGCCTGAGCGAACTGAGACCTGCGCCCGGCTCGATCCTGATGATCGAGAATGTCGGCAACTTGGTGTGTCCGGCGCTGTTCGATCTCGGCGAGCGCGGCAAGGTGGTGATCTTTTCGGTCACCGAAGGCGAAAATAAGCCGCTCAAGTATCCGCACATGTTCCGCGCCGCCGAACTCGTGCTGCTCAACAAGATCGATCTGTTGCCGCACCTCGATTTTTCGGTCGAAGAAGCGGCCGCCAATGTCCGCCGGATAAATTCGACCGCTAAGATTCTCGAAGTTTCAGCACGCACCGGCGCCGGAATGCCCGCGTGGCTAGACTGGATCCGCACGGAAGCGGCTGCTTCCCGCCAGTTCTCGATGACGTAATGCGCCGCCGGGTAACGACGGCTTATGTGCTGCTGATCGCCGGCAACGCGGCGGTTTGGCTATGGGCGCTGGCGCAATTCCGCTACCGCCCGGTTCTGCTGGGAACC
>DATAUE010000170.1:0-2990 GCA_036268425.1 Allostellaceae bacterium
CGTCGGCGCCGATGCGGCGAGTGACAAGACCATCCTCGACACCTCGGCCAATCTCTACGGCTCCTACCGGCTCAAGCGGGTGTATTACTCCGCGTTCAGCCCGATCCCGGACGCCAGCCGCGCGCTGCCTTTGTCGGCGCCGCCGCTGGTTCGCGAGCACCGGCTCTATCAGGCCGACTGGCTGATGCGGTTTTACGGGTTCGAGGCCAACGAGATCGTCGAGGAGACCGCCGGGATGCTGTCGCTCGAGATCGACCCGAAGCTGGCCTGGGCGCTGCGGCACCGCGACCGTTTTCCGATCGATATCTCGACCGCCAGCCGGGAGCATTTGCTGCGGGTGCCCGGCTTCGGCACCCGCGCGGTCGACCGCATCATCGCCACCCGCCGCGTCACCTCGATCCGGCTGACGGATCTGGCGCGGCTGCAAATCCCCAAAAGCAAGGCGCTGCCATTCATCGTTCTGGCCGATCACCGCCCCTCACCGCGTCTGCTGGACGGCGCAGGGCTGGCGGAGCGGTTCAAGCCAAAGGCCACGCAACTGGGGTTCGGGTTTTGAGGCGCGAGACGCCTGAGGCCTCAGAGGCGCGAGGCGCCGTCTCGAAGGATGGCCGGCGCGGCTCCTCAGGATGAGGATAAGTATGTTGCAAAGGAGTAGCGTTAAATGAACGTCATAACCCTCGACAACGAAACGGATTTCGACGGCTGGCGCAAGGCCGCGCGAGCGCTGGTGCTGCATGAAGTAAAGCCGGCCGACGTGACATGGACGGTGCGAGGCCACGCGCCCGAATTGTTCGCACCAGAGGCCGAGACCGCGCGGCCGGAGCCGGCGCAGGCGACCGCCGGCTTCAACGTGCCGGCCAAATTCGTCGAGCTCGCCCAATCGGCGATCCTGCACCGCAATCCCGAGCGTTTTGCCATTTTGTACCGCCTGCTGTGGCGGCTGCGCGCCCACCATGACCTGCTGGCGGTCGCGACCGATCCGGACGTGACGCAGGTCACCGCGATGGCCAAAGCGGTGCACCGCGACGAACACAAGATGCATGCCTTCGTGCGCTTCCGCGAGGTCGGCCGCGAACAGCACGCGCATTACGTCGCCTGGTTCGAGCCCGAGCACCATATCGTCGAACTGGCCGCGCCGTTCTTTGCCCGCCGTTTTGCGGATATGCCCTGGTCGATCCTGACGCCGGATCTTTGCGCGCATTGGGACGGTCACGCCGTCTCGTTCACACCCGGGGTCAGCAAGAGCGAGGCGCCAACCGAGGACCGGCTGGAGGAAACCTGGCGGCGCTATTACGCCAGCATCTTCAATCCGGCCCGGCTCAAGGTGCAGGCGATGCAAAACGAGATGCCCAAGAAGTATTGGCGGAACCTGCCCGAGGCCTCACTGATTAAACCCCTGATATCAGGCGCCGGACGCGCCACCGAAACTATGATCGCCAATGCCGCCACGGCACCGCACAAATCGCAGAAGGCGCCCGATCCTGCCACGGGCGAACCAGCCATGAACAAGCACCCTGCCGGCGACCTCGAAACCCTGCGGGCGGAAGCCGCCGATTGCCGCGCCTGCCCGCTCTGGAAAGACGCCACCCAGACCGTGTTCGGCGAAGGTCCGCGGCAGGCCCGGATCATGCTGGTCGGCGAGCAGCCCGGCGACAAGGAAGACCTCGCAGGTCACCCGTTCGTCGGGCCGGCCGGGCAAATGCTCGACCGCGCGCTGGAAGAAGCCGGCATCGACCGCAGCAAAGTCTATGTGACGAATGCGGTGAAGCATTTCAAGTTCGTGCCGCGGGGCAAGATCCGCCTGCACCAGAAACCCAATACGCCCGAAATCCGGGCGTGCCGCCAATGGTACGAGCGCGAACTGGCAGCGATCAAACCCACGCTCGTGGTGGCGTTGGGCGCTACCGCGGCACAAAGCGTGTTCGGCAAGATCACCCCGATCAACAAGAGCCGCGGCCGCGTGGTCGAACTGGATGACGGCATCCAGGCATTGGTGACGGTGCATCCGTCCTATCTGCTGCGGTTGCCCGATGCGGAGGCCAAGGCGCGCGAATATCAGCACTTCGTCGCGGACCTGCGGATCGCCGCCAGGTTTTTGAACGAGGCGCACGCGGCCTGAAATCTTTCAGTGCAGCGGATGGCCTCCGACAATCCCGACACTGGAAAAGTTCCGGCTTCATTCGCCGTCTGCCTCTGCACATCAATTTCCAGCGATTTCAAACGGAAAGCAGCGGATGCTGCGGCTTCAATCGAAAAGCCACGGTGCGACTCAATGCCTGAATACACGGCACTTTCGCGGCCACTTCACGTGTCTGTCACGTGCCTCAAGCAATGTCCGGCCATCGGATTTTGGGGAGAGTTATTATGGCTGACATCGCGTTACCCGGTTCAATCGAGCCTGCCCGTGCGGGCGGCCCGAATCTCGACCACGGCATCAATCCATTGCAGGGCATTATCTACGGCGGAGTGGTCGCCGCGGCATTGCTGTACGTCGCCTACAGCATCTACTCCGATATCGATGCCACCGGCACCCGGGTCACGTCTTTCGCGCCCTATATCCTGCTGTTCGTCGCGCTGCTGATCGCGCTCGGCTTCGAATTCGTCAACGGCTTTCACGACACCGCCAACGCGGTCGCCACCGTGATCTATACCCGCTCGATGCCCGCCAACATCGCCGTGGTGTGGTCGGGCATGTTCAATCTGTTCGGCGTGCTGACCTCGACCGGCGCGGTCGCCTTCGGCATCGTCTCGCTGTTGCCGGTCGAACTGATCCTGCAAGTCGGCAGCGGCGCGGGCTTTGCCATGGTGTTCGCGCTGCTGATCGCGGCGATCATCTGGAACGTCGGCACCTGGTATTTCGGGCTGCCGGCCTCAAGTTCGCACACCCTGATCGGATCGATCATGGGCGTCGGCATTGCCAACGCGCTATTGCGCGGCCGTGACGGCACCTCCGGCGTGGACTGGTCGCAGGCCGCCGGCATCGGCAAGGC
>DATAUE010000171.1:0-1576 GCA_036268425.1 Allostellaceae bacterium
GGTGATCCACGCTTCCTCGCGGCCGACCGCTTCGGGATAATCGCCGCGCTCGACGCCGACGCGAATGGTGTCCTGCAGCCGCGCGCCGGGTTTGAACAGATCGGAGCTGCGGCTGTAGATTTCGGAATATTTCTTGTTCCAAAGAATGTAGCGCCCGTCGGCATCGAGAAATACGATGCCCTGCGGCAGGATGTCGATCGCCTGACGCAACCGCTCGTGCGACTTGCGTGCCTCTGCGATCGCGGTCTCGGCTTCCGCGCGCATGCGGTCGACATCGCCGGCAACCCGCGCGCCGAGTTTGGGATCGGGTTTCTTCGGCCGTACCGCAATATGACGCGTCGCCGGCGGCCTGCGTGTGCCGGCAGCCGCCTTGGTCGTCTTCTTGATTTTCTTGGGCCGGATCATCGGCATTACTACGCCCCACTCGCATTCTGCGTGCTCTCTTGTCCGATAAGTGTCTGAAAAAATGGTATCTTGTGACCACAGCTCAACTTTGACGGGACGGTTCCAGCTGCCCGTTTGAGAGGCGCGTTCGTCTTTAGTCCGCGGCGTCAGGTCGCGCGACTGGCCTGATTTGCAAAGGCGCAGGGCAAATTCCGCGCGCGGCGCATGACCAGTGCATGACATAAGCCGTGATTGCACAACCGATGTGCGAAATTCCGCACCGCGCACGAAGACGCGTCAATGCTCGACAGGGTTATCGATCGGTTAAGAAAGCGGGCTCTTGCCGTATCAATTCGAGATCCCGATCCGCATCCCGCGCGTCCGCCGCGCCTCACCCGGCACATCCAGCGACGTCGCGTGCAGGACGAAACCGGCACGAACGACGTTGCGGATCGGCCGTGGAAATCAAGCGATTGCGATTGGCGTTGATATCGCGGGGTGCTGCTTCCGTGCCGGCTTCGCGCTATAGAGGGAGCCGATGAACCTTCGCCTGATTCTCATCCCGCTGCTCGCATCGGCCGTCATCGCCAGCGCCACCGTCGCGCGGGCGCAGGACAAGGGCAGCGTCGATCCGCAACCGCTGCCGCCGCTGGCCAATCCCAACGATCCCACGATCGGCGCCAAGCAATTGTTCGGCCGCAAGCTGCTGCCGGCGGCGATGCCGACCCGGGTGATCGGCTTCTATTCCCACGGCTGCATCGCCGGCGCCGAGGCGCTGCCGATCAACGGCCCGACCTGGCAGGTGATGCGGCTGTCGCGCAATCGCAACTGGGCGCATCCCGACATGGTCGCATTACTGGAGCGGCTGTCGGCCAAGGCGCACAAGGACGCCGGCTGGCCGGGGTTGCTGATCGGCGACATGTCGCAGCCGCGCGGCGGCCCGATGATCACCGGGCACGCCAGCCACCAGGTCGGGCTCGACGCCGATGTCTGGCTGACGCCGATGCCGGACCATCGGCTGTCGCGCGAGGAACGCGAGGACATGTCGGCGGTGATGATGGTGCGGCCCGACCGGCTCGACATCGATCCGCATGTCTGGACGCCGGGTCATCTCGCCGTGATCCGCGACGCCGCGCGTGAGCCGCGGGTGCAGCGCATCTTCGTCAATCCGGCGATCAAGAAGGCGCTGTGC
>DATAUE010000172.1:0-2216 GCA_036268425.1 Allostellaceae bacterium
CGGGCCATGGAGCGCGCGACGACAATGTCTGGGAAAAGGATGTCTGAGGAAAGATCGGTTCTGCTGTTTTCCTATGGAACGCTGCAACAGGACGACGTCCAGCTGGCGTCGTTTGGCCGCCTGCTGGAGGGAGAGGCGGATGCCATGCCCGGATACCGTCAATCGCTGGTCGAGATTACCGACCCCGAGGTGATCAGGACCAGCGGCAAGCGGTTTCATCCGATCGTCGAGCCGAGCGGTGATTCGGGCGATGAGGTGGAGGGCAGGGTGTTCCGGATCACGGATGCCGAGCTAACAGCGGCGGATGCCTATGAGGTCGCGGATTACAAGCGGGTTCTGGTGCCGCTCCGCTCCGGCAACAAGGCGTGGGTCTACGTGCGGGCCTAGGAAGCCCCGGAACGTCTCAACCTTCGCCCAGCAATTCCTTGATACGGCGCTGCAGCTGGCGCTTCTTGGCTTCGCTCTTGCGCAACCGTTCGTCGAGGTCGGAAACCGGCAGCGCCGGGCGCGTGTCGGAGAACGCGACGCCGACGAAATTGTCGCGCCACCAGATGATCCGGGCCAGGAAGGAGCGGCCCTTGCGCGCGATGGTCAGCGACATCTGCTCTTTGGGAAATTT
Source organism: Allostellaceae bacterium (assembly GCA_036268425.1). GTDB lineage: Bacteria > Pseudomonadota > Alphaproteobacteria > ATCC43930 > CGMCC-115725 > DATARH01. The sequence goes on from DATAUE010000172.1 coordinate 620, forward strand.
GACCACATTGCTGAATTCGATGCTCGCGCCATTGTCCGAGATGTTGCGGACCACGCAATCCCGGGCCGAGCCGGCCTCGCCGGTCTCGGCGACGCCACCGTAAAGCACCTTGTCACGGGTCGTCTGGCGTCGGTCCTGCATCGGACAATCTCCCAAGAAATCTCGCAAGAAGGGCGCGACCATAGCCCGCTCTGACGCCTGCGAAAGGGCACCAGCGGCAAAATGCGGCGTTAACGTAAACCGATCGCCGCCGCGATCGGGCCTATTTCGGGGATTTGTGACGCGCGGATCGTTCTAGAAGCCCCCCACACGCGCGCCATGATTGCCCCATAGCCGGTCACGGTACGCCGGGGGGCCATCGGAAGGGTTCGAGGGATACCATATGGCGGTGCGGAGGCTGTCCGGTTGGCGTGTGGCGCTCGGCATGGCCGCGGTTGCGCTGGGGAGGCCGGCGGTCGCGCAGGATGTGCCTGATAGCCCCAGATACGTCCGGCCGAGCGTCGAAGAACTCGCGGTCCCCAATGCCGTGACCAACGAGCCCGCCGACGCCGGCACCCGCGAAGCAATGTGCCTGATGATCGAATCGGCGGCGCGGTCGCAGGACCTGCCGGTCGAGTTTTTTGCCCGCGTCATCTGGCAGGAGAGCCGTTTCCAGTCCGATGCGGTGGGACCGGTCACGCGCAGCGGCCAGCGCGCCCAGGGCATTGCGCAGTTCATGCCGGGAACCGCCAGCGAGCGCCGGCTGCTCGATCCCTTCGATCCCGTGCAGGCGCTGCCGAAATCGGCTGAGTTCCTCAACGAGTTGCGCCATCAGTTCGGCAATCTCGGGCTCGCCGCCGCGGCCTATAATGCCGGGCCTCATCGCGTGCAGGAATGGCTCGATGGCTCAGGCCTGATGCCGCAGGAGACGCGCAACTACGTCGCGGCGATCACCGGCACCACGGTCGATGAATGGGCCGCGATCAGCAAGAGCGGCAAGCCCGCCGAACGTCCGCCCACGGCGTCCCGTCTGGGCTGTCGCGAACTGATGGCGCTGCTGCGGCGCGCGCCCAATCCGTTCGTCACCCAGCTCGAGACCCATGTGAAGCTGAGCGCCGCGAAACTGTGGGGCGTCCAGCTCGCGGCGGGTTTTGACCGCGACAAGGCGCTGGCGATGTATGCCCGCGCCATCAGCCATCTCGGTTCGGTGATCGGCGATCAGGATCCGAGCCTGCTGAGTTCAGTGCTGCTCAATCGCGGCAGCCGCACCTTTTATCAGGTGCGGATCGGCGCCGACACGCGGCCGGCGGCGAACGATCTCTGCAACCGCATCCGCCGCGCCGGCGGCGCCTGCTTTGTGCTGAAAAACATGCATTTCACCGGCTGAATTTCGTTGTGCATGGCGGCCCTGAAGGCCCGTTCGCTTGACGCGGCCGGCTTTCCTCCGCGTTATGCCCGAGAGGAATCGCCATCGCCAACCGCACCGGACGCTCGTGTCGCTACCGCCGCTCTCTTCGCCGCAATGGCACAGCTCGCTCGGCACCTTCGGCTGGGGATTTCGCTCGGCCGGCTCGACCGTTCTGGCGCTGGTGCTGTTTGCGACCTATCTCGGCATCGG
>DATAUE010000173.1:0-1511 GCA_036268425.1 Allostellaceae bacterium
TGCCGGGCTTTGTCACGAACACATTGGAGTTAGACGGCTCCCACACGATCCGGGCGCGGATGCGGTTGCCAGCCGCTTTTACCAGGCGCGCCTCGACCAGCTGGCGCAGCGATTCGTGGTCATGGTTGTCGTTGAAGCGGATGTTGAACTTCGCGCGCGCCTGGCCCGGAATCACATTGGTCGCGGCGTTGCCGACATCGACGGAGGTGAATTCGAGATTCGAGGCCTGGAATTGCGCGCTGCCGCGATCGAGCGGTTCGTCGCTGAGCGCCACGATCAGCCGGGAAATATCCGGCACTGGATTACTGGCGCGCTGCGGATAGGCAACATGGCCCTGCATGCCGTCGACATACAGCGTGCCGGATTGCGAACCGCGCCGGCCGATCTTGATGCAATCGCCCAGCATTTCGACATTGCTGGGCTCGCCGAGCACGCAATGATCGAGTTTCTCGCCGCGCTCGGCGACCCATTTCAGAAGCTTGATGGTGCCGTTGAGCGCCACATCCTCTTCGTCACCGGTGATCAGGAACGAGATCGAGCCCCTTGGCTTGCCGCCGTTGGCGGCGAGATATTCCAGCACCGCGGCGACGCTACAGGCGATGCCGCCCTTCATGTCGACCGCGCCGCGGCCGTAGAGCAGGCCGTCCTTGACGTCGCCGGCGAACGCGCCATGGCTCCAGGCGGTCTCATCTCCTGCGGGCACCACGTCGGTGTGGCCGGCAAAGCTGATATGCGGAGCCTGGTTGCCGATCCGGGCGTAGAGATTGTCGATGTCGGCGGTGCCGGGCTCGCTGAAGGTGACGCGATGCACCTCGAAGCCGGCTGGCTTCAGGATATTTTCGAGTACCCCAAGCGCCCCGGCGTCGGCCGGGGTGACCGACGGGCAGCGCAGCAGATCGCGGGCAATGGAGAGCGCATCATTCATGGCTCCCGCTTAACATGAGCTCCCGGCGATGGGCCAGCGCTATGCGGCACGAATTGCAACTCGCCGGCCTGATCCCAGCGCGGGCCGGTCCCGGGCGACGCCAGCGGATCGGGCCCGAACCGGTTGGGCGCTTTCGCTCCGCTCAGCAACAACAGCTCGACGAAGCCCCAGACATTGAGGATGACCGCGACCGCGTTGACCAGAACCGACAAGTGGGAGTGGCCCATGCCGTCCCACAGCCTGTGAAGCAGGGGAGGCGCAATCTCAAAAGCTACGATCCACCATCCGCTTCGGTCACGATCGTGCAGCCGCTTGATCGTGGTGGCGGCCAAAAACCAGATGCAGACCACGACGACAGGCGTTCCGGCGACGTAGAACCAAAGGGCCGCGGCTGATGTCGGGGCGGCCGTGTCGAAACTGATGTGGAATGGAAGCGAGGGGAAATGACGAAAAATGTCATGGAAGTCGAGATCTATGCCCTCCACATCGATGCCGAAAATATGCTGGATGGCGTCGGACAATATGATCAGGAAAACCAGGCAGAAAATCGTGCTTGCCAGCAGCGCATACCAGTATTTGGCGCGGT
>DATAUE010000174.1:0-1916 GCA_036268425.1 Allostellaceae bacterium
TTTTCAGCCCGTTCGCGGCCGGTTTGGACACGATGGTGCCTTCGGCCGACTTCAGGACGATGCCGCCCGGCAGCGCTTCGGACATCACGCGGCCGATCAGCCCGCCATTGTCGGCCGCCCGCAACCCCATCAACTGGGCGATGGTCTTGCCGACGTCGGCGTTGCTGACGGGCAGGGGATCGAGATAGCCGGCCTTGAAGTCCGGTCCGATCGCCGCCGTGAAGTTCAGCGTGTCGCCGCGGCCAAAGCTGCCGTGCATGCCCTGGCCCTGCTGCAATCCGGTGTCGGCGATTTCGACCGAGCAGTTGGTCGGCTCTCCGCAGTCGCCGGCATAGGAGCGGAAATTGACAGCGATCGACGGATTCGGCGTCACCGCCTTGCCCTTGAGGTTGAGTTGCGACATTTCCAGCGTGCCCGGATAACGGCCGAGCTTGTCGTCGACGAAGATGCCGCTGATGTAATCCTGCTCCAGAAGCGCCTTGACGGTGCGCGCCGCCAGTTTCTTGTCGCGGTTCGGCAGATAGATCAGATCCGAGCCGCCATTGGTGGCGACCACGAGATCGGGCTTGGCCGGATCCTTGCCGAGCAGGCCGTTGCCGGCCTTGGGATGGGTGCCATCGGCCACCGCCGCGTTCTTGTTGTTGGGATCGAACAGCGGCAGCTCGAGCGCTTTGGCGAGATCCAGCGCCAGGAAGCCGACGGGCAGGAAGTCCTTGGGCGTGTCGGCGTAGCTCACTTTCGCCGCGGCGCTGGTCTTGCTCTCCTTTGAGATGGTCGAGAAGCCGTGGTCGGAGGAAATGATGATGTCGGTGGTGGCGGCAAGGCCGAGATCGTCGAGCGCCTTGCGCAATTCCGCGAGATTGTTGTCGGCATTCTTGATGCCGGCCATCGAGGTCGGGCCGTTGATGCCGGGCGTCACGGTATTGAGGCTGTCGCCGTTATTGTGCTGGCTGCCGTCGGGATCCCTGGACCAGAACACCAGCACGAACGGCTTGTTGCGTGCCTTGAACATCGGCAGCACCACTTTGGCCGCGACGTCGGCGAGGTAAGCCTGCTGCGCGGTATTGGGAACCGTGGTGCCCGCGGTCTTGAAGTCGCCGGCCTTGCCATTGTCGCCGCGCGAGGGCGTCGCCAGCGCGAGGCCCGCCTTTTCCATCGCGGCCTTCATTTCGTCCGACAGCGGAACGCCCTTGTTGCTGCCGGTGGAGTCATCGACCACGATCGAATGCAGCCCGTCGGTGCCGATCTTGTCGGTGTGGTCGAAAATCAGGGTCGGGCCGAGCTTGCCGATCGCCGCCGTGCTGTAGCCCTTGGTGCGGGCCATTTTCAGGATGGTCTCCTCATTGAGGTAGTCGCCGCCGAAATGCTCGTCGACGTCGCGCAGCACCGGATCGGATTCCAGGAATGGCACGACGGTGCCGTTGGCCGGCGCGACCGGATAGGCGGTGTAGATCGTGTTGCTGAAGTCGCCGCTATCGCCGAGATAGTGGCCGGTCGCCATCGCCGAGGCGTTGGCGGTGGTGAAAGTCGGAAACAGCGAATGCGAATTTTTGAAGTTGACGCCCTTGTCGCGGACCTGCGCCATCGCCGGCGCGGTCTCCGATGTCACGATCTTGCCGCGCAACCCGTCCGGGACGAACAGGATCAGGTTATGCGGCGCGGGGCTTTCGGCGCACGCAGCGCCGGCAAAAAGCGCCGTTAGACCGGCGGATAGCAACAGGATGGCGCGGCGCATGAAAATCTCCCTCGCAACAGCAGAAATTCGGGCTCGCGCAGGCTCTGATCGGGATCAGAACCCTGCGCCAGCTCTTTGTTTTGACGCGTTTTCTTCACGCGAACCGGAGCCCACTTCGCTTGAAAACGCTAAGAGAACCTTGCTTCTCTTTAGTTTTGCTGTGCGACAGATTTGTTACAGC
>DATAUE010000175.1:0-88694 GCA_036268425.1 Allostellaceae bacterium
ATCGCCAGCGTCAGGATCGGCGCCGCGTCCTGCGCGATTTCTCTTATGTCGATTGTCAGCGACGCGTGAAACAGCAACAGCGGCAGAAACACCACAAGAAAGAGAGAGGCGCTAATCGGCAGATTGACGATCGGCGAGACGATGTTGTCGAACACGGTCGTCAGCGGCGTGTACAGCAGAAAAGTCGCAAGCCCGCCGACCGCGACCCCGACAAACGCCAGCAATACCGTATAGGGCAGGCGCAGCCGGTCGGCCGCCGGCTGCACGATGCCGATCAGCACCAGAAAGCTCGCGATGACCAGCGTGATGGTTGCCGTGCTGTTCACGTGCGCGACCAGATTGGGGAACCGGCTATCACTTTACGGAACACTTCGTCCCCCGCGAAATACGTCACACGGACACCGGCCCTGCCCGCTTGGCGGGGCTGGCTGTGCCTTTGGTCCACGCGTTACCCGAGTGCACGGGTAACGCGCGTCGTACGGTTTAAGGCAGAGTTTCAGCTAAGGCAGGGTTTCGGTGCGGGTATAGCGGCGCCAGGCGCTCATCTGGATGCCCGAGGTTAGGCAGTGCACCACCACCGGCTTGTTTTTGACCGCGAAGGCGCGGGCGATGCCATCGGCGATTTCACCGTCGGTGCGGATCGTGATGCCCTCGGCTCCGAATGATCGCGCCCAGGCGGCGAAATCCGGGTTGGTGAGGCGCGTGCCTTCCATAAAGGCACGCTCGGGATAGCGCACATAGGAATGCATGCCGATCGTGCCGTACATTGAATTGTCGGAGATGATGACGATCGGGTTGGCGCCGTATTGCCGCGCGGTGGCGATCTCGTTGGCCGCCATCAGCGTACCACCGTCACCCATAAACGCGACGACCTGTGTACCCGGCCGGCGCAGCGCCGCCGCCACCGCCATCGGCATGCCCGAGCCCATCGAGCCGACCACCGCCGACAGAAACACCTGGGTCTGCCGGAAGCCGATATAGCGGTGAACAAAGCTGCCGAAATTGCCGGCATCGGTGGTGACCGTCGCATCGGGTGCGAGGTGCTTGTCGACTTCGCAGACGATCGCGGCGAAATTGATGCCGTCGCTGGTCGGCTCCCATTCCTTCGCCAGCAAGTTGCGGTGGATCGCGTGCAGCCCGTCGACCCAGCCTTTGCGCTTAGGCTAGCTACGCCAGCGGCGCAACACTGCTGCATGTTGCCGGCGGCGGCTGATCTTGCGGCCTACCGCATCCTGCGGGGAGACGACATATGGAACTCCGCGTCGAACAGCTGAACGCAACCATCACGCGCATCAGCCCGGTAGGACGCTGGGACGTCCAGGGCGCCGCCACGATCAACCTGCAACTCAGCGCGATTGCCGGCTCCGGCCGGCGCATCATTCTCGACATGGCGGAAGTCGATTACCTGTCGTCGATGGGCATGCGCTCGCTGGTGATGAGCGCCAAGGCCGCAAATGCACGCGGCGGCAGGCTGGTGCTGCTGTCGCCGGTCGGCAATGTCGCCGACGTGCTGGTCGCCGCCAGTCTCGACCAGATTATCCCGATTCATTATGAGATCGCTGAAGCAATGCAGGCCCTCACGGCTTAGCATCGGGTCCGATCGCCGTTTAGGCAGTTTTCAGGAGAGCATTGTGGAAATGCAGGCCGCCGTGTTTCGCAAGGTCAACGAGCCGCTGACGGTCGAGGCCGTCGACATCGACAAGCCGTGGGGCCGCGAAGTGCTGGTGCGCACCGTGGCGACCGGCGTCTGCCACAGCGACCTGCATGTCGTCGACGGCGTCGGCCGCTTTCCGCTCGACCGGCCGATCGTGCTTGGCCATGAGGGCGCCGGTGTCGTTGAGGCGGTCGGTGCCGACGTGACGACGGTGCGGCCGGGCGACCATGTCGTCGCCTGCCTGTCGGGGTTTTGCGGCAATTGCCCGCAATGCCTCGCCGGCCATCCCAATCTGTGTACCGGCGGCCTCGTCACCCGCAAGGAAGGCGAGGCTCCGCGGCTGTCCCTGAATGGCGGGCCGGTGCGCCAGTTCATCGGTATTTCGAGCTATGCCGAAAAGATGCTGCTGCACGAGAACTCGGTGGTGCGGATCGATCCGGAACTGCCGCTCGATCGCGCCGCCCTCGTCGGCTGCGGCGTGCTGACCGGGGTCGGCGCCGCGCTGCGCAGTTCCGGGCTCGAGGCTGGGCAGACTGTGGCGGTGTATGGTTGCGGCGGGGTCGGGCTGTCGATCGTCCAGGGGGCGCGCATCGGCGGCGCCCGCCAGATCATCGCCGTGGACATGTTCCCGCAAAAGGAGGAGATGGCGAAGCGTGCCGGCGCGACGCATTTCGTCAATTCCAGCGAAGATGACCCGGTCAAGGCGGTGCGGGCGTTGACCGGCGGCCTCGGCGTGGATCACGCCTTCGAGGCAGTCGGCCTGGCCAAATTGTGCCGGCAGGCGATCGAGAGCCTGGCAATCCGCGGCACCGCGACCATCGTCGGGGTACTGCCGCCGGATGCGACGATCGAGTTTCCGTGGATGGCGATCCGTCCGGAATGCAAAATCCAGACGTCGCGGATGGGCTCCAACCGCTTCCGCATGGACATTCCGATCTATCTCGACCTGTACCGCCAGGGCCGCCTCGACCTCGACAGCATGGTCACCAAGCGCGGCCATCTCGGCGACATCAACGAAGCCTTCCGCGCCATGAAAGCCGGCGAGGTCGCACGCACCGTGCTGACCTTCGACTGAGCGCCGCTGGATCGTGTCGTCAGGCCCGGGCGGCTCACCGCCATCCCGCCGCAAAAGTTAGTCGAACATGGCGAAACCGGCCCGGATTCCGTCAACACCGAGGTTGACGTATCGTGTGGCTGGACCGTAGTTCGGGAGGATCGGATGGACTACCACCATATCCGGGTAGAGCCGCTTTCGAACAAGCTTGGCGCCGAGATTGCCGGCGTTGACCTGGCCGGGCCTGTGCCGGCCGCCGCGTTCGCGGAAATTCGCCACGCGTTCGGCGATTACGGGGTGATCTTTTTCCGCGACCAGCATTTGACGCCGGAGCAGCATGTCGGGTTTGCCGAGCGTTTCGGGCCGATCGACATCAACCGGTTTTTCGCCACCGTGTCCGGCTATCCGATGATCGCCGAGGTGCGCAAGGAGCCGGAGCAGCAGCGCAATATCGGCGGTGGCTGGCACACCGACCATAGCTATGACCAGGTGCCGGCGCTCGGTTCGATGCTGTACGCCCGCGAGGTGCCGGCGACCGGTGGCGACACGCTGTTTGCCAGCATGTATGCCGCCTATGACGCGCTATCCGGCGGGTTGAAGGCGACGCTCGAAGGACTGCGCGCCTGCCATTCGAACCGGCACGTCTTCGGTGCTGAGGCTATGGCGCGTCGCGGCGACCTAAACGGCCGCATCGGCAACCCCGAACTGGCGACGCAGGATGCGGTGCACCCGGTGGTGATCCGCCACCCGGACACCGGGCGCAAAGCGCTCTACGTCAACCCAGGCTTTACACTGCGGTTCGACGGCTGGACGGCCGAGGAATCAAAGCCGCTGCTGGAGTACCTGTACCGCCATGCGGTTCGGCCGGAATTCACCTGCCGCTTTCATTGGCGTCGCGGTTCGCTGGCGTTGTGGGACAACCGCTCGACCTGGCATTTCGCGGTCAACGACTATCATGGCGAACGCCGCCTGCTGCACCGCGTCACGATCCAGGGTTCGCCGCTGCAATAGGCGCGGCCTTTGCCCGGCGCGGGGTCGCAAGGCCTTTGCCGTGCGACGCGCTCGACGGCGATTGACGCCAGTCTAGCGGATCAGCGTGACGTGAACGCCGACGTCAATCCTGGTCCAGGCGCGATCGGCGGTCACAACCGGGCGCCCCAGCGCCAGGCCCAGCGCCAGGCAGGCCCGGTCGGCGAGCGATAGACCGGCATTTCGTGTCTGTGGCCGCAGAAACGCTGCCCGGTGCGCGAGCGATGCGTCGAAATCAATGACGCGCAGATTGAGCGTCGCAACTGTCTCGTCGGCCTCCGACTCGCTGAGTCCACCGGAACACAGCTTTTCCAGCACCTCGGATAAATTCACCGCACTGATCGTCGCGCGAAAGAGTTGCGTTGGGTCGAACCCTGCAAACGGTTCCTGTTTCAACAACGCAAGGATGGCCGACGCGTCTGCGATGATGTCGTTATTCACGCGCGGCTTCCGCCCGACGCTCTGCGATCAATTCCGCGACCAGATCGCGCTCCTTTGGGATATGGCGCGCGACAATGGCCTGGGCCGCTTTGATCGCTTGCCCAGGTGTCCGCAATCGTAATTCGCCCTCCCCGATCGCCTCGATCAACAGTTCATCGCCAGGTTTCAACCCTGCCGCCGCTCGACACTCGGCTGGAATGACAATACGTCCCTGCTGGTTGATTCGCGTTCGCGCGCCCATGACATAAAGTCCGTTATAGGTCACATAAATTGTAAGTGACCTTTAGCGCTCCAGATGTCAATTGAGATCGGGCAATGCGACCGATATGATGCCGAAGTCCGATATTGAGGTGTGCCCATGCTGACCACCACCCGCGACATGATCCTGCCGACTGCGATCACCGGGTCGTATCCGCGGCCGCTATGGTTCGATGCGAGCCTCGGTGGGCGGTCGTTCAAGACGATGCTGGGCGACTCGCTGTTCCGCGAGCAGTATATCGATGCGGTCGCGGCGGTGATCAACGCGCAGGAGGCAGCCGGGCTCGACATTGTCACTGACGGCGACAGCCGCTTCGACCTCGCGGTCGGCGGCAAGTCGTGGTTTTTCTACCCGATCGAGCGGCTCGGCGGCGTCCACGGCCATCGCGATACGTCGCGTGGCTGGATGGCTCGGCACGGCCTGCGCCCCGGCAAGATCCTGTGGGAAGTGCAGGAGGCCTATCAGCCGGGCGTCGTCACCGAAAAACTCGGCCGCGGTCCGCTCGAATACACCGCGATCTGGCAGATCGCCCAGCGGCTCAGCGACAAGCCGGTCAAGTTCGGCGCGATCTGCGCTCCAGGCCTCGCGAGCATGCTGTGGGACGAGCATTACCATGACGACAAGGCCTTGGTGCTCGATCTGTGCGACATCATGAACGAAGAGTTCAAGGAGCTGGCGGCGGCGGGCTGCCCGGTGATCCAGGTCGAGGAACCGCGGCATCACAGCCTCAGCCAGCTTCCGACCTGCACCGACCATGACCTTGAATTCCAGACTGAGGCGTTCAACCGTCAGCTCAAGGGCGTCAACGCCGAGATCTGGGTGCATTGCTGCTGGGGCAACCCGAACCAGCAGCGCGTGTACTGGGACGTGCCGAGTTACGAGCGCGCCCTGCCGCATCTGTTGCAACTCGATTGCGACGTGATCACCTTCGAATGCGCCTCGACCGATGGCCGCGACCTGCCGCTGTTTGCCAAATACCCGAGCGACAAAAAGATCGGCATCGGCGTCGTCAGCCACACCAACACCGTGGTCGAGCCGCCCGAGCATGTTGCGAACCTGATCCGCAAGGCGCTCGAATACATTCCGAAAGAGCGGCTGATCATCACCACCGATTGCGGTTTTGGCCGCGAGGGCCTGTCGCGCCGTATCGCCTATTACAAATGCATCTCGCTGGTTGAAGGCACCAACATCGTGCGTCGCGAACTCGGCCTCCCCGAAGCCCATATCCGCGCCGCCGATCCGCGCCTTTATTTCGCCACCGCCGGCCAGGGTTGAGCCGGTCACGGCGCGGCGCGCGGATGACGCAGATGTGACGCGGGTTTGCCTCTGATTTCAGCGACTATCGCCGAACAAGCCGAATGGCGAAAATCAGGGGAGGCACCGATGAACATAGTCCATTCGCAGGCAGCCCATTCGCAGGCAGCCTATTCGCTGGGCGCGCTCTGCATGGCCGCGGCAGTCGCGTTGCCGGCCCAGGCACAGTTGCTGAGCCATAAAGATTTGTCGCAGGCGATGGCGTTGACCATCGCGACGACCGCCGCAGATACCTGCAAGGCCAATGGCTACCGCGTGTCGGTGACGATCGTCGGCCGCGAGGGGCAGATCATCCTGCAGATGCACGGCGACGACGCCTCGCCGCACACGATGGAGAACAGCCATCGCAAGGCTTACACGTCGCGCACCTTCCGGATCCCATCGGGCGAACTCGCCAACCGGATGAAGGGGGACCCCGCCTTGCCGTTCGTGCACCTGACCAATGTGATTGCGGCGCAGGGTGCGTTGCCGATCAAGATCGGCGACGAGGTGATCGGGGCTGTCGGCGTTTCAGGGTCGCCGGGCGGCGAGAAGGACGAAGTCTGCGCCAAGGCCGGCATCGACAAGGTCGCCGACCAGCTCAAATAGGCGCGGGCTGTCCGGAATGGCGTATTTTGTTTTGCTCGTTTGTCGGTGTCAGCCCACTTCGTAGCGGATTTCCAGCACTTCGATCGGTTCGGGGCCAGTGGGGGTGCGCAACTCGACCACATCGCCTTCCTGCGCCTTCATCAGGGCGCGGGCGATCGGGGATATCCAGCTGACGCGGCCGTGATCGGTGTCGGCTTCGTCGATGCCGACGATCGTCACGGTTTTCTCGGCGCCGTGCGCGCCGGCGTAGGTAACGGTGGCGCCAAAAAATACCTGGTCGTGCCGAGTCTGGCGCGCCGGGTCGACGATCTCGGCAATCTCCAGCCGTTTGGTCAAAAACCGCACGCGGCGATCGATCTCGCGCAGCCGCTTTTTGCCGTAGAGGTAATCGCCGTTTTCCGAGCGGTCGCCATTGCCGGCCGCCCAGGACACCACCTCGACAACCTTCGGCCGTTCCTCGCGCAGCAAGCGGCGCATTTCCTCCTGCAAGCGGCGATGGCCTTCCGGCGTGATGTAGTTCTTCAGCCCGGCCGGGATGGCCGGCGCGTCATCCGGCAGATCGGCTGCGTCGTCGTCGCTTTCCCTAACGAATGCCTTGCTCATCACACGATCTTTTCCGCGTGCAAGGCGGCGATCTCGTCGGCGGAATAGCCGATTTCGCGCAAGATTTCGTCGGTGTGTTCGCCGACCAGCGGGGCGCGGCGACGGTAGGTGCCCGGCGTATCGGACAGGTCGATCGGGGTCGGGGCGATTGGCACGGTCTTGTCGATGCCCGGGAATTCGCGCTCGACCAAGAGACCGGCGGCGCGGATGTGCGCGTCGTCGAGCGCCTTCTGCGGCGAATACACCTCGCCGGCGACGATATTGGCTTCTTCCAGCGCCGCCAATGCCTCGGCGCAGGTTCGTTCGCCGCACCAGCTTCCCATCCGCTCGGTGATCGCCGCGTTGTTGTCGGCGCGCGCCTGATCGTCGCGGTAGCGCGGGTCGCTGAGCCAATGCTCCTCGCCGATCATCCGCGCCCAGCGCCGGAACATCGGCAGCCCAATCACCGTGGTGATAATCCACCCGTCGCTGCATTTGTAGATGTCGGACGGTGCGGTGTTGAACGCGGTGTTGGCGGTGGCGACGCGGTTGACCTGGGTCAGCGCCTGCTCGATCAGGGTCGCGTTGCCAAAGGCGATCGCGGTGCGCAGTAACGCGCCTTCGACCTTCTGGCCCTGGCCGTTCTTGCCGCGCTCCATCAGCGCCGCCATCGTGCCGAACGCGGACAGGCTCGCGGTGCCGAAATCGACCCACGACATCTTCAGCATGATCGGCTGTTCCGGCGCGCCCGAGAGGTAGACCGCGCCGCTCATCACCTGGCCGATGCCGTCAAACCCGTGCTTGTGGCTGAGCGGCCCGCCGGCGCCGAACCCGGTCGCTGTGGTCAGGATGATGTCGGGCTTGATCCGCCGCAGGCTGTCGAGATCGAGCGCCAGCGAACGCAGTACCGAGGGCGGCAGGTTGGCAACGACGACATCGGCGGTCGCGACCAGTTTCTTGACGATCTCGCGGCCTTTCGGGGAGGCCGGGTCGAGCGTCATGCCGCGCTTGTTGCGGTTCATCGCCAGGAACAATCCGCCACCACCATCCTCGCCGGTCCCGACCGGGATGATCCAGCGATCCTCGCCGCCTTCACGCCGCTCGATGCGGATCACCTCGGCGCCGAGATCGCCGAGTAACGCCGCGCAGAACGGCCCGGCGATATACCGCCCGAAATCCAGCACGCGAATGCCGTCGAGAACGCCGGCCATCATTTCCTCCTGCCGTTTGAATAGCGCTCCCCGTTCATGTCATTGCGAGCGCAGCGACGCAATCTCGCGCCGAAGGAGCCTCCTTCGTCCGGGATTGCCGCGTCGCCTTTGGCTCCTCGCAATGACGGTCACCTGAGGAATCTAAATCTGCGTCCAGTCGAAGCGGATGGCGGCGTCCGTCAATAATTGCGGCTGGCAGATCGCCGCGACATAGCCGTGCGGCACGCCGGATTGCTCAACCCGGTAGCGCCGCCACAGGCTGCCGGGCGCGGTTTCGGGGTCGGTCATCGCCAAATGGTGCGCGATCAGCTTTTGTACCTCGCGCGAAAACGGCCCTGTTTGCCGCTCGATATAAACGACGCGCAGCGCGCCGGGGCGCTCCGGTTCGGCGGAGAAACGCGCGGCGAGCCATGCCTCGATGATCTCCAGCCCCTGCATCGGGTCGCCGAGGCTCGGGTCGCGGCCGTACAAACCATCGAACACATAAAGCTCATCGGGAGGGCGCACGGCGCCGGCGATGGCGTCGATCGCCGGCATGCCGCCGCCGGAATGGCCGCTCAGGATCAGCCGGTCGAGGGCAAGCGGCCTCCGTGCGACGAGGCCGAATTGTTCCAGCGCGTCGGCGACCAGCGTATCGAGGCCGCCATCGAGAAGCGCCGGGAAATCGTACCAGGTGGAGCGGATCCAATTTCCGCGCGGCAGCACGCCGAGGGTCGGGCGCGAACGGCCGGACAGGTCGAGGCCGCTGCGCGGCGCTTTTTCGGACAACAGCATCTCGCCGCGCTGCTGCGAGAAGCCGTGCAGGTGCACCGCGACATCGATCGTGGCCGCGTCGAGCGGAATGTCATTCCAGCACAGATACAGGTCGGGCTGAGTGCCGGCGTGCGCCCGCAACACCGGCGTGTCCGATAGATAAGTCTCGCCCGGCGGCAGCGCGCCGCCACCGATGGTCATGCCGCCGCGGTCACGCCGGTGCGAACAGCCGTTCCTTGGCGACCGCATCGGGCAGCATGGCCCGCCCCGGTGCGTCGCCGCCGGCGAAGGCCGGGTCGCGCTGCAATACCGGCATCACCCGGTCGGCGAACAGGCGCATGTTGACCTCCGCCTCCTCGTGCGGCATCGCGCCGAACGAGAATTCGGTGACGAGGTGCTCCATGCCGGTGCAGCGCTGCAATTCGGCGATCTTGCCGAGGCAATCCTCCGGCGTGCCGACGATCTGGATGCTGACGTAGAAATCGGTGGCCTTGGCTTTGGTATCGGCGCTTTCGTTGATCTTGGCGTAGGTGCGCGCCATCTTGCCGTAGGTCTCGTAGCCTTTGACGGTCGACAGGTGCCCGTCCGAGAAATGGTAATGGTCGTCGATCGACTGCCATTTCTGGCCGAGGTACTTGACCGCGCGCTCCTGCGCCTCGTCACGGCTTTCGGCGCAGCACACATTGGTCAGGATGATCGGCGAACGCGGCGTATGCCCGGCGGCGGTGGCGATTTCGCGATAGCGCGCAATATCGTCCGAGGCCTTGGCCCATTCGTTCTGCATCACCATCAGCACGCCAAACCCGAGCCTGGCCATGATCTCGGCCGAGTCGGGGCTGACCGCCGAGGCGTAAAACCGCCGCTCCGGGTGCGAGATCGGGCGTGGCCGGATCGCGGTGCGCGGAATCTGAAAGAACTCGCCATGATGCTCGAAGCTGTCATTGGCCAGCGCCTTGACGATGACCTGCGCCGCTTCGACAAAACGCGGACGCGCCTCGCCCATCGGAATGCGGAAGCCTTCATACTCGACGCTCGCAGCGCCGCGGCCAAAACCGAACATGCAGCGCCCGCCGCACATGATGTCGAGCAGCGCGATCTGCTCCGCGACCCGCACCGGGTCATGCCACGGCAAGACGATGACCGCAGTGCCGAGGCTGATCCGCCGGGTGCGGCCGGCGTAATAGCTGAGCAACTGCGTCGGCGCCGGCGACATCGCATAGCCGGTGAAATGATGCTCAAGCGCGAACAGCGAGTCAAAACCGAGCGGCTCGGCAAGATCACCCATCGCCAGATGCTCGCCGACCACCGACGCATCCGAGCGACCCGCCTGGCACAGCATGTTGAGCGCGACGCCAACCTTCATGACCGTCCTCCCGGCATTATCGTCCAGCAATTCTGCTGCGCGAAACGATCGGCCGAAGGCAGCGTCGCGTCAACTCATGCCGAAGATGCGCAACGCATCCGAATCAAAGGAGGCGGGAATCAAGCAGGCGGGCCGGCATTCAGCTTGACAAAGCTGAGGCCAAGCAGTCGCAGATCGTCGCTGACGCCAAGGTCCTTCGGCGAAATCGCGTTGGGTAGCGCAAAGGACAGCCGGTTGGGCCGCGGGCTCAACAGGTCCCGCGACACCGTGAAGCTCATCTCCACCGGTGCGCGCACGGAATGGTAGTGCGCAAACAACCCGTTGAAAAAAATCCAGCAATTCTGCTGTGTCAACAGTCCGTCGACCAAATACGGGAAGACCTCGATGACGAAGTGAACGTCATGCCGCAGCGGCGGGAGCCGAAACGTCACCTCCGCGACCGACGCCTCGCTCCAGCTGCTAACGTCGTCGGGGGTGTCGGAAAACCCTATGGGGCTGTAATCCCTCAGATTGCCGCCCGCCCCGAATTTGATGCCGTTCTTAAAGTTCAGGACCTGCACCGATCCCCCCTTTGGCTATACGCTGCGCCGACCCCAGCGCAGCCATACGATGATCCAGTCTCTATCTATCACGGAAATCGGTGGAGCAACGGGACACCAATTTTCGATTTTCGACTTTTGTCATTCAATAATGTCCGCTCAACAGTCGGCTATGGCCCGATCCCGAGTTACCCTTGACGGCTAGATGCATATGATGGTCCATTATACAGCATTGATACTCTACTTCTACGGGCGCCGCAGGCGCGACATGTCTTGAATGTTGCAAAATCTGTCATCGTATGCTTAGATATTAAATATAACGAAATGCTCCGCAACGACGATCTGCAATGATGATGGTTTTTTCACGGCTTAAAATTTTGAGCGCTATAAGCGCCGTACTATTGGCCGTGTTACTCGTCAGCGCGCGGCCGCTAGCTGCTGGAGATATTTCGGTTTCTCCCGATTTCGGAATGAATTTTAACTTTGAGTCCCTTGATAAGAATAAAATTTCAGAGTGTTCTCCTCGAAATCGTTCCGCTCCATCAAGGGGACATGGTTTCCTGCGTCGATATGACAATCAAAAAATCCGCAGTACGGTGCTACGTGAACTTGCAGACATGCGACACGCTGGTTTTCAAGAAATTCGTACTCTCGTTTTTTTTGGAAAGACAATAGAAGCGGGCGCCAATGTTTTTCCAGTGGAGACGCCTGAAATAGCCGCTCACGATGTATCGACATTTGCTAAAGATGTTCGCAACGCCGGGTTCTCACGATTGTATTTGGCCTTTGGCCCACAGGGTATTGTTACGCCAGGTTGTCGCCGACAGCAATGGGGTGATTGTTTTGATCCGCTATCGATAGATTTGTCGACGAAATTCATTGCTCGAGTGCGCGCGGCATTGGACCCGGCATCTGCCGCCATTCTCCAAGTTGATCTTCAGAACGAAGGAGGTTTGACGCATTATCATCCCGAACAAATGCGGCGTAATATGGACAGCTATCTCCATAAGGTAATAGGGACGTACCTCAGTCAATTTCCAAATGATCAAACGACTGTTTCCATTCAACAGAAACAACCAGAAGAGCGGTTGAAATATGTGTTGGCGGCTTACGAAAATGCACGCCGATCCCCGGCATTTTTTGATTTCCATGTTTACGATGTTCAACCAGATCTTTTGAATATGGTCAAAATTGCTCTGCAATCGACTCCCGAGCGCATTCCTGTGGTGATAGGTGAGTTCCCGTATGGCGACGCAGAGATGTTGCGCAAGCTGCAGAATGCACTTACTGCCGGACGACAATCGTATGGTATCCCGGTTTACTTTTGGCCATTACGAAATGTATCGGGGGCTTGTGGAGTTGATACGCCACCTCCTTATGATCTGAAGTGGCTCCATTAATTATCCATCCTGCATATTGGTGCGTCGAAACCACAGGTTGTCGGAGAAAGTTTGAATATGTCTAAGAAGTATCTATTTGTCTGCGGCTGTCCGCGATCGGGAACTACGGCGTTGTGGCGCCTTATAGCAGAGCACCCCCAAATTGTATTGGGTGTGGAGCGTTATGCTCACTTAGCCTTTAAGAAAGGAGGAATTAATCCTGATTTGTTTGAGAAAAAGCGGTTCTTCGATCTGAGGCCGGGTGATACGTTTTATCAAACATTCGATTTTAATTCTTATTATGATGTGGTAGCGCGGCGCCGCTTTGATGATGCGATATGGGTGGGGGACAAATTGCCGCTGCTTGACCTGGACTATAAAGGAGTGGAAGAAAATTTTGAAAGAGCGCACTTGCTATATATTGTGCGTAATATCATAGATGTTGCAGGCTCGTATCAAAAGCGGGCAGAAGATCCGACGGATGATACTTGGAACGCAACGCTTGACTACCGGCGAGCAGTCCATGATTGGTATAAATCCATAAAAGCGACATTGGAATTTTTAGCATTGAAAAACAGGCGCACTCAGGTTTCCGTCATTTTGTATGACGACTTATTTTTGCAGCGCGCCGATCTTGGATGTATATTTGATTGGCTTAACCTGTCGGTGGATAAATCACTAAATGATCAATATGATCGATTGCTTGCCCGGTCAAACGAGTTAGACGCTCGGCGCGGAGATTGTCTAAATTCTGCACAACGTCAATACATATCCATGCATGCGCCATTCGGATTATACCGCCAATTGCTTGAAAAACGCCTTATTGTTCCGCCGGAGAGTGCGGCGTCTCAAGTGGAGTAAAGAAGCAACTGTTGAGAGGCGAACGATTACGTGATGGCACGGTTATCGAAAATAGAGCAACGCATTCTTCCGCCCGGGCCCGGTTTTCACGTACCGAGACCATTGAACTTGTCACAGGACTTGCAAGGCCCCGGAATCCTCTTTCGCTCATTTAATATTATTCCACAGCCGTTAACAGTTTGGCGGCTTCGCGATGTAGTATTAAAATATTCAGCTAAAAGTTTGGACGTCGTCAGCGATCTTGCACGCAGTGAAGCCGTCCCAGTGGAAGACGGATGGGAGAAAGCTGAATATACGGACTTAAGTGATTCTGGTCGTAGTAAACTAGAAGGTACTTATGTTTCGCTGGTTCCTTTCAAAGTGCGCCGTAACTATTGTCATTTCTTGTTGGAAGGGCTGACGCGAGCATTTTTAGTCAATCTGTGGGACGACCTCGATACGTGCCGGCGTTTTTTAGGTGACAGCACACTTGAGGGTATTACGCAAAGCTTCGTCGATCTGATATTTCCTGCGGCCAATGTCCACTACATTTCTGTGAAGGGCATCAACCGTATTGAAGATCTAATAATACCGAACGCGTTAAAACATCCGATGCAAAGCGTCCATCCGGCGTTACTCAAGCCATTTCGACAGTTGGCGTTTGAAACGACCTTGCCGCGACCTCTATATAATGACCGTATTTATATCGATCGCGGAACAAACCGCGGAGCCGAAAATCGCGACGAATTACTGGAACTTCTTGCGCGATATGAATTTGAAGTCCTTAAGTTGGAAACGATGAGTGCAGTCGAGCAAATTAATGCATTTCGTTTTGCGAAAGTTATTTTGGGTGAACATGGGGCGGGTCTTTCCAATATTATATTCTGTGAGAATCCCAGTGATGCGACGCTGATAGAAATCATGCCGCGAAGTTTCGGTACGGGTGCTTATTGGTATCTGGCGGCTGGTGTAAATGTAAATTATTGTGTAGTTCTCCAAGAAGGAGACTATCAGCCTCACTTTGATTCTCAGCGAAAAAGAGACCGAATGGCGGTAAACACACAAATTGTTGAGCAGCTGATTAGAAAAATCGTTTTGAGCAAGGGATGATTAAATGGCTGCCCACTGCAATATCTACGGAGGATCGCAATTCATTTCGTCAGATACTGGTGCGCTTTGCAGCGAATGCCGTTCGTCGGTAAGATTTTGCTTATTAGGAGTGGCGATTTCGAAATTCACATTTAATAGCGAGAAACCGCTGTATGCTTAATTGAACAAAATTCGAGGATTAGCACTGTGTTTATCGCGACAAAAGAACGTTGATGTCGCATTTGATATGTAGGGGAGAAAAGTCGAGGTGTAGCGTTAGCGACCGAATTGGTGAGGTGGTGGCGCAGCGCGTAAATTAGTGGCAAATAGCACACGAGGTATCGATGTTGAATTCGGAAGAGGTAACGAAATTTGGCCGGTCGCAGACTGGCTTCGTCAGCTTTGGGCGCTATGTAGAAATTGATCTGAGCTTCTTCGTCGACAATGAAAAGGACGAAATCCAGAAACATCATGCGCGTGGTGCATTCTATGAGCTGGTGGAACTGGAACGGATAAGAGATAGTACGGATTCAAATATGTCGATCCTCGACATAGGGGCAAATATCGGTAATCATACATTGTATTTTGCCGTGGCAATGCATGCTGCTAACGTCGTTCCAATCGAACCGAACCCGTCAGCATATGAAAATTTAATTACCAACGTGCGACTGAATCGCTTAACGAATGTAGATTTAAGCTTTCTCGGTATTGCGCTTGGCGCAAGAGATGGTCGTGTTGCGCTCTACGTTCCCGGTGACAATTTAGGTGCTGGGCGAATCCTCCGTGATACAGATGGGGACATTGAGATGACTTCTGCCGACAAGTTGTTGTCGGCCCGTCACTTCGACTTCATCAAAATCGATGTCGAGGGGCTCGAGTTGGATGTTTTGAGTGGAATTGAACAGATATTAGCCGCGTCAAGACCGCGGCTTTATGTCGAGGTTAATAATGCCAATTCGGAGCGTTTTGAGCAGTGGCGTGAAAGAGAAAATTATGCTGTAGGTTGGACATATCAGCGATATAAATCTAATTGTAATTTTTTCTTGTATCCCCGCTGAGGTCGGATTGATCTTCGTGTGCTGCGCGGCAGATAGCCAACGGCGGAGTATTATTTCGCCGCCGGTATGGCGGCTTTGATTTCCGCGGCGGTGTGGGCGCCGGCGAGGGGGGTGCCGGGGACCAGGTATTTACCCATCGCGAGGCCGCCGACGACGACCGGCTCAAAGCCTATTTCCTTGATCAGGCGGGAGGCGAGGTCGAGCGCGGCCTTGTCGTCGCCGGCGATCGGCACGCCGACCAGATCGCCCTGGCGGTGCGCCAGCGTATCGAGCTGGCCGGAGCCGATCGCGTTAAAGCCACGCACCAGATGCGCGCCGGGCAATGCCTTGGCGGTGGCGAGGCCGGCACCGCCTGCGTCATTGATCTTTTTGACGAAATCTTCCCCGTCGCGGCGCGGGATCGGGTTGCTGACATCGAGGACCAGCGGTTTTGCCGCGAGCGCGGTGCCGAATTCCTTGCCGATCTCTGCGACTGCGGTAAAGGGCACGATCAGCAGGATGACGTCGCCGAACGCCACCGCCTCAGCGACTGTGCCGGCCTTTGCCATCGTGCCGAGCCCGCCGACAAACTCCTTCAGTTCCTCGGGATGGCGCGAGGAAAACATCACCGAATGACCGGCTTTGACAAACAGCGCACCGAGCGCCTTGCCTTCGCGGCCGGCGCCGATCGTCGCGACCTTGAGCGGCGCGCCACCGGCCGGCTGTGCCCCCGATCGCGCCCCCGACTGTGCCCCCGACTGTGCCAGGGCGGCGGCGAACGGGCTCGCCGCGAGCGCGACAAACGCACCCGTCGTGGCGGCGAGTTGCAGAAGGTCGCGGCGGCTCAGGCTGCGCGGCGGCTGGGTCATGCTTGGCTCCTTCGGAGGTTGCTCCACGCATTATAGGGCGGCACTCGGCGGCGCGTGTTCACGATGGCGCGTGCCGCTGCGTCAGGCTTGCCGGCTCTGGACGTACGGGGGTTCGACGTACGGGGTCTGGACGTGTTCCGGGCGCACCCCCAGGCCGATCAGCCGCGCCGGCAGGCGGGCCAGCCACGGCACATAATTGAACAGCCGCAATAGAAACGGGGCCTTGATCGGCTTGTCGGAGCCGAGCACGCGGTCGATAACGCGCGCCTGCACCGTCAGCTGCATCGCCTGGATTACCCTGGTCGGGAAGGTGCGCCGCTGCTGCACAGCCCGCAGATCGGCCTCGCTCAGCGTGCCGTCCAGCAACGGGCGGGCCAGCAGGTTGGCGGTCGCAACGGCGTCCTGGACCGCCAGGTTGATACCGACGCCGCCGATCGGCGACATCGCATGCGCGCTGTCACCGATGCACAACAGCCCCGGCCGCCACCATTGCTGCAGCCGGTCGACCATGACGGTCAGCAATTTGACATCGTCCCAGTCGCGCAGTTCGCCGACGCGGTCGCGCAGAAACGGCGCGATCCGGGCGATGTCGTCGCGAAACGCCTCCAGCCCGCGCGCTTTGATCGTGTTAAAGCCGTCTTTGCGAATCACAAAGGCGCACTGCCAGTAATCGCCGCGGTCGAGGCTGACCAGCATGCGTCCGTAATTGACCCGGCCGGCGATCTGTCCGGGATCGCCCTGCCGTTTCGACAGGCGCATCCACAGCACGTCGATCGGTGCGCCGAGCGTCAGCACGTCGAGCCCGGCTCGCTCGCGTACCACGGAATGCCGCCCGTCGGCACCGATCACCAGATCGGCATGCACCGTCATCGGGCCGGCCGGCGTATGCAAGCTGACGCCGACCACCCGGCCGTTTTGCTCCAGCAGATCGGCAACTTCCGCTTCGAGACACAGGTGAAAACCGGGATAGCGTCGCCCCGCTGCCGCCAGAAAATCGAGAAAATCCCATTGCGGCATCAGCGCAATGAATTTGCAGCGCGTCGGCAGATGGCGGAAATCGCCGAGTACGATCTCGCTGTCCCCGATATAGCCGCGCAGTTCGCGCACCTCCTGATGCGGTCGCTGCAGAAACCCGTCGAGCAGGCCAAGCTCATGCATGATCTGCAAGGTTGAGGGGTGCACCGTATCGCCGCGGAAATCGCGCAGGAAGTCACGGTGCTTTTCCAGCACGGCCACGTCGACCCCGGCGCGCGCCAGCAGCAGCCCGAGCATGATTCCGGCCGGGCCGCCGCCGACGATGCAGCAGGCGACCCGCTCTGGGGGCACGTTGTCGGCCGCCGCCATCTCGGACGCGTCGGCCGCCATCCCTTTAGCCATCAGCGCCTCGCTGGCATGCAATCGCGGCGATCAGGGATAAAAAACTCGCCGGAGGCGTATTATAATGTATCTCGTTCCTCGGTGTCCGAGCGGAGTGCATAATGATCTATCCGACCCTGTCTCGCTGGCCGACCCTGTCTCGCTGGCTGCGGCATCCGGTACTGGCCGGCGCGGTGGTCGCTGCCGGCGCGCTTGTCGCGGCAGGTGCCGCGACGCCGGCCAAGGCCCAGTATTATCCAGGCTATTACCCGTATTACGGTGGGTATTGTAATCCCTATTACTACCCCTATGGCTGCGCTGGCGGCTATGCCTACCCGTATTATTACCGTGGCTATGGCTATGGTGGTGGGTGGCGCGGCGGCTATGGCGGTGGCTGGCATGGCGGTTGGCACGGTGGCTGGCATGGTGGCGGAGGCTGGCATGGCGGCGGTGGGCACGGCGGCCACGGGGGCGGCCACGGGGGCGGTCACCACCACTAAGCCGCGACGTTGCGCGGCAGAAGCCGATAACCGAATACCGGCTTCACCCGCACAGCGCGGGTGAAGCCGGATCGTGCCTGCGGAAATTGCTGACCGCGCGGTCGCGGCCGGTGACGGCATAGCAATAGGCGCAGCCATGCGGGCAGGTGTCATAGGCGCCGATATCGCGTGACGCGGCGCAGCGGCAACCGGGGCGGTTGCCGCGGATCGGCGCGACGAGCGGGCGTTGCGCGACATCGGCGAGACGCGAGGCGTCAATGCAGCGGGCTTCTCCCAGCGACGGCATCAGCAAATCGGGCTGCGAGCACAAGGTTGGGCCGATGCCGCTGTCGCGCGCCCGCTCGGCAAGGTGCGACAGCAATTCACGCTTCTCCGCGGCGGGCGGGTCGCGCCAGGTAAAGCCGTGCCGCGCGCCGGCACGGTCGAGGTTGCGCCGGGTCTTACCGTAGGGATGCATGACCGACAGCACGACCTCGTCGACACTACCCGCCAAGGCCTCAGCCAACTCGGTAAAGCCGTGGATATGGGCGGCAGCATCAAGCTCCGAGGTGACGACGACCGGGTCGTAGCGCCACACCGCGGCACGCGGGCCAAAGCGGCGGCGGATTTCGCGCAGCTGTTCGATCGCTTCCGCAGCCATGACGACCGAGCTTTCCAGGCCGCGGGGATAGCCGGTTATCGTGAATTGCACGACAAACGGCGCGACCCGATATATCTCGTCGAGATGCGGCAACAGCGGTCGCAAATTGCGGGTCCACAGCACAAACCCGTCGACCGCCTCGGGCCGCAGCGACACGTCATGCACGCCGCCGCCATAGGGGTTGACGACACGGCAATACCCGGCACGCAGCCGCTGCATCAGCCAGTCGGCGTAAAACGCCGGAATATCCGTGCGATAGCTCGCTGAGATGATCACCCGAAGCCGCTCCGAAACATCATGATCGCATGCACGACCAGGCACTCGCGCCAGTTGTAGCCGACAGTTTCGCCACATATATAAGCCGCGCGGCAGTCGGTTTTGCGGGCAGCTCACGGGCAGCCCACGGCAGCCGCGCTTCCGGGGGATCGGGCGGTGCTGTTTTCCCGGGCCGACCGGTCCTGCTTTAGAGATGAGGTTCCCATGAGCAAGGTTATTGGTATCGATCTTGGCACGACCAATTCCTGCGTTGCCGTTATGGAAGGCAGGAGCGCCAAGGTTATCGAAAATGCCGAGGGCGGGCGCACCACCCCCTCGATGGTTGCGTTCACCGAATCCGGCGAGCGTCTCGTCGGGCAGGCCGCCAAGCGGCAGGCCGTGACCAACCCTGAAAATACGTTTTTCGCGATCAAGCGGCTGATCGGGCGTCGCTTCACCGATCCGATGGTCAACAAGGACGTCGATCTCGTCCCGTACAAGATCGTCTCGGGCGACAACGGCGACGCGTGGGTCGACAGCCGCGGCAAGAATTATGCGCCATCGCAGATCAGCGCCTTCATCCTGCAAAAGATGAAGGAAACCGCCGAAGCCTATCTCGGCGAGACGGTCTCGCAGGCGGTCATTACCGTGCCGGCCTACTTCAACGACTCGCAGCGCCAGGCGACGAAAGACGCCGGCCGCATCGCCGGTCTCGAGGTGCTGCGCATCATCAACGAGCCGACCGCGGCGGCGCTCGCCTACGGCATGGAGCGCAAGGGCAACGGCACGATTGCCGTGTATGACCTTGGCGGCGGCACGTTCGATATCTCGGTGCTGGAAATCGGCGACGGCGTGTTCGAGGTCAAATCGACCAACGGCGACACGTTCCTCGGCGGTGAGGATTTCGATAAAAAGATCATCGATTACCTCGCCGACGAGTTCAAAAAGGAGCAGGGCATCGATCTGCGTGGCGACAAGCTCGCCTTGCAGCGCCTGAAAGAGGCTGCCGAGAAAGCGAAGATCGAGCTGTCGTCGTCGCAGCAGACCGAGGTCAACCTGCCGTTCATCACGGCCGACCAGACCGGTCCTAAACATCTGATAAACAAGCTCAGCCGCTCGAAGCTCGAGGAGCTGGTCGAGGACCTTGTTCAGAAGACGATCGAACCATGCCGCGCCGCGCTGCGCGATGCCGGGCTGAAGGCCGCGGAGATCGAAGAGGTCATCCTGGTCGGCGGCATGACCCGCATGCCCAAGGTCATCGAGACCGTCAAACAGTTCTTCGGCAAGGACCCGAACCGCGGCGTCAACCCGGATGAGGTTGTCGCGATCGGTGCGGCGATCCAGGCCGGCGTGCTGCAAGGCGAGGTCAAGGACGTTCTGCTGCTCGACGTGACGCCGCTGTCGCTCGGCATCGAGACGCTGGGTGGTGTGTTCACGCGTCTGATCGACCGCAACACGACGATCCCGACAAAGAAGAGCCAGACCTTCTCGACCGCCGAAGACAGCCAGACCGCGGTCACCATCCGCGTCTTCCAGGGCGAGCGCGAGATGGCGGCGGACAACAAAATCCTCGGGCAGTTTGACTTGGTCGGCATCCCGTCGGCGCCGCGCGGCATGCCGCAGATCGAGGTGACCTTCGACATCGACGCCAACGGCATCGTGCAGGTTTCGGCCAAGGATAAGGCGACCTCGAAAGAGCAGCAGATTCGCATCCAGGCCTCGGGCGGATTGTCCGAAGGCGATATCGACAAGATGGTCAAGGATGCTGAAGCGCATGCGGCCGAGGACAAAAAGCGGCGCGACCTGGTCGAGGCGCGCAATCAGGCAGACGGGCTGATCCATACGACCGAACGCAGCCTGACGGAAGCCGGCGACAAGGTGCCGGCGGGCGAGCAGGAAGCGGTGCGGGCGGCGGTCCAGGCTTTGAAAGACGTTCTGGCGAGCGACGATGCCGAGCAGATCAAGGCCAAGACCGAGGCCTTGGGACAGGTGTCGATGAAGCTCGGCGAGGCGCTTTACAAGGCGCAGCAGGCGAGCGAGGCGCCGGAAGGTCCGCAGGGGCAAGGCGGCCCCGGTGGCGCCGGCGCCGGTCCCGGCAATGACAAGGTCGTTGACGCCGATTTCGAGGAAGTCGACGATCATAAGAAGCGCGGTTCCGCGTAAATCGCGAAACGCGGTTCGAGACCAAGCGACCCCCGGTCTTATGCCGGGGGTTTCCCTATCCCCTGATCTGGTGCGGGGCGTCCATCGGATATGGCGAAGCAGGATTTTTACGAGACGCTGGGCGTCGGCAAATCGGCTGACGCCGATGAACTCAAACGGGCTTATCGCAAGCTTGCGATGCAGTTCCATCCCGATCGCAACCCCGGCGACAAGAGCGCCGAGCAGAAGTTCAAAGACATCAGCGAAGCCTATGATGTCCTGAAGGACGATCAGAAGCGCGCCGCCTATGACCGGTTCGGGCATGCGGCGTTCGAGAACGGCAGCCGTGGCGCCGGCAATGGCGATTTCGGCTTTTCCGGCGGTTTTGCCGATATTTTCGAAGAAATGTTCGGCGCGATGGGCGGCCGGCGCGGTGGCCAGGCCGGCCCGGCGCGCGGCAGCGATCTGCGCTACAACATCGAGGTGTCGCTCGAAGACGCCTATCGCGGCAAGCAGACCACGGTGCGGGTCGCGACCTTTGTGCATTGCGACACCTGCAAGGGCACCGGCGCCGAAGCGGGTTCGCGCCCGGTAAACTGCCGCACCTGCCAAGGGCATGGCCGGGTGCGGGCGCAGCAGGGGTTTTTTACGATCGAGCGCACCTGTCCGACCTGTCAGGGGTCTGGCAAGACGATCGAGAAGCCGTGCCGCACCTGTTCCGGCCAGGGCCGGGTGCGCCGCGAAAAAACGCTGTCGGTCAATATTCCCGCGGGGGTCGAAGACGGCACTCGCATCCGCCTCGCCGGCGAGGGCGAGGTTGGGCCGCACGGCGCCTCACCGGGCGACCTCTATATTTTCGTCAGTGTTGCGGCACACGCGATCTTTCAGCGCGACGGCGCCAACATCTTTTGTCGGGTGCCGATCCCGTTTACCACCGCAGCGCTTGGCGGCTCGATCGAGGTGCCGACCGTCGAAGGCAGCCGCACGCGGGTTACCGTGCCGCCGGGCACCCAGTCCGGGCATCAGTTCCGCCTACGCGGCAAAGGCATGACCGTGCTGCGCTCCTCGGTGCGCGGCGACATGTACATTCAGTCGGTTGTCGAGACGCCGGTCAATTTGACCAAGCGCCAGCAGGAATTGCTGCGCGAGTTCGAGAAGGCTGGCGAAAACGAAAAGACCAGCCCGGAAAGCGAAGGATTCTTCGCCCGCGTCAAGGAATTCTTCGAGGATTTACGAGAGTAGCTCTTCCCGGCGCCCGCAGGCGTCAACAGTTCGACGAATAATGGCAGGTGATCAGACCGGTCTCGACTGGTCCGGCAATCTGCGACAACGCCGTAAAGATGCGGTAGATCGGCTGGATTTCAGCGTTGGCGACAAACACGACATCCTTGTCGTGCACCGGAAAGCGCTGCGCCAGCAGATAGGATTTCGCCTCGTTGAGGTCCAGCCGATAAACGACCGGCGACAGCCCTTGCGGTGCATCGCTGGCAACCGGCTCGCCGAGCGCGTGCACAAGGCTGACCGGCTCATAGCGAAACAGGAATACGGCGCGCGGGTCGGCACGCTCATCGAGCAGCCCGCCGGCTTTGGCCAGCGCCTCCGATAGCGACAGGCGGTCGCTGTTGAATGTGATCGCAGTGTTTTTGCCGGTCGCGCCGAAGACGCTGAAAGTCTGCGGCCGCCGCACCAGTGTCAGAATGTCGCCCGGTTCGGCGAAGATGTCCTGCGACGGGTCGGCGACCAGCGTGGCCAGCGGTATCGTCGCGGTGACGCCGCCGCGCGACAAGCGGACGAAAGTGTCGTGTACCGGCGCATGTGCACCGCCCGCTGCAGCAATGACCTGCATCAGCCGGTCGCCGCCCGGCGACAGCGGCACCCGTTTGCCGCCGATCATTTCACCGGCAACGGTGACCGAATTGGCGATACTGCTCTTAACGACGACCAGCACCTGCGGTTGTAACGCCTTGGTGTCGAGCGCCGTTTCGATGGTGCGCTCGACCTCGTTCGGGGTCCGGTCGGCCACCTTGATGCGTCCGGCATAGGGGATGCTGATCCCGCCGTCCGGCCCGACCTGCTGGTCCGGAATGCGGGTGCCGGGGCGGCCGCTTTGCGTTGCCTGGTCGAGCAGTTTCTCGATCTGCTGGGTGCGCTGCTCCCCCGCGCCGCTTTTCCGCGATTGCGCGTCACCCTCGGTGCCGTTGGACGACAGGCTGTTACCGGGGCGCAGTTGCTGGTCGTTGCTCCTGTCGCCGGTTTGCGAGGCGTTGCCGTTGGCAGCGGCGGCCTGGCCGTTGCCACCACCGCCAAACAATACCGCCATCAGGTCTGGCGAGACGGACAGGCCGGGCGGAGCCACGGGCACGCCTTTGAGGAGTGACGCGCTGCTGGTCAGCGCGCCGGCCGAGGCCCCGGCCGGGACTTCGAGTTCGCTCAGCGAGTTGCCGAACAGGCCATCGGCCGAGGCTTCCCAGATCACCACGGAGACCATGTCGCCGACCGCAATTTTGAGGTCGGGGGACGGGACGTATTTCTTGAAGCGCGCTTCAAAAGGCGCGGTCGGCCGCGCCAGCACTGTGGCCAGCACCGCATCGTTGATCTTGACCACGTCGAACGCGACCTGCCCTCCGGGCTTGGCTTGCTCGATGACATCTTTGCCCTGCAAGTCGCTGCATCCCAGCAACGGCAGCACCAGCAGGCAAATACCGAAAACCAGACGGAAAAACAGCAAACAAGGCCCCCAAACCAGCGCTCGCGCAGCCTAGTTGATCCGTTCCGGCGTAGGCAACCCCGGCACGACACCGTGCCTCGCCGGTTCAATCCCAACGCACCGCCAGATGCGATATCCCACGGCCGGGCGGCTGCTTGTTTGCACCGGTGCGCGTGCTATTTTGCCGCCATGCGACATCGCTTCGAGATCAGTCTGCACGCGGTGGCCGTGCTGTTCTGCATCGCAACGCTGGCCGGGCTCGTCTATGCGGAGGGCTGGATCTGGCCGCTCAAGGCCGCGGCCATCATGATCCCGGTGTCGCTGCTGATCAGCTAAAGAGGCCGCCGCGGATGCCAATCCCCCGCTGTCGGCCGGTGGCCAAAAGCGGAGGACGCCGTTTTCCGAGTCCCAGCGGATCAGGGACGGGCCGGCCATACCGGCTGGTGATGCCCGAGCGGCACGGTCGGCCGCGCCCAATGGGGCTTGGTTTCCGACAGCTGCAGGGTTGGCGCGAGATGGCGCAACCGGCCGGCCGGGGTATCGGTCTCGATCGTCCAGGCGGCAATCTCTTCCGGGGTGAATTCGGCCGGTATGTTGTCGCGTGCCGATACCGGCAGCTCCCCGCGGCCGACCAGCCAACGGCCGGTCTGGGCCAGCGAGCAGCGCACCAGCCAGCTGCCGCCTTCGGTCGCCCGCTTCTTCAGCGCCACCAGCGCGCCGTAGGCCATCAGATAGCCGGTCAGGTAGTCGATCGCCGAGACCGGGTAGAATTGCGGACCCGGCTCCTTGCCCGGAAACAACTCGCCCTGGCGGTGGGTGATGCCGCTGACATTCTGCACCACGGTGTCAAAGCCGCGGCGGCTGGCGAACGGCCCGACATGGCTGAATGCGCACAACGATACATAGACCAGGCCGGGGCGCGCCTTCGCCAGTTCCTCCGGCGACAGGCCGCGGTCGCTGAGGGTGCCCGGCCGATAGCCCTGCACAAAGACATCGGTCTGACGGGCGAGGTCTTTCAGCGTCGCGAGCTGTTTCGGGTCACGCAGGTCGAGCTGCGCCGACAATTTGCCGTGCCCGGTGTCGAATTCCTGATAGCCGAGGTTCGGCAGATGCGCCGCCGTGATCTTCAGCACGTCGGCGCCATGCTCGGCGAGGGTGCGGGTGCTGCTCGGGCCGGCTAGCACGCGGGTCAGGTCGAGCACCCGGATGCCCGAGAGCGGCCGGTCGCCATCCGGCAATTTCTCCACCGGCGCGTCGCCGATCTTGACGATCTCGAACACCGGCAATGTCGCGAGGGCCGCGGCTTGCGGATGCTTCGCCCATTCCTCCATCGTGCGCACCATGCCGCCGGCGCCCTTGGCGGCGATGATCGCGTTTTCGAGTTCGAGCGCGTCCCATTTGGCGACGGCGTCGCGCACCGCCTGCTTGTCTTCCGGCACGCCCAGCACCTTCAGCGCGGCGGCACGATGGTTCGGAAAATTGGCGTGGATGTAGCTCCAATGCCCATCCTTGGCTGGATACATGCCCATCACCGGGTTACGCTCGTGCGACACCTCGGATTTTTCCATCTTCAGGTAATGGCCGCTGCGCAGCGAGGCGGTAGCGCGGCGCGCATCGACCGAGACATCCTGTTTGCGCTTGCCCCGCAGCTCCCATAAATCGGATACCGCCAGCCCGATCGCGGCCAGCGATGCGGCGGCTGTTTCGCTGATCTTGAACGAGGTCGGCAGGATCGGGTCGCTGCCACCGGTGAATTCGACCGTCCTGGCGCGGTCGGCGTCGAGGCCGGCGACCGGCAATATCGTGCGCAGAGCGTCGTGAGACATTGATCCTGCCCTTTCCCTGATGATGCCGAGCATCTTGGTCCTCGGCTGCGGTCCTTGCCGATGATGCGCCGAATTGCGCCGATTATGGAATGGCCTGCATATCAAAAGCTCTGCTCAAGCTGCGCTTGAGAAGGCAATGTCGTTGCCCGCCGGAATGATCATTACCGAATTCGATCTGAGGCCGGAGCATTGCGATGCCTTCATCGCTCTGATCAAGACCATGCCAAAAAGTCGCGTGCCGAGGATGGCTGCCAGCAATTCGGCATATTGCTGACTCAGGATGACCCGAACAGAACGTCTTTGTGGAGAGCTGGCGAGGCGAGGACGCATCAATGGCGTTCGCGGCAGGATGTCGCATCGGCCTTACGCAATCGTGATCCCATCCGGTTTTCGGGGATGGTACACATATCACTCATCTATAATAGACTACCGACACTATATACCCGCGCCAAGGAGACTGTTGGCATGAGGAAAGGCTTTGTCGCCGGAGGCTTTGTCGTGCTCGCGATGAGCGCGGCAGCCACCCTTCCGCAATGGCTCGAGCCGGCCGGGCCGGCGGTTGCCGCGGAAACACCGGTGCCGCCACCGGTCTCGCCGGGCGTGCCGGTCACTGCCGGCACGGTTGTCGCCGCCGACGTGCCGGTCATTCTGAACGGGATCGGCTCGGTGCAGGCCTACAACATGGTCACGATCAAGAGCCGGGTGGACGGCCAGATCATGAAAGTAGGCTTTACCGAGGGCCAGGAGGTCAAAGCCGGTACGCCGCTGTTCCAGATCGACCCGCGCCCGTATCAGGCCACCCTGGAACAGGCGCAGGCCGCCAAGGAAAAGGACCAGGTACAGCTGGCCAACGCCCAGACCGATCTGGCGCGCTATTCGCAGCTCGTCGGCTCCGGCTACCAGACCCGGCAAAGCTATGATCAGCAAAAGGCGCTGGTGGCGCAGTTCCAGGCCGCGATCAAGGGAGACGAGGCGCAGATCGACGCGGCGCAGCTCAATCTGGCTTATGCCGATATTCGTGCCCCGATCGACGGCCGGCTGGGTGCCCGCCTCGTCGACCAGGGCAATCTGGTGCGCGCGACCGACGCCACCGGCCTTGTCACGATCACTCAGCTGCAGCCGATTTTTGTGACCTTCACAGTGCCGCAGAACAACATCGACAAGCTCCGCGAGGCGCAGGCCAAGGCGCCCCTGGAGGTTCAGGCCTACAGCGCCGACGACAAAAAGATGCTGAGCGACGGCAAGCTGACCCTGATCGATAATACGGTCGACCAGGCGACCGGCACGATCCGCCTCAAGGCGACATTCGCCAATACGGACGAGAAATTGTGGCCTGGGCAGTTTGCGAACATGCGGGTCGTGCTGTCCACGCGCAAAGGCGCCGCAACGGTGCCGCAGCGGACCGTCCAGGTCGGCCCGAACGGCTATTACGCCTATGTAATCAAGCCGGACAACACGGTGGAGCGGCGGCCGGTCGACATCGCCGCCACCCAGAACGGGATCGTTGTGGTCAGCAAAGGACTGAGTATCGGCGAGAAAGTCGTCGTCGATGGCCAGTACCGGCTGACCGACGGCGCGCGGGTCCGCGAGTCGGCGCCGGCGCAAGCCCCGGCGCCGGGCGCTTCATGATAGCGAGGAATGAGTTTCCCGACACCTGACGTCCCCCGCTTGGAAAGCCGCCGCCGATGAATATCTCCGAACCTTTTATCCGCCGCCCGATTGCCACCTCGCTCCTGATGCTGGGGATATTGGTGTTCGGTATCGGCGCCTATGGGCTGCTGCCGGTCGCCGCGCTGCCCAATGTCGATTTCCCGACGATCGTCGTGTCGGTCAATTATCCCGGCGCCAGCCCTGACACGATGGCCTCCGCCGTCGCGACGCCGCTCGAACAGCAATTCTCGGCGATCCCGGCGCTCGATCAGATGACCTCGACCAGCGGTATCGGCTCGATGTCGATCACGCTGCAATTCGATCTGTCGCGCAATATCGATGCCGCCGCCGGCGACGTGCTGACGGCGATCAACGCCGCCACCGGCGTGCTGCCAAAAGATCTGCCGACCCCGCCGACCTATCGAAAAACCAATCCGGCCGACCGGCCGGTGCTGATCTACGCGGTGCACTCGAATTCGCTGCCGATCTATCGCGTCGATGATTACGCCTATACGATTCTGGCGCAGAAAATCTCGACGATTAAGGGCGTCTCGGAAGCGCGCATCTTTGGTCAACGGCCTTACGCGACACACGTCCAGGTCAACCCGGGCGAACTCTCATCCCGCGGTCTCGGCTTTGAAGACGTGCGCAACGCGCTGGTCGCCACCTCGATCAATCGCCCGAAAGGAACGCTGGAAGGCTCGCACCAGACCTTTACGCTGGATACCAACGACCAGCTGTTCAACGCCGACGCCTATAAGAATGTCATCGTCGCCTATCGCAACGGCGCGCCGGTGCGCATGAAAGACATCGCCACGGTCACCGACGGGGTGCAGAACCCGCGCATCGGCGCCTGGTATTTCGATACGCCCGGCGAAGGGCTGGCGATCCAGCGCCAGGCCGGCACGAACATCCAGGAGGTGGTCGATACGATCAAGGCGATGATCCCGCGCCTTGAGGAATCGATCCCGCCATCGGTCAAAGTCGATTTGGTGTCCGACCGTTCGCTGGTGGTACGCGCCGCGGTGCACGATGTGCAGTTCACGATGCTCCTGACCATCGGTCTGGTCGTCATCGTAATTTTCGTGTTCCTGCGAACGCTGTGGGCGACCGTGATCCCGAGCATGGCGGTGCCGCTATCGCTGCTCGCCACCTTCGCGATCATGTATGCCGTGGGCTACAGCCTCGACAACATCTCGCTGATGGCGCTGACGATCTCAGTCGGCTTTGTGGTCGATGACGCGATCGTGATGATCGAAAACGTCGTTCGCTATATCGAGCAGGGCGAGCGGCCGTTTGACGCGGCGTTGAAGGGCGCCGGGCAGATCGGCTTTACGATTATCTCGATCACCTTTTCGCTGATTGCCGTGTTCATCCCGCTGTTGTTCATGGGCGGGATCATCGGCCGCCTGTTCCGCGAATTCGCCGTGACCGTGACGGTGGCGGTGATGGCGTCGGCCTTTATCTCGCTGACTCTGACGCCGGTCCTGTGCTCGCTGTTTCTTAAGGAGCACCAGCAAGAGAACATGGGCCGACTCAACCGCATGGCCGAAGGCTTTTTCAATGCGGTCATCCGCGGTTATGACCGCGGCCTGATGTTTGTCTTCCGGCACCAACTCATCGCGCTGCTGTCGACGTTGACCCTGATCGGCGTCACCGGCTACCTCTATGTCATCATTCCAAAAGGGTTTTTCCCCGAGCAGGACACCGGGTTCATCTTTGGGCAGGCGGAGGCGCGGCAAGATATCTCGTTCAATGCGATGTCGGACCTCACCCACCAGTTTGTCGATATCGTCAAACAGGACCCGGCGGTTTCGGGCGTCTTTTCGTTCACCGGCGCCAGCGCCTACAACCCGACCGAGAATACGGCGCGTGTCTTTATCCAGTTGAAGCCGCACGATCAGCGCACCGAAACCTCGAACCAGATCATCCAGCGGCTGCGCCCCAAAGTCGGGGCGGTCCAGGGTGCCAAGTTCTTTATGCAATCGGGACAGGACATCAGCGTCGGTGGCCGGCTCAGCCGCACCCTCTACCAATACACGCTGACGGACAACAACCTCGACGAACTGAACCATTGGGCGCCGATCGTCGAGGCGGCGATGCAGAAAGCGCCGGAATTGCAGGATGTGGCGTCGGATCAGCAGATCGCCGCGCCGCACATCGCGATCGAGATTGATCGCGATGCGGTGTCGCGCCTCGGCATCTCACCCTCGCTGATCGACGAGACGCTGTACGACGCGTTCGGCCAGCGGCAGGTCTCGACGATCTATACCCAGACCAGCCAGTACAAGGTGGTTCTCGAGGTTCAGCCGCAATACCAGACCGACCCGACGGCGCTGAACAAGATCTACATCTCCGGTCCTAACGGGGCGCAGATTCCGCTGAGCGCCTTTGCGCATTTCACCTCGAAGGTGCAGTCGCTGTCGGTCAATCACCAAGGCCAGTTCCCGGCGGTGACTCTGTCGTTCAACCTGTCGCCGGGTTACGCGATCGGCCAGGCGGTCGAGAAAATCCGCGACGTGCAGGCGCAACTGCATATGCCGCCGACGGTCGACGGTGCATTCCAGGGCACCGCGCAGGCGTTTCAGGCATCGCTGTCGTCAACGCCGCTGCTCGTCGCGGCTGCGATCCTCGTCGTCTACATTGTGCTCGGCATGCTGTACGAGAGTTACATTCACCCGCTGACGATCCTGTCGGCGCTGCCGTCGGCCGGCGTTGGTGCGCTGCTGGCGCTGATGATCCTGCATTACGATCTCAGCGTCATCGCGATGATCGGCGTTATCCTACTGATCGGTATCGTCAAAAAGAACGCGATCATGATGATCGACTTCGCGCTGACCGCCGAGCGCTACGAAGGCAAGAGCCCGCGCGATGCGATCCACGAGGCATGCCTGCTGCGTTTCCGGCCGATTATGATGACGACCTTCGCGGCGCTATTCGGCGGCTTGCCGATCGCGCTCGGCGGCGGTGCCGGCTCGGAATTGCGACGGCCGCTTGGTATCGCGATCGTCGGCGGATTGCTCGTCTCGCAATGGCTGACGCTGTATACGACGCCGGTGGTGTATCTGTACCTCGATCGCCTGAGCCATTGGCTGGGCGGTTCGCGGCGGCGCTCGCGCCTCGCGAACGCGCTGTCGGAACCGCCGGCCCAGCCGGGTATGGTCGAGGATCCTCATGGCGCCGCCGAGTGATCCGTCGCGGGTCGTGCCGCTGATGCCCTCGTCATCCCTGCCCTCGCCGCATGACGCTGCGGCGGTCCGCCCCGACCCGGCTGTGTTGCAGGCCAATGTCGGTGCATTGCTGCACGATGTGGCGCGCCTGATCCGCCGGCGGTTCGAACGGCGCGCCCGGCAAACCGGGTTGCCGATTACCCGCCAACAGGCTCGTGCATTGCTGCATATCGCCCGCAATGAAGGCCTCAGTCAGGCCGCGGTCGCGACAATGCTCGATGTCGAGCCGATTGCGCTGGTACGCCTGCTCGATCGGCTGCACGAAGAAGGGCTGGTCGAACGCCATGCTCATCCTACCGATCGCCGCGTCCGTACCTTGTGGCTGACGCCGGTTGCCTGGGACGTGATCGACCGCATCCTCGCGATAAACCGAGAAGTGCGCGAGGAGACGTGCGCCGGTCTGAGCGCTGCCGAGCGGGAGATGCTGATGGCGGCGCTCGGGCATATGAAGAGCAATCTGGTTCTTGCCGAAGAGACCGAAAGCGCGGCAGCGGAATAATCCGGGACATCTTCGCGGCGGCCCGTGATACCGCCGCCAGCGGGCTACAGCCGTGCAGGAAGGGTCTGCCTGCCGCTCTCGCGGGAAACGTTAGTAAACAATGCGGCGCGCGCCTCTCACAGGAGGGGATGGCGGAACTTCGCATTCTGGATGTCGCATTTTTCAAATAATTAAATATATAATTTCATGATAATCGAGCGCGATTTTTGTATGACTTAATAAATAACTGAAAAAACAAAATCCAAATCCGTCGTGGATTCATAGGAATGTCTAAAGGCTGCGGACCGTTAACGAGCCGGAAATCCGCAGCCGGGGTTGAGACGGGAAAGCCGGCGTCAGGGGGCGAGCCATCGTTGAAGGCCGCTGTCGCCGACGCGACACGGCCTTCGATGTGATCTCTCCAGAGACGCTGCTGTTGACCACCACACCAATGTGGCGTGCGCGGCTGAGCCGGGCATGGAGACATCTTCGTGACGGAAAAACGGCGGAAACACTTGCCCACGCTGTGAGAGCGCCGACGCATTCGGCCTCCGGAAAATCACACTCCCGCCCAGCCAAAACGCTCCCGTTCCGGTGGGGAACCCACCCGTCAGATTGATTTTAGCCGCGCGGTGTACAACTCATACGGAACGGATGACCCGCGCCGACACGACAGGCTACAATGCCGCCTCGCCGTCTCGGGCAACGCGATATAAGGCTCGCTCACCCGCTTGTCGAAGATCGATTTTCAGCGACAATTACAAATGATTACACGATCAGTAACCAAAAATTAACGAACATCGGTAGGAAATTAACTTAGAGCGCAGTATATGCAGAATCCGCCCTAGGGCGAATCGCGCGCCGCAACTCGATAGGAGGCACGCAGACGATGGCTGATGACCTATTTGGCGACCGCCTGTTGATGATCGACGACGAGCCCGCCCTCGGCAACATCGTCAAGCGGGTGGCGCAAAGCAGCGGTTTTGAGGTCGTGTTCACCCAGGACCCCAGCCTTTTTATCAACACGGCCCGGCTGTGGCGTCCGACCGTCATTCTGCTCGACCTCAAAATGCCGCGAACCGACGGCATTCAGCTGTTGCGGACGCTGGCGTCCGACAAATGCTCGGCCCGCGTCATCGTCACCAGCGGCGCCGATGCCAAAGTGCTGGAATCGGCAATGGCGCTCGGCCGCGAGCGCGGCCTGCTAATGGATGAGGCGATGCAAAAGCCGATCCGCGTGGAAGCGCTGCGCGATCGCCTGTTCGGGTTCAAGCGCGTCTCGAAGCTGCAGCTGTCGGCGGATTTGACAAAGGCGATCGCGACGAACCAGCTGTTCCTCGAATATCAGCCAAAGCTGAACGGCAGTACCCGCCTGATCACCAGTGCCGAGGCGCTGGTGCGGTGGCAGCACCCGACGCAAGGCGTTATTCCGCCCGACCAGTTCATCGCGCTCGCCGAGGAAATCGGTATCATAAACCGGCTGACGGACTGGGTCATGGCCGCCGCCGCGGCGCAAGCGGCGCGGTGGCGCGCGGCGGACCATCCGATCGAGGTTGCCGTCAATATTTCGGCGCGGGATATCGAGGATATCGATCTGCCGGATCGCATGGAGGAACATTGCCTCGCGGCCGGGATCGACCCGGAATTCATGACGCTCGAACTGACCGAAACCGGCGCCATGCGCGAAGCGGTCCAGATGATGGACGTGTTGACCCGGCTGCGTATCAAAGGGTTCAAACTGTCGATCGATGATTTCGGGACGGGATATTCATCCCTTGTCCAGTTGCAGAAAATGCCGTTTTCGGAGATCAAGATCGACAAGTCGTTTGTCATGGAGATGATGACCAACGATAGCTGCCGCGTGATTGTCGAGATCATTCTCGATCTTGCGCGCAAACTCGGCCTGTCGAGCGTCGCCGAGGGCGTGGAAAGCGAGGCCGCGCTCAACGCCCTGATCGAGATGGGCTGCAACACCGCCCAGGGCTATCATTTGTCGCGGCCGATCGCGGCGAGCGGCGTTACCGACGTCCGCAGCGAATTCGAGGCGGCACGGAAAAAAGTGGCAGCCTAAGCCGACCGGCCTGAGCGGGTCGGCCGAGGTCAGGCTGCCATCATCGGCCTCAGCCCGGGCCGGTCGTTACGCTTTCGATGACTTCCGCCTCATGGGTTTTCAGATTGAATTTGAGGCGCGGCACTCGTTCCAGGTCGGTGCCAGTGACCCGGACAAAGCGGGCGCCATCGGGATAATCGATCGAGTGGACATCGCGGATGCCGTAGGTGCCGGCATGACCGGGCTCCAGCCGGTACTTGCGCGCCACCTCGATTTCTGCCGGGCCCGGGCCGTCGCCCTTGGTGCGGCGCCACTCGGTCATGTCGGTATATTCGGTCGCCTGCCCATAGATCGCCCAGGACGCGCCGTGATCGTGCGGCGGCGATACCGAGGCCTTGGTGTTGACATGCGACAGCACGACAAAGCCCAGGTCAGGGTCTTCGTACAGCGTGTGGCGTCCCGCCGGCATCGCCAGCACATGGCGGTCGAGAAACGCCGGCTCGGCGAGCAGCTTTTCGAGGTTGCGGCGCACAACCTCCCGGCCGCCGGGGCCGTTATCGGCTTTCAGCGCATCGCGGCAATCATCGCAGAACGCACCAAGATCGTAGGCCATAGCGCTTCTCCTCTTCAGGTGGCGAGGTAGCCGCCGTCGACATAAAGCTCGGCGCCGGTGATGTAGGATGCCTCATCCGAGGCCAGGAACAAGACCGCGTTGGCGACTTCTTCCACCCGGCCGTCGCGGCCGAGCGGCACCTGTTCCAGCATCTTGGCGCGGGTTGCCGGGTCGGCGGTGCGGCCCGACGTGCGCATCGGCGGCATCAGCCCCGGATGTACCGAATTGACGCGGATATTGTGGCGCCCCTGCTGTACCGCGCCGACCTTGGTCATCGTCCGCACCGCGCCTTTCGAGGCGTTGTAGGCGGCATGGATGCCGCGCTGGCCGGTAACGCCGGAAATCGACGAGATGTTGACGATCGCGCCGCCGCCGAGCCTGCGCATTTGCGGGATCGCATATTTCATCCCGAAAAAGGCGCCGCGCGCGTTGACGTCCATGATCTTGTCCCAGGCCGGCGTGTCGAACAGGTCATCGACCGCGCTGCCGCTGATCCCGGCATTGTTGACCAGGATATCGAGCTTGCCGAAACCGGCGACAGTCGCGTCGACAACCGCTTTCCAGTTGGCTTCGTCGGTCACATCGAGATGATGGAATGCGGCGGCGCCGTTCGCCTGGGCGATTTCGTCGACGATCTTGCGCCCCTCGTCATCGAGTTGGTCGGTGACGGCGACTTTGCAGCCTTCGCGGGCAAAGATGCGCGCCATGCTGGCGCCCATTCCCGATGCAGCGCCGGTGATCAGCGCCACTTTGCCTTCGAGCCTCATCCGTCCCTCCCGTTCCGATTTCTGTCAGTTGACCCCGGCTTTCCGTCAGTTGACCCCGGCTGCGGTGCCGAGCGTATCGCCGATCGGTTCGTGCAACACAAGATCGGCGAAGCGGTCGAGGCCGGTCGGCTCGCGGTTGACGATAACGAGGGTCGCGCCATTGCGCTTTGCCAGTTCGGGGAACCCGGCTGCCGGATAAACGACGAGGGACGACCCGAGCACGATGAACAGATCGGCCGCTAGGGTTTCTTCTTCGGCGCGGCGCATGGCCAGAAACGGCATCTGCTGGCCGAATGAAACCGTCGCGGTCTTGACGTGGCCGAGGCATTTGTCGCAGGTCGGCACCGTGCCGTCGTGCTCGAAGGCCAGGCGCAGATCGGCGATTTCATAACGCGCATCGCAATCGAGGCAGGTCGCGTACATCGTATTGCCGTGCAGTTCGATGATGCGCTCCGTCGGAATGCCGGAGGCCTCGTGCAGCCCGTCGATGTTCTGTGTAATGATCGCAGCGACCTTGCCGCGGCGCACCAGCGCATCGACCGCCCGATGCCCGCGATTGGGTGCGGCCGCACGGAAAATGTCCTCCATCGCAAAGCGCCTGCGCCAGGTTTCGCGCCGCGCTTCCTCGGAGGCGAGGAACTCGCTGAAATCGATTGGCGCCATCTGCGTCCAGATGCCGCCGGGGCTGCGAAAATCCGGGATGCCGGATTCGGTGCTGATGCCGGCGCCGGTAAAGACGACGGCCCGCCGGGAGGCGGCGATCAGCTGCGCCAGCGCGGCGCTTCCATCCTGTGTGATCATGCCGCTACTTTGGCAAAAGCGCCGCACGCCGCCAAGCAATCCCGCGTGGGTTGTGCTATTTCGGGCAAGGCGGCGTTTGGTCCCGCCAGCACGGTGCGATGCGGTGCGGCGCGACCGAGGAGGAACGGATGGCGATGAAGGCGCGTAACCTGCCGGTGCTCGGCCCGCAGGGCTTTCTCAACCTCGCCTATGGCGAATGGCAGGGCCCGCCCGGCGCGCCGACCGTGTTGTGCGTCCACGGGCTGACCCGCAACAGTCGCGATT
The DNA here is from genome assembly GCA_036268425.1 of Allostellaceae bacterium. Classification (GTDB taxonomy): domain Bacteria; phylum Pseudomonadota; class Alphaproteobacteria; order ATCC43930; family CGMCC-115725; genus DATARH01. The sequence goes on from DATAUE010000175.1 coordinate 35,281, forward strand.
TCGATTTTCTGGCCGAGGCTCTGTCGGCGCGTTTTCGGGTGATCTGCCCGGATATGCCCGGACGCGGCCGCAGCGACTGGCTCGATGACTCGGCCGATTACAGTTTTCCGTTCTACCTTGCCGTCATCGGGGCGCTGTTTGCCCGGCTCGATGTGGCATCATTGTCCTGGGTCGGGACCTCGATGGGCGGGCTGATCGGTATGCTCGTCGCGTGCCTGCCGCAAGCACCGATCGATCGGCTGGTGCTGAACGATATTGGACCGGTCGTTGCCCGCGAGGGGTTGCAACGCATCGGAGATGTTGTCGGCCGCGACCCTGCATTCTCCAACCGGCAGGAAATGGAAGTCCATCTACGTGAGGTTTGCGCACCGTTCGGGCGGCTCACCGACGCACAATGGAGCCACCTCGCCGAGCACGCCGGCCGCACCCGCAGCGATGGCCGCCTGGGCCTCGCCTATGATCCCAAGATCGGCGATGCGTTCCGTGCGTCCACGCCCGGCGCGGCCCTGCAGGACCTCGATTTCTGGGAATTCTACGACCGCATCCGCTGCCCGACGCTGGTCCTGCGCGGCGCCCAATCCGATGTGCTGCGGGCGACCGACGCGGCGGTGATGAGTGGACGTGGGCCTTATGCCCAAATCGTCGAATTTCAGGGTGTGGGCCACGCCCCGGCCCTGATGGCGGACGACCAGATTGCCGCCATCCGCGATTTCCTCGCCGGATAACGGCGCGCCGCCAGCCGGCACGGCCTATCTCGCCGCCGATGGGTTTGTCGCGGAACTGCGGCAGGAACTCGGTGACGTGGTGCTCGCCAGCGAGCGGCTGCTGGTGGCGGACGGGCCGCCGCGACCGGCAGCCTGGGCGCAAAACATCTGGTTTGAACCGCAGCGGATTACAGTCGCCTCGATTGGCGATGCGGCGCGTAAATTGCGCGCGGTACAGCGAAACTGGGTGCCGTACGCGCCGCTGCTGCATCGCCGCGCGATGCTGATCCAGGAGCGGTTGCCGCCGGTATCGGCCCGTCCCCTAATCTTCGGTACGCCGGCGCCGAGCGCGCCGCTGGGATCGTGGACGCTGCTTGACGCCAACACGCTGCTTGCTGCGCCGCGTTGCAGCAACCCGTTTCCCAACGGCAACGTAGTGTTTGTCGAGGACCGCCTGGGGCCGCCGAGCCGCGCCTATCTGAAATTATGGGAGGCGCTGACCCTCGCCGGTAGCCATCCCGAATCTGGCGAACTCTGCCTCGATCTCGGCAGCAGCCCCGGCGGCTGGAGCTGGGCGTTGCAGCAGATGGGCGCGCGGGTCATCAGCGTCGACCGGGCACCGCTCGCGCCGCAGGTCGGCACACTGCCCGGCATCGACTTCCGCGCAGAAAGCGCCTTTGCCCTCGACCCGGCGGCGATCGGCCCGATTGATTGGCTGTTCAGCGACGTCATCTGCTATCCGGCGCGGCTGCTGGCGCTGGTCGAGCGCTGGATCGCCGCCGGGACCTGTCGGCGCTTTGTCTGCACGATCAAGTTTCAGGGCGAGACCGATCATGCGACGGCTGCCCGGTTCGCCGCGATCCCCGGTTCGACGCTGCGTCACCTGTCGCACAACAAACACGAACTGACCTGGATCAAGCTTCCGTAGGCAATCTTGGCACCTGCCTCGGTGGCGCGCAGAGCGCCTTGGCCCCGGCCGTGCCGGCATTTACTGTGCGGCAAGCGGGACAATCACCTAGACCAGGCGATCGCCAGAACGACCAGGGAGCAAGACATGGAGCTGGGTTTGCGAGGCCGCAAGGCGGTCGTCACCGGCGCGTCGAAGGGCATCGGACGGGCCTGCGCAGAGGTGCTGGCGGCCGAAGGCTGCGACGTCGTGCTGGTGTCGCGCACCGCCGCCGATCTCGAAACGGTGCGCGCCAAGATCGCCGCCGAGCACAATGTCGCGGTGCGGTTTTATGCGGTCGACCTCAGTGACAGCCGGAATGTCGACAAAGTGGCGGGCGAATGCGCCGATACCGACATCCTGGTCAACAATGCGGGCGCCATTCCCGGTGGCAACATCGCTCAGATCGACGAGGCGCGCTGGCGCCAAGCCTGGGACCTCAAGGTGTTCGGTTATATCAACATGACCCGGCGGTTCTATGCCCAGATGGCCGCGCGCCGGAAGGGCGTCATTGTCAATATTCTCGGCGCGGCCGGCGAAAATCCGGATTTCGACTATATTGCCGGGTCGTCGGGCAATGCCTCGCTGATGGCGTTTACCCGCGCGATGGGCGGCACCGCGCCGCGCGACAATATAAGGGTGATGGGCATCAATCCCGGCCCGGTCCAGACCGAGCGTCTCATTACGCTGATGCGCACCCGCGCCGAAACCCGCTTTGGCGATGCTGAAAAATGGACCGAGCTGATGAAGCCGCTCGCCTTCGGCCGCGCCGCGGCACCCGAGGAAATCGGGTATATGGCGGCATTTCTGGCATCCGACCGCTCGGCCTATACGACCGGCACGATCGTCACGATCGACGGCGGCGGATCGAGCCGGCGCAGTGCGCTGTAGGAATGCCCAGACTGGCCAATGGAGGAAGATTGAAACTTAGGCGGGTTACGCTCTATATATTGCTTAGGATTCATTCCATACTTTCGTGGGAAAGGCGCTAAAAATGGCAGATCAGGATGATGATCTCGCTCAATCTATTGTAGCGCAAGCGCAGAGATTTCCGGTTCAGATTTATGTAAACATGTTCGTTAACAATATTGGGGCGGCTGACATATCGACTATCTTGCTAAGAGATACGACGATAGTCGGTGTATTGCACATGTCGTATCAAACAGCTAAAGCATACGGAGATATGCTTCTGAAGGCTGTTCAAACTATTGAAAACAAAACGGGCGTTACAGTTCTGACGCCCCCTGAGATAGCCGAAAAGATGTCAGAAGGCGAACCTGAATAGGCGCTCGGCCAAGCCTCTTTTGAGAAGTGCAGATAATGATATCTCAGAATGTAATTCAAAAAGGCCTTATGGTTTCCAAAAATTTCATAGCAGCACAACATACTGTTGGCAAAATTCGCTCTTTTTCAGATCTTGTGCAAGGGTGGCACTATGGCACAGGGAGTGCGCCATCTTCCGAAGTTATAGAAGAATCTTTAAGAATTCACAGCGCGATAATTTCGTTAGGTTTTGGTGAGACAGATGCGTTCCCCGGGATTGATGGGGAGGTTTTGATAGCAGCCTATTTCGATCTTCATTATATAGATGTATTAATAGAAGAAAATGGCTTGATTACACTTACTTATGAATTTGATGATGCTGTTGTTAGCAGTGAAAGTGATTTAACTGAAGTAGAGTGTCGGAAAGAGCTTTCAAAAGTGGCAGGAAAAATATGGAAGCCATACGCCTCGTGCATATTCGACACTTCGATCGTAAAAGACGTCGATTTACAAGTGTGGCGTTCAAAAATCCATCAAAAGGAGAGGGGGTTTCAATCATTGAGTGTGAATGCGTACTACGGACAGGCGCCAATATATGTCACCATATCCAAACCTACTATAAAGAGACCGCAGGGCACCCTCCCATTTTTTGGATATTCAATACTGAAATCCTCCCATCAACCAGTCGATTAGAAAACTGTCCTTCAACATCAGGTGATAACTGCCACTACAATATTTATGGCGTTCCCAACGATAAGCTGAGAGAGATTTTCGTGTCATTGCCACTGAGCGCATTTTTAATATGTTATAATGGAAAATTCCGAACGCTATCTGATGCAGATATTCCGGTGGATGCTATTAATAATTGAGGCTCTTTAAGTGGCGCGATCAATTCGGCTCGGAAAGAGTGACGACCGGTGGTCGTTGACGCTGTCGGTCAATAGCCGTTTACCGCTGGAAGAGCGTCCGGTGCTGGAGCGGGCGCGGGCAATAGTGCCTCGCCTTGCGGCGCGCGCGCCGGCGGCGACCGCGGCGCGGACCGTGCCGGCGGAGACGATCGCCGAATACCACGCTGCCGGCATTCTGCGCATTTTGCAGCCGCGCCGTTTTGGCGGCATGCAGGGCCGGTTCAGCCTGTTCTCGCGGATCGTCGAAGAATTAACCTATGGCTGCGCCTCGTCGGCCTGGGTGTATGCGGTGCTGGCCGAGCATCAGTGGATCATTGCGCAATACCCGGAGCAGGCGCAGATCGACGTGTGGGGCGACGATCCGCGGGCGGTCGCGTCGTCGTCGCTGGCGCCGCGCGCCGCCGCCGTTCAGACGAGCGGCGGCTGGCGGCTGAGCGGGCGCTATACGTTTTCGAGCGGCTGCGACCATGCCGGATGGGCGATCCTCGGCGTCTTTCTCGGCGAGATGGGCGACCCGCGACATGTCGCCTATCTGCTGGTGCCGCTGGCCGACACCGAAATCGTCGACGACTGGCAGGTGCTCGGGCTTGCGGGGACCGGCAGCAAGTCGCTGGTGCTGCGCGACGTATTCGTTCCCCAGCATCGCTGCGTCATGGTGAGTGACTTGTTTGCCGGGACGCCGCCCGGTGCCGCAGTACATCCCGATTATCCGGTGCTGCGGGCCCCACGCGGTTTTCTGGTGTCGTACTCGCTGCCGCCGGTGTGCATCGCGCTCGGTCGCCGTGCCCTTGATGTGGTGTGCGCGTCACTGGCGACACGGCTATCGCGCGGCGTGACCCGGATGGCCGATTCCGAAGTCGTGCAAATGACGATCGGCGAGGCTGCAGCGGCAATCGATGCGGCAACGCTGCTGATGCATCAAGGCCGCGACGCCAGCACCGCCGCGGTCGATACCGGCCGCCGGATTACCGAAGCCGAGGCGCTGCGCGCCCGTCGCGATATGGTCTACGCCCAGCATCAGGTCGGCTGGGCATTGGAGCGGCTGTGCGAGCTGAGCGGTGCACGCTGGGTCTACGACAGCGATCCGTTGCAGGAAATCCGCCGCGATGTAATGACGATCCTGACGCATCACGCCGCCAACCGCGCCGCGGCCTTTGCCCCCTACGGCAATCTGCTGTTGAAGGAGAGCGCGCGGTAGACGCCTACACGCGCGCCCGCGGATGGGCCGCGTCGTAGACCGCGAGCAGGCGTTCGGTCTCGACCGAGGTATAGCGCTGCGTCGTCGACAGGCTGGCGTGGCCGAGCAATTCCTGGATCGCGCGCAAATCGCCGCCGGCGCCGAGCAGGTGCGTCGCAAAGCTGTGGCGCAGCGCATGCGGTGTCGCCGTCTCGGGCAGGCCGAGCGCGTTGCGCAGCATCTCCATCTGGCGCTGCACAAGGCGCGGGTTGAGCGGCCCGCCGCGTGCGCCGACAAACAGCGGGCCATCAGCCGGCAGCGGATAGGGGCATACCTTGAGGTACTCGGCGATTGCCTGCCGCACCGCCGGCAACACCGGCACGATACGGTCCTTGCGGCCCTTGCCGGTGATCGCCAGCACATCGCCTTGCGGTGCCTCCGAGCGTTTGAGGCCCAGCGCCTCGGAAATCCGCAGGCCGCCGCCGTAAAGCAATGTCAGAACCGCAACATCGCGCGCCGCCTGCCAGGCGCTGGTGCCAAAACCCGGCGGCGCTTCGATCATTTCGGCGGCGTCATCGACCGATAATGGCTTTGGCACACTGTGCGGCAGCTTGGGCGCCCGCAAGACGGCCAGCGCCGCGTTGGCGGCGAGGCCGCGGCGATCGAGAAAGCGCATAAAGCCGCGCACCACCGACAGGCCGCGGGCGATTGAACTGCGTTCGACCTCGGCGGCGCGATGCGCGAGATAGGCACGAAAATCGGCGGGCAGCAGCCGGGCAAGCCGCGCCAGATCGGGAGGCTCGGCGAAATGTCCGGTCAGGAAATCGAGAAAGGCCGCGAGATCGCGGCCGTAGGCGGCGAGTGTGTGAGCGGAGGCGCGCCGCTCGCCGCCGAGCCACGCCGTCCACAAGCCGATGGCGGCCCGCAGATCATCGGCGGCGGAGAACCGTGCCAGCGGTACTGGCTCCGGCAATACCGGAAACGTTCGGGAACGAACGGCTAGTGCGTCGGGCTGAGCCATTGCGAGATGGTGATGCCGAGCACGCGGGCGAGAAACGTCAACAGCTCGATGCCGAGGCCCGGATGAAAGCGGCCCGCCTGTCGCGTGCCGATGCACAGCAACCCGGCCGGCGACCCCCGGCCAAATCCGATGCGCAGCAATGCCTGCGAGCGCACCAGCCCCGCGGCGCTGCCGAACAATGCCGGATCGCCGGCCTCGTCGGCGCGCATCGCGGCCGGCCGGTCGGCCCCGAGCAGCCCGTCGATCTCGCCTTCTTTCAGCAGATGGATGCCCTGCCGCGCCAACCGCCCGGCTGGTGCCGTCGTGCTTTCGACCGCAATCGTCACGACATCGACATCGAGCAGAACCGCGAGATCGGTCGTCACTGTCTGTAACAGTTGCTCGAAGCTCGGCGCCGCCAGGATCGCGACCGCCGCCTTGTGCACTCGGCTTTGACTCGCCAGATTGCCACGGCTGGCCGCAATCAGGGTGCGGTGTTCGATATTGAGCCGCGACAGGTCACGGCGCAGCCGTTCGATCTGGAAATGCTGAAAATCGACGACTTGTTCGCCGACCTCCCGGGTCGGGGCACGCAACAGGCGCAGCGCTTCGGGATGGCGGTCGAGAAAGTCAGGATGGCGGCGCAGATAGGCAAGAACATCGCGGCCAGTGGTCTCGGCCGCGGGTTCGGGCGGCGGAATCGGGGTCGGCACGCGGCCGATATGTGGCTTGTCGCGCGGACGATCGACCACGACGCGGCTACCTCGCCTCTCGGGGTGGCGAGCGCAGGCGGCGAACAGCGGAACACGACGTGATCATCAACCAGTATCCAAAACCTGAACCGCACCCGGTGAGCCTACTTTCGCTGCGCGATGCGCGCCGGCTGACCGAGCGGTGAGTGTAGCGGTGCCCGATAGCCCTGCCAACTGCCGCACCATCGGCGACGCCGCGACGGCCGGGCGCGCGGTGCGTGTCATGCTGCCCTTGCCCTTGCGCGAGCCGCTTGATTACGCGGTACCCGAGGGTGAACCCATGCCGCCGGCGGGCACCTTTGTTCGCGTGACGCTGGGGCCGCGGCGACTGGTCGGGGTGGTGTGGGACGGGGAATCGCCGTCCGAGCCGCCGGTGGAACGCCTGACGCCGGACCGGTTGAAGCCGGATTGGTTGAAGCCGGTAGGGGAAATTCTGCCGACGCCGCCGTTGCGGCCCGAGCTGCGCCGGTTTGTCGATCGCGTCGCGTCGTACACGCTGGCACCGCCCGGTGCGGTCTTGCGCATGGCGATGAGTGTGCCCGACGCGCTGCTGCCGCCACCCCCGCGCCGGGTTTGCACCGTGTCTCCCGCCGGGCTGGCCGTCCTAGCCGACCCTGATGCTGCGAAAAAACTGACGGTGGCGCGCCGCGGCGTGCTTGAAGCGCTGCGCGATGGCGGTGCCTGTTCCGCTACCGAGGCGGCACGCCGGGGGGGATGCGGCGTCGGCGTGGTGCGCGGGCTGATCGCCGCCGGTCAGATCGGCGAGCAACTGTTGCCCGGCGAAACGCCAACGCCCCCGCCCGGCCTGTGGGAAACGCCGGGACCGGCGCTGTCGCCCGATCAGGCGGCGGCCGCGGCGCGGCTGGTCGAGCGCACCGAAACCGGCGGGTTCAGCGTGTCGGTGCTCGATGGCGTCACCGGATCAGGCAAGACCGAGACGTATTTTGCGGCGATCGCGGCCGCGATGGTCGCGGGGCATCAGGTGCTGGTGCTGCTGCCGGAGATCGCACTCGGCGCGCAATGGCTCGACCGCTTCCGCCGCCGGTTCGGCACGATGCCGGTGGAATGGCATTCCGATATCTCGCAGGCCGCTCGGCGCGATGCATGGCGCGCCGTCGCCAGCGGTGCCGCCCGTGTCGTCGTCGGGGCGCGTTCGGCCTTGTTTCTGCCGTTCCCCGATCTCGGGCTGATCGTCGTCGATGAGGAACACGACCCGTCTTACAAGCAGGATGACGGCGTCTGCTATCAGGCACGCGATATGGCGGTGCTGCGGGCGTCGCTGGCGCGCATCCCGATCGTGCTGGTGTCGGCGACCCCGTCGCTGGAAACCGTCGTCAATGTCGCGCGCGACCGCTACGAGCGGGTGCATCTGCCGCGGCGCCATGCGGAGGCGGCGCTGCCGGATATTTCGCTGATCGATATGCGCCGGCAACGGATCGAGCCTGGGCGATTTCTGTCGCCGCCGCTGGTTGCGGCAATCGAGGAGACGCTGGCGGCGCAGGAGCAGGTGCTGCTGTTTCTCAACCGCCGCGGTTACGCGCCCCTGACCCTGTGCCGCGCCTGCGGGCATCGCCTGCAATGCCCGAGCTGCACCGCCTGGCTGGTCGAGCATCGCTTTACCGGGCGGCTGCAATGCCACCATTGCGGCTATGCCATGCCGGTGCCCGCGGTGTGCCCCGAGTGCCTTGCCGCGGGGACGCTGGTGCCGTGCGGTCCCGGCGTCGAGCGCTTGAAGGAGGAGGTTGCGGCGCGCTTTCCCGAGGCGCGCACCGCGCTGATGGTCAGCGACTTGTTGCCGGGGCCGCATGCCGCCGCCGACCTTGCCGCGGCGATGGTCGCGCATCGCTATGATTTACTGATCGGCACGCAGATCGTCGCCAAGGGGCATCACTTCCCGATGCTGACGCTGGTTGGGGTGGTGGATGCCGATCTCGGCATGACCGGGGGCGATCTGCGGGCCGCCGAGCGCACCTACCAGCTTTTGCATCAGGTTGCCGGGCGCGCCGGCCGTGCCGAACGGCCGGGGCGGGTGCTGCTGCAAACCTATATGCCGGAGCAGCCGGTCATGCGGGCCCTGGCGGCCGGCGATCGCGACGGGTTTCTTGCCGCCGAGGCTGCGTCGCGGCGGCAGGGCGGGCTGCCGCCGTTTGGCCGGCTGGCGGCGTTGATCGTCAGCGCCGCCGATGCCGACGCCGCCGATTTCGCCGCGACCGCCTTGTCGCGTGCCGCACCGCAACTGCCCGGCCTCGCAGTGCTGGGGCCGGCCCCGGCGCCGCTGGCGATCCTGCGCGGCCGCCACCGGCGCCGCTTTCTGGTCAAGGCGGAACGCTCGGTCAATCTGCAAGCGGTGTTGCGCGAGTGGCTCGGCCGAATCCGTCTGACCGGCTCGACGCGGTTGCAGGTCGATATCGACCCTTACGGATTTTCATAACCGGCGCTGCCTGGTGGGTTTCGCTGCGCTGCACCCACCGAATGCACGCTAGATTACCAGGCGAAACCCGCCGTGACCGCGATCGGCGCGGTCTTGAGCGACGCGACGGCGGTGGCGACGCGGGCCGGATCGAGCCGACCCTCGGTCGTGAACTCGGCAAGATGGATGCCGCTGGCGACCAGAAGGCTGTCGATCCCCGCCGCCACGGCGCCGGCAATATCGGTGCGCAGGCTGTCGCCGATCGCCAGGATACGGCGCCGATCGGCGATGCCGAGCAGCGTCAGGCAGCTATCGTAAACGGAAGGATAGGGTTTGCCGTGCCAGCGCACCCGGCCGCCGATGGCCTCGTAATGCTCGGCGAGCGCGCCGGCGCACAAGGCCGGCTTGCCGCCGTGGACCACCACGAGATCGGGGTTGGCGCAGACCATCGGCAAGTCGCGTTCGCGCGCGGCAGCGAATATCGGCGCGTAATCCTCGATCGTGTCGTCCCATTCGGCGGGGCCGGTGTTGAGGATGAAATCGGCCTCCGCCGGCGTCGTGACAAAGGTGAGGTCAAGGCCTTCGCGTATTTCGAGGTCGCGGTCGGAGCCGATATGCAGGCAATGCCGGCCGAGCGCCGCGTAGAACGGCTCGTCACGCCGCGATAAATATCGCCACGCTTCTTCGCCTGACGACATGACGCCGTGAAACAGCGTGTCGGGCACGCCGATCCCGGCAATGCGCCGCACTACGTCGTCGGCGCGGCGGGGCGCGTTCGACAGCAACACCAGCCGCTTGCCGGCGCCGAGCAGCCGCTCCATGCAGTCGAGCACACCCGGAAACGGCGCGACCCCGTCATGCACGACTCCCCATAAATCGAGAATGAAGCCGTCATAACGCGGTGCCAATTCGCGCATGCCGTCGATCACGCGGATCGTCATGTCTGCTGGTTTCCCGTAGCAATTATCGTGTGTTGGCACCGACTGCGTCGGCGATCGAGGCGAACCCGTCGCGATGCAGCATATCCGCCAGCCCCGATTTTATCTGGCCGAGCAATGCCGGCCCGGCAAAGACCAGGGCCGTGTAAAGCTGCACCAGCGACGCGCCGGCTCGGATTTTGGCATAGGCATCAGCCGCGCTCGCAATGCCGCCGACCCCGACGAGCGGCAACCGGCCTTCGGTCAGCCGGTACATTTCGGCGACCAGGGCGGTGGATGCGCCAAAAAGCGGGCGTCCGCTAAGACCGCCGGCCTCTGCCGCGTCCGGGCTGTGCAACCCCGGCGGCCGTGCCACGGTCGTATTGGCGATGACAATGCCGTCGACGCCGGTGGCGAGTGCGACGGCAGCGATGTCGGCGCGCTCGTCGGGCGTCAGGTCGGGCGCGATCTTGACCAGCAGCGGCACCCGCGCGCCGGTCGCATCACGGGCCGCGAGAAGCTGGGTCAGCAAATCTTCGAGCACGGCGCGGGCCTGCAGGTCGCGCAGCCCCGGCGTGTTCGGCGACGAGACGTTGATCACCAGGTAATCGGCCAGCGCCGCGGCCCGCTGGACGCCTTCGATGTAGTCGGCCGCCGCATCGGTGCTGTCGCGGTTTTTGCCGACATTGACGCCGACGATGCCGCGTCCGTCCGGCCTGGCTTGCAACCGGGCAACCGCGCCGTCGAGGCCGCCGCTGTTGAACCCCATGCGATTGATCAGCGCTGCGTCGGCGTCGAGCCGAAACACCCGCGGCTTGGGATTGCCCGGTTGCGGCCGTGGCGTCACCGTGCCGACCTCGGTAAAGCCGAAGCCGAGCCGCAACAGCGCGTCAGGCACCTCGGCGTCTTTGTCAAATCCGGCAGCGACGCCGACCGGGTTGCGGAAGTCGCGCCCCCATAAGCGTTGCCCCAGAATCGGCGGGTCGGCCTGACGCGCAGCGCCACCCAGCCCCGCCGCCAAAGCCCGGATCGTCAGCCGGTGTGCCGCCTCGGGCGGCAGAGTGTGCAACAAGGGGCGGATAAGCCCGTAGAAATCGGGCACGCGTCGTGCGGGATCAGATCGCGACGAGTTCGGCGGTGCCGAGCCCGGCGACCTCGACGATTGCATGGTCGCCGGGGTTGGGGAACTGGATCGGCACCATGCTGCCGGTCAGCACCACCATGCCGCGCTTTAGCGGCCGGCCCATCGCGGCGCATTTATTGGCGAGCCATGCCAGCGCGTTCAGCGGGTTGCCCATGACGTCGCCGCCGTGCCCGCTGCCGATCTCGCGTCCGTTGATCGTGAGTCGGGCGGCGGCTTTCGCCAGATCGACGGCCCGCCAATCGGTGACCGGCGCCCCGAGCACCGCACCGGCATTCCACACATTGCCGGCAACCATCGCCGCCGCGCTGAGCCGCTTGTAATCGTGCCGCAAATCCTCCAGCACCTCGATCGCTGCCATGCAGGCATCGACCGCGGCGCCCACCCGGTTGCGGTCGCCGCCTTGCGGCAGGTCCTCACCGAGCCGCACCGCGATCTCGGTTTCGATGCCGAGACGGCAGTAATCGGCGGTCTTCAGTTCGGCGCGCGGCTGGTGCACTTCCTTGGCGAAGATTGCCCCAAAGCACGGTTCATCGACACCGCACAGTTTCTGCATGATCGGCGTCGTCAGCCCGATCTTGTATCCGGCAACCGCGCCGCGGCCGCGCGCGATACCGAGGGCCTCGAAGGCATCGCGGATCGCATAGGCTTCATCGAGACCGGTGGGCATCAGTTCGGGCGGCAGAATATCGGTCTGCCGGCACTCGCGAAACAGGCGGGAGATCTCCTCAGCCTTTTGCCTTACGTCGAGTGCTGCCATCTGCCCGCATCCCCTCGCTGAAGCATGCAAGAATGGCGGTCGCGGCACGAAAAAGAAAGCCGAGCGCAGCCTCTATTGAAGGCGATCGTCGGCGCGCGGCCCGGTTTACGATAAAGCAGGCACGACATCTGTCCTGGCGAAATCGGTCTTTGCCAAAGCGATAAAGACGACTCGGCTCCACAAAGCCGGCTCTTCATTGGCACTATCTCGATCCCACGCCGCTCGACCAGGGTGGCCTTCGCCGGGATGACAGAATTTAGTGCTGTGCCCAATCATTTGAGCGAAATCGCTCAAGCGTGCCGAGTGTCGCTAAAGCCCAAGCACTTCTTTCATGCCGTACAGCCCCGGAGGCTGGCCGATCAGCCACAGTGCGGCGCGTACGGCGCCTTTCGAATAGATGCCGCGGTTGGTGGCGCGGTGGGTCAGTTCGAGCCGCTCGCCGATGCCGGCGAAAATCACCTGATGGTCGCCGACGGCGTCGCCGCCGCGCAGCGCGGCAAATCCGATCGTGCCGGGCTGGCGCGCGCCGGTGATACCGTCGCGACCGCGCGTCGCGACCTCGTCCAGCGACACGCCGCGTGCTCCCGCCGCCGCGCGGCCGAGGGCGAGGGCGGTGCCGGAGGGGGCGTCGACCTTGGCGCGGTGATGCATCTCGACGATTTCGAGGTCCCAGTCGGGGCCGAGCCGCTCGGCCGCTTGCGCGACGAGGCCGAGCAGCAGATTAATGCCGAGGCTGGTGTTGGCAGCCCAGACGATCGGCACGCGCTTCGCCGCGTCGCGCACTGCCACCTCCTCGGCGGGCTGCAACGCCGTCGTGCCGATGACCATCGGCTTGCCAAGTTGGGCCGCCAGTGCGGCATGTTCGGCGGTGGCGTCCGGCGCGGTGAATTCGATTGCAACATCGCTGTCGCGCAATATCTGTTCGGCGTCATCGCCGACCGCGACGCCGACCCGCCCGATGCCGACGAGTTCTCCCAGATCCTGGCCCAACGCGGCGCTACCCGGCCTGGCCGAACCGCCAGCCAGCGCGCATCCCGGCGTGGCGACGATATCGGCGACCAGCATCCGGCCCATGCGGCCGGCGCACCCGATCACCCCGATCTTCGGCTCCGCCATCCCCACCTCCTGTTTTCGCCGATCCGGCGCCATCACCAATCCAGCGCTTCATACGAATAGCGCCGTTGCCTGATTGTCGCCATCGAGACTCGGCAAACCCGCCGAGCGGCGTTTCATACGCCGGGTTTTTCGGCTACACCCGGCGCGACATGGCACTGCTTCGCTCGGTTGCAACGGTCGGCTCCTATACTCTGGTAAGTCGCCTGCTCGGTTTTGTCCGCGATATCCTGACCGCGGCTATTCTGGGTGCCGGACCGGTGGCGGATGCGTTTTTTGTTGCGCAGCGCCTGCCCAATTTGTTCCGCAGCCTGTTTGCCGAGGGCGCGTTCAGTGCCGCCTTCGTGCCGCTGGCGTCGGGGGCGTTGGCGGAAGGCGGCAAGCCGGCGGTGCGGGAATTCGCCGAAGAGGCGTTTGCGGTTCTCTCGACCGCGCTGCTGGTCTTTGTGCTGCTTGGCGAAATCTTCATGCCGGCGGTGATGGCGGTGATCGCACCGGGGTTCAGCGACGACCCGGGCAAGTTCGACCTCGTTGTCGTGATGACGCGCATCACCTTTCCCTATTTGCTGTTCATCTCGCTGACCGCATTGCAGGGAGGGTTGCTCAACGCGGTCGACCGGTTTGCCGCGCCGGCGGCAACCCCGATCCTGCTGAACCTGTTTCTGATCGCCGGCCTGCTGGCGATGGCGTGGTTTGGCTGGCATGACGGGTATGCGCTGGCCTGGGCCTTGTCGGCGGCCGGCGTCGCGCAGTTTCTGTGGCTGATGGCGTCGTGCGCGCGCGCCGGGGTCGGGCTGCGGTTGCGCCTGCCGCGCCTGACGCCGCGGGTCCGCGAGACGCTGCGGATCATGGCGCCGGGCGTGTTCGGCGCCGGTGTGACGCAGATCAATCTCTTGGTCTCGACCGTGCTGGCGTCGCTGCTGCCGAGCGGGTCGATTTCGTATCTCTACTACGCTGATCGGCTGAACCAGCTGCCGCTCGGGGTCGTTGGAATTGCGGTCAGCACCGCGATCCTGCCGCCGCTGTCGCGCCATGTGCGGGCGGGTGATACTGCCGGCGCCGTGGAAACGCAAAACCGGGGCCTCGAACTGGCGCTGCTGCTGACCTTGCCGGCCGCGGCGGCGCTGATCGTACTGGCGCAGCCAATCCTCGCCGTGCTGTTCGAGCGCGGTGCGTTCGGCCCCACCGCCACCGCCGAAACCGCCGCGGCGCTTGCCGCCTATGCTTCGGGGCTGCCGGCCTTTGTGCTGTCGAAAGTGCTGGCGCCGGGATTTTACGCACGCCGCAACACCGCGACTCCGGTCAAGGTGGCGGTCGCGGCAATGCTGCTCAATCTCGGGCTGACGGTCGGATTGATGCAGGTATGGCAGCATGTCGGGGTGGCGATTGCGCTATCCGCCTCGGGTTGGATGCAGGCCTCGGCCTTGCTGATCCTGCTGCGGCGGCATGGCCATTTCCGGCTGGATGCCCAGGCGCGCGGCGCCGTGCCGCGGATCGCGCTGGCGACGGCCGGAATGACCGGGATTCTGGTGATGCTGCGGTTTCTGCTGGCGCCGACCCTGGCTGGCCCCGGCCTGCTGCGCCTCGCAGCGCTGGCCGGGCTGATCGCCGCCGGGTTGTTATCCTTCGCCGGGTTGGCGTTGGCCTTCGGGGTCAGCGATGTTCGCCGCTTGCGCGGACAGTTGCGCCGCCGACGACAAGCGGCTTGACCGCCAAGTCGCTTGACCAGACAGCGGGGCCGGGCTTAACAGCCGGCTATCAGCCCATCGAGGTCACATGAACCGAATTTTTTCCGGCATCCAGCCGACCGGCAATCTGCATCTCGGCAATTATCTCGGCGCGATCCGCAACTGGGTCGCGCTGCAGCGCGATTACGAGTGCATCTTCTGCATCGTCGATCTGCACGCGCTGACCGTGCCGCAGGACCCTGCCGAACTGCTGGCCTCGACGCGCGAGGTGGCCGCGACCTACATCGCGGCCGGCATCGACCCGGAAAACTGCGTCATTTTCAACCAAAGCATGGTCAGCGGGCATGCCGAACTGGGCTGGCTGCTCGGCTGTATGACGCCGCTCGGTTGGCTCAACCGGATGACCCAGTTCAAGGAAAAGGCCGGCAAGCAGCGCGATCTCGCCGGGTTGGGCCTCTATGCCTATCCCGTGCTGATGGCCGCCGACATCCTGCTGTACAAGGCGACGCACGTCCCGGTCGGCGAGGATCAGAAACAGCACCTCGAACTGTCGCGCGACATTGCCGGCGCCTTCAACCGGCGTTACGAGCGCGAGTTCTTTCCGCTGCCCGAGCCGCAGATTTTCGGCGAGGCGACGCGCGTGATGAGCCTGCGCGATGGCACCAAGAAAATGTCGAAATCCGACACCTCGGATTATTCGCGCATCAACATGACCGATGACGCCGACGCGATCGCGCTGAAGATCCGCCGCGCCAAGACCGATCCCGAACCGTTGCCCGATACGATCAAGGCCCTCGAGGCGCGGCCCGAGGCCGACAATCTCGTCGGCATCTACGCGGCGTTGGCCGACATATCGCGCGAGACGGCGCTGGGCCAGTTCGCCGGGCAGAATTTCTCGTCGTTCAAGGAGGCGTTGGCCGAGGTGTCGGTATCGATCCTCGGCCGCATCGGCGGCGAGATGCGCCGCCTGATGGCCGATTCCAGCCATATCGACGCCGTGCTCCGGCGCGGCGCCGAGCGTGCCGCCGCGATCGCGACGCCGGTACTGCATGAGGTCAAGGACGTCATGGGGCTGCTGCGTTTCTGAGAAAACGTTTAAGCCCAGCACCTCCAACGCCGGCCTTTTATTCGCGGCAGGCGTTGCCTCTGCTTCAGTTCAGTCGAGGGCCGGGGTCCATCCCGAGATAGACGCGGCCGCCGATTGGGTACCATTCCGGTGCGATGGTGACGGTCTGGCCAACGACATGCAGATCGCGCCAGCATTCGGCGAGCCGGCTTTCGCGCTTGAACGACGTGCTGCCGCCATGTCGGTACACCAGATCCATCGCCTGCCGGGCGCTGTCGGCGGCATAGACCGACGCCAACCGGCAGCGTGCGCGCTGTTCACGCGTCGTATCGTTGCCGCCCTCGATCGTCTTCCACAATTCGGCGATCATCGCGCTGCGATAGCTGCGCCCGGCATTCAGCACCGCATCGGCCCGGCCAATCGAATCCTGCACCTGGGGGTTCTCGCTCAGCAGGCCGGGGCCGCGGCCGCGCGGGGTCTTGTCGACCGCCAGTTCGATCAGCGCGTTGATGCCGGCCCGCGCAATGCCACAAATGACGGCGCTGTGGTGCGGCCCGACCCAGCACTGTGTCGGCAGCGAGTAGGTCGTGCCCGGCCAGCGCTCCCACTGGTTGTCGAGCGGCACGCCGGCATGCACCATCGTCCGCCGCTCGGGCAGGAACACGTCCTTGACCGTCCAGTCGAAGCTGCCGGTGCCGCGCAGCCCGGCGACATCCCAGCTGCCGGGGACAAGCTCGGCTTCGGCGCGCGGGAAGATGCCGCGCCAGTACAGCGAGCGGCCGTCCGGCCGGCTGCGGGGCTTGCCGTCCTTGTCGAGGATCTGAAAGCTGCCGAGCATCCAGGCGCTTTCCTGGCAGCCGCTGCCAAAGCTCCAGCGGCCGCTGACGCGGTAGCCGCCATCGACCGGCACCGCCTGCCCGCCGCCTTGCACCGCGGTGCCGGCAATCACCGTCCCGGCGCCTTTCGCATAGATTTCCTGCACGCCGTCTTCCGGCAGTCCAAGCGTCACAAGCTGGCCGATGCCATTATTGGCGAGGTTCCAGCCGACCGACCCGGCGCCCTCGGCCAGCAGCTCGACAACGCGCGTGTAGGTCAGTGGGTCCGCCTGCAGGCCCCCCAGCGAACGCGGGATCACCAGGCGGTAAAAGCCGGCGGCGTGCATCTGCTCCACCAGGGCCGGCGGCAGGCGCTGCTCGCGCTCGATCTCGTCGCGATAGGTGCGCAGCACCGGGCGCAACGCCGCCGCCGCCTGTACGACGGGCTGTGCATCGATATCGACCGGCAGGCGATCTGCCGGTAAGCGCGCCTCTTCGGCCATCGTATCCATTGCTTTTTCCTATCGCTGTTCCGGTTGATCGAGCCGGGTATTGCTTGCTGCACGTCGCGTCTTCACCACGGGAGGGTATAGGATACGTAATTCGCCGCCAATCTGGCCGCTTTGTTTCTTCGCAGCAGCCGAGCGCCGACAGAGCGGCGGTCCCGCGTAAGAGGCGGCGCGTAAGGGGGGGCGGTGGCACGGATCGCAGTTGGCGGGTTTCAGCACGAGACCAACACATTCGCGCCGCAGCGCGCGACCTGGGATGATTTTGCGCGCGCTGATGCGTGGCCGGGGTTTGTCCGTGGACCCGACCTGATCGAGGCGGTGCGCGGCTACAACATCCCGATCGCCGGTGCGGTCGAAGCATTGACCGGGCGCGGCCATGACTTGCTGCCGCTGTGCTGGTGCTCGGCGCCGCCCTCTTCCTATGTCGAACGCGAGGCGTATGAGCGGGTCGCCGGCGCGATGCTGGAAGACCTTGCGGCGCTGATGCCGGTCGACGGCGTCTATCTCGACCTGCACGGCGCGATGGTCGCCGAGCATTGCGAGGACGGCGAAGGCGAATTGCTGCGCCGTCTTCGCGCGCTGGTCGGCGAGACGATCCCGATCGTCACCAGCCTCGATTTCCATACCAACATGACGCCCGAAATGGTGCGGCATGCCAGTGCGATGGTCGGCTACCGCACCTATCCGCATATCGACATGGCGGCAACCGGGGCGCGTGCCGCCGAATTGCTCGACCGGCTCCTGCGCGAGCGCCGGCCGCTCTACAAGGCCTATCGGCAGATCGATTTCCTGATCCCGCTGGTCTGGCAATGCACGATGGCCGAGCCGACCGCCGGCATCTTTGCTCTGCTCGACGAGATCGAGCGCGGCGGAGCCTCGCATAATCAGGGCATCGTCAGCATCACGCATACGCCGGGGTTTCCGCCGGCCGATATCGCGCAATGCGGCCCGGCGCTGGTCGTTTACGGCCATGACCGCGAGGCGGCCGAGGCCGCCGCCGACCGGCTCGCCGCTGCAATCGGCGAACGCGAAGGCGAGTTTGCCGGCAAACTCTACGACCCGGACGAGGCGGTCGGTGAAGCCTTGCGCCTTGCCCGCACGGCAACGAAGCCGGTGGTGCTCGCCGATATTCAGGACAATCCCGGCGGCGGCGGCACCTCCGACACGGTTGGCTTGTTGCGCGCCTTGATCGCTCAGCGTGCGGCGGGCGCGGTGATCGGCATGATCGTCGATCCCGACGCCGCGGCAGCGGCGGTTGCGGGTGGGGAGGGCGAGCGGCTCGAAATCGGGATCGGCGCCAAGGTGGGCTACGCAGGTGAGGTGCCGGTGCAGGCGGATTGGCGAATCGTCAGGCTGGGCAGCGGCGAATTCACCGGCAGCGGCACGATGTATGGCGGCGCCAAATTCCGGATCGGCCCGATGGCGCTGGTCACCGATGAGGCGAGTGGCGTCTCGGTGGTGCTGGCGGCAAAGCGCATCCAGGCGGCCGACCAGGAAATGTTCCGGCATGTCGGGGTCGAGCCGGCGCAGGTGCCGATCCTCGGCCTCAAATCGACAGTGCACTTCCGCGCCGATTTCCAGCCGATCGCCGAAACCGTACTGGTCGTCCGCTCGCCCGGCGCGCGCATCTCCGATCCGCAGGAAATGCCCTACCGGCACTTGCGTTCCAACATCCGCCTCAACCCGCTGGGGCCGGTACGTCGATAACCGGTACGTCAATAATCAGCCGGTCGGAAAGCGGCGGTACAGAAAATCGGCGACGTCGGAGGCGCAGCGATCGGGAACCGCGTCGCAGATATTGTGCGGCATCCCGTCATAGGTCTTGAACTCGACATCGGCCAAGCGGCGGAACGGGTCGTAATTGGCGACGGTGCCGACTGTTTCGGCGCCGGGGATTACCACCAATGTCGGGCACCGGATGCGCTCGACCTCGCCGCTCCAATCATAACTCGCCATCAGCAGCACGAACTTGCCGATGAATTCCGGATCGTTTTGTGCGGCTTCGTCGAGAAACCATTCGACATGCGCGGGATCGGCGTCGGCCGGTAAGCGGTCGCGGATCGTGTCGGCGAGAAAGCCGCGGATGCCTTTTTCCTGTATGCGCGGGATCCAGCTCGGCGCCTGGCTGTTTTTCAGCCCCGGCGTCGAGCCGAAAAGGCACAGGCTGCGCACCCGATCGGGTCGGCTCATCGCCAGTTGCTGACCGAGATAGCCGCCCGCCGAATTGCCAACGATGTGCGCCGAACCGCAACCGAGATGGTCGAGCAGTTCGGCGACATCGCTCACCAACCGGTCGAGCGTCAACGGCCTGTCGGGCGCCGGAATTTGCGACGCACCGTGGCCGCGCAGATCGAGCGCCACGACGCGATGGTTGCCGGCGAGATGAGGCACCCAGCCGATATAACGCCGGGCGCTGCCCATCGCCGCGTGCAACAGCACAACTGAAGGTGGCGCACCCCACGGGGCGGTGAAATCGGCGACGTGGTAGGCGAGCGAGACCCCGTCGCTCGTGCGGAAACGCTCCATCATCAGTTCGCCGCCTGTTTTGCCGGACCGAGCGTCTGCATAAACGCGATCAGATAGGGCTTCCACACCGCCGCGTAATAATGCGTGAAATGCCCGTGGGTTTCCTTGCTGTACGGGGTCAGAACGTATTTGCCGTTCTTGATCTTCTGCATCGCGCGTTCGACCGTGCCGAGATCGGGGGGATCAGCGAAATCCTCGGCATTGTTGACCAGCAATACCTTGGCTTTGATCTTGGGCAGATCGGCTTCGGGGCTGTAATCCTCGATCGACTCGATTTCCCATAACGTGTTGTTGGCGTCGCCTTTCTCGGCGGCCGCCAGGCGTTTGTCGTAGAGCGCTTTTGCGGCGTCGCGCGTCGGCGCCATTTCCTGAATGCGCACCGGGCTTTCGGTCATAAACGCGCCGGCGGCACTGTAGACGTAATGGCGCGGGTTCTTTGTATAGTCGCCATTGTTCCAGTCAGGGTCGTGGCGGATCGCTTCGGCCGCGCCGTGGCGCAGCATGTAGTTGCGGCCGCTGATCTCGACCGGCTGGCACGACAGCCCGACCGTGCCGTCCATCAGGTCGGGATACATCTCGGCCCACATGAATTGCTGCATGCAGCCAAGCGAACTGCCGATCACCAACCGCAGATGCGTCACCTTGAGACCGTCGGTGAGCAGCCGATGCTCGGTATCGATCATGTCGTGGTAGCGGTAATGCGGAAAATGACCTTTCAGCCCATCCGACGGCTTGCTCGACCCGCCGCGCCCCAGCGCGTCCGGCATGATGATAAAATACTGCGCGGTGTCGAGCGGCTGTCCCGGTTTGAACAATTCATCAGCGAGCGTCGGCCGCAGCCAGTTGGCGCCGGTGCCGGTGTTGCCCTGCAATAACAGCACGCCGTTGATGATTTCGCCGGCCGTGTTCTTTTTGGCGGTGCCGAGCGTGCGGTAATGCAATTTCAGTTCAGGCAGTGTTTCGCCGCTGGTGAATTTATAATCCTTGATCGTGTAGTCGCCTTCAGCGTAATTCGGCCAATTCGTGCTCACATCAGCCGCGAACGCGGGTGTGGCAATACTGACAATGGCGGCGAATAATAATGTGCGGACCAGCACCACGACAGTCCCTCCCGGTTGTCTTGGCGCGAAGCGCCATTTAGTTACAATGAGGCAGTGAGAGGTATTGTCCTGTCAAATCTCACCGTCTCACTGTCTCTTTGGTAAAATTCTTGCGGCTTCGCCGCGAGTTACTCTGCCGCGGCGGCCTGCGCCGAGCCGAGGGTGGCCAAAAACTCGATCAGATACGGCTTCCACAATTTCGCGTAGAAATGGCTGAAATGCCCGTGTGTGTCCGGCCCCGCCGGGATCAGGACGTAGCGGCCATTTTTGACCCGCTGCATCGCTCGCTCGACAGTGCCGAGTTCCGGCGGGTTGGCGTGGTCTTCGGCGTCGTTGATCAGCAGCACCTTGGCCTTGATCTTGTCGAGATCGGGTTCCGGGTTGTAGTCCTGGATCGCCTCGATCGCCCAGAGCTGGTTGTTGGCGTCGCCCTTGGCGGCATCGGCCAGCCGCCTTTCGTAAAGCGCGTTGGCGGCGGCGAGGCTCGGCGCCGTCTCCTGGATGCGGGTTGGGCTTTCGGTGCCGAAATTGCCGGCTGCCGCGTAGATGTAGTGGCGTGGGTTCTTGTCGTAGAACCCGCCGTTCCAGTCCGGGTCGTGGCGGATAGCCTCGGCCTGAGCGCGCCTTCCGAGCCAGTTGCGGCCGCTGATTTCGACCGGCTGGCACGAGATCGGCACCACCCCGTCCATCAGATCGGGGTAAGCCTCGGCCCACATCCACGCGTGCATGCCGCCCATAGAACTGCCGATCACCAGCCGCAAATGCCCGACCCCCAACCCCTCGGTGATCAGCTGATGGCCGCTAGCGACCATGTCGCGATAGCGATATCTCGGGAAATTGCCTTTAAGCCCGTCCGATGGCTTGCTCGACCCGCCGCGCCCGATTGCGTCCTGCATGATGATGAAATACTGCCGCGCGTCGAGCGGCTGCCCCGGCCCGTACAATTCGTCGGCAAGGCTTGGCCGCAGCCAGTTCTCGCCGGTGCCGGTATTGCCCTGCAGCAGCAATACGCCGTTGATGATCTTCCCGGCGGCGTCGCGCTGCGGCACCCCCATCGTGCGGTAATGCAGCCGCAACTCGGGGAGCGTCTCACCGCTGGCAAAGATGTAATCCCGGAGGATGAAATCAGCCTCGTGGTAGTTTGGCCAGTTTCTGGCGTCGTCGGTCATCGGCAACCTCCCTCGTCAGCGTTGGCGCCAGCATAGTGAGGGCCGAGCAGCCCGGAAACCTCGCTCGGCACCGGGGCGTCAGGTAAATTTATGACACTTACGGCATCGGGAGCATCCCTTATGCGCTTGATCGGGCGTCTCGGATTTTTTGTCGCTGTCGTCCTGGCTGCTGCTGCTGTAGCGATCCCGGCGGGAGCAGAGGCCACTCTGCGTTGCGGACCGTTCACCAGCGATGTGCTGGCAGCGCCAGAGCCGCGCGAAGCTCCCGCGATGGTCCGGCGGTTCGAGAACCTCTCGGTCGCCGTGAAAACCCAGCCGTATCGCGTGTTGTTTTTCGGTGATTCGATCACCCAGAGGTTCGATCCTCAAATCTGGCAGTCGGATATGGCGCCGCGCGGCGTGTTCAACGCCGGCATCAATGGCGACCGCACCGAAAATCTGCTGTGGCGGTTGCAGCACGGCAATCTCGATGGGCATCCGCCCGAAGCCGTGGTGATGCTGATCGGCACCAACGACCTGACAAATGGCGGCGCCGGACGGCCGCCGGAAGTCGCAGCTGAAGGCATCCGCGCCAATCTTCTGTACCTGCGGCAGCGCCTGCCGAACGTGCCCGTCCTGCTGCTGGGGCTGTGGCCGCGCGCCGCGTCGCCAGATGCCCGCATGCGCCGGGCGGTGGAGGCGGTCAATCGCCTGATCAAGACGTGCGGTGACGGCCATATGGTGGTTTATGCCGATATCGGCGGCGCACTGCTCGACCCGGACGGCCGCCTGTCTCAGGCGATCTCGCCTGACCTGCTGCATTTCACCCATAAGGGCTACGCACGCCTCGCGCCACGGCTCGATGCGCTGATCGACAAGACGCTCGCCGGCCGCTGAATGATGCGACGGAACTTGGTGCGACCGCGGGTCCGGTTGCGTCGGAACGGGGAGCGATTATATCCCGGGCCTGTGCCGCCTCGTCGCTGATGGCCGAAGGCAGCCGGAATCCAGCGATAGAGGCACGCTCATGGCGCACGGCATGCATTTTTTCATGAATCCGGGGCCGACCAACATCCCGGACCGCATTTTGCGGGCGATGGACCGCGGCACGATCGATTTCAATAGCGCGCAGTTCCGTGCGATCGCCGAAGAATGTTTTGCCGGCCTCAAAGGCATTTTCAAGACCGAGGAAACGATCCTCGCCTATGCCGCGACCGGGCACGGCGCGTGGGAGGCAGCGCTCGTCAACCTGTTCTCGCCCGGTGACAAGGTGCTGGTGGTCGAAAGCGGGTTTTTCTCGCTGAATTGGGGCATGCGCGGCGAAGCCTTCGGCCTCGAAGTGGAAACCCTGCCGAACGACTGGCGCCGCCCGGCCGATTCGGCGCGGCTCGAAGCCCGGTTGCGCGACGATCGCGATCACAAAATCAAGGCCGTGCTGCTGGTGCATTGCGAAACCTCGACCGGGGTTGCGAACCCTGTCGCCGCGCTGCGCCGGGCGATCGACGCAGCGCGGCACCCGGCATTGTTTCTCGTCGACACGATTTCCTCGTTGGCGTCGATCGATTTCGAGATGGACGAATGGGGGGTTGATGTCGTCGTTGCAGGGTCGCAGAAAGGGCTGATGCTGCCGACCGGCATGGCGTTCACGGCGGTCAGCGGCAAGGCGCTGGCGGCCTCGGCCGAAGCCAGGTTGCCGCGGGTTTATTGGGATTGGCGCCGGCTGCTCGGCGAGGGGTCGCAGGCCTATTGGAACGGCACCGCGCCGGTGCACTTCTTTTACGGGCTGCAGGAAGCCTTGCACATGCTGGAGGAGGAAGGGCTCGACAATGTCTTCGCCCGCCACCATCGGCTGGCCGAGGCGACGCGCCTAGCAGTGCGGGCGTGGCGGCAGAATGACGGGCCGGAAGTCTATGCGAGCGAACCCGGTGCGCAATCCGACACCGTCACCGCCGTTTTGCTGCCCGAAGGGTACGACGCCGACAAATTGCGCCAGATCGCACTCGACAAGTTCAACCTGTCGCTCGGCGGCGGCCTCGACCGGCTGAAGGGGCGTGCCTTCCGCATCGGCCATCTCGGCGATCTGAACGAGCCGATGCTGCTGGGCACGATCGCGACGGTCGAAATGGTGCTCGACCTGGCCGGCGTGCCGCACGGCAAAGGCGGCGTACAGGCGGCGATGGATTACCTTGCCCGCGAAGCCTGAGGCCGCCCACCAGCGGGCATTTCTTGCAGCGGCGCCGCGGCGCCGCTATATAGACGGCCGCACCATGCGGCGTACACCAGGATTCGAGCGATGAAGAAAGAGATTCACCCGGATTATCACGAGATTACCGTCGTGATGACCGACGGCAGCACCTATCAGACCCGCTCGACATATGGCAAGGCAGGCGACACGCTGCGGCTTGAAATCGACCCGAAATCGCATCCGGCCTGGACCGGCGGGCAGCAGCGCCTGCTCGACACGGGTGGCCAGCTCGCCCGCTTCAACCGCCGTTTCGGAGGCTTTGGCCGCAAGCAATAGGTGCCGTCGCGTCGGAGCTTATTCCGGCCCGCTGCCGATATCCGCTGCGGCCATATCGTCGTGCGCCGTCGCCGCGGTGTCCGTTTCGTCGTCGAATTCGATCTCACTGAGCGGCACGCCCGGCACTGCCTTCGAAACGCGCAGCACGAGGGCGGATTTGACCTGGTTGACGTTGGGCGCCGAGGTCAGTTTTTCGCTCAGAAAATGCTGATAGCTGTCCCAATCGGCGGCGACGATCTTCAGCAGGAAATCGGTTTCGCCGGCCAGCATGTGCGCCTCGCGCACTTCGGGCCACGCGGCGACCCGTGTCTCGAACGCCTTGAGGTCGGTTTCGGCCTGACTGGCCAGCCCGATCTGGGCGAACACGGTAATGCCGAAGCCGAGCGATTCCGGGACGAGATCGGCGTGGTAGCCGCGGATCAACCCGGCTATTTCCAGCGCGCGCACCCGCCGCAGACAGGGCGGCGGCGAGATGCCGACGCGCCGCGCCAACTCGATATTGGTCATGCGGCCGTCGGCCTGCAGCAGTTGCAGGATTTGCCGGTCGATACGGTCGAGCCTGGGGCCGCGCATGCGCTATCCCGTTTTGTGCCGCAAGCGGCGCCTGGATCGCCGCGACAATAGGAATTCCGCGCCGACCGCGCAATTTTGTTGCGCGTTGCCTGCTGCGTGGTGTTCGGCGGCTTGCCGCTCCACCGCCCTTTCCGTAAACCGGACCCATGGCCACCCCATCTGTCGCCACAGCCGATGAGCCGCCTGCCGCTCGGGTCTCTCCGAGCGTCTGGGTATTGCATGACGGCAAGCCCGGCATGGCGAGCCAAGCGCTCGGCCTTGCCGCTGCGACCGGGTTTGCTTTTGTCGAAAAGCGTTTGTCGGTGCGCCGGCCGTGGAAGTGGCTGCCGCCCGTTTTGTGGTTTGCGCCGCTCGCCGCGATAAGCGAGAACGGGCTGCGGTTACGCCCGCCCTGGCCTGACCTGGTCATCGGCTGCGGCCGCAACACGGCAAGTCCGGCTCTGGCGATCCGGCGGGCGAGCGGCGGCCGCACGATCGCCGCCCAGGTGCAGGACCCGCGGACCGGGCATGACGAATTCGACCTGCTGCTGGTGCCGGCGCATGACCGGTTGCGCGGTGCGCGGGTGATGGTGACTCAAGGCGCGATCCACGGCGTCACCCCCGATCGCCTCGCCGCCGAACGCCGCCGCTTTCCGGCGTTCGACGCGCTGCCGCGCCCGATCATCGGCGTGCTGATCGGCGGCTCTAACCGGGCCTACCGGC
Organism: Allostellaceae bacterium; assembly: GCA_036268425.1. Taxonomy (GTDB): domain Bacteria; phylum Pseudomonadota; class Alphaproteobacteria; order ATCC43930; family CGMCC-115725; genus DATARH01. The sequence goes on from DATAUE010000175.1 coordinate 61,020, forward strand.
TCGACCTGCCGCAGCTCGGCAACATCGCCGACAGTGTCGCCAATGCCGTGCGAGACAGCGGCGGGTCGGCCGTGGTGACGCCGTCGCGGCGTACCGGCGCGGCCGGGCTGGCGCTGTTGCGCGAGCGGCTCGCCGGCGTGCCCGGCCACATCTGGGACGGCAGCGGCGACAACCCGTATTACGCTTATCTCGCGGTCGCCGACGCCCTGCTGGTGACTGCCGATTCGGTGTCGATGGTCAGCGAGGCGGCGGCGACCGGCAAGCCCGTGCATATCCTGCCGCTCGCCGGCGGCGACGCAAAGTTCGCGCGGTTTCACGAGACGATGCGGCAGGCGGGGATTACGCGGCCGTTTACTGGGCATATCGAAAGCTGGGGCTACCCGCCGCTCGACGACACGGCGCGCGCCGGCGCAGCCTTGCGCGCGATGGTGCTGGCGCGGCACGCGCAAGAGGCGGGATAAGTCTGCTGCGGTGCACAATGTCGCGCCCGGCGTCGCCGCCGCTGTCGGGAAAGCGGCGGCGGTGTAATATCGCCGCAACATGGCGCTGCGCATCGATACCTTCGACAATGTCCGCGGCGGCAACACGCTTTACAAGGCGTTGACCCATCCGCATGCGGCATCGCCCGCACGCACCTTGCTTGCGGCGTTGGAAGGCGGCGGGCCGGTAGCGATCGTCGATCCGCATGGCGCCGCAACTGGTTTTGCCGAGATTTTCGGGATCGGCGGTATCGACATCGAAGGGGTGTATATCCAGGATTTGGCGCTGATCGGCGCCGACATCCTCGGCAGACGCGCTGTGCCGCTGACCGATCTTGCGGCGTCTTCGGCGCTGTCCGTGTTTGTTGCAGAGTTCGACGCCGAACGGTTGATCGGCTGGCTGAAGCCTTATCTGCCGGCCGGGGCGCAAATATTCAGCCTCGATGCAATGCGCTTGCCGCCGGAACGGTTGACCAATCGGCGCACCTATCTCGACCCGCTTAATTTCGCGACTAACTTTGCGTTGTTCCGCGATACCGCGACGCTGCATACCCGACTCGTGACGGCGAATTACTGGTCGGGCTACGGCTCGGGCGACGTGACCTGCTGGCTGACGCTGTTTGACGGCGACGGCACCGTCATCGCCGACTGGTCGCAGGCCTGCGGCGACAAAGGCGGCACGATCACGATCGACAGCCGCGAGGTGCGAGCCAAATTTGGCCTCGGCAACTTCGCCGGGCAGTTGTTTGTGCATGTTGCCGGCGCAGCCGGGCACGATGTCGTCAAATACGCGCTCGACATGTTCGGCGATGACGGCGGCGTGCGCGACGCCGCCTTGTCGTGCACTCACGACGCCAACGCCTGGCCCGCCGACCGTTATGCCGGGCTGCCGGCGCCGGCGGCAGGCGAGCGCGTGGTTCTGTGGGTCCAGAACAGCCATCCCATACCGATCCCGTCGGGCGCGGTCGGCATCAACCCGATGGGCGAGGAACGGATCGTCGCGATCCCCGACACGATCGGCCCGTTCGCCAGCCTCGCCGTCGACATCGCCGAATTGCTGCCGGAGGTGGGCTGGCCGCGCCAGATCGAGTTGCGCGCCGGCAAGCATGTCGTGCGCCCGCGCTATGAAATCGTGACCGCCGACCGCCGGCGCATTGCGCATGTCAATGTCGAGCGGGCCGATCTGAAACCGGACCCGCTGCTTCCAGCGCTCGCGGGCGCGCTCGGCAAAGGCTATCTGCTGCCGGCCCCCATCCTGCCGCGCGCGCAGTGGGAGAGCCTGCTGCTGCCGACCCCGATGGCCGAGTCGCAGCAGGAATTACCGATTGCGGCGATCGTCTACGATGCCGACGGCCGCGAGATGGCGCGGCACCCCTTCGGGCGACTGCCGCGCCGGCATGACGCTGTTTTGTCGCTGGACGCGCTGGCAAGGGATGTCGAGGCATCCTATGGCCATGTCGAGCTGGTTTACGATTTCGCACAAGGCGGTGACGCCGATGGCTGGCTGCACGCGCTGTTCCGCTACCGCCACCGCGCCAGTGGACATGCTGCGGAAAGCAGCTTTGGTGCGCATGTTTTTAACACGCTGCTGGTGTACCGCGACGAGCCGCAATCCTATGTCGGGCGTCCGCCGGGCCTGTCGACTCGGCTGTTCCTCCGGCTTGGCGACGATTCGCAATACGACACGTTCTGTCACCTGATCTATCCGGCGTCGCGGCCGTGGTGCCCGGTCAGCGCAACCGAGATCATCCTGTGCAATCGTCATGGCCAGGAAATCGCCCGCACAGCGCTGGCGATTCCCTGTTCCGGGTCGCGATTTATGTGTTATCGAACGCTGTTCGATAATGCGGCGCGGGTTCGCGCCGGAAATGGCGCTTACGCCATCATTCGCGACCCGACCTGCCGATTGTTCGGCTATCATGGCCTGTTGGGCCACGAGGGTGCCTTCAGCCTCGACCATATGTTCGGTTTCTGAGGCGGATCTGATCCACGTCGTAGGCGGCTCGCGTCGTCAACGGCGCGAAAAGTGCTATATTAATTCGTCTAATTGATTAGGAAGGCGTAATGCCGGAAAGCCATCACAGCCCGGAAACGCACCACAGCAAGGTGCTGATCGTCGGGGCCGGCCCGGCCGGCTACACCGCCGCGATCTACACGGCGCGCGCCAATCTGCACCCGCTGATGGTCACCGGCATGCAGCCAGGCGGACAGATGACGATCACGACCGATGTCGAGAACTACCCCGGCTTTGCCGACATCATCCAGGGCCCCTGGCTGATGGAGCAGATGCAGCACCAGGCCGAACATGTCGGCACCCGCATGATCATGGACGAAATCGTGTCTCTCGATCTCAGCCGGCGTCCGTTCAGCGCGATCGGCGATTCGGGCGATCATTACAGTGGCGACGCCGTCATCATCGCGACGGGGGCGCAGGCGCGTTGGCTCGGTATTCCGGGTGAAGACACATTCCGTGGTTTTGGCGTATCGGCCTGCGCCACCTGCGACGGGTTTTTCTTCCGCGACCGGGAGGTCGTGGTAATCGGCGGCGGCAATACCGCGGTCGAGGAGGCGCTGTATTTAACCAACCATGCCAGCAAGGTGACGCTGGTGCATCGCCGCAACGCCTTGAGCGCGGAAAAGATTTTGCAGGACCGTCTGTTCCGCAACCCAAAGGTTGAAATGGTGTGGGACAGCGTCGTCGAGGAAGTGGTCGGCGTCGCCGAGCCGCCGGAGGTTACCGGTGTCAAGCTGCGCAACGTCCGCACCGGGGCGGTTGTCGAGCGGCCGTGCGACGGGGTCTTTGTGGCCATCGGCCATACGCCGGTGACCGGGCTGCTCGCCGGCCAGCTCAAACTTGACGAGCAGGGCTACGTCGTGACGGCGCCGGATTCGACGGCGACTGCCATACCAGGCGTGTTCGCCGCCGGCGACGTAAAGGACAAGGTGTTCCGCCAGGCGGTCACAGCCGCCGGGCTTGGCTGCATGGCGGCGCTCGAGGCGGAAAAGTTTCTTGCCGCGCAGGAGGACGTGTCCGCGGCCCGCGCCGCGGAATAGCACGGCGCGGTGGGCGCGGGAGGGGGAGCCCGGAAGGCAAGCAATGGCGATGGATTGGGACAAGTTGCGGGTGTTTCACGCGGTTGCCGAGGCGGGCAGCTTCACCCATGCGGGTGAAGCGCTGAACCTCAGCCAGTCCGCGGTCAGCCGCCAAATCAGCGCGCTCGAAGAAAGCCTCAGCGTGCCGTTATTTCACCGCCACGCGCGTGGCCTGATTTTGACCGAGCAGGGGGAATTGCTGTTCCGCACCGCGCGCGAGGTGTTTGCCAAGCTGGCAATGTCGGAAAGCCTGATCTCGGAGTCGAAGGACCGGCCCAAAGGCCCGTTGAAGATCACCACGACGGTGGCGTTCGGCTCGATCTGGCTGACGCCGCGAATCCGCGAATTTCTCGATCTTTATCCCGAGATTCAGGTCAGCCTGGTGGTCGACGATACCGAACTCGACCTGTCGATGCGCGAGGCTGATGTCGCGATCCGCATGTCGCCGCCGCGCCAGCCCGACCTGATCCAGCGCCATCTCGTCAGCGTCAATGTGCATCTCTACGGCGCGCCGGATTATCTGAAAAAATACGGCACACCGCAGCGCGGGGAGGACCTCGACGAGCACCGTCTGATCGCCTACGGCGAAGACACGCGGCCACCGGTGCCGGGCGTCAACTGGCTGCTCGACACCGGCGCCAAGCCGGGGCGCGACCGCCGCCCGATCCTGACGGTCAACAACACATACGGCATCCTGCGGGCGGTCAATAGCGGGCTCGGCCTTGCTTCGCTGCCGGATTTCGTCGCGGCCGAGCACTCCCATCTCGTCCGCGTACTGCCGGAAGTCAGCGGTCCGCCAAACGAAGCGTATTTCGTCTATCCCGAAGAATTGCGTTCGTCGAAACGGATCAGCGTGTTCCGCGACTTCCTGTTGCGCAAAGTTGCCGAGGGCCGCCTTACCTAGCCGCGGGCCCGCCACATAAAGGAAAATGTTCGAGCCGAACGGTTAGAACAGATCATCCCGGCACCGGCGCTGCACCCTAGCCACCAGCGCAGCCCTGCTTTGCGGCGATCCCGGCGGGTTCGCCGCGCCGCCTCGTGCTACCACTAGCCGCAGGCGCAAAGCGCGGTGTAGGGGGACACGACATGGCGCGCAGCGGGAGAGCGATCGCCGCGGCATTGCTGTTGCTTGCGGCAACCGCAGGGACGGCTGCGGCGCAGAAGCACGGCGGCATCCTGCGCATCCCCAACCTCGACAGCCCCGCCAGCATGTCGATCCTCGAAGAAGCGACGGTTACCGCCGAGGGGCCGATGATGCCGGTCTTCAACAACCTCGTGCTGTTCGACCAGCATGTCGCGAAAAACAGCCTTGATACGATCGTCCCCGACCTCGCGACCAAATGGTCGTGGAACGACGACAAGACGGCGCTGACCTTTACACTGCGCCAGGGCGTCAAATGGCACGACGGCAAGCCGTTCACGGCTGCCGATGTCAAATGCACCTGGGACCTGCTGACCGGCCAATCGACCGAAAAGCTGCGGGTCAACCCGCGCAAATCCTGGTATCGCAACCTCGATTCGGTCAGCGTCAACGGCGACAGCGAAGCCACATTTCACCTGAAGCGGCCGCAGCCGTCGTTTATCGCGCTGCTCGCCTCCGGCTGGTCGCCGGTTTATCCCTGCCACGTCCCGCCGGCACAGATGCGGCAGCACCCGATCGGCACCGGGCCGTTCAAATTCGCCGAGTTCAAGCCGAACGAGTCAATCAAGGTGGTGAAGAACCCGGATTACTGGAAGCCGGGCTTGCCCTATCTCGACGGGATCGAATATTCGATCATCCGCAATACCTCGACCGCGGTGTTGGCATTGGTCGCAGGCAAGCTCGACCGCACCTGGCCGGGTATCGTGCCGCTGCCGCTGATGAAGGAAATCAAGAGCCAGGCACCGCAAATTCAATGCGATGTCTATCCCTGGAATATTCCGCGCCTGCTGCTGATCAATCGCGACAAGCCGCCCTTCGACAACCCGGAGTTGCGCCGTGCTCTCGGGCTGGCGCTCGACCGCAAAGCCTTTATCGACATCCTGAGCGACGGGCAGGGCGATATCGGCGGCACGATGCTGCCGCCGCCGGACGGCGCCTGGGGTGTGCCGCCCGACATGCTGAAGACGTTTCCGGGCTATGACCCGGATGTCGAAAAGAACCGCGCGGAAGCCCGCAAGATCATGGAAAAGCTCGGCTACGGGCCGAACAACCGGCTGACGGTGCCGCTGACCAGCCGCAACGTCCTGGCCTATCGCGACCCCGCCGTGCTGATGATCGACCAGCTCAAATCGATCTATATCGATGCAACGCTCGACCTGATCGACACGACGGCGTGGTATCCGCGAGTGTCGCGCAAGGATTACGGGGTGGCGTTGACCGTTTCCGAGAACGGCCTCGACGATCCCGACCAGCAATATTATGAAAACTATGTCTGCGGCGCCGAACGCAACTACACGGGTTATTGTGATCCCGGCGTCGACAAGCTGGTTGATCAGCAATCTGCCGAGCCGGATGTTGCCAAGCGGCAAAAGATCGTGTGGGAGATCGAGCGTAAGCTGGTCGAAGACGGCGCACGACAGATAATCTATTACCCGCGTTCGGCTTATTGCTCCTACCCCGATGTCAAGAACCTGACGATCATCGTCAACAGCAACTACAATGGCTGGCGTTTTGAAGACGTCTGGCTCGACCGCTGAGTTTCGATTGAGGAAAGGAGAAACGGCGATGTCCCTCCAAATCATCTCGACTGACGCGGCCGTGGGCGCCGAAATTCGCGGCGTCGATCTGGCGCAGCCGCTCGGCGACAATCTCTTTACGGCAATCGAGCAGGCCTTTGACAAATACGGCGTGATCTTTTTCCGCGACCAGAAACTGACGCCGCAGCAGCAGGTCACGTTCACAAGGCGTTTTGGTGAGATCGATTTCAACATTTTCGGCGAGCGCTGGAGCGTGCCGGGCAGCCCGGAGATCGTTGTCGTCTCGAACATCACCGAAGACGAAAAGCCGATCGGCGTGCGCCGCGCCGGCGAAAAATGGCACAGCGATATGTGCTATACGGCGCGGCCGCCGCGCGGCACGATGCTCTACGCGCACGAGATCCCGACTCTGTTCGGGCTGCCGCTCGGCGATACCGAGTTTGCCAGCGCCGCGGCCGCATGGGACGCTTTGCCCGAAACGCTGCAGCAAAAGCTCCAAGGGCGCCATGCCGTGTTCGACTTCAAGGGTCGCAAGCGCGCCTTCCCGCCGACCCAGACCGAGATCGACCGCAACCCGCCGGTGCGCCACCCGATCGTCCGCACCCACCCGCATACCGGCCGCAAATCGCTCTACGTCATGCGCGACGACTGCACCGCGATCGAGGGCATGGAAGACGACGAGGCCGAAGCGCTGATCGCCGCGCTCGCCGACCACATCATCAAGCCGGGCTTTATCTACCGTCATCAATGGCGCGCCGGTGATCTCCTGATGTGGGACAACTGCACGGTGCAGCACCGGGCGATCCAGGATTACGACATGCCACAGCGCCGCCTGATGCACCGAACGACGATGGGTGGCGCCGTCCCGGTGTAAGAGCGCTGAGTATGCGGACACGCAACGCGTAATCCGCCGGTACGCCGCGCTGACTGCCGGTTTTGGCGGAAGGCGCTGTGCTTCTCCGCCCTATATCGTCCTCATGCCGAGGCGGCCGAGGCCGGGCAACTTCAGTGCTGGACGCAGCACATCGATGCCGAGATTGAGGCCGAGCAGGTTTAATTCGACGCCCTCGTCGCGCGCTAAAATAATGCCGGCGGCGCCGAACAGCGAAAGCTGGAAGCCGGTGCCGCTCGGCGCTGTGCCGAACACCGCGCCGCCCGGCAGGTAATCCTTGCCGACGGCATTCGACGGCAGGGCGAGGCCGAGTTCGGGCACCTGCCGCGCGACAAAAGCGGTGAAGGTGTTGCTATTGGGACCGGGCCAGGCGCGGTATTCGTGCGGATAGGGATAAGCGGCGATTGCGGCCTGCACCTGCGCGATCAGTGTATCGACCCCGGGGCCACGCCGATCGAACACGATCTGCGGCCGCGCGCCGAACCAGAAATTGTCCGGACCCATGCGGTCGACCCGCACCGACGACGCGCCACTCGCGACGCCGAACCCGACCACGTCATATCGGGTGTAGCGAGCGGCACCAGAGGGCTTTACGGCGATCCAGGTATGTACCGCAGAGGCCCCGCGCCACGATACTGCCCGCGCGGCATAGACTTGGATCACCGCTTCCGGCGTCGTTGCCGGGTCAGGTGCCATTCCGGTCGGCGCGCGGCTCGCCTCGTACCAGGGCAGGCCGCCGCGATCGAGCAATGCCGCACTGGCGAGCACCGGCAGCACAAACGCGGCGAGCAGCAGTAATAGCAACAATCTGACCTTCCGCCGCGTCACGCTGTATTTGCCCGCGCTCGGCTGGCAATGTCGAGAGGAGGCATGCGGCCGGTCTCGTTGACCATTTTCGTCGTGGCCAGCACAATCGCGCCGTCAAGCTTAAGGGGAGAAGCGCCTTGTCGGATAAGAGCGGAATCGCACAAGGGCCGGGCGAGATGATGGGGAATGCCGGGCCCGGCATGCTGGCCGGGCTGCGGGTCATCGAAATTGCCGACGAGCGCGCCGAATATTGCGGGCTGCTGCTGGCCGGGCTCGGCGCCGAAGTCATCAAGATCGAACCACCCGAGGGGAATGCGACGCGGCGCATTGGCCCCTATCTCGATGACGAGCCGGGCCTCGAACGCTCGTTGTTCTTCTGGAACTACAACCGCAACAAGAAATCCGTCGCGCTCGATTTGCAGAGCACGACGGGGCGCGAGCATATGCTGCGGCTGCTGGGCGGTGCCGACATATTGCTCGATGCGAGTTGCGGCGCGCTCAACGAGGTGCTGGGTCTGGACCATGCCGCGCTCAACGCGCGTTTCCCGCAACTCGTCACCGCGCGGATGACGCCGTTTGGCGATGACGGGCCGTGGAAGGACTTCAAGGGCTCGGACCTGATCCATCTCGCCCTCGGCGGGCCGATGATGAATTGCGGTTACGACCCCGACCCCAATTTCGAATACGACACGCCGCCGATCGCACCGCAGATCTGGCACGCCTATCACATCGCCGGCGAGCAGATGGCGAGCGGCATCATCGCCGCTCTCATTCATCGCCATCGCAGCGGCGAGGGGCAGGACGTGTCGCTGGCGATCCACGAGGCCGTCTCGAAGAACCCCGAGCAGGATTTGATGAACTGGGTCTGTCGGCGGGTGCCGCTGTGGCGCATGACCTGCCGCCATGCCGGCGAGCACCCGAACCACAGCCCGAGCATCTGCCACACCAAAGACGGGCGCTGGTTCATCACCCACGGCATCGGCGCGCGCGACCTTAAAAACCTCATCCCATTGCTGACCAAGTACAACGCGCAGGCCGATCTGCAGCCGCCGCCGCCCGAAACCGACCTCAAGGCCCGCGCCGTGCCGGGCACAGCCAGCGGCGACGAGGCGCGTTCGCACATGCTCGATATCGTGCAGCGCTTTGTTCGCTCATGGACATTCAAGGACATGCCCTGGCTGGAGGCACAGGAGGCCGGCCTGTTATGGGCGCCGCTGCGCAAGCCGCATGAAAATGCGCTCGACGAGCACTGGCTGGCGCGCAAGACCTTTGCCGAGGTCGAGCATCCCGAACTCGGCCGCTCGTTTATCTACCCGACCAGCAAATGGCTCACCAACAAGACGAGCTGGCAGGTCGGCCGCCGCGCACCGCTGCTCGGCGAAGACACGGATACCGTGCTCGGCGAGGCTGCACGGCGCCCGAGTGTTCCGGCGCAGCCGCGCACGGTCGAAAACCCGCGCCTCTCGGCATTGCATAACAAGCCGTTCCCGCTACAGGGCATCAAGATCTTTGATTTCGCGTGGTTTCTCGCCTCGGCCGGCGGCACCCGCTTTCTGGCGGCGATGGGCGCGGAGAGTTTCAAGGTCGAGTGGAAGGACAATCCCGACACGCGGCTGGCTGGCATGGCGCCGGTCGGCGGCCGGGCGGCGCGCGACGCCGCGACCGGGCCGCTGCCCGCGGTCAGGGACCCTGACATGGGCGGCAATTTCCTCAACAAGAATTCCGGCAAGCGCGGCATCTCGCTGAATATCCGCCACCCCAAAGGCTTGCAGATCGCCAAGGACATGATTCGCCTGTGCGATGTGGTCGCCGAGGGTTTCTCGCCGGGGGTCTTGCAGCGGCTGGGGCTCGGCTATGATGTGCTGAAATCGATCCGGCCCGACATCATCTACATCCAGCAGGCCGGGATGGGCGCGCACGGCAAGTACGGGCGGATGCGCACCGTCGGGCCGGTCGCCGGAGCGTTTGGCGGGCAGGCCGAGATGTCGGGGCTGCCGGAGCCGGCCATGCCGGTCAGCTGGGGCTATTCCTATCTCGACTGGATGGGGGCCTACGGCTATGCGCTGGCATTGCTCGGCGCAATCTATCATCGCGAGCGGACCGGCGAGGGACAGTGGATCGATGCCTCGCAATGCGAGAGCGGCATCTTCCTGACCGGCACGACGATACTCGACTGGGCCGCCAATGACCGCATCTTCCGACGCTTTGGCAATCGCTCGCCGTACAAGCTGGCGGCGCCGCACGGCGCCTATCGCTGCGCGGGCAAGGACCGCTGGATCGCCATCGCCTGTTTCATCGACGCCGAATGGCAGGCGCTGGCGCGCGTCGCCGAGCAAGGTGCGTGGCTCGAAGACCGGCGCTTTGCGACGCTCGAAAGCCGGCTGCAGCACCAGGATGCGCTCGACGCCGCAGTCGAGGCCTGGACCCGGACGCAGGATCGCTACGACTGCATGATGAAATTGCAGAAGGCCGGCATTGCGGCCGGGGTGTGCCAGAACGCCGAAGACCGGGTCGACACCGACCCGCAGCTGCGCCACCTCAACTGGCTGACCGAGGTCACCGGCACCAAAATCGGCACCTGGCCGGTCTATGAGATCCCGATGAAGCTCAACAAGACGCCGGCGTATATCGGGGGGCCGATCAATCGGGGCGCGCCGTGCTACGGCGAGGACAATATGTGGGTGCTGACCGAAATGCTCGGCCGCACCCCGAGCGAGGTGGAACGCCTCGCGGAAGAAGGCGTCATCTAACCGTCGCGGCGCAGCACCGGGCCGCTGTGCTGCACGATATCGCGCATTCGTTCCTGCTGGTTTACGCCGGGCTGTTTCCGATCGTGAACCCGGTCGGCAGTGCCCCGATCTTTCTCGCGTTGACTGCCGGGCACAGCGAGCCGGTGCGGCGGCTTCTGGCGCGGCGTATCGCCGTCAACGGCTTTCTGCTGCTGTTGGGGTCGCTGTTCGTCGGGTCGCATGTGCTGGAGTTTTTCGGGATCACGCTGCCGGTGCTGCGCATTGGCGGCGGGCTGGCGGTGTCGTCGTTCGGCTGGCACATGCTGCGCGACGGTGTCGAACCGACCCAACGCGCCGACGAGCTTGATGAGCGCGGCCCGATCGACGCGTTCTACCCGCTGACGATGCCGTTGACGGTTGGTCCGGGCTCGATATCAGTGGCAATTACGCTCGGTGCGCAGCGTCCGCAAGGCGAGGACCATCTCGGACATATCGCATTGCTTGGCGCGGCTGCCGTTGCCGGCCTCGCGGCGATGGCCGTCACGGTGTTCTTCTGCTACCGCTTCGCCGACCGCATGGTGGCGATGCTCGGGGCGAGCGGCATCAATGTGATGATCCGGCTGTCGGCCTTTATCTTGTTATGCATCGGCATCCAGATCGTCTGGAGCGGGTACAGCGCGCTGATCGCCGCCCCCGGCTGAACCCCTGCCTTATTTAGGCTCGCCTTTACGCGAGCCATCGTGCCGCTTCGGCGTATCCGATCCGCTGCGTCGGCGGGATCGTGCGGGTGCGGGTTTCGTGCGCGATCATGTCGCCGACGAGATCGCGGCGGCCCGCTCGCATCGCGGCATCGATCAGCATCTGCGTGAACAGGTCGCGCTGTGCATTGCTGCCGCCGAGCAGGCGGATCTGGTCGCGGCGCGGCGCCAGCAGCTCGACAACACGCGGGTAGTCGCCGCGGCGATGCGCCAACGCCGCCTCGCATACGGGAATGATCGCCTCGGAAAAGGTGGGCATTACCCAGGGTGCGGCGTCGCGCGCCAGATCGCGCAGGGCAGCGAGAAAGCGCTCTGCCGCCGCTGTCGCGCCGGTCGCCGCCAGCGCCATCATCAAATGCGGCACGAGCAGCGGATGCCCCGCCTCGCCAATGCGTGCCTTGGCGATTTCCGCCAATTCACGCCAGCGGTCGCCAACCGCGACGCCCAACCGTTCGAGCCGCCACAGCAATGCCGGGGCGTTCTGCAAATCGACGAAATGGTCGGGGATAGCCTTGGTCAGCGGGTCGTTGAAGTTGCGGATGTTTTCGTCATAGCTCGCAAGCACGGCGTCAAGTTCGCCAAGCTCCAGCTCCATCAGCGCGCGATGCCACCATAGATGATGGATCAACTGGTTGCCGAGCGACCAGTTCGGCACTTGCGCGGCCAGCCAGTCGCGGCCTTCGCGCGGTCGGCACTCCATCTCCAGGATGTGCGCCTTGACGTGATGCGCGAAGTAATTGTGCGGGTCCAGCGCCGCTGCGGCGTCGACCGCGCGCTCGGCGCCTGCGGTGTCGCCGGCTTCCTCATGGGCAAAGGCCCACACGGTCTGGAAGCAGTCATAGCCCGGCAATTCGCGCGACCAGCCGCCGGCGACGCGGTCGGCCTGTTCGAGGATTTTCGCGGTCTGGCCAAACCGGAACCAGTTGGTGTCGCAGATGCGCAGCGCCAGCAGATCGGTCGGGTGGGCATCGAGGATCTGCCGCCAGGTGGCGAAGGCGCGGTCGAGTGCGCCGCCGGCCCACGCCGCCAACGCGCCGACGTGCAGGCGCTCGCGGTCGGTGGCGTGCGCGCTGCCGGCCTCCGCTGTTGCCAATGTCGCCGCGATTTGGGCGCGATAGGCCGGGTTGGCGGCGCTCAGCAGCAGATAGCCCCTAAGGCAATGCCCCATCAGGAAATTCGGATCGGCCGCCAGCGCGCGATTGGCCAGCGCCATCGTATCGGTGTGGAATTTCAGGTAATGCTCGACCGACCGGTCGAACAGACGCACGGCCTCGGCATTGTCGGTGGAGAGCGGCAAACCCCGTTCGTCAGCGATCATCGGCGCCTACCCCCGTGCGAAGCGACGCTTGCAGGATAGCGTCTTGCGACCGAGACGCCAAATGGCGGTGGATGAGGCAAAAATATCCGGCTCCCGCCGCCGCGTTCGCTATATCCTCACCAGCGTTTGCCAATAAACAAGCGGCACACGGCAGAAAGGCGACGCGATGGACGGCGACATCGAATTTGGCCAGGACGATTTTGGCGACGAACGTTATGCAGTCGGTCAGCCGGTGCCTCGCACCGAAGACCCGGTATTGCTGCGCGGCCAGGGACGCTATTCCGACGACGTGAACCTGCCGGGGCAGGCTTATGCAGTGATGGTGCGTAGCGCCTATGCCCACGGCGTCCTGCGCGGCATCGACACGACCGAGGCGCGCACCATGCCGGGGGTGCTGGCGATCTACACCGCTGCCGACCTGACGGCGGCCGGCATCGGGCCGCTGCAAGCCCGACAGGTACTGAAAAACCGCGACGGCACCCCGATGCTGACGCCGGTTCGGCAGGTGCTTGCGACCGACAAGGTGCGTTACGTCGGGCATCCGATAGCCGCCGTCATTGCCGACAGCGTCGCCGCCGCCAAGGATGCGGCCGAAGCCGTACTGGTGGATGTCGAGCCGCTGCCTGCCGTCACCGAACCGGCCTTGGCCGATGCCCCTGACGCGCCGCAGCTTTACGAGGACGTGCCGGCCAATGTCGGGCTCGATTTCCATTTCGGCGATACCGAAAAGGTTTCAGCCGCCTTCTCTGCCGCGGCGCATGTCACGCGGCTCGACCTGCGCAGCAACCGCATTGTCGTCAACCCGATGGAGCCGCGCTCGGCGGTCGCGCAATACGATCGCGAGCGGCAGCATTTCACGCTGAATGTCGGGTGCCAGGGCGTTTTCGGGTTCCGCAACTACATCGCCTCTACGCTCGGTGTCGAGCGCAGCCAGGTGCGCATTCTGACCGACCGGGTCGGCGGCTCGTTCGGTATGAAACAGGCCGACATGGCCGAATATTACTGCATCCTGCAGGCGGCGCGCGAACTCGGCCGGCCGGTCAAATGGACCGATGAACGCTCCGGCAGTTTCGTGTCCGACACGCATGGGCGCGACCATGAGATGACCGCCGAACTGGCGCTCGACGCCGCGGGCAATTTCCTCGCGATCCGGGTCAGCGGGCACGGCAATCTTGGCGCCGTCTATGGGTCCCCGGGGCCGGCGACCGGCAATGTCGTGCGCAACACGCTCGGCGTGTACAAGACGCCGCTGATCGAAGTGAACACGAAATGCGTGTTTTCCAACACGACACCGGTCGGGGCCTATCGCGGCGCCGGGCGGCCGGAAGCGAATTATTACATGGAGCGGCTGGTTGATACTGCTGCCGCCGAGATGGGGATCGACAAGATCGAGTTGCGCCGCCGCAACCATATCCCGCGCGAAGCGATGCCGTACAAGGCCGCCAACAACCAGACCTATGACAGCGGCGATTTCACGGCGCTGCTCGACAAGGCATTAAAGCTCGCCGATTGGGACGGTTATGCGGCCCGCAAGGCGCAGAGCCAGGCGACGGGCAAGTTGCGCGGACGCGGCATTGGCGATTATCTCGAACTGACCGGCGCCGCCGGCAAGGAGATGGGCGGCCTGCGCTTTGAGCCCAACGGCGATGTGACGATCATCACCGGTACGCTCGATTATGGGCAAGGACACGCGGCGCCGTTCGCCCAGGTGCTGGCGATGAAGCTCGGCATTCCGTTCCGCCGCATCCGCCTTCTGCAAGGCGATAGCGACGAATTGATTGCCGGCGGCGGCACCGGCGGCTCGAAATCGATGATCACCAGCGGCGCCGCCATCGTCGAAGCCAGCGACAAATGCATCGCAAACGGCAAGCAGATCGCCGCGCATGTGCTGGAAGCGGCCGTCGCCGATATCGAGTTTCACGGCGGGCGTTTTGTCATTGCCGGCACCGACCGCTCGGTGGGGCTGCTGGAACTAGCGGGGCAACTCCATGCCGGGCTGAAACTGCCGCCGGATGTGCCGCAGAGCCTCGATGTGCGTGACATCATCGATGGGCCGCCTTCGGCCTTTCCCAATGGCTGCCATATCTCCGAGGTCGAGGTCGACCCGGAAACCGGTGTTGTCGAAGTCGTGAAGTACAGCTTCGTTAATGATTTTGGTGTCGTCATCAACCCGCTGCTGGTCGACGGGCAGGCGCATGGCGGCATCGTGCAAGGCATCGGGCAAGCCCTATGCGAGCGCACGATCTACGACGATGACGGGCAACTCTTGACCGGCTCGTTTATGGACTACGCGATGCCGCGCGCCACCGACGCGCCGTCCTTCGTCAACGCCAGCCACCCGGTGCCGGCCAAAACCAACCCGCTCGGCGCCAAAGGCTGCGGCGAGGCCGGCTGCGCCGGTGCGTTGCCCTCGGTGATGAACGCGCTGGTCGATGCGCTGTCGGAATACGGCATTCGCCACATCGACATGCCCGCCACGCCCGAACGCGTCTGGCACGCGATCCGTGCCGCCCGGAGCAACTGATCAGGGCTGAGATACAGCCAATCCGCAAGGCTCAGCGGCGGAAAGATGGGTCCCTGCTGGCGCAGGGACGCGGAATAGACCGACAGCAGGAACTGACTGACATACGGGCACAAGGGATAGGAGGTGCGCATATGCGTGCGATGCAGATCATCGAATGGGGCAAGCCGCTGGAGGCGCGCGACTATCCCGATCCCGTGCCGCAGGGCGAGGAAGTGCTGTTGCGCGTCGAGGCGGCGGGCGTGTGCCATAGCGACGTGCATATCTGGGACGGGCATTTCGACCTTGGCGACGGCCGCAAGATTTCGCTCGAATCGCGCGGCGTGAACCTGCCGTTTACGATGGGTCACGAGATTGCCGGCGAGGTCGTGGCGCTCGGGCCGCAGGCGTCGGGTGTCGCAGTCGGCGACAAGGTTGTGGCCTATCCGTGGATCGGCTGCGGCGAGTGCGCGGTGTGCCAAAAGGGCGAGGAATTATTGTGCCTCAACCCGCGCACGCTGGGTACGCGCAAGGCCGGCGGCTATGCCACGCATGTCATCGTGCCGCACGCGCGCTATCTGCTGCCGCATGACGGTGTGCCGCAGGACCTCGCGGCGACCTATACCTGCTCTGGCATCACCGCGCTGTCGGCGTTGAAGAAGACGCTGGAGCATGTTGGCCCGGACGATCATCTGGTCATTATCGGCGCCGGCGGCGTTGGCGGCAGCGCGATCCACATTGCGCAGGCGGTGGTGAACGGCAAGGTCATCGTCGCCGATATCGACCCGCAAAAACGGGCGCAGGCGCGCCAGATGGGAGCGGTTGCGACGATCGATAATTCCGCGCCCGACGCCGTCAAGCAGATCATGCAGGCGACCAATGGCGGCGGCGCCGCGGCGATCGATTTTGTCGGCGCGCCCAAGACGATGGAATTTGGCGTCAACATCCTGCGCAAGGGCGGCAAGCTGGTGATGGTCGGCCTTTACGGCGGGTCCAACCCGATTTCGACGGTGCTGTTCCCGTTCAAGATGATGACGGTCGAAGGCTCCTATGTCGGCACGCTCGAAGATTTGCGCGAGCTGTTGGCGCTCGGCAAGGCCGGCAAGATACCGCCGATCCCGCTGGAACACCGCCATGCCGACCAGGCCAGCGAAGCGCTCCGCGACCTGAAAAGCGGCGGCAAAGTCCGCGGCCGCGTCGTGCTGCGCGGTTAGGTAAAACGGCCGGAGCGGGGGAAGCCTTGCGGGACGCTGTGGCCTGCGGTACCGCGTCCGCCGCGCCACGGAGTGAGGTCGATTTCGGTGCGCACGCGGTTTTCGCCTTGCCGCCAGGATAGCCCGTTGGCGAGGCGGAATATCCTGGCATCCACCAGCCCGCCGGAGCGGAAGCGCTGCAGGATTACCCCGCGGCCGCGCGTCATCTCCGGAATTTCGCTCAACTCGACAACCAGCATGCGGCGGTTTTCGCCGACGAAAGCGGCGACATCGCCGTCCACCGGCAGGCACAGCAAGGCCTGGGCACCGGTCGCGGCAGTCAAGACCTGTTTGCCGGCGCGCGTCTGCGCCAGCACCTCCTCGCCATCGACGATAAAGCCGCGCCCGTCATTGGCGGCGACCAGCAGCCGCAGCCCCGGCCGGTACGGAAACAGTGCAATGACGTCGTGCTCGTTTGGCAGGTCGATCATCAGGCGCAGCGGCTCGCCCTGGCCGCGGCCGCCGGGCAAGCGATCGACCCCGATGGTGTAAAACCGACCGTTGCTCCCGAAAATCATCAGCCGGTCGGTGGTTTCGACGGGCAAGGCGAAACGCGGCCCGTCGCCTTCCTTGTATTTCTGGTCGGTCGTGATGCCGTGGCCTTTGACGGCGCGTATCCAACCTTTTTGCGAGCACAGCACCGTCACCGGCTCGCGTTCGACCTGCGCCGCCACGGGGATGTCGATCGGCTGCGGTGCGGTTCCAAGCAACGTACGGCGGCGGCCGAGAGCGGTGTCGCCGCCGAATTCCTTTTGCGTTGCGGCGACTTCTTTTGCCAGCGCGCGCCATTGCCGCTTGTCGCTGCCGAGCAGCGCTTCGAGGCCGGCGCCTTCGGCCGACAACTCGGCCAGTTCCTTCTGGATCGCGATTTCCTCGAGCCGACGCAGGGTGCGCAGCCGCATGTTGAGGATCGCCTCGACCTGCACCTCGGTCAGGCCCCAACGCTCGATCATCTCCGCCTTGGGGTCATCCGATTCGCGAATGATGCGGATGACCTCGTCGAGATTGACGTAGACGATGACAAAGCCGCGCAGGATTTCCATGCGCCGCGCCACGGCCGCAAGCCGGTACCGGCTGCGGCGCAGCAGGACCTCGCGGCGATGGTCGAGAAACGCCTGCAACGCCTCGCGCAGATTCATCACGCGCGGCACGCCGGCCGGATCGATGACGTTGAGGTTGAGCGGCACCTTGACTTCCAGCTCGGTCAGCCGGAACAGCTGCTCCATCAGCACATCGGCATCGACATTGCGGTTTTTCGGCTCGAAGACGAGCCGCACCTCACTGTCGGATTCGTCGCGGACATCGGCGAGCAGCGGCAGTTTCTTTTCTTCGAGCAAGGCCGCGATCTTTTCGATCAGCCGGCTTTTCGGCACCTGATAGGGAATTTCGCTGACGATGATCTGGAACAGGCCGTGGCTCAGCGTCTCTTTTTGCCAGCGCGCCCGTAGGCGAAAGCTGCCGCGCCCGGTGGCATAGGCCTCGACGATGTTTTCCGCCGGCTCGGCCAACACGCCGCCGGTCGGGAAATCGGGGCCGGCGACATGCCCGACAAGCTCCGCGATCGGGCAGGACGGGTGCTCGATCAGGTGCAGCAGCGCGCCGCATAATTCGCCGACATTGTGCGGCGGAATGCTGGTCGCCATGCCGACCGCGATACCCGCGGAACCGTTGGCCAGCAGGTTCGGAAAGCGCGCCGGCAGTACGACGGGCTCGCGGTCTTCGCCGTCATAGGTGGCGCGGAAATCGACGGCGTCTTCGTCGAGCCCGTCGAGCATTGCCTGCGCCACGTCCGACAGGCGGCTTTCCGTGTAGCGCATCGCCGCGGCGTTATCGCCATCGATATTGCCGAAATTGCCCTGGCCGTCGACGAGGGGGTAACGCTGTGCGAAATCCTGCGCGAGACGCACCAGCGCGTCATACACCGACAATTCGCCATGCGGGTGAAACTTGCCGATCACATCGCCGACGACGCGAGCGCATTTCTTGTAACCGGAGCCGGGGTTGAGCCGCAGTTCGTGCATCGCATGGAGAATGCGGCGATGTACCGGCTTCAGCCCGTCGCGCACGTCGGGCAGCGAGCGCGCCATGATCGTCGACAGCGCGTAGGACAGGTAGCGCTCGCCGAGCGCATCGGCAAAATCAACATCACGGATTTCGCCCGTCGCGGCGGAAGCAGCCATGCCTACCAAACCTCGTTATTATGCGGGCGTGATGCTACCACTGGCTGCGTTGCGGCGCATGCGTTCCGCCAGCCTGTCGCGCGCTTCGGGCAATTTGCCACCCTGCGGCAGCAACAGATGATGCAGCAGGAAATGCCGGGTCAGCATCAAGCCAGCGACGACATCTGCGGGGGTGGCGGTTTCGTCGCGCCACAGAAAGCCAGGCAGCGGCAACAGCTTTTCATGGTACGGGGCGCCAGCGGTGCGCGATACCGCCCGGCCGGTGCGCGGCGACACATAGGCGAGGTCCTGGTTGCTGCCGGTCGCCACACAGCGCCCAAGGTCGAGCCCGAACCCCAACGCCGCCAGCAGGTCGCATTCCCAGGTGACATAGATTTGCATCCAGGCAACGGAATCGCCGCCGGTGCGTGGCGCCGGATCGAGCGCTGTCAGCAATATCTCGAATGACCGGTAGAGATCGGGATGTGGTTCGCGTTCGGGGAGCGCCGTCAGCAGCAGGGCGCTGGCGGCGGTCAGCGCCGCCAGCCGGTCGGGGTCGTCGAGCAGGCGGGCAGCGCGCGCGTCGAGCAACTCGCAATCGAACGATCCCAGATGCTCGGGCAGGCGGCCGCGCCACATCGCCGCGACGCTGTTTCCGGGTTGCAGCAGCGCACGCCGCTGCGGCGACTGGCCGCCGCGCACCAGCCCGGCATGGCGGCCGTGCTCGCGCGTCAACAATTCGGCAACAACAGCGCTTTCGCCATGCCGTCGCGCGGCCAGCACAACCCCCGTGTCGCGCCACTCCATCTGGCGACGGCGAGTACTGCCCTTGTCATCCCGGCGCAGGCCGGGATCCACGGTTCCGCTGATGAAGCGGTTGCTGCGTGGGTCCCGGCCTGCGCCGGGATGACAAAACAGGCGGATGGAGAGAGCGCACTCTATACATTGTAGTCGAGGCCGAGCGCGGTATAGCGCTCGGGGTCTTCGATCCAGTTGTCGCGCACCTTGACGAACAGAAACAGGTGGATGCGCCGGTCGAGCAGTTGCTCAAGCTCGGCGCGGGCGCGGGCGCCGATCGTCTTGATGCGCTGCCCTTTGTCGCCGAGCACGATGGCGCGCTGTCCCGGCCGCCGCACATAGATGACCTGGTCAATACGGGCGCTGCCGTCCTTGCGCTCTTCCCACGCCTCGGTTTCGACCGAGGCGGAATAGGGCAACTCGTCATGCAGTTGCAGAAACACCTGTTCGCGGGTGATTTCGGCGGCGAGCCAGCGTTCCGGCGCATCGGAAAGCTGGTCTTCGGGAAACAGCCACGGGCCGGGCGGCGCCAGCGATGCGAGGTGCTGTTTCAAATCCTCGACGCCGTCGCCGGTCAGGCCGGAGATCATAAACACCTGATCGAACGCGCCGCCGATAGTCAGGCGCTCGGTCAACCCCAACAAGGTGTCGCGGCGCACCACATCGATTTTGTTGAGCGCCAGGATCGCGCGACGCTTGCTGGCGATGAGGCGTTCGACGATGCGCTGGGCGTCGGCATCGTTGGGTCGCGCGGTGTCGATCAGCAGCACGACCTGGTCGGCGTCCGCCGCGCCGGCCCAGGCCGCCGCCACCATCGCGCGGTCGAGCCGGCGGCGCGGCTCGAAAATCCCCGGCGTATCAACGAAAATGAGCTGAGCATCGCCGACGATCGCGATGCCGAGGAGGCGGGTGCGCGTGGTCTGCACCTTTGGTGTCACGATCGCCAGCTTGCGTCCGACAAGCTGGTTCAGCAGCGTCGACTTGCCGGCGTTTGGCGCGCCGATCAGCGCGACATAGCCGCATTTCCTTTCCCTCTCCTGCAACGTGGAAGAGGGTTTTTGATCGGTGTCGTTTGGCCTATCCGCCATCTCAACCCTTGCCGGCGCTGAGGCGTTCGAGCAATGCTGCGGCAGCGCCGATTTCGGCGGCACGCTTGGAGCCGGCGGTCGCATTTGCTTCGTCGAAACCGTCAACTCGCACGGAAACGGTGAATTGCGGGGCATGATCGGGGCCGCTGGTATCGACCAGCTCATAGGCTGGGAGCGCACGGCCGCGGGCCTGCGCCCATTCCTGCAACGTCGTTTTCGGGTCGCGCGGTGGCCCGTCCATCCCGGCGATCAGCGGTTCCCATAAACGCGCGATAAAATCCTGCGCCGCGCCAAAACCGCTATCGAGATAGATCGCGGCAATGATCGCCTCCATGACATCGGCGAGAATGCCGGGGTTGCGCGCCGCGCCCGATGCCGCCTCGGACGGTGACAGCACCAGGTGGCGGTCAAGCCCGATCACGTCGGCGACACGAGCGAGCGCCTCGCGCCGCACCAGATGCGTCAGCCGCCGTGTCAGATGCCCTTCAGGCTCCTTGTCGAAGCGCCGCCACAGAATGTCGGCGACGACCAGCCCCAGCACCCGGTCGCCGAGAAATTCGAGCCGTTCATAGCCGCCGCGCACTGCCGGTTGCCGGGCGCGCCGCCCGCGCCGCTGGCCTGTCCGCAGTTGCGGCAGCGCACTCGGGTGGGTTAACGCATCAATCAGCAGGGCGGGGTTACTAAAGACGTGGCCAACGGCCCCGGCGGCGTCTTCGACGGGGCTTTTCGGCTCCGACGTGCACGCGGTAATCAGTTCACCCCGTGGAGCAGCCGGCCGTAGCGGGCGGCAAACGGCCATTTCCACACTTCCCACCAGCGTGCCGTACCATCGGTCGAAAAGAAGATGAACTGGGCGCGGCCGACGAAATTCTCTTCCGGCACATAACCGACCGCCGACAATACCCGGCTGTCTTCGGAATTGTCGCGGTTGTCGCCCATCATAAAATAATTGCCGGCCGGGACGAAATAAACCTGCGTGTTGTCGAGCATATTGTCGTCGCCGTGCTTGATGATCGGATGCTCGACGCCGTTGGGCAGCGTTTCGATAAACCGCGTGCACATCTGCATCGGCCGGTCGACGCAGGGTTCATCGCCGACCTCGCGGCGCGGCACCTGCTGATCGTTGATGTAAAGCTGCCCGTGGCGCATCTGGATATGGTCGCCGGGCAGGCCGATCACGCGCTTGATGAAATCCGTCGAAGTATCGGTCGGCAATTTGAAGACCGCGACGTCGCCGCGGTCGGGATGGCGCGAAAACGGCAGCATTACGCGCCCGGAAAACAGCGGCAGCCCGAACGGCAGCGAATACCGGCTGTAGCCGTAGGAGAATTTCGAGACAAACAGGTAATCGCCGACCAGCAATGTCGGGATCATCGATCCCGACGGGATGTTGAACGGCTCATACGCGACGGTGCGCACGACCAGCGCGATCAGGACCGCGTAAACAACGGTTTTGACCGTTTCCAGCATACCGCCGGACGCTTTATTCGCCGAAGCGGCTTTCTGTGCGAATTTGGATTTCATGACCCGGTTGGCGGCGGTGGACGCGCGCGATCAAGCCCCTCGCGCGCAGGCAAGTCAAGGTGCCGGCGGAAATGTCACGCCGGCACTGCGGCGGCTGGGAGTGCCGTAATGATGACGACCGCTTGTGCGAGCGGCGGTTCGTCGGTCAGGCTGACATCGAGCCTGGCCTGCATGCCCGGTGGGGTCAACGCTTCGAGGCGGCGCAGCGCACCGCCGGTGAGGCGCATCGAGGGCTGCCCGCTCGGCAGGTTGACGACACCGAGATCGCGCCAGAACACGCCGCTGCGGAATCCGGTGCCGAGCGCCTTGGCGGCGGCTTCCTTGGCGGCAAAGCGCCGGGCGTAGCTGGCGATACGGGTCAGGCCGCGGCGGTCGCAGCGACGGCGCTCAAAATCGGTAAAGATGCGGTCGAGAAACCGGTCGCCAAAGCGTTCGATCGCCTGCTCGATGCGGCGGATGTCGATCAGGTCGCTGCCAACGCCGAGGATCATCGGATCAGCCGCGCGCCCGTTCGACCGAATTGATCACCGGCGTCGCGCGCAATGCCGCGATGATCGTCGAAAGCTGCTTTACGTCGGCGACCTCGATATCGACCATGATTTCGAAAAAATCGGTCGAGCGGTTGGTGATCTTGAGATTGCTGATATTGCCGCCCTGCTTGCCGATTGTCGTGGTCAGGCTGCCGAGGTTGCCCGGTTCGTTGGCGATCGTGACGTTGATCCGGCCGACATGCCCGATATCGGTCTCGTCATTGTTGCTCCATGCGACATCGAGCCAACGTTCCGGCTCGTTGGCGAAGCTCTCCAGCGTATCGCAGTCGATCGTATGGATCGTGACGCCCTTGCCGGTCGTGACGATGCCGACGATGCGGTCTCCGGGCAGCGGGTGGCAACAACCGGCGAAATGCAGCGCCATCCCCGGAATCAGGCCGCGGATCGGCACCGCCATCTCGCGCGCATTGCCCTTGCGGCGGGCGCGCGTGATCGGGACGACCTTGTCCTTGTCTTCGCGCGGTTGCGGAAAAGCCGCGTTGACCACCTCGCGGCCGGTCGCCAACCCTTCGCCGACCGCGACGTACAAATCTTCGACGGTCGTCGCGTTGAACTGGCTCAGCACCGGGTTCAGCGGTTTCTCGGAAAAATCCTCGCCCTGCTGGCGAAACGCCTTTTGCACGATGGCGCGGCCGAGATCGAGGTACTGGGCGCGCTGTTGGGTGCGCACATAGCGGCGGATGCGGGCGCGCGCCTTGCCGGTGACGACAAAGCGCTCCCAGGTCGGCGACGGCGTCTGCGCCTTTGAGGTGACGATCTCGACCTGGTCGCCGTTTGCCAGCTCGGTGCGCAGCGGCAGCAAGCGGCCGTTGATTTTGGCGCCGACGCAGGTGTCGCCGATCTGCGAATGCACGGCATAGGCGAAATCGACTGGCGTCGCGCCGAGCGGCAGCGCGATCAAATCGCCTTTCGGCGTAAACGCGAACACCTGGTCCTGGAACATCGCGAGCTTGGTGTGCGCCAGAAACTCCTCGGGGTTCGAGGCGTGTTCGAGGATTTCGAGGAGTTCGCGCAGCCAGCGATATTGCCGCCCGTCGACCCGGTCGGCCTGTTGCTTGTAAATCCAGTGCGCCGCGACGCCGAGTTCGTCGACCTCGTGCATCTCGCGGGTGCGGATCTGTACTTCGATGCGCTGGCGTTCGGGACCGATGACGCCGGTATGCAACGACCGGTAATTGTTAGGCTTTGGCGTCGAAATATAGTCTTTGAAGCGGCCGGGAACGACGTGATAGGCCGAATGGATGACCCCCAGTGCGTGATAGCACTCGGCCGGCGTGTCGACGAGAATGCGGAACGCCATGACGTCGGCAAGCTGCTCGAACGACACGTCCTTGCGCTGCATTTTTCGCCAGATCGAATACGGCGATTTCTCGCGCCCCGACACGCTGGCGGACAGGCCGTTTTCGAACAGCGTCTTGTTAAGCTCGTCGACGATGCGCGGAACGATGTCGCCGCCTTTGTCGCGCAGAAAATCGAGACGCGTGACGATGCTGGCGCGCGCTTCCGAGTGCAGTTCGTCAAAGGCGAGGTCTTCGAGCTGATCCTTCATGCGGTGCATGCCGATGCGCTCGGCGAGCGGGACGTAGATGTCCATCGTCTCGCGCGCGATGCGCCGCCGCTTGTCTTCGCTCTCGAGGAAATGCAGCGTGCGCATGTTGTGCAGGCGGTCCGCCAATTTGACGAGCAGGACCCGGATGTCTTCCGACATCGCAAGCACGAGCTTGCGGAAATTTTCCGCCTGTTTTGTCTGGTCGGATTGCAGTTCGATCTGCGACAGCTTGGTGACGCCGTCGACGAGGCGCGCGATTTCCGGGCCGAACAAATGCTCGATGTCGTCGAGCGTTGCGACCGTATCCTCGACCGTATCGTGCAACAGCGCCGTGACGATCGACGCGGTATCGAGCTTCATCTGCGCCAAAAGGCCCGCAACCTCGATCGGGTGCGAGAAATACGGGTCGCCGGAGGCGCGCAACTGGGTTCCGTGGGCCTTTACCGAATAGACGTAGGCACGGTTGATCGCCGCCTCGTCCGCCTTCGGATCGTAGGATTTGACCTGCTCGACAAGTTCAAATTGCCGCATCATCGGGCGGCGGTCTCCAGATCATAATCTCGGCGGGCGACCGAGCCGAGGCGGCGGCCGAGTTTCAAGTGCCGCGCCTGTTGCGGCCGGTTTGCATTGGCGCGCTGCGGCGCTGCGGCTCAGGGCTCTTCGTCGTCGGCTTCCTCCGGGTCGGTATCCGCCGGATCGGCTTCCCCTGGGTCGGTTTCCCCTGGGGCGGCTTCCCCTGCGTCGGCGTCCCCCTCGTCTTCGTCGATATCTTCGAACTCCGCCGCTGCGACCGCCGGATCGAGGTCGGCCTCGTCGGTGATCGACAACTGGTCTTCGTCGAGTTCGGCTTCGACCGCTTCCTCGTCAGTGTCGTCTTCGCCGATGATCGCACCGGTCGGCTCGGCGAGGCCGAACAGCGTCTGCTCGAGTTCAGGGGCCTCTTCCGGCTCGTCCATCTCGACGTGTTTCTGCATGCCTCGGATCACGGAGTCCCGCAGCCCATCGAGTTCCATCATATCATCGGCGATCTCGCGAAGGGCGATGACCGGGTTTTTGTCGTCGTCGCGATCGAGCGTCAGCGGCGCTCCGGAGGTAATCTCGCGCGCCCGCTGCGCGGCGAGCAAAACCAACTCAAACCGATTGGGCACCTTGACAACGCAATCTTCGACGGTAACGCGCGCCATTCTCGAATCCTTCGCCGATCTCCGGGAACCGGTAACTATATGGGGCGGCCCGCACGACGGCAACAGCCAGCGCAGCCCTGCCAACTCCCCTGCCAACTCCCCTGCCGACTCCTACGAGGAGTTCGGTGACGGCCAAATCGGGCATACACATACCGCTACGGCTTGACCCCTTGCACTCGGCCGCCTATATAATGTCGCCTCCGGCCGGATGGCAGAGTGGCTATGCAACGGACTGCAAATCCGTGTACAGCGGTTCGATTCCGCTTCCGGCCTCCAATCCCACCCTAACGTTCGATTTAGCCTGTCATTTTGGCCGCGTGGGTGTGCCGGATCGCGAAGCAACGCGGGCTATGCGCGGCGCCGCCGACGGCCATGATCCTTAATTTCGTCTGATGGCGCGCATCCGCCGCCGAACCACTAGACTCAGACCAGTCATGTTCGCTATATGTGCTCATCTGCGGCGGCAAGTTATAGCGGCCGAAACCGACTGATCCGATCTCTATCTCCGCCCGTCGCCGCCCAAGGCAGTTCCAACTTGAACGGGAATATCGCCGCGCCTAGTTCTTATGCAAACGTGCGGCAAGCCGGTATTGGTTCTGAGGCCGTCTTTAATGACGAGAGCAGCTTTGAGCGATGCGGCAAACGACGAGTTGGGCGCGGCCATCACCGCGCCGAAGCCGGCAGACCCGACCGCTGCCCCGTGGGCGTATCTCGGGCCGATTCATTACCTAATCAGACGCGAAATCGAGTTCATCGTCTATCTCGACGATGATCTTGCTCTTGAATGGTCAACCAATGATGATGAGCACAAGATAAAAGACCAGACAAAATTCAACCAACTTATAAGCGAGTCTGCGGTATTAGAAACTACTCCTTGCGATAGGTTCGAGCGTCAAGTCATTCGAGATTTTCGACGCTTGGTCGGCGAAGGCGTTGTCCTTGCACTCGATAATGATTACGTTGGCGCTGCCAAAGTTCTCCAATCGGCGCGATTCTTTATCGTCGCGCGTAGCGAAGAGAAGTCGCGTTGCTGGTATCTGACATCGTCGATAGTGGCAAGCGCCCCATTCGCACTGATTGTGACTGTGTTGTGGGCGTGGCGGCAAACTCTAGCGCAGGTCCTTGGTGAAGGCGCGTTTTGGCTCATCCTAACTACGAGCGCTGGTGCGATTGGCGCATTGTTCTCAGTCATTCTGCGCTCCGGGAAGATGTAGCTTGATTCTTCTGCCGGACCTTTTCAGCACTTTCTGGAAGGTTGTTCTCGGATACTAGCCGGTGCTATCTCGGGAGGGATAGTAGGATTGGCGCTCGATGCCGGGCTGATACTCGCCCCATTGACGGAAGGGTACAGGCATCATTCGGTAATGATCCTGGCTGCTCTCGCTGCCGGTGCCACTGAGCGGATGGCAAATTCGATCATTGCAAAGATCGGTGCTAGTCAACCGGAAACCCGTTCATCGTCGTAGGCGGCAGTCTAATGAAACGCAGTGCTCTTATTATCTCTAATCCCGGCCGAGATGACGAAGAAAACTACTGCCGAGGAGTTGGGAGGGATGCCGTCAATTTTCAAGAATTTCTGATGTCTCCCATTGGTGGGTTATGGCGTTCAGATGAGATCAAAAACCTTTGGCGACCCTCAAAGAAACATGTCAAGGAGGCAATTCAAGAACATTCAGAGGCTCAGTATTCGGCGACAATCTTCTGTGGCCACGGACATCATTCACGCCGTACCGATTCGACAATCGTAGAGCTTCGGCCAGGCGTTGACATGGACTCTGACGATTTGCGTGTAGGAGCCCGGCGACATACTTTAATTCTCGATTGCTGTCGCGTGATCGCACCACCGCAACCTACTGTAGCTATGGATGAAGCGGTCATCGCCAAGAAAGCCGACACAATCAATCCATCGGATTGTCGTTCCTATTATGACGTGCGAGTCGGGCAGTGTGCTCCGGGCGTGATAGTCGCGTTTGCATGCTGTCCGGGCGAAACGGCCGGTGATGATGATCTTCGAGGAGGTTATTACTCATACAACTTGATTAACGCGGCAACGGCGTGGAAAAATCAAGAAATAGGTAACGTAGATACTAGGGTGTGGACTCAATCGGACCAATAGATGAGGGCGGCGACGAGGGACAAGCCTGCGAGGAAGTTTCGGGCGAGTTTGTCGTATCGGGTAGCGATGGCGCGGAAGTCTTTTGATGCGGCAGTTGGTGCGCTCGATGACGTTACGCCACTTGTAGCGCTCGGGATCGAAGGGGAAGAGGCGCTTGCGATTGGTCTTGTTGGGAATGACGGCAAGGGTACCGCGGCT
>DATAUE010000176.1:0-1833 GCA_036268425.1 Allostellaceae bacterium
GCCACGCTGTCATGGCCGCCGCGAATATGCGCCGGATCGGCCGACGGACCGACAATGACAAAATCGTTCCAGGCGATCTGGCGCCGCGTCGAGCCGTGGCCTTCGTCCATGAAGTGCTGTTCGGCGTCGGGATCATGCACCAGCAGCAAATCGGCGTCGCCGCGGCGCGCGGTGTCAATTGCTTTCCCGGTGCCCTGCGCGACGACGTTGACGGTGATGCCGGTCTTGGCGGTGAATTGCGGCAGGATATGCGCCAGCAGCCCGGACGCCTCGACCGAGGTGGTTGAGGCGAGGACGATGGACTTTTCCGCGGCGGAGCCGGCGCCGCATCCGGCGACGGTCAGGGTCGCGGCCAAAAACAACCGAATGAACATCATACCTCGTCACTCCCAGCGATTTTCGCGGTTCCGGCCAATGCAAACACACTGGCGCTGATCGAAATGCTGATGCCGACCAATACCGCGCCAAGCGCCAGGGCCAAAGGCAAATCGCCCTGGCTGGTCTGGAGCGCGATCGCGGTCGTCATCGTTCGTGTCAGCCCCCGGATATTGCCGCCGACCAATATCACCGCGCCGACCTCCGAGACAGTCCGGCCAAAGCCTGCGAGGACCGCCGTCAGCAATTCGGCCCGGATGACCGCCAGAATCTGCGGGATGGCCTGGATTTTCGATGCCCCATCGCTGATCAACTCGTCGCCATAACGCGCCCAGGCGCGCTCGCTGGCGCGATGGACCAGCGCGGTGATGATCGGGATGGCAAGGATGGTTTGCGCCGCGACCATGGCGGCAGGCGTGAACAGCAATTGCAGGAAGCCCAATGGCCCCGAATGGGAAAATGCCAGATAGAGAACCAGCCCTACCACGACGGGCGGCAGGCCGAAGAACGCATTGACCAGAACGACGACCGCACGCCGCCCGCGAAACGGAACGATCGCGAGCGCCGCCGCCACGGGCAGGCTGATCGCGGTGGCGATCAATGTCGCGGCCAGGCTGATCCCGATCGAGAGCCCGACGATCTGAATAAATTCGTTCACTTCGATTTCCACCGGATTCGCCGGCCAACCGACCCATGGCCGTGGCCGGCAGCGCGTGCCTTCTGCTTCGACCCTGACTAATGCCGTGATTTGCGCTTCCGGGCCAGTGGCGACTCCGCAGCGCCGGCTACGGAATCGCGAACCAACGCCTGCAAGCAATGGAGTATAAGCAAGAGAAAAACTGTGAAGAGTTCCTCGCCCCAACCCCTTCGGAGCGAGCTTGCTCGTCTCGGGCCCCCGGCTCAAGGCCGGCACGACGATTGTTGTGGGACGCCGCCCACGCTTCGCGCCGCAGAGGCGACAGGTACCAATTGATAAAGGTCGATGGTGTAACCTGCGCTTGCGCTAACCGGACGATGGACGTAACTTTGCTGCCGTTCGGGGCGCTCGCACCGTAACCTCAGGAGGAACCATATGGCCTGGAAGACACCGAAGATCGTCGAAGTGCCGGTTGGCATGGAAATCAACATGTACGCCTGCGCGGCCCGCAGGTAAGCCACGCAACGATTTGCCCGGCCCGGGAACGACGCCACAGCGGCGCCGATCCCGGGCCGCGCTATTTCTGCTTCACGAACGCGGCGAACGCCTCGGCGTAATCGGGATGCCAGCGCGACAGCGCCGGCCGGTTCTCGACGATATCGCCGGCCGCCCATCTGATGCGCCGTTCGTCGAGGCTGCGCGGCACGTCATTGTCCGGGCACAGGATATAAAAGTCGCCGGCCTCGATGCGCTCGATCATGAAGTCGACGGTCTGTTCCGGCGTCCAGGCCCCGGCAGGCTTTTCGGTGCGACCGCGCGAG
>DATAUE010000177.1:0-1850 GCA_036268425.1 Allostellaceae bacterium
CGCCATCACGGTCGAGTTCAGCCGCAACATCGACGATGCCGCGAACCGGCGGGTGCTGGCGCTCGATCGCGCCGTGGCGCGCGAGGCGATCGGCGGGGTCACCGAGACCGTGCCGACTTATCGCTCGCTATTGGTACACTACGACCCGCTCCAGATCGATTTTGAGGCGCTAAGCGAAAAGCTCACCACGCTGGCCAAGCAGCCGGTTCCGCCGGTGGCCAACACGCGGCGCTGGCGCATTCCCGTGGCCTATGGCGGCGAGCACGGCATCGACCTCGAGGACGTCGCGAAAACGCTGAAGACCACGCCCGACGACATCGTGGCCCGGCATGTCGCCGGCGACTATCGCGTCGCCATGATCGGCTTCACGCCGGGTTGGTCCTATCTCAGCGGGCTGGAAAAATTCCTGCACATGCCTCGGCGGCAAAACCCGCGGCTGCTGACGCCGGCCGGCACGGTTTCGGTCGGCGGCGTGCAGACCGGCGTGCAGTGCCTCGCCGGTCCCAGCGGCTGGCATCTGTTGGGCCGCACCGCGGTCAGGACCTATCAGCTGCACCGCGAACCGATTTTCCTGCTGGAGCCCGGCGATCGCGTGACGTTCGCGCAAGTCGATCACAAGACTTTCGCCGAGCAGGATCGCGCCGCGGAAGCCGGCCAGATCGTCGCCGAGTTGATCGCCCCATGAGCAAGCTCGTGATCTCCAGCATCGGGCCCGCAAGCTCCGTCCAGGATGGCGGCCGGCCGGGCTCGCAACGCTACGGCCTGGTGCCGAGCGGCGCGATCGACCGCCTGGCGCTGGCGATGGCGAATGTGCTGGCCGGCAACGCGCCGTTTACGGCGGCTGTCGAGATCGGGCCATTTGGAGCCTCCTTTACCGCGCGCGAGGGCGCGGTTCGCGTGGCGCTGGCGGGCGCGCCGCGCAACGCCGACATCGCCAAGCGGCCCGTGGCGTTCGACAGCGCGATGACGCTGGCGGAGGGCGAGACGCTCACGCTCGGCTTTGCCCGCGGCGGCTCGTTCAGCTACCTCGCGATTGAAGGTGGTGTTCAGGGCGAACCGATGTTCGGCAGCCTGTCGGTGAACGCGCGCGCAGGCCTCGGCAGTCCCTATCCGCGCCCGCTCCAGGCTGGCGACCAGCTGCAGGTGGCAGCAGCGAGCGGCGCGGCCGAACGCCGGATCGAATGGCCGGCGATGGCGGACGCACCGATCCGGGTGGTGCTGGGGCCACAGGACGATGAGTTCGGTGACGATGCCAAAAAGCTGTTCCTCGACAGCGAGTGGAAGATATCAGCGACCAGCGACCGCATGGGCTACCGGCTGGAGGGACCCGTGATAAAACATTTGCACGGCCACAACATCGTCTCCGACGGCACCGTGAACGGCAGCATCCAGGTGCCGGGCAACGGCGCGCCGATCGTACTGATGCCGGATCGCGGCACCAGCGGCGGCTACCCCAAGATCGCCACCGTGATTTCGGCCGATCTCGGCCGCTTCGCGCAGACTCCGGCCGGCCGCGGTTTTCGGTTCAAGGCGATCGGCATGGCGGAAGCCCAAAAGGAGCTGCGAAACTTCGTACAGCTGATCGATGCCCTGCGTGAGCGGCTGCGCGACATTGAAAATTTTGATCTCAATCTGAAGCGCTGCAAGATGCCAACGTCGCCGGCAGCGCCGTCAACGCCATCGACGCCGGCACCTGGCATGTCGACGCCGGACAGACCCCTTAACCCACGGCAAGCGGACCATCATCATGACAACGATTGATCTCAACTGCGATCTCGGCGAAAGTTTTGGTCCCTGGGAGATGGGCAATGACGCCGCGATGATCGAACTCGCCACTTCGGTCAATGTCG
>DATAUE010000178.1:0-110632 GCA_036268425.1 Allostellaceae bacterium
CCTGCTATCTCGTGACATTGCCGTTGGCAGTCGCGATCGGCGCCCCGATCTCAACGGCGCTGATGGAGCTTGACGGCCGTCTCGGCCTCGCCGGTTGGCAATGGCTGTTTGTCTGCGAGGCGATTCCGGCGCTGATCGGAGGGCTGGCGGTGCCTTTCTATATGACCGACCGGCCGGCACAGGCCCATTGGCTCAGCGTCGAGCAGCGGAATTGGCTGCAGGGCGTGCTCGACGCCGAGCGGCGTGCGGTCGAATCCGTCCGCGCCTATACCCTATGGCAATCGCTGATCAATCCGCGAGTTCTCTCGCTGTCGGTGATCTTTCTCGGTATCGGCATTGCCAGCGTCGGCATGGTCGCGTTCCTGCCGCAGATCATCAAGCAGCTCGGCGTCTCGAACATGATGACCGGCGTGCTGGTGTCGCTGCCGTATGTGATCGGTTCGATCTCGATGATTGCCTGGGGCTATGTCAGCGACCGGATGAACGAGCGGCGCTGGAACCTCGTGATCTCCTGCGGCTGCGCCTTTGTCGGCATGGTGGCGGTGGGCTACACGGTCGGGACGTGGTGGGCCTTGCTGGCGATGTCGCTGGCGACAATCGGCTTTTATGGCATGAAGCCGGTGTTCTGGCCGTTGCCCTCGCAGTTCCTCAGCGGCACCGCCGCTGCGGCAGGCATCGCCGTGATCAATTCGGTCGGCAATCTCGGCGGGTTTTTCGGCCCGATGCTGCTCGGCTGGCTGAAACAATCGACCGGCGGCTATTCCGCCGGCATCTATGTGCTGTCGGCGGGCGCGCTGGTCTCGACCCTGCTGGCGCTGACCGTGCCGGGGCGCCAACGTGACGCTCGCGATCCTTTGAAGAGCGCGACCGCATTAAGCCCGGGCGAGTAGACCCGCCGCCCGGCTTAGCGACCACAAGTCGCAGGCGGGGCGGGTGCCCGGCTATAGCATTGGCGCGACACGCCGAGTTGGCATAGTTCGGAGCGGCGAAACAGCCTGTAGTGATGCCGCCCATGCCTCAATCCGTTGTTGCGACCGATATTCCCGTTCTGATCGTCGGCGGCGGCCCCGTCGGCCTGACCGCCTCGATCCTGTTGTCGCGCAAGGGCATACGATCGCTGCTGGTCGAGCGGCATCCCGGCACCGCGATCCTGCCGAAAGCGCGCGGCATCAATGTCCGCAGCATGGAAATGTATCGCCAGCTCGGGATTGAACAGGCAATCCGCGATGCCGGGCTGCCGACCGAGCGCACCGGCTTTATCGTATGGACCGAGAGCCTTTCGGGCCGCGAGATCGAACGCCGGGTGCCGGGCCGCATGGCACCGGCCAACCAGGCGGTGTCGCCGTTGCGCAACTGCCTGTGCGCGCAAGACGATCTGGAGCCGGTGCTGCGCCGTTTCGCCGAGGCCGAGGACGCGGCCGAACTGCGCTTCAACACCGAGATGACCGCGGTACAGCAGGACGAAAACGGTGTCACCGCCACGTTGACCGACCGTATCAATGGCGGCGATACGCAAATCCGCGCGCAATACCTGATCGCCGCCGATGGCGCGCAGAGCCGGGTGCGCCGCATGGTCGCCTCGCGCATGATCGGCGAGGAAGGCGTCTACGACAGCGTCAACATCCTGTTCAACGCCGATCTGCGGCAATGGGTCGAGGATCGGCCGGCAGCACTGTATTTCGTCGAGCAGCCGGATTTGCGCGCGACCTTTCTGACGATCAACGCGCATGACCGCTGGAGCTTTCTGATCCACAGCCTCAAGCAGTATGGCTATGTCGCCAACGACTTTACCCCGGAACGCTGCGCCGCGCTGATCCGCCAGGGGGTCGGCAAAGCCGACCTGCCGGTCAAGGTGCTCGGCGTTAGCGTCTGGGAGGCTTCGGCCATCGTCGCCGACCGCTATCGCGACCGGCGGCTGTTTCTCGCTGGCGACGCGGCGCATGAAATGCCGCCGACCGGCGGGTTCGGCCTCAACACCGGTGTGCAGGACGTGCAGAACCTGACATGGAAGCTGGCCGCGGTGCTGAACGGCGAGGCCGGCGAGGCGCTGCTCGACAGCTATCACCCCGAGCGCCAGCCGCTCGGCCTGACGATTACCCAGACCAGCCTCGAAAACTCGCTATCGATGGGCCGCACCGCGCGGCAGGACAGCGCCAAGCTGCCGCGCTCCGAATTTCTTAACGAGCAGGGGCTGATCTTCGGCGCGACTTACGAATCGAGCGCGGTCATTCCTGACGGCACGGCGATTCCGGTGGTCGACGATCCGATAACCCAATACGTCCCCTCGGCGCATCCCGGCCGTCGGGCGCCGCACGTCTGGCTCGAACGCAACGGCGAACGCATTTCGACGATCGATCTGCTCGGCACCGGGTTTGTGCTGCTGACCGGCGCCAAAAGCGCGGCCTGGCGCAAGGCAGCGGCGCAGCTAACCGATCCGTCGCTGCCGGCGATCAAGGTGCACGCGATCGGCTCCGGCGGCGACATCACCGACCCAGAGGGCGCTTGGCCCGAAAGTTACGGCATCGAAGCCGATGGCGCGGTTCTGGTGCGGCCGGACGGCTATGTCGGCTGGCGCGCACCGACGGCCGCCGGTGTTGATGCCGGACAAACGCTCCGCGCCGCTTTCGAGGGCATCCTCAGCCGCGGGTGATTGGAACCGGCGCCGGCTCCTGTCGGCTGGCGTGGTCGTCGAAGCTTTTGGCTTCGACAAAGACGCGGTTGACTTCCGGGAAGTCGGCTTTGATCGCGCGCTCGATTTGCGCGACCGCCCGTTCGACATCGGCGGCGGAAATCGCATCATCGAAATCCAGGCTCAGCGCGACCAGGACATCGCCCGGCCCAAAATGCATCGTCAGCACCTGGTTGATCGTTCCGACACCGGGCGTCCCGATCGCGATCCGCTCGATTGCTTGTCGCACCTCGGGAAACACCGCCTCGCCGGTGAGGAGGCTCTGGCTCTCATAGCCGAGAAACAGCGCGGTCAATGCCAGCACCAGCGCGATCCCGATCGAGGCGACCCCGTCAAGCGCCGGCATCTGCAGCAGATCGGCGAGGCCAATCCCGAGCAAAGCCAGCGTCAGCCCGATCAGTGCCGCTGAATCCTCGAACAGCACCGCAAAGACGGTCGGGTCTTTGCTGCGGCGCGCCGTCTCGAACAGCCCGTAATCGGTACGCTGCCGGCTGAATTCACGAAACGCGACAGCCCACGAGCCGATCTCGAAAACGATCGAGACGCCCAGCACGATGTAATTGACAAAGGCATGCGCCACCGGCTCGGGGTGGCGCAGCTTGTGGATGCCTTCGAGCAGCGAAAATACCGCGCCAAACCCGAAAATCAGTACCGCAACGACAAATACCCAGAAATAGAGCTGCAACCCATAACCGAACGGATGCGCCGCATCGGGCGGCCGCGCGGCCCGGCGCAACCCGAACAGCAGCAATATCTCGTTACCGGTATCGACGCCGGAATGGATCGCCTCGCTGAGCATCGCGGCGCTGCCGGTGATGATTGCCGCCGCGGTCTTGGCGATCGCGATCGCGACATTGCCGGCGAGCGCGGCGATCAGAACCTTGATCGAAGAATCGTGCGAAGCCACGGCGGTCGATGCTCCTCGATCGGTCTGTTATAAATCCGGCGTCATGCAGGATGGGTCCCATGCCGAAATTGTTGACCGACGCGCAAATCGCAACCTTCCACAACCAAGGATATCTGTCGCCGATCCGCATCATGGCGGAAGAGGAGGCGATGGAATTGCGCCACCGCCTCGAAGCGGTCGAGGTACGGATGGGCGGTCCGCTGCGCGGCGACACGCGCCATAAGCCGCATCTGCTGTTTCCGTTTCTCGCCGATCTGGTGCGCCACCCGCGCATGCTCGATGCCGTCGAAGACCTTTACGGCCCCGATTTGCTGTGCTGGAGCAGCAATTTCTTTATCAAGGAACCCGAAACGCCGTCTTTTGTGTCATGGCATCAGGATTCGACCTATTGGGGCCTGTCGGCGCCGGATGTCGTCAGCGCCTGGGTGGCGCTGAGCCCGAGCACCGCCGAAAACGGCGCGATGGCGGTCATCCCCGGCACCCACACCAGCGACCAGATCGCGCATCGCGACACATTCGACCGGCACAATCTGTTGAGCCGTGGCCAGGAAATCGCAGTCGAAGTTGATGAGACGCAGCAGGTGCTGCTGACATTGCGGCCAGGGGAAATGTCGCTGCACCATGTGCGACTGGTGCACGGCTCGGCGCCCAACCCATCGCCCCAGCGGCGCATCGGCTATGCGATCCGCTATATCCCGACCTCGTTGCGCCAGCTTGAAGGCGAGGACAGCGCGACGCTGGTGCGCGGCAGCGACCATTACGGACATTTCGCGCCCGAGCCGCGGCCCGACACCGAAATGCCGGCGGACATCGTCGAACGCCACAAGGAGATCGCGGCCCGCAACGCCCGCATCCTTTACCGCGGCACCGGCATCGAAACCTACAACGACCCAAAAGCAATCCGCGGATAGACGTGGTCAGAAGAGTTGCGGTGCCGCCGCCGCTCAAAACAAAACGGCCGAGCGCGGAGGCCCGGCCGATATTGTGGAGGGTCGCTGGCCGGCTATAAGGCCGCCGCTTCCTTTGCCGTGGCTTGCCCCGGCGTCGTCAATTCGGCATCAATCTCGTCGATCGTACGGCCGCGCGTCTCCATGCCGATCAGCCAGAACGCCACCGCCCCGAGGATATACCAACAGGCAAAATAGTTGAACGCAGGGACCACGATGTCGAGGGTGGCCTCCGGCTTGACAAAATTCGACGAGCCGGCGATCAGCGCCAATCCCGCCGGGCCGATGAACTTGCCGAGATTGCCAACGCCATAGACAAACCCCATGCCGCTGCCGCGCAACCGCGACGGCCACATCTCGCCCATATAAGGTCCGACGATCGAATAGTTGCCGCTGCCAAAGAAATTCTGCGCGACAATCAGCAGGAAGAACATCGACATGCCGCCGACGAACACGTCGTGCAAGTAACCCGCAAGCGACATCAACGCCGCGGCGGCGAGACAGGCAAAAATTCCGGAGCCGCGGCGACCCCAGGCGTCGGAAATCCAGGAGCAGAAGAACCGCCCGAGGATCGCCCCGATGCTGATCCAGATCACCAGTTTCGATGCTTCGGTCGGGGCGATGTGCAGCACCATGACAAACAGCGTCACCTGCCACAGCGCCAGCCCGACGCCGCCGGTCTGGGTCAAACCCGTCATGCAGCCGACGATGATGCTGCGGGGGTATTTGAAGATGTCGAGCCAGCGGGTGGGTTCGACCGGCGGCAGGGATGCCGGCAGAGTGATCTTCGCGGGGTCCATCATCAGCGCCCAGGCAAGAGCCTTGCGGGCTTCTTCGACCCGCCCCTGGCGCAGCAGCCAATGCGGCGATTCCGGCACGAATGCGCGGATGTAGAGACAAAGCAGCGCCGGCACCAGCCCGGTGAGGACCATGCCGCGCCAACCGATATAGGATTCCGCGTAGGCGCCCAGCAACGCCGCCAGCAAAGACCCGGCCGGCAGCATTGTCGTCGTCAGGCCGGTAAACCAGCCGCGCTTATGGGCCGGCGAAAATTCCTGCATCAGCGTGATATCGACCGAGTACAGCCCGGTTACACCAAAGCCGACAAAGAAGCGGCACGCGACCAGGTAAATCCATCCGCCTTCCGGGGTCATCGCCATGGCGCCGGTGGCGAGCGAGACGTTCAGCACACTGGCGATCAGCGCGGTGCGCCGCCCAACCTTGTCGGCCAGCCAGCCGTATAACAGCGATCCGAACGGCGCGCTAACGCCCGAAGCAAGAAGAATCGCACCCGACTGACCATAAGTCAGGTGCCAGTTCTTGACGACGAACGCCAAGACAAAGCCGATAAGGTAGAAATCGAAAAAATCCAGCATATCGCCGAGCGTCGCGGCCCCGGCGATCTTCCATTGATTGGCCGTAAGTTTCTTTTGTTGTTCCAGCAATTCCAACATGCGCGCTTCCTCCCATCAGATCCGCGGCGAGCCATTATTCGGCCCTTGCCGCGCCGCGTAGCCGGCACCACGCAACACCGCGCACGTTACCGAACCGCGCGACGGTGTCAATGCAGCTATGCGTGAGTAAACCGTAAGAGATAGCGCACGAACTCGGGAACAATGCGACGCGCCGTTGCGGCTGGCGCTACTCCGCCGCGATCGCCGCGGGACGGAACGGCGTCGGCACCGCCCGCCCGGCCCGGTCCATTGGCTGAGGCCACCAGCGGTCTTCCCATTCGGAGAAGAGGCCACTCAGTTGCGGCATGACCTTTTCGGCGAACAGGCTGGTGTTATACTTGGCCAGATCCTTGTTCATGTTGCCAAATTGCAAAAGCAGCATCAAATGACCAACATTAAGACTGTGTGCGACTTCCTTTAGTTGCTCGGCGACCTCGTCAGGCGAGCCGATGATGACGTAGCCCTTGTCGACAATCGCATCCATTTCGCGCGCCAGGGTCGTGAACTTGGTTTCGTAACGCTGGCTTTGCGCCGCGGCCTGCTGC
Source organism: Allostellaceae bacterium (assembly GCA_036268425.1). GTDB lineage: Bacteria > Pseudomonadota > Alphaproteobacteria > ATCC43930 > CGMCC-115725 > DATARH01. Next base: position 6,543 of record DATAUE010000178.1, read on the forward strand.
ACCTGTCCTTGGATGCCGCGCCGCTGGGTTTCTTCGGTGGTGTAGCCCGGCGGACCCGCAAAACGCGGATCGATATGCAGGCAGCGGCCATAGAAATATTCCGCCGGTTCCTGATACAGCCGGTAGGCTTCCTCGCGCGTCTCGGCGACGCCGACGAATTGCAGAAAGCCGGCATGGTACGGGTTGCGGTCCTTGCCGAGTCGTTCCATCTCGGCCCAGAACCCGTCCATCGTCGATTGCCCGGCCTTGTAGCCGTAATACGACAGGTAGCAGTAGACGTGGTCCATCTGGGCGCACCATCGCCAGGTCTCGACCGAGCCGCCGCCGGGAATCCAGATCGGCGGGTGCGGCTGCTGGATCGGGCGCGGCCAGATATTGACGTAACGCTGCTGGTTGAATCGGCCGTTGAACGCGAAGGTGTCCTTCTCGGTCCATGCCTTGACGACGAGATCATGGGCTTCGAGATAGCGCTCGCGCAGCATCGACGGGTTCTGCCCATAGGCATAGCAAGTGTCCATCGGCGACCCGACCGGAAACCCGGCGATCAGCCGCCCGCCCGAAATCACGTCGATCATTGCAAATTCTTCGGCGACGCGGGTCGGCGGGTTGTACAGCGCAAGGCTGTTGCCGAGCACGCACAGCGCGGTGTCGGTAGTGCGGCGGGCCAGCGACGAGGCAACGAGGTTCGGCGACGGCATCAGCCCGTAGCCGTTATTGTGGTGCTCGTTGACGCACACCGCGTCAAAGCCGCATTCCGCGGCAAATTCAAGCTCGTCCATAAAGTCGTTGTACATGTGATGTGCTCGCCGCGGATCGAACAGCGACGAGTGGATATCGACCCACACCGAGGGATTTTTCTCGCGAAAATCATCGGGAAGTTCGGTGTACGGCATCAAATGAAACCACATCAGCTTCATGGCTGTACCCTCGTCAGACAGTTGCCGCCAGCGATCAAAACAGCGTGATCCGACGCGACAGGCGCGTCAATCCGCAGCGCGGCGGGCGCCGCGACGCCTGCAACATTTTGCAGCAGGTTTTGGCGCCTTACCGCTTGGACCGGACAAGGCAGCCGATTATGGTGACACCCGCTCTCGGAAACATTGTTTCCGGGCGGGGTGCGCGTGCGCTAAGCCGCAATTCCGGTTGCGTTTGATGACGCTGAATTGCAGGCAACCCTCGCCCGGTCGCAAACTCCGACGCAAGGGCAATACCGTTGTATGACCGGGAATCTTCCGAAATGAGGACGACAGCTGAAGCCACTCCTCCCGCGCCAGCGGCGCCGCGCGCAACGGCCGGCCGGCGTGGCCGCGCCGCGCCGGCAACAGCGCCCGAAGCAAGAGAGCCCGGATCGGCAGCGCCTGAACCGGCAGCCATAGCGGAAAAACCACCGCAACCCGTGGTGCCCGAACCGCCGGCGGTCGCGGTGACGGCTGTCAGAATGTTGCGGGTCGACGAAGGGCTTTATGCATTGCGGGTCGGCGAACTTCTCGGCGGGTCTGGCAATATCGCCGGGATGAACCTCCCGGCCGCACAGATTGCAGTGCCGTTTCATAAAGACGGCAATGCGGTCGAGATCGTCGCCGGGTTTCCGCGCCGCGGCCCTTGGATAGACAAGGCCGGGGGCACCCTGATCCTGCGCTCGCCGACCGGCGGCGGCTATGTCGTCGTGACGGCATACGGCACCGGGCAGGCCCAGACCAGCGCCCCCGCCCTCGATCTACAGCGTCTCGACGGGCCGAGGAGCAATCCGGCGCAGACCAGCGCCGGCGTTGTCGGCACCGCGGGGGTGGCGCCGCCGCCCGGCTTTACCGGCACCCGCGATGTTCCGACCGAGATACTTCTCCATATCGAACGTGCCGGCGACCGCCTGTTTCCCGGCCGCGGCTGGGTCGGCGCGCTTGGCCGCCGGATGCGGATCGAGGCGATGAGCATCCGGCCGTTGGAACGCATCGCGCCCGCGGAAATCGAGATGAAGGGCTTTTTGCCGAATGGCGGTGAAACACCGTGGGTGCCGGGTGGCACGTTGTGCGGTACTCGAGGCCGCGGGCTGCCGTTGACCGGCTTTGCAGTGCGCGTCGCGCCGCAGCACGCAGACCGCTTTGACGTCCGGTATCAGGGGTCGTTTTTCGCTGGCGGCATTTCCGAACTGCGCCAGAATGGCGAGCCGTGCCGGGCAACGATTGCCGACGATCCGTTAGAAGCAATCAATGTCCGGCTGATCGAGCGTGGCGCCGATCCCGAAAATCCTGCCGCGGCCGATTAGCGCAAGCGGAATGGCGTTCGGCCACCGGGGTCGAGCGCAGATGGCGGGCGATCGGGCGGAGCAATACGCGCGCCGTTGGCCCGGTCGATGATTTCGAGGCGTGATGAATTTTCTGTTTGTTCACCAGAATTTCCCTGGCCAATACCTTCATTTGGTACAGTACCTTCAGGAAGCGGGACACACGCTGAGGTTTGTCACGCAGCGTCGAGACAGGGAAATCCCTGGCGTTCCGACCCTCGAATACATGCCGCTGCCGGTATCGACCGGTGTGCAACCGTTTCTCGCCGAATTCGAAATGAGCATGATGAACGGGCTTGCCGTGGCGCGCCTGTGCGAGGGGTTGAAGCGTGACGGGTTTAACCCCGACCTGATCATTGGGCATACCGGGTGGGGTGAACTGCTATTCGTCAAGGATGTCTGGCCTGACGTTCCGTTTCTCGGTTACTTCGAGTTTTTTTATCATTTCACCGGCTCCGATCTCGATTTCGATCCGGAGTTTCCGTCGAGTCCAGAGGATGCCAAGCGCATCCGCATGCGCAATTCGGTGCCGCTGCTCAGCATGCAGGCGGCTGATTGGGGGCACACCCCAACCAAATGGCAGCGCGACCAGTATCCCGCTGATTTTCACCACCGCATCAGCGTTATCCACGAAGGAATCGACACCGACCGGGTACGCCCCGACCCCGGTGCGCAACTGCTGCTGAGTAACGGCATCTCGCTGTCACGCAAAGACCCGATCGTCACTTACAGCGCACGGAATCTTGAACCGTATCGCGGCTTCCACGTCTTTATGCGCGCTTTGCCCTCGATACTGGAGCGCGCGCCGAATGCGCGAATCGTCATCATCGGCGCCGACGGCGTCAGCTATGGCCGGCGGCCATCGCAAGGCAATAGCTGGCGCGATTACATGATGGCGGAAGTCGGCAAGCGCCTTGATATGAGCCGAGTGCATTTCGTCGGCTGGCTGACTTACGGTCAGTATCTTGCCGTCTTGCAGATTTCGTCTGCCCACATCTATCTGACGTATCCGTTTGTCCTGTCGTGGGGGCTGCTCGAAGCGATGTCGGCCGGGTGTCTCGTCCTTGGGTCGCGCACCCCACCTGTCGAGGAAGTCATCGACGGCACGACCAATGGCTACCTCGTCGATTTCTTTGACACCGAGGCACTAGCGGAGCGCGTCTGCTGGGTTCTGAAAAACCAGGACGCGGTTGCACCGATACGCGAGCAGGCGCGGCGCTCCGTCATCGACAATTTCGATTTGAAGACCGTCTGCCTGCCCGCGCATCTCGCGTTGATCCACCGACTGAGCGGCACCGACCCGGTGCCGCGAAGCCAACGCCGCCGGCGCAGTGCGGCGCGCGCCGCACTGGCGTCTGTCGAATGATCACCCGTCCTGACCCGGTGGCATCCGGCGGTCGCGGTGCGGCTCCCGAAGCCACAGCCCCGGGGATCGCGCCGTTTTCGGTTGCCCGGCTGGTGCGCCTCGACCCCGGTTTTTATGCGTTCGGTCTGTCGGCCGGCAGTGTTTGGCCTACCGCCGTAAGCGGCTTTGCTGTTCCCGCGGTGCAAGTCGCCACCAGCCCCACCGACAACGACGGCGGCCAGATCGAAATCACCGACAGTTTCGGTCGCGCCGGAGCCTGGCTTGGCGGCCGTCATCGCATGCTGTTTGTCAAGGCGCCGGCAGGCGGCGGTTCGGCGCTCGTCACGGCCTATCTGGCGCGCGACCTCGATACGACACCGCTCGAAGTCGAGGTTCGGCGCCTCGCCTCGGCGCATGCCGCCGAGGCATTGACGATGCCGGGCACAATGCCGGCGCCGGTGCTGATGACGCTGAAGCTTGGTGATCCCAATGCCGGTTCGACACCGCAGCGGGTGCGGCTCGATATCGTCGCCCATATCCGGTCGCGCGGCGACATGCGCTTTATCGATACCCCATGGGTCGGTCGCGCCGGCGCGGGGTTGTGGATCGAGGCGTTTACGGTCGTGCCGCGCGACACCTCGTTGACGACCGCCCTGGAATATAAAGGGCTGACTGCCCAGGGTGCGGAAACGCCCTGGATCGGCGGCGGTACACCCTGTGGCACGACCGGTCGTGGGCTGCCGCTCATCGGCTTCGCCGTGCGCCAGAAAGCCGGCATACGCGACATGCTGCTCGATTGCGAATATAGCGGCTATTTCCAGTCGGGCGCCGTGGTGGGGCCGTCGCGCAACGGCGCACCCTGCCGCTCTACCGCCGACAACGACCCGCTCGAAGGCATTCAGTTACGCGTTATCAAACGCCCGCCGCGCCCAACCCGACGCGACCCGTCCTAGCAGCCGGCACCGCTTGCCGCGACCCATAGCGGCAGCAATGCGGGTGGGCCCCGCTTTAATGGCGGAAATGGCGCAACCCCGTAAAGAGCATGGCGATCCCGGCCGCGTCGGCAACGGCGATGATTTCGGCATCGCGGCGGGAGCCGCCGGGCTGGATCGCGGCGGTGGCGCCGGCCGCGATCGCGGCTTCTAGCCCATCGGGAAACGGATAGAACGCGTCGGATGCGACGACCGAGCCGCGGGTCAACGGCTCAGCCAACCCGGCGGCGCCGGCCGCGTCAATTGCTTTCAGCGCGGCGATGCGGGCGCTATCGACGCGGCTCATCTGTCCGGCACCGATACCGACCGTCGCGCCGTTGCGGGCGAACACGATTGCGTTTGATTTGACGTGCTTGGCGACCGTGTCCGCGAACAGGAGGTCGGCGATTTCCGCCTCGCTCGGGGCGCGTTTCGTCACCACCTGCAAGATGCTGCGATCGGCTGAGACAGTGTCGCGTTCCTGCACCAGCAACCCGCCGGCCACCGAGCGAACCTGCCAGCCCGGTGCTTTTGGGTCGGCGACGCCGCCCGTCAACAACAGGCGCAACGCATTCTTGCGCGCCAGAATGTCCAGCGCCTGCGGGTCGGCATCGGGGGCAATGACGACTTCGACGAAAATCCGCACGATTGCCTCGGCCGTTGCGGCGTCGAGGCGGCGGTTCAGCGCGACGATACCGCCGAAGGCGCTGACCGGGTCGCAGCGCAGTGCTTTTTCCCAGGCATCGGCCAACGTATCGCCGATTGCGGCGCCGCAAGGATTGGCATGCTTGATGATCGCCACCGCCGGCTCGGCGAACTCGCCGACCAGTTCGAAGGCGGCGGCGGTATCGGCGTAATTATTGTATGACAGTTCCTTGCCTTGCACCTGCCGCGCGGTTGCGATGCCAGGCGGCACGATGCCAGGGGACACGATGCCGGGGCGGATGTCGTCGGTGCGATAGAACGCCGCCTGCTGATGCGGATTTTCGCCGTAGCGGGTCTCTTCGACCAGCCGCCCGGCGATCGTGATCGTTTCGGGAAAGGTGACGCCTTCGTCGCGTGCGAACCACGTCGCGATGGCGGCATCGTAGGCGGCGGTCATCGCATAGGCCTTGCGGGCCAGCGAGCGACGCAGCGGCAGGCTGGTGCCGCCGAGGGCGATTTCGCCGAGCACCGCCTGATAATCGCCGGGATCGGTGACCACGGCGACGAATTCGTGGTTTTTCGCCGCCGCGCGGATCAGCGCCGGACCGCCGATGTCGATATTTTCGATGCAGTCGTCGCGGCCGGCTCCGGAGGCGACCGTCGCGGCGAACGGATAAAGGTTGCAGACCAGCAGATCGATCTCAGCGATGTTGTGAGCGGCCAGTGCGGCCGCATGGTCGTCGCGGTCGCGGCGCGCCAGCAGGCCGCCATGCACGGCTGGATGCAAGGTCTTGACCCGGCCGTCGAGCATTTCCGGAAAGCCGGTGACGGCGGCAATTTCGGTCACCTTGAGGCCGGCTTCGGCCAAGGCGCGGGCCGAGCCGCCGGTCGATATGAGGGCGACGCCCTGAGCCGCCAATGCGCTCGCAAAGGGCGTGAGCCCGGTCTTGTCGCTGACCGAAATCAACGCCCGGCGGATCGGTCGCGGCGCGGCATTCATGCGCGGGTCTTTCTCAATGGGTATTGCCGCGGGTATAGGGCGGCGCCGTTGCAGCAGCAAGAGCGAGGCGAGAGCAAAGGTCAGGCGGGATGTTCCGCGGCGAGGCTGGCAAGAAGCGCCAGCACGACCGTCGCCGCGGCGACGAGGCCGATCGTTCCCCAACCGTGCTCGGCGGCAAGGCCGCACGCTATCAATCCGATATCGGCGGCGATGACACGGCGCACGACGGCGTGATGGCCAAAGCCGCGTTGCACCGCCTGCTGATAGAGATGCTCACGATGCGCCTGCCATACCCGCTCGCCGCGGGCAAGGCGACGCAGCAGGGTCAGCGTCGCGTCGGCGAGAAAATAGAGCGGCAGGATCAGCGCGATCTTCCAGGCACCGTGCGCTGCGACAGTCAGCAGCAGAAACCCGAGCAAATAGCCGAGTGGAACGCTCCCCACATCGCCGAGAAAAATCCGTGCCGGTGCCCAGTTCCATACCAGAAAGCCGAGCGTCGCCGCGGCGATTACCCCCGACAGTGCCGGCAGGCCGGGAATGGCATCGGCGGTGCCGAATATTGCAAGCAGCACCAAGCCGACGCTGATTGCCGCCGCCTCACTGCCGGCGATGCCGTCGATGCCGTCCATGAAGTTGAACAGATTGACGAACCATACCCACGCCATTGCTGCGACGATCGTGTCGAGCCAGCCCGGCAACGCGCCTTGTAGAACCATGCCGGCCGGCGACACAACGGTCATCCCCAGCATGACGGCTACCACTTGGGTCGCGAGGCGGATCACCGGCGACACGCTGCGCCGGTCGTCGCGCCAGGAAATGCCGGCAAGCAAAACCGTGCCGCCGAGCACGAGCAGCAGATGTGGGGCCGCGGCACCGGTTGCGATCAGCATCAGCCACGCGCAGACGATACCGGCAATGACGGCAATACCGCCGCCGCGGGGCGTCGGCACAACGTGCGACGAACGCGCATTCGGATTGTCGAGGATCGCGGCGCGACGCAGCAGCGGGATCAATAAGCCGGTGCCGCACAGCCCGATCACCCCTGCGACGGCGATCGCCGCGGCGGACAGCACGGGCGAGGTCATTGTCGCTACGTGTTGTCCCGCCAGACATCTCCGGCGGCGCGCGGTTCGCGGCGAATGGCCCAGCGCACCGTCGCGCCGCCCGGCCCGGTGATGCCGCTCAGTACGATCTGCCGGGTATTCTGCATCTCTCCCGATCCGAGATAGACGCTGTCGGCGATGGTAAGCTCCGCCCCAGCGCAACGCAGGCGCCAGACGGCGCCGCTCGGCAGGCGCAGCAGGGCGTTGCGTCCGTCGTCGATCAGCACGGTGTTGACCGCCGGGTGCAAGTGGAAGCGAATCGCGAAGGCGGTCCCCGAGCGGCCGGTCAGCTTGTCTTCGCCGCGCAAATCGTCGCCGTCGGCGGACAGGTACAGTTCGCGCGCATAGATCAGGCCATAGCGCGGTCGGTAACCGTCATGGGTGCCGGCAATCCATTGATGGCCGCTATCCTCGGCGCGCTCAAAGCGGACGGCGCCCGGTGCGCGGGCTACCGCACCGTCACCGCGCAATTCGAGGATGCTGCTATCGTCGACGACCAGCACCGAATGCGCCGGAGTCGACCGTGCGACGCGGCGCCAGGCGTTGCGGGCGCCGCGATAGCCGCCGCAATTCACAATGATCCGCTCGCGGCCCTGGCTCAGTTCAAACGACAAGGAACCGGCATGCGCCTCGGTATCGAAACCATGCGGCGGCGGCTTGCCGGTATCGACCAGCACCAGGCTCTGGCCGGCATGCAGTCGCTGAAAGCCGGTGTGCGGCGCTTGCGCCGGCGCTTGGCCGCGCGTCTCCGAGCGGGTCAGCGCGAGATCGACAATAACGCCGTCTTCTTCCACCGAATTGTTGAACAGCGCGAGGCGCAGATCGCCATGCCGGAAAAAGCGCAGCATCGGTGCCATGCGCTCGATCGCCTGCTGCAGCGGGCCGGGCACCTCGACCTTGGCAGCGCGCAATATGGCGCGAATATCGATCAGGTCGCGCAAGACCGAAAGCTGCACCGAGGGGTTGCGGGCGCGATGGCCGCCATCCGGCAGAATCTGCACCGGCAGTTCGCGTTCGAGCACTTTTGCGACGCGCACGAGGCGCGGCCCCGCCGCACCCAGCACCGCAAGACCGGCGAGCAGTCCTTTCAGGGCCTGGAGCCGGGCCGCGCCGCCAAGTTCCCAGGTGGCGACCCGCGTCAGGTGCCGCACCTGGCGCGCAATGCTCGCCAGCATGGCGCGGCGCAGGCTGCGATCGCTTTCGCGCCCGACAATCTCGTCGAAATGCACGATCCAGGCAAAGATGCGGCACGCCATAACATCGGATCGCCACGCGACCGGATGAAAGCGTGAATTATCCCGCAGCCAGCTCTGCACCAGCGCCCGTGCCGGGTCTCGGCCGGCTGTGCCGCTGTCGACCACGTCGGCGAGCCAGCCGAAACCGTGCCAGGCGGCAAGCCATGCCGTGCCGGCGCCGGTCGGAAACCATACCGGAGCGGGATTGGCGTTGAGTTCGCCGGCAAACGCGATCTGCCCCGCCAGGATCGCGGCCCCGCGTTTCGGGTCGCCCGGCCAGCGTTCGCTAAGCCGTAGCCGCAAATCCGCCGGCACCGGCCCCATCAATGTGTGATGGTAAAGCGGACCACCCGCGAGCCTGCGCCACGCATCGCGGCTCAAACGTGTCCACACATCCGGCGTCTCGCCATAGCGAGGTCCGCCGGGACGCGGCCGCCCTCTACCGGTGGATGCGGATTTCATCTGCGTGCCGCCGGCATGGGGGCGTCCTCCAAACCGGTCGCTTGGCGGGTCCCCAACCCAGCGTGACTGTCGGTTGAGCCCATATCGTTTGGTAACAAGGAAACACCATGCTCGCAAGTTGCGGCCGGTTCGGGCGGCGGATGTGGTGTGCGTGCTGGGTTGCGGCCGGCGGCAGTTCGCCAGACGGCCGTGCGCTGCGATGCGAAACGGCGAATCAGGCGTGTTCGCGCTTTACCAGGCGAGCGGCATAGAACCCGTCGATCCCGTCATATTCGGCAAAATGACAGGGCAGGGTGCGCAGATCGCCATCAGCGGTAATCCAATCGGGCGGAGCGCCGATTTCACCGGCCGTAATCGGCCGGCGCTCGACCGGAGCGCCGGATTCGACCAGCGCGGCGATGCGGTCACGGCCCTCTTCCGGCTCCAGCGAGCAGGTGCAGTACACCAGCGAGCCGCCGGGCCGCAGCATCTCGACCGCGGCGCGCAGCAAGTTCTGCTGCACTACCGACAAGCGCGCGACATCCTCCGGATGCTTCAGGTGGCTAACATCGGGGTGACGCCGGATCGCGCCGGTTGCGGTGCAGGGCGCATCGAGCAGCACGGCGTCGATCGGCTGCTGCGGCCGCCAAGTCAGCGCGTCGGCGGCGATCGCCGATACCGGCAGGTCGAGCCGCGCCAGATTGGCAATCAGGCGGTCGAGGCGGCGGCTCGATCGGTCGATCGCTGTGACGTGCGCGCCGGCATTGGCCAGTTGCGCGGTTTTGCCGCCCGGTGCCGCGCACAAATCAACCACCTCGCGACCGGCGATGCCGTCCAGCAGCCGTACCGGCAGGGAGGCCGCGGCGTCCTGAATCCACCACGCGCCCTCGCTGTAGCCGGGCAGCGAGGTAACCGACCCTCCGGCGGGGCGGCGCAGCGAACCGGTCGGCAACTGTGTTGCCTGCAGCTTTTCGCACCAGTCGTCGGCCTGGGCGGCACGCGCCGGTTCATCACGCAACCGCAGAGTCAGGTCGAGCGGCGCCTCTTTCAGGTGTGCCCCGGCGATCGCGCGCGCCGCTTCTTCGCCATAAGCGCGGCTCCACGATTTCCACAGCCAGTCGGGCGTGTTGAGACGTGCTGCATCCTGCTGTTCTACGCGAGTCTGGCCTTCGACACTGAGTCGCCGAAGTACCGCGTTGACCAGGCCTTTATGCGACAGAAAGCCGCGCACATGCGCGAGATCGACGCTCGTCGCGACCGCCGCATGTGCCGGGGTGCGCAGGAACATTAATTGCGAGACGCCGATCCGCAGAATGTCGTGAACGAGAGAGGCGCGCGGTGCCAACGGAGTATTGAGGCAATCAGCGATCAGTGAATCAATCTGCCCGAGCCGGCGCAATACGGTGGCGACCAGAAGGCGCGCAAAGGCCCGATCGCGTGCCGATAATTCGCCCATTGTCGGGTGGTCATCAATCGCGTCGTCCAGGGGACGTTTGCGACGCGTCACTGTCGCGATCAGATCAAGGGCGATCTGCCGTGCGGTTGGCGCGGAACTTGGTGCCATTCGTGCGTAAGGTTCTGCTGTAACCATCAAATGATGCTATCCGCAAGCGGCTCCCGTATGCAAACACCGGCCGAACCGTATTGTTCCCTCGCCGAACCGTATTGTTCCCTCGAACGAACGTCGTTCCTCAAAACTGCATGGCTCGCAGGTGCGATCGGAGCCTTTTGCACAGTTGAGCCGGGGCGGCGCAACCGCCATATTCGCCGCATGACACCAAAGCCTGACGAAAACACCGCGCCGCCGCCGGCAGCGCCCGCACCCAAACCGCCGGCACAGCCGCGGCCGCGCGAGATCGGTGGACCCAAAGGGCCGGAGCCGACTCGTTATGGAGATTGGGAATTCAACGGGCGATGCACCGATTTCTAGATCGAATTTGCCTTTACCGCGAATTTCAACCGTACCTCGAATTTGAACCGGGGGTCAGCCAGTGAATGACGTAATGCCTTTGACCGAAATCGCCGGAGCCGATGCTGCCGGCAGGTCGGCGGCGCGCCTGGGACAACGGCTGTCGCCGGCCGGCGGCGTCGAGATTACCGGCGCCGATCTGTCGGCCCCCCTGGCGCCCGCCTTAAAGGCGATGATTCTGCAGGCATTTCTCGACCATCATATCGTTGTCGTCCGCGATCAGGCGCTGACCCAGGACCAACAATACGATTTCACGGTCAATTTCGGCGAACTCGAAGAGCATGTCGGGCGGCATTCCGACGGGCGTTACGGAATCGTCCATTCGGTCACCAATCTGGACCGCGACGGCAACCCGACCGACGCGCTCGATACCCGCGGCAATTATTTCTGGCACACCGACAAATCGTATCACGCCGTGCCGTCGCTGATGACGATGCTGCATGCGGTCGAATTGCCGCCGGATGGCGGCGATACGCAGTTTGCCAACATGGCGCTGGCCTACCGGGCCTTGCCGGCGGCGATGAAAGAGCGCCTTGCCGGACTGCGCGGCATCCATAGCTGGCAGGCGAGCCGGACCGCCTCCGGCAGCCGGCCGGCAACCGAGGCAGAACTCCGCGAACGCCCGCCGGTCGATCACCCGGTGGTCCGCACGCACCCGGAAACCGGCGAAAAGGCGCTTTATCTCGGCAATCATGCCGCGACGATCGTCGGGATGGACGAGGCCGAGGGTGCAACGCTGCTGACCGACCTCTTGGCGCATGCGACGCAGTCGGAATTCGTCTACACGCATCGCTGGCGGCAGGGCGACCTGATCTTATGGGATAATCGCTGTTTGCTGCACCGTGCCGTCGCGAATTACGCGATGGGCATGCATCGCCGCGTGCTGCACCGCACCGTTGTACGCGGCACGGTGCCGTATTAACTCTCGGGCGTGGTGGGGCGGAAAAGCGCAGGCGCATTCCGCCTAGCTTGTCTGGCTCTACGTCGCGCCGGAAAATTGGCGGAAGACGCTTTGCCTTTCTGCCCTCCCCAGCGTCACTCCTTGACCTTGACCCAGCGTAGGTAGAAGGCGTTGTCGGGCGGCTGCACCAGATCGATATTGTCGTGCGCCGCCCACACGATGACCTGCTGGTGCAACGGGATCGTCGCGACATCGCCCTGCGCGATCTTTGATGCTTCGTCGATCAGCGCCTGTCGCTTGTCGCGGTTCTGCTCGTGTGCGACTTCGTCGGTCAGCGCGTCGAGTTTCGGGTTGGAATAGCCGCCGAAATTGCCCTGGCCGCGTCCAACCGCATCGCGAGACGCCAGCAACGTGTACAGTACGTTGTGCGCGTCGTAAGTGCCGGGGGTCCAGCCGTTCAGCGAAAAACTGAGCTTGTAGTTGGGGTAATTGACATCGGCGAAGAACTTGACCTTGGTGCGGGCAAAGACATCAACCTTGACGTTGATGCGGGCCAGCATCGAGGCAATGGCGGTGCAGATCTGCTCGTCCATCACATAGCGGTCGTTCGGGCAGTCCATCTGCACCTGGAAGCCGTCGGGATAGCCGGCCGCGGCCAGCAGCGATTTGGCTTGGGCGAGATCGACGGCGGGCCGCTTGTCGTGCGCCGGGTCATAGCCGTTGACGCCCGGACCGTACATCAGCCAGGTCGGATGGCCCTGGCCGCGCATCACGCGCTTGACGATTGCATCCTCGTCGATCGCCAGCGCGACGGCGCGGCGTACCCGCACGTCCTTGAACGGGTTTCTGCCTTTGACACTGGAGAACAGCAATTCGTCGCGAACCTGGTCCATCGCCAGATAGATCGTGCGCAGTTCCGGGCCTTCGATCAGCTTGACGCCAGGGCTTTTCGCAATGCGGTCGGCGTCCTGCGGCGGCACCGAATAGATCATGTCCATCTCGCCCGACAATAGCGCGGCGACCCGCGTCGAGGCGTTGCCGATGACGTTGAACTCAGCCCGGTCGATATTGTGCTCGGGCTTGCCCCACCAATCGGGGTTGCGTTCCAGCACGGTTTTGCGGTCGGGTTCGCGCGACACCAGGCGGAACGGCCCGGTGCCCATCGTGTGGTACAGCGCGTAGCTGTCGCCTTTGCCGAACACGATGTTTTCGACCGAGTCGTGCGCTTCGCACCATGCCTTTGACATGATGTCCATCGCCGTCATCTCGGATGGCAGGATCGGGTCGGGACCGTCGGTTTCGAAATCGACGGTCAGGTCGTCGATCTTGTGCGCTTCCTTGATCGTCGCGACCTGGCTGCGTTTGGCCGAATTTTTGCCGCTGATCCGCTTGAACGAAAACACCACGTCGTCGGCGGTAAAGGCCGTGCCGTCCTGCCATTTGACCTTGGGGCGCAAATGAAAGCGCCAAACATTGGGGCTGGTCGTTTCCCAGGACAGTGCAAGGGTCGGCTGCAGGCTTAGATCACGACCGTGCTCGACCAGCTTCTCGTATATGTTTTCGAGAAACGAGTTCTGCACGGTTTCGTTGAACGTGTACGGGTCGAGCGCCCGCGCATCGCCGTCATTAGCCCATTTGAAGACCGCGGCGTGGCCGGCTTGCGCCACCCATAGGCCAGCCAGCACGACGACAAACACCAGCAACCGCGTCTTCATGCGACCTCTCCTGCGCTTGCCTTTATGTGCGGGGCGTTATCCTCCGGGCGGGATACGCAAAGCCGGGACCATGAACATCGTAGCGATCAGCTTGGCGCGTTCGTCCTCGTCGGTCAGCAATGTGCGGCGCAGGCGGCGGATAGCGGCGCCGGTCGCGGTTTCATTCCAGAACCAGTCGCCTTGTTGCTGGCTCGACGGCTGGCCGCCGCCAGCCAGGGCCGCCTCCAGCGCAAAGGCTTTGATGTCGTCGACCGCGAAGCGCAGGCTGAGGATCGGCGACATATCCGCAGCCAGGCTTTGCGGCTGCTCGCCGCGCAACCACGCCGTGACGTAGTCGGCGGCGGCAGCGGGTGGCGCCCCCAGAAGCCCGACCGTGCTGCGGGCGCGTTCGGTGCAGGATTTGGCGTAAGCCGGCGCCAGTGCGCGCAACTCGGCATCGACCAGATCGGCAAGGACGCCTGCCTCCAGGCTTTCGACACCGTCGGCGGGCGGAATCGGCGGACGCCATGCCGCGTCGGGAGCCTCGCGCGGATCGTCATCGGCGAAATCCTGCAGCAGCACAGGACCGTTATCGGCCTCCAGCATGCCCAGAGCCGCGAGGATCACGCGCCGCTGGAAGGGCGCATCGCCTGGCGGCCCGATTGGCCTCCCCAGTTCAAAGGGGACCCACAAGGCGCGTGGCGGCCGCGTATGTTCAGCCTGCGGGCGGATCAGCGCGATCGCGACGCTGGCAATGCCGGCTTCCTCAAGGTAATGCCCCAGCGCGCTCACGGCGCGCGTGCAGAGCGGTCAAACCGAGGTCAGCAGAACCGCGTCGACATGGTCTGCCTTGAGCTTTGCCGCGACCTCGGCGGCGCCGTCGACCATCTGCACTGGATCGGTCGCGCCCATGAACGAGTAATGCGTCGGCGCGACGGAACCGATCACGCCTTCGGCCGACAGTTCGTTAAGCCGGTCGATCGGGAAGACGACGTTGCGGTCTTCCTGAAAGCCGGTGCGGTCGAAATTGATCGAGATATGGCTGCACAACAGGTTTTCCGGTGCGATACCGGCCGGAATGGTGCGGTAATCCGCGTCACGCCCGCGAAACACCTTGTCGCCGCGCACGACCAGCCCGGCCGACGACACGATCGCGACCCGCCGCTGCGCCAGCGGCGGTCCCTCGACCCAGGGTGTCGTCGCGAAATCAGGACATTCGAGCGCGGCGTAACGTTCCGCGGTCGCTGGTGGCAATCGGTCAAGCCGCATGTCGTCTCCTGAAAGCAGGAAGCAGGGCCGGAAAATCAGGGCAGGTTGTAACCGATCGCGCTTTCGATCTCCAAGGTCCGCTGTACCGCAGGGCGAGCCATCATGCGCTCGTAATGTGCGGTCAATCCGGGGTAGTCGGCTTCATGCGGCCCCTCGGCGTCGACAAAGCGCCAGTACAGCCGGAACAGGTGAATATCGGCAATCGAATAGCGATCGATCGCCCAATCCTGCCCGCCCAGCTTTTCCTCGGCAATGACAAAGGCCGCACGCCAGCGCTCAAGGCCGGCGCGCCGCGCCGGATGCACCGTCGAGGCGATAAACGACATCCACGAAATGATCCGGCTTTCCGTATCGATGTCGCCGGCCGGCAGCAGCCCGGCCTCGGGATAGCGGCGGCCGAGATACCACAGGATCGCCGCCACCTCGGTCAATGGCTTCGCATCGACCATCAGCGTCGGCACCTTGCCCTCGGGATTGAGCGCGAGGTAGTCCGGCGCACGATTTTTTTGCTGATGCAGCGACGTCAGTTTCGGCTCAAACGGCGCGCCGACTTCATGCAGCGCTATATGCGGTGCCATCGAACTCGAACCGGGCGAGAAATAAAATGTCAGCATTTGCGCCTCCCTTGAAAATGATGGCAGCGGGCTCTTTTTGATGCTTCGCCTGCAAACTCAGGCGAGTTCGGCGGCAGTGGTGCGGGCGCGTTGCGCGGCGTCGCGGGCCATGTCGGCGCAAAGCCCGGTATAGGCGGTCGGGTCGAGCAGTTTCGTGATCGCGGCCGGGTCGAGATGCGCCGTGACCCGCGGGTCGGCGGCCAGCAGATCGCCAAAGGATTTGCGGGCGGTGGCCGCTTCCATCGCCGCGTCATAGACGACATCGTGGGCGTGCTGGCGGCCGAGCGCGATGCCCAGGTCGAGCATCACCGCTTCGGCCATGATCAGCCCGCCGCCGAGGTCGAGGTTGGCCAGCATGCGTTCGGGGTCGAGCTTCAGCCCGCGGAAGATTTCACCGAGCCGGCTCAGCATGTCGCCGGTGGCGATGCAGGCGCGGCTTTCGGCGGAGTCGAACATCAAGCTGGTGGTGCGGTCGGCTTCGTGTTCGGTCTGCATCGCTTCGAGCGCCAAGGGCACGATCGAGCGCACCTCGGCCGCAGCGGCGATGATGTCCTGGCACAATTTCGGGTTGCGCTTTTGCGGCATCGTCGAGCTGCCGACCGTGCCCGGCGGCACCGGCTCTTCGACCTCGCCGAATTCAGTCTTCATCAATGTGTAGATCTCGCGCCCGATGCGGCCGCAGCTCGCCGCCAGCATGCCGAGGATGCAGATGTTCTCGGCAAGGTGGTCGAGTATGACGCGCGACGGCACCGTCATCGAGCCAAAGCCAAGCTGGCGGCCAATGCCTTCCTGCACCGGCGGGCCGTTCTTGCCGAGCGAAGCGAAGGTGCCGGCGCCGCCGCCGAGCATCGCAACAAAAATGCGCGGCGCGGCCTGCTTGAGCCGCTCGACATGGCGGATCAGCTCATCGACCCAGATCGCGACCTTGTAGCCGAAGGTCGCCGGAACGGCGTGCTGGCCGTGGGTGCGGCCGGCGATCGGCATATCGGCGCCGCGCTCGGCGAGATCGGCGGCGCCTTTCAAGGCCTCGCCGATCAGCTTGAGGAAGATGCCATGAGCCTGCCGCAGGACCAGCAGATCGCCGGTCTGGGTGATGTTTTGCGTCGTCGCGCCCCAATGCACCCAGCCGCCATGCGTCTCGCCGACGACGCGGGAGAGTTCCCACACCAGAGGCACGATGGTGTGGCCGGTGCGGGCAAAACCTTCGTCGAGGCGGGCGCGGTCCATCAGTTCGTAATGGGCTGACTTGACGATGGCGTCGGCGGCTTCGCGCGGGATGATGCCGAGTTCCGCTTGAGCCCTGGCCAACGCCGCCTCGACATCGAGCCACGCCTGCCAGCGATTCTCCAGCCGATAAAGGGCGCGGATGCCGGGATCGGACACTCGGGTGGCGGTCGGCAGGTCGTCGCTCATTTCTCGTTTCTCCGCATGCGATCGAGGCCCCTATTGCGGTCCGATCTGAGGATTCAGCCAAATTGCGAGCATACCCGCCCACCGAGCGGGTTATGACGCCAGCATTGCACGGATATCGGGCAGGTGCTCGTTGCCCCAGAATTGCTCGCCGTCGACGACAAAGCTGGGCGTGCCGAAAATGCCGGCGGCTTCGGCGGCGCGCGACACGCGGTCGACCTCGCGCTGACCGGCATTGGCGGCGTAATCGGCGAAACCTCCAGCGTCGGCGCCGGCTTCGCGCAGCACGGCGGCAATGACGGCGGGGTCTTCGATGTCGAGTTCGCGTTTCCAGAAGCGCTCGAAGGTGATGTCGTTGTAGCGCCGCAGCACCTCCTCGCCGTGGCGCTTGGCATAAAGCAGCCCGCAGGCGGCCAGCGTCGAATCCCAGATTTTCTGGGGCCCGCGGATCACAAGGGCCTGCTTTTTGGCCTGCCGGCGGCAATCCATGTAGAGGTATTTGACGCGCCGCCATTGATGCGCGTTGCGGTTTTGCTCGATGACCCGGCCGTTCTCATCAAGCGTTGCAGAGCCGAGAAAGCTCGGGATGTCGAGAATGTACGGCAGCCAGTCGAGGGTGACCGGAAAATCGCGCGCCAACGCGTAGGCCGGCCCTTTTGCGAGATAGGCGTACGGGCTTTTGTAGTCGATATAGACCGTGACGGTCCGGGTCTCGGGCATGCCGCCAGTTCCTCTTCGGCGCAGGTCTCGCTTTAGCCGTTGCAGGTGTAGCCAAGCACTGCTTCGCTACAGCCGCAACGACGATCAGCGAAAAGGTGCCGATATGGCGGAACGTCCCGACCCCGACGAGATGGCCCGCGAGGCCTTGCGGCTGATCGGCCCCGACCCGCAGAACTGGGTGCCGGATCGTCCGGGGATCGACCATAACGTCGTGATCGTCGGCGGCGGCCAGTCCGGCTGTGCCTTTGCGTTTGCCTTGCGCCGCGCCGGGATCGGCAAGGTGTCGGTCATCGATATGGCCGATGACGAGGATGCCGCGGGCGTCTGGCTGAATGCGGCGCGGATGAATGTTCTGCGGACGCCAAAGACATTGCCGGGGCCGGAACTCGGCATTGTCGGGCTCGGCTTCCAGGCCTGGTACGAGGCGCGCCATGACGCTGCCGCCTATGCCGCGATGGTCCGCATCCCACGCCGCGACTGGGCCGAATACCTGCGCTGGTATCGTCATTTCCTCGATATTCCGGTGCGCTACCGCACGCGCCTCGCGCGCATCGAGCCGGCAAGCGGACATTTTCGCCTGCACCTGGAGGCGCCGGAGGGCGCCACGGTGGAGACCGGGCGCAAAATCATCCTGGCGAATGGCGTCGCCGGCAATGGCGGACCTTACATTCCGGCGGTGCTGAGCGACGCCCTACCGCGGCGGTCTTATGCCCATACGGCCGATGCGATCGATTTTGCGACGCTGCGCGGCAAGCGAGTGGCGGTGCTCGGCGGCGCGGCTTCCGCCTTCGATGCGGCGGGAACCGCGCTCGAAGCCGGCGCTGCGTCGGTGCGTTTGTTCGCGCGCCGGGCGGTTCTCGCGGCGACGCCGATTTCGCGGGTACGCGGCTATCCCGGCGCTTATGACAATTACCATGACCTGCCCGATGCGGTGCGCTGGCATCAGGCGATCCGGTTCCGCCGGGCTGGTTCGACGGCGCCCTCAGATGCGCTCGAACGGGTATTGCGATTCGCAAATTTCCATCTGCATCTCGCCGCGCCGGCAGAAGCGGCGCGCATCGATGGTGGCGACATCGTCGTGACCGCCGCTGGCGGCGAGTTCCGCTGTGATTTCGCGATTGCCGGCACCGGCTATTTCGTCGATCCGCAGGCGCGGCCGGAACTGGCCGATTTTGCCGACCGCATCCTGCTATGGCGCGACTGTTTTACGCCGCCACGGAATGAGGAAGACGCGTATCTCGGCATGCACCCCTATCTCGGCGCGGGGCAAGAATATGCCGAGAAAACGCCGGGTGCCGCGCCTTACCTGCGCGATATCCATGTCCACAACCCAGCCGGGTTCGTCAGCGGCGGCTGGCCGGTCGGCGACGTGCCGAGCATGAAGCGCGGCATTCCCGCCGTGGTCGCCCGCATCAGCCGCGATTTGTTTCTCGCCGACCTCGACCTGCATCAGGGGCGCCTGACCGCGGATGTGCCTCCCGATTTCGGCGAGGCGCTTTACGCCGGCGCGATCTGGCGCGGCGCCACAGGGTAGGGCGGCGGGGGCGGTGGCCGGCGGTTTACGGGGATGACGCGGCGGCGCGCCGCCGAAAATGCGATATTGGTCGCACGCTCTGCGCCGTTTTTGTTCCCAGGCGTTATTGAGCATGTGTTCTCCGACCGGAGGGTCAGTGATGAAGTATCTGCTGAATGGCGTAGCGATCGGCGCCGTCCTTGTCCTGATGGCGCCAATGGCGCCGGCCTCGGCGCAGGCGCCGATGTCGCCATCGACGCCGCTATCGACGCCGGGCGCTGCAACCGCCCCCGTTCCGCCCGCTGCGGCACCACCTGCAGCCGCTCCGCCTGCAGCCGCTCCGCCTGCAGCCGCACCATCGGCGGCGATGCCGCTCGCCGCTGCGCCACCAGCCGCGGCCGCGTCGCCGCCGGCGGCAACCCCGATGACGACGACCGCGACACGGGCAAGGCCGGCCAGAAGGCGCCCGATGCGGCACGTCCCGGTGCGGATGACGGCCGTCGGGCCCGGCGACGACGTGGCCGACATGCTGAATCGCGAACAACTGCAAGGCGGCCGCGCGGAAATGGCGCCCGCGCCAGGCTATCCGCCCGCCGAGGGGTATCCGCCGGCCGAGGGGTATCCGCCGCCCTACCCGGCGCCGGTTTACGCCGGTCCGCCCTGGGGCTATCCCCCGCCCTACGCGCCGTGGGGCTGGCGGCATCACCGGCATTGGGGTCCCTGGGGCTGGCGCTATTAAACGAGGCGCTACATCGGCCTGACCAACCCTCTCCCACCAGTGGGGGAGGGGAATAATTTATGCGCTGAGAACGCCGTGCGGAGAACCTCATGCTAAAAGCGCAGGGAAACGCTGCGTCGATGGCTATTCGGTAGGCAGGCGGACTGAGGCAAATTACAGGCCCAGTCTGTTAACTCCGGGCCTCCGAGCGCACATGGCTTCCCGCACATCTTCGGTCAACACCCGCCTGATCCTCGTCGGCGCGGCGGTATTGCTCAGCCTTGGCATGGGGTTGCGCCAGAGCCTCGGCCTGTTTCTGACGCCGGTGACGCGCGATCTGGCGCTGACGGCGTCGGATTTCACGCTTGCGGTCGCGATCCAGAACATCGTCTGGGGGTTGTCGCAGGCGCCGGTCGGTGCGTTGGCCGACCGGTTCGGGCTGCGCGTTACGATGATGGCCGGTGCGGCGATCTATGTTGCCGGGCTCGGTGTCATGGCATCGGCAGGAGGGGCGGGGGCGCTGATCGTTTCCGGTGCCCTGATCGGGGTAGCGCTGTCGTGCACCGCCTCATCGCTGGCCTTGACCGCCTGTGCCCGCACGGTCTCTGAAGAACAGCGCAGCAAGATGCTCGGCGTCGTGTCCGCCGCCGGTTCGCTCGGCACCCTCGCGGTGCCGCTGATCACCCAGAGCCTGCTGGCGCATCACGCGTGGCAGATCGGCGTCCTGTTCTTCGGCGTTCTGGCGCTGGCGATGCTGCCGGCGGCGTTTATGGCCGGCGGTGCTGATATGATCCCGCGTCGCGACGCGACACGCACCACGATGCGCGAGATGCTGGGGCAGGCGGCGCGCCATCGCGGCTTTATCGTGATGTCGGGGGCGTATTTCGTCTGTGGCCTCAACCTCGTGTTCCTGACGACGCATCTGCCGACCTATCTGGCGATCTGCGGGCAGGACCCGATGCTGAGCGCCGAGGCGATCGCCGTCATCGGCGGGATGAACTGCGTCGGCTCGCTGACCGCGGGATGGCTCGGCGCCCGCTACCCCAAACATATCCTGCTGGGCTTGCTCTACATTCTGCGCGCCGGCGTGTTCACCGCCTATTTCATCATGCCGCCGACCGCGGCCAGCACGCTGATGTTTGCCGCCGCGATGGGCATGCTGTGGCTCAGCGTGGCACCGCTGGTCAGCGGCCTTGTCGCCGAAATGTTCGGCACGCGCTACATGGCGACGCTGCTCGGCATCTCGTTTGTCATGCATCAGGTCGGGTCGTCGCTCGGTGCCTGGGGCGGCGGGCTGATTTACGACGCGACCGGCTCCTACGGGCCGGCCTGGAAGATCGGTGTCGCGATCGGGTTTACCGCCGGCGTCGTGCAGATCGTGGCGGGAGGACCGACCCGGCGGCGCGACCCGACCATCGCGCCGGGCCTTGCGACGACCTGAGCTTTCCGCCACGGCACAATCGGAACCCGCCCGGCCGTGCCGCCGTCGTTGGATCGCCTGCCGATGGTAATTGCCTGCCGCCTCGCCCAAAGGTTAGGCTGCTGCACCAAAAAAACCTATCGGGGAGGCGGCGATGACAAAGCGGTGGTGCGGCGCCCTTGTGCGCATCGGTGCGGTAGCCGGCCTGCTGGTGGCCGCGGCGTTCATTGATTCGGGTCTCGAGTCGGGCAGCGCATCGGCGGCCGATAAGCCGTCGATCGAGTTGCCGAATCCTTATGCCGCGGGCACGAAATTCGGGCAGCTGCCGCCAGAGCATCCGTGGGGTGGCGTGATCGCGGTGGCGCCCGATCGCGATGGCAAAAGCATCTGGGCGTTCGAGCGCTGCGGTGGCGATTGTCTGAAATCGAAATTGCCGCCGGTGCTGGAGTTCGACGCCTCGGGCAAGCTGATCAAAAGCTTTGGCGCGGATATGTTTGCGTTTCCGCACGGCATCGCGGTCGACAAGGACGGCAATGTCTATGTCGCCGATGCCGACGGCAAAAACGGCAAGGGCGATGTCGTCGTCAAGTTCAACCCCGACGGCAAGGTGCTGATGACGCTGGGCCATCCCGGCATGCCGGGCGATGCGCCGGGCTATCTGAACAAGCCCTCGGCGGTAACGGTCGCGCCCGACGGGACGATCTTTGTCGCGGACGGGCATGGCGGCGACTCCAATGCGCGCATCGTCAAGTTTTCCGCCACCGGCCAGTTCATCAAGGCGTGGGGTAAAAAAGGCAGCGGGCCCGGCGAGTTCAACGAACCGCACGGTATCGCTCTCGACTCGACAGGCCGGGTTTTTGTCGCCGATCGGGTCAATTCGCGCATCCAGATTTTCGATGCGGACGGCAAGTTTCTTGCCGAATGGACGCAGTTTGGCCGGCCGAGCGCGGTGTTTATTGACAAGAACGATGTGATCTATGTCGCCGACTCGCAGACCGAAGACAAGGAAGGCTGCACGACCGATCCCGGTTGCCGCCGCGGTATCCGCATCGGCAATGCCAAGGACGGCTCGGTGACTGCTTACATTCCGCGCCCCAATCCCGCGACCGACACCTCGGGCGGCGAGGGGGTTGCAGCGGATGCCGCCGGCGATGTGTTCGGTGCCGAAAATGTCGGCAAGGGGCTGCGCAAATACGTCAAAAAATAGCGTTTGGACTCGTCGCCGGCGTTTCAGTCGGAATCGACACCGCCCGCTGAGTTCAAGTGCGTGAAGATCGCCCGGTAATCCGGTACAACGGAGGGGAACGGCACCGGGACAGGAGCGGCGTCATGCCGGCAAAGCGGACCTACGGCATGGACCAGGATTTTTATCCCTGGTCCCCGATCGTCACCCGCCCTGTGCTTAGATGGCCGGACAACGCCCGCGTCGCACTGGCTGTTATCGTCAATCTCGAGCATTGGGACTGGGAGGTGCCGCCGGGCACGCCGCTGCCGGTGAGCCCCCTAGGCGGCCCGGAGGGGCTGTGGACTGGCAATCCGCCCATCAATCAGTTCCCCGATATCGGCGGCTACGGCAATCACGAATACGGCAACCGTGTCGGGATCTTTCGCATCCTCGCGGCGCTCGACAAATACGGCATCACGCCCACCCTGGCGCTCGATAAGGCTGTCGCCGACCATTATCCGTTCCTGGTCAAGGAGGGTCTGAAGCGTGATGCCGAGTTCATCGCGCATGGTCTTTCGCGCCGCCGCATCATCCATATCGGCATGTCCGAAGACGAGGAACGCGCATATATCCGCGCCTCGATCGCGGCGGTGGAAAAGGCCACGGGCAAGCGCCCGGTTGGCTGGTCCGGCCCCGATTTCCAGGAAACGCCGAACACCCCAAACCTGCTCGCCGCCGAGGGTATCCGCTATGTCTGCGACTGGGGCAACGACGAGCAGCCCTATCGCATGACGCCAAAGACCGGCGAACTCTATTCGCTCGGGGTGAATGCCTATCTCGATGACAATTACATTCACCTACACGGCCGCCGCACGATCAACGAAGTAAGCCTGCTGTGGCGAGACTGGTTCGACGGCCTGTACGCGGACGGTGCGACCACCGGGCGGCTGATGGTTCTGCACCTGCATCCGTGGATCATGGGCCAGCCGTGGCGCATCCGGCATCTCGACGACGTGCTGGGCCATATCTGCGCGAATCAAGGTGTCTGGAAGGCGACCGGCGGCGCGATCATCGACTGGTTCAAGGCGCAATTAGGTTAGCCGTTTCCTTGTTTTGCGGATGAATTTGCGACGTATCGCAGGCCCACGGAGTAGACAACGTGACCCTCGCACCCGGCCGGTTCGACTATGCACCGATCACCGAACGCCCGACCATCAAATGGCCCGGTAATGCGCGCGTCGCGTTCTGGGTTGCGCCGAACATGGAATTTTTCGAATACCTGCCCGAGAACCGGCCGACCCAGCCGGATATCCCGCATTACACGCGCATGGATTACGGCAATCGTGTCGGGTTCTGGCGGATGCTGGATATCCTGAACAGGCACAAGGTTCGCGCCTGCTGCTGTCTTAATCTTGAGGTTCTGGATCACTTCCCCGAAATAAAAGACGCCATGATCGCCGCCAACTGGGATTACATGGCGCACGGCCTCTACAATAGCCGGCCGATCTACGATTTGACTGAAGAGCAGGAGCGGGCGTACTGGCAGGATTTCGTCACGCATCTGCAGGAAATGACCGGCAAGCGCCTGAAAGGACGGCTCGGCGGTGGCGCGGGCTATACCGTGCGGACCGATGATCTGATGGCCGAGGCGGGCTGCCTCTATCACACGTCATGGATCATCGACGACCAGCCCTGGCCGATCAAGGTGCGGGGCGGCCAGAAATTCATCTATGTTCCCTATACCGGCCAGACAAACGACGCCGGCATGTTGGCGTGGAACCGTGAAGCTGATTATTTCCTGCAGATGATCAAAGACCAGTTCGATACCTTGTATCGTGAAGGCGAAGAGAGCGGTCGCGTCATGTGTCTTTCACTGCATCCGCACAATATCGGGCGCCCGAACGCCGCGAAATATCTCGATCAGGCTCTGCAATACATTCTCGGCCATGAGGGGGTGTGGAATACCACCGCTGACGACATCGCGGAGTATTACATCGCCAATTATTACGACCAGGTATCGAGTTGGATTGCCGAACGTAAAGCTCAGGCATGAAGGCGCGTGCGTTGCGCCGCAGGGGCAAAAGCAGGACGATGGCGACCCTGGTTTGAGCGCCTTGAGCCGGCATTGGCACGCGTCTGGGATGCCGATGCCAAACACTGATGGAGGAATTATGCCGGACTCGGATTTCTTTGGGGGCCTCGCCCGCGGCCAACGCGCAGCAAGGCAGCCGAACACACTGGCTAAACTCAAAATCGTCCCGACCGGCCGGGCGGTCGGCGCGGAAATTCGCGGGGTCGATCTGTCGCAACCGGTGCCGGCGGATGTCGCAGCGGCGCTGCGCAACGCCTGGCTCGACCATCTCGTGCTGTTGTTCCGCGACCAGTACCTCGACGCCGCGCATTACCTCGACGCTGCGCGCATCTTCGGCGATACGGTGGAAGGCGGTGCGCGCCGTTATATGAAGGCCGCGGGCATGACGCTCGACGAGCAATTCCCCGAATTGACCATCCTGTCGAATCTCGATGAAAGCGGTCAGCCGGTGCGCGACAATGGCGGCCTCGGCAGCTATGAGGTGGTCTGGCACTCCGACAATTCCTATGTCGAAGCGCCGCCGGCCGGAAGCTGCCTCTATTCGCTCGAAGTCCCGACCCATAGCGGCAACACGTCGTTCAATAATCAGTATGTTGCATACGAGACCCTGCCCGCCGACCTAAAGCAGGCAATTACCGGCAAGCGCTCAAAACAGGATGCCAGCCGCAACTCGGCCGGCGTGCTGCGGCCCGGGTTGAAGGTGCCGGAGCGGCCCGATGAGGTGCCGGGGCCGATGCATCCGCTGGTGCGGGTCCACCCCGATAGCGGCCGCACCGCGCTTTATCTCGGGCGGCGGCGGGTCTATCCGTCACAATTCATCGAAGGGTTCGACGAGGCCGAGAGCGAAGCGATCCTTGCCCGGCTGTGGGAGCATGCGACGCGCGAGGAGCTTAGCTGGACGCACCGGTGGAAGGCCGGCGATTTCCTCGTCTGGGATAATCGCTGCGCGATGCATTACCGCGAAGAGGTTGACGACACCCAGCGACGCGTCATGTTCCGCACCCAGTTCGCCGGTCAAGTGCCGATCGCGGCATAGATAGTCGCGGCACGGGCTACCGGCCGCGGTTCTGCCGGATGCCGTAGCCCAGCATGACGACGGAGAGGACCAGTAGCACGGCGGTCAGCGGCCCCGGCATCCCGAAACCCGCTGTGCCGCCCGACAGTAGTAAGGCGCGGCGCACATTGGTCTCGATGATCGGCCCGAGAATAAACCCGACGACCAGGGCCGGTGCCGAAAAATGGCTCTTTTTCATCACATAGCCAATGATGCCGGCGATGACGGCAAGCTGCGGATCGAACAGGTTTGTCCGGGCGACATAGCTGCCGATCACGACAAACAGGATAACGCCGATCGCCAGCAGTTCCGGCGGCACGGTCAGGATGCGCACCCACACATTGGTGGCGACGAGGCCGACGACCCATAAAAACACGGTTGCCAGGAACAGGCTGATAAAGACGGCGTAGGGAATTTCGGCGTGTTCGGCGAACAGCATTGGGCCGGGCGTCAACCCGCTGAGCATCATCGCGCCAAGGATCACCGCCGATGTCGGGGTTCCGGGAATGCCAAAGCTGAAAGCCGGCAACAGGGTCGAATGCATGACGGCGGCATTGGTCGCCTCCGGGGCGACGATGCCGGCGGGCGCTCCCTTGCCGAACCGCTCCCGCTCCCGCGATGTCAGCCGCGCCAGATTGTAGGAGATCCAGGGCGGGACACTGCCGGCAAGGCCAGGTACCAAGCCCATGATAAAGCCCACTGCGGTGCCGAGCAGCATGGGCGGAAATACCGCGGCAAACTCTCGCCAGCGCAGCCACACGGCCTGGCTGCCTCGGCGGGAATCGAGTTGAAACCCGGCCTGTTTTTCGGTGAGCAGCACGACGGCTTCCGGCAGCGCGAACAACCCGGTCAGCAGGGCAACTAGCGGCAGGCCGTCGAACAGCGAGGGGATGCCGAAGGTGAAACGTTGCGTCCCACTGATCAGGTCAAGGCCGACCGTGCTCAGCAGCAGCCCCAAGACCGCCGAGAGCAGGCCGCGCAGCGGATATTCCGATGACAGGATGCTGACCGAGGACAAACCAAAAATACCGAGCGCGGCATATTCGGAAGGGCCGAAATAAAGCGCCAGCCGCGCCATCGGTTCCGCGAGCAGCAGCATGCCGCAGGTGCCGACCAGCGACGCGAACGCGGCGGACCACAGGGAATAGGCGAAGGCCTTGCCGATTTTGCCGTCGCGGTTCATGGCAAACCCGTCGAGCACGGTCGCCGCGGCGTTGGGGGTGCCCGGCGTGCTGACGGCGATCGCCGTGATCGATCCGCTGTATTCGGCGCTTTGGTAGAGGCTGGCGTAGAAGATCAGGGCTTCGGCCGGCGACATGTAATAGGTCAGGGGTAGCAGCAGCGTGATGCCCGCCGCCGGGCCCAGCCCCGGTATGATCCCGACGAGATAACCGGCGAGGGTTCCGGCGACGATATAGAACGGCGAAATGAGGTGGAGGGCTTGATGCAGAACTGCGGCGTTCATCGCCACAACAGCCCGCCCGGCAGCGGTTCGGCGAGCACATACGAAAACAGTGCCCACATGCCGACAGCGATGATCAAGCCGCCAGCCCCGACAAACAGCCGGTTCGATGCGTAAAACATCGCGATGGCCAGGATCAGCAGGATCGAGGCGGTCAGAAAACCAAAGAATGGCAGGAGCAGCAACGCATACGCCGCCAGCAGCGCCATTGCCCCGACGCGATGGCCGAGAGCACGCCAGCCGATCGTTGCTTCACTGCCCCCGATGGCGACCCAGAGGCTGAGCAGCGTTGTCAGGGCCCCCGCGGCTAGCGGCAGAAGCCACGCGCTTGCGGCCTCGCCGTGAAGCGTGTGCGCGAGCGAGACCGACGCCGCATACACTCCGGCAATGGCGCAGAGCCCGGCGAAAGCGCGCCCCGCCCACGCCGCGCCGATCAGCTTCCCTTCTCCCGGTTGCATTCGCGGCCTATTGCTTGGCCTTCAGATAGGCTTGCCACCGGGCAACTTCCTTTTGCAGCGAGGCGTCGGTGGCGTCCGGCCCGTCCGGCGCCTCGATCTGCGAGAACCGCTTGGAGAACGCGTGCCATTCGTCGCTTTGCATCGCCTTTTGAGTGGCGTCGCTGAGGATTTTGATGACCGAGGGCGGGGTGCCTTTCTTGACGAAGACGCCGCGCAACAGCGGGGAAGCGATATCGTACCCGGCGCTTCCTGCGGTCACAGCACCCGGCAGCGGCGGGTAGGTCTTGTCTGCCGTGACGACCATCAGCACTCGCAGCTTGTCGTTGTTGATGGCGTTGCTTGGGGCGGTAATACCGAGATCGACATGCGCGCCGAGCAGCGCGGTCAGGATCGTCGAGCCGCCCGAATAGGGGATTGAATTGGCCTTGATCTGCGCCGCAGCTTCAAGATCGTCGAGCGCCTTTTTGGAGTCGCCGTCTCCCGAATTGGCGACCGACAGCGCGCCGGGATGCGCTTTTGCGTAGGTCACCATATCCGCGACGGTCGGGAAGCGGTTGTCGTCGGCGCGCGTAATATACGCCAGCGACTCACCACCGAGCATGGCGACGCCCTGAAAATCCGCCGCGGTATAGGGTAGTTCCTTGCTCGCGATCACATAGCCAAGCTGCGAGACAATGTCCCAGAAAATGGCGGACCCATCGGCACGTTCCTGCTGCAGCTTGCTGGCGCCGACGGCGGTATTGGCGCCCGGTGCCGCGATGACCCGGACCGGCTGGCCCAGTTCCGTCGAAAGCTGCCGCGCCAATACCCGCGCGCCCAAATCCGAAATCGAACCGGCCGGATAAGGTTCGATCAACGATATCGGCTTGTCCGGATAATTCCCGGCAACGGCCGGCAACGTGGTGACGCCAACTGCGAACACCATGACGGCGAGCGCAGCAACGCCCATCCTTGCGCGACTCATCTGCGTATTTCCCCCGGCCTTTCGCGCAACAGATATCGATTGGCGATCACAGCTGATTTCGAGCGAAACGTCGGCCTCAACCGCTTCCAGAATTGGCGGGCAGCTTTATCGATGTCTGTGCCAAGGCGCAAGCCGACGCCGACAGCACCCGTTTCACCACTTTCCGAGATCGGGACAAAAACCAACTTCGCGAACCGAGGCGTTGGTAATTGATCCGGCTGGGCAAAATAACCACGGCCGGCGCGAGCCGCCGGATTCGCCTTAAAGGCGAAATCGCCGCCGGTGTGCTGCCTATGCCGACCGGGCATCCTCCAGGATCATCGCGGCGCATTTCTCGCCGATCATGATCGAGGGGGCGTTGGTGTTGCCGCCGGGAACCTGCGGCATGATCGATGCGTCGGCGACGCGCAGGCCTTTAAGGCCGTAGACCCGCAGGCGCGGGTCAACCACCGAGTCGACATCGCGCCCCATGCGGCAGGTGCCGACCGGATGCAGGTTGGAGACGCCGCGGTTGCGGATTTCCTCGATCAGTTGCTCATCGCTCTGCACCGCCTCGCCGGGGATCACCTCCTCGACGACAAACGGCTTGAGCGCCGGTTGCGCCGCGATCTTGCGCGACAGCCGGGTGCCGTAGATCAGCGCCTGGAAATCATAGTCGCTGGCCAGGAAGTTGAAGCGGATCGCCGGTGCCGCCAACGGGTCGGCACTCTTCAACCGCACCGAACCGCGGCCTTCCGGGCGCAGATGCACCGGGCTCAGGGTAAAGGCGGAAAACGGATGTGGCTTGATGCCGGTGCGCAACCGCTCGAAGGCGCTCCACCCGAACATATTGATTTGCAAATCCGGCTGTTCGAGGCGCGGGTCGCTGCGCACAAAGGCGCCGGCATAAATCCCGGCATTCGACAGGTGGCCCGAGCGGGTGAAGACATATTGCATGCCCGACATCAGCTTCATCATCGGGCTGGCGGCGAGGTCGTTCAGGGTCACCTTCTGGGCGCAGCGCCAGACCAGGTAGGTGTTGAAATGGTCATGCAGATGCTTGCCGACGCCTTCCATATCGCGCACCACGGGAATGCCGAATTCCTGCAGCATGTCGCCGGGTCCGACCCCGGATAGCTGCAGCAATTGCGGCGAGCCATAGACGCCGCCGGAGACGATGATCTCCTGCCGCGCCCGCGCGGTCTGTTTGCCTTGCGGCGTCTGGTATTCGATGCCGACCGCCCGGTCGCCGTCGAACAGGATGCGGGTGGCGTGCGCCTCGGTCGCGACGGTCAGGTTCTGGCGGTTTTTGGCGGCCCCGAGATAGGCGCGCGCCGAACTCCAGCGGCGGCGATTATTGGTCGTCGTCTGGTAATAGCCGACGCCTTCCTGCGTGGCGCCGTTGAAATCGCTGTTGCCCGGAACGCCGGCCTCGATCGCCGCCTTGACCATCGCGTCGCCGAGTGGCGAGCGTACCGGGTTGGAGACATGCAGCGGTCCACCGGCGCCGTGAAATTCGTCGGCGCCGCGCTCCTGGTCCTCCGCCTTTTTGAAGAACGGCAGCACATCGTCATAGCCCCAGCCTTCGCAGCCTTTCTGGCGCCAACCGTCGTAATCGGTCGGGGTCCCGCGCATGTAGACCATGCCGTTGATCGAACTGGTGCCGCCCAGGACCTTGCCGCGCGGCTGATAGAGGGTGCGGCCGTTCAGTTCCTTTTCCGGCTCGCTGTCGAACATCCAGTTCACCCGCGGGTCGGTATAGGTTTTCGTGTACCCGAGTGGGACATGGATCCAGGGGTTGGTGTCCTTCTTGCCGGCTTCGAGCAGCAGGACCCGATACTTGCCGCTCTCGCTGAGCCGGCCGGCCACGGCGCACCCTGCGGACCCGGCGCCGGTAACGATGAAGTCGTACGCTTCCTGCTCGTCGGTCACGCTCCCCTCCCCACACTCTGCAGCAGCTTGCCGCGTTTGCATGACGATAGCCAAAGGCACCTGCCTCGAAAAGGCGCCGCGGGCTAAAAGGCTTGGGACACGGAAAGAACGCGGCGGCGTTGTATTGGGGGTCGGCCAAATGTCGATCAGAATTGACGCAATCCGAAATTGTTGCAGTCACCGCGTGCATATCAGCCATGACAATAATCGGCAGTAGAAGAACGCCGGCACCGCAAATACACCCTGTTGGTTATATTTCCCTCCAGGTCGAAAACGCGTAAAGATGGGGCATGGCGAATATCGTCGTAATCGATGACGAGGCCGGCATACGTCGGGTTACCAGTCGGACGCTAGAGATCGCCGGGCACCATGTCGTTGCCTTCGCGGATGGTCGGGCCGGTCTCGACCATATCGCGCGGGAAGTGCCGGATCTGCTGATCACTGACATCTTCATGCCGGAAATGGAAGGACTTGAGACGATCATGCGGGTCCGCGCGATCGACGCAAACCTGCCGATCATCGCGATGTCGGGAATTTCGATCGAGGGGTCGGACTATCTGCGCATCGCCGAAAAATTCGGCGCCGTGGCAACGCTGAAAAAGCCGTTCCGCGCCGCCGAACTGATCGGGCTTGTCGCTCAACTGCTCGCGCGCACCTCGACCTAGCCGCGGCGCACCCGATTCGAGCGACAACCCACAACGCGACCGCGCTCGGTACGGTCTCGCGGGCCTCGGTTGCGCCGGTAAACGATGATGGTGTTTCGCACCGATTCCGTGCGGATTTAGCCGCATGCGGCAGGTCGGCCGGTGGCGCTGGACAGTAGATACGGCTACCGGTAGCGTTGCGCTGGACCAATCCGTGCTATAAGGCGGGCGCCAGCCGAGGAGTCCTCGCTTGCCGACCGTCTTTATTTTGAATGGGCCCAACCTCAACATGCTCGGGGTGCGCGAGCCCGCAACCTATGGCTACGATACGCTCGCCGATGTTGAACAGCGTTGTCTGGCGCGCGCCGCCGCGCTCGATTTGACGATCGAGTTCCGCCAGTCGAACCACGAGGGCCAGCTCGTCGACTGGATACAGGAGGCGCGTGAATCGGCCGACGGCATCGTTCTGAACGCCGGCGCGTTTACCCACACCTCCGTGGCGATCCTCGATGCGCTGAACGCCGCCGACGTACCGGTTATTGAGGTTCATTTGTCAAATATCTTCCGCCGTGAGAGTTTCCGGCATCATTCCTACGTCAGCCTCGCGGCGCGTGGCGGCATTTTCGGCCTCGGGCCGCAGGGTTACGAGTTGGCACTCGAAGCTCTCGCTGCCTTGATCGAGGCCGAGGCGGGCGAGGCAGCGCGGTGAAGCTGGGAAGCCGCCATCCGCCGCTTAATCCTGATGCCGAAATCATCCGCGCTCTGGCTGAACTGCTGTCCGAAACCGGGCTGACGGAGATCGAGTATGCCGTTGGCGATCACCGTATCCGCGTGGCCCGTGATGCCGGCGGCAAGGCGGTGGCCAACGGTCATACTTATGTCGCGGCGCCGGCCCCGCTTCCTGCGCCGTCCCCGGTCCCGGCTGCCGAAGCCGCGCCGGCCAAGGCCGCCGTTGCTCCTGGCACCGTCACCTCGCCGATCGTCGGCGTCGCATACCTCGCGGCCCAGCCCGGCGCGCCGCCCTTTGTGCGGGTCGGCGACAGCATCAGCGAAGGACAGACCTTGCTGATCATTGAGGCGATGAAGGTGATGAACCAGATTCGCGCGCCGCGCTCGGGGCAGCTGAAACAGGTGTTGATCGCGGATGCCGAACCGGTCGAATACGGCGCCCCGCTGATGCTGATCGAGTGAGCGCCGGGTACATTCCGTAATGTTCGAAAAAGTGCTGATCGCCAATCGCGGCGAAATCGCGCTTCGCATTCACCGCGCCTGCCACGAACTCGGGATCAAGACGGTGGCGGTGCATTCGACGGCGGATGCGCATGCGATGAATGTGCGGCTGGCCGACGAGACCGTCTGCATCGGGCCGCCGCCGCCGCGCGGTAGCTATCTCAACATCCCGGCGATCCTGTCGGCCGCGACGATCACTGGGGCTGACGCGATCCATCCCGGTCTCGGGTTTCTCGCCGAGAACGCCGATTTCGCGGCGGCGGCCGAGGAGCATGGCTTTACCTTTATCGGCCCGTCGCCGGAACATATCCGGCTGATGGGCGACAAAGTGCGTGCCAAGGCGGAGGCGATCCGGCTCGGCATCCCGGTTGTGCCAGGGTCGCCCGAGGCGCTGCGCAGCATTGCCGCAGCGGAAGCGGCGGCGCGCGATATAGGCTATCCCGTGCTGCTGAAGGCATCGGCCGGCGGTGGCGGGCGTGGGATGAAGCTGGCCCATAACGCTGCGGAACTGGCCGACCTGCTGCCATTGGCGCAGGCCGAGGCAAAAGCCGGATTCGGCGACGATTCAGTTTATCTCGAACGCTATCTCGACCGTCCGCGGCATATCGAAGTGCAGCTTCTCGGCGACGGGCAGGGCGGCGTCATCCATCTGGGCGAACGCGACTGCTCGTTGCAGCGCTCGCATCAGAAACTGCTTGAGGAGACGCCGTCGCCGGCGCTCGATGTGGCGGCGCGCGAGCGGCTAACCGGGGTTGCCGTCGCGGCATTGCGCGAGCTTGGCTACAAAAGCGCCGGCACGATGGAATTCCTGTACCAGGACGGCGAGTTCTTCTTTATCGAGATGAACACGCGCCTTCAGGTCGAGCATCCAATCAGCGAGATGATCAGCGGCGTCGATATGGTGCGCGAGCAGCTGCGCATCGCCGCTGGGGCGCCGTTAGGCCTGCAGCAAAGCGACATCACGCTGCGCGGCCACGCGATCGAGTGCCGCATCAACGCCGAAAACCCCGAAAATTTTCGTCCTTCGCCGGGCCGGGTCGACGAATACCACGCGCCTGGCGGTCCCGGCGTGCGCGTCGATAGCGCGCTTTACCAGGGCTACGACGTGCCGCCTTATTACGACAGCCTCGTCGCCAAGCTGGTGGTCTATGACGGCACCCGCGAGGCGTGCCTCAGCCGGCTGCGGCGTTCGCTCGACGAATATGTAATCAGCGGCATCGAAACGACGATCCCGCTGCATCAGCGCCTCGTTGACGACCCCGATTTTCGGGCCGGCGAATACGACATTCATTGGCTCGAACGCTTCCTCGGGCGTTAGGCTCAAAAGAGGCGTCGAGCCGGCGGCCTAAACGATTTATGCCGGCCGGAGGCGAACTGAGTGACGCGCAGCGGTGCAACTTACCCCTGATATCCTGTTGCAGGCTTACGCATCCGGCATCTTTCCGATGTCGGAGGCGGCGGATGACCCGGAATTGTTCTGGGTCGATCCGCGGCGTCGCGGGATTCTGCCGCTTGACGGGCTGCATGTGCCGCGCCGGCTGAAGCGGGTGTTGCGGCAGGGGCGGTTCGAGGTGCGCTGCGATACCGCGTTCGACGCGGTGATCCGCGGCTGCGCCGAGGCCAGCGATACACGCCCCTCGACCTGGATCAATGAGGAAATCGTGCAGCTGTATACGGCGCTATTCCGCCGTGGCGCCGCCCACAGCGTCGAATGCTGGCACCAGGGAGAGTTGGTCGGCGGCCTTTACGGGGTGTCGCTCGGGGCGGCGTTTTTCGGCGAAAGCATGTTCAGCCGGGTCACCGACGCCAGCAAAATCGCGCTGGTGCATCTGGTAGCGCGGCTGCGGCTCGGTGGCTATCGTCTGCTGGATATGCAGTTTCTGACGGAGCATCTGGCGCAATTCGGCGGCATCGAGATCTCCCGCGCCCGCTATCACCGGTTGCTGGCCGATGCGTTGCACTATCGCGCGGTTTTTCCCTTCGGCGATGTCGGTGATTTGGCGGGTGGCGTGCTGGACGGCGCTATCGGCGGCGGCGCGGCCGGCGGGGCTTTGCATTCCAGCAGATTGACGTCGTAGACCGGGTGCTCAAGCGCCGACAATGCCGGGCTTGAGGAAAACATCCAGCCGCTGAACAACTGCTTTTTGTCCTCGCCCGGCCGGCTCTCGTAAATCTCGACAAACGCGGCGTTTTCCGGCCGGTCTTCCGGGGCGCTGCGTTCGCAGTCGCGCACGACGACCGACAGCGTGCCAAACGCGACGCTCTGTCCGACCGGCACCTCGAAGCGGGAAATGCGCGCGGTGATCTTGTCGAGCCCCTGCATCACCGCGACCGGCGACGCAATCATCTCGGCAGCAGCGCTGCCGGCGCCTGCGATCAGCGCCGCCAGCGCCAGAATCAGCCTCATGCCTTATTTATAGGGGTTGACGAGTTGGGCGACGATGCCGGCCAGCACCTCGCGTATTTGCCGCTCGTCGCAACCCATCAGCACCGCGTCTTCCAGCGCATCCTGCGCCAGCGTCCGCAACTCGCCGAGATTTTCGTTCAAGACCTTGATCTTCTCGATGCATGACACCGGTTCGCCTTCCGGGGTGTGCCAGATCGGGAATTCGCCTGCCGCCGTATCGGCCATGCTGTTGCCCTGGAAATTTATAACCGCGCCTAGTGGTGTAGGTCAGATTCAGTACCCTGTCGCGTCATCCCGGCGAAGGCCGGAACCCATCTGTCAGCCGCTTTATTGGCCGAACGGTGGATACCGGCCTGCGCCGGCATGACGAAAGGGGTGGGTGTGAAGCGTCTGATTTGATCCACTAGATGTGCGGCGCCGGCCCGGCAAAAACAGGAGGGTGCGGAAAACCGCGACGCCTTATTTCAGCGACGGCGGTACGGTGCTCGGGGGTGCGGCGTTGCCCGATGGCGCCGCGCCGGATGGTTGGCCGCCTTCGCCCTCCGCCGGCTTTTTGGCGCCCGGCGCCGAAAAGATCATCTGGCCGATCAGGTTTTCGAGGCTGACCGAGGATTGCGTGTATTTGATCTTGCCGCCCGGCGCGATCGTTTTGTCCGAGCCGCCCGGCACCAGCGACATGTATTTCTCGCCAAGGAGACCGGCTGAGGTGATCTCGGCGACCGTGTCGTCGGGCAGCTTGATTGTCGGGTCGATGCTCATCTTGACCTTGGCGAGAAAGGTGCCGGGGTCGAGATCGTCGGCCAGGACCGAGCCGATCTTGATGCCGCTGATGCGCACATCGCTGCCCTGGTGGATGCCGTCGATGCGCTCGAAATCTGCCGACACCTGATAGCCCGGCACGGCGCGCAGCTGGCTTGTCTTGTACGCGAACACCATGAACAGCGCCGCGACGACGAGGACGACCGCGCCCATCACGGTCTCGATGACATTGCCTTTCATGGTCTGCGTATCGCCGCTATTCCGGTGACCACGGTTCGTAATCGCCGGTGGAGGCGGCGCGGTGGCCGCCGCGCAATACCGAGCCCTGCGGGTGATAGGCGAGCGGCGTGCCGGTCAGGTTCGGCTGGTGGTCTTTTTCCCAGGCATAGCGCTGGCGGCCCTGCGGCACGTCGTTGACGACATGGTGCAGCCACGCGTGCCATTCCGGTGGCACCTTCGAGCCTTCGGGCTCGCCGGCATAGATGACCCAGCGCCGTTCGCGGCTGAACCGGCCGCCGCCGCGCCCTGTGGGCTTGTCGCCGCGCAGCCGGTAATAGCTGTTGCCGTACAGATCGGTGCCGACGCGTTGGCCGCGCAGCCAGGTCAGCAATCGTGTTCCGAAGGTCGCGCCCATGCCGTCCATCTTTCTGCGCGCCGTCTTGCTGCGCGTTGCCGCCACTCATAAGCCCCGGCGGGCGGAATATCGCATCGCGATGTCAGGCGCGTAAAGCCCTGTGGCGCAAAACCCACTAATGGGGAAAAAGCGGCCGCCCTCCCCATATATGGTGGCAAGCCGCTGGACGCTTGCTGTCGCGGTCGTCTATATTTGGTTCCGTCGAGTGGGTCTCGCGCTACATCTTGGGGGAGCGCGGGAACATGACGGGGGAGTGATATGCAGATCGCGCGTCGATTCACCACGGCCGGCCGAGACCCGTACGAAGCGGTCGTTTTTCGCAGCGCGACAAGCGAGATACGCAACCCCGACGGCTCGGTCGTCTTTGCCGCCGAGGGAATCGAGGTGCCGGCGGAATGGAGCCAGGTCGCCTGCGATATCCTGGCGCAGAAATACCTGCGCAAGGCCGGCGTGCCGGTACGGCTGGTGCCGCTAGCGGAGGAGGGGGTGCCGGAGTGGCTGTCGCGCCACATTCCCGACAAAGCATCGCTCGATTCGCTGCCGAAAGCCGAGCGCACCGGCGGCGAAACCAGCGCCAGGCAATGCTTCGACCGGCTCGCCGGCACCTGGACCTATTGGGGCTGGAAAGGCGGTTATTTCGATACCGAGGACGACGCACACGCCTTTTTCGATGAACTGCGGCTGATGCTGGCGCGCCAGATGGGCGCACCGAACTCGCCGCAATGGTTCAACACCGGACTGCATTGGGCCTACGGCATCGATGGCCCGGCGCAAGGGCACTATTACGCCGATTGGCGCACCGGCAAGGTGCGCGCCTCCGACAGCGCCTATGAACACCCGCAGCCGCATGCCTGCTTCATCCAGTCGGTCGCCGACGATCTCGTCAACGAGGGCGGCATCATGGATTTGTGGGTGCGCGAGGCGCGCCTGTTCAAATACGGTTCGGGCACCGGTTCGAATTTCTCGAAGTTGCGGGGGGACGGGGAGCGGCTGTCGGGGGGCGGCCGCTCCTCCGGTCTGATGAGTTTTCTGAAGATCGGCGACCGCGCCGCGGGCGCGATCAAATCCGGCGGCACCACCCGACGCGCCGCCAAGATGGTGATCGTCGACGCCGATCACCCGGATGTCGAAGCCTATATCGACTGGAAGGTCGTCGAGGAGCAGAAGGTCGCGGCGCTGGTCGCCGGGTCGAAGCTCGCGGCAAAGCACCTCAACCTGATCATGGCGGCCTGCCAAAGCGAGCCGGAGGAGGGCGGTGACGCCTTCGATCCGGCGCAGAACCCGGTGTTGAAGCACGAAATCCGCGCGGCGCGCCGGGCGATGATCCCGGAAAATTACGTGCAGCGGGTCATCCAGTTTGCCCGCCAGGGGTTTTCGACGATCGATTTCCGCACCTACGACACCGATTGGGATTCGGAAGCCTATCTGACCGTCGCCGGGCAGAACTCGAACAACACGGTGCGGGTTGCCAATGATTTTCTGCAGCGGGTCGAAAGCGGTGCCGACTGGAACCTGACCCGGCGCACCGACGGCAAGGTGTCGAAGACGATGCCGGCGCGCGAATTATGGGACCGCATCGCGCATGCCGCCTGGGCCTCGGCCGATCCCGGCGTCCAGTTCGATACGACGATCAACGATTGGCATACCTGCCCGGAAAGCGGCCGCATCAACGCGTCGAACCCGTGCTCCGAATACATGTTCCTCGACGACACGGCGTGCAATCTCGCCTCGCTGAACCTGCTGGCGTTCCGCCAACCGGATGGGGCGTTTGCCGTCGGTGATTTCGAACATGCGGTGCGCCTATGGACGCTGGTGCTCGAAATTTCGGTAATGATGGCGCAGTTCCCGTCAAAGGAAATTGCGCGGCTGAGCTATGCCTACCGCACATTAGGCCTGGGCTACGCCAATCTCGGCGGCCTGCTGATGGCGATGGGCATTGCTTATGACAGCGAGGCGGGGCGCGGGCTGGCGGGCGCCGTCACGGCGCTCCTGACCGGCGGCAGCTATGCGACGTCCGCGGAGATGGCCGGCCAGCTTGGTGCGTTTCCCGGCTTTGAAAAAAACCGGGCCGGGATGTTGCGGGTTATCCGTAACCATCGGCGCGCGGCGCATGGCGAGGGCGCCGGCTATGAAACGCTGGCGATTGCGCCGGTGCCGCTCGACGCCGCGAACTGCCCGGACCAGCCGCTGGTCGCGGCGGCGCAGGCCGCCTGGGACAAGGCGCTGTCGCTCGGCGATGTCAACGGGTTCCGCAACGCGCAGGCGACCGTGCTGGCACCGACCGGCACGATCGGTCTTGTGATGGATTGCGACACGACCGGCATCGAGCCGGATTTTGCGCTGGTCAAATTCAAGAAGCTTGCAGGCGGCGGCTATTTCAAGATTATGAACCGCCTCGTGCCGCCGGCCTTGCGCACCCTCGGCTATGACGAGAGCGATATCGCGGCAATCGAACGCTATGCGCTGGGCCACGGCACCCTGGTCGGGTCCCCGGCAATCAACCACGAGACGCTCGCGGCGCGGGGCTTTGATGCGGCAGCCCTGGCGGCTCTGGAAGGGGCACTTGGCGCCGCCTTCGACATCAAATTCGCCTTCAACAAATGGACGCTCGGCGAAGCCTTCTGCACCGACACGCTCGGCATTGCACCGGAACGGCTGGCCGATGCCGGTTTCGACCTGCTCGCCGCGCTGGGCTTTACGCGCGCCGAGACCGACGCCGCCAACACCTATTGCTGCGGCGCGATGACCCTCGAAGGCGCGCCGAACCTGAAGCCCGAGCACCTCGCGGTGTTCGACTGTGCCAACCCATGCGGCCGCAACGGCACGCGCTGCATCTCCGCCGAAGGCCACATCAAGATGATGGCGGCGGCGCAGCCCTTTATCACCGGCGCGATTTCGAAAACGATCAACATGCCGAATGCGGCGACCGTCGAGGATTGCAAGGAGGCCTACATGCTGGCGTGGCGCCTTGGCCTCAAGGCGACGGCGCTGTACCGCGACGGCTCCAAACTGTCGCAGCCGCTGGCCTCGACCCTGTTCGGCGAGGATGACGAAGCCGAAGACCAGGCCGCCGACCTCTACGCGATGACCCCGGCGCAGCGCACGCCGCTGGTCGCCGAACGCATCGTCGAGCGGATCGTCGAGCGCGTGGTGGTGCGGGCCGAGCGCACCCGCCTGCCCAACCGCCGCAAGGGCTATACCCAGAAATCGATGGTCGGCGGCCACAAGGTCTATCTGCGTACCGGCGAGTACGAAGACGGGCGGCTGGCCGAGGTCTTTATCGACATGCACAAGGAAGGCTCGGCCTTCCGCTCGCTGATGAACAATTTTGCGATCGCGATTTCGCTCGGGCTGCAATACGGCGTGCCGCTAGAGGAGTATGTCGAGGCGTTTACGTTCACCCGGTTCGAGCCGTCGGGGGTTGTCGAAGGCAACGACACGATCAAGATGGCGACCTCGATTGTCGATTATATCTTCCGTGAACTGGCGATCTCTTATCTCGGGCGGGGCGATCTCGCGCATGTCGAACCGGCCGATCTGATGCCGGATACGGTTGGCAAGGGCACGGTCGCCGAGTCGAACCGGGGTGGACCGAACCTGCGCGAGCGCACCTCGGATGCCGGTTCGGATGTCGCCGAAATGATGCAGCGCGTCGCGTCGCAGGGCTTTGTGCGCAACAAGCTGACTGTGCTGCAAGGCGGCGGCAAGCGCACCGCCGGCGCCGGGCCGCGCGCCGAGGCGGCAGTGTCGGTCGAGACCAGCCTGCCGCTGTTCGCGGGCACTCTCGCCGTCGCGACCGCGACGCTCGAAGCCGCGCCCCATGCCGACTCGCGGCTCGACCAGATTCGCGAAGCTCGCATGAAGGGCTATGAGGGCGACAGTTGCGGCGAATGCGGAAATTTCACCTTGGTGCGCAATGGCACCTGCCTGAAATGCGAAACTTGCGGTTCGACAAGCGGGTGCAGCTGACGGCGAGCCGGCCGCTTCTTCGGGGCGCTGGTGGCTGGAGATGCCGACGAGCCGGAGATTTTCCGTCCCGAAGCCCAGGGGCGCCTCCGGCAGTCGCACCCCGATTTGTCGCTTGGGTTGTCGGCGACGCGGCGGCGCGTCGCGCTGGCTGCGGCGCTGTTCCTGACGGCGGCCGTGCTGCTTTTTCTGTATGTGTTCAGCCGGTGATCCGGCCGGCTTCCAGACACAGCTCCCGGTCGGCTGCAGCGAGCACCGAAGGATCAAAGGCGGTAAAGACCACGGTCGTCCCGCGTTGCCGGAATTCGCGGAGCAGCCGGTCGCGCTGCCCGGCGTCGAGGGCCGACAGAACCTCGTCGATCAACAGAAGTTCCGGCCGTCCCGCCAGCGCACGCGCAAGCATCAATCGCTGAACCAGCCCGTCGGGAAAGACGCCGGGAACGACGAGCGTCTGCATCCCCATCGGCAAGCCGGCGATGATGCTGTCGAGGCCGACCAGGCGGGCTGCGTCCTCCGCGAGATCGAGTGGCAACGGGCGGCTGCCGAGAATGGCGCCGCGAATGGTCACCGCCGTCATTTCCGTGTCCTGCAAGACCAGCCCGACGCATGCCGCAAACGTGCTGCGGCGAGCGGCGGTCAGGTCGTGACCGTTGACCTGCAGGCGTCCGGCATCCGGTTGCAGCGCCCCGGCGATGATGCGCAGCAAAGTCGTCTTGCCGCTGCCATTGGCGCCGGTCAGGGCGATGATGTTGCCGCGGCCGATGGTGAGGTCGAGGCCGCGCAGGACCGGGTGCGCGCCGGAATAGCCAAACTGCACCCCGCTCAATGCCAGGGAGTCGAAGCGCCCAAGCGGTGCGGCAAAGGACGTATCGCTTGCCTCCTCCGGCGGCGACGTCAGGGCCGGCATCGCGGCGCTGATGCGCACCTGCCGCGCTTGCCGTGTTCCGGCAATCGCACTGATCTGAAACATCGCGTAGGCGGCGGCACAATCGGCGAGCAGCGCGGCGGCAAGGTCGGCCGGCGGCAACGGACCTGCCAGACCGGCGGCGATCGCGACACCGAGCGTTACCAGTTGCAACAGGAACAGGCTCCGAAAGCCGGCGCGCGCCAGGATGCTTGCGCGCGCCACCGCGCCGCCGCCGCCGAGCGTTGTGGCGATCGTTCGGG
The DNA here is from genome assembly GCA_036268425.1 of Allostellaceae bacterium. Classification (GTDB taxonomy): domain Bacteria; phylum Pseudomonadota; class Alphaproteobacteria; order ATCC43930; family CGMCC-115725; genus DATARH01. The sequence goes on from DATAUE010000178.1 coordinate 47,705, forward strand.
CGGAACGGCCGAGCAGCCACGCGGCGGCTCGCATGGCACGGAATGTTGGTACCAAGCCGGAGGCGGCGAGCGCCTTTTCCAGCGTAGGCGCATAATCTCCAGCGGTCAGCGCTGCGGCGCCGACCGCGCGCCACAAGCGATGCACAATCGCAAAACCCGCCAGCCATTCGAGGACGCACAGCACCGCGAGCGCAGGCGACGCAATACCCAGCACCGTGACCGCGGCGGCGAGGGTGACGCTGTTTTCACGGAGGCGGTCGAACATTTCGGCTTCGCGCTGCGCCGCGGCGAGCGCGTCGCGCAACCGCATCGCCAGGACCGCGTTCGGGAAGCGCCGCAGCGCGGCAGTGCTGACGCCGAGAAGGCGATCCCATAACAGCCCGTGCAGCCGCAAGCCGACATCGCGGCCGCGCCGCAGGCGGCCGAGAGCCGTGGCCCAGCCGGCGAGCACACTGCCCGCCGCGAGGCAGGCGAGCGCCGTCAGGAGCACGGGGCGCGATGCCGGTGCCGCAGACGCGAAAAGCAGCGCCGTCAATCCCGGCAGGACCGGCAGCAGTGCCGCACCAGCCAGCAGCAGCCCGTCGGTGGGTGCGCTGCCGTGACGCGGCGCCGCCATCGCCAGCCATTGCGCCGCGGTTGCCGGTCCGTGCGGCCAGCGCGGATAGGCAACGAACAGCTCATTGCCGAGGCGGGCGGCACGTCCCGCGTCGAGAGGCTCTGCGAGGCCACCGGAGGCTGTTGGCGTAATCGCGATCCAATCGTCGGTCGTGTCATCGTGCGCCAGCAGTGGCGGCTGATCCTGACGCCACCAACGCCGCCGCGAGGCGCCGACCGGCATCAACCGCAGACCGGCGGCGAGCGCAGCCTCTCTCGCGTCGTCCGCCGGCCTCTCGCGGGCGACCGGATGTGCGCGCAGCACCGTCGCGATGTCGCGGAGAGCCGCGGCGAGCGTGCTCATGTTGCTGGCCCGGCTGGCAGGACCAGTACCCGGTCAAACATGGCTTCCGGTGGCTGCCGGCGCCCGATCGCCACCAGGGTCACGCCGTGATCGCGGACAACACCGCAGATCCGCCCGGCGAGCGTCGGCTCCAAGCCGTCGAAAAAATCGTCAAGCACCAGGACCGCCGGGCGACACAGCAGGGCACGCGCAACGGCGAGGCGGTATCGCTCGCTGCCGGCGAATTCGCGCCCTTCCCCGGTCAGCACCAGATCGAGGCCGCCGCGCGGCGCGAAGGCGTCGGCAATGTCGACAGCATCGAGGAGGCCTGCCAATGCCGGATCGGCGATGCGGCGCCCGAGGCAAAGATTGTCGCGCACGCTGGCATCGATAAAGCCGGGCCGCTTGTCGACCAGCAGTGCTGCTGCGGGTGTGGTGACGCCGCCGATTTTAACAGTGCCGGTAGACGGCACCAGGTCGCCGGTGACAAGGCGCGCCAGCACCGATTTGCCGCTGCCCGACGGTCCGCAGATTGCCAGTGCGGCGCCCGCCGGCAGATCGATCGACACCTTCTCGACGACCGGCTGCGCCAACGGATCCGGCGCCCATGTTACGTCGGACAGGGTAAGATGGCCGGCCTGCGGTGCCTGCTGCGACCGCGGCTGCGCGGCGCGGCGCATCGGAACCGCGTTGGACAGATCGGCGAGGTCATGCAGCGCCCGCCGCAGCCGCGCGGGGGCAAAACCGTCGGCGAACCGGTCCAGCACGGCGTCGGTCGCCAACCCCACCGATACCAGTGCGACTGCGGCTCCCAGCGCGATGGCGCCGGCTGGCACGAGCACCGCGACCGATACCAGTACGCCGAGGAGCCGGGTGGTACGCAGCAAGGCTCGGGCAGCGTCCAGCGCCGCCTGCATTTCGGCTGCGGGTAGGGCGGTTGCCATCGCGAAGGCGTGGATTCGTGCGAGACGGCTGAACAGTTCGTGGCCGCCATCGCCGACATGCCAGCTTTCCGGCGCGCCAAGCAATGTGCTGGAGGGCGCGATAACCGGCAACTGCGCGTTGTCTACGGGGGACACGCGACCGCGCCACGACGCACCCTTGACGATCACGGCAAATTCGGCAGCGGCGAGTGCCACAACCGCTACCCCGATCCATCCGCCGAACCACCAGAAAGCGGTGGCGAAGACCGCAAGCGCCGGCAACTGGGTTGCCGCAACGGCGGCCGGCGCATCGGCAAACGCCAGCGTGGCCTGCATTTTGGCGATGCGATTGGCCGGCAGGCGGTTGGCAAAATAGCTTTCCGGCAGGCGTGCAAGGCGTCGCAAGGCCCCGCTTGCCTGGCGCCAGGCGGCAATGCCCCCAGCCTGCACCGCCACGCTTTCGGCGCCTACCGCGAGCGCCAGCGCGGCTGTAGCGGCGATGGCGGTAAGTGCGATCAGGCCGAATGCCGGACGATCCGCCGCCAGCCGGTCGAACGCGATGCCGCCGATTCCTGATGCGACCGTGAGGCAGAACGCGCTGCCCGTAGACAAGCTGCCGGCGAGAACCAGGCGCGACACCACTGGTCTCAACCGCAGCGCCAACTCGCGCCATGCCGAAAAGGCACGGCCGCGCGGTTCAAGGCCGGGCGTCGGAGCCAGCCTCAGGACGATACCGGTAAAGCCCTGCGAAAATTCCTCGATCGGCAGTGATCGTGGGCCGTCGAACGGGTCGTTGACGCGCACGCGGTGCGACCCGATGCGTTCGACGACGAGATAATGGCTGAAGCGAAAATGCGCGATCAGCGGCAGGCCGATCTCGGCGATCTCATCGATGTCGCAGCTAAAGCCTTTTGCGGTGAAACCGAAGTCGCGCGCAATCCCGAGAAGGCGTCGCGCCGACAGACCGAGTCGGGTCGAACCGGCATGGGCGCGCAAGGTTTCGAGCGGCACATGGACGCCGTGATGGCCCATGACGATCGCCAGCGCGGCGATACCGCATTCGGTCGCCTCTGCTTGGCGGACCTGTGGCGTGACGGCGCCACGCCAGAACTTCCGCTGACGGTACTGTGCGGGCATCGCATCAGCCGCCAATCATTCGTCGGCTCGACGTCAACCCCCGATTTCGGGTAGGTTGTCCGCATTGCTCAGCACGAGAGGCGGTCATGTCGAACGACGACAACTCGATGTTCAAGCCAAAGCGCATCGGCTACGGGTTCTCGCCGAACGGGGCCGGCGGATGGCTCATTGTGCTGGTCGTCGTCGCGGCGATCATCGGTATCACCTTCGCGATGCGCTAGGCATCCCGGCGACCAGGACGCGGCTGAACCCCATATTCCAAATGCGTGATGTCCCGGTGATGGCAGCGGGGCGGCGCGACGACCCGGGGCCTTGATCGTCTCGATAAAGACAACGCCGAGATCGAATGAAATGATCATGCCGTGAGGGCTTCGACCAGGTAACGGCTGCGCCAGTCGTCGCTGGTCTGATCCGCCTGCCGCTCAACCATCGGGATCGGCAGGGCAGGGGCGTCGCCCGGTTCGGCATCACCCGATTCGGCAATTCCAACAAAGCGTCGTACCGCGTCGACGATATCGTCAGGCCGCGCGACGAGTTCGTCGTAATCGACGACCAACGGTTCGATCGCACGCGACGCGAACCAGGCCGCCCAGCCGTTGATTTGCAGGTCGATCTTGTGCAGACAGCGGCTGATCAGTACGGCGTCATAGACCGGCTCGTTCTCTTGCTGTGCAAAGGACGACCACGCATTGGTCTGCATGGCGCGCGCCAGCGAAATTGCCTGAGCCAGTCGGTCGCGCCGCCGGATCGAGATGAAGCGCGGCGCCGGCAGTGCGTCGAGCAGTCGTGGATAATGTTCCAGAACATACGAGAAGTGATGGTGATGCGCCTTGATGGCAAAAACGCCATTGGCCGACGTGCGGCACTGGACGACATGCCTCATGTAGGCGTCGACATCGTTGGTCTGCCAACGCTTTGCCATTGCCTTCATTTCGGTCTGATAGTTTAGATACTCCCAAGGTGCGCCGAGCAAACCGGTCTGCCAAAGTTTGAGGCAAAGATAGGTGCTGCCGGACCGCTCCGACGAAGCGATGACATAGAAATTGCTTGGCGGCGCCGCAGCCGGAAAATCGAACCGCTGCTGCATCAGAAATCCGATGTCTGCGGCGCCCACGGGTTTCTCCGGCTTCTGGCCGCCGTGGCGGCGGGCCTCAGGACCGGTTTATCGGTGCTGCGACCGCCTGGCAACCGCGCGCAGCTTCCCGTTGATTCCGAGGGGCTTCCTGCCTGCCCCTCGGGCCACAATTCTTTTTCGCATCGCCGTCGTTCTGCGGCATTACTTGTCGCGGCTGACGGCGCCGCCCGGAAATGCCGTTCCCTCCCCGGTCGAACGCGACCGGAATATCAAATAGGAGTAGAGGGTGCACAGCACCGCCGCGATGGCGATATCGGCCAGCAGCACGAGCGCCAGAGATGCCGGGTGCGGCCAGAAGGCTGCGACGCCCGCCAGAAAGACGCCGGCGACAACAAACACCGCGCTGCCGAAAACATGCGTCCGCTGCCACACGCCGCGGTCGGTTCGCGTCCAGGGGTTGCGGATGCCGAAGGCCGCGTTTGGCTCGACCCGGCTCATTGCCGCGCCCAGCACTGCGATCAGAATGCCGATCGCGCCAAAGAACAGCCGCAGGATCTCGACCTCGGGGTGGAGCGCGTAGCCGATGATCAGCGCCTGCCCACCGGCCAGCACCGCGAGGATCACGATCCATAGCGCTGCCGCGGGCCGATCGGCCAGCGGCACAAAGCCGGCGAAATTGTTGCGCACGGCGACTCTGCTCATCAGAAGGGCAGCCAGCAGCGCAAAGGCCGGCAGGATCAGCAAGCCGAACTCCCGCGGCGCAAACTTGTTGGGTGTGCCGTCAAAGGTGAAATGCACCGGGATCATCTGTCCCGGCGGAAACAGCGGCCACGCTATGCCCGTCATCGCGAGCATGCCGAGAATGATGATTCCGCTTGTGATCCAGGCTTGCCGTAAAGTCATCAGACCACCTCGCCCCGTGCAGTCAATTTGTCGCACCCTCATATGATGGCTCAAGGTCGTGGAGAGAAGAGCATCGAGGCTGTCGCGCCGCTGATTTCGCGGCGGGCGCTGTTCGGCGATCCGCAACGCCGCTCGCTGGCGATCAGCCCGGATGCGCGCTGGCTTTCCTTTATCGCGCCGCATGCCGGCGCGCCGAACATCTGGTTGGCATCGCGCGACGACATCGCGGCGGCACGGCCTCTGACCAGCGAAGGCGGCCACGGCATCCTGTCCTGTCGCTGGACCGCCGACAGCACTCGATTGTGCTATGTGCGCGACAAGGACGGCGACGAAAACCATCATTTTTTTGCGCTGTCGCTCGACACCGGAGAAGCGGTCGATCTGACACCGATTGACGGGATCGCGGCGCGCATCATTGCCGGCAGCCGGTCGCGACCGACCGAATTGCTGATCGGCCTCAACGACCGCGACCGCCGCTGGCATGACGTTTATCTGCTGAACCTCGCCGACGGCAGCCGCGAACTGGTGCTGCGCAATGACCGGTTCGTGTCGTTCCGCGCCGACCGCGACCTGAATTTGCGCCTGGGGATCAGCCCGACCCCGGATGGTGGGCTCGATTACATGGTGCCGGACGAACCCGGTGACGCCGCGGGCAAGTGGCGCATGCTCCTGCATATCGCGGAAGAAGACGCGCTGGCGACCGGCATCGCCGGCTTTGGACCGCCCGGCGCCAATATCGCCTATGCGATCGACAGCCGCGGCCGCGACCGGGCGGCGGCAGTGGCGATCGATGTGACGACCGGCGCGGCGACCGAGCTTGCGGCCGATCCTGCGGCGGAAATCGTCGGCATCCTGATCGATCCAGTCGAGCGCGGCGTGCAGGCGGTGCGGACGATGTACCTGCGGGCCGCATGGCGGGTGCTGGATGCCCGGCTCGAGGCTGATTTCGCGCGGCTCACGGCACTGGGGAGCGGCGAGTTCCACATTATCAGCCGGACCCCGGACGATCGGTACTGGATCGTCGCCCATGCCGGCGATGTCGAGCCGGGCGTTTATCATCTCTACGACCGGCAATCAGGGGACGCGCGGCACCTGTTTCCGGCGCGTCCGGCGCTGGCGGGCGCCCGGCTGAACCCGATGCGGGCACTGACCATTCCGGCGCGCGATGGGCTGAGCTTGCCGGCCTATCTGACGCTGCCGGCCGACGCCGCGGCCGAAAGCCCGCGGCCGATGGTGCTGCTGGTGCATGGCGGCCCGTGGTCGCGCGACAGCTGGGGGTTCAACCCCTGGCACCAGTGGCTCGCCGATCGCGGCTATGTCGTGCTCAGCGTTAGCTATCGCGGCTCGACCGGGTTCGGCAAGGCATACACCAACGCCGGCGACCGCGAATGGGGCGGCCGGATGCAGGACGATCTGCTCGACGGCGTCGACTGGGCAATCCGCAACGATATTGCCGACCCGCGGCGGATCGCGATCTTCGGGGCGAGCTATGGCGGTTACGCGACGCTGGTGGGCCTGTCGTTTACGCCCGAAATTTTCGCTTGCGGCATCGACGTGTTCGGCCCCTCCGATCTCGAAGCCATGATCGACAACATGCCGGCTTACTGGCAGCCGCTGATTGCGTTATGGCGCCGCCGTGTCGGCGACATCACCACCGCCGAAGGACGCCGCATGTTGCGAGAACGTTCGCCCTTGCATCGTGCCGGGCAGATTCGCCGGCCCTTGCTGATTGCCCACGGCGCCAACGACCCGCGCCTCAACATCGCCGCCTCGGAAGCGATCGTTGCGGCGACCCGGCGCAACGGCCATCCCGTCGTGTTCGTGCGCTATCCCGATGAGGGCCACAGCCTGACCCGGCAGGAAAACCGATTGTCGTTTCACGCGATTGCCGAGGCATTCCTCGCGCGCTGTCTCGGCGGTTGGTGCGAGCCGGTCGGATCGGACATGGCGGGATCGTCTTTGCTCGTCGAGGCCGGTGCCGAACTGATCGAGGGCTATCTCGATGCGCCGGCGGGAGCGCAGACAGGGACGCCATCGTGACGCAGATTGTCTGGCTGGCTTCCTATCCGCGCTCCGGTAACACCTGGATGCGGTTCCTGCTGTACAATTTGCATCACTGCGCCCCGTTTGCTTCGCACCAGGTCGACAAATTCATCCCCAGTTTCCACAAAGGGCTGACTTCGCAGAATTTCGGCGAAAGCGACCGCCTTATCGTAAAGACGCATCTGCGGTATCACGAGGAGATGCCGCTTGCCGAATGCACGGCCGGCGCGATTTATGTCTATCGTCACCCGATGGCGGTGATGGCATCGAATGTGCGCTATGTCATGCGCCGCTTCCGGTATGAAGAGATGACCGCCGAGGCGCGTTGCGCCCTGGTTGCAATGATCGTCAGCGAGTTTGTCGATAATTGCGGATTGCTCGGCTGGCTCGATGCGCGATACGGCCGATGGGATGACAATCTGCACAGCTGGCTGGGGGCGACGGATAAATTTCCGGTATTGGCGATTCGTTACGAAAATCTGGCGCGTGACCCCCTCGCCGAGATCGACCGGGTGTGTGGTTTTCTCGGGCTGAAACTGTCCGCTGCGGCTCAGGCGGCGGCCGTCGCTAATGCCTCGGAACAAAAGCTGATGGAGATGGAGGAACGCGAGCTGCGTCACGGGTGGCCCGGCATCTTCGACAATCTGATCAAGGGCGGGTCGCGTAACTGGCGATTTGTCCGCGATGCCTCGCTAGAGCCGCTCGCCGCCCTCGTGGCGCCCGATTTGCTTGACCGTGCCGCGGCGACGCTGGGCGCGGCGGCACGACAGTTCGGTTACGACTGAGCACAAAATACTGCTCGGATATGGTGCGTGAAACGGGAGCGGGGGCTCCGCGGTGCTGCAGGCATAGCGGACACCCGCCACAACGCCGCGTCGTATTTTAAGAAATTACGCAAGACTCGTAAAATCGCGCACGCCTCGCGTAAGACGGCAGTTTGCCGGCGGCAGCGACTGGTCTATGGTTGAAAAACAAAGGCTGGGGGCTGTGGGGGCAGCGGCAGCACATGGGAGCAGGATCGCCAGACCGCTCCGTATTCGCCAGCATCTCAGCAGGTGCGGCCACACGCTCCGGTCGCTCTGCCGCTGGGCCGGTGTTCGCCGCAATGTTGGCGTTTGCCGCCTCTCCCGCGGCGGCGGATTCGCTGGTTTCGACGCTGAGCGATACGTATCAGCTCAACCAACAGATTGCCGCCGAACGGGCCGCCGTCCAGGGCAAGGACGAACTGGTGCCGCAGGCCAAATCAAATCTGTGGCGTCCGCATGTCGTCTTTGAACCGCAGGTCGGGCTGACACGAACGCCGCAAACCTTGAAGGACACGATCCAGCCGACGATGCCCGGCACCTCGTCGCTGAAATTCACCCAGCGCAACGACAATCTGGCGAACGACCGGCTGGTGCAAATCAATGCGACGATGAATGTGTTCGACAGCGGCATGACTGCGGCGCAACTGCGCCAAGCCAAGGGTTTGGTTAATGCCGAGCGCGGCATCTTGAAGCAAACCGAGGAGCAGGTATTCCAAAGCGCTGCGACGCAATACGGCCAGATCGTACTGAACGAATTATTGGTCCAGTATGCTCACGATACGATGCAGGACACGGCAAGACTTCGCGATCTGGTAAAACCACTGCAGGAACAGCACTTTGTTACTGTCACCTCAGTCACGCAGCTTGAGGAGGAGTATCAGGGCGCTGTCGTATCGTACGAACAGGCGAAAGGTGCGGCCAAGGCGGCGCGCGCCCAGTTTCTTGCCGTCGTCGGCCGGCCGGCCGGCAAGATCGAAGGGTTTCCCAAAATCGAACCGATGCCGGCGGCGCTCGATGCGGGTATCAAGATCGCGCTGGCCGAAAATCCGACGGTACAGGCGGCGCGTGCCGAACTCGGCGCGGCACAGGCCGCCGTCGATGTCGTAAAGGCGCAGCTGCTGCCGGTCTTCTCGGTGTTCGGCGGTCTGTCGCATGACTGGAACAACGCGCATTTCCTGGCGAACAACACCCTGATTCCCGGCGGCCTGCCGCCGCATTACTCGGACACCAACACCCCCAGCGCGACGATCGGGCTGCGCATGACGATGCCGCTCTACCAGGGCGGCGCCGAATACGCTGCCGTGCGGCAACAGATCGACGCGGTCTTGCAGAACCAGCGGACCTTGATCAACACCGAGACGAGCGTCAGGGGCGCGGTCGAGACGGCATGGCAAACGCTGGTGTCGGCACGCGCCCAAACCACTGCCGCAAACGCCCAAGTAGTAGCCGCCAAGCAGGCCCTCGACGGCATGAAGCGGCAGTTCCAGGACGGCACTGAAACCATTACCGACGTTTTGACCGAAGAGCGCAATTTGAGCAGCGCGCAGGCGTCGGCGGCGCAGGCGGGTTACAGTTATTTTACGGCTGTTGTGGCATTCCAGGTTGCGCTCGGACGGTTCACGGCAAAAGACCTGAAGCTTTCCGTGCCTCTGTACGATCCGCTGGACCATTATCAAGCTGTGAAAGATAAATGGATCGGGTTCGGCGCCGACTGAACGTCGGATAGAACCACGCAAACAATTGACGCCGGTTGAAACATCGGCTGAACGGCACCGCAGCATAAAGGCGTCGGATCGGACATGAGCATGGATATCGTACTCGTCAGCATGCCGATGGCCGATGTCGAGCGTCCGTCGATTGCGCTCGGGCTGTTGAAGGCGGTTCTGACGCAACGCGGCCTCGACGCCAAAATCTTCTATGGAAATGTGCGCTATCTCGACTATTTCGGGCCGAGCGCCTACCGATTGAGCCGCGTGGCGTCGCCCGAAGAGGCATTGGTCGACTGGCTGTTCGCACCAGTCGCGTTTCCCGAGCACACACCGCCCGCCGAGGAATATCTCGCCGCGCTGCTCAGGCGTAACCCGCATCTGGGCAAGGTCGAGCAGGTGAAGATCACCGGCAACCTGCTGGAACTGCGACGGCGCTGCGTCGAATTCGTCGACTGGATGGTGCAGGCGGTGCTGCGGCAGCAGCCTCGCATCGTCGGCTGCACCTCGATGTTTCAGCAGCATGTCGCCTCGCTGGCGCTGCTTCGCAAGATTCGCGAGCAGGCGCCGGAGGTCGTCACGATGATCGGCGGCGCCAACTGCGAAAGCATTATGGGAAAGACGACGCACCAGAATTACCGCTGGGTCGATTACGTCGTTTCCGGCGAAGCCGACGCTTATTTCGCAGAATTCTGCGAGGCGGTGCTGCGCCAGGGTCGCGATCTCCCGGCAGCCGAATTACCGGAAGGGGTGTTCGGGCCGGTGCACCGAGAGATCGGCTATCCCCACGCCTCCTATGGCGACGGGGTGCCGCGCAGCATCACGGTGTCGATGGCCGGCATGCCCGCCCCGGATTACGACGACTATTACCAGGAACTCGACGGGTCGCTGTATTCGCGGCACATCATTCCCGGTACGCCGATCGAAGCGGCTCGCGGATGCTGGTGGGGCGCCAAGCACCACTGCACGTTCTGCGGTCTCAATGGACACGGCATGGATTACCGCTCAAAACAGGCGGACACCGTGTTGGCCGAACTCGACGTGCTGCACAAGCGCTACGGCACGAGCCGGTTCGAAGCGGTCGATAATATTATCGAAATGGACTATTTCAACACATTGCTGCCGACGCTGGTCGAAAGCGGCCGTGACTTTTCGTTTTTCTTTGAAACAAAATCAAATCTGAAGAAATCGCAGATCGAATTGATGAGCCGGGCGGGGATCCGCTGGATCCAGCCGGGGATCGAGGCACTGCACAGCGACGTCCTCAAATTGATCCGCAAAGGCGTCACCGCAATCCGCAATGTTCAGTTGCTGAAATGGTGCCGGCAATACGGGGTCAGGGTCGGGTGGAACATGATCGCCGGCTTTCCCGGCGAGCAGGATTCCTGGTACGCGGAAATCGCCGAATGGCTGTCCCTGATCGAGCATTTTCAGCCGTGCTCATTGGTTTCACTGCGGTATGACCGCTACAGCCCATATTTCAACAATGCCGGTGCTTGGGGGATCGAGCTGGAGCCGGTCGAATTTTATCGCTTCGCCTATCCGCTGCCGCCGGAATCGCTGAAAAATCAGGTTTACTTCTTCTCCGATCGGGCGGCCCGGCTGCCGCCTTATCTGAAGGAGGGGCCACTTCCCGGGCGGCCCGGCCTCGAAGCGGTGCGCGATGCGATCGGTCAGTGGCTCGACCGCTGGAACAACGGCGCAGCAATGCTATCGGCGCGGCGGCATGACGGCGTTTTGGAAGTGACCGATACCCGCAGTTGCGCGGTGCAGGCGGTGCAGCATTTCTCCGGGTTGGCGGCCCTGGTGCTCGATGCCTGCGACGGCATTGCGACGCCGCGGCAGATCGCGAATTTCTGCGCCGCCGCAGGACACGATGCCGGCAGTGCCGCGATCGATGCCGCGGTGCAGGACCTCTTGGAGCGCAAGCTGCTGCTCAGCCTCGATAACGGTTTGTTGTCGCTTGTGCTGGCCGAGCCGGTAACGCTGCTCGACTGGCATCTCAACGCGCCGAGCGGCACGTTTTCGCCGCGTCCCGTGCCCACTCAGATAAGGGCGCAAATCCGCCCGTAACCGGGCAGTCTGATTAGTCAGCACGCGATGGAAGCTGTCGGAACAATCACCCTTCCCGAGCCGCTGCACCTGGAATGCGGCGCGACCCTCGAATCCGTCGACATCGCTTATGAAATTTACGGCGAGCTCAATGCGTCGCACAGCAATGCCGTCCTGCTGTGTCACGGGCTGACGGCCGACCAGCATGCCGTCTCGACCCAAGACGCAAACGGGAACCGACCGGGGTGGTGGGATAAGGCTATCGGGCCAGGGCGGGCGCTCGACACCAGCCGGTATTGCGTGATCAGCACGAACTCACTGGCCAGTTTTGGCGGCTCGACCAGTCCGGCTTCGATCGATCCGCAAACCGGGCAGCCCTATGGCATGCGCTTTCCGTTTGTCACAATGGCCGACATGGCCGACGCCCAGGCAGGTTTTGCCGATGCGCTGGCGATCGATCGGTTTCAGGCGGTGGTCGGCGGCTGCATGGGCGGGTTCCAGGTGCTGGAGTGGCTGCTGCGCCATCCGCAGCGGTTGCAACGCGCGGTCGTCATCAGCGCCACACCGCGTACCTCGACGCACAACACGGCGCTGTGGCACGTCATGCGGGAGGCTATCCGGCGCGATCCCGACTGGCGCGGCGGCGATTATTACGACGGTCGCCCACCACTCGCCGGCATTGGCATGCTGGCGATGTTCGGCGCGCTGTTCTGGATGGACCGGGCCACGCTCGATGCTCGCTTCGGTCTCAAAACCGTTGGTAACCGGCCATTATCCTATGGCTTCCAATCGGAATTCGAGATCGAGGCGTTTCTCGACCGGATCGCCGGCAACGCGACGGCCCGACTTGATGCCAACGCATTGATTTATCTGACGCGGGCCATCGATTATTTCGATATCAGCCGCAATCATCGCGATCTCAAGGAAACAATGCAGGCGGTCACAACACCGACACTATTCGTCAGTTATACCGGCGACTGGCGCTACCCCAGCGTTGAAATCGAGGACATGCATCAGGCACTGAAGGCGGCGGGCGGCAACTCGACCCACGCGGTGTTTGACAGTGCCTGGGGTCATGGCGGTTTCCTCCAGGAACCGGAAAAACTGGAAGCGCTTTTCCATGCGTTTTTCAGGGCAGGCGGCGCATAGAGGACGCATGTTTCTAATCGTTCGAATGCTGAATACTTCTGCGCTTTTGTTTGTTTTTTCCAGTTGACCGAGTAGCCGACTGGCCGTAATTTTAACACGGCAGGTGCCATTGTTGTATCGCGATGCGCGATCACAAGATGGACCCGTCCACGGGACCTTCACTGATCTAGAATTGCGGGATTACATCGTGTAATTCCGAAAGGGGAGACAAATGAGCGCATCCGAAGCGGAACGGTTTGCCGGTGATCTGAAGTCAAATCCCGGTCTTCTTGACGACCTCAAGAAGTCAGCCGGTGGATTGGGATTGTCCGGGGTCGTCGAATTTGCCAAGACAAAAGGCTATTCGATTGATGTCGACGATGCCAAGTCTTACATCGAAGCGAAGGCGCACAAGGAACTGACCGACGAACAGCTCGACCAGATTGCCGGCGGCAAGGGCGGCGGCGGCGGTTCAGCCACGAACGTCACGACCAATATCAATGTCGCGCAGAACGTCTCGGTCGCAGTGAATGCGGCTGATGTGGCGAATGTTGCCGGCGCTGTTACAGCGGCCATCGTTGCTGCGGTTATCGTTATTACCTGATTGCCTCAACTGTCCTTTACCTGTTGCCCTGCGCCAGGCAGCTGAATAGACCGCTTAGTGTCTGACCTGGTTGCCTCGGTGCAGAAAATGTTGGAGCGCCGCCTTAAGGTCCGAATTTACGGGCCTCGAGGTGGTGCCCCGCAACGTCTACAGTGCCGCGTCGACTAAACTCCGAGCGTCTGCTCGAAGTCGAAGGTGAACCGTTTCCGGCGATGAAAGGATAAAGGTCGTGCCGCTGCCGATCAGTGATGCCGCGAAATTTTACCGAAGCGTGTGGGATCGGCGGGACGCCGCGGAATTACATACGCTGGCGAATATCAAGCGGTTTATGGAGTGCCTGACCGGCGACCCGGAATTCCGTAAAAAGCTCGCTGTGAACATCAACGGCGATCTGCTCTCGGTTGCGACCGAATACGGTATCGATGCCGATCCGGCCCTGATGCTGCCGCTGTTCTCGACGGCGCACATGAAATACCGGTTTACCGATGAGGGGGCGCAGTGGCCGCTGGCCCAGCTCTGGGATGCGTACATGAACGACATCCTGCAGCATCGCAATATGCTGCGCGACCTCGGCAGTACATTAAAGGCGAACCCGCGCTTTCATGCCTGGCGCGAACGCCAGATGGCCCGATGCTATTCCGAGCTTGGCAGCATGGCGCCGGCCATTACGCACCCGGTTATCGCGCTCGAACTGTCCGAGGGTTGCTCGGTCGGTTGCTGGTTCTGCGGCATCTCGGCCGACCGCTTCACCGGCTACTGGCCCTACAACGACGATAATGCCGCGCTGTGGCGCGAGGTTTTGGCGGAAGTCGTCGAGATCTTCGGGACCGGAGCACAGACCGGTTTCTGCTATTGGGCGACCGACCCGAGCGACAATCCGGACTACCCGAAATACATTGACGATTTTCATTCCATCGTTGGAACATTGCCGCAGACAACGACAGCGGCAGCAATGAAAAATGTCGGCTGGACGCGCGAAGTTCTGGCGCTGTTCGACAAGCACCGCTACGTCTGCAACCGCTTTTCACTGTTGACGCTGAAAGCATTGCATCAAGTGCACAAGGAATTTACACCGGAGGAAATCTTTGGTGTCGAGCTGGTGCTCCAGAACAAGGACGCCGTGGTCGGCAAGGCGCAGGCCGGACGCGCCATGGAGCGTAAGGAGCGGCTGGAAAAAGCCGGTAAATCGACCAAGCTCGCCATTCTCGACGGTGACCAGTCGACGATCGCCTGCGTCAGCGGCTTTCTCGTCAACATGCCGGCCCGCACCATTCAACTGGTGACGCCGACCCGTTCGAGCGAGCGTTGGCCGCTGGGCTATCGTATCTACGCCGAGGCCAAGTTTTCCACTGCTGCCGAATTCCGCTCGATCATCAATGACATGATCGAGACGCACATGCCGGAAGACCTCAGCGGCGATCACGTGATCGCGTTCCGGCCGGACCTGACCTACAACCAGTTGTCGGACGGGTTCGAGCTGGCCGGTGCCGGCGGCACCAAATATACAATGCGCAGCGACATGATCGGGGCCGCGTATCTCGGCGGGTTGATCCGCAAGGGCGACCGCACCGCCAGCGACATCATCAGTGCGATGGTTCGCTCAGGTTGCGACATTTTCCAGGTCGCCGCCTATCTGCGCCGCCTGTTCGATCTGGGCGTTTTCGACGACGACCCAATCACTGGCAAGATCGGCAAAGTCGGCCTGCGGGCGGCGTCATAGCCGGTACGCCGGCAAACCCGGCCGTCCGCGAACGGCCGCAACGGAGGTGACTTGATCGAGGTTCGGCGGCTGGAAGCTGCGGAGACGGCGGCCTTCGCCAGCTTCACCTTCCCGCTATTACGGCCGCTGCTTGATCACGAACGACCGGTTCGTCCGGTTATGGTGGGCGCGCGCGCCGAAGATGATCCGGTCGGATTATCGGTTGGTCTCGCCGCCCCCAATCGCCAGTTCGAGCTGTTGTCGCTTTATGTGGCGCCGTTATGGCGCGGCCAGGGCGTCGGTGAACGACTGCTGCTGGAACTTGAAAAGCATTACCGCGCCGAAGGCTGCGTGCTCGGCGCACATTTTTTGACGATCAAAGAAGAAGAACCGGAGTTTGCGCGCTTTCTGATGCGCCACGGCTGGGGGCGCCCGACGATCCGGCAGGTCATCTGCCAGACAACGACAGAACTTATCCTGGCGTCACCGTTACGCGCCTTTGCCCGGTTGCCGCGGGGTTATCGGATCATCGGCTGGGAAGACGTGACGCCGGCACAAAAGGATGCGATCCGCGAACGCACAACACGCGAACCCGGCTGGTATCCTGACCAGCTTGACCCGTTTGTGCATGAGCGGGACGCACTGATGTCGACCAGCATTGCTTTGGTTCACGGCGATACCGTGGTCGGCTGGCTGTTTTCGCACATCCTCGATGACAACACCCTGCGTATGACGTGCTCGTTTGTCGCGAAGGAACTCGAGCGTGTCGGTCGCGTCCTGCATTTGTGGTGGGAGGCCGGGGTTCGGCAGGACGCTTACACCAGCATGAAACGTACGATCTGGACCGTACCGGTCGCCTATGGCGGCCACGTCCAGTTCGTCATCAAGCACGTCAAGCCGTGGATGGAGACGTTTTCCTACGCCTGCACCTCGATCAAGCGCTTCGACGAGCCACCTGTGTCGGCCACCAGTGATCAATCGTCATGATCGGTGTCCCCAACATCTCCGCTGCCAGCGCGCGCGTCGCCGAGGCACTGAGGCCAGCTTCTGCCGCTGCCCGCAGATAGGTTGGGCGCTCGACCAGATACTGGTGTGAATAGCCATGGCTGGCATCGAGGCCGGTCATCACGTTGCTGCCTTCATGGGCCGCGATCAGCTCCGCTGGCACGGTATGCACCTCGATCACGATCATGCCCTGTTGCGCGATCCACGGCCGCCAGGTGCGAAAATGCCGAATGAGATCAGCCTGCAGTGCGGCGTGCGAGATCAGTGTGTCGTCCTCGGCGACAAAAACCGCATCCGATGGCGGCCACGGCAGCGTGGTCAGTGCGGCCTGCGATTGATCGCATGGCCGGTAGAGACGGTCATGGATGACCGATTTGCAGACATGCAGCGCAGCGGCAAAATCGACGCCGTGCGGCGCCAATCGATCGGCGATCGCGGCAGGGTCGGCGATATCGCCGTCGACGACGATCGCGGGTACACCCGCATCTGCCAGGGATCGGGCCATCACTTCGCGCGCAATGGCGCTTGGCTCCACGCCGACCATCGTCAGCGGCTGCGCGGTGAGCGCCTGCCCGCGGCGCGTGCGATCGCGGATCGCGCCGTAAAGTTCGCGCAACAGTGAGCCGTCACCAGCGCCGGTATCGATGATCGCCGCTGGTTGTCCGGCAAGCGGCATGTCGAACAGCGGCAGCGCCAGCTCGAAAAAACTGTCGCGGCAGGTTCGTGAGAAAACATTGCCGCTGAAATCGATGTCGAGGCGGCGGTCAAGATGGCGGTCCAGGTCGGAGGTCTCGCGCTGCCGCGCGGCGGCCGATGGGAACAGTCTCTCCTCAATGGCCGCGAAGGTCGGGAAATAGCTGATCGAGTGATCGTATTGTGCGCTCCACTCCAGTGCGAGCCTGCCGGCGTCGCTCAACGCCCCAGGCTCCGCCGTGGCCCAGCCTTGATGCCGCAGCACTGCGAAAGCCGCCGCCGCTGCCGAGCCGTTGTCGTCGATCCGCCCCGACCGATATAGCCCGCTCGCCGCCGCCGCCGCCAGGGCCCCCCATTGGTGATCGCGGACCCGCTCGGCGACGTCACCCGTCGCCGGTATGGCCTCATGCATCACCCGCAGGCGCCGCTGGTCGAAGCCAGTGCCGCGTACCAGCGCGGTGAACAGGTCCTGCGCCACGGCCAGCGCCGCCGCCGAATTCGCGTAAGCCCCGGCGTAAGGCAGCCATCCCCGCCCGGCGGCGGTAAGACCGACGGTTTTACGCCCGCCTTCGCCAGCGCCTGCTCGCTCGACCCAGCCCTGCTCTTCAAGCAGCCGCATCGCCAGGTGAAAGCAGCCGCGCGGGCTTTGATGCGCCGCGGCCAGAGCGTCGATGTCGAGGGGGGCGGCGGCGCGTTCGAGTGTGCTAAGCACCCCGGCCTTGGTGAGGGCGGCCACTGTGCTGCCGATGGCGATCCCATCGAGATGGCGGCAAATCCGGTGCCAAACCTCTGGCCCGAACCGCAGCCGCAGGGCGGCGATCTCGTCCGGGTGTGCGCCGGTCATGCCATCTGCCTTTTCGCTAGGTCTGCGAACACGCCTTCCTTGGCCATCAGCGACTCGAAATTGCCGGCTTCGACGATAACGCCGCCGACCACGACATAGATGATGTCGGCATGCGCGATGGTGCTGAGACGGTGCGCGATGACGATCCGGGTACTTTTCAACGTTTCGAGATTGCGCGACACCGTCTCCTGGTTGACGTTGTCGAGCGCGCTCGTCGCTTCGTCGAAGATCAACAGCTTTGGGCGGCGGGCGACGGCCCGCGCGATCATCAGCCTTTGTCGTTGGCCGCCGGAGATCGTTGTCGCCCCTTCGTTGAGAAAGGTGTCCATGCCCATCGGCATCGCCTTGATGTCGTTATCAAGGCCGGCGATGCGCGCGGCTTCCCAGGCATCGTCACGGGTCATGTTGGCGCCCGCCGTGATATTGTGGAACACGGACCCCGAAAGAATGCGGCCGCTTTGCAGCACGACGCCGATCTGGCGCCGTAGCGCGCGTTTGTTCAAATAGCGGACATCCTTCGAGTCGATAAAGATCGACCCCTGTTCGGCCTGGTCAAAGCCGAGCAGCAATCGCACCAGTGACGACTTACCGGCGCCGGACGGACCGACGATCGCGATGAACTGGCCCCGTTCCGCGGTAACGCTGAGCCCTTTCAACACAAGCGGCAGATCGGAACGGTAGCGAAAAAAGACATCGCGGATTTCGACATTACCTTCGATCTGGCCAGGGTCTTCAGAGGCGTCGTCGCGGGTTTCTTCCGGCTCGTCGAGGATCGGGCGCACGCGGTCATAGAGCGGCGGTACGTTGAGCAGGGCCAGTGCGGTTTGCGACATCCCGAACACCGCCTGCATGAAATTGGCAAAGGCGACGTTGAACGCCACAAAATCGCCGGCAGCGATGAATTTGGTAATGATGGTCGGGTCCATGTCGGACCAGCTGGTCTTGGTGTAGAAAATTTCCCAGATCGTGCCGGTGGAAAAGCCGATGACGAGAAAGATCGTCATCGGGCCCATATAGTTGAAAAACGATCGGAAGACGGTTGCCAGATTGTTGAGCCGCGCCTGCCGGTAGGTCGCGAGGGTCAGCGCGACATAGCGCTCGGCCCAGCGTGCAAAGGCCGACCGGTCGGCGCCCGATAGGCGCAGCCGCGGTACGCCGTTCAACAACTGCACGACCAGCCCTTGCAGGCTGCCGGTCAGCGTTGTGATCTCACGGTTGCGCTTTTTGACGGCGCGACCGATCAGGTACGAAATCCCGACAAAAATTACAGCGATAAAGACGCCGAACAGCGCCAACAGCCAGTTGTAGTAGAAGATCAGCGCCAGGCTGAACAGGCCGGATACGCCGTGCGTCAATGAAGCCGTCACCGTGCCGGAGAAAATCTGCCGGATCTGGTCGATGCTCATTGCGCGGTTGGCGAGATCGCCGATGCTATAGGCGCGGAAAAAGGACACAGGCAGCTTTAACAGACGGTCCCAGACGGCGGCCTGAACGCGCTGGTTCATCGCGCCTTCAATACGCAGCATTGAAATCGACTGGATGCCGTTGAGGCCAGTCGTCGAGATGCCGCTGACGACCAGCGCCGTGGTCAACACCATCAGCTGCTCGAAATCGCCTTCGGGGATTACCGGATCCATGATCCAGCCCGTCACCACCGGCATGACCAGGGTGAGAAGCCCCGTAGCGATAATCGTGCCGACGACCCACCATGCGTCGCGCCACACGACGCGGGCGCCAAACACCAATAGCTGGAACGGCTGAAGCCTGCCGGTCGGAAACGGCAGGACAAAGGTATAGCCGTTAGGGCTGACGGTCCGTGCGACCTCATCGGTCAAGCGGCGGCGTTCGGCTGTGGCGCCGTCGACCAGCCAATAGCGCCGCGGCGACGAGGAGACGATGGCGCAGGGTCGCTGATCCTCCCCGTACCAGGTCAGGATCGGCCCGTGGTCGCGGCGCCACCAGTTGCCGGTCAGCGTTACCCGGCGATAGAGAAACCCGGTAATGCGCCCGATTTCGCCGATCGGGTCGCGTGACGAGGCGATTGTTTCCTCTTCGACGCTGGTCAGGCGAAGCTGGCCGCCGAGCGCCTGATAGACGAGGCTGGCGGCGGCAATCAGCGGGTTCCCCGAGGGCGGTGCCAGGTTGCGCTGGCCCGTGGAGACGATGCCGACCAGCGTGCGCAGGGCGCCGGAAAACCGCGTCTCGCCGTAGAGGCGGCTCTGGACGATCGTCTCGCCGAAATGCTCTTCCCGCGCAACCGCAGCTTTGGCGGTGGCGGCAAGCACAAGGTCGTGCAGAACCGCGAGGCCGTCCGCGAAATCCGGTCGCTGCATCCATTCGGCAACCGTCAGCGGCGTGACGCTGAGTTCCTGGCGCAGCGTAAACCAGAAATTGTCGTGCACCGGAACGGTGACGATCTCGCGGTCGATCCATTGGTCGACAACGATGGAGCCGCCAAGCGTGAGGGCGCCGGCGGGCGCTTCGATGATCGCGGTTTCTCCCGCCGGCAGAATGGAACTGCCTTCGGGCAGCGTTGCCGCCAATCCCGGCACCAGTTGCAATGCCATCGCCGGCAATGCCGGGTTGGCCTGATCGACGGCGATCCGCTCGATCCATCGCTGGATCAGCAGGTCGATCGCCTCGCCGCCGACATCCTCGTGTTTAAGAAATGCCAGGACCCGGTCGCGCGGCGCCTCGACGATCTCGCAGCCGAGCGTCGGGACGGCGAGTATCTGCAGCGGCCGCCGGGCCGTGTTCAAACCAAAGAACAGGTCACCTTCACTGATCCGCAGGATGTGATGGCGGGTGCCGGTCGAATCCGCACTGCCTTCCTTGCCGTCATCCGCGATGCCGCTGGGGGCCAGAAACAGGTCGATCGCGCCCGCTACGACGATCCACACCTTGTCGGGATCGCCGGCGTCAAACGGCTGGTTCGCGCCAAGCTGCTGGACAGCCCCCCCGACTTCGAGCAGTTCGAGTATCGCCAAGGTCCGATCGCCGGCGTCCGGTTCGGGAAGCTCAGTCTCAGACGGGATGATTTCGGCGTAGGCCATCACGCCCCCGCAGACAGCGCCAGCGCGGCATATTTGCCGTTCTGAGCGAGCAATGTGTCGTGCGTGCCGCGTTCGATGATGCGGCCACGCTCCATGACGATAATCTCGTCGCAGTCGCGGATCGTACTGAGCCGATGCGCGACGAGGATGCAGGTGCAGCCCCGCCGGCGCAGATTGTCGTCGATGATTTTCTCGGTCAGCGGGTCGAGCGCCGAGGTCGCCTCGTCGAGCACCAGGATGGTTGGGTCGCGAGCCAGCGCCCGGGCGATTTCGAGCCGCTGGCGCTGGCCGCCGCTGAAATTGCTGCCGGCCTCGGCCATATCGCTGCCATAGCCGCCCGCCCGTGCCGCGATCTCGTCGTGGATCGACGCGTCGCGCGCCGCACGCACAATGGCGTCGCGGCTGATCGTCGGGTCCCACATGCTGAGGTTCTCCGCGATCGTGCCTTGAAACGTGTAGCTTTCTTGCGTCACCGAGGCGACCGAAGCGGTGAACACCGGGCGGGGGATTTGGTCGAGACGCTGTCCGTCGAATTCGATGTCGCCCAAAACCGGGCTGTAAAGACCGAGAATCATCTTGGCGACCGTCGATTTGCCGCTGCCGGTCGAGCCGACCAGCGCGACGCGCTGACCGGCTTTAATCGTCAGGTTGAAATCCCGGATCAATAACGGGTCGAGCGGGCTATACGCGAAATTGACATCGCGCAGCTCGATATGCCCGCTTAGCCGGCGCACGGCATGGCCGTCGGCGGGTAGGGCAAGATGCTCGGTTTCAAGGAGCGGGTCTTCCTCCTGCTTCATGATATCGTCGAGGCGATTGAGATCGCCCTCGACTTCCTGAAGCTGGCCGCCGAAATCGACGAGCTGCGCCACCGGCGAACTGAACTGGCCCATCAGCCCCTGAAACGCGACGAGGCCGCCGATCGTCAGATAGCCCTTGATGATCAGATACCCGCCATAGCCGAGCACCATCGCGGCGGTCATCGAATTGAGAAAAGCGGGCATTGCGCTCAGGGCCGACGAGTAGACGCCGAGCTCCTGCATGCTGTTCAGCGACCGCGTCTGATAGCCCGACCACAGGTTGAAAAAATCATTTTCGGTGCCGGTCGCTTTCAATGTCTCGATCGCTTGCAAACCGGCAATCGATGCGCCGTTGACGCGCGCCATCTGGTTGAGTGCGACGCGGTTCAGGTCGCGTCGTTTGCGTCTGACCAGGCGCACCACACCGAGATTGATTGCCGTGACCAATATCGCCGCGATGGTCAGGGGTACGCTGTAGAACAGCATGACCAGCGCATAGAACGAACTGGTGAAGCAGTTGACGACATTGGTCGGCAACGGACCGGACAGCAGTTGCGAAACGCGCTGGATCGATTGCACCCGCGACGCGATATCGCCGATGAAACGCTGCGCGTAAAAATCGACCGGCACGCGCAGGACGCGCCAGAAAAACTGCGACGCTGCGACAATCGAAAAGCGGTTTTGCAGCTTGAGCAGCATGCGCTGCTGCAACAATGTAAAGAAGGCGTTGAAGATCGCCGTCAGCAGGATTGCAATGACCAGTGGCAACAGCCAATCATCAAAGCCGCGAGTCAGGATATCATCGATAAACGTCTTGGTGAATGCTGGCGCCAGAAAGCCCGGGATCACGAGGATCAACGTCACTATCATCAAGTAGGACAGCGCCGGCCCGACGCCGCCGAGCCGTCCCTTGAGCGCGCGCGTCAGGCGATGCCGTTCGCCGCCTTTCTTGAAGTCGGCGCCGGGGCGGAAATCGAGAACGACGCCGGTAAAGCTGCCGCGGAACTCGGCCATTGTGACGGTGCGCGGCCCGGCCGCGGGGTCATTGAGAAACACCCGGCGCCGGGTGGCCCCCTCGACGATGACGTAATGGTTGAAGTTCCAGAATGCGACGAACGGTCGTCGTAAGGCAAAAGCCTCGTTGATATCGGCGCGAACGCCTTTTGCCTCCATGCCGAGCTTGCGCGCGGCCTTGATGATGTTGGCGGCCTTGGCGCCGTCACGGGACACGCCGCATTCTCGGCGCAGTTCTTCGAGCGATACCCACCGGCCGTAATAGCCGAGAATCATCGCGAGCGACGCCGCGCCGCATTCGACCGCTTCGATCTGCAGCACGGTCGGGGTGCGATGCCGCCGGAAGCGCGGCGGCGCATCGCTGCCGCCGCGCTTCAGGATTGCCCGGAGCTTAGTGAGTATTGTTGGCAATCCAAGTTTCATAAATCGGAACCACGAGATCGATTGGCCGGTCGCGCATCACCGTGACGCCGATCGAGGCGAGACTGCCGGCGCTGACCTGGAACGGCGGCCCTGATGACGATGTCCAGGCCAGCCCACTGGTTGTCGCCTTGTCCTGGTCAAGGCTGATCAGCGCCGAAATGACCGGGCCGCTTGCCAGCATCTGCGAGACTACGGTGTCGTTGGCGAGCACGTCCTTGACCGCCGCCTTGCTGATCGGCAGGTCGCTGACCGATACGATATGGCCGCGGATCGAGCCGTAGATGCTGCGCTCGACGGTTGTCGGGCTGACCAGCGCCAACATGCCGACCTCCGCGGTCTTGCTTGTAGTGACCGGCAGATAGGCATGTACCTGCAATTGTTCCCCGGCTTCCTTGATCGTCACCAGAGAATCGCCGGTGTTGACGGCATTACCGTATTTGGTCGCGACTTCGACGATCTGCCCGGTCACCGGTGAGGTAACGACCTGATGGGTATCGATCGTCACGTTGAGGTTGTGCAGGTTGTTTTCCGCCGAGATGATCTGGGATTCGATCTGCGCCAGCGATTTGGCCTGGCTGTCCTCGAAATCGATCTGCTGTTCCTGCGCCTGGGCCATCGAGTTGGTGCCGTCACGCACAGCCTGCTGCGCCGAATAGATCTGCGTCTGCGTCTGCTCGGCCTGCTGGCGGGTGACGAACCCGTCTTTCATCTGGCCGGTCTGGATGCGGTAATAATCCTGCAGGAAAACGAGATGTTGGTTGGTCTCGACGATCTTTTTCTTGAGCGCCCCGACTTGATCGTCGGTTGCCTGGCGGCGCAGCGCGATTTCTTTTACGGAAATCGCTGACTGTTCTTTGTAAAGTTTCTGCAGATTTTCCAGCGATCGTTTGGCGCCATCGCGCTGCGCGATCTGGTCGGGCAGGCTCAGCACCGCGATTTTTCCGTCCTTTTCGACCTGATCCCCGACCTTGACCAGCAGTTGGTCGATCTGGCCGGCGATCGGGGCGGGCACGCTGTAGAGCTTGCCGCCTTCGTGCAGGATCATGCCCATGCCATAGACCTGGAACGGCAATTCGCCGACAAATCCCCACAGGATAAGCGCGCCGATGATGATGCCGGCGACAACCGCCGACAGCCAGCCGATCGGCGAGGTCAGCGAGAACAGCACATCGAGCTGGTCCGGGCTGCGGAGCCGGGCGAGCGCCTCGGCGCGAAACCCGGCAGGGGTCATCTGGTCCGGCATGGCGCGGCCCTGTTACGGTGACTTGTCGTGAAGGTAGAACACGAGCCCGGTCAACACCGAGACAAGCTGCGTCTCGTTGAGGTCATGATCACCGTTGACCGTGACTGAGACGCAGTAAGCCGGCCCTTCTTTCGGGGCGAGGCGCGTCGTGATGTTGAAGACACCGTGATCGCCGCCGCCTTTGAACGCGATCTCCGACCAGTCGGAACGCGCGGCAAGCCCGGTATTGATCTGCATCGCCGGCAGTGCATGCACCTGTTCGATCAGCGTGCATAATTGCCGTGCGCTGTAGTGCCATTCGATCGGCGAGGGCGCCACCACCCCGATTTCGCCGGTCTGCGGCAGCGGTGCGGTGGCGATCGATTTGAGCATGCCGGCGCGGTCGGCCGGGCTGGCGGCGAGAAAGCGTTGCTGCAACGGAGCTTCACCCTGGCTGCTCAGCACCAGATACTCCCGCGGGCTGAGAATCGGGTCGTTGCCGTAGGCATATTTCTGGATGGCGTCGCGGCCGACGAGGTCCATCACGGCGTCGGTCGCGGTGTTGTCGCTCAGCGAGATCATCAGCGACGCCAGCGCCTCGATCGTCATCGGTGATTCGGCCGGCCAGTCCTGCAAGATGCCAGTCGGCAAGGCTCGCCATTTTGCCTGCAACGGCACAAGCTGCGCCCAGGCGAGGCGCCCGGCCTTGACCGCATCGGCGAGTGCTGCAAGGTAGGACAGCTTGAAGGCGGAGCCGACGGCGAGCGGCGTATCGGCCTCGGCCGCAGCGAGGTCCTTGCCGCCTTTCTCAATCAGCAGCGCAGTCTTGTCACTGAGGCCGAGAACAAGCTTTTCGGCCTGCTCCAGCGACTGGATGCGCGGCGCCTCCCGCAGAATGCGGAAACTGGTCAGGCGAGCTTGCGGGTCGAACTCGGCATCGACAAAAGCCAGCGCTTTAGCGAACCGGATACGATACTTCCAGTCGACATAATCGACGCCGTCGACCGGCCCGAGAGCACGGCTGACCTGCCGTGCGACCGTTGCGAGTTTTTCCGCGGCGGTCTGATCGATGCTCGGCGCCAGCAGCGATTGTGCGGCATCCGGATTCTGAAAAAGCTGCGTGATGACTGCCGCCGGGTCTCGCGGCTTGGCATCGTCTGCGGCAGCAAGAGGAGCACCGAGGCACAGGCCGAGGAAGGCCACTGCCGCCGCGCGCCACGCGCCGGTCTGGGTAAGCCTGCAGCAAGATACAACGCGCACCGTTTCCCCCTGAAACGCGGCCGCCATTCACACTGACTTAGGCTGGCATTTCCCGCAATCCGAATTGCGGTTTGCGGGAAATGCTGCAAAACAATTTACCCGAAAGGGTCAATCCCGAGCAATGGCGCAAGTTCAAACAACAGGTCAGGACTCAGTGCGCAGTCGCGCCCGTCCTTTGGCACATGGTTTGGGTTGTGCAAGTCGATCAGCAGTACTACACGGTCACCCGGCCCGTGATTCCACGCGCTATGCTCAGAGGAATCATCGAATAACAGGCACTTGCCCTCTTCCCAGGAGCGCGTCTCACCGCCGACAGTCAACCCGCAATCGGCTTCTCGCGGTACGGCGATCCCGAGATGAGCGCGCAAATGGTAGCCGGAATAGCCGACATAGCCGCAGTGCGGCAGAATGCGCGTCCCCGCCGCCAGCCGCGAAAACCCGGCAGTGACCATTCCCGGCATTGCCTCGAGCAGCCGCACGGTTTCGGGACAGCGTTCGCAATTCTGTTCGAGCCGGTGGCCAAAGGCATAGAAGCCGAACACCTTCCACCCGTCATTGGTGTAAATCTGGCGCTCCGGCCAGGCGCGGAAATTCGCCAGATCGAGCGTGTCGAGTTCGCGCCGCACGGTCGCCCAGTGCGGTTCGAGAGCGGCCAGCGATGGCATTACGTTGACGTCGCAATACATCGTCAGTCTCGCGGCTTTTTGCCGGCATCCTGGAATTTCATCCGCCGCGCCCGGCGGCGACCAGTTCGATCAGGCGTTCGAAGCGCAAGCCCGCTACATACACCGTATCGAGCAGCTTGCCGTCGAGTTCGTGAACCAACGGCTCGCCCTCTGCGTTGTCCTGGGCGCCGCGCCCGAGCCGTTGCACCGTGCCGCGCAGACGGTCGGCGAGAAATACGGCAAGCGCACGGAAAAACCGCAGACCGAAATCGGCATCCTCATCGATTTGCGCGTGGAGGTCTTCCCGCGGAATCGCAAGCACGCGGCAAGGGCTGTTGGCAATGACATCGGCGGATGGCAACTGGTCGCTGACAAACGACATTTCGCCGACAACCTCGCCCGAGCCGATTTCGGCGACCTTGCCGATACCGTTCACCGAAATATCCAGTTCGCCTTCCAGAACGATATACAGGTACTCGTCTTTCTGGTTCTGATGCATCAGGAACATGCCAGGGGTAAGCCGCAGGCTGCGGCCGGTCCGGGCAAACCAGTCGACGTCGTGGTCGCGAAGCTCGCCAAAAAGAAATAGTACTTTCCGCATCGGCTCGCCTCGCAGTTGAGGTCTTTGACGCTGTTGATGGTGCCTCGATCGCCCGCTTTGCCGCAGTCGCGTCGCCGAAGCGTCCTTGCACCCTGTCGGCCGCCAGCATATTGGCGTTGCTGTTCCGCTCCTAGCAGATAGTTTCCGTTAGGCGGCCGTTAGGCGGCAAAGATCAACCCTAATTGAAGGGGGTTTTATCCGTCGGCGCGGCCTCTACCAGAGGGGGTAGACATTGTCGTCAGAGCGCGGCGCGGTGCGTTGCCGCTTTTTGCGCAGTCGCACGAAGGCGCCGAGGGCGCACGCGGCAACGGCCAAAACCAGAATGATCCAAAGCTCAAGCGTCACCGCACCCGCCTACCGGTTTCGCCCTGACGGGCGGCCCGCACCGCATCTTCCACTGCCGGCAGCATCGCTTCGACGACGACGGCGTTGGCCGGTTCGGACAGATGATAGAAATCAATGTAGACGGGGTCCTGGCAACCGTCAAAAAGCCGCGACAGGTCGATCGCGTCGGGCATGGCGACAAGGTCAGGATGGCGTTTCCGCGCCGCGATGATCGCGTCGTAGAGGCGCTGCCGCGCCGCCGTATCGGTGGTGAACTGCGCGGCGAAGTACTGCTCGTCGGGGCTTTTGACCTGCTTTGTCGTGATCACCGGCTGCCAGAAGAACAACGCCCGGAGACCATGCGCCTTCGCCATCAGGCCGACGAGGCGGAGATTGGCGGCATAGGCGCCGACGACCCGCCGTGCGAGGTCTTCGAGGTCGCGGCCGGTTAGATCGGTCGGCGCCACCGATGCCGGCCCTCGTAGCGCGAGACCGGTCACGGCGCGCAACCGGCGCAGGGTTCGCGGGAACAGCGCGATCAGCGCCGCGGCCGCGAGGTCGCGGCGGCGATCGGGGAACAGCAGGTTGAATTCAGCACGGCGCGCGGCCTCGTGAAACATGCGGTCCGCATCACCGGTCTGCTCGGCGGCCATCATGTCGTTGACGCCGTCATAAAACACGGCGACATCGGGCGGCGTCCCTTTTTTTAGAAGCTGGTGCAGCGAGATTGCCTCCTGCGTGCTGTTATGCGCCAGCTGGCCCAGATTGGTGACCGCGACGGTGTGGCCATTTTCGGCGAGGCGGCGCGCCAGCAGCGCTGGAATCGTGTGGGCGTCGCGCACCCCCATGCCCATCATCGTCGAGCCGCCAAAGCACCAGATTCGCACGGCGCCGGGGGTCGCGTCGCGCTCGCCCGGCGTCAGGCGCAGGCCGCGTTCGTCGATCGAAACATAGGTGCCGCGGAACGGCCGCTGCCACCACCCGACATAGGGTTTCCAGTCGGTCCGCACCCCGCGGCGGAACTCCTCGAAATAAGGGATCGACCAGGCGGCGCCGCGATACGCATCGGCCGTGGCCGAGCGATCCACACGGGTCGGCTGTCCCAGCCGCAGCCGGCGGCTCGCCCGCCGCAGCCCGTCGATCCCATACTCGGTGAACAGGACCAGGAGCAGCAGCAGCCCGGCGACATGCCAGAGCGCATCGACCAGGTGCAGGATAAAAGACGCCACCGTTGGTGTCGGCCGGCGGCCGGCGATTACGCCGCGCTTTGCATGTCGGCGATGATGCGCGTCGCCATCGCCGCCGGGTCGGCGGCCTGCACGATCGGCCGGCCGACAACGAGATAATCCGCCCCGGCCGCTATCGCCTGTGCCGGCGACCCCGAGCGCTTGTGGTCGTCGAGCGCCGCACCAGGCAGTCGCACCCCCGGCGTCACGACCAGCAGCTTTTCGGCGTCGGGCAGCGCGCGAATGCCGGTAACGTCATGCGGGCTGGCGATGATGCCGTCGCAGCCGAGGCTGGTGCAGGCCGCGACGCGCTGGCGGATCAACTCCTCGACCGGCACCGTGTAGCCGAGCTGCTGCACCCCGGCATTGTCGATGCTGGTCAGCACGGTGATCGCCAGCAATCGCAGATTGGTGCCGCGCTTGCCTTCGACCGCGGCGCGGACGATGTCGTGGTCGCCGTGGATTGTGACAAAGCTGACCCCGCGCTCGGCGGCGCGCGTCACGCCCTGTTTCACGGTCTCGCCGATGTCGAACATTTTGGCGTCGAGAAAAATGCGGTTGCCGCGCGCCATCAGGTCCTCCAGCAGCCGGTCGAAACCGGGTGCGAAGATCAGCCAGAGGCCGAGCTTGTAAAACGACACGATGCCGTCGAGCCGGTCGGTGATCGCGCGGGCGGCCTCGGCGGTCGGCAGGTCGAGCGCGACGATCAGCCGGTCGGCGACGCGGGCCGGGACGGGACGCGGTGTTGGGGCATCAAGAGGCATGGGCGGCTTCCAGGCTGGGGGGCGGAGCGGAGGCGAGATTGCGTTGGGCCGCGCGCAATGACAATAAGGCACGGGGATATGTCAGCCCGCGGGAGACAATGATGGCCAAACAGCAAATCCGTTCCGACAGGCTGCGCCAGCCGAGCGGCGTGTTTTCGCATGCGACGGCGATCGAGGCGCGCGGCCGGCTGGTGTTCATCTCGGGCATGACGGCGCGCCAGCTTGACGGCACGATCGCGGGAATCGGCGACATCGAGGTGCAGACCCGTCAGGTCTGCGAGAACCTCAAAGCGGCGGTCGAGGCGGCCGGCGGCACGATGGACGATATCTGCCGGGTCGATGTCTATATCCGCAACATGGAGCAGTTCCCCGGTATCCACAAAATCCGCGCGGAATATTTCAAGGAACCGCTGCCGGCATCGACGATGGTCGAAGTAACCAAGATGACCTCACCCGACGCTCTGATCGAAATCAGCGCCATCGCGGTTGTTCCGGATTAGATACCGACCGCTTCTGTGTGGCGGGATAATCCAAAGTTTAAAGTATTATTTCTTTGGTGACGTACTCAATACTTTAGAAAGTAGTCTGTTATATTTAAATAGATGGCACATCGCTTTTGGGCCTCGTGACGAACCATCCGCACGGCGTACGGTGACTTCGTCGTACAGCTCGGCTATGATCTGCGCTGTCGCGTAGCATGCGTCGGAGAGCGCCTTGTGGACCGTGTAACCGAAAATCTATTGGCGAAATTTACGTTGGAGCATGCCCTAACGTCTCTCGCCGAGGATATTCGCTTTGAGCATTTTGCGAGCTACATCACCGTCAGACAACAGCATCGCGAGACATTTGATACCACGGACATTGCGACTGGCGGCGGCAACGATACGGGCATAGACGCCATAGCAATCTTAGTAAACGGACAATTGGTTTCTGACATCGACGAATTTTCCGAAATAGCTTCTGGCGGTAGCCTTGATGTCATGTTTGTATTTGTGCAAGCAGATCGTGGCGCCGGTTTTGAGAGCACGAAGATTGCCAATTTCGGGTTTGGCGTACGGGACTTCTTCGATAACCAACCAAAGCTCCCAAGAAATAAGGCCATCACCGAGGCGGCGGCAATAATGACCTCGGTATATGAGAAGGCAGATAAATTTCGACGCGGACGACCTCAGTGCCGTCTTTATTACGTAACAACCGGCATATGGCAGAACGACCATGCACTTGAGGCGCGCCGGCAGGCGGTTATTGATGATTTGCAGAAACTTCAGATTTTTGACGGAGTGGATTTTATCTCAGTCGGAGCTGATGGCATCCAGAAACTCTATACTGACACCAAAAATACAATCTCTAAAAGATTTGAATTTCCTCGGAAGACAACCGCCCCGGAAATCAGGGGTGTCTCCGAAGCATTTCTTGGATTTGTATCGGCAAAGGAGTTCTTGTCCATTATAACCGACGAATCTGGCGAAATTATTAGAAGTATTTTCTACGACAACGTGCGAGATTGGCAAGGAGATAATCCTGTTAACTCAGCTATGTCGAAGACCCTGGGTTCTGATATTAAGGATCGATTTCTATTGATGAACAATGGAGTAACTATTATAGCGCGGTCCCTTACGCAAATTGGAGACCGAGTTGTTATAGAAGATTTTCAAATCGTGAATGGTTGCCAGACGAGTTATGCAGTGTTCAATAATAGCGAAAACATCAGCGATGGGGTTATGGTTCCTCTGCGTCTCATTGCTACTCAAGATGAAGACATCATAACGTCCATTATTGAGGCAACCAACCAACAAACTGCTGTGCGGCCCGAGCAGTTTTTAGCGGTAACAGAATTTCAAAAGAAGCTGGAGCGTTTCTTTGCTTCGTTCGCCGACGACAGTAAGCTCTACTATGAAAGGCGCTCTCGTCAGTATGATGCTGTAGCAATTGAGCGAGTTAGAATCGTTAGACCTGTTGACCTTATTCGCGCATTTGCCGGTATGTTTTTGAACGAACCGCATGGCACTACGCGCAGCTACGCGCGTCTTCGCGAAAGGGTTGGAACGGATATATTTGGCCCTGTCCACAAGCTCGATCCGTACTACGTCGCCGCTTTCTCCCTGTACCGACTCGAATTTTTATTCCGGAACCAGCGTCTAGATCCACAATATAAGCCGGCAAGATTTCATCTTCTTCTGGCTGCAAGGCTACTGGCTTCGCCAGAGCCGTTGCCGCCGATGAACTCTAATGCAATTGAGAAGTACTGTGCGAAATTGACAAAAACATTGTGGGATATAAATTACTCAGATGCACTTTTCACCAGGGCTGCAGACATTGTTTCTGCTGTGGCAAAAGGAAATTTCGATCGCGACACTATCAGAACGCAGCCATTTACTACTGGCGTTGTAGATGGATGCCGAAAAGCTATTGAGATGCCCGCGCTATAATTACTCTGTGGTAGGCCGTCGAAACCGAGAGACTCTTTCTCTGGAAATGCGATTCAATTTTTCTTGTTAAGCATTGCCCAACACATATCCACCCATTCATTGACCTCGCTTGAGCGAATCTTAAATCTCAACAGGCCTTAGCTCACCGCTGTGGCAGCAGGCAGAAACCTTGTGCTCCGACGCCCAGCGCCGGGTTGAATTTGCTGCGGAAATTCTCGAACGCGATTGCTGCGGTCAGTTCGACGATCTGCGCTTCGCTGAAATGCTGCTTGAGCCGCGTGAACAATGCGTCATCGACGAGCTGGCCGGTTGTCGTGACGCATTCGGCATATTCGAGCGCTGCCTGCTCGGCGGCGTCGAACAGGGTGCTCGCGCGCCAGTTCGCCGCCTCGGCCAGTTTCGCGTCGCCTTCATCACCTTCCATCACACGGACGGAGTTGATGTCGATTCAGAACGGGCAGCCGTTGATCGAGGCAACGCGGAAATAGATCAGCGCCAGCAGCGCCTTCGGCAGCAATCCGGACTGGTCGATGGCGGCGCCCATCGCTTTTGCCGCCTGCAGGATCGGCGGGCAATGCGCCATCACCTTTGTCGGGTTCAGCAGATCGCCGAAGGCCCTGCGCTCACGATCAAACGCCTCGCGCAGGATGGGATCGCCGCCATCCTCTTCGATTTCACGAACGCGCGGCATCGCTTGTTTCCTTTAACGGCCGTTGCGCACGAGGCGGCCGGGGCGGGCGCCGGTTTCCTCGCCGTTCTCGAAGATCGGCGTGCCGGCAACCAGTGTCGCGCGATACCCGTCGACGCGCTGCACGAGGCGGCGGCCGCCAGCCGGCAGATCGTGCACAATTTCGGGCTGATGCAGGTGCAGCCGGTCGAAATCAATGATGTTGATATCGGCGCGCAATCCCGGCGCCAGCCGGCCGCGATCCTTGAAGCCGAAGAAATCGGCGGTTTCGCTGGTTTGCATCTTGACCAGATGTTCGAGCTTCATGCCCGGGCCGCGCTGCCGGTCGCGTCCCCAATGGCTCAGCATATAGCTGGGAACACCGGCATCGACGATCTGGCCGCAATGCGCGCCGCCATCGCCGAGACCCAGCAGCGTCGCCGGGTCGAGCAGTAATTCGCGGATCTGCTCGTGGTCACCGTGGACATAGCCAACAACCGGGAAGAACAGGAAATTCTCGGTCCCCTCGGTCAGGTAGTCGTAGGCGATCTCGTCGGGCGTGTGGTTGGTGCGGGCGGCGATTGCGGCGACGCTTTTGTCGGCGGTCGGCTCGTAATCGAGCGGCATGCCCATTTCGAACATGCGGTCCCAGCGTGTCGCGATAAAGCGCAGAAACTGCCCCTGTTTTGCCAATTCCGCCTCGGACGGCGCCTCGGCGAGGATGCGGGCCCGTGTTTCCGGGTCGCGCAGCCGCGCCCAGCGCTCAGTGGCGGGGAGCTTGTCGAGCGCGCGATAGGACGGGCGGAAGGTGAACGGGTTCAACGAGGTGTTGTGGCCGAGAATGACGCCGACGGGCCGGCCGGCGACTTGCGCCGTGACGTTGCCGCCATCCGCGCGCGACTGGTGAACGCCCGACATGATGCGCCGCCAGCGCTCGGGATCGGTCGGGCGGTCGGTCAGCAGAAACCATACCGGGCGGCCGGTTTCCTTGGACAGTCGTGTCATCCAGGCGAATTCCCGCGCCTCATCGACGAAATCGCTATTCATGCCAAAGGCGCCGGCTTTGGCCGCCCCGAGCGCGCGGCCGATGCCGAACAGTTCTGCCTCTTCGGCGAAATGACCGGGCACCAGATCGCCGGTCAGCGTCTTGTGCGAATAGGTGCGCGAGGTGGTGAAGCCGAACGCGCCGGCGCGTATGGCTTCCCCGGCCAGCCGGCTCATGGTGGCGATGTCTTCCGCCGTCGCCGCCTGCCGCTTGATGCCGCGATCACCCATCACAAACACCCGCAGCGGGTGATGCGGGATTTGCGTGGCGACATCGATCGTCCGCGGCAGCCGTTCCAGCGCGTCGAGATATTCGGGGAAGCTTTCCCAATCCCATTTCAGTCCTTCGGAAAGCGCGATATTGGGGATGTCCTCGACCGCTTCCATCAGGTCGATCAGTTCGGTGCGGTGCTCGCGGCGCACCGGCGCAAAGCCAACCCCGCAATTCCCGAACAATATTGTCGTGACACCGTGCCACGACGACGGCGCCAGCACCGGGTCCCAGGTCGCCTGCCCGTCGTAATGCGTGTGAACATCGACCCAGCCCGGCGTCACCAGTAGGCCGTTCGCTTCGATATCGCGCTTTGCGGCGCCGGCCTTGCCGCCGACCTCAACGATGCGGCCGCCGTCAATCGCCACGTCGCCGGTAACGGGAGCCGTTCCGGTTCCGTCGAGGATGGTCCCGCCGCGAATGACGATGTCGTGCATCTGGCATACTCCAAAGCTCTTAGGCTGACGGCAGCATGCGCGAGCGCCGGTGGGCACGCAAGCGCCGCGCCGGCATGCCGCGCATGTCTGAACGGCATTCAGCTTTCACCGCTCGCGCTGATTGCATCGTCTCCGGCGCGGTGACAGGTTGTGACGGTGTAAAGGCCAGGGCGCAAAGGCCAGGGCGCAAAGGCCAGGGCGCAAAGGGAGGCACCGATATGAGCGATGCATCAGCACGAACGGCGATCATCACCGGCGCGGCGGGCGGCATCGGTCGCGCCTTTGTCGGCGGACTGCTCGGGCTCGGGGTCCGGGTGGCGGCGGTAGACCGCACCGCGCAGGGGCTGGCGGAACTGGCACAGGCAGCGCAGGAACGGCAGCAGAGCGCGAACCTGCTGACGATCGAGACCGATCTCAGCCGCGATGAGGCGGTCGACGATATCATTGCAAAAACCCGCGCCCGTTTCGGTGCGGTCGACATCCTCGTAAATAACGCCGGTGTCGGGCAGGCGACGATCCGCAACGATAACCGGCAGAACCCGATCAAGTTCTGGGAGATCACGCCGGAACAATGGAAGCTGTTTGTCGCGGTTCACAACAACGCGCCGATGGCGCTGTCGCGGGCCTTGGTGCATGACATGATGCGGCGCAAATGGGGCCGCATCGTCAATGTCACGACCAGCCTCGGCACGATGATCCGCGACGGGTCGCCGACCTACGGCCCGTCAAAGGCGGCGCTCGAAGCTTTTTCGGCGATCATGGCAAAGGACCTCGCCGGCACCGGGGTTACGGTCAACGTGCTGGTGCCGGGCGGTGTCACCAATACCGGCATGGTGCCGCTCGAGGCAGGCTACACACGCGACGAGATGATCCAGCCCGACATCATGGCGCCGCCGCTCAACTGGCTGGTATCGGATGCGGCCGCCGAGGTGACAGGGCGCCGCTTTCTAGCGGTACATTGGGACCCGGCCCTGCCGCCGGCGCAAGCGGCGGAACGGGCCGGAGCGCCGGTCGCGTGGACCGATATCGCGACGATGCCGATCGAGCCGCCGCGCCGCTGATGGTAACGGCAAAGCGGCAAAGGGAATGCTCCCCCGTTCGCTGTGTTTACTCCACGAATGCGGCTGCGATTACTGCGGCGCGCGCATTGATGGAGGACACAGATGAAGCGAGCACTTCTCGCCGCCGGCGCGATGCTGGTTCTGAGCGCTCCGGCCTTTGCTGATCAGGTGACGACCGAAAAACAGACGATTACACGGACGACCACCGTGCCGGAATCCGGCAGCGCGATGCCGAGCGTTATCGTTGCGCCGACCGCCCCGCCGGCTGACGAGGCCGAGGTCCGGCCGCCGGCGCCAATGCCGACCGCGGTGTGGATGCCGGGTCACTGGAGTTGGATCCCGGAACGCCAAGCCTACGTCTGGACGCAGGGAAGGTACGGTGATCCGCCGCATCCGCATGCTGCGTGGCTGCCGGGCCATTTCGACCAGCGCCCGGATGGCTGGGTTTGGCTGGACGGCCGCTGGGACTGATCGATCGCCCGTTCGCAGGGAGATCGTCCTGTAATAACCGAATGTCGGCGGGCCGCAATAAGCTCGACCGCGGCATTCGCCGATAAACATGGGCGCCAGGGTTTAATAGGAAACAATTATGGGTGAATACGAGGATCGCTACCCCGACAGCTATGGCCGAGGCGAAGCAGCCGCACAGGAATCGTCCCGAGAGGAACTGAAACATGGAGCGGAACCGCCGCGGCAAGTGCGCGATGCAGCGATTCCCCGCCCGCCGGTCCCGCTTGCTGATCCGGCCCCGCTCGCTGATCCGGTCCAATCCACTGATCCGGTCCAGCCCGCCGCTATTGAGGAACCCAGCTTGACGGCGGCGGGTGTCGAACCGGCGAATACCGGCGCGGGGCCGGCCCCGGCATGGCAGCACAAGCCAAGCATTCCCGGTCAGCAGAGCGTCGCCGACCAACGAAGCGCCCAGGACGGGCGCAGAACGCCCGCTGCGGCGCCGTTACCGCGGCAGTCCGGCGGTTATCAGGGGGTGAGCTTCCGCGGAGTAGGTCCGCGCGGCTATCATCGTTCGGCCGAGCGCATTTATGAAGACATTTGCGATCGGCTGACGGAAAACCCATTCATTGACGCCTCCGATGTCGAAGTAACGGTCAGCGGCGGCGAGGTGGTCTTGAGCGGTAGCATCGACAGCGCAATTTCCACCTATCAGGTGGAGTCGATTGCCCGCGAAGCGCCGGGAGTCGCGGTGGTGCGCAATAATCTCAGCGTGCGTTACGGCGAGGAAACCAGCGTGCCGGCTGCCGGCGCGGGGATCGATCCCACGCCCGAGGAAACGCGTCGCTGAGACGGTCTGCCGCCGGCTTCCGGCGTGAGGCGCGCGGCGGCGATCGCGGACTTGTCCGGTCGTGGCCGGGTTTTGGCAGCCGGTAAACTGGCACACGCAAGGGAGGACGAGGCGATCACATGAAATTCGGTGTGCTGCAATTCTTCAGCTGGCCAGAGCGGCGCACCGATCTTGCGTCGGTCTATCAGCGGGCGCTGCAGCGGATCGAAATCATGGACCGCACCGGTTTCGATGCGGTGTGGCTCGCCGAACATCATTTCAGCAGTTTCAGCGTCTGTCCTTCGGTCCACATGATGGGCGCTCTGGTGGCGGCCCGCACAACGCGCCTGCGCATCGGCACCGGTGTTTCTCTGGCGCCGTTTTATCACCCGCTGCGATTGGCGGAAGAAGTCGCCTTTCTCGATGTCCTGTCAGGCGGTCGCGTAAATTGGGGTGCGGGTCGTGGTTTTGCGCGTGTCGAATTCGAGAATTTCGGCGTGCCGCCCGACGAAAGTACGGCGCGTTTTCACGAGACGGTCGATATCGTTCTCAAGGCCTGGACGGAGGAGCGTCTGCACTTTTCAGGGAAGTATTTTAATTTTGACGGCGTCGAAGTTTTGCCAAAGCCGCTGCAGCATCCGCATCCGCCGGTGTGGATGGCTGCAACCTCGGAAGCGGCGATCGATTGGGCGGCGCGGCGCGGCTTTTCGATCCTGATGGACCCGCATGCCGCGCACGCCGATATCGGACGCAAGCGGCGACTTTACGCCAGTCGTTTGCAGGCGGCCGGATTTACGCCAGTCGGCCGCGACCTGCCGGTTGCCCGGCTGTTGGCGCTTGGAGAGACTGCCACCCGGGCGGCCGAGGTGGCGCGTCGCGGCGCACAGTGGATCGTCGATTCGTATTTCGGGTCACAGCACCGACCGGTCGGCGTCGCCGACCCGAATTCTCCGGGCGACGACCCGGTACAGCGCTACCTCGACCAGGTGATCATTCATGGCACGCCTGATAGCGTTCTCGATCAAATTCTGCGGCTGCGCGAGGAAATCGGTCTCGGTTACCTGCTGTGTGCGCCGCTGAGCCATGAAACCTTTACGCTGCTGACTGAACAAATACTGCCGCGCCTTCTTTGACGCGGCAGTTTGAGTAGCCCTTGGCCATGTTGCGAACGTCCGCTCGCGGCAATCCGCGTCTGGTGCGCATCGCAACGGCGATGCGCGTCAGACGGCCGCGTTAGAGGCCGCCGCGTCCGAAGAAAAGATAGAGGAGCAGCACAATCAACAGGATGCCGCCGATCCCGATCCCGCCGCCATAACCGTATCGCGAATAGCCAAAGCCACCGCCAAAAAGCAGCACGATAATCAGGATGATAAGAATCAGGTCCATGGCTCTCTCCGGTTACCGGCTCGATGATGCGCGCCGCAATCGCAGCGCGCGTCCGTAGCTAACGCTGCAAGAGAGAAATCAGCACGCGGCTGGCTCGCGCATTTTTCTTTTTTGCGTGCATTTCTCCTATTTGGCGGGCGCATTGCTGAGCCCGGCTACCGTGCTGGCTTTCGTCCCAGCTTTCTGTCGCTGGCATGGCCCTGCGGTGCATCGGAGACTGATGCCCGGCGCTGAGGCTTGGGCGCGTTGTTGCCATCGGCAAGCTCGCCCTTATTGCCGACCGGATTATCGTAGGCCGGCCGCTCGGGATCGCTGGGGACCGGCGGTTTCGCGGGTTTCTGGTGATCGCCTGTCATGGATGCCTCGGCATTGCCTATGTCGTGTCAACGCGGGGCAACCCGGAGTCGTTGCGTGTTCCCCGGGGCCCCGGCAAGGCGCTATTTGCCGGTTTGCTTCTGTAGCTGGATACGGCTGCCTTCGCCGACTTCGTCGGGCAGGTTGAGCGCGACGCGCTGCCCGACCGAGGCGCCTTCGGCGAGCGAGGCGCTGATGCCGTCGGTGTTCGCCACCGTCACCGGCTGCATGTGCACGGTGTCGTCATCGCGGATATCGGCGATGAAAGTGCGGGTGCCGCGCACGATCAGCCCGGCCACCGGGATTTCGGGATAGCTCTGCACCGGCACGTGCAGCGTCACATAGGCAAAGCTGCCGGGCACCAGGAAATGGTCCTTGTTGTCGACGTCGAGTTCGACAAACAGCGTGCGGGTGCGGGGGTCGAGTTCATTCGAGGTGCGCGCGATGCGAGCCTGCACCTTGCGGGCGGAATTGGCACCGTCGGCGACATCTGCAATATCACCGACATGCACGAACGGCACGTCGCGCTGCTCGACGTAGACATCGACCCGCAGGCGGCTTTCATCCGACAAGGTCAATACCGGCTGGTTGCTGGTCTTGTTGGTCGTCGAGTTCTGCACCAGCGCGCCGACATCGACATAGCGCGCCGTCACCACACCGTCGAACGGCGCGCGGATCTGCTCGTAGGATTTCAGCGTCTCGTTTTGCGCCGCCGTCGCCATCGCCATCGTATAGGCGGTTTCGGCCTGGTCGGCGGCCTGGCGCGAGGTCCAGCCGCGCGCCACCAGATCCTTTGACCGCTCCCAGTTGCGCTTTTTGTTTTCCATATCGCGCACCGCGGCTTCATAAACCTGGTCGGTCTCGACCGACGAGACCGTGGCGAGCAGGTCGCCAGTCTTGACCCGGACGCCGCGATCGACTCCGATCGAAGCGACATAGCCGCTGACCTTGCTGTAGAGAGTCGCCGTCTGATAGGGCCGCGTATCGGCGAGCAGGGAAATCGACCGTTCCTTGGGGCCCTGGGTTACGGTTGTGGCCTGCAGCATCGGCCCGCGCGCAACGTCTACGGCCAGGTTGTCGCGCGAGGCGGCCAGCGCGGTGCTTTTGTCCTGCCACAGTTTGAGGCCGCCAAGCACAGCCACCGCAATCAGCACCAAGCCAGCGAAATAGGGCAATACGGCGCGCAATCGTCTAGCCATGCAAAGGTTCTCCGGATCCGGCGCCGGCCGCTTCGGCCGCGAAGCGGGCATCGAGCGTGTGGAGGGTCGGGGGTTTGCGGCGCAGCAGTGTATAGAAGATCGGCACCACGATCAGCGTCGCAAAGGTCGCGACCACCAGCCCGCCGATCACCGCACGCCCGAGCGGCGCGTTCTGTTCGCCGGCTTCGCCGAGCCCCAATGCCATCGGGACCATGCCGATGATCATCGCCAACGCGGTCATCAGCACCGGGCGCAGCCGGATGGTGCCGGCCTCGATGACCGCGTCGAGCGCGCTCGCCCCGCTGCGCGCGCGCAGATCGTTGGCAAAGCTGACGACAAGGATCGAATTCGACACCGAGATGCCGATCGTCATGATCGATCCCATCAGCGACTCGACATTGATCGTCGTCCCGGTCAGCGCCAGCATCCAGATGATGCCGATCAGGCCGCCAGGCACCGCCATCATAATGATGAACGGGTCGGCCCAGGACTGGAACAGGATCACCAGAAGCGCATAGACCAGAATAACCGCAAGGATCATGCCGATCGCGAGGCTGCGGAACGAGGCCTGCATCACATCGTTCTGGCCGCGGATATTGATGTGCGTGGTGATCGGCAGGTTCTGGCTGATGTCGTCGATCGCCTTCTGGATGTCGCCGGCGGTGGCGCCGAGGTCGCGGCCATCGACATTCGCGGCGATGTCGAGCTGTCGCTGGACCGTGTAGTGGTTTACCGATTCAAGGCTCGATCGCGGGTAGAGGGAGGCAACATCGGCCAGCCGCATGACCCGCGCCGCCGGCCTTGCCTCGACATCCGGCGTCAGTGGTGCGGCTGGCGTGCTGACCGGTGTATTCAGCAGATCGTCGGTCGAGTTGATGCGCTCGACCGGAGTCTGCACCGCCACCGAATAGTTCACGTTGTTCTGCGGGTTGAGAAAGAAATTCGGCGATACCAGCACCGATGACGACAACGCCGTCAGCATGTTGCTGGCGACGTCGCGCTGCGACACCTTGAGCTTGGCGGCGCGCAGCCGGTCGACATCGATCTGCAGGGCGGGATAGTTCAATACCTGCACGAGATGCGCGTCGGCGACACCGGGGATCGTCTTCATCTTTTGCAGCAGGCGCTGCGCGAGGCCGTAGGAGCGCTCGAAATTGACATCTTGAATCTGCACGTCGATCGGCGCCGGCAGGCCGAAGTTCAACACCTGACTGACGATATCGGCCGTTTGGAAATAAAAGATGCTGCCGGGAAACTGGCCCGGCAGGTCGCGCCGTATCGCCCGGATATAGCCATTTGTCGGGTGGTGCTCGGGTTTCAGCGAAATCAGGATTTCGGCGTCCATCGAGCCGACATTGTCGCTCGGTACAAAGGCGAGATTGAATGATGACGGCACCCCGACGGTGTCGTTGATCGTGTCGAGTTCGGTGGCCGGGATGATTTTCCGCAGCGAAGCCTCGACCTGCAACACCAGCTTTTCGGTGTCTTCGAGACGGGTGCCGGGTGGTGCGCGATAATGCAGCTTGATCAGCCCGACATCGGCGTTGGGAAAGAAATCCATCCCGATCACGGTGGCGACACCGCCCGTCACCACCAGCAGGATCGCAAAGCAGATCAACACCAGCCAGCGATGCCGCAGGCTGCCGACCAGCAGCCGGCCATACGACCCGCGGAAGCGGTCGAAACCGCGGTCGAACAGGCCGAAAAAACCGCGCGGCGGCGCATGATGGTCACGTTCGGAGGCCAGCAGAAATCGGGCAAAGCTCGGCACCACGGTAAAGCTAAGCACATACGAGGCGAGCATGCAGAAGACGACTGTCGCGGCGAGCGGAATGAACAGATAGCGCGCCACCCCGAACAGCAGCACAACCGGGAAGAACACGATGCAAATCGCCAGCGTCGCCACGGTCAGCGGCTGGATGACCTCGCCGGCGCCGTCGAGGATTGCGACGGTCAGCGGCTTGCCGATCGTCAGGTTGCGGTGGATGTTTTCGATCGTCACCGTGGCGTTGTCGACCAGCAGGCCGATCGCCAGGGCGAGCCCGCCCAGCGTCATCAGGTTGATGCTGTTGCCGGTCAGAAACAGCCCGATAATGCCGGCGAACACCGAAAGCGGGATCGAGGCGGACACGATGACCGTGTTGCGCCAGCTTCCGAGGAACACCAGAATCAGCACCGACACCAGGATCGACGAGATGATCGCCTCACGCACGACGTTTTCCACTGCGGCGCGGACAAATACCGACTGGTCGAAATCGAGCTTCAGGTCGAGGCCGTTGGGGGCCGCCGCCTGGATTTCCGGCAACGCCGCACGCGCCGCGTCGACCACCGCGAGGGTCGAGGCGTCGGCGTGCTTGAGGATCGCCAGATAGACGGCGCGCTTGCCGTTGACGTGCACGACGTTGGTTTGCGTCGCAAAGCTGTCGCTGGCATGGCCGACATCGCCGATCGTTACCGGCGCGCCGTCAAAGACGCCAATCGGCAAGGCATTGAAGCGGTCGACCGCCGCTGGGCTCGAATTGAGCTGAATATTGTATTCGCGCGAGCCGATCCGCGCCGTGCCGGCCGGCACGATGACGTTCGAGGTCTGCAGCGCGTTGACGACGTCGGTCAGTGAAAACCCTTTGGCCGAGAGCAGCCCGGGGTCGACATCGACATCGATCTGACGCTGCTTGCCGCCAAACGGACCCGGTGTCGACAGGCCGGGGATCGTAAACAGCTTCACCCGGATGAAATTGAGGCTGTAATCGTAGATCTGCTGCTCGGTCAGAGTCTGCGACGACATCGTCAGCTGCACGACCGGGACGTTCGAGGCATTGAACTGAATGACCGCCGGCGGCTGCATGCCGGGCGGCGCGTTGCGCAGGATTGTGTTGTTGACCGACGAAATCTGCGCGATGGCACCACCGATATCGGTGCCCGGCTGGAAATAAACCTTGAGGATGCCGATACCGGGGATCGACTGCGACTCGATACGGGAGATGCCGTTGACGGTTGTCGAATAGGCGCGCTCGCTGATGAAGACGACGCGGCGCTCCATATCTTCGGTGGTGAGGCCAGGGTAGTTCCAGGCGACCAGTACGACCGGAATGTCGATGACCGGAAAGATGTCGACGATCATCCGGGTGACCGAAAGGCCGCCCAGCAACAATATCAGCATCGCCGCAATCGCGGATGTATAGGGTCGGCGCAAGGCGAGGCGCACCAGACCGATCATGCGGGGTCACCTGAAGAAACTGAAAAGCGCGTATAATTAGCTTAATTTACGAGCCGCCAGTACATGCCCGCGGCGCAGGGCGCTATTCCGGATTCGCAGGCGGCCGAGACCATCGGCCGCGGGTTGCCGCTACACCGCCCGCGCTTTAGCGTGGCCAAGCCTGCTTGCAATCCGAAGAGGGCACCAATGCTCGACTGTCCCGTGCTCGATCACGTCGTCATCGATGTCCGCGACCGTATGGATGAGGCCGCAAATCGGTTTGCGGCGCTCGGGTTCACCTTGACACCGCGTGGCCATCATACGCTCGGTTCGATGAACCATCTGATGATGTTCGCGACGGATTATCTCGAACTGCTGGGGTTTGGCGATGGCGGAGCGAGCCGGCCGGAATTGGCGCCGTTTCCGATCGGTCTCAACGGCCTCGTCTTTAAGGCAAACGACGCAGACGCGGTTTATGCCCATGCCGCGGCGGCGGGATTGCCGATTTTGCCGGTGCAGTCGTTTTCCCGCCCGGTCGAACTGAACGGCCAGCGAAGTGATGCGCGGTTCCGCACAACCCGTCTCGACCCGACGAAAATCCCGATGGGCCGGGTGTATTTCTGCGAGCACCGCACGCCCGAACTGGTGTGGCGGTCGGAATGGCAGGCGCATGCAAACGGCGCCCGCGCGATCGCCCGGATCGTCGTGGCAACCCCCGATCCGTCGCGTAGTGCGGCGCTGTTCAGTGCGCTGTTCGGTACAGCGGCG
This sequence comes from Allostellaceae bacterium, assembly GCA_036268425.1. Taxonomy (GTDB): domain Bacteria; phylum Pseudomonadota; class Alphaproteobacteria; order ATCC43930; family CGMCC-115725; genus DATARH01. Next base: position 90,703 of record DATAUE010000178.1, read on the forward strand.
ACCGGTGGGGATAATGAAAGATATGCGATGACGGCCGGCGCCGCGCGCGTCGAGCTGGTGACGCCGGCGGCTATCGCGGCCGAATTTGGCGACGGGGCGCCGCTCGCCGCGGGGCGTGCCGAATACCTCGCCGTGGTCGAACTCAAGGTAACCTCGCTCGCCGATACCGCTGCCCGGCTGCGTGAGGTTGCCGACATCCGCCGCGAGCCGCATCGCGTTGTGGTGCCGGCGAGCGCCGCCTTCAACTCGACGATTGTCTTTACGATTTAACGACACCCCCTGCCGCCCGGCATCGTTGCCTGTATCCACCCTTCGTCATACCGGCGAAGGCTGGTATCCATCCGGCGGTCGCGTGTGGCCTGTCTACTCTTGCCGAGGCGAAGCAGCTTATTAACTGCATTACGCGATCGCGGAACGAGCATGGCCCAGAACATCTACGACAACGACGAATTCTTTGCCGGCTATGCGCGATTGCCACGCTCGGTCGCCGGTCTCGATGCGGCGCCGGAATGGCCGGCATTGCGGGCGTTGCTGCCCGACCTAAATGGCCATCGGGTGCTCGATCTCGGCTGCGGCTACGGTTGGTTCTGCCGCTGGGCGCGGGAGCAGAAGGCTGCGGACGTGCGCGGCATCGACGTTTCGGAAAAAATGCTGGCGCGGGCGATCGCCATTACGCGGGAGCCCGCGATCATCTATCAGCGGGCCGATCTCGAAACGATCGAACTGCCGCGTGACAGCTTTGATCTGATCTATAGCTCGCTGGTGCTGCACTATATCGCCGATCTTCGCCGGCTGATGTTGCAGGTTTACGCCGCGCTGGTCGCCGGTGGTGTCCTGGTGTTTTCGGTTGAGCATCCGATCTACACCGCGCCCTCCGAGCCAAAATGGGTGCCGTCCGCCGATGGCCGGCCGACATGGCCGGTCGACTGCTATCTCGATGAAGGACCGCGCTCCACCGATTGGCTGGCCAAGGGCGTCATCAAGCAGCATCGTTCGATTGGCTCCTACCTGAACCTCCTGGTGCATTGCGGTCTCGTGATATCGCATGTTGAGGAATGGGCGCCGACCGAGGCGCAGATCGCCGGTCAGCCCAACCTTGCCGACGAACGCCATCGTCCGCCGTTCCTGATCGCCGCGGCACAAAAGCCGAGAGCCTAAAATCGGCGAGACTAGCAGCCATGACTTGAATCAGGGGGCCAATCGGCCCTTATCATCGCGCTGCACGCGGTATTGTGCCGCCACACACTTCAGGAGAGGCGAAGCATGGACGCCACCCTGACGCTGATCGACCTTGCAGGCGCGGTTGCGCTGCTGCTGTGGGGCGTTCACATGGTCCAGAGCGGCATTCAGCGCGCGTTCGGGCCCAATTTACGGCGGGTCCTGAGCCGGGCGCTCGGCGGACGCTGGCGTGCCTTTCTGGCCGGGCTCGGCATTACCGCGATCCTCCAGAGCAGCACCGCGACCGGGCTGATGGCCTCGAGCTTTGCCGCCAGCGGCCTCGTCGAACTGGCGCCGGGGTTGGCGGTCATGCTCGGTGCCAATGTCGGCACGACGCTGATCGTACAGGTATTGTCATTCGATATCGGCCGGGTCGCGCCGCTGTTCGTGTTGGTTGGGGTCATTCTGTTTCGCAAAAGCGGGCAGTCGCGGACCCGCGATCTCGGGCGGGTGGCGATCGGCCTGGGCCTGATGCTGATCGCGCTGCAGCAGCTTTTGTCGGTGATCGCGCCTTATGAGGACGTGCCGAGCCTGCGCATGCTGATGGGCGCGATTGCGACGCAGCCGATCATCGACGTCATTCTCGCCGCCGCATTGACCTGGGCGGCGCATTCGAGCGTCGCCACGGTGCTGCTGATCGTCTCGTTCGCGGCGAAAGGGGTGATCCCGCCGCATGCCGCGTTTGCATTGGTGCTCGGGGCCAATCTGGGGACGGCACTCAATCCGTTGCTCGAAGCGGCGCCCAACGGCGACCCCGTGGCAAAGCGGCTGCCGGTCGGCAACCTGCTGAACCGGGCGATTGGTTGCGCCGTGTGTCTCGGGTTATTGAACTGGATCGGGCCGCTGATGGTGCAGGTCGAGCCGGATGCGGCTCGCGCGGTGGCGGATTTCCACACGTTGTTCAATCTCGTAACAGCATTGGTGTTTCTGCCGGTGCTCGGACCGTTTGCCCGGATGCTGGTGCGGCTGCTGCCGGCGCGGGCCGGCGCCGTTGATCCGTCGCAGCCGCTTTATCTTGATGATACGGCGCGCGAGATGCCGGCGATGGCGTTGGCGGGCGCGGCGCGCGAAGCCCTGCGGATGGCCGATGTGACCGAGGCGATGCTGCGCAGCGCCCTCGAAGCGCTCGACCGCGGCGACCGCAATCAGGTGGCGGCGACCAAGGGCCTCGACAACGTGCTGGACCGGCTCAACACCGCGATCAAGGTGTACCTGACCGCGCTCGACCCGGACGCGCTGGACGACGAAGACAATCGCCGGCTCGCGGAAATTCTCGCCTTTGCGACCAATCTCGAACATGCCGGCGACATCGTCGAAAAAAGCCTGATGTCGATCGCTGCCAAGCGGCTGAAGCGCGGCCTCGCATTCTCGGTCGAGGGACAGGCCGAAATCCGCGAGATGCTGGAGCGGCTGGCCGGCAACGCGCAATCGGCGGCGGCGGTATTTATGACTCAGGACGCGCGCGCGGCACGCCGCCTGCTCGGCGAGAAGGAGGTGTTTCGCGATCTCGAAACCCGTGCGACGGAAGCGCATTTCGCGCGCATCCGCGCCGGCCGCACCGAAAGCGTCGAGACCAGCGCGCTGCACCTTGACGTGCTGCGCGATTTGAAGCGCATCAATGCGCACCTGTCGGCCGCGGCTTATCCCGTGCTCGAATATCGCGGCGAGTTGCTGCCGAGCCGGCTGCGTCAGGACGCCGAAGAAGAGGCGCGGTAAACCTATTCGGCGGCCGCGCGGGCCTTGACGGGTTCTTGCGCCTTGAGCACCGGGAGAACTTCTTTGGCAAAAAGCTTCAGGCCGCGTTCGGCAACCTCATAGGGCGTGCCGCCAAAGCGGAAGGCGACATTAAGCTCGAAGTCGCCGATGACGTTGCGGCGATGTTCGAGGCCGCGCAGGATCTTGTCGGGCGTGCCCCAGCTTGCGGCCTGCATAAAGCCGTTGACCGCGCCTTCCAGGCCGCCCTTGCGGGCGATTTCGGCCTTTTGCTGATAGGAATCATAGCCCTTTACGGTCTTGAAATGCTCGCCGAGAAATTCGTAGTGGTAGAAATTGCTTTCGACGAATTTCCCCTGGTACTGCCGGGCTTCTTCTTCGGTTTCAGCGAGATTGGGGCCGCAGACGCAGAATTCGGTCAGCATGACATGCGGCGGCTCGGTGCCGTGATACTGGCGGTGCAACTGCCGTCCGCGCTCGATCGCCGGTGCCCGCATTTCCCACGGCCGGTCGGCGAACATCACCATATGCGCCCCGAGCTTGGCGGCGGAATGGACCGAGTCTTCGCTGGAGGCGACCGCATAGATACGGCCGTCGAACGAATGCTGCGGCCGTGGGCGGATTTCGGTGCGCGGCTGCTTGTAATACGGTCCGTCGCCTTCGATGAAGCCGGTTTTCAACGCGTTAACGATCATCGGCGCGGCCTCGTCAAAGCGGCCGCGCGACTCGTCCATACTGAGGCGGAAGGCAGCGAACTCGCGCCGTGCGAGACCGCGCCCCATGCCGAGGCGGAGCCGGCCCTTGCTCAGCATGTCGAGCACCGCCGCGTTCTCGGCGACGCGCAACGGGTCGTGCCACGGCAGGATAACCGCGGCGGTGCCCAGATCGATGTCGGGGCACAGCGCGGTCAAATGCGCCATCAGTTGCAAATTGTCGGGGACGAACGAGTAATCGTTGAAATGATGCTCTGCCGACCACAGGCAGTCGAAACCGAGATCGGCGGCCAGCCGCGCCAAGCGGATTTCCTCATTCCAGACGCGCACGTCGGAACAATTCTCCCAGCCATAGCTGGCGAACACCATCATCATACCGACGTCCATCGAAGCGCCTCCTCGTTTCGTTGCGTATCGAGCCCGATCTCCCGCGCCGGAGTATCAGCCGAACCAGCGGTCCGACATGATCAGCTCGACCTGCTTGTTCTCCACTGAGTCGCCACGCATTTCGCTGCCGTCGGGATGAATGCGGCCGTGGCGGTCGATGCCGTCAAACGCCGCGGCGCCGATGCGCACCATGACCAGCGGCTCGTCGCTCGTCGCCTTGAACCAATAGAATGTATTGTGCGGCAGCAGCACGCCCTCGTTTTTGCCGATCGTGCGGACCTCGTCATTCGGGCCGTAAAACGTCGCCTCGCCTTGGAGCACGACAAAAGTATGGTCTTCGTTAGGGTGAGCGTGCAGGCCGTTCTCGCCGTCAGCGGCATAAGTCTTCAGCACGACCCACATCTTGTCCGAGGCGGCAACCGGCGTATCGGTGCGGCCCTGCTGCGGCAACTGAGCCTGCAGCTTGAAAAAGCTCGGCTTGGCCTCGACCACCTGCGCCTTGACCTTGGCGCGCAGATCTTCGGGGCTTTGCGCGACAGTGGCGGTTCCATCCGGCATGGCGATCACCTGCATTTAAGATGGAAGGAACGCTAGGCCGCGGCACGCCAGCCTGTCAATTTCGCCGCATGTCGATTCCGCGCGGGCTGGCGCCGCGCGGCGGCGGATACTGACAGCCGGCGGCATTACCGCTAGCATTCCAGGCAGAAAACAATCGGGAGGCATGATGCAGATCGTCGACGCCCAGATCCATCTGTGGGGAACCGGCCTGCCCAGCAACCAGTCGCATCGGCAGGTCACCGCATTTACGCCTGCCGAAGCCATCGTGCTGATGGATGAAGGCGGCGTCGACGCGGCGGTCATCCATCCGCCGGGGTGGGACCCGAATTCGACGGAGATGGCGTTGCAGGCGGTGCAGGATTATCCCCGCCGCTTTGCGGTCATGGGCGCGCTGCCGCTCGACCGGCCCGATGAATCTCGCGGCCGCATTGCGACGTGGCGCGGACAGCCGGGTATGCTCGGGCTGCGTTATGGGTTTCTCGGCGATCCGGCGCGGCAATGGCTGAAAGACGGCACCATCGACTGGCTTTGGACGGCAGCGGAAGCCGCCGGCGTGCCGATTTCGATGCTGGCGACCGACTCGCTGACCGATATCGGTCATATCGCCGAGCGCCATCCCGGTCTGCGCCTGACGATCGATCATCTTGGCGGCCGCGGCGGTACAACCACGGCAAAAGACCACGCGGCGATGACCCACATGCCGGCGCTGCTGGCGCTGGCAAAGCACCCCAACATCGCGGTCAAGGCAACCGGCGCACCGGGCTATTCGGCCGAGGCCTATCCCTATCCGGTGATGCAGACCTATCTGCGGCAGATCTTCGACGCTTTCGGGCCGCACCGCATGTTCTGGGGCACCGACATCACCAAGATGCCGTGCTCGTGGAAGCAATGCGTGGCGATGTTCACCGAGGAACTGCCCTGGCTCAACGACCGGGACAAGCAACTCGTGATGGGTGAGGCGCTCTGCGCCTGGTGGGGCTGGAACCGATAAGCAAAGGTAGGCGGAAAAGCGCAGCGCATTCCACCGACGCCGACGACGGATTACGCTTCGCTCGTCTCCCTACAGCGTCACGATCGGAACGAACCTACGCAAAAGGAACTTTAAGAATGAAAACGAACACCAAGGGAAAACAGGTCGCGGTGGTGATCGGCGCGACCTCGAAATGGCAGGCCGAAGGCCGCAACACGCTGCTGGCGCATGGTAAGCCGGTGGATGACAGCCATTTGCCGGTCGGGGTGCGGTGGGGCGTCGGCGGTGCAGTGGCGCAGAAATTCGCGCAGGAAGGCTTTTTCACTGTCCTGACGACCCGCGCCGAGCGCAATGCATCGGGCCTGGCCGCAGCGATCCGCGAGCAAGGCGGCGAATGCATGATTACCGAGCTGGATCTGGTGTCGCAGGAGTCGATTGCGACGGCATTCGCCACGATTCGCCGTGAAGCCGGCGACCCGGACGTGCTGATCTACAATGCCGGCTATCTTGAAGGCCGCGACCTCCCGGCCGACCAAGAATTGCTCGAATACATCACGGTGGAGATGTTCGATACGACGCAGCACATCGCTTGCCGCGGCCCGTTTCTTGTTGCCAAAGAAGTGCTGCCGGCGATGCGCAAGAAAGGCGGTGGGTCGTTTTTCTTCTCGAACAACTCCAGTTCGCTGCGCGGCAAAAAGCGCATGACCGGGCAGTCGCTGTATTATCCCCGCGTGATGATGCGCACCTTGGCGCAGGTGCTGACCGAAGAGTATTCGGAGCACGGCGTGCACGTCGCCAATATCGTCATCGACGGCTCGATCGACTCGCCGGGCAGCAACGCTTTGCCGCGCAACCAGAACCGGCCCGACCTCGTGATCAATCCGGTCAAGATCGCCGACGCGTATTACTACCTGCACACCCAGGACCGGTCGTGTTGGACCCATGAGCTTCAGCTGACGCCCTACGGCAGCAAGCCGAGCTACTGATCACGCCGCGGCGCGCCGCGGGTTAGTCCTGGCACGGCGTCATGCCGACCGTGCGGCTCGGGATTATCGGCCGGGTACAGGGCGTCGGGTATCGCGCCTGGACGGTCGATACCGCGCGCCGCCTCGGGTTGCGCGGTTGGGTGCGTAATCGCAGCGATCGCCGCGTCGAAGCCTTGGTGACCGGGGACGACGCGGCGGTGGCGGCGATGATCGTTGCCTGCCGTGATGGCCCATTTGCCGCCAAGGTGGCCGATGTCGCCGTCAACGACGCCGAGGACGACGGCAGCGTTGGATTTGCCGCGCTTCCGACGCTGTGATCTATCCGAGCCGGGGCGGGGTGCGGCCAAGTACCGGCAGGCGATTGACGACAAGCACCACCGCAAAGGTAATGACCAGCAGCGTGATCCCCAACACCGAGATCGCGCCGAGATCGCCGCTTTCGTTGAGATCGTAGATGATGACCGAGATCACCTTGGTGTTGCCGGTGGTCAGCATGATCGTCGCCGACAATTCGCGGATCACGCCGATAAACACAAAGCACCAGGTCGCGATGACGCTGGCGCGCAACAATGGCGCGGTGATCTGTCGGAGCGATTGAAACCGCGTCGCGCCGAAAATCCGACTGGCCTCCTCAAGCTCGGGATGCAGGCCGCGAAAGGCTGCCTGCATCTGCTGATAGCCGGCCGGCAATTCGATCGTCAGGAACGCCAGCAGCAGGATCCACAACGTGCCGTACAACACGACCGGCGGCCGCGTGTAGCTGAGAAACAGCCCGACGCCGAGGACGATGCCGGGGATCGCCACCGGCGCTGTCGCGAGAAACCCCAGCACGCGGTGCCCGGCAATCAGCCGGCGGCTCGTCACATAGCCGACCATCAACGCGAGAACCGTACCGCCGGTGGCCGCGGCGATGCCAAGCACAAACGTGTTCCACAAGGCTTCGCGCGTCTGCGAGAAATCGACGAACACGAAATGCAGATTGTGCCAGCTCAAATGGGCCACGGTCAGCGGGTCTGACGGCGTGCGGACCATCGCTGTCTTGATCAGCGCCGCATAAGGCAGCAGGATCGGCAGCGACAACAGCAGCAGCGCGAATCCCAGCGCCGGCCAGCGCCATAGGCCCAGCCTCACCAGCCGCGGGGCGCTCGACCGGCCGCCGATCACGGTATAGCCGCGCCGTCCGAGCAGCATCTGCTGGCCGCGCAACAGCAGCATCGTCACGACCAGGAGCGGCATCGCCGCGGCCGCCGCCAGATGCGGCTCCGGCGGATACTGAAACAGCGCCCAGATCTTGGTGGTGATGACGTGAAACCCGGCCGGCAAGGCGAGGATCGCCGGCACTCCGAACTGCGTCAGCGCCTGCACAAAAGCGACCAGCGCCCCGGCAACCAGCGCCGGCATCACCATCGGCAAGGTCACGCGCTGCAACGTGCGCCGCCGGTTCGCGCCGAGAATGGCGGAGGCGTCTTCGAGGTCGCCCGGAATGTTGTCGAGCGCGTTCGCCACCAGTACGAAAACATACGGAAAACTGTAACAGGCCATGACGAAGACGACGCCGGTCGCGGTGTAGATGTCGAATAGATGATCGTATTCACCGGCACCGAACACGACGCGGTAAAGCTGGTTCAGCAGGCCGCTATTGGGCGCGGCCAGCAATTCCCAGGCAAGCGCCCCGAGAAATGGCGGGGTGACGAATGAGGCCGTCACCAGCGCGCGGATCATGCGGCGCGCCGGCAGGTCGGTGCGCGCGACGAGCCACGCCAGCGGCAATGCCGCGCCGGCCGCGCCGGCTGCAACGCTGGCGGCGATTTCGAGGGCTGTCAGATAGGGTTCGGCAAAGGTCGGGTCGCGCGCCAGCCGGACGAAATTGTGAATGGTCAGGTCGCCGTTATTGTCGGTGACCGCGTACCAGGCGAGCCAACCGAGTGGCAGCAACACCAGGCCGCACAGAAACAGGCCCAGCAGCACGATCACCGGCGCCGACAGATCGATATGCCGCGCCGCCCGCTCGCCGGCGCGCGGTATCGCTTCAGCCACCATATGCTTCGTGCCCTATGCCCGATCAGGCGATGGCAAGACGCGCCAGCTCGTTGATATTGCCTTGCCGGTCGAGGCCCTTGACCGCCGCGCGCAATTCGCGGGTACGCGGGCCGCCGAGAACCGGCTCCGCCAGCGCATCGAACTTGGCGGCGAGCCGCACACCCTGGGCCGCGATGTCGGCATTGGGGATGCCGGCGTCGAACTGCGTCCGCACGACGCGGCCGTCACGCAATGTCAGCGCCAGTTCGGCGGCCGCTTCCGCGCAATCGTCGCGGAAATCGAGCGTAACCTGCTCGCGCAATCGTACCAGAGCAGGGTCCGTCGCGGTGGCGACGCTGTAGGCGCCGAGGCTGGCGGTATCGACGCCGGACAGCGCCATCGCGACGGTCTGGCGCAGGCTGAACTTGGCTTCGAGGCCGTCGCCGGGCGCCTGGATGTTGCAGATCCGGGCCGAACCACGGTGCACCGACAATGCCATCGCGGCGATCTCGTCGGCGGCGACGTTATGCTGTTCGCGTGCCTGCCGGCCGCATTCGATCGGCGCGTGCGTCATGTAGCAGGCGGCATGGTATTTGAAGAGGTTGGCATAAAGGTGAAAGCCGTTCGGCGGCTCGCCGAGCGCCAACTCGGGGTTGAAATCCGCGCTGTGCGTCTTGGCAAACCCCTGGTCGCATTCGATCAGGTCGGGTCGGCTGGAAAAACCGCGTGCCGCCAGCCGCGCCGCCAGCAGGCCGTTCTGCGCCGCCTTGCCGGCATGGAACGGCTTGCACATCGTGCCGAATTGCGATTTGAGGCCGGCCGCCTGGGTGCCGACGATGCCGAGCGCGCGGCCGGTCGCTTCGGCATCGAGGCCGAGCAGGTGGGCGCAGGCCGCCGCCGCGCCAAACGCGCCGATCGTGCCGGTCGCGTGAAAGCCGCGCCCATAATGTCCGGGGCGCATCGTCATGCCGATGCGGCACTCGGTTTCGTAACCGGCGACGAACGCCGCGATTACGTCACGGCCGGAAGCGTTGCGCAGTTCGGCCAAGGCCAGCAGGCCTGGCAGGATCGCGACGGTGGGGTGGCCGGGCATCGCCAGATTGACGTCGTCGTAATCGAGCGCGTGGCTCATCGCGCCGTTGACCAGCGCTGCCGCCAGGACGGGCAGGCGTGCCGTGCCGCCGATGATGCTGGCCTGCGGTGCGCCGCCCGCCTCTTCCGCCTCATCGAGCAGGATGCGCACCAGCGGGTCATCCGCTGCGGCCAATGAGACACCGTAATAATCGAGGATGCACTGCCGCGCGAGGGCGCGCACCGGGTCGGGGAGGGCGTCATAAGTCACGGCCACGGCGCGTTCGGCGAGTGCCTGGGTCAGCCCAGTCTGTGCGAGTGTCGCGCCGTCCATCGTTTCTCTCCTCTGTCGCCCATTGCGAAACCCAACACCCCGCGATGACGGATAGGGGTCAGCCGTTGTTGTTATCGTCCGCTAAAACGCGGTTTGCGCTTTTCGTTAAAGCTGGCGATGCCCTCGCGACGGTCCTCGGTCGGGACCATGCGGTTGTACGCTTCGATTTCCAGCATCAGGCCGCTCGCGAGGTCCATCTGCAGCCCGTAATGGATCGAGTGCTTGGCCTGCCGCACTGAAATCGGCGCGTTGTCGGCGATGCGGCGGGCGGTTTCGAGCACCTCGTCGAGCAGTTTGTCGGGCCGGCACAGACGGTTCAGCATGCCCCAATCATGGGCGTCCTGCGCCGAAAACGGGCGACCAGTCAGGATGATTTCCTTGGCGCGGCGCTCGCCGATCGCGCGTGGCAGGTTCTGCGTGCCGCCGGCGCCCGGCATGATGCCGAGCGTCACCTCGGTCAGTGCAAAACGGGCGTTCTCGGCGGCATAGAGAAAGTCGCAGCATAGCGCCAGTTCGAGGCCACCGGCATAGGCGGCACCGTTGATCGCACCGATCACCGGCACCGGGCAACCAACCAAAGCGCGGATCATCCGCTCGAACAGCAGGTGTTGCGCCGCCCAGGTCTCGTCGCTCATGCCCTGGCGTTCCTTGAGGTCGCCGCCAGCGCAGAACGCCTTGTCGCCGGCCCCGGTCAGCACGATGCAGCGATGCGACAGGGGCGCCGCATTGACGCCATCGAAGAACGCCAGCAGGTCGTGCCCCATTTGCGTGTTCATCGCATTGGCGGCTTGTGGCCGGTTGAGCCGCAGGATCGTCAGACCCTCGCCTCGGTCTTCGGTCTCGATCGTCTGGTAAGTCGCGCCCATCCCCGGTCTTGCGCCCCTGGCTCCGTACGCCGCAAACCTAGCAGGCGCGCCGTCGCCAGGCAAAAGCGCATGTTTGCGCGCGGTGGTGCGAGGTCAGAAAATACCGAGATGTTGATGCAGGTCGATGCCGTCGCGGTTCAGTGTCTCCGTCGTCGCATCGACGACGACATGGCCGCTGTTCAGGATGATGATGTCGTCGGCGACATCGAATACCAGCTTCGGATTCTGCTCGACGAGCACGATCGACAGCCCTTCGCCTTTGAGCCGGCGGATCGTCGCCATGACCTCGGCGACGATCTGCGGCGCCAGCCCTTCGGAAGGTTCATCGAGCAGCAGGATGCGCGGATTCGACATCAACGCGCGGCCGATCGCCAGCATTTGCTGCTCGCCACCCGACAGATGCCCGGCCAACTGGTCGCGACGCTCGCGCAGGCGCGGGAACGCAGCGTAGACCCGATCGAGAGCCCAGGGAGCCGCCGCGGCGGCGCGCGGCTTGCGGGCCGCCACCACCAGGTTTTCGCGCACCGACAGGCTGCGGAAGATGCGGCGGCCTTGCGGCACGAGTGCGACTCCCTGCGTGGCGATCGTCTCCGGCGAGCGCCCGCCGACTGCCGTGCCGTACACCGCAACTGTGCCGCGGCGCGGCGGCAACCAGCCGATCGCGACGCTCATGCAGGTCGATTTGCCGGCGCCATTGCGACCAAGAAGACCGAGCAGGCGGCCTTTGCCGAGAGACAGTGACACGCCGTGCAGCACATGACTGTCGCCGTAATACGCATCGATGTCGCTGAGCCGCAGCGCATCTTGCGCCGCGCCGCCATCCGGTTCGACGTTACTCGCCAAGGTATATGTCCTTGGTGCGCGGGTGGGCGACGACTTCGGCGCGGGTGCCCTCGACCGCAACCTCGCCGAAATGCAGGACGCTGATGCGCTCGGCGAACTCCAGCGCGACATCCATGTCATGCTCGATCATCACGATCGTCACATCGCGCGGAATGCTGCCGATCAGGGTCAGGACATCGCGCCGCTCGTCGATCGACAGGCCGGCGAAGGGTTCGTCAAGCAGCAGCACCTTCGGGTCCTGCGCCAGCGCCATCGCAATCTCGATGCGGCGCCGCTCGCCGTAGGAGGTTTGGGCGACCGAGCGATCGGCCAGACGGTCAAGTCCGACGCGGGCCAGCACGGCGCGAGCCCGCGCCAGCAACTCGGTCTGCCGGTCGAGCCGTACAAACGGATTCCAGCGCAGCGGCGACAGGCCGAGAAACGCCAGCGACACATTGCGCAGCAACGTCTCATCGGCAAACAGGGTGATGATCTGATAGGTGCGGGCGAGGCCGAGATGTGCTCGGCGGCGGCTGGGAGTGCGGGTGATGTCGGCGCCGAGCAAGCTGATCGTGCCGGCGTCAGGGCGCAGTTCACCGGTGATCAGGTTGAACAATGTCGTCTTGCCGGCGCCGTTCGGTCCGATGATCAGGCGGCGCTCGCCCGGCTCGACAGTCAGGCTGACGCTGCGCGTCACCCGCAGCCCGCCGAATGATTTTTCGAGGTGTCGAATATCGAGCGCGGTCATTGCCCGGTTTCCGGGCCGGGCGCGGGCAGCGGCAGCCCACCGCCTGCCGGGCGGCGCCGCAGGCGCCCCGCACCCCAGCGCAACAGCCGCACCGAGCCTGGCACCAGCCCTTCCGGCATGAAGATCACGATTACGACAAAGATCGCTCCCAGCAGGAAATTCCACCGCTCCACATAGGCGCTGGCGACATTCTTCATAACAACGACGAGTGCCGCTCCGGCGATCGGGCCGAGCAGCGTGCCCGAGCCGCCCGAGATCACCATCAGCAATGCTTCGGCCGACGCGGTCAATGCCACCGCCTGCGGGCTGACGAACTGGTTGTAGTAGAGGTACAGGAGGCCGGCGACGCCGCTCCAGAACCCGGAAAACAGAAACGCCACAAAGCGGATCATCCAGACGTTGTAGCCGAGCGCCGTCATCCGCCGCGGCTGGTCGCGGGTGCCGCGCAGGCTCGCGCCGAAGGGTGAGGCGACAAATACCGCCAGCGATCCAACCGCGATCAGGAAGACTACCAGCGTCGCCCAATAAAACGCCGGCTCCGATGTCAGCGGCAGCCCGAACGGTGCCGGCCGCGCTGTGATCGACACGCCGTTATCCCCGTTTGTCAGGCTGATCCAGCGATAGGCGATGCCCCAGACAATCTGCCCGAGCGCGACGGTGATCATGACAAAGCCGAGGCCGGTGCCGCGCAACGCCAGCACCGCAAATACCGCGGCGGCACCGAGCGTCACCAGGCTCGCGCCGACCGCGACGACAATGTGCGGGTAGCCGCCGTTGATCAGGATCGCGCCGGCATAGGCCGCAATACCGAACAATCCGGCATGCCCGAGCGTCACCAGACCGGCATAGCCAACCAGCACATTCAGTCCGAGCGCAAGGATCGCATAGATCAGGATCTGCGTCGCGATCCCGACGTAATAGCTGTTGCCGACCCAATAGGGGACGGTGGCGAGTATCACCAGGCCGACGCAGAGCGCGATCCGTTTCATATCGCGCGTCTCACGGCGCGGCGCGGCCGAAAAGACCCTGCGGCCGTACCACAAGCACGATTAGCATTGGCAGAAACAGGACGACATAGGCGAGTTCGGGAAACTCGGCCTGGCCGAAATTATACAGAAAACCAACGACAAAACTGCCGATCAGCGATCCGAGGAGGCTGCCGGCGCCGCCAAGAATGACGACGACCAGCGCAAGAGGCAGCATGTCCTGGTCGAGGCCGGGATAGACCGAAAGGATCGGCGCGCCGATTACCCCGGCAAACCCGGCAAGACCGGCGCCGAGCGCAAAGACGATCGTGAACAGGCGCGACACGCGAATGCCGACGGCGCGCGCCATTGCCGGGTCGTCGACTCCGGCGCGGATCATCGCGCCGAGCCGGGTGCGATCGATCAGCCCCCACAATGCGGCGGCGATCGCAACGGCAATGCCGATGATGGCCAGCCGATAAGTCGGAAACCCGATCCCCAGCAGATGCGTCGCGCCTCGCAAGGTCGCCGGTGTCTCGACCGAGATCGGGTCGCCGCCCCATTGCATCAGGCACACATCGGCGATCATGAACGACAGGCCGAGCGTCACCAGCACCTGGGCCAACTCGCTGCCGGCCAGTCGTCGCAGCAGCACACGCTCGACGATGCCGCCAAACAGTGCGACGCCGAGTGCCGCCAGCAGCGCCGCGAGCCAGAACCCGGTGCCGAGCGCAATCAGGCTGACCCCGAAATAAGCCCCGAGCATGAACAGCGAACCGTGCGTCAGATTGGGAATGCGCATCAGCCCAAAGATCAGCGAAAACCCGGCCGATAGCAGGAACAGCAAACCGCCGAGCGTGATGCTGTTGACGCCGAGGATCAGCCATAGGCTCATCTCCGGCCGGTCCCGGCTCGTCGAGCGGCCGGACGATGCGGCTGCGGTGCATCCGTCGAGGCGCGCCCCGAGGACGCCCTCGCGATGACGTATGTGTTTCGCGGCATTAACGAAAATCCATGATCCCGTGCGATGGTCTCGCGAGGCAGGCAGTTTGCCATGCTTTCCGGCTTCCCCGGATGAGGTGCGACATCGACAACGTGGCGTTGATTTCCGAGGCGCCCGGCGCATAGTGATGCGAAATCTCTGGAGGACGACGCTCGATGCTGCCCAGCCCCGGCTTTCATCATATTCATCTGCGCTCGATTGATCCCGATGCCGCGATCGGGTTCTACACCCGCCAATTTCCGAGCACCCGCAAGGCACGCTGGGGCGGAATGCCGGCGCTCGAATCCCCCAATGACGTGCTGATCCTGTTCGACAAGGTGGATACGCCGCCGACCAGTGAGCCGCAAAGCGCAATCTGGCATTTCGGCTGGCACGTCGCCGATACGCAGGGAACGGTCAAGGCATTCGATACGCGGCCGGAGGTCAAGATGCAGCCGCTGTTCACCACGGATGAAGGCGGCTCGGTATTGGCGAGCAGCGATACCTGGCCCGGCGAAGCCGGTGCCCTCGGCCGCACCAAGACTGAAATCGCGCAGGCGCGCGTCCAGAATATCCAGCCGATCGGTAAAGGCGGGTTTGCCTATATGTCGGGCGGTCCCGAGGACGCGCTGTTCGAAATCGCCGGCGACTACCCGGCCGAGCGCTTCAACCATGTGCATATGTGGCAGGAAGACCCGTTCTGTGCGCTGCTGTGGTACAAAAAGCACCTCAATGCCCCGGTTCGCCAGGGCTTCCCCGATACTGACCTGACCGAGGACACCTGCAAGGTGACCCGCGGTGCCGACCGCACCTGGCCGGCGCTGAAACAGCAGGGCATGTTCCGCACGCCGCGCGCCGGGGTCGAATTCGGCGATGTCGTGCTGACCTGGTACGCCAATCAAGGCAATGCACCGCTGGTCAGCAGCCGCGGCCAGATGCAGGACCATATCGGGCTCAGCGTCGCCGATCTCGACGCCTGGGTCGAAAAACTGCGCGGCGAAGGCGTCACCTTCCTTGAGGGACCGTACCGCCTTGGCGATACCCGCGCGGTGATGATTGAAGGCCCCAGCCGCGAGGCTATCGAACTCGTCGAGGTGAAATAGCGCCTGTGGCGACGGTGCGGCGCCGCAACGGGATTTCGCCCGCTGCGGCGCCGTTCACCAAACCGGGGTGATTTACGCCTGTTGACCGGCGCTGTCGGCCGGCCGCACCGCGCCCGGCTACTTCACCGGCGAGAACGATGCCGGGATCAGCAGCTTGTTTTCCTGGCGGACCGGCCGCACGCCGGATTGCGGCGGCCATGCCCGGCCGGGTCCGCGGGAGGCGGCGCGGACGCGTTCGCGTTCGGCGAGGTCCTTGTATACCCAGGTATGCACGAACTTGTTGAGGCCGCCGAGTTCGCTGGTCCAGCAGGCCGCGAGCGGGGACAGCTCCTCGCGTGCCGGCACCGCCTTGGCCCACGCCTCCAGCACCTTTGGCAGATCACCCGGCGCGTAGGTATAGGTGCGCATCTCATAGACGTTGCCGCTGCCGTAATCGCGGCTGCCGAGCGGACGCATAAACGGCGCCGGGTTCATGATCTCGGATTCCTGCCCCACGATCAGGTCGCCGCCGCCCGGCAACGCGTTCCGCTCCGGGTCTTTCGCAAGGGCCGCGCGCACGGACGTGCGCTGGTTCAGATCGTCGTAGGGATAGACGTGCACGACCTGGTTGAGCGGGCCGAATTCGGTGTGCCAGAAGGCGCCCAGCTTGGAATGCTTCAGGCGTGCCGGAAGCCGCTTGGCATAGCGCTCTTCGAATTCGGCGACGCTTCCGGGGCGCAGAGTGTAGGTGCGGACTTCGTAGATCATCGGCACGTCCTCCAGGTAACGGGGAGCCGCTGCGGTCGGCAAAACGCCGGCTGATCCTCGGACTTTCCCGTTGTGAACGGGTCGTTGCCCGTGCTGCCGGCAGGATAGTGCCGCGACGCGGTTTTGCGAAGCGCTGCCTTGCGATGCGGCATTGGTATGGTGCACCCGACGCGGCTCTCCCGGCATTGACAGGCGTTTCGCTGCGGTTCACCGTCGACGGCAATATTGCGCGGAGGAAGCAATGGCAACGTCGCCGCAGGCTGTCGAAATAATCCCCTCGACGCTTCATATCGGCGCCGAAATCCGCGGCGTCGACCTCAAGAAAGCGTTGTCGCCGCAGCAATTAGCGGACGTGCGGGCGGCGTTTCTGAAGTGGAAGGTCGTCTTCTTCCGCGGCCAGCACCTCGATCATGCACAGCATGTCGCGATGGCGCGCCAGTTCGGCGAGCCGACCATCGGACACGCGGTGTTCGGCCATGTCGAAGGTCATCCCGAAATCTATTCGGTGGCCAAGAACCGGACGGCCAATGAAAACCGCACGGCGATGATGGTGACGCCGTGGTCCGGCTGGCACACCGATATCACCCCGGCAGTAAACCCGCCTTGCGCCTCGATCCTGCGCGGCGTGACGATACCGCCTTACGGTGGCGACACGTTCTGGACCAATCTGGCCGCCGCCTACACCGGGTTGTCGCCGGTGATGCGCGGCTTTGTCGACGGGCTGCGCGGCATCCATAAATTTGCCGCGCGCGAAGGCGCCAAGCCGGGGAGTGTGTACAACGAACGGGTCAAGCGCCGCACGTTGGAAAGCGAGCATCCGCTGGTGACGGTGCATGCCGAGACCGGCGAGCGCGTCTTGTTCGCCAGCCCGTCTTTTCTGAAATCGATCGTCGGGCTGACGCCGCGCGAAAGCCAGAAGCTCCTCGAAATGATCTGGGAGCATGTCACGCGCCCGGAATACACCGTGCGCTTCAAGTGGAACGAGGGCGACATCGCCTTCTGGGACAATCGCTCGACCGCGCATCTCGCGCCGACCGACATCTTTCAGTCCGATTTCGACCGCCAGCTTTACCGGATCACGCTGGTTGGCGAACCGTTGGTTGGCGTCGACGGCAAGCCCTCCAAGTCTATCGAGGGGCAGCCGATCCTGTCTGCGGCGCAGGAACTGGAGATGCTGGCGGCGGAATAGTCGCAACCAGCCACCTGCGGGAGGCGGTCGGCGGCGCAAATCGTCGCCCGACACGCGGCCTGCCCGCGACGATAAAACGGCGGCTTTGCCATCTTGCGGTTTGACGCCGGGTGGCCGAGATAGAGGCTGCCGCGAGTGATCGACAGGATTCATCAGCCTTTGCAAGCTGCGCCCGGCCGCTCGGCCGCGTGGCTGGTTGTTTTAGAAATTAAGGAATATCGATTAGATGGCTGCCTACCAATACATCTATGTAATGAAGGGCCTAAACAAGACCTACCCCGGCGGTCGCGAGGTGCTGAAGGATGTCTGGCTGTCGTTTTTGCCCGGCGCCAAGATCGGCGTGCTGGGACTGAACGGCGCCGGCAAATCGACGTTGTTGCGCATCATGGCGGGGCAGGAAAAAGAGTTTTCCGGCGAGGCCTGGGCTGCGGAAGGCGTCAAAATCGGGTTTCTGCCGCAGGAACCGGTGCTCGACCCTAAAAAAGACGTGTTCGGCAACGTCATTGAGGGGTTGGCCGAGACCAAGGCCCTGCTCGACCGCTTCGAGGCGGTCAGCGCCCGGTTTGCCGAGGAATTGTCCGACGCGGACATGGAAGCCCTGATCACCGAGCAGGGCGAGTTGCAGGAAAAAATCGACCAGGCCGATGCCTGGGAACTCGACCGAACCGTCGAGATCGCGATGGATGCGCTGCGTTGTCCGCCGGGCGATACGCCGGTCGCCAATTTGTCGGGCGGCGAGCGGCGCCGCGTGGCGCTGTGCCGCTTGCTGCTGCAGCGCCCCGACATGCTGTTGCTCGATGAGCCGACCAACCATCTCGACGCCGAGTCCGTGGCGTGGCTGCAACGTTTTCTGCGGGACTATCCCGGCACCGTCGTGACCGTCACCCACGACCGCTATTTCCTTGACGAGGTTGCCGGCTGGATCCTCGAACTCGACCGTGGCCGCGGCATCCCGTTCGAGGGCAATTACTCCGGCTGGCTCGAACAGAAACAGGCGCGGCTGGTGCAGGAAGGCCGCCAGGAGGAGGCGCGGCAGCGCTCTCTCGAACGCGAACTCGAATGGGTGCGGCAAAGTCCCCGTGCTCGCCAAGCCAAAAGCAAGGCGCGCCTCACCGCGTACGAGAACCTGGTGGCGGAAAGCCGCGAAAAGGCTCCCGAGACGGCGCAGATTGTGCTGCCGCCCGGGCCGCGGCTCGGCGACCTCGTGGTCGAATCGCAGCATGTTCGCAAAGGCTTTGGCGAGCAGTTGCTGATCGAGGACCTCGAATTCCGCCTGCCGCCCGGCGGCATTGTCGGGGTGATCGGGCCGAACGGCGCCGGCAAGACCACGTTGTTCCGCATGGTCACCGGCCAGGAAAAGCCGGATGCCGGCGGCTTCCGCATCGGCGAAACCGTCAAGCTCGGCTATGTCGATCAGTCGCGCGACACGCTGAAACCCGACAACAATGTGTGGCAGGAGATTTCCGGCGGGATCGACGAAATCGACCTCGGCCGTCGCAAGCTCGCCAGCCGCGCCTATTGTTCATTGTTCAATTTCCGCGGCGCCGACCAGCAGAAAAAGGTCGGGCAACTCTCCGGTGGCGAACGCAACCGGGTGCATCTCGCCAAGATGCTGAAGGAAGGCGCCAATTTGCTGTTGCTCGATGAGCCGACCAACGATCTCGACATCGACACGTTGCGCGCGCTCGAAGAGGCATTGCTCGAATACCCCGGCTGCGCTGTCATCATCACCCACGACCGCTGGTTTCTCGATCGCATCGCGACCCACATCCTGGCCTTTGAGGGCGAGAGCCAGGTGATTTGGTTCGAGGGCAATTACGCCGATTATGAAGCCGACCGCCGCCGCCGCCTCGGCGCCGCAGCCGACCAGCCGCACCGTATCAAGTACAAGCCGCTGGTACGGGCCTAATCACCACGATCTCTGCCCGCGCCGCCGACGGGCTGCCGCAGCGCAGCCCCAAATCGCGGACCAGCACGAGGATCTACGGCTATGCACGGGTATCGACGGACGGCCAAGGCGTCGACGCGCACGTCGCGGCGCTGGCCGCCGCCGGTGGGAGCCGCGTGTTCCGCGAGTGGCGAGCGAAGCCAAGACCGACCGGCCGGAGCGCCGCCGCGCGCTTGACCAGCTCGACGCCAGCGATGTGCTCGTGGTGACCCGCCTCGCCCGCTCGACCCGCGACTTTCTCAACACACTCGCGGCGATCACTGGCAAGCAAGCCGGTTTCGTTCGCTCGGTGACACGTGGGCCGACACCACCACGCCACACGGCCGCCTGATGCTTACCGTATCGGTGGCCTTTGCCGAGTTCGAGCGCGAATTGATCCGTGCGTACACCGACGAAAGCCGCGCCCGTGCCAAGGCGCGCGGCGTCAAGCTCCGCCGCAGTTACAACTTCAGCAGCTAGACGATTTCGAGGCTCACAGCCTCCCACCGATGATCCTGATAGAGTAATGTATAATGGCTGATTTGTAGATGACTGTCCCAAACGACACCCGCATACTCACGCCGAGAGGGCGTCGATTTCTACTATTGATCC
>DATAUE010000179.1:0-398141 GCA_036268425.1 Allostellaceae bacterium
TTCGATCCCGAGCGCTACAAGTGGCGTAACGTCATCGAGCGCACCAACTGCCGCATCAAAGACTTCCGCGCCATCGCTACCCGATACGACAAACTCGCCCGAAACTTCCTCGCAGGCTTGTCCCTCGTCGCCGCCCTCATCAATTGGTCCGGTTGAGGCCACACCCTAAGTCACGGCGCCCCGTCAGCGGCGCTGTATTCCGGTCTCCGTGACGATCAGGTCCATCGCAATGTCAAAGCTCTGCGGGTAGATCGTCTCGATAGCCTGTAATGAAAAGCCGACGCCAATCGCGAAGGCACGTGGCGACAAGGCTGCGAGGGTACGGTCGAAATATCCGCCACCATAGCCGAGGCGGTAGCAGGCGGGGTCAAACCCGACAACCGGCGCGAGCACGATCGACGGGATGACGACATCACGCCGTTCTGGCACCGGAATGTTCCACACCCCGTCGACCAGTGGTTCGCCTGGCCGCCATGCACGGAACTCCAGCGGCCCCCTTTTGTCGACGACGACGGGCAAGGCCACCCCACGGCCCGCCGCGATCGCCCAGTCGATCACGGGGCGCGGGTCGAATTCGGCGCGGAACGGCCAATAGACGCCGAGTACCCCCGGCTTTTCGCCGATCACGCTTTGCAACGTGCCGGCAATGCGCTCGCCCATCAGCCGCCGCGCCGTTGCCGGCAACGCCATGCGCTCGGCAATCAGCCGCTCGCGCTCGGTGCGCCGCCACTGGCGAAGTTCGACCCCTTCCATGTTTAGAACAGGCCGATAATGCGGCCGTCCTCGGTCAGGTCAATGCTATTGGCGGAGGGAACACGCGGCAATCCCGGCATCGTCATGATCTCGCCGCAGATCACGACAACGAACTCCGCCCCGGCCGACAGCCGCACCTCGCGGACCGCGAGAATATGATCGGTCGGCGCACCTTTGGCGTTGGCATCGGTCGAGAAGCTGTATTGCGTCTTCGCGACACAGATCGGGAAATGGCCAAAGCCGTTTTTTTGCAATTCGGCGAGCCGGGTCTCGACACTGGCGTCGCAGGCGATGTCCTTCGCCCGGTAGATTTTCTGCGCGATCGTCTTGATCTTGTCGCGCAGCGGCATCTCGTCGGGATACAGCACCTGGAACTTGGAGCCGCCGCGCTCCACTACCTTCACGACCGCTTCGGCGAGCGGCGCCGCGCCTTCACCGCCATTCGCCCAATGATCAGCGACGACCGCCTCGACGCCGTGCTTTGCACATAGCTCCTTGAGCTTGGCGTGCTCTGCCTCGGTGTCGGCGCTGAAGCGGTTGACCGACACCACCGCCGGAATGCCAAAGCCCTGCAGGTTTTCGAGATGGCGCGCGAGGTTGGAATAACCGGCCTCGACCGCTGCGACATTCTCGGCGCGAAGCTGGTCGCGGGCGACGCCGCCATGCATCTTGAGCGCGCGGATCGTCGCAACGACAACAGCCGCGTCCGGCGCCAACCCGGCTTTGCGGCATTTGATGTCCATGAATTTCTCGGCACCGAGATCGGCTCCGAAGCCGGCTTCGGTGACGACGTAATCGGCCAGCTTCAACCCGCTCTTGGTGGCGATGACCGAGTTGCAGCCATGCGCGATATTGGCAAACGGCCCGCCATGAATAAAGGCCGGGTTGTTCTCCAGCGTCTGCACCAGGTTGGGCGCCATCGCATCCTTGAGCAGCACCGCCATCGCGCCGGCCGCCTTGAGTTGGCCGGCTCGCACCGGCTCGCGCCCCCGGGTCTGAGCGACGATGATATTGGAGAGGCGCTGCTTCAGATCGTTCAGATCGTTCGACAGGCAGAAGATCGCCATGACCTCCGACGCAACGACGATGTCGAACCCGTCTTCGCGCGGAAAGCCATTGGCGATGCCGCCCAGCGACGAATTGATTTGGCGCAATGCCCGGTCGTTCATGTCGAGGCCGCGCCGCCACGTCACACGCCGCGAGTCGATGCCGAGTTCGTTGCCCCAATAGATGTGGTTGTCGACCATCGCCGCGAGCAGATTGTTGGCGGCGCCGATCGCGTGAAAATCGCCAGTGAAATGGAGGTTGATATCCTCCATCGGCACGACCTGGGCGTAACCGCCGCCAGCTGCGCCGCCCTTCTGACCAAAGCTGGGGCCGAGGCTCGGCTCGCGCAGACAGATGATCGCTTTTTTGCCGATATGGTTCAGCGCGTCGCCGAGGCCGACCGTGGTCGTGGTCTTGCCTTCGCCGGCAGGAGTTGGGGTGATCGCGGTGACGAGGATCAGCTTGCCGTTCGGCTTGTCTTTCAGCGAATTGACGTAATCAAGGCCGATCTTCGCCTTGTAGCGGCCATACGGCGACACCGCCTCATCCGGAATGCCGAGTTTTGCGGCGATCTCGCCGATCGGGCGCATGGTTGCGGCCTGGGCGATCTCGATATCGGATTGTGGGTTTCTATGTTGATCGGCTCCGCGCGCCACGGCAATTCTCCTCCACTAAAGCGTTCGCAGGGTCTTAGACCCTCCGGGCCACGCGCCGCAACCGCTCTCGCCTGCGACCTACTCGCAACGCACGAAGGAAACGGAACCGTATCGTTCTCTTGGCGCCGCCGGGGATGCCGAGCTATGGTCGGCGCTTATAGTTGCTGCATCCCGCGACACCGGCATTTTTTGAGGTGAAACATGCAGGGGGAAACCAAACCGCGGCGTCTGTCGCGCGGCACGATCGCGATGCTTGCCGCAAACCTCGTTCTGCTTGGCTTGGCCACGATACCGTTGCCCGCCGCGGCGCAAGCCTATGCCGGTGTGACGCCGTATTACGGTTATTACGCGCCGTGGTCGTATTATTACCCGCCGGGCTATTCGTCATATTATTACGCACCGCGCAGCTATCCAGCGACCAGTTACGACCAGTCGCCAGCCGCTTCGGATTATGCCGCTTCGGATTATTACGTGCCGCCCGTGTCCGCGACGGCGCCTTCCGTATCGACAACTGTGAGCGCGCGTCTTCCCGCCATCAGGTACACCAGTCGCCCGGCCTACCAATGCTGCCGGGGAGCCGTGCCGCGAGTACACCTCGACCGAAACCATTGCCGGTCGCCCGACCCAGGCCTACGGCACCGCCTGCCGCGCTGCCGACGGCCAGTGGCGCGTCGCCAACTGAGCGACCGCTAATTCCTGCGGAAAGCGGCAACGCCGTAAAGCGGCGATTGTCAGGGCGTGCGAAGCGACGCAATCTCCCGCCCGATCTTGCATCCCGAAAGCACCAAGGGAGGGAACATGGCGCGGCCGATCATCTATGGCCCGGCGGGCAGCACCTATGTCTGGAGCGCCCGTCTCGCGCTCGCCGAAAAAGGGGTCGCGCACGATCTCGTGCACATGGGCTTCGGCGAGCATCGCGAAGAACTGCATCTGTCGCGCCACCCGTTCGCCAAGGTGCCGGCGTTCGAGCATGACGGGTTCATGTTGTACGAAACCCAGGCGATCCTGCGTTACATCGATGAAGGGTTTCCCTCGGCGCCGCTGCAGCCGACCGATCTGCATGAGTTTTCGCGGATGAATCAGATCATCGGCATCGTCGACGCTTATGGCTGGCCGGCGATTGCCGCCGGCATTCTGTTTCACCGCATGCTGGCGCCGCGGCTCGGCCTACCGCCGGACGAGGCCGCGATTGCCGCCGCGGTGCCGCAGGCCTGTCTCGTGCTGTCCGAACTGGCACGGCTGATGGGCGAGCAGCAATTTCTCGCCGGCGAACGGATCAGCCTCGCCGATCTGATGGTCGTGCCGCTGCTGTACTATTTCGGGCGGCTTCCCGAAGGCGAGGCGCCACTTGCCGAGCATCCCAACCTCCAGGAGTGGATGCGGCGGATGGAAGGACGCCAGAGCTTCCAGGTGACAAAGCCGCCGCCGATCTGAACGCGATTTGAGACGCGGCCCGGGTCGTCCGCCGGGCAAAACCGCGTGACATCGACGCGCGATCGCGCGAGGCTCCGCGCGCAATTTCCTCCCGCTTTTCTCCCTGACAGGAGCTGCGTCATGTTTGAGCAGGAAGTCATCGTCACCACCAAATACGGCCCGTGCCCGAGCTTTGTCGCGTGTCCCGACGGCCCCGGCCCGTTTCCCGGCATCATCTTCTACATGGACGCGCCCGGCATCCGCGAAGAACTGCGCAACATGACCCGGCGCATCGCCCGGCACGGCTATTTCGCGATCCTGCCCGACATGTATTACCGCCTCGGCACGCTGCGTTTTGATGTGCATCGCCGCGACGATGCGATGTTCCAGTGCATTCGCGGCGCGATGAACAGCCTGACCAATGCGATGGTGATGGATGATACCGCGGGCCTGCTCGGCTATTTGGACGCGCAGGAGAAATGCAGCCCCGGCCCGGTCGGCTGCGTCGGCTATTGCATGAGCGGCCAGCACATCACCAATGCGGCGGCTTTTTTCCCGCACCGCATCAAGGCAGCGGCCTCGCTGTACGGCGTCGGCATTATCACCGACAAGGAAGATTCGCCGCACCTGCATTTGGACAAGATCAAGGGCGAACTCTATTACGCTTTTGCCGAAACCGACCGCAGCGTGCCGCCGCACATTCCGGGCGATCTCGCAAAGCTGCTGTCGAAGACCAAGATCAAGCACGAGATCAAGACCTTCCCTGGCACCGAGCACGGCTTTGCCTTTCCGGAGCGCGCCGTCTACTCGACGCTCGCCGCGGAAGAGACCTGGGACAGGATGTTCGCGATGTGGGATCGCACGCTGAAGGGCAAGAAATAGCCGGTCGACAAATAGCCGGCCGACAAATAGCCGGTCGACAAATAGCCGGGCGGCGGCGATACCGCACGATCGTTCCAGGAGACCATCGAACATGAAACTTCGCCACAACCCGGCCTCGCCCTATGTCCGCAAGGTCATGGTGTGCGCCCATGAACTGGGCCTCACCGGTAAGATCGAACTCTTGACCACCGCGGTCAGCCCGGTCGAGGTCAATGCGACGCTGGCGGCGGAAAACCCGCTGATGAAAATCCCGGCGTTGACGACCGATGACGGGCAGGTGCTGTTTGATTCGCCGGTGATCTGCGAATACCTCGACAGTGTCGCCGGCGGTGGCAAATTGTTTCCGGCCGGGGCGGCGCGCTGGATCGCATTGCGCCAGCAGGCGCTCGGCGACGGCATTCTCGATGCGCTGATCCTGTGCCGCTATGAGATCGCCGCACGGCCGGAGGAAAAGCGTTTCGCCGGCTGGACCGACGCGCAGATGCGCAAGGCGCACCAGGGTCTCGCCGCACTCGAACGCGAAGATTTGTCGGGCGTCCGTACGATCGGCCATGTCACGGCCGGCTGTACCCTCGGCTATCTCGATTTCCGCTTCCCGAACGATGGCTGGCGCGCCCGCCACGCCAAACTCGCGGCATGGTATGCCGGCGTCGAGCAACTGCCGTCGATGCAGGCAACAAAACCCGCGGCCTGATGCGCGTCAGCCGCTGCCGCCGGATAACCGCATACCCACACGCAGGAGAAACGACATGGAACTCAGGGGCGCGGTTGCGCTGGTAACCGGCGGCAATGGTGGATTGGGCCAGCGCATCTGCCACGCGCTGGCTAAGGAGGGCGTGCATGTCGCGATCATGTATGCGCAAAGCCGCGACGAGGCCGAAGGTGTCGCAAGCGACCTGACCTCGCGCTATCAGATAAACGCAGCGGCCTTTGCCTGCGACATCACCGACGGCGCGGCGGTGGACCGGCTGGTCGGCGAGGTGACCGGGCGCTTCGGCCGGCTCGACATCCTCGTCAACGACGCCGCGTACAACCATGCGATCCCGTTCACCGATCTCGACAGCCTGACGATGGAGGTGTGGGACAAGATCATCGCGGTCAACCTGACCGGCCCGATGCGCCTCACCAAGGCGGTGGCGCCGGTGATGAAAGGGCAGAGGCGGGGGCGCATCATCAACATCGCCTCGGTCGCCGGAGTCGGGCCGACCGGCTCGTCGATCGCTTATGCGGTGTCAAAGGCGGGCCTGATCCACCTGACCAAATGCATGGCGGTGGCGCTTGCTCCCGAAACACTTGTCAACTGCGTCGCGCCGGGCCTCCTCGAAGGCACCCGCGCCACCGCCAATTTGCGGCCCGAATTCATCCAGAATTCCGCCGCCACCTCCCTCCTCAAAAAGCCCGCCGACAAAGACGACTGCGCCGACATGGTCGTCACCCTTTGCCGCACCGAAACGATGACCGGGCAGACAATGGTGATCGATTCAGGACGGTATTTTCATTGATACCGTAGGCCGGCATTTATTGGTGCGTTAAGCAAACGAAGGCGGAAGGCGCTCTGCTTATCCGCCCTACTTTGACGTCGTCGGGAGGCGTAGGGCGGAAAAGCGCTGCGCATTCCGCCATCCATCATTCGGTTCGGTATCTTCGTGCGCCGAAACTGCGGCGTGCTGCCCCGACGTGCGTCGTCCCGATGTGATCGAGCGTAGCAACGGGCGATGTTTGCCAGCGGCTCCGGATGGCGGAATGCGCTTCGCTTTTCCGCCCTACCGCGCGGCTACGTCAGCGTCGCTCGCCTGTCACCTTCAGTTCATCACTCGCGGTCGCCCACCCGGCGGGATAGAGGCCCTTCGCCACGCAGTGATGAAACGATGAGTGTGGCCAATCCGCCGGGTGGTTCACCAAATGGTGCTTCACCGGGTTGAAATGGATGTAGTCGAAATGAGCGGCGAAGTCCTGGTCGTCACGGATCGTGTGTTCCCAGTACCGTCGCTGCCGAATGCCGCGTTCTCGCGGGCGGCCATTACCGTTGAGAGCGGCTCACCGGCGGGCATGCCTTTCGAGAACGCGATCTTGATCGAGCGCCAGCGACCCGGAAAATCATCATCTCCTTCCGGCAGAGTCCATAACCAATGCGTGTGGTCGGGGAGAACCACCCAGGCATCAATGCGGAATGGTGCCTTGACGCGTACCTGCCCGACTGCGTCCCGTAACGCGCCGATTTACGTTACCAAGAGATCCGAGTTCCGGTCGCGCAGGTTTACGGTGAAGAAAAATGTCCCACCGGCAACCCGGTTCCGGCGATAGGTCGGCATTTATTGGTGCAAACAGACGAAGGCGGAAGGCGCTGCGCTTTTCCGCCCTACGTGATCCGGTTCAATACGGCTCCTTCACAAAAATGAACGTCGTGCCGGTGACGATCGGGGCACTGGCGCCGACGAATGAGACGTTTACATCCTTCACCTGGCGGGTGCCGGCGCGACCGGAGGCTTGCAGGGCACCTTCGATGATGTGCCATAGGCCGTGGATGCGGCCGGTGCCGAGGCTGCCGCCGAAGGTGTTGAGCGGCAACTCGCCGTCGAGTTCGATGCGGCCGTCCTGGATGAAATCGAGCGCCTCGCCTTCCTTGCAAAACCCATAGCTTTCGAGGCCGTAGATCACCGAGGCCGAGAAGCCGTCATAGATCTGGGCGACGTCGACATCCTTCGGGGTGAAGCCGGAGCGCTCCCAGGTCAATTTCGCGGAACTGCTGCCGCCCGCCATATAGCTGCTGAGGCTGCCGATGCGGCCGGCGACCTCGAAATGCAGCCGCTCGCCGTAGCCGGCGAGGTAGGCCGGGGTCGGTTTCAGATCGCGTGCTCGCTCGGCGGTGGTCAGCACGATCGCCACGGCGCCCTGTACCGGGATGTCGCAATCGAACAGGCAGAACGGATATGCGACCATGCGCGAGGCGAAATAATCCTCTGCGGTCAGCGGCGTGCCGTAGAAATAGGCTTGCGGGTTGTGCTGCGTGTGCTTGCGCTGCGTCACCGCCAGCGTCACCATCTTCTCGCGTGTCTGGTTGTTCTTTTCGAGCCAGCGCGTATAGGCCACCGCCATCCCTTGGCCAGGGCCGCCAAAGCCGTAGGGCGCGGTGAATTGCGTCGCGCCGGCCGCGTTGCCGCTCGGCAGGTTCTGGTAGGTGCCGCGCGGGTTGTGCATCGCGCGCCATACGACAACATATTTGCACACGCCTGCGAGCAAGGCATTGACCGCCTGCTGCACCGCCCCGCCGATATTCACCGAGCCGACCTGGATGTGCCAAGTCAGGTTTGGCAATTTCAGCATCGCCATCATGCAGTTGACCGACACGATCGAGATGCCGTCAACCTCGGCATGGCCAGTGGCCGGCAATTCCGGATAGGTCGTCAGCCCGTCGATGTCCTCCATCCGGAGGCCGCTATCGGCTACCGCCTCCTTGACCGCGGTCAGCGCATGCGCCGCCAGCGGCACGTCCGCCGAGCGCGACACCTTCGAATACCCCACGCCGCTGACGGCGATCTTGCAACGGTTCTCCCACATATGAGCCTCTCCCTTTATGCCGTGGCCGTCGCGGGAGCGAGGCGAAACTGCGGCAGCGTGATGTCGTCGTTGAGCTTTTCAAAGACGACCTCAACCCGGCGGCCGACCTTGGCTTCGGTGTAGGGCACGCCAAGCAGGTTACCGGCCATCAGCGCGCCCGGTGCATCGTCGAGTTCGACGATGATGCTGGCGTAGGGCACCGCGGCGGCGAAGCGCTTGTCGCCGGTGTGGTACATGATCGTGTAGGCATAGATCGCGCCTTGGCCGCGTACCGGCTCGAATTTGAGATCGGTCGAGACGCATTGGGTGCAGGTTGCATAGGGCGGGTGCTGAAAATGCCCGCAGCTCTGGCAGCGCTGCAATTCCAGAACCTCGCGCTTGGCCGCTTCCCAGAACGGTCGGGTCCATTCGTTCGGCACCGGGGTCGGCCGGGTCACCTTGCTCCAGTCGCTCAATCCGTCCACCCTTTTCCTCCTGTCTCGTACGATCTCGTAGCGTCAGATCACACGGCTTTGCGCCAGAATAGCGAGGTCGCCGCGCGACAGCCCCAATTCGTCGCAATAAATTTCCGCATTGTGCTCGCCGATCAGCGGCGCACGCCGGGAAATCCGCCAGGGCGAGCCGTTATAGATCGCGGCCTCGCCGGGATAGGTAAAGCTGCGCCCGAGTTCGGGGTGCTCGACCTCTTTCCAGAAACCGCGATCCTGCAGATGCGCGTCGTCGAGCAAAGCCTCCGGAGGGCGCACAGCGCCCCAGGTGAAGCCGCGTTCCTGCGCGGCATGGTAAACCTCTTCGGCCGGCAGGCTGGCGATGAAATTGGCAACGAGGTTGTCGATGATGTGCGACGTATTCGCCGCGATCACCGCCGGGTCCTGGTATTTCGCGTCGCGCAGGTCGCCGGCCATGCCGTTGGTGTCGAGCAGGTCGGCCAGTTCGCCGATATATCGCGGGTTCAGCCGCCCCGCCACCAGGGCGCAGACATAGGTGCCGTCCTTGGCGCGGAACTGGGTGCGAGGCGTTACGCCCGACGCGTGATGGCGGCCGGTCTGCCGCCGCAACACCTCGCCGCGATAGACATAATTGGCGATAGCCGCCTCGGTCGTCAGGGCGCAGGCCTCGTGGATCGAGGCGTCGATATACTGGCCTTCGCCTGATACCGTGCGGTGGACCAGAGCGGCCATGATCGCCATGTAGGCGAAGTGACAGCCCATGTGCCACGCATTGCCGCCGCCGGGAGCGATCGGCGGCGCATTCGGCACATCGGCTTCGTCATAGCCTGACGATGCCATTTCGCCGCCTGCCGCCATGTGCAGCAAATCGCTCGAAGCGTAATCCCGCCACGGGCCGGTCTGGCCGAACGGGGTCAGGGCGCACATCACCAGCCCCGGCTTCTGCCCGCCGAGAGCGTCGTAATCGAGCCCGAGCGAGGCCAGAAACCCCGGCCGGAAGGTTTCCACGATCACGTCGGCTGTTTCCGCCAGCCGCCGGAAAATATCGCGGCCTTCGGTAGCCCCGACGTCGAGCGTGATGCCGCGCTTGGAGGTGTTGTAGTACCAGAACGACAGGCTGCGCTCGGGATGCGGGATGTCGTCGACGAACGGTCCAAGATGACGGCTCGACTCGCCGCCGGGCGGTTCGATCTTGACCACGTCGGCGCCGAGATCGCCGAGCAGCTTGCCGCAGAACTGGCCGGTTTCATCGGCCAGTTCCAGCACGCGCAGGCCGGCCAGCGGCCCCGGCAAAGCTGCGGTGTCCGTTTCCGGCATGTCGCTCACGGGAGCATCTCCTCCATGTACGGAAAGCGCGGGCGTCTCGCCGGCCAGAACGTGCCGTCGGCAAATCCGGCGCGCAGCTCCTCGCGGCTGTAGCCAAGCAGGCCTTCGACGATTTCCTGCGTATGCTGGCCGATCAGCGGGCTTGGCAGGTGGTTTTCCGCCGGGGTCTGCGACAGCTTGAACGGCGCGTTCTGTACCTTGTGCGGGCCGAGTGCCGGATGCTCCATCTCCAGGTACATTTCGCGGTGGCGCAGTTGCGGGTCGTGTTCGACCCGGTCTTCAGCGCTTTGCACCGGCAGCGCGCGGACGCCGGCCGCCTGACAGTGCTCGGTGACTTCATACTTCCCGAGAGTCAGGGTCCACGCTTCGATTTGCTCGTCGAGCGCCTCCTGATGCGCCAGCCGCCCGGCCGTTGTGGCAAACTCAGGCGCCGTGGCCCATTCTGGCGCGCCCATTACCTGCACCAGACGCTGCCATTCCTCGTCGGTGTGGCAGACGATAACGCACCAATCGTTGTAGTCGCCGGGGTGCGTGCGATAGGCGTTGTGCGGTGCGACGGTCGGCCCGCGGCCGTTAGGGACCAATGGCGTCCCCGGCCAGTGCGCCCGGTTGCCGGCGGGAAAGCCGGCTCGGCGCGCGCCTCTCCCGTTGACCGTAAAGTCCAGCAGCAATGGGCCGTTGAGCGGCACGCTCGACACCATCTGCGACTGGTCTATGTGCTGGCCTTTGCCGGTCATGTTGCGGTGGTAAAGGCCGGTCAGCGCGCACATCGCGCCGTACATGCCACCGGTATCGTCCATATACGACCAGCCCCAGCCGGCCGGCGGCTGGTCCGGCAGGCCGGAGAGATAGGTCAGCCCCGAGACCGCCTGCGCGACCGGACCGAACGTCGTGTAATGGTGGTGCCGCCCGGTATGGCCATAGCCCGACATCGACACATAGACGATGTCAGGCTTGATTTTGCACAGCTCTGGATAGCCAAGGCCCCATTTCTGCAACACGCGGGAGCTGAAATTCTCGATCACGATGTCCGAAACGGCGATCAGCCGCTTGACGATTTCCAGCCCCTTGGCGCTGCGGACATTGAGGCTCAGGCTTTTTTTGTTGACGTTGGTGTCGTTGAAATTGCCCGAGGTGTTGAGGTTGGTTTCGAGGTGTTGCGGCGTGGTGCTGCTCGGCAGCCGGCCACGTTCGTTTTCCGGCCACTCGATCTTGATGATTTCGGCGCCGAGCGCTCCGAGCCAGCGCGTCGCCCACGGCCCAGCCCGCACCCAGCTAAAATCGACGACACGGATATTGTCGAGGGCTCGCGGTCGAGACATGGCGACGTTTCTCCTGCGAGAGCGGGGCGGGGAGGCCGCCTGCGGGTTCCCGTATCGGCGACGGCGCCGCCGGTCCACTCCAGGTGAAGTGTAGCGCAACAACCATGCATCGCCGCAACCGGTCCTGACGCGGTTCCGCTACGCAAGCCGCGGCGGGGGCGGATGTTTCCGCAGAAAGCCGCGGTCGTCGCTGGGACACGACGGCGCGAAAACCTGTATTCTGCAATCCTGTGATGACTGCCTGCCGGTATTCGATGCCAGGCCGGCGGCGCGAAACGATCGATCGAAGGGGGACCGAGAAATGGCGACGAACATCAAAAAGCTGCTGTTGCCGATCACGATGGCCAAAGCCGGGTGGGCGATCGTCGAGGCGCGCGAGGATGTCGAAGGCGTGCCCTACGACGTGACCGGCCCGAAGGCGGAATTGCACAAACTGCTCGAAGACGCCGCCGGGGTAGCGCTGTCGGTACAGCCGTTCAGCGACCCGGAGCTCGACGCCGGGCGGAACCTCGAAGTCGTCGCCCGCATCGGCGTCGGCTATGACGCAGTCGATGTGCCGGCGCTGACCCGGCGCAAGGTTCCGCTGATGATCGCCGGCACCGCGAACTCGGTGACGGTCGCCGAAGCGGGCATTTTTCTGATGATGTCGCTGGCGCGCAAAGGCGCCTACATGGACACGATGGTCAAGGAAGGCCGCTGGCGCGACCGCTACAGCGACATGCCGGTTGATATGTATGCCAAAACCGTGCTGGTGGTCGGCTTTGGCAAGATCGGGTCGCGCTCGGCGAAGCGCCTCGCGGCGCTGGAAACCAACGTGCTGGTCTACGACCCGTACACCTATTCCGAGACGATCCGCGGCATGGGGTACGAGCCGGTCGCTGACCTCGACGAAGCGGTGGCGCGTGCCGATTTCATCACGATCCATTGCCCGAAGACGCCGGAAACCACCGGCATGTTCAACGCCGCCCGCCTCGCCAAAATGAAGAAGACCGCCTATTTGGTGAACACGGCGCGCGGGGGCATCGTCGATGAAAAAGCATTGCACGACGTCCTGACCCGCAACCAGATCGCCGGGGCGGCGCTCGACGTATTCGAGACTGAACCGACGCCGGCCGACAACCCGCTGTTGAAGCTCAAGAACTTCATCGCGGCGCCGCACATGGCAGGCGTCACCAGCGAAGCCGTCGATCGCATGGCGATCGTCGCCGTGCAGAACATGCTGTCGGTTATCGACGGCAAGCCGATCCGCGACAATGTCATCAACCGTGAAGTCCTGGACTGATCTAGGCCGGGTTCTTTGAGTGACCATCGTTCCTGCGTCGCAGGAATGATGGTCAGGGAAATTTCGGCAACGCGTCGGCTGGCGGAAGCGGGCTGAAATTCAACGGGCTATCGCGCTCGATGCGGTCACGACTCGGCAGCTGTGCCGCGTCCCAGCCGCCGCCGAGCGCCTGGATCAGCGCGACGCTGGCGACGAGGCGACTCTGCCGGATGTTGACAACGGTCTCGGCGTCGGCGAGTGCGGTGGTCTCGGCGACAATGACGCTGGTATAGGCAACGGTGCCGGCCTTGTACTGGTTGTTGATGATGCGCTCGGCCTCGCGCGCGGCCGCGAGCGCTGCTTCCTGCGCTTTCGCTTGATCGGCGAGAATGCGCAATGCCGCCAACTCGTCCTCGACCTGCTGAAATCCGGTCAGGACGGTTTGCCGATAATCCGCGATTGCGGCATCGAACAGCGCGCGCTGCTGCTCGACGATGGCGTGCCGGCCGCCGGCATCGAACAGCGTCTCGGCCAGGGTGCCGCCGAATGACCACATGCGGCTCGATGCGGTCAGCAATTTGTCGAGCATCGCCGCGGCCACGCCGTAATCCGCCGACAATGTGACGTTCGGGAAAAACGCCGTCTCGGCGACGCCGATCTGAGCATTGGCGGCGGCCATCCGACGCTCCGCAGCGGCAATGTCGGGCCGCCGCTGCAGCAGTGCCGCGGGCAGTTCGCCGGGTGCAGCAGGGATCGCGATTGCGGCCGTCGCGGGCGCGAGCGTGAGCGTGGAGGGCGGCTTGCCGATCAAGACGGCGATGGCATGTTCAAGCTGCGAGCGAGTAACGCCGATCGCGACAAGCTGCGCCCGCGTGCTTTCGAGCTGCGCCTCGGCCTGCGCGACCGCCGACTGGTCGGCCGTGCCACTGTTGAATTGATTGCGGGTGATCCGCACTGATTCGGTATAGGCGGCGACCGAGGATTGCAGCAGCCGCTTCAGTTCGTCGGCGACACGGAGCTGCATGTAATCGCTGGCGAGCTGGCCTTGCGCCGACAGCCGTGCGCTGGCGAGGTCCCCGGCGCTGGCCTGGGCGTTCGCGACATCGCTCTCGACGGTGCGCCGGATACGGCCCCAGAGATCCGGCGTCCAGCCAGCCGAACCGCTGAGCGCAAAGGCGTTGGATATGTTCCCGCCGCCGCCCCCGCCGGTGCCGACACCGGAGCCGCCCGCGCCTGATCCGCCCGTTCCAGACCCGCCAGCGCCCGATCCGCCGCCGGGGTTGCGCGAACGGGTTGCGGAGGCGTTAAAGGTCAGCGTTGGAAAAAAACCGGAGCGCGCCTGTGCCACGATTGCCGTGGCTTGGCGATACGCGGCCTCGGCTGATTTGAGGTTCTGGTTCGAGATGTCGATCTGCCGTTCCAGAGCGTCGAGCACGGGGTCGCGGTAGACCGACCACCACGCGCCGCGGTCAATCGCATCGGCCGGTTGCGCGATCTGCCAGCCCGCTTCCTTGTAGGCGGCCGGAATCTCTGCCGGCGGCTCTTTGTAATCCGGCCCGATGGTGCAGCCTGCGAGGAGCGGCAGGGCAAGCAGCGCAACAAAGTGCCGCCGCCGCTTTGCCCGCAGCGTACGCGAAGAGGAAGGCATCATTCGCCTGGCTCGGCGATGTGGCCGGGCAATGCCGAAGGATGTCCGCTGCCCCAGCGGCGCTGTGCCCACAGCCGCAGCCGGTCGAGGTACAGATAGATCACCGGCGTGGTGTAGAGGGTCAGCGCCTGGCTGACCAGCAATCCGCCGACGATCGAGATGCCGAGCGGCCTACGGAGTTCCGATCCCTCGCCAAAACCGATTGCCAGCGGCACCGCACCCAGCATTGCCGCCAAGGTCGTCATCATAATCGGCCGGAAGCGCAGCAGCGACGCCCGGTAGATCGCTTCGCGTGAACTGAGGCCCTCGGTGCGCTCGGCGGCAAGCGCAAAATCAATCATCATAATGGCGTTCTTTTTGACGATGCCGATCAGCAGGATGACCCCGATCAGCGCGATGATGCTGAATTCGGTGTTGAACAGCATCAGTGCCAGGACCGCACCGACTCCCGCCGAGGGCAGGGTCGAAAGGATCGTTATCGGGTGCACATAGCTTTCGTACAGCACGCCGAGAACGATGTAGACCGCGACCAGCGCCGCCGCGATCAGCATCGGCTCGTCGGAAAGCGATTGTTGAAAGACCTGCGCGGTGCCCCGGAAGCTGCCATGGATTGTGGCCGGCACATGCAGGCTCGCCATCGTCTCGTCGATTGCCTGCGTCGCATCGCTGAGCGACACGCCGGGCTTCAGGTTGAACGAGATGGTGTTGGCGACGAACAGCCCTTGATGGCCGACTGCTAGCGGTGTGCTGCCGGTTTTGTAATGCGCGACTGCCGATAGCGGCACCATGTTCTCGCCCGATGTGCTGACCGCGGCCCCGGTCGAGGTTGAGCTGCGCCCGGTATTGGCGAGGGCATTGTTGGCCTGATTGCGCGCCGTGTCGGCGGCGAGTTGCGCCGTCGTGGTGGCCGCGCTCTGCGTCGATGTTTGTGCGCTGACAGTGCCGGCCAGCGCGTTGGTGGATTTGGTGCCACTTACCGGGCCGCCCGCGGTGCTGATGTAGATTTGCTTCAGCGTGTCGGGGCTCTCCCAGAATTGCGGCGCCACCTCCATCACGACGTGATACTGGTTGCGGGGAGTGTAAATGACCGACACCTGCCGCTGGCCGAAGGCGTCGTAGAGCGTGTTATCGACTTGCGAAACGGTGAGGCCGAGCCGCGCCGCTGTTGCGCGGTCGATAACCAGATCGGTTTCGAGGCCTTTCTGTTGCTGTGTCGAGTTGACCTCGGTCAATTGCGGCAGCTTGTCGAGTGCCGCCTCGACCTTGGGCGTCCATTCGAACAGCTCGGCAAGATCGTCGCCTTGCAGTGTGTATTGGTAGAGCGCGTTGGTCTGACGGCCGCCGACGCGGATATCCTGCACTGGTTGCAGAAACAGCCGCGCGCCGGCGACCTGTCCGAGCTGGCCGCGTAGCCGGCCGATGACCTGATCGACAGCCAGCTTGCGTTCCGCAAGCGGTTTCAGCGCGACAAAAACGAAGCCGGAATTGGTCTGGCCGCCGCCGGTAAAGCCGACGACGCTGGCAACCGCGGGGTCCTTTTGGATGATCGAGATGAAATCGCTGAGCTTCTGGCGCATCAGCTGAAACGAGATGCTCTGATCGGCCTGCAGCCCGCCGACCATCCGGCCGGTATCCTGCTGCGGGAACAGGCCCTTCGGCACCATGTAGAACAAAAAGACGTTGAGGCCGATGGCCAGGAACAGCACCACCAGGACGATGAACGGGCGCCGCAAGGCCCACGAGAGTGTGCGGTCGTAAAATCCCAGCATCGCGTCGAACACTTTTTCGCTGGCGAGATACCAGCGCGACCGCCGCGCACCCGGATCGTGCGTCGTGATAAAGGCGCACATCATCGGAGTCGTGGTCAGCGAGATCACCAGCGAGATCAGGATCGCGACCGATAATGTCATCGCGAATTCGCGGAACAGCCGGCCGACGAGGCCGCCCATCAGCAGGATCGGCACGAACACGGCGATCAGCGACACGCTCATCGACAGCACGGTGAAGCCGACCTCGCGCGCTCCCCGCAGCGCAGCGTCGCGGCGTGACATGCCGGCTTCGAGATAGCGGGTTATGTTCTCCAGGACGACGATTGCGTCATCGACGACAAACCCGGTCGAGACGGTCAGCGCCATCAGCGACAGATTGTCGAGGCTGAAACCGAGCAGGTACATCGCACCGAACGTACCGATCAGCGATACGGGCACCGCAACGCTCGGGATCAGCGTGGCC
This sequence comes from Allostellaceae bacterium, assembly GCA_036268425.1. GTDB lineage: Bacteria > Pseudomonadota > Alphaproteobacteria > ATCC43930 > CGMCC-115725 > DATARH01. The sequence goes on from DATAUE010000179.1 coordinate 16,548, forward strand.
CGCACGCTGCGTAGAAACAGGAACACGACAAGAATCACGAGGCCGATCGCGATCAGCAACGTGCGCTCGACATCGTGCAGCGAGGTCCGGATCGTGGTGCTGCGGTCATTGGCGACCTGCAGGTCGATATCACTCGGCAGCGAAGCGCTGAGCTGCGGCAGGAGCCTGGTAACGCGATCGACCGTGTCGATGATGTTGCCGCCGGGCTGCCGATAAAGAATGACCAGCACGGCCGGCTTGCCGTTGGCGAGACCGGCGTTGCGGATATTTTCGACATCGTCGTTGATTTCGGCGACATCGGACAGGCGCACCGCCGCCCCGTTGCGATAGGCAATCACCAGCGGCTTGTAGTCGACCGCCAGGTTGGCTTGGTCGTTGGTGTAGAGCTGCAGGTGCCGGTCGCCGTCGTCGATCGCGCCTTTTGGGCTGTGCGCGTTGGCCGAAGCCAGCGCAGCGCGTACGTCTTCGAGGCCGATGCCATATTTGAACAGAGCCAGCGGATTAAGCTCGACGCGCACCGCGGGAAGTGCGCTGCCGCTGATCGTGACCTGCCCGATACCTTCGATCTGCGATAGCGCCGGCTGCAGGACGGTCGAGGCGAGATCGTACATCTGGCCGCGGGTTTTGGTGCTCGAGGTCATCGACAGGATCAGGATCGGTGCATCGGCAGGGTTGACCTTGCGGTAGGTCGGGTTGCTCCTGAGGCTGGTCGGCAGATCGGCGCGGGCCGCGTTGATTGCCGCCTGGACGTCGCGCGCGGCCCCGTCGATATCGCGGCTAAGGCCGAACTGCAAGGTGATGCGGGTCGACCCGACCGCGCTGTTCGATGTCATCTCGCTGACATCGGCGATGACCCCGAGATGACGTTCGAGCGGTGTCGCGACGGTGGTCGCCATCGTCTCCGGACTGGCGCCGGGCATCGTCGCATTGACGGTGATCGTCGGGAAATCGACCTGCGGCAGCGGCGCCACAGGCAGCAGGACAAAGGCGAAGAGACCGGCGATGGCAATGCCGATCGTCAGCAGCGTCGTCGCAACCGGCCGTTCGATAAACGGTGTGGAAAGACTCACAGGGACACCGGCCCGGAAAAGCGGCTCACGATGCCGGGCTTTCGGTGTTGAAAAAGCGGCCGAAACGCCGGCGGGTGGCGCGGCCGAGGCGGTCGAAGCCGAGATAGATGACAGGCGTCGTAAAGAGCGTCAGCGCCTGGCTCAGGATCAAGCCGCCGACGATCGTCACACCGAGCGGATGGCGCAGTTCCGCGCCGGTGCCGGTGCCGAGCATCAGCGGCAGGGCGCCGAATAACGCCGCCATCGTCGTCATCATGATCGGGCGGAAACGCAGGAGCGAGGCCTGATGGATCGCTTCGCGCGGTGACTTCCCCTCGTCGCGCTGCGCGTCGAGCGCGAAGTCGACGATCATAATGCCGTTTTTCTTGACGATGCCGATCAGCAGGATAATGCCGATGATCGCAATGATGCTGAGATCGCTGCCGTCGAGCATCAGCGCCAGCAGGGCGCCGAGACCGGCGGACGGCAAGGTCGACAGGATCGTGATCGGATGAATGTAGCTCTCGTAGAGGACGCCGAGCACGATGTAGACCGTCAGGATCGCCGCAACGATCAGCATCAGCTCGTTGCCGAGCGCCGCCTGGAAGGCGAGGGCGGCGCCCTGAAAGGCAGTGATCATGCTGGCCGGCATGCCGATTTCGGCTTCGGCGGCGCGGATCGCATCGACCGCCTCGCCGAGTGCGGCGCCGGGGGCGAGGTTGAACGAGATCGTCGCCGCCGGAAACTGGCCGAGATGGCTGATCGACATCGGCGCCGTCTGTTCGATGACCTGGGCGATCGCGGTCAGCGGCACCTGCCCGTTGCTCGCGGTCGATGACGGCAGATAGATCGACCCGAGCGACGACAGCGACTGCTGCATCCGCGGTTCGGCTTCTAGGATCACGCGGTACTGGTTCGACTGGGTAAAGATCGTCGAAACGATGCGCTGCCCGAATGAATCATAGAGCGCGTTGTCGACCGTTGCCGGAGTGATGCCAAAGCGTCCGGCTGTGGCCCGGTCGATCAGCACATAAGCTGAGAGGCCGTTTTCGCTGTAGCTGGTGGCGACATCCTCTATCTGCGGGATCTGCTGCAGCCGTGCGATCAGCTTTGGCACCCATTGGTCGAATTCCGCCGGGTTCGCGTCTTCCAGCGCGAACTGGTATTGGCCGCGGCTGACGGTTGCGTCGATCGTCAGATCCTGGACCGGCTGCATGTAAAGCGTGATGCCGGTGACCCCGGCGGTTTCGTGTTCCAGGCGGCGGATGATGTTGCTGGCCGAAATGCTGCGGTCGTCGCGCGGTTTCAGGTTGATCAGCATGCGGCCGGCGTTGAGCGTCGCATTAGTCCCGTCGACGCCGATAAACGACGACAGGCTGACGACGTCCGGGTCTTTCAGGATCGCGGCGGCCAGCGCCTGCTGCCGCTCGCTCATTGCCGCAAACGAAACGGTTGACGACGCCTGGGTGATGCCCTGGATCAGCCCGGTGTCCTGCACCGGGAAAAAACCCTTTGGAATGACGATATAGAACAGCACGGTCAGCGCCATCGTCGCCAGCGCGACGATCAGGGTGAGCGGCTGGTGATCGAGTACCCAGTCCAGGATGCGTCCATAGCGCGCGATCAGCGCGTCGAAGGTCTGCTGACTTTTGCGCGCGAGGTACGACAGGTCCTCGGGGCGGTGATGCCGCAGCAGCTTCGCGCACATCATTGGCACCAGGGTCAGTGACACGATCGCCGAGATGATGATCGTCACCGACAGGGTGATCGCAAACTCGCGGAACAGGCGGCCGACGACATCGGCCATGAACAATAATGGGATCAGCACCGCGATCAGCGACACGGTCAGCGAGATGATCGTAAAGCCGATCTGTTCCGAGCCTTTGAGCGATGCCTCCAGCGGCGTATCGCCTTCCTCGATGTAGCGCGAGATGTTCTCGATCATCACGATCGCGTCGTCGACGACGAACCCGGTCGCGATCGTCATCGCCATCAGCGACAGATTGTTGAGGCTGAACCCGGCCAGATACATGACCGCGAGGGTGCCGACCAGGGATAGCGGCACCGACAGGCTGGGGATGATCGTTGCTGCGGCATTGCCGAGAAACAAGAAGATCACCAGCACGACGAGTGCGACCGCGAGACCAAGCTCGAATTCGACATCCGCAACGGAGGCTCGGATCGTGTTGGTGCGGTCGGTCAGCACCGTCACGTCGATCGAACTCGGCAGCGACGCGCGCAGCTGCGGCAGCAGGGCCTGGATGCGGTCGACGACTTCGATGACGTTGGCGCCAGGCTGGCGCTGGATATTGACGATGACTGCTGGCGTCGTGTTCATCCAGCCGGCGAGCTTGGTATTTTCGGCGCCGTCGGTGGTGCCGGCGACATCCGACAGGTGCACCGGTGCGCCGTTGCGGTAGGCCACCACCAGATCGCGATAGTCCGAGGCTTTTTTGAGCTGGTCATTGGCGTTGATCGTGTACGACCGGCTGGGGCCGTCGAAATTGCCTTTTGGCGTGTTGACGTTGGCGTTGCCGATCGAGGTGCGCAGATCGTCGATGTTGAGGCCGTAGGCGGCGAGCTGGCGCAGATTGGCCTGGATGCGCACGCCCGGCCGGTTGCCGCCGCTGATGCTGACCAGGCCGACCCCGGTAAGCTGCGACACCTTCTGCGCGAGGCGGGTGTCGGCGAGGTCTTCGATCTGGGTCAGCGGCAGGGTCTTCGACGTCAGGGCCAGGATCAGGATCGGCGCATCGGCCGGGTTGACCTTGGCGTAGATCGGCGGCGCCGGCAGGTCGGACGGCAGCAGATTGCCGGCGGCATTGATCGAGGCCTGTACCTCCTGCTCGGCAACATCGAGGCTGAGGTCGAGGCTGAACTGCAAGGTGATGACCGACGATCCCGCCGAACTGACCGACGACATCTGGTTGAGGCCCGGCATCTGGCCGAGCTGCACTTCCAGCGGCGATGTGACCGACGAGGTCATCACGTCCGGGCTGGCGCCGGGATACAGCGTGACGACCTGAATCGTCGGGTAATCGACCTCGGGCAGCGCCGAAAGCGGCAGAAAACGGTACGAGACGATGCCGACCAGCATGATTGCCGCCATCAGCAGCGAGGTCGCGACCGGCCGCAGGATAAACGGGCGCGACGGGCTCAAGCGTCACTCCGCAAGGTTCGCAGTGCGTCGCCGAGGCTCACCCTCCGGCAGCGGAGTATGTTCATACGGCGGAACGCCGGACGTATGTCGTTGCTATCGGACGCGACACCTTACTCTGTGCTCCGCCGCCGCTTTCCGGAATGCTTGTGCGCTCCCGCCGGGGTGTCGCCTTTGTCGGTGTCGGCGGCATCGGGTTTCGTGGTATCGGGGTTAGCTGCATCGGATTTACTGGCATCGGATTTACCGGCGTCGGGATCGGCCGTGTCTGATTTGCTGCTGCTGGAATCGGAGTTGCTGGAATTGGCGGAGCCAGGGCTGGCGGTGTTTGGAGCTGCGGTGGGCGTCTGGTTTGCACCTCCGGAGCCGGCAGCGGGCGGGGTGCTACCGGCGCCGTCGTTTTCCGAGACCCGCACCTTGGCGCCATCCTTCAGACGGTCGGCGCCATCCGTGACGACGACCTGGCCCGGTTGCAATCCCTTGGTGATCGCGACGTTCTCGCTGTCATTCGGGCCCAGCGTCACCGGTTGTGCCGTGACGGTGTTGCCGGATTTCACGAGGTAGACAAAGGTCCCCGGCGCGCCGCGCTGGATCGCCGCGCTGGGCACGAGACTGGCGTCATGCAGCGTATCGACCAGCAGCCGGACATTGACGAACTGGTTGGGAAACAGCGTCTGGCCGGGATTGTTGAAATCGGAGCGGAGCTTGACGGTGCCGGTGGTGGTGTCGATCTGATTGTCGACCGTTGCGAGCGACCCGGTGTCAAGCAATGTCGCACCGGTGCGGTCATAAGCGGTGACGCTGAGCGTCGCGCCGGCATGGATGCGCTGCATCACCGTCTGCAGATTGTCTTCGGGCAGCGTGAAGATCACCGAAATCGGCTGCAGCTGGGTTATCACGACAAGGCCGGTGGCGTCGCTGGTCTGGACATAATTGCCGGGGTCGACCTGACGCAGCCCGACCCGGCCGCCGACCGGCGCAACGATGCGGCAATAGGTCAGATTCAGCTTCTGCGCATCGACCTGCGCCTGGTCGGCCTGGATCGTGGCGCGGTCCTGCGCCACCGTGGCGACCTGGGTGTCGAGCGTCTGGCGCGCGATCGAGTTCTGTGACACCAGCGTGCGGTAGCGCGCAAGATCGGTTTCGGCATTGGCCAGCGCGGCCCGGTCCTTGGCGAGTTGGCCTTCTGCCTGAGCGAGCGCGACCTGATACGGGCGCGGGTCGATCTGCGCCAGCAGATCGCCTTTGTTGACCATCTGGCCCTCCTTGAAGGCCACATCGATCAACTGGCCGTTGATCTGCGTCTTGACGGTGACGGTGGCGAGCGGCGTCACCGTGCCGAGCGCGGTCAGTACGATCGGCATGTCGCCTTTGGCTACACTGGCCGTGCCGACCGGCATTGGGCCGGAGGACTGAAAGCGTCCGCTCGCGGCGTGCTGCTGTCCGGAACGGAGCATCACCCATGCAACCAACGCCGCGACAATCAGCAGCACCAGGAGCAGGGCTATCAGACCGCCCCAGCGCGATCGCTTCTCGGCCGGCGGCGGCAGCAGCACGCGCTCGGGTGGCGGTGGCAATGCCGGTTTTGCTTTCGGGAGCGTGTCATGGTCAGGGGGATCGCCGCGTTCGTGCGGCGGCGGCAATGCAATCGGTTCGCTCGGCTGGTCGTCCATCGGCACTCGGTCAGTCGGATGAAGCAGCAGAGCGGCGCGCGCGAGCGGCAGCAGCGGCTGGTATAGGGGTCACTCTGGTCGCCATGCCTTGAGTTTACGGGCAAACAGGTAATCCCTCCCCGTTACACTGCCGCCGGAAACGACCGGCAAAGATTCGCTGCTGTTGGTTTGCGAAATGTAGCAGATCGGCGGAGAAGCGGCGAGTCGCACCCCTGATGCAGCCCGGCTCGCCGCTAAGCCGAGCGTCCCTATGCCACGGCAAGCGGCGATAATCCTCTTTCACCGACCTTGTGCATCGTCTCAAATGACGCAGCAATCTTAACGACACGGTGCGGCGAATGAGTGCGAATCAACCCCGGATGAGCGGTGGCCAGTTGGTTGTGGCGGCGCTGCGCGCGCATGGCGTCGACATGGCGTTCAGCGTCGCCGGCGAAAGCTATCTCGAAGTCCTCGATGCCTTGTTCGACGCGCCGGAAATCCGCCTGGTGACCTGCCGCCAGGAAGGCGGCGCTTCGTTCATGGCGGAAGCCTACGGCAAGCTGACCGGCAGGCCGGGCGTGCTGCTGGTGACGCGCGGCCCCGGAGCGTGTAACGGCGCGATCGGGGTGCATACGGCGCATCAGGATTCGACGCCGATGGTGGTGCTGGTCGGGCAGGTGGCGCGCCACCAGATCGACCGCGAGGCGTTTCAGGAAGTCGATTTCCGCAAGATGTACGCGCCGCTCGCCAAATGGGTGACGCAGATCGACATGGCCGAACGCGTGCCGGAATTGCTCAACCAGGCATTCCAGGTCGCGAGTTCGGGGCGGCCCGGCCCGGTCGTCGTGGCATTGCCTGAGGACATGCTGCGCGAAACCGCGTCGGCTGCCGCGATCGGCCCTTACCGGGCGGTGCGGGCGCATCCTGGCGCCGCCGATCTCGGCGAAATGCGCCGGCTGCTGGCGGCGGCCGAGCGGCCGGTAATGCTGGTCGGCGGCAGCGGCTGGACCGATGCCGCCTGCGCCGACATCGCGCGATTCGCCGCCGCTAACGACCTGCCGGTGTGCTGCTCGTTCCGCCGTCAGGACATCATCGACAACCGGCTGCCGACCTATCTCGGTGATCTCGGCACCGGCGCGGCGCCGTCGCTGGTGGCGCGCATCAAGGAGGCCGACCTGCTGCTGGCGGTGGGCGCGCGGATCGGCGAGATCACCTCGCAATCCTATTCGCTGCTCGGCATTCCCGATCCCGGCAAGACCCTGATCCACGTCCACGCCGCTGCCGAAGAACTGGGCCGTGTGTTCTATCCGACACTGGCGATGCAGTCGGGCATGCCGGAATTTGCCGCGGCTGCCGCGGCACTGCCGTCGATCGCCAATCCGCGCTGGGCCGCGTGGCGCAAGGCGGCTCGCTCTGAATATGAAGTGGGCCTGGAGCCGAACAAGCTCGGCGACATGCCGGCGCTCGATCTCGGGCAGGTGATGACATGGCTGCGCCAGCGGCTTCCAGACGATGCGATCGTCACCAGCGACGCCGGCAATTTCAGCGGCTGGCCGAACCGCTTTCTGCAATACCGCCGCCCCGGCCGCCAGCTCGGACCGACCAGTGGCGCGATGGGCTACGGCGTGCCGGCGGCGGTCGCTGCCAAACTGGTGCATCCCGGGCGCATCGTCGTCGGGTTCTGCGGTGATGGCGGGTTTCTGATGACCGGGCAGGAACTGGCGACTTCGCTCGCCGAGGGGCCGGGGCCGATCATCCTGCTGTTCAATAACGGCATGTACGGCACGATCCGCATGCACCAGGAGCGCCGCTTTCCCGGCCGCGTCGTCGGCACCACGCTGAAGAACCCGGATTTCGCGGCGCTGGCCGCGGCCTATGGCGCCTTCAGCGCGACGGTCAGCCGCACTGAGGAATTTGCGCCGGCCTTTGAGGCGGCGGTCGAAGCGCGCCGCGCCGCCATCATCGAATTGCGCATCGACCCCGAGATGATCACCACCCGCACCACGCTGTCGGCGCTGCGCCGCCAGGCCGAAACCGTAAAGGCTTGAGCGCGGTAAGCATTGGTATTATATCTTTCACCAGAAATAAAGAGTGCAGAAGATTTCTAGAGAACAGATGATCGCCGCAGCACAGATACAAGCGGCTCAAACCAGAGAGCGGCCGAGCGAAGCTGTCGTGCTGAGCAAGGCGGTTACGCGCGCTGCCGATTTTCTCGAAGTGCCGAACGCTGTGCTGGCCCGTGTTTTGGGCCTGTCGCCGGCATCCATATCCCGGCTTAAAAACGGCACTTTCACACTGTCGCCCGGCACAAAGCCGTTTGAACTCGCGCAACTGTTTGTACGGTTGTTTCGCAGCCTCGATGCGATTACCGGCAGCGACGACAACGCTTCGCGGTCCTGGCTGCGCGCGCGCAATCTCGCCTTGAACGGACAGCCGATCGACCTCATGCAGACCGTGACCGGTCTCACATCCGTCCTGGGTTATGTGGACTCCCGCCGCGCTCCTCTCTGAAGCGCGAGCATGGGCTGCCGATATCTGGCGCGCGGTCGAGACTCAGCACAAAGCGTCGACGATGCGCCTCACGGATTCACTTGATGAGCAAGCCCTGCTTGAGGAAATGCTGGAACGCAGCAAACCCGACTTTCCGGCCGATTGTGAGGGGTTGCATTACCTGCTCGCCACGCCCTTCCGGTACGCCCCTTATTCGCTGGGGTCGCGGTTTCGCCGTGCCGGCCAGCCTGAGGGGGCGTTTTATGCCGCCGATAGCGTTGCCACCGCGGTTGCTGAAATCTGTTTTTATCGGCTGCTGTTTTTTGCGGAAGCTCCTGGGACGACGATGCCGAACCGGCCGGTAGAGCACACGGTATTCGCGGTGCGCTGTGCCGCGGACCGGTGCATCGACCTACGCGAGCCGCCCTTCGATCGCGACCGGGATATCTGGCGGCATCCGACGGCTTATGCCGGATGCCAGGATATTGCGGACGCGGCGCGGTCGGTCGACATCCGGATCATCCGCTACCGCTCGGTCAGAGACCCGAATGCCGGGGGCAACTGCGCGGTGCTCGTCGCGTCGGCGTTTGCCGAACGCGCCCCGAAGAACCATCAGACATGGCATATATTTCCCGGCGCTCATGCGGTTCGGGCCTGGTGTGAGAACCCGCATGCGGCTGTGGAGTTTCGGCCGGATGATTTTCGCAACGATCCGCGCATCGTTGCGGCGATGCCCGGCGCTTCGGCCCAGCTCGGGCAAATCTTTGAATGAGGTTCAGACGATGCCGGAAATCGCCAATCAGACCTGGGAGGCCGAGCGTTACGCCTCGGCTGGGGCGTTTGTGCCGGTGCTTGGCCTGCCAGTGGTCGATCTGCTGGCGCCGTTGCCCGGTGAGCGCATTCTCGATCTCGGCTGCGGCACGGGCGATCTTGCCGAAAAGATCGCCGGTGTGGGTGCTGATGTCGTCGCGGTCGACGCGGCGCCGGACCTGATCGCGGCGTCACGCGCTCGCGGCCTCGATGCTCGACTGATGGACGGGCAACAACTGAATTTCGACTGCGAATTCGACGCGGTGTTCTCGAACGCCGCGCTGCACTGGATGAAGGACCCCGATGCCGTCATTGCCGGAGTGCGACGGGCCTTGAAGCCGGGCGGCCGCTTTGTGGCCGAGATGGGCGGCCACAACAACGTCGCGGCCGTCGTCGTAGCGTTTGGCGCGGTGCTGGCGCGGCGCGGCATTGACGTGCGCCAACACAATCCCTGGTATTTTCCCTCGGCGGAGGGTTATCGCGGCAAACTCGAAACAGCCGGATTCCGGGTCGAGGAGATTGCGATCATTCCTCGGCCGACCTATCTGGCGACCGGCATCGAACCCTGGCTCGACGCGTTTTGCGAACCGTTCGTCAAGGCGTTGCCGGAGCCAGAGCGGCTTGCGGCCCGCAGCGAGGCGGTTGCTCTGCTACGTCCGGTGCTGGTGACGGAAGATGGTCGCTGGATTGCCGATTATGTACGGCTGCGGTTTCGCGCCATGCGTGTCGATTGATCAACTGGCCGATTGAAGGCTGGCCGGTTGAAGGCTGGCCGATTGAAGGCTCAGCCGGCTGACGACCCACCCGCTGGTTTATCGGGAGGCGGCCTCACCGGAAAACCACAGCAGATCGCGCTGTTCCAGACGGCCAGCGCGGCGGTGTCGTTGCAGTGCCATGCCAAGATGATTTGGCCGCACCTCCATGCCGAGCGCGGTTGCGAGGTATTGCCGCACGCCTTCCGCCGAGATGCCGTCAGCATGTGCGCCGACCGCTTGCAGTGTTGCGTCACCGAGTGACAGGGCCGGTTCGTCCGGTGTCGAACGGCGACTTGGCCGGCCGCGTCCTGACGCGACCGCTGCCTCGACTTCCGACGCGGCCTGCCGTGCGCCGCGCCGGCCGCGCCCGGCCAGGGGAGAGCGAGCCTGTGATGATGCCATACGGCTTTGCGCCCGACCCTGGGTCAGCCGCATCAATACGCGCTCTGCCGCTTCCAGTTCGGCAAGCTGTTCGGCAACCCGCGCCCGTTCACTGTCGATTTTCTCGAGGCGTTCGGCCAGTCGTTGCCGTTCTTTTTCGATCTCGTCGAGGGTGGACATCTTCTACTCCGTCTTCGGCTCGACCGACACCGGACGAGCAGCCTGCTCCAAGAGGCGCTCGATAAGGCGCTCGCAGATAAATGGCAGATCGAATTTCCATGAAAAGGTCCGAACAGCAATTTTGTCACTGGAGTGACGCAAATCGCTGTGGCATTGGCGCTGGATTGCCAGCCCGGCGGGGACCGCCTCATCCCACCAGCTTACCCCTATAGAGGGCAAGCTGATGAGGGGTAAACAATTCCGCTATGTTACAGCACGCCTTCGCTCTTCAGCGCCGCCAGCGCGCCGGCGTCAATGCCGAGCCAGCCTTGCAGCACATCGGCCGTGTCGCCGCCGAGTGCCGGCGAGCCTTTGATTTTTACTTGCTTGCCGTCGACCCGTACCGGCCAGCTCGCCATCTTGTATTCACCGTTGTGGTGCTTGACTGTCTGCATAAAGCCGCGCTCCTCAAAGGTCGGCTCGTTCTGCAGTTCCATGGTGTCGAACACCGCACCGGACGGCACGCCGACCGCGATCAGCTTTTCCATCGCCTCGCGCTTGTCGTGCTGGATGGTCCACTGGCCGATGATCGCGTCGAGTTCCACGCTGTGATCGACACGATCGTTGCCGGTGGCAAAGCGCGGGTCGTTGATCAGGTCTTCGCGTCCGATCAGTTTCATCAGCCGTGACCAGTGCTCCGGGTTGGCGCGGCTGGTGGTCAGGTAGACATAGTCGTTGGGGCCGCCGCCCTTCGCCGGATAGAGACCGGACGGCGCATTGTTGCCGCCGCCGGATTTGGCACCGTTGCGCCGCGCCGCCTTGCCGGTGCGCGCCATCGTCGCAAAGCAGGTGCGCATGTAATGAATCATCGCGTCCTGCATCGCGATCTGCAGCCGGCGGCCTTCGCCGGTGCGGTTGCGCTCGTGCAGGGCGCCGAGGATCGTCGCCGCCATCAGCATGCCGGTGCCGGTGTCGCCAAAGCTGAGGCCGGGCTTGACCGGCGGCCGGTCGGGTTCGCCGGTGACGCTGATCGGCCCGCCGGCGGCCTGTGCGATCATGTCGAAGGCAAGCCCCGCCTCGTGCGGACTGCCGCTCGCAAACCCTTTGATCTGGCAGTAGATGATGCGCGGGTTGATCTTTTTGACCTCGTCATAGGAGAGGCCGAGGCGCTCGATCGTGCCCGGCGCCATGTTTTCCGCAACGATGTCGGCCTTTTTGATCATCTCCTTGACGATATCGAGGCCCTTCGGGGACTTCAGATTGATCGCCAGGGATTTTTTGTTGACGTTGAACTGGTAGAAATACCAGGGGTCGTCATCAGGCTTGCCGGGCCGCAGCCGCCGTCCGGGGTCACCGCGTCCGGGGTTCTCGATCTTGACGACCTCGGCGCCGAACCATGCCAGCACCTCGGTGCAGGTCGTGCCAGCCTCAAACTGGGTGAAATCCACCACCTTGATGCCGTCGAGGAACTTGAATTCGGCAGTATTGTCGCTCATGGCTGCGTCCTCCCATCGGATGGATGGCTTATCGATAGCCTAGCGAACAGCGTGCGCTTTCCAGCCCGCTGCTGCAACCGCGTTCGGCCCCCGAACCGTCCAATGCCAGCCATCAATTTATCCCCAAAGCCGATGTCGTTCGGCGCTGCACCGCTTGACTTCGCCCGTCATAGCTGGCGGGATCGCCGGTAAATTCACAGCGGCTAAATGGAGGAAGTCATGGCGCGGCCGAATGGGGTGCGGGAGATTTGGTCGAAGGGCGGAGCGGTCATTAATAGCTGGCTGGGCATCCCGTCGAGCTTTTCGGCCGAAGTCATGGGCCACGCCGGGTTCGACTCACTGGTCGTCGACATGCAGCACGGCATGATCGACTACCAGACGATGGTGACGATGCTGCAGGGTATTTCGTGCACCAATACTGTGCCGCTGGTGCGGGTGCCGTGGAACGACCCGGCGTACATCCAGAAGGCGCTCGACGCCGGCGCCTACGGCATCATCTGCCCGATGATCAACAACCGCGCCGAGGCCGAGAAATTTGTCGGCTCGATGCGCTATGCGCCGCTGGGTTATCGCAGTTCCGGACCGATCCGCGCCTCGCTCTACGGCGGCTCGGATTACCACATGAAGGCCAACGATATCGTCGTCGCGCTCGGCATGATCGAGACGCAGGAAGCGCTCGACAATCTCGATGACATTTTGTCGGTCAAAGGTCTCGATGCGATCTATGTCGGTCCGTCCGATCTTTCGATTTCGCTCGGCTACAACCCCGGCGGCGACAAATCCGACGAGTGGATGATATCCGCGCTTAAAAAGATCCTCGCCGCGTGCAAGAAGCACGGGGTGCAGCCGGGGCTGCATTGCGGCGCGGCGGAATATGCCAAAAAGGCAATCGCAATGGGCTTTACCTTCGTCACGGTCGGCGGCGATACCCGCTTTGTAACGACAGGTGCCGCGGCGACCGTCGCGGAAATGCGCAACGCGCCAAAGCCCGGCGACAGCTCCAGCCCGTATTGATATCGCGTTCTATTTTCTCGCGATCGAATGGAGCGCACCTGTCAGTTGCCGGGACGACAAGTAATGGTGATCGCGGGCCGTCTGATTGACTGACATCTATATTGATGCCGATGCCTGCCCGGTGCGCGATGAGGTGTATCGCGTCGCTGGGCGGCTCGGTGTCGGCGTTCTTGTCGTCTCCAACGGGTCACGGCCGATCCGCCCGCCCGGGTTGCCGTTTGTCCGGATGGTGATGGTCGGCGAGGCGGCGGATGCCGCCGACGACTGGATCGCCGAGCGCGTCACGGCGACCGATATCTGCGTCACCGCCGACATTCCGCTGGCGTCGCGTTGCCTTGCCAAAGGCGCGCGCGTCGTGCCCCCGAACGGCAAGCCTTTTACCGAGGCCAATATCAGCAATGCCTTGGCCGGGCGTGAGATCGCCCGCCATCTGCGCGAGATCGGCGGCGCCACTCGCGGGCCGCCGCCCTTCGCCAAAGCCGACCGCTCGCGGTTTCTCAGCGCTCTCGATACTGCCGTGCAGGCGGCGTTGCGGGGCTAGATCGCCCCGCTTCGGTGATGCTCCGGCGGTTACTTCGGCTTGTCGGCGTCGAGCACCGCCTGCAGCTTGGCTGGATCGACATCGAGCGGCGGAATACCGGAGCGTTCAACTTGCAGCAGCCCGGCGACGCGGCTGTCGCGATGCGACCAGCCACGGTTCATCGCCTCGGTCAGTTCCTCGAGCGCCAGATTGCAGAGGCGCATCGGCACCCCGACCTCCTTGCCAAGCCCGATCGCCAGCGAAACGTCCTTGTGCAGCAGGCGCAAGGCGAAATCGGCCGGATCGTACTGGCTGCTGAGGAATTTCGGCAGCCGGTCGAAGGTGCGCTGGCGGCCCGTCGCGCCCTGGCGCACCGCCTCCCACAATTCGAGTGGCTCGACCCCGGCCTTGATGCCCATCGTCATGACTTCGGCGAGCGCCGCGCCGACCACGGCGCTGGTGCAGTTATGCACGAGCTTGGCGATCGTGCCGGCGCCGATCGGGCCGATATAGGCGGCCTGGTCGCCCATCGCGTCGAGCAGGCTCTTGTAACGGTTGTATTGCTGCTCATCACCGCCGACCCAGATCGCCATCTTGCCGCTGGCCGCGCCGCCGGGGCCGCCGCTGACCGGCGAATCCAGCATCGAGATGTTCTTTTCGGCAAAAACGGCGTTGAGCTTGCGCACCATCGCCACCGAGTTGGTCGACATGTCGAAAAATGCGGTATCGGGCTTCATGCCTTCGATCAACCCGTTGGGCCCGGTCGCGACGGCTTCGACATCGGCCGGAACGGGGAGGGAGGTGAACACCGCCTCGACCTGTTCGGCGAGCGCCTTCGGGCTGTCGGCCCAGATCGCACCGTTGGCGAGGTAGGGTTCGGCCGCGGACCGCCGCAGATCGTGTACGACAAGCTGATGGCCCGCCTTCTGCAGATTGGCGGCCATGCCCTTGCCCATCATGCCGAGCCCGATAAATCCGACCTTCATGTGTCTGTCTCCGTAACTTCTTGTGACCCCTCTCCCGCAATGCGGGTGAGGGTGGATCGCCGCCCTGGCGGCGAGACGGGTGAGGGTGGGTGGGCTGAGGACAGCGGCGTAATCTCGCCTCCTCACCCCGGCCCTCTCTCCTTGCGGGGAGAGGGAGAAGATCAGGCTTCGCGGTGGCGGAGCTGATTGTTGACGTGACGGTCGCCGCCCAGCCAACGCTGTAATTCGCTGTGCGCATCGGCGCGGCGCAGCGCGTCGATTTGGGCGACATCCGGCGGATCGCAGGTGAATTCGAGGATCATGCCGTCCGGCGATTTCGTGTAGATCGATTTGCAATAACCGTGATCGGTCTCGCGAAATGGCTCGTCGGCGCGGTTCAGGCGGGCCTTCAACTCGTCATAGGTCGCGTCGCCGACCTTGAGCGCGATGTGATAGTGGCTGCCGATTTTTGGCGGCTGTTTTGCCTGCGTCAGTTCGTACATCTCGTCGTCGGCGAATTGGAAAAAGGCGAGGGCGCCGCCATCGGCAAGGGCAAAAAACGTGTGGCAGAATTCGACCTCGCGGCCGAGATCGGCACGGTAGGTCTTTTCGCACCAGGTCGCGACCAGCGGAATGCCGAGCAGGTCTTCGAGAAACCGGCGGTTCGCCTCGTGGTCTTTGACGACGTAGGCGTTGTGATGCAGCCGCAATGGCAATTCGGACAACAGCTTGGCCGCTGACGGCGCCGCTCTTTCGATCGTCTCCATTCGCTTCTCCCCGGTCGCTGGCATGAGCATAGTTGGCAGCGCCGCCGCACCGCAAGATTCCCGCCGGAAATACGGCCGGCGGCGGCGCCCCCCGCGCTATCCTTCCGGCAATGCCGCCGCCGGAGACAGCCGACATGACTCTGCCGCTCGCCCCGATATTGAAGATCGGTATTCAGACGATCCATCGCCGCACCGAACCGGCCGAGGGACCGTGGCTGCCGACCATCGGCGAATTGCACGATCTGGTCGGGCTGGTCGATGATTGTGGCTATGACTCGCTGTGGATCGGGGATCATGTTGCGTTTGCGGTGCCGATCCTCGATCCGTTGCTGCAACTGGCTCAGGCCGCCGTGGTCAGCCGCCGCATCACGCTCGGCACCAACGTTTTTCTGGTGCCGCTGCGCCACCCCGTGCCGACCGCCAAACAGGTCGCGACGCTCGACCATCTGTGCGAAGGGCGGCTGATTTTCGGAGTTGGTGTCGGCGGCGAATTTCGCGGCGAATTCGAGGCTTGCGGTGTTCCTGTGAACGAGCGAGGCGCCCGGCTCAGCGAGGCGATCCCGCTGCTGCGGCGGTTGTGGAGCGGCGAGGCAGTGACGCATGCCGGCGGCCGCTACCCCGCTTTCAGCGATGTGCGGATGCTGCCGCCGGCACGCCAGCCGGGCGGGCCGCCGATCTGGTGCGGTGGGCGCGCCGATGCCGCGCTGGCGCGGACCGGTCGTCTCGCTGATGGCTGGATATCGTACGTCGTAACGCCGGAAACCTACCGCGCCGCGCTCGACAAGATCAGCGAAGCGGCGGACAAGGCCGGCCGCCGGATGCAGAATTTCGGCACCGGCCATTTGCTGTTCGCGCGCCTCGACGACAGCTACGACAAGGCGCTCGATGCCGCGAGCGAGACGTTGAGCCGCCGCTATGCCATGGATTTCCGTCGTGCCGCTGAGCGCTATGCCGCGCTTGGCCGGCCGGAGCAGGTGGCGGCGCGCATTCGCGACTTTTTCGACGCGGGCGCGCGACACATCGTGCTCGACTTAGTCGGCCCTTATGAGGAACGTCCACGACAGATCACCGCCGTCGCGCGCGACGTGCTTCCGCTCCTCGCGGATTTGCGGCGATGAAGCCGCTGGCGGCCGGGGTGCTGACCCTGGCCGCCGCCGGTGGCTTTGCTGCGGATTATTCCGCCGCCGACACCCGATTCTCTTCGCGGCTCAGCGAAGCCGCCGGGCGCGGGATGCCGTAAAGCGCGGCGCAGTTATCCCACAGGATTTTGCGGCGCTGCTCGTCGTTGAAGCCGAGGCCGAGGAACTGCTCGATCGCCTCTGGGAAAGCGCCGTCCGAATGCGGATAGTCGCTCGACACGACGAAATAATCCGGCCCCATCTGGTTGACCGTTTCGACCGCCGGCTCCTCGTCGACATCGAGCGCGATATAGCATTGCCGCCGGAAATACTCGCTCGGCGTCATGCTGAGCTGGCGTTCGCAGCCGGGGCCGAATTTCTCCCACTGGTCGTCGAGCCGCCACAGCCACCAATGCAGCCAGCCGGCGGTGCCTTCGAGAAAGGCGGCGCGCAGCTTCGGATGGCGTTCGAGCACGCCGCCGGTGGTCAGGCTGGCGATCGCGCCCATCAATTCGACCGGGTTGCGGATCGCATGCGCGATCGGGTGGAAATTGGCATGCCCGACATAGCGCCGTCCGGCATCGTCCTTCAACGCGGTATTGCCGGTGGGGTGGAAGCCGACCGGGACGTTAAGTTCTTCCAATGCCTTCCACAGTGGTTCGACGGCATCGTCGTGCAGATGCTGACCATTGACGGGGTTCGGCGTGCCGATGATCGCGACCGCACCGAGTTCCTGCACGCTGCGTTTCGCCTCCTCGACCGCGAGCCCGACATCGTGCATCGCCACTTGGGCGGCGAATTTCAGCCGTTGCGGGTCGGTCTTGCAGTAGTCGGCGGCCCAGTTGTTGTAGGCGCGCGCCAAAGCGGCGGCGTAGTCCGTCGGCAGGTCGTCGTGACACAGGATCTGTCGGCCGCGCGTGCCGTACATCACCGCAACGTCGATGCCTTCGATATCCATTGCGGTCAGCGTCGACGGCGCGTCATAGCCGTGGGCACGGGCCACGTTGAAGTGCGGGTGGCGGGCACGGCTGCGGCGGCGCAATTCGCGGCTCGATACGGTCGCGCCTTGCTGCATGTTGTGCGCCGGGATCGCGAGGCCTTTTACCTCCATGCCCATAATCGAGTCGGCGTTGCCTTTGTCGTCGCTGCTCTTGTCGAGCTGCTGGCGCTGACCGCCAAAGAACGTCGGCGGGTTCGCCTTGTGCGGCCCGTCGAGGTAGCGAGCCCACAGATCGTCGGGCTCCATCATGTGCAGGTCGCTATCGAGGATCAGGTAGCCGTCGCGTGCCATAATTTCCTCCTGGCGTTGATTCCTAAGGCCGTCACCCTTTGGTTGAGCGGTGTTCCGGTGGGACGGATGGCCGAGCGAGCCCGGCCACCCGCGGGCAATTTATTCCGCCGGCACGAAGATGCAGTTGCGGATCTTGCCTTCCACCGCCTTTGACAGGTGGCCCTTGCCGCTTGTGTCTTCGACAAGGATGACCTCGCCGGCGCCGATGATACGGGCTTCGCCGTCACTCGCGGTAATCTGCACGCCGGCATCGAGGTTGATGATGTATTGCCGGCGCGGTGCGTTGTGCCAATCGAGATCGTAGGTCGGCTGCACTTCGCGAAAGATGATGCCGCTTGCCGGCAGGCGCTTTGACAACTTGCCTGCCGCGCCTTCTTCGGCCCACTCGATGTCGATGTCGCGAAAATGCGACTGGCCGTTGGAATCGCTGTAGAGATTATGGATGCGCATCGCGCTGCCCCCTGAGGTTCAGAACTGGAGGCGGGATTGTAGCGGCGCCAGCGCCTGCCGCGCCAGCGCCGCAACGCGGGGCTGCCTAGCGATAACCGTAATAATAGGGCGCGCCGTAATAATATCCCGGCGCGTAATAGGCCGGCGCCGGCCGGTAATAGTAAGGGGGTGGGGCGCGGTAGTAATAGGGCGACGCAAAGGCCCGGAACGGCGCGGTGGCGACCGCCGCTGCGGTGCCGACGACCGCGGTCGCGGCGACAAACGGCCAGAACAGCGGAAAAACGTGGCGGTGGGCTTCAGCCTGCGAGAACGGCACCACCGCGAGAGCGCCGGCGAGACCGGCGGAAAGAGCAATCCGTTTCCACAACATCGGGGGCTCCTGTCGATAACGAAATGCGATAAGTGAAACGCAACCGTAGCGTCGCGTTATATGCGGCACTGGCCGCGTTCATCCCCGCCTTGCGAATGCTGCGGTTGTGAACGCCTCGCGCGATACGGCGCTTGCACCGCCGCTATTCGGCCACGATGATGCCGGCCGCCATCTTGCGGACGTGCGGGAGATTTATGGCGATGGAATTCGGCAGCTTTATGGAATTTCCGCCGGTCGTGAGCGGCGGCGAAAGCGCGGCCTTCGACCAGGCTCTCGCGGAAGTCGAAACCGCGGAGCAGGTTGGGCTTGACGCAGTATGGCTGGCGGAACTGCACGGCGCGCCGGAACGCTCGGTGATGTCCTCGCCGATGATGGTTGCGAGCGCGATCGCGGCGCGGACCAGCACAATCAAGATCGGCATTGCGGTGCAGGTCCTGCCGCTATCGCACCCGCTGCGCCTCGCCGAGGAAGCCGCGACGATCGACCAGATCAGCCGCGGCCGGCTGATCTATGGGATCGGCCGCAGCGGTGTCGTGCGCACTTATGAGGATTACGGCATTTCCTATGCCGAGAGTCGCGAGCGTTTTGCGGAGGCGCTAAAGGTTCTCGGGCAGGCCTGGACCGAGCCGTCTTTCTCGCACGAGGGCAAGTACTACAATTTCAGCAACGTCGCGGTGACGCCCAAGCCGTTCCAGAAGCCTTATCCCGAACTGCGCATGGCGGCGGCGAGCGCCGAGACGTTCCCACAGATCGGCGCGCTCGGCTTTCCGATTTTTGTGGCGGTGCGGCAAGGGCCGTTTTCGCAACTCGCACAGAGCATCAAGGCCTATCGCGAGGCCTATGTCGCGGCCGGTCATCCGGGGCGCGGCAAGGTCTTTTTGCGGGTTCCGGCCTATGTCGCGGAAACCCGCGAGCGCGCCCGCGCCGAGGCCAAGGATAGCCTGATGGGGTTTTTCCGGTATCAGGCAGAGCTGGGACTGGATTCGGCGCGCCGCGCCGGCGGCGAGGTCGCGGCACAGCGGTTGCGCCGAGTCGAGCGGCTGCAGTCGCTGACCTATGACGAGGCGCTGGCGACGCAAGTCATCATCGACGATCCGGACGGGTTTGCCGCTCGGTTGCGCGAAGTCGAGGAAGAGATCGGCCTCGACGGCATTCTCGCCGAACTGAATTGCGGCGGCCGTATTCCGCAGGATCGCGTGCTGAACGCGCTGCGCCTTCTATGCCAGGAGGTGAAGCCACGGTTCCACTGACAGCCGCGCTGACTGTGTTTTCACCGGAAATGCGGGCGGTTGTAAGAATCCGCTGCCTCACGCCGGTATTGCCATCAGGTGGCGATTGTCGGTCGGCGCTGTCGCGGTTTCGGGGAACAGCAACTCCTCGTAAACGTCGAGTGTGCGGGCGCACATGAGTTCGCGGGTAAATTCAGCGGCAACGTGGGCCATCGCACGGCGGGTGAAAGCGGATAGTTCGGCACCGTCCAGCGCGAGCGCCTCGCGGATCGCGGCGGAGAGGGCGTCGGGGTCGCTCGGCGGCGCGAGCCAGCCGGTGACGCCGGGTATGATCGTTTCGCGGGCGCCGCCGTGGTCGGTTGCGACGACCGGCCGGCCCATCGCCTGCGCCTCGACGATCACTCGGCCGAAGCCTTCAGGATCGGTCGAGGCCGACACCACGACATCCGACAGGCAATAGGCCGCCGGCATATCGCGGCAACCGTCGACGATGCGGAACATGCCGATCAGGCCGAGCCGTTCGATCGCCGCTTCAAGTTCGTGGCGAAAGCCGGGACGCTGCTCGGTGCCGATCAACAGGCAGAACAGGTCGCGCCGGTTGAGCCGATAGATCGCCTCGATAAAATCGAGACCGCCTTTCCAGCGGGTCAAGCGGCCGGGCAGCATGACGATTTTGACGTCGTCCGGCACGCGCCACTGCGCCGCAAGCTCGGCGATGCGTTCGCCGTTGACGCGGCTGGGGCTGAACACAGAGAGATCGACGCCGCGCGGGATGATGCGCAGCCGGTTCGATCCGATCCCGTAGGTATTCTCGACATGTTCGCCGACGAATTGCGAGATCGCAATCACCCGCTCGCCGCGCGCCATGATCGAGTTGTACCAGCGCTTCAGCGGCAGGTCAGCGGGGTAGGCGTTGTGAAACGTCGTGACGAAGCGGCGCCGCGTGGCGCGGGCGGCAGACCATGCGCTCCATGCCGGCGCGCGGCTGCGGGCATGCACGATGTCGATCTTGTGACGGCGGATGATCTCGATCAGCGCAGCGGCGTTGCGCCGTATGACCAGCGGGTTTTTCGAGGCCAACGGCAATTTGAAGTGACGCGCGCCGGCCCGTGCCAACTGATGCTCCATCGGGCCGCCGGCCGAGGCGACGTAGGCGGTCCAGCCCGCTTTGACCAGTTCGGCCGCCAGATCGACGGTGCCGCGTTCGACGCCACCGGAGACGAGGCTGGGGACGACCTGCAATACGGCCGGTGGGCGGCCTTTTTGCGGTATGCCGACAGTGTTATTGTCGCTTGCCATTTCCGATGCTGTAAGACCTCGATACCCGCTTTCAACAACGCGCTGGCGCCGATTTTGTCGAATCGCCCTGACCAAAAGATTCTAGCACGCCCGGATGGCGCTACAATCGCCTACCACCGCTTGCCCGGCGCGGCGCCGGGAATTGCGTTTCTCGGCGGCTTCCGTTCCGACATGACCGGAGCCAAGGCATTGTTTTTAGAAGATTATTGTCGGGCACGCGGACGTGCCTATGTGCGGTTCGATTATTTTGGCCACGGAGCGTCGAGCGGTGCCTTCGCGGCCGGGACAATCGGACGCTGGCGCGACGATTCGGTTGCGGTGATCGATTCGTTGACCACGGGGCCGCAAATCCTGGTCGGATCGAGCATGGGCGGATGGCTCATGCTGCTCGCAGCCCTGGCACGGAAGGAGCGGGTCGCCGCCCTGGTCGGCATTGCCGGTGCCCCGGATTTTACCGAGGAACTGTTGTGGCCGCGCCTTAGCTCGGCGCAGCGCGACGAATTGATGACGACGGGCGCTATCGCCGGGGAATCCGAATACGACCCGGCGGGCTACATCTACACCCGCACCCTGATCGAGGATGGCCGCCGGCACCTGCTGCTGCATCAGCCCGTCGCGCTCGACATGCCGGTTCGGTTGCTGCACGGCATGGCCGACGAGTCGGTGCCGTGGCAACTCAGCCAGCGCCTTGCGGAACGCCTCGTCAGCCGCGATGTCGTCGTCAGTCTGGTCAAGGATGGCGATCACCGGCTGTCTCGCGACGCTGATCTTGCGCGTCTGGCGCAAACCCTCGATGTGCTGACGGCGCCGCCGCCGTCCTGCCCTTAAGTTAAGCCGCCAGCTCGCACCAGATCGGGGTGTGGTCCGAGGCGCGTTCCTTGCCGCGCGGTGCCTTGTCGATGTCGCAGGCGACGACGCGGTCGGCGGCATGCGGCGATAGCAGCAGATGGTCGATCCGCAGGCCTTCGTCGCGGTTCCAGCGGCCGGCTTGATAATCCCAAAACGTGTAGCGGTGCGGCTCGCGGTGAAACACCCGAAAGGCATCGGTCAGCCCGAGATTGAGCAGCGTCCGGTAGCAGGCGCGCGACTCGATCCGGCACAGCGCGTCGTTGCGCCATGCGACCGGGTCGTAGACGTCGTCATCGGTCGGGCACACATTATAGTCACCGGCGATAACGAACGGGATTTCGCGGCGCAGCACTTCCTCGACATGGATGATGAGCCGCTCCATCCAGGCGAGTTTGTAGGAAAACTTGTCGGTATCGACGGGGTTGCCGTTCGGCATATAGGCCGAGGCAATCCGCACCTCGCCCTCCCCATCGCCGAACGAGGCCTCGATGTAGCGGGCCTGCTGGTCGCTGTCGTCGCCGGGCAGGCCGCGCGTGATGGTCTGCGGCGGATGCCGTGACAATATCGCGACGCCGTTATAGGCGCGCTGTCCGATCGCTTCGACCTGATAGCCGAGGGCGTTGATTTCGAGGCGCGGGAAGTCGTCGGCCGGGCATTTTATTTCCTGCAGGCACAGCACGTCGGGTTGTGCCTCCTTCAGAAAATCAAGGATATGCGACAGCCGCACCTTGGCTGAATTGACGTTCCACGTCGCGATTTTCATCCGGCCGCCTCAACGGCGACAAAGCCGTTCCGTGGCATTGGCATCGAGGGTTAGCCGATCGAAAACGAGTTGCCGCACCCGCAGGACGATGCGGCGTTCGGATTGCGGATCTGAAACGAGGCGCCTATCAGATCCTGCACGAAATCGACCTCGGCGCCGTTCAGCAGGTCGAGCGATACGTCGTCGACGACCACCGTCACGCCGTTGCGTTCGAACACATGGTCGTCGGCGTTTTGCGTGTCATCAAAGGTCAGCCCGTACTGGAAGCCGGAGCATCCGCCGCCCGAGACTGCGATACGCAGAAATGCCCCGTCGGCTTCTTCTTGCTGCTTCAGCACGGCAATGCGGCGCGCCGCATTGTCGGTGACGACGATATGACGATCGCTGGTAATTTCCGGCGCGACCTCTGTCATGTCCTGCTGCTCCACCTCTTGCCCTGCGGCATCTCGCCGGGGGCTACGCGAATGTGTATTTAAGCATTCTTGCAACCCTGTCAAAGCCGGCAAGCGCCAACACGACTTGCAGAGTAGGAGCAGACCATGCTGCGGGCATTGCCCGGTGGGCGCAGCCGGGAGCCGGAAGCGACGCCGACCGATCGACTGGCCTATCTGACGGTACTCGAACGCAAGGTACTGTGGCTCTCCACCTGGATGATTCACAACGCCAATCACATTCGGCCCAGCCGCGACGGGCTCAAGGTCGGCGGCCACCAGGCGTCGAGCGCGTCGCTGGCGACCCTGATGACCGCGCTTTACCTCGACGTGATGCGGCCGCAGGACCGGGTCGCGGTCAAGCCGCACGCCTCGCCGGTCTTTCACGCGCTGCAATACCTGCTCGGCCACCAGACGCGCGACAAGCTCGAACGCTTCCGCGCGCTTGGCGGCGCGCAGGCCTACCCGTCGCGCAGCAAGGATGGCGATCTCGTTGATTTCTCGACCGGTTCGGTCGGTCTCGGGGTCGGCGTCACGCTGTTCGCCTCGCTGGTGCAGGATTATCTCCGACTGCACCGGCTGATCTCGGCTGATGAGGCGCCGGGCCGGATGATCGCGCTGGCAGGCGATGCCGAACTCGATGAAGGCAACATCTTCGAGGCCTTGCTCGAAGGCTGGAAGCACGACGTACGCAATCTGTGGTGGGTGATCGATTACAACCGCCAGAGCCTCGACGCGGTTGTTTCCGACCGGCTGTTCGGACGCATCGATGCGCTGTTCGAGATGTTCGGCTGGCGCGTCATCACGCTCAAATACGGGCAATTGCTGCAGGCGGCGTTTGCCCGGCCCGATGGCGAGCAGCTGCGCGACTGGATCGATGCCTGCCCCAATTCGCTGTACTCCGCGCTGGTCTACAAAGGCGGGGAGGGGTGGCGCGAGCATTTGCGGCGCGACCTCAACCGCTACCCCGGCATCCGCGCGATCCTTGACGAGCATGATGACGACGCGCTGGCGCGGCTGATGACCAACCTCGCCGGGCACGACATGGGGTCGGTGCTCGAGGCGTTCCACGGGGTCACCGACGACCAGCCGACCTGCTTTATCGCCTATACGATCAAGGGGCACGGCCTGCCTTTTGCCGGCCACAAGGACAACCATGCCGGGCTGATGAACCCGCAACAGATGGCCTTGTTTCAGGAAACCATGAAAGTTCCGGCGGGGGAGGAGTGGGACCGGTTTGCCGGGCTCGACCTGCCGCCCGACGAACTTGCCGACTTCCTTGCCGAGGTGCCGCTGGCGCGCAACGGCGGCCGGCGGCACACGACGATCCCGGTGCCGGTGCCGGTGGCCTTGCCGGCGCCGCGCGGGCGGCAGCAATCAACGCAGGAGGCCTTTGGCCGCATCCTCGGCAGCCTCGCATCCAGCGACAGCCAGCTCGCCGGGCGCATCGTCACGACCTCGCCCGATGTCACGGTGTCGACGAATCTCGGCGGCTGGGTCAACCGCCGCGGTATATTCGACCGCGCCGAGCGCCTCGACACATTTCGCGAGGAAAAGGTCGTGTCGGCGCAGCGCTGGGCGATGGCGCCGCATGGCCAGCACATCGAGCTTGGCATCGCCGAGAGCAATCTGTTTCTGCAACTGGCGGCGCTGGGGCTAGCGGGGCCGCTGTTTGGCGCACGCCTGCTGCCGATCGGCACGTTGTACGACCCGTTTATCAAGCGCGGCCTCGACGCCCTGAACTATGCGCTCTACCAGGATGCCCGCTTTATCGTGGTGGCGACACCATCCGGCCTGACGTTGGCGCCTGAGGGCGGCGCGCATCAATCGGTCGTCGAGCCGCTGATCGGCCTCGGGCAACCTGGCCTCGTCAGCTTCGAGCCGGCCTATGCCGACGAACTCGCGGTATTGCTGCGCTGGGCGTTGGCCGAGATCCAGCGCGACGATGGCGAATCGGTTTATTTTCGGCTGTCGACTCGACCAATTGAACAGCCAGAGCGCGAAATCGACGAGTCGCTGGCCGAATCAATCATCGCCGGTGCATATTGGCAGCGCGAGCCGGCGCCCAATGCCGAACTGGCAATCGCCTATAGCGGCGCGGTCGCGCCCGAGGCGATCGCGGCTTACGAGACGATCTGCGAGGACCTGCCGGGAACCGGGCTGCTGGCGATTACGTCGCCAGACCGGCTGCATCGTGATTGGCGGCTTGCGCTGGCGCGCGGTGCAAGCGGCGTGGCCGAACGGCTGCTGGCACGCCTGCGGCCTGGTGCCGCGCTTGTGAGCGTATCCGACAGCCATCCCGCGACTCTTTCATGGCTGGGCGGCGTTACGCGCAACACCGTTATCCCCCTGGGGATCGATCGCTTTGGGCAATCCGGCGACATCCCTGATCTTTATCGGGCTTATGCCTTAGATAGCGACGCCATCATCGATGCCGCGGCGCGTGTCTGCCTGCGCATGCGCTCGGCGTAATAGCCCCCAGGCCTCAGCACGTCGCCGCGCAAAGAGGCCAACCTCGCGAGATAATATGGTCGACGCTCTCAACCGTTGGTACAGACCTATTGCGACCAGGGACCTCGCTTGCTATAGCCAGAGGCGGACGGGGCGTTCAGCCCGGCGGGTATGCCTCCCTCGTTCTTTATTAGCAAGAATCTTGCAGGAATTCTCGGCATTTCGGGGAGGACCGCTGCTCGTTGCGGGTATGGTTTCGGGCTAGATACAGTGCTGTTTTGGTTTCATGACCGTCGCGATGGTTGAACGCATGGATCACTCAGAGGATGTCGAGCGGCTTTTTTCCTGGCTGACCGCACCGATGGTGCGTTACCGGAACTTCACGCCGCAAGCCGAAGTTGCCGAAGCGGTTGCGACGTGGCCGCTGGTGCACCGGGCGGCCGTGCAGTCCGGCGTGAAGGTCGATGCGGCCGCGCCTCAAGGGAGCGCTGCCGCGCACGAGAGAGTTGCGCGCGACCAGATGGGATTGCCGGCCGCCGCTGCGCGGGCATTGCGGGAAAACCCGCCGCTGGGAACGGTGACGCCAAACCCAGCGTCGTCGGTCGAGCAGCCGCATGTGACGACCGACAGCCTCGTCGCGGAACTGGGGAACCGCGTGCATGCGACCAATGCCGAGCGCGCCGAGGGTATCGCAGCGGCCATGCCGACAGAACCGCTGCCGCCCGCACCGCCGCCGGTCGTGTCGGCGCCACCCGCGCAGCCGGCAGCATCGTCGGTTGCGGCATCGCAGACCGCCCAACGCGATACTGCCGATCTGCCGCGCCGCAATACTGATGAACCGCCAGTCCGCCCGGAACCGGGAAGAACAGACACGGCCCAACCGGGCCCGGTCAGGTCGCGGCAAGACTGGCCGGAAACGGCGGCGCAGGTGCGGCCCGACCCATACCGCCCGCAACCCACGGAGCCGCAACAGCAATACCCGGCTGGTGATCGCGGCGGGTTGTTTCGAGGCGAATATCGCGGTCGCGATTCGCGACCGGTAGCGCGCAGCGCAGACCGGCAGGACCGGTCGCTTGATGCCGTGTTCGGGCGCCTGTCGGGCGCGCGTGAGCGGCTGCCGGACCCGCGGGCGCGCGGGCGGACCTCGCCCGGCCTCGGCTCAGTGTTCAACAGGCTGCGCTGATATGCCGGTCATTTGTTTCACATCCCCCAAAGGCGGGGTCGGCCGTACCACATTGGCGGCGACAGTCGCGGTCGCGCTGCGCCGATTGGGATGGCGGGTGCTGGCCATCGATCTCGATCGCCAGAATGCCCTGCGCCTCAACTTCGAGCTGCCGGAAGAGTTGCGCGGTGTCGCCGACGAACTCGACAGCGGCCGCGCCTGGAGCGAACTCGCGGTCGATACACCCGCCGGTATTCAACTGGTGCCGTTTGGCGCGGTGGCGGCCTCGGATGCGCTGCGGCTGCATACGCATATCGGGCAAAACGCCGGCTGGCTGCGGCAGCGGCTGACGGCTCTGGCAGAACCGCGCGACCGGATCGTGATAGTCGACATGCCGCCGGGCCCGTCGCCGTTCAACGTTGAGCTCGACGGACTTGCCGATCTGCATATCGTGCCGTTGCTGGCGGATGCGATGAGCCTTGCGCTGCTGCCGAAACTGCAACGCGGCGACCTGCTGCTGACCGGCGGCGGCCGGGTGCCGCAGATTGGATTCGTCATCAATCAGGTCGATCCGCGGCGCCAGCTGTGCCGCGACGTTCTGGCACTGAGCCGGGATGTGCTGGGCGATGCGCTCTATGGCATGGTGCATCAGGATGAGGGTGTCGCCGAGGCGGCGGCCTGCCAGCTGACGGTTCTCGATTACGCGCCGGAAAGCGTCGCCAGCCGCGACATCATGATGATCGCGCAGCGGGTGCATGCCAGTCTGGCGCCGGTCTGACGGCGGGGAGGGGTAATAGATGGTGGGGCTCCTAAGGCGAGTTTCACGCTCGGAATTCGCCGGCCAAAACATCGTCCTGGGCGCCTTGGTGGTGGCTGGCCTCTTTCTGGTCGGCATCGTCATCGTTACGCCTCTCGATCTGGTGTCGCAGGCGTTGTTTGCCTTGCTGACGATCGTCGTGATGCTGCTGATCAAGAGCAATCCATCACGCGGCATCACGATAATTCTGATCACGCTGTCGATTGTGATTTCGACTCGCTACATCTGGTGGCGGTTGACCGAGACGATGCAGTTCGCGACGCATTTCGAGGCATTTCTCGGGATTGGCCTTGTTCTGGCCGAGCTTTACGCTTGGCTGGTGCTGGTGCTCGGTTACATTCAAACAGCGTGGCCGCTGAACCGCATGCCAACGGCGATGCCGGAAGACACAGCGGAATGGCCGACGGTCGACCTCCTGATCCCGACTTACAACGAGCCGCTGTCGATCGTCGAGAACACCGTATACGGCGCCCTGTCGGTCGATTATCCGCCGGATAAATTGCGGATTTACATTCTGGACGATGGACGCCGTGAGGAATTCCGCGAATTTGCCGAGGCACTGGGCGTCGGCTATATCACGCGCGACAACAACATCCATGCGAAAGCCGGCAACCTCAATCACGCCCTCGGTTTGACCGATGGCGAGTTGCTGGCGCTGTTCGACAGCGATCACGTGCCCAACCGCGCATTCCTACAGTTGACGGTCGGCGGTTTTCTGGTCGACCCGCGGCTGGCGCTGGTGCAGACGCCGCATCACTTCTATTCGCCCGATCCGTTCGAACGAAACCTGCGCGGCGGCGAGTCGATTCCGAACGAGGGGCTGCTATTCTACGGCCTGATCCAGGACGGCAACGATTTGTGGAATGCGGCGTTTTTCTGCGGCTCCTGCGCCGTGATCCGGCGCAGCGCGGTCGAATCAATCGGCGGCTTTGCGACGCAAACGGTAACCGAGGATGCGCATACCGCGCTGCGCCTGCATCGCGCCGGTTGGCATTCAGCCTATCTGAAATTGCCTTTGGCGGCTGGGCTCGCGACGGAACGCCTGTCGATTCATGTCGGCCAACGCATGCGTTGGGCCCGCGGCATGACGCAGATTTTCCGGGTCGACAATCCGTGCTTGGGGCGCGGCCTCAGCTTTGGGCAACGCGTCTGCTACCTGAACGCGATGCTGCATTTCTTTTTTGGCGTCCCGCGGTTCATCTTTCTGACCGCGCCGCTCGCCTATCTCCTGTTCAGGCTCAACATCATCGCCGCCAGCGGGTTGATGGTCATCGCTTACGCCTTACCGCATCTGTGGCACGCGACATTGACGAACTCGCGGCTGCAATCTCGCTACCGACATTCGTTTTGGGGCGAAATCTACGAAAGCGTCCTGGCTCTGTATATTCTGAAGCCGACGATCACAACGTTGATCAATCCCAAGCGTGGCAAGTTCAATGTTACAGAGAAGGGTGGCTTGCTGCCGAGCGATTATTTCGATTATAAAATCGTTCGCCCACAATTAATTGTCTGTGGCTTGTTGATACTTGGCGTTATCGTTGGAATCATTAGATGGTTTCTGATCGATTACTCCGATACCGAGGTTTTGCTGCTAAACATTTTCTGGGCCTTGTTCAACCTTTTGACGATTGCGGCCGCGATCGCGGTGGCACGCGAGGCGCGCCAGTTGCGCGGTTCGGTGCGCCACGATCTGGTCTTGCCGGCGGTGGTGCATCTGCCGAACGGGCGTACGATCGTCACACAATCGCGCAACATGTCGACAACCGGCGGCCAGTTCACGGCGATGCAGCCGGAGGGCATCGGCCCTGGCGACAATATTGAAATCGAGGTGCCGATTGGCGAACGACCAGCAATTTTTCCAGCCCGTATCGTCGGGTGGAATGGCGACCAGTTGCGGGTGATGTTTACTGAAATGACCGTCCACCAGCAGCGTGACATCGTTCGTACCGTGCTGTGCCGGGCTGACGCTTGGCTCGATTGGGAAGATCACCCGATCGACCAGCCACTGCGTTCTGTCGGACAGATCCTGCGGAGTATCGGCGGCCTTTTCGTACGCAGCGGCTGGCGGTCGCTCGGACGAGCGACTGCCACGCCGACGCCTGTGGCGGCCCCGGCCAGCGCGGTCCCGGCAGGGACAGCACCGCCGCCTCCGCCCGTCGCGCCGGCGGCGCGGCAGCGGGTAATATCCCGCGTTATTCTTGCGGCTGGGGTTGGCCTTGGTGCTTTGGCGGTGGCGACCGTTGCGTCGGCGCAGGCGCCGGCCGCACGCGGCGCCGCGGCACCTGCCACTGGCGGCCCCGGCGCCGCCGGCAGCCTCAACCCATCGCAAGCGGCGACCGGGGCGGCGGCGCCGCCGGCCCAGGGGGCGCAGGTGCCGCCGCAGAGTCAGATCATTCCTGGTGCGCTGCTGCCGTCGAGCCAGACGCCGCCGGGGCAGCCGACGCTGCCCGGCCCGGCCGGCGCCGGAAATGCGGGTCAGCAGGTCACCGGTACGGGGACGTCGCGGCAGCAGGTGCTGAGCCTCAAGGACCTTGGGGCGAGTTCTCCGATCCGCCTGCTGGGTGTACAGGGGGAAGGCAGCCTGCCGTTTTCAGTGCGTCGCGACGATGTCGTGACCGGTGGCAAGGTCGATGTTGCCATCGCCTATTCGCCAGCGCTGATCCCTGAAATCAGCCATTTGACCGTACTGCTCAATGGCGAAGTGGTCGGCTCGATCCCGCTGCCGAAAGAGAAATCCTCCGGCGAGATCGTCAGCATGCCGATCAATCCGGTCCTGTTTCAGGAAGACAATCGCATCCTGTTCCGCTTTATCGGCCATTATACCCTGGGCTGCGAAGATCCGCTGCATTCCAGCCTTTGGCTGGTACTGAGCAACACCAGCGCCGTAACGATGCAGCTGCAGAAGCTGACGCTCGCTAACGATCTGTCGCTGTTGCCGGCACCGTTCTATGACTCCAAGGACATGCAGTCGCTGACGCTGCCGTTTGTGTTCTCCGGCAAGCCGGCGACATCGACGCTGCAGGCGGCGGGTGTCGTGGCGTCGTGGTTTGGCAGTTTGGCTTCCTATAAGGGGGCGACCTTCCCGGTCAGCTTCGACAGTGTTCCGAGCGGCAATGCCGTGGTCTTTGCGACGAACGCGGACAAACCGGCCGGCGTGTCGATGCCGTCGATCAGCGGACCGACAATTTCCGTCGTGCCCAACCCCGGCAACCCCGAATCCAAGCTGCTTCTGGTCATGGGGCGGACACCCGAAGAACTGACCGCTGCCGCACAGACGCTGGCGCTCGGCTCGGTCGCATTGACCGGACAGACGCAGGTTGTCGGAATGCCGGACGTACCGACCCGGCAGGCTTATGACGCGCCGCGCTGGATCCCGATGAACCGTCCGGTTCGTTTCGGTGAACTGGTGCAGCCGACCGATCTGCAAGGCAACGGTCTCGTCCCCGGATTGCTGACCGTCAATTTCCGCACCGCGCCGGATATCTTTGTCTGGGGGAATACCGGCGTGCCGCTGATGGTCCGGTATCGCTATCCCGCCGGTACCTGGCTCAATTTCGCCGATTCGCGGCTCGATGTGTCGATCAACAATTCCTACTTGCGCAGCCTGCCGCTGTCGCAGGAAGGCACGGTCCAGCAGGTCAAGGACATCATCTCGCCTGACTTTGCGATGAACGAACAGACCGTGCGGGTGCCGCCTTATTATGTGTTCGGGCAGAACCAGCTGCAGTTCTATTACGATCTGCGGCCGATGAAGCGCGGCGAGTGCCAGGACGTGCTGCCGAACAACGTGCAGGAATCGATCGATCCGGATTCGACGATCGACCTGTCGAAGACCGAACGGTTCACCACGCTGCCGAACCTCGCCTTCTTCGTCAATTCCGGCTACCCCTTCACCAAATGGGCCGATCTGAGCCAGACGGCGGTCGTCGTCCCCGACCAGTTGAGCCCGGCTGATGTGCAGACCTATCTGACGCTGATGGGCATGATGGGCGATTCGACCGGATTTCCGGTCGCGCGGGTTTCGGTCGTCGGCGCGGGAGCGGTCGATCAGGTTGCCAACAAGGATCTGATCGTTTTGGGCTCGGTGTCACGCCAACCGTTGATCGCCAAATGGAGCGACAATGCGCGGCTGCGGGTCGACGGCGGGCACTTGCGGGTAGCGGTAAGTTCGTCGCTCAATCGCGTCTACACCGCGCTCGATCCGAATGCGCAGCAGGAGCGCGAGCGGGTCGATCAGCTACTCGTCCAGCAAGGCGACAACCTGGCGACGATGATCGGCATGGAATCGCCGCTGAACGCAGGCCGCACCGTCATTATGATTACTGGCTCGACGCCGGAGAAGCAGATGACGGTGTTGAGCGCGTTTCGCAACCGTGACCTTAATTCGCTGATCCAAGGCGATCTGATGGTTGCGACGGCGGACAAAGTGACGAGTTTCCGCGTCGGCTCCGAATACACGGTCGGTCATCTTCCGCCATTGACCAGGGTTCGCTGGTGGCTGGGCAATTCCCCGCTGCTCTTGATCCTGTTTACATTGATAGGAGTGCTTATCATTGCATTGGTGGCATACTGGCTGCTGAGCCGGGTCGCAGCGCGTCGAGTCGGGGGATGAGACGCGGCGTCGCACGGTAATACAGTCGGCGATCATTTGATTGGTGTGGGCTGGTGAAGCGGGATCGCCCCGGTCGCTGTTGCGACGAGCGTAGACGGGGTGGTGCCACGAGACCAAGGCATCTCGGGAACGTGGTTTCCGGGGGAGGTGGAATGAAGTCCTGGGCTCGCGATCTCGCACTAGGGTTGCTACTGGCAACGGCAATCCCGATTGTGCCAGCGTATTCGGCGCAGACCGCCGAAGAGATTCTGCTCGACAAGGCAAAATACTGGCGCCTGAAAGACCGGCCGGATCTGGCGATCGAGGCGTTGCAGAAGCTCCTCAGCATCAATCCGAACGCACCTGATGCGCTGTACCAATACGGCATCATCGAGGTGCAGCAGAACAGACTCGACGACGCCAAAGGCTACCTGGCGCGCCTGCAAAAGGCGGCGCCGTCGAGCCCACGCGTTGCCGACCTGGAAAATGCAATCCGCGCCGGGCAGGTGTCGCCGAATGAACTGAATGAAGCACGCCGGCTTGCCCAAGCCGGGCAATTCGCCCAGGCGACCGAGAAATATCAACAGACATTCAAAGGCGCGCCGCCGCCTACCTTTGGCGTCGAATATTATATGACCCTTGCGGGGACGCCGCAGGGATGGACGGAGGCACGACGCGGGCTCGGGCGCCTCGTTCAGGAATCACCGAACGACAGCAAGGCGCGCCTCGCATTGGCCGAGGTGCTGACGTACCACGCGGAAACGCGCGCCGAAGGCATCCGCTCGCTGCAGCAACTGTCGAGTGACCCGGTGGTGGGCGCGCAGGCGGTGCAATCATGGCGAAAGGCGACATTATGGTTGGGCGGCAGCCCGGCTGACCGCCAGCTTTATGCCCAATATCTCGCGAAATACCCGCAGGACACGGAGCTGCGGGCGCATGTCACAGAGGCGGAAAAGCCGGGGCCGGCGGCACCTCGCGGTCCGGCATCCGCCAGCGCCGTCGGATACGGCGATCTCAACCGCGGCAATCTCGGCGCCGCGGAACGGCAATTCGAGGCGCAGTTGCGGGCCAACCCGAATAACGCCGACGCGATCGCGGGGCTCGGGCTGATCCGATTGCGGCAGCAACGGTTCGGCGAGGCTCGCGACGACCTTTCGCGCGCGATGCACGCTGCGCCCGGGCGCAGCGGCCAATGGGCGTCAGCGTATGAGAGCGCCGTCTTCTGGTCGAACGTCAATGCGGCGAAAGCCGCTCAGAACGCCGGCAATTATGCCGAAGCCGAAGCCGGCTTTCGGCGTGCCCTCGCGGCGCAGCCGAATAATGCCGATGCAATTGTCGGGCTGTACAGTGCGCTCAGCGCCGAAGGCAAGGGAGCGGAAGCTGCGACGCTCGCCGCTCGGATCGCATCGATTGATCCCGGCAAAATGGCTGGGATCAATCGGGCCCGCTCGGACATTCTGCGGGCCGACGGCAAGAGCCTGATGGACCGCAACGACATCGCCGGCGCGCAGGCGAAGTATCAGGAGGCGATCGCCGTCGATCCGAGCAATGGCTGGGCACGGCTCGATCTCGCGCGGATTTTCGCCACGCATGGGGATGCGGCGCAAGCCTTCGCCGTGATCAATCCGAATGCTGCCGGGGTGTCCGTCGACAGCCTGCAAGCCGCGGCGATTTTTTATAGTGAACAGAACCGGATGCCGGAAGCGCTGGCAGCACTCGACCGCATCCCATCGAGTGCGCGCAATGCTGAGGTGACGGCATTTCGCGACCGCATTTTGGTCACGGCTGAAATTGCGCGTGCCAAGCAGTTGGCGCAAAGCGGCAATCGTGCGGCGGCGCGCAACGTATTGTTGTCGCTGAATTCACGGCCGCCAGTGACGCCGGAGCGGACCCGGATGATTGCCGACGCCCTGGCCGATCTCGGCGATACGCAGGCGGCATTGCAGATCGCCAGGCCCAACCCGGCAACCGCCGGAACAAATAAAAAGGCGGTGCTCGATTACGCGTCACTGCTGTTCCGCTCCGGTCGTGACGGAGAAGCCACCGCGTATCTGGCGCAGGCCGAGGCCAACGGCCGCATCACGGCGTCGGATCGCAGTGAACTCGAACATATCAAGGGCGATATTGCGGCGCGACGCGCTGATCAGTTGCGCGAGCGCGGTGACTATGCCGGCGCCTATGACCAGATATCGTCATTGCTGAACGCTTATCCGAACGATCCGACATTGCTTCTCGCCGCCGGACGGATTTATGCCGCCGCCGGCCAAAACAGCGTTGCGATGCGGTTTTTCGACGCCGGCTACCGGCAATCGCCAAGCGATCTCGGAGTCATTCGCGGTGCCGTTGGCGGTGCGATCATGGCGGGCGATCTGTATCGTGCGCGTGTTTACCTCGCCCAAGGTATGCAGGCGCACCCGAACAATCCCCGGCTGGTCTATCTCCAGGCGGAGATTGCGCGGGCGGGCGGGGATAACGGTTCGGCGCTATACGATCTGAAAGCGGCCCGCAGTCTCGACATGCAGCAAGCCGGCGGCTATCAGGCGCTGCCAGGCGGCCCGCCGATCATGGCGCCGGGGGCGCCCTCGGCACTGCCGCCCAATCCGTTCCGGCAATCGCAGGCAGCGCCGCAACCGGCTCCCACACAAATCGGCGCGTTGCAAGACGAGGTGCAGCCGGTTGGGAATCAGGGGCGCGGAAGCCAGCCGGTCGGACTGCGGTTTGCCTCTCAACAGGGTCGGGCGGCAGGGCACTTCCAGCTTGCGGCCGCAACCGGAACCGATGCACCGATGGTCGTGCCGGCAACCCTGAAGGCTGCGTCGCCGTCCGCCGAGCCGGAAGAGACGACGGGTCCGTCGACTCCGCCGCCGCTGCAGGATACGGCGGTGTCGGCGGACAGCGATGATCTGATTGTGCCGCCCCATGTCAATGAACGCCCGACGCGGCGCTTGCAGGCAGTCCCTGCCGTCGCGCCGGTGGGAATACCATCACAAATGCCGGGCGATCGGCCGCAATTAGCCTCGTTACCGGCGGTCGGCGATTCCGATCTTGGCGCCGGATCGAGCGACGCGGGCGCTTCCGCGCCGGCGTCAGCGCCCCGGCGCCAGTTGGCCGAGTTACCGCCGCTGCCACCACCGCCATTGCCGGCGTATCAATCGCAGGGCTACGGCGCCCGGACTTATCAGGCCTCGGCCTACCAAGCCCCAGCCTACCAAGCCCCGGGGTACCAAAGCCAAGCGTATCAGAACTCGTATTATGCCGCCGCGCCACAGCCTCAAGGCGGTCCGGCACTGGCACCGTTGCCGCCGCCACCGGTCCAGGGTTATCAGCCGCCGGCGGCTGTTGGTCAGTCGGCGCCGATTCCGCAGGATTCGCTGGAACTCGACATTGAGCGCAGCATGGCGGCGATCTCCGCGGAAAGTGCTCCGGTCGTCCAAGGCGGGCTTGGCTTTCGCGTGCGCAGCGGCGAAGACGGGCTGAGCCGGCTCGACGAATTCACCCTGCCGCTGGAGGGCAGCTTCTCGCCGCTTTACACCGGTACGCTGCGCCTGCAGGCGATCCCGACTTATCTGACGGCGGGGTCGCCGGATCAGAACGCGCTGCTGCGGTTTGGCAACGAACCGCTGATCGCGCTCAACGGGGCGCAGAGCCTTTCGGCATTAACGCCGGCGCGCGACCAGACGGCGAGCGGTGTGTCGCTGAACGCGGCCTATTCCTACCGGATCTTCTCGGGCGAAATCGGCAGTACGCCGCTCGGCTTCCCGGTGGAGAATTTCGTTGGACGGCTGGCCTTGACGTGGCCGGGTTCGGGGGCGAACTCGACGGCGTTGCCGAATATTCCGTTGCCGCCGCAAAGTGTCGCGAACCCGCTGCAGGTCAAAGTCGAAGCCGCCCGGCAACCGATCACCGACAGCCTCCTGTCCTATGCCGGTACGCGCGATCCGGTTACCGGGCACACCTGGGGTGGTGCGATCAAAACCGGCGGCGACGGCCTGGTGTCGTACGATGACGGCGACATCGGCATCTATGCCGGCGGCGGCTATTGGAGCATCGACGGCACGTCGATTGCCAACAATACCGAGATGGAGGGGCTGGTCGGTGCTTATGTGCGTCCCTATCGAGTCGGCAATAACGCATTCAAGATCGGCATCAATCTGTCGTACATGGGGTACGACAAAAACCTGCGTTTCTTTACGTTTGGCCAGGGCGGGTACTTCAGCCCGCAAAACTACCTGAATGTCGGCATCCCGATGGAATACGCCGGCCGATCCGGGCGGTTCGCCTATTTGATCGGCGGTTCGCTCGGCGTGCAAACCTTCAACGAAGACCGCAGCCCGGTCTTCCCGACCCAGGCGGGCAATCAGGCCGCCTTGCAGAACGCTTTTGGGCCGGCCGCGTTCTATTCGTCGCGCAGTGTTACCGGGATTTCGTTCGGTGCACGAGGACAGCTTGAATATCAGCTGGATAACGGCTTCACGGTTGGTGGGCTGGCATCGGTCGACAATGCCCAGAATTATACCGAAGCGATTGGTAAGGTGTATTTGCGCAAGACCTTTGGGGCATCGCCGCCGGCCGCCGCGTATCTGCCGAACTCGCTTCCGGGGAGGCTCTAATGGCGGGTTTGGATGAGGAGCTGATATCGCTCCGCTATTACGCGCAACAACAATGCTCGCGCCAATGGGTACATTTCCTCGCCGGCATGTTCGCCGAGTTTGAGGACCGGGTCGATCCGATGGAGGCGGACCAGTTTCTTGAAACGCTTGGTGCGCGGATGGCGCGGTCGTTGCCGTTGCGCCGTTGCGAGAGCCTTGAGGAATTGGAAGACGACATCAACGCGGTGCTCGAAGGAATTGATTGGGGCTGGGCGCGGGTTTCGGAGAACGGACGATTTGTTGAGATCACCCACGGCTCCTATCCGATCATTCCGCAGGATGATTCACGGCGTAGCTGGATGGTCCCGGTGCTTGAAGGCGCCTACACGGAATGGTTTGGCGCACAGGGAGCTGATCCGGGGTTCTCGGCGCGGCTGGTCGGGCATCGCCGGGTGCCGGGTGCACCGTTTGTCTTCCATTACGGACGGCACGGCTGACGGCGCGCCCCAGCGTGCGTTGCCGATGAGAAAGTCTTTGGTTCGGGCTGTCGCGTTTGCCGTCCTCTGGGTAATTGCGGCCGTCATCGGTGCCGCAACAGCCCGCGCTGACGCCGTACAGGATGGTTGGAATACGTTTCGCGATCGTTTTGTGACCGCGGATGGCCGCGTGCTCGACACCGGCAACAAGGAAGTCAGCCACACCGAAGGCCAGGGCTGGGCGATGCTGTTCGCCGAAGCCGCCAACGACCGCGGTACCTTTGCAAAAATCTGGGACTGGACGCACAACAAGTTACAGCGTCACGACAACGCGTTGTTTTCATGGCGTTGGGATCCGGATGGCAAAACGCCGGTAGCCGATCCGAATGACGCGTCGGATGGCGATATTCTGATCGCCTGGGCCTTGGCGCGTGCGGCGCATCATTGGAAAGACCCCGAATACGGCCGCGCGGCGCATCGTATCGTCGGCGATATCCGGCGGCGCCTGCTGGTTACCGCGCCGGGGGGGCTGGTTCTGCTGCCGGGGGCTGATGGTTTCAAGGGCGACGGCGTTACCGTCATCAACCCATCCTATTACATTTTCCCGGCGCTCAAGGAATTTGCGCGGGTTCTGCCGTCACCGGAATGGCAGCGGCTGCGGCGCGACGGGTTGAATCTGCTGGCCGATGCGCGTTTTGGGCGATGGGGGCTGACCCCGGATTGGATCGAGATCGCCAAATCGGGCGATCTGTCGCCGGCCGCAAAATTTCCGCCGCGCTTTGGGTTTGAGGCCATCCGCGTGCCGCTTTACCTGATCTGGGCAGGTGAGGCGACGCCGGAGCGGCTCGCCTCGTATCTGGATTTCTGGAATGATTTTGGCGGCAAACCCGCTCCCGCCTGGGTGAATGTCGACGATAACAGCCTGGCGCCGTACGCCGGTTCGAGTGGTTTTCAAGCGGTTGTGCAACTGACCCGGGGTTTTGGTCAAACTGACCAGCCGGCGCTGCCGACGATCAACGACAAGGACGATTATTACGCTGCGAGCCTGACGTTGCTCGCGGCGGTTGCGCAGCGCGAAACCGCACGATAGATCGGAGCGGGAGCCCGCTCCGATCCACAGATATATCTTCGGCGCCAGCCGCGAACTAGCGGTGCATCCCGCCGGTTGTGCTGCCAGCCGCCCCGGGAGTGGTTGTCGTATCCTGGCCGCTGCTCGAAGGCATCGTGGTGCCAGGCATACTCGACCCCGAACCGGTGCCCGTAGCCCCGGTGCCAGGGCTTTGCATCAGCCGGGCGAATGTCTGCTCGTCAAGCTGTTCGGTGTGGGAAAGGCCATTCTGCGCCTGAAAGCGCGCGAGTGCCGCTTTGGTATCCGGGCCCATGACGCCGTCGACGGGTCCCTGATAAAGACCGGCGGCGTGCAATCGCTGCTGCGCCTGCTGCACGCGATTGTCGCTGCTGTTTTGTTCCTGTCCGGCAGCCGCTTGCGATTGCGACATCGTGCCCGTCGGACCAGGGGTTTGCGGCCCGCTGCTGGGCGCCATCGTGCCCGTTCCGGTATGATTCATGCCGGTATTCGGAGCTGCAGCGGTTTGCGCCATAGCCCCTGCAGCAATACCTGTCGCGAGCGTAAGTGCGAGCGATGCAGTAGGGATAAATTTCATCGGAAACCTCCGCTGATGAAGACACGGAAGAACGTGTCTCTATTGGCAACGGACTTTGACTGTATACGTTCCCAATGTATCTACTGGTTGAATTACTACCAATACATAAGCCGATAGCTTGGCATGACTTATTGCGGGCCACCACGCATCGAGGCGGGCTGCCCCGGAAGCTGCGCGCGGCCGACATCCGTCAGATGCGTGCCGTTGACCTTCAGGATCGACAGATCCTTGTCGATGAAATTGCCGACATAGAGATAGCTGCCGTCGGCGCTGAACACCGCGCCTTCGGGCAAGGCGCCGACCGTGATGTCGCCGGCGTTGGTAACCTTTTTGCCGTCAATTTTGAGCACCGTCACGGCGCCGCCCGGGTGATAGAACCAACTGGTCTTCGGCTGGTTTGAACCGCGCGCCTCGACCGTGACGGCAAGATTGCCTTTCGGGCTGAACGCAAGGCCCTCTGGCGAGTCGCCGACGGCGATGTGGTTAATGACGCGGATCGGGTTGGCTTCGAGGTCGATGACGCTGACAGTGTCGGCATTGCCGTCGGAACTGCCGCCATTCCCGGTATCGGCGGTCAAGGCGAGTTTGCCGTTCGGGCTGATGACGACGTTGTACGGAAAGATTCCGGCCGGCAGGTCGCGCTTGTCGTAGGTGACCTTGTCGCCGTCAATCGCCAGGATCGCGACCTTGTTGGCGCCCGGCTTGGTCACCAGCGCGCGCTTTCCGTCCGGGGTGATCGCGACCGACGCCGGGGCGTCTTGCGCGGTGCCGACCGTGACGGTGTCGGTCACCTTGACGTCCTTGCCGTTGATCGACAGGACCGACACAGTGCCGTCATCACGGTTGCACAGCAGGCCGAGCTTGCCGTTCGGCGAAATCGCCATGCCGGAAGGGCGCTTGCCGGTCGTGACGGTGCTGACGACGACCGGCGGATTTGCCGTCAGATCGACGACGAACAATTTGTCGTCGGAAATCAGCTTGTAGTCTGGGCCGTCACTTGACGGCTTGACCGAGTTGGCAACCAGCGCGACATCGCGCGACGGCGTTACCGCGAGATTGGTCGGCGGACCGACGATCGTATTGATCAGCGGGATCGTCGCGACCATGCGCAATGCCGATGGTTTCGACATGTCGACGACCGCCAGCGTGTCCTTGCCCGGCGGGTTCAGAAAGGGCTTGCCGTCCTTGTCCCAGGCGGGTTTTTCGTCGATGCCGACGATCATTGTCTGCGCCGCCGCCGTACCGGCAGCAAGTGTCAGCAACACAGTGGCCGCCGCGCTCGCGCGGCAGCCGAGCCGCCATCCCAGCATGTCTCGCTCCCCGTTTTATTGGCGCCGTTTTCGGCGCCTTTCGCCATGCTGCCGCGAGAACACGCTCGCGGCAAGCCTTACCGGCCGAACGTCAGAAGCGGTCGCAGGCTGCGGCGGCTGCGATAAACCGGTCGGCATCAGCCTGCAGCAGCAGCCGTTGCGCCACCAGTTCCGCCGCGGCTGTTTTGACCGCGGCGACATAGCCATCGCGGTTGCCATAACGTTCGGCCAGTGACGGACGCGGGTCGCCGGCCGCGTCGCGCTCGGCCTTGGTGGCGGCGAACGGGATGCACGAGCCGTCCCGGTCTGCCAGCTCGTCGGGTTGTGAGCGATAGACATTCCAGCCGGTATAGGTGGCGAGCGGCACAGCAATCGATGGCGTGCGGATACCCGCGGTTTCGTTGCCGTCGCCGTCGACGGCCGAAACAAAGGTTTCGTAGAGCCGGGTCGGGCCGGCTTCCGGCGGGTCGATCCAATCGACCGGCGCGGTGATGCCGTTGGCGCCCGGCGCGTGTGCAAAGCCGGGTACGCGCGGCATGCGGATGGCCTCGGCGTTGACGGCGTCGCCGGCAGCGATCGACGGCACCCGGCTCGCCGGCGGTTCGGTGCCGTGCGTCACCCATTCTTCGAGCGCCAGGAACAGGGCGCGGATCGCCGGGGTGGCGCTGTGCGGGTTGCGGCCGTTGACGCAGGGGCCGGGGCGCGGATCGACACCGGGCCGCCCGCCATGCTGCGTGCCGGCAATCAGATAGGCGCGAGCGTTCGCCGGCAGTGCGAGGTCGCGCTTGGTCGCCGGATCGATATGCACCAGCGAGGCGCCTTTCTGCCAGTATTCGGTGGCGCTGTTGGTTTCGATGATCTTCGGGTCGGTCGCGGCGCCGCTCGACAGCCCGGCGGTCTTGCTGCTGAAGGCGTCGGTCGCGCTGGCCTGGCTGAACGGAAACCAGTTTTCCGGGTAAAGCCGGTCTTCGTGCTGCGTCGCGGTGCGGCCGGGCATGCCAAAGCTGTGATTGGCAAACACCTTCCCGGCGCCGGCAACATGGCTGAATACGCCGTCGAACACGCTGGCGCCGGTTTCGTCGGCATTCATGCCGAGTTCGAGGAAATGCCGCAGAAACCGGCCGCTCTGAGACACGCCAAAGGCCAGCGCATGGCGAATTTCGCTCATTCCCGAGACCAGAGGGTTGGGGATGCCGCCGCGGTTGGCGCTGCGATAACGCAGGAACGACACAAGGTCGCGCACGCTGGCATAGCCGATGCCGAGCACCTTGGCGCCGGTCGCCTCATACCACAGTTCGTAGATCTTGATCGGCTCGAACTTGCGGCCTTCGGGCAAGAGGCGGATCGAGCGGTCGTCGACGAATTCCCACTCGCCGCGGGCGATGTCAGTGCGGCGGTCGCTTTCGCGATCGCGCACGGTCAGGCGGGCGCGCGGCTGGTCGGTCGAGGCGGCGGCGTAGGATAAGCGCCGCACGCTGCCGTCGCCGGGGGCGCGGGTGCCGAAATGAAATTCGTCACGGATGCGCCGCACCATCGGCTTGCCGTGTTCGAGCGCGGCCGGAAATTCGGCGCTGAGATTGCCGTTGACGCGCGGCGCGCCGGGGTCCCATCCCGACCATACCAGCGAGTAGCCTCGCCCGAGCGAAAAGCCGATCCCGGCATCCTCGACCGTCTTCGGGTCGTTGGTGCGTGCCGCGTCATTGCCCGGCATGTCGTCGAACAGTGTGAAAATGCGTTTCGCGCCGCGATTGGGCACGTCGTAGACCAGGATGCCGCTGCCGCGCTCGGGGTTTTTCGGGCGCAGGATGTCGAAATCGGTGGCGTATTCGACAAGGCCTCGCGCGTTGCGCGGCGCCTTGTCGAGATCGACGATGCCTTGGTTGGCAGGTGCGTTGGGATCGAGGGTGCCACGCGCCACACCCTTGATGCGCACATAGGCGCCGGCCGCGCCAAACTCGTGGCCGTCGGCAAAATCTGCGATGTCGGTAACGCTGATATCGGTGATGGCCATCGTCGGTTCTCCGGAGATCAGGGAGGCGAGGCTGAAGCCGGCGTGGTGGGCGCCGGCTGGCCGAAGCGGTGTTCGCATTCTAACAGAAAGACGAGTTCGTCAGGGGTCGACGTGCGGCCGAGAATCGCATTCCGGTGCGGGAAGCGGCCGAAGCGCTCGATGATTTCGAGATGCAGGCGTGTCATGTGTCCGTCGCCGGGCCGACCCTGTACCGGCGGGATCGCCAGCATCAGGTCGAGGCCGCGCTGCTGGTCGGCCAGCACCTCGCTGTGTTCGAGCGGCAGGTAGAAGAAAAGGCGCCAGGCATCCGGCACCTCCCGGTCGCAACCGCGCGCCAGGGCGCGGTTGGTTGTCGCAAGCGCCAGCGAGTCGCTGATATAGGCGCGCGGCGTACTGCGGAAGATGTTACGCGGCACCTGATCGAGCAGCATGACCAGAGCCAGCGCGCCAAGCGGCGCGGCCTCCCAGGCGCTATAGGCCCCGGCCATCGCCAATTCGTGGTCGCCCGCGAAATTCGCACGCACCGCCTCGTCGAATTCCGGCGTGCTGCGAAACCAGATTTGTCTGTGGTGCAGCCGCTCGGGATCCTTGGGCAGCCCGAACCAGAAATCGAACAGTGCCGCGGCGCGCTCGGGCAACGCAATGTTCGTGCTCAAAGCAATCCTCTTCCGGCAAGGTTGCGCATCAGCGCCAGGGTGCCGAACTCCCACGGCGCGATCCGGTCGCTATGGCCCACGCGGTTGACCAGCGCGCCAAGTTTGGGCGAGGCGATCGTCACGATGTCGCCGAGCTTGTGCGTGAAGCCTTCGCCGGGATGGTCGCGGTCTTCGATCGGCGCAAACATGGTGCCGAGAAACAAGACGAACCCGTCGGGGTACTGGTGGTTGCCGCCAATACCTTGCGCGACGATGTCGGACGGGTCGCGGCTGATCATCGCGAGAGAAGAGCTGCCGTTCAGCACATAGCCTTCGGGGCCGCGCACTTCGAGCGACACTTCGGCGCGGCGCACATCGTCGAGCGCGAAGGTGGCGTCGAACAGGCGCAAAAACGGGCCGATCGCGCTGGAGCCGTTATTGTCCTTGGCCTTGCCGAGGAGCAGCGCGCTGCGCCCCTCGAAATCGCGCAGGTTGACGTCGTTGCCGAGCGTTGCGCCGACGATCCGGCCGGCGGCGTTGACCGCCAGCACGATCTCGGGTTCGGGGTTGTTCCACACCGAGCCGGGATGGATGCCGATATCGGCGCCGGTGCCGACCGAGGCCATCGGCTGGCATTTGGTGAAGATCTCGACATCGG
This sequence comes from Allostellaceae bacterium, assembly GCA_036268425.1. Lineage (GTDB taxonomy): Bacteria > Pseudomonadota > Alphaproteobacteria > ATCC43930 > CGMCC-115725 > DATARH01. The sequence goes on from DATAUE010000179.1 coordinate 59,927, forward strand.
GGCCGATGCCGACTTCGAGGTATTGCGACCACATGCCGCGCTGCTGCAACACCGATTTGAGCCGGGCCGCTGCCTGCGAGCCGGGCTTTACCGCAGCGAGGTCGCCGCCGATCGCGGCGCCGAGGCTGTCGCGCACCGCCACCGCCCGCGCCGGGTCGCCGCGCGCCTGCTCCTCGACCACCCGCTCCAGCAGGCTGCGGACAAATGTGACGCCGGCCGCCTTGACCGCCTGCAGATCGATCGGCGCGAGGAACCACGGCTTTGCGGCGTCGCGGGCGTCGGGCGGCGTGTTGCTGAGGATGGTAGCGACGTCGCCGATGCGTCGGTCGCGCGGGGCGGCGGCGATGATAGCGAGCGGATCCGCTTCGTTCAACAGCGCCGCGCAGGTGAAGGCGTCGCGGCTGATGTCGAACATCCCGTCGTCATGCACTACGACCACCGCCGGCCCTGCGCCAGGCAGCCACACGCGCCCAATCAGCGTGCCAGCACAGCCGTCTTCCGGCAGACTTTCTTTTGCTTGGAGTTGCAAGATCATCGCTGTTTCCGAGGCAGAACGCGCTGGCTGGTCGAGATTGCCGCGTCGCTGCGCTCCTCGCAATGACGCCCTCTGCTAAAAGCAGGCTGTCATTGCGAGCGAAGCGAAGCAATCTCATTCAAGAAAGGGTTCGTCCTGCCAGCCCTGTTACGCCCGCCCGTCGCCCATCGGGTGTTTGCGCAGGAAATCGAAATCGCAGCCGCGGTCGGCTTGCAGGATTTCGCGGCGGTAGAGGCGGGCGTAGCCGCGCTCCGGCACAGGGGCGGGAGCGGTTTTGCGGCGGGCCAGTTCCTCAGGAGCGACCAGCAAGTCGATACGCCGCTCCTTGACCGACAGGCGGATGCGGTCGCCGTTGCGCACCTTGGCGAGCGGGCCGCCGGAGGCCGCATCCGGCGTCACATGCAGGACAATCGAGCCGTAGGCGGTGCCGCTCATGCGGGCGTCGGAGATGCGCACCATGTCCTTGACCCCGGCGCGCGCCAGCTTGCCGGGGATCGGCAGGTAGCCGGCCTCCGGCATGCCCGAGGGCGACAGCGGCCCGGCATGTTGCAGCACCATGAAATCATCCGGCGTCACGTCAAGGTCAGGGTCGTCGATGCGCGCCGACAAATCCTCCAGCGAGGTGAAGACGACGGCACGGCCCTCTTTCTCGAACAGCTTTGGATCGGCGGCGGAGCGCTTGAAGATCGCCCCTTTCGGCGCCAGCGAGCCGAACAGCGACACCAGTCCGCCATACGGCAACAGCGGCTCGCCAAGCGGCTTTACGACCTCGCGATCGACCGGCCCGGCTGGCTGGTCCAGCCGCTCACCGAGGGTTTCGCCAGCGACCGTCAGGCAGTCGAGATGCAATAGCGGCTTCAGTTCGCGCAACACCGCGCCGATGCCGCCGGCAGCGAACAGATCCTCCATGTAGTGCGGCCCGGTCGGCTTCAGGTCAACGATGACCGGGGTCGAGTCGCTGATTTCGTTGAGGTGCTTCAAATCGATGTCGATACCGGCGCGACCGGCCACCGCTGTCAAATGCAGGACCGCATTGGTCGAGCCGCCGATCGCCATCAGCACCCGCAGCGCGTTTTCGACCGATTTGGGCGTCACGATCTTGTCGGGGGTGATCTTTTCCACGGCCAGGCGCATCGCGGCGCGGCCGGTGGCCTCGGCGGCGCGCAGCCGGTCGGCATGCACCGCCGGGATCGCGGCACTGCCGGGCAATATCATGCCGAGCGCTTCGGCGATCGAGGCCATCGTGCTCGCCGTGCCCATCACCGCGCAGGTGCCGGCGGTGGTGGCGAGATTGCCCTCGATGTCCTGGATTTCCTCGTTGCTGACCTCGCCGGCGCGATATTTAGCCCAAAAACGGCGGCAATCCGTGCAGGCGCCAAGCCGCTCGCCATGCCAGCGCGAGGTCATCATCGGCCCGGTGACAAGGTTGATCGCCGGCCGGTTCGCCGACACCGCACCCATCAACTGTGCCGGCACCGTCTTGTCGCAGCCGCCGATCAGCACCACCGCATCCATCGGCTGGGCGCGGATCATCTCCTCGGTATCCATCGCCATCAGGTTGCGGAACATCAGGCTGGTCGGGGTGAGATAGACCTCGCCGAGCGACACTGTCGGAAAGGTCAGCGGCAAGCCGCCGGCCGCCAGCACGCCACGCTTCACCGCCTCGACCAATTCGGGCACGCCGCGGTGGCAGTTGTTGAACCCGGAGTATGTGTCGGCGATGCCGATCACCGGCCGTGACAGCATCTCGAGCGAATAGCCCATCGAGCGGGCGAACGAGCGTCTGAGGTAGAGCGCGAAATCGGGGTCGCCATAATTGGTCAGCCCCACGGAGAGGCCATGCGGGGCGGTGCCGACCGGATCGGTCATCAAAATGCCTTTCGGAATGCGGGTCGGCCCTACCTAGTGCGATTCCGGCGATCCAATCAATTTCAAATCGCCACATAACTCCGTTGGGGGGAAAGGCGGGTGCGCTTCTGCTGTCGTGATGGTTGAATGCGCTCCGGTGTTTTACGCCGAGACGATAGCCCCACGCCGTTGTTCATCGCATCGTGACACGAGATCAGATCCTCACCTTCGCCATCCTCGGGGGCATGATTGTCCTCTTCCTGTCGAACCGCGTCCGCTTTGACCTGGTTGGACTTCTCGGCCTGTTGGCGGCCGTCCTGGCCGGGATCGTACCAGCAGACAAAGCCTTTTCGGGGTTCGCCAACCCGGTCTTGCCGCTGATCGGCGCGGCGCTGGTGGTTAGCGCCGCAATCGGGCAATCAGGCGCGATCGAAATTCTGCTGCGCTGGATGAACCCGGTATTGCGGATCAAGGGACTACAGGTCGGCCTGCTGGTTGCTTGCGTCACGATTCTGTCGGCCTTTATGAAAAACGTCGGGGCGCTGGCAATTTTTCTGCCGGCGGCGATCCAGGTGGCGCGGCGCAGCGACCGCTCGCCGTCGGAATTCATGATGCCGCTCGCCTTTGCCTCGCTGATCGGCGGATCGAGCACGCTGATCGGTACCTCACCGAACCTGCTGATTTCCAGCGTTCGCCAGAACCTTGAGGGCCAGCCCTTTGCGATGTTCGACTTCATGCCGGTCGGCGCCGGCATCGCCATTGCCGGCGTCGTGTTCCTGGCGTTCGGCTGGCGGCTGATCCCGCAGCGGCGCGGCAGCCAGGGCGGCGACGTTGCGTTCAAGGTCGAGGATTACACCAGCGAATTGCGGGTCGGCCCCAACTCCGGGTACGAGGGCCGCTCGGTCGGCGAAATCGAGGAGATTTCCGGCGGCGCGATTACGATTACAGCGGTGATCCGCGCCAACACCGGCCGTCGCGTGCCGTCGCGGCATTGGCGGCTGGAACGCGAGGACATCGTCGTCGTCGAAGCCGAGCCGCAAGCCATCGAGCAATTGGCCCGCGACGGCAATCTCGAAGTGGTTGGCAGCGAAATCGCGCCGACGCCGCAGGCGGTCGCGGCCCCGGCAAAGGATGAAGACGACAAAGACAAAGACCGCGATAACGACAAAGACGACGATACGGCCGAGAAGCCCGCTAAGCACGAGCCGCGGCCGGCTGCGCTCGAAGTCGCCGAGGCGGTCATCACGCCGGGATCGCCGCTGATCGGCCGATCAGCGGTCGAACTTCATTTGCGCGAACTCTACGGAGTCAATGTTCTGGCGGTGAGCCGGCGCGGCAAACGCGATCGCTCCCGGTTGCGGCGGCTGCGGTTTCAGCTCGGCGATGTGGTGGTGTTCCAGGGCTATCCTGATTCGATCTACGACACCTTGGCGGCGCTCGGCTGCCTGCCGCTCGCCGAGCGGCAGCTGAAGCTCGGGCGGCCGCGGCGGCTGACCCTGGCGCTGATCATCCTCGGCATTGCGATGCTGGTCAGCGGGTTCGAGCTGGTGCCGGTGGCGATCGCGTTTGTCGCTGCGGCGTTGGCAATCGCGCTGCTGCACCTCGTGACGCTCGACGAAGCCTACGAGGCGATCGAATGGCCGATCCTGGTGATGATCGGCGCGATGATTCCGGTCGGCGAGTCGGTATCGAAAACGGGCACCGCCGAGCTGGTTGCCACCGGTTTGGCGCATCTCGCCGACATTCTGCCGTCATACGGGATGCTAGGCATGATCCTGGTAACGACCATGCTGATAACGCCGCTGCTGCACCATGCCCCGGCGGTGCTGGTGATGGGGCCGATTGCCGCAAGTCTGGCACAGAAACTCGGTTACCATGTCGATCCGTTTCTGATGGCAGTCGCGATCGGCGCGGGATCGGATTTTCTCTCGCCGGTCGGGCATCAATCCAACACGCTTGTCATGGGACCGGGGGGATATAGATTTAGCGATTACTGGCATCTGGGCCTGCCGATGTCGTTCCTCGTGGTCGCTCTTGGCGTTCCATTGATCCTGATCTTTTGGCCGCTGCATTAAAGTTGGAATTAATGCGGCTTGTTCGCGTTGACGGGTAAGACGGGAACTTCCCATATGCGGGAAACCGTCCCGGCTCGAACAACTCAGGTGTTTATGATGGCAAAGCCGAAGAGAGGGCGGTCCACCGCTGCAGTCGATGACCATGTCGGCTCCCGCATCCGCGAACGCCGCATCATGCTGGGCCTGACTCAGCAGCAGCTTGCCGAGATGATCGGTGTGACCTATCAGCAGGCGCACAAATACGAGCGCGGCATCAACCGCGTCTCGGCTGGCCGCCTTTACGAGATCGCACGCGTGCTGAACGCCCCGATCACCTATTTTTATGATGGTGTCGGCGACGAAGTGCCACGTCCGGCGGCGCCGCATCAGCGGATGCTGCTCGAAATCGCCCGCAATTTCGCGGAAATACAGAACGAGAAACATCAGGAAGCGGTCAGCCAATTGGCCCGCGCGCTCGCCGGCCGCTGACGGCCGGGCACTGATGGTCCGGGCACTGCCGGTCCGGGCACTGCCGGTTATTACTTTCTCATCTCCAGGCATCGACCCTGGGGATGAGAAGCTCTTGCTTCCTGATAGGCGTTAAGCCGCCTGTGCAACCGGGTGGAAGTTTCGCGGCAGGCCGGCTTTCGCTATCGCGCCATACAACGTCACCTCGGGCAGCGCGCGATGCACGAGGTCGCGCACCGGCTCCAGCTTGCTGATATCGATGCCGGTTTCCACTCCCATCGCCTCGAACAGGAAGGCGGTATCCTCCAGCACGATATTGCCGGTGGCGCCCGGTGCGTAGGGGCAGCCGCCCAACCCGCCGAGCGAGGCATCAAACAGCCTGCAGCCGGCCTCGAACGCCGCCAGCACATTGGCGAGCCCGAGGCCACGCGTGTCATGGAAATGTGCCGCCACCGGCAGCGAACCGACATCGGCGATGATGTTGCGAAAGACCCGCCCGATCGCCGCCGGCTGACCGTAGCCGACCGTATCGGCAAGGATAATACCGTCCGCCCCGGCCTCGGCGGCTTCATTGGCGATGCGGCGTACCCGGTCTTCGTCGACATCGCCTTCGATCGTGCAACCGAACGCGGTCGCCAGCGCGCAATTGATCTTGGGCCGGTTGGTGCCGCCCTTTTCGCGGCATAAGGCGACGACGCGGCGGAAATCCTCGACAGACTCGCCCGTGCTGCGCCGTACATTCGACAGGTTGTGACCCTCGCTGACCGACAACACGAAATTCATCTCCGGCACGCCCAAGGCGATGCCGCGTTCGGCGCCGCGCGAATTGGGAATCAGCGCCGCCACCGCCAGCCCCGGCAGGGTCAGCGCGTGGCGCACCACCGCTTCGGCGTCGGCAAGCTGTGGCAACAGCTTGGGCGGCACGAACGACGACACTTCGATGTCGCGCACCCCGGCGGCATATTCGGCGTCGAGCCAGGCGATTTTGGTCTCGGTCGGCAGCACCGTCGCGATGCTCTGCAGCCCGTCACGCATTCCGACTTCGCGGATCCGAACCCTGTCGCCCATTGCCACCTCCGGTATCAACCTGTTGCCTTACCTAAGCGCGGCGTGCCACTGCAATCAAGGCGCCTGCCGATTGCCGTTGAGAAATCGACGGGAAATGAAACAGAATTTTCTGGGCGCGACCCGATGCAGGAAGAGGTGTGGGATGTCAGGACCGCTCGCCGGAATTCGCGTCGTCGATCTGACGACGATCGTGCTGGGGCCGGTGGCGACCCAGTTGCTCGGCGATATGGGTGCTGAGGTCATCAAGGTCGAAACGCCGGACGGCGATGCCATGCGCGGGCTCGGACCGGCACGGCACCCCGGAATGGCCGCCTATTTCCTCAACGTCAACCGCAACAAGAAAAGCCTCGCGCTTGACCTGAAGCGGCCGGCCGCGCTGGATGCGCTGCTGCGTCTGGCGGCGACCGCGGACGTGTTTGTCCATAACATGCGGCCGAGCGCGGCAGCCCGCCTCGGCATCGACTACCAGGCGATCGCCGCCATCAGCCCACGCATCGTCTATGCCTGGGCCAGTGGTTACCGCCCGGACAGCGCGGCGCGCGACCGGCCGGCCTTTGATGATGTAATTCAGGGTGAAAGCGGCCTCGCCGCAATCAACGCGCCGCAAAGCGGCAGCGAAAAGGGCGCACCGCGCTATGTGCCGGCGGCGGTGTCGGACAAGATTTGCGGTCAGGCCCTGGCCTCGGCGGTCGGCATGGCGCTGTTCCATCGCGAACGCACTGGTGAGGGCCAGGAGGTACATGTGCCGATGATGGAGACGATGGCCGCGTTCAACCTCGTCGACCATCTGTGGCATGGCGTGTTTGGCGAACCGGAAAAGGGCCTGGGCTACCCCCGCATGTTCACGCCCTATCGCCGGCCCTATGCGACGCGCGACGGGCATGTCTGCCTGCTGGCGACAACCGACCGGCAGTGGCGCGGCCTGTTTGGCGCGATCGATCGCCCGGAGATGGCCGACGATCCACGCTTTGCGACGATCATCGGACGCACCGAGCATATTGATGAGTTATACACGCTGATCGCCGAGTGCATGCGCGACCGCACTACCGCGGATTGGCGCGCCCGGCTCGACCAGTTCGATGTACCGAGCGGCGGGGTCAACGACCTGCAAGGCCTCGTCGCCGACCCATATCTGCGCGATACCGGCTTTTTTCAGCCGGTGGAGCACCCATCGGAAGGGCATACCGTGACGATGGCGATCCCGACCCGCTTTTACGGCTCACCGGGAAGTCTGCGTCTGGCGGCGCCCCGGCTTGGTGAGCATAACGCGGCAATTCTCGGCGAACTCGGCTTTAGCGCTGCCGAGATCGCCGAGATCGGCGGTGTCCGCCGCGAGTGATGGTTTTTTAGCGCGGCACCCAAGGTTCCCAGTAATACCAATCCGGGTGCAGCCGTCGCCATTCAGCGTTGCGTTCCTGATTGCGTCCCAGGATCACGCCAAAGCGGATGCAGGCCGGTCGGTAGCCCTGGTTACAAAGGGCATGCAGCCGGCCAAGTTCGGGCTGCCAGCGCTGCGCTTGCGCCGGCATCGCCGTGGTAGCCGCGGCAATGGCCAAGACAGCCGCGCCGATAAGCGATGAGCGAACCATGATGATCTTCCTCTCCTTCATAGGTAGGTTGGAGCAGGGGGAGCGTTGGTCGATGCAGCGGACTGAACGGGATATCCCGTGGGCCTATTCCCATACGCTGAACGATCGTGGCGGCCTCGCAGGAGCCGTCGCCACAGCGCTTAGAATATCCTTTATGGTAAGATAACCTACCCTATAGACCAGTATGGCAAACCAGCCCGAAGGCGATGGGCGGGGGCGGCGTGGCGCAATCCGGGATTGACCGCGAACGACGTTCGGTATCCCATCCAACCGACAGGATATCGCCGCAACGGGGAGGATCCGCCCGCGATGAGTATCAAAGGCAAAGCCTATATCACCGGGATTTTCGAACACCCGACGCGCCTCGCCACGGATAAGACCGTGCCGCAGCTGCATGCGGAATGCGCGAAAGGCGCACTCGAAGATGCCGGGCTGACCAAGAACGACATCGACGGTTACTTCTGCGCCGCGGGCGATACACCGGGTCTCGGCTGTCTGTCGATGGTCGATTACATGGGGCTGAAGCTCAAGCACATGGATTCGACCGATACGGGCGGGTCTTCGTACTTGCTGCAGGTCGGGCATGTCGCGGAGGCGATCGCCGCCGGCAAATGCTCGATCGCGCTGGTGACGTTGGCCGGGCGACCACGCGCCGAAAACGTCGCGACTGGCACCGCCCCACGCACGCCACCGGTGCCGATGCCCGAATCGGGGTTCGAGCTGCCGTTCGCGCCAGCCACCGCCAACATGTATGCGATGGCGGCGATGCGGCATATGCACGAATACGGCACCACCAGCGAGCAGCTTGCCTGGGTCAAGGTCGCCGCCTCGCATCATGCCCAGCACAATCCGCACGCGATGCTGCGCGATGTCGTCACGGTCGAGGATGTCGTCAATTCGCCGATGATCGCTGATCCACTGCATCGGCTCGATTGCTGCGTGATCAGCGACGGCGGCGGCGCGCTGATCATGACGACGCCGGAAATCGCCAAAAGCCTCAAGCGCCCGCTGGTCAAGGTGGTCGGCTGCGGCGAGGCGCCGAAGCACCAGATGGGCGGCAAGGTCGATCTGACCTATTCCGGCGCGGTATGGTCGGGGCCGCTGGCTTTTGCCGAAGCCGGCATCAAGCACGGCGACATCAAATACGCCTCGATCTACGACAGCTTTACGATCACCGTCGTGATGCAGCTTGAAGATTTGGGGTTCTGCGAAAAAGGCCAGGGCGGCCGTTTCGTGTCCGATGGCAACCTGATCTCGGGGGTCGGCAAATTGCCGTTCAACACCGATGGCGGCGGCCTGTGCAACAACCACCCGTCGAACCGCGGCGGGCTGACCAAGGTGCTCGAAGCGGTACGGCAGCTGCGCGGCGAGGCGCACCCGGCGGTGCAGGTCAAAAACTGCGATCTGGCGCTGGCGCACGGCACCGGCGGTTCGCTCGGCACTCGCCACGCCGCCGCCACCGTCATCATGGAAAGGGAGTAGGCGCGATGGCCCAATCGCAATCACGCAAGATGGCCGCGCCACCTGTCAGCCCGGAAACTCAGCATTTCTGGGACGCGGCGGCGCAAGGGAAGTTTCTGATCAAAAAATGCGCCGCTTGCGGCGAACCGCATTTCTACCCTCGGCCGCTCTGCCCGTTCTGCTTCAGCGACAAGACCGAGTGGGTCGAAGCCTCCGGCAACGGCACGATCTATACCTACAGCGTGATGCGCCGGGCGCCGGTGCCGTATGCGATTGCCTATGTCACGCTGGCCGAAGGCCCGACGATGATGACCAATATCGTCGATTGCGACCTCGACGCGCTTAAATGCGGACAGGCGGTTAAGCTCGTCTTCAAACCCAGCGACGGCGGTCCGCCGGTGCCGTGTTTTGCGCCGGCGTAGAGGCGATTTCCGCCATGAACTGGCGCCAACGCATTGTGGTTGATCCCGCGTTTCATCACGGAGAGCCGTGCATCAAGGGCACGCGGGTTCCGGTCAGCGTCATTATCGCCAGCCTTGGCGATGGCGACACGCTTGAGCAAATTATCGGCGCTTGGCCACAGCTAACCGATGAAGATGTCAGGGCAGCGCTGAAATTTGCCGCCGAAGCGGTAAACAACGCTGATTTCGTCCCTGTTTCACCCGTCGAAGGTACAGCGTGAGCGCGCGCCTGAAGATTGATGAGGACCTGCCTCGAGAGGTAGCGGAACTGCTGAATTCTCGCGGATATGAGGCAGCGACCGTGCTCGAGCAGGGCTGGCGGGGCATCCCCGATGAAATGCTTTGGCGCCGCGTACAAGCCGAGAAACGCTGGCTTGTCACTGCCGATAAAGGCTTCGCGGATCTGCGGCTTTACGCGCCAGGATCGCATCACGGTGTTGTATTGTTGCGGACAACGGAGGAAAGCCGTCGTCACTATGCGGAATTGATGTCGGCGGCGCTTGATGAGCTTGATTTTGACGAGCTCGCCGGTGCTGTTGTCGTGGTGACGCAGCGCGGCATTCGTATCCGACGTGCGGTGAATTTCTGAAAAGAGGAGACCTTGCAATGGACGCGTTGGAATCCCGATTGGCAGCCAGGCCGTCTCATATCAGCCCGGAGGAATGGGCGGTGCGGGTCGATCTCGCCGCCTGTTACCGGCTGATCGCGCATTTCGGCTGGGACGATCTGGTATTGACCCACAACTCGGCGCGGGTGCCGGGAACGACCGACCAGATGCTGATCAACCCGTCGGGGTTGATGTTCGACGAGGTGACGGCCTCCAACCTGTTGAAGGTCGATATGGACGGCAACCTGATGGAGCCGTCGGAATATGAGCCGATCAGCGCCGGCGTCGTGATCCACGGCGCGATTTATCTCGGCCGGCCGGACGTACAATGCGTCGTCCATACTCATACCGAGGCCGACATTGCGGTGGGTGCGCTGGAAGAGGGGCTGTTGCCGCTCAGCCAATGGGCGATGCGGTTTTACAACCGGCTCGGCTACCACGATTACGAAGGCGTCTCGCTCGACATGGATGAGCGCGAACGGCTGCAATACGATATCGGCAAGCATCCGGTGCTGGTGCTGCGCAATCACGGTCTGCTGGCAACCGGCCGCAATGTCGCCGAGGCGTTCTCGCTGACCTATCATTTTGAGCGGTCGGCCGAGGCGCAACTCAAGATCATGGCTGCCGTCGCGGCCGGCGCCAAAATGGTGGTTCCGTCGGCCGATACCTGCGAACGGCAGTCAGCGCAGTTTGCCAATTCCGGGAATATGCCGCGCCTCGGCGGTCAGCGCGAATGGCCGGCCCTGCTGCGCCTTGCCGACCGCCTCGACCCGGGCTACCGCAGCTAAAAAAGGCCGCGTCCGGCGACACGATCCAACCTGCGGCCGGTTTGTACGTCAAACAGGTGGATATGTTTGGGGCGGATCGTGAGGCGCACAGTCTCTCCAAGACTGAGGGCAAGGGTGCCGGGGGCGCGGGCAATCAGGCGGGTGCCGTCGGGGAGGCGGCCGTGCAGCATCGTGTCCGCGCCGAGCCTTTCGAGCAGTTCGACTCTGATCTCGATCGGTCCATCGCCCGCTAGATCGAGATGCTCCGGGCGCAGGCCGATGGTCACCGCGCGGCCCGCGGCGTCACCGCTATTGCCGTTGAACGGCAGCACAATGTCGCCGATGACGACGCTGCCGGCGACCAGCCGGGCGGGGATCAGGTTCATCGCGGGCGAGCCGATAAAGCCGGCGACGAAAATTGTCGCGGGCCGTTCATACAAATCGATTGGCGGCCCGATCTGGTCAGTGTTGCCGGCGTTCATCACGATCAGCCGGTCGGCGAGGGTCATCGCCTCGACCTGGTCGTGCGTGACGTACAGCGACGTCGTGCCAAGCTCCTGCTGCAATTGCTTGATTTCGACGCGCATCTGCACGCGAAGCTGCGCATCAAGGTTCGATAGCGGCTCGTCAAACAGGAACACCTTGGGGTCGCGTACGATCGCGCGGCCCATCGCGACACGCTGGCGTTGACCACCGGAAAGTTGGCGCGGCTTGCGGTCGAGCAAGCCGTCGAGTTGCAGGATGGCGGCGGCGTGCTCGACGCGGGCCTTGATGTCGGGGCGGCTCATGCGCCGCACCCTGAGGCCGTAGGCCATGTTGTTGAACACGCTCATATGCGGATAGAGCGCGTAGTTCTGAAACACCATTGCGATGTCGCGATCTTTCGGCTCCACGCCGTTGACGATCCGCCCGTCGATCGCAACGCTGCCGGCACTGATGGTTTCGAGCCCCGCGACCATGCGCAGCAAGGTGGACTTGCCGCAGCCCGATGGCCCGACGACGACGACCAGTTCGCCGTCTGCGACCGCACAGCTGACGCCGTGCACGACCTCGCGCTCGCCATAGGATTTGCGCAGGTTGTCGAGCGTAACGGTGGCCATTCAGGGCGCCGGGTTGTGCAGAATGGTGGCGTTGTCGCGATACAAGGTGATGAGCCGATCGCGGGTCAGCAGCGATACCTGCTCTTCTTGTGCCTGGGCGATCAGCATCCGGTCGAACGGATCGCGGTGGTGGTGCGGCAGGCTCGCCAGCCCCTTGCAATGGTCCGGTCGTACCGGCAGCAGGTCGAACCCGGCAGGCACATCCAGTAAATCTTCGCTTCTCGGGACGCGCCGGCAACCCAGAAGAATGGCGATCTCCATCAACGACACTACGCTTAGGTAGCGTGTTGTCGCGTGATCGATGACGCTGCGCTCTCCGGCCGTCAGCACCTGCGGGGTCATGCGCAGCCATAAAATGAACTGCGTATCGAGCAGGATTGATGCGGTTACGGCCACTCGAAATCCTCGATCGATTTCTCGAAATCGGCCAGCACCTCCTCAGGCAACGACAGAGCCTCCAACGGCAGGTCGCCGAACAACGGCGCCAAATGGGCCAGATCGCCGTATTTGATCGGCTTGTTCTCTGGCAACGGGCCGAGGCAGGCGACGGGGAGGCCGTTGCGGGTGACGACGATCCGCTCGCCGGCTTCGGCGCGCGCGACCAAGGCGGCGAAGCCGGCTTTGGCCTGGGCGATCGAAATTTCAGCGCTCATCGGCATCTCGGATTATATGACCATCGATGGTCATATAATAATCGAAGGGCGGGGCGGCAGCTAATGGATACGGCTATGAGCGGCCGGGAATCCAGCGCAGGCGGGGTTCGCCGACACTGACGGCATCGCGCTGAAAGCCATGTTTCTCGAACTGCCGGGCGGCGCCGCTGCGGTTTTGCGGGCTGACCGCCGTCATCACCAAGACAAGCCTGGCCAGCACATTTTCGATCAGCTTGGCGAACACACCGTTGCGCCGGTGTTCGGGAGCGATGCCGGCGTAATGCAGTTCCAACACCTCGTGCTCGGCGTAATGACGGCCGTGCTCGACGAGTTCGACCAGGACAAATCCGACGATGCGGCCAGTCGTGTCGCACGCGACCCAGGATTCACCGCCTCGTGTGCAGGCGCGGGTGAGCGCGTACAGCGCCTCCTCACGTTCGAGCGTATCGACCAGCAGCGGGATTTCCGGCGCAAGGCGCAGCAGCAGGTCGTGGATCTCGCCAGCATCGGCAAGCGCGGCTTGGCGATAGGTCAGGTCCGGCACCTATTTCTCCGATTCGACGAGGCCGCGCACAAACCAGCGCTGCATCAAAAAGATCACCAAGACCGGCGGCAGGATCGCCAGCAGGGCCGTCGCCATGACGATCGGCCATTCGGTCTGCGCGTCGCCATTGCCGATCATCTGGCGCATGCCGATCACGATCGTCGTCATTGACGGCGTATTGGTGACCAGTAACGGCCACAGATACTGGTTCCAGCCATAAATGAAGAGGATCACGAACAAGGCCGCGATATTGGTGCGCGACAGCGGGATGACCGTATCGACCAGAAAGCGCCAGGGGCCGGCCCCGTCGATTTTGGCCGCCTCGACCAACTCGTCGGGGATCGTCAGAAAAAACTGGCGGAACAGCAGAGTCGCGGTTGCCGAGGCGATCAGCGGCAGCGTCAGCCCGGCATAGCTGTCGATCAGCGTGAGGTCGGCGGCGATCTGATAGGTCGGGATGATGCGCACTTCGACCGGCAGCATCAGGGTCACGAAAATCGCCCAGAAGCAGAGTTTGCGCAGCGGGAACCGGAAAAAAACGACGGCGTAGGCGGACGGCAGCGAGATCGCGATCTTGCCGGCGGCAATCGCCAGCGCCATGACGAGGCTGTTGCACAGCATCAGCCACACCGGCTGGCCGCTGGTTTTGGCGGTGCCGGCAGCGACGGCCTCGGCAAAATTGGCCGCAACATGCGACCCCGGCAGCAATGTCATCGGCGCGTCGAGGATATCTGGCAGTTCGTGGGTCGCCGCGTCGAAGGCCACATAGATCGGGAACAGCACCAGCGCGATGCCGGTGATCAGCACCGCGTGCGGCAGCCACGCGCTGCGCCGACCAGCCACCATGCCGCCGCGATCGGCCGCCCCGCCACTCATGCGTAGTGCACCCGGCGCTCGATAAAGCGAAACTGGATTGCCGTAAGTGCGATGACGATCGTCATCAGCACCACGGATTGCGCCGCTGAACCGCCGTAATCGAGGCCGACAATACCGTCATACCAGACCTTGTAGACGAGGATTTCGGTGGCCTTCACCGGGCCGCCCTGGGTCACGTTGTGGATGACGCCGAACGTGTCGAAAAACGCATAGACGATGTTGACCACCAGCAGAAAAAAGCTGGTCGGCGCGAGCAGCGGAAACACGATCGTCCAGAACCGCCGGTGCGGTGTCGCTCCGTCGATCGCCGAGGCTTCGATCAGGGAGGCCGGAATGGCCTGCAAACCCGCCAGAAAAAACAGGAAATTGTAACTGATCTGCTTCCACGCCGAGGCAAGGACGACCAGCAGCATCGCCTGGCCGCCGTTCAGCAAGTAGTTCCAGTCGACCCCGAGGTCGCGCAAGACCGCGGCGAGAACGCCAATGCTCGGGTTGAACAGAAACATCCATAAGACGCCGGCGATTGCCGGTGCGATCGCGTAGGGCATCAGCAGAACGGTTTTGTAAAACGCGGCGCCACGCACGACCCGGTCGGCCATCACCGCCAGCAGCAGTCCCGGCAACAGCGCCAGTAGCGCGACGGCGGCGCTGAAAAACGCAGTGACGCCGAACGAGGCGAGGTAGTCGGGGTCGGCGAACAGCGCCGTAAAATTGTCGATGCCGACAAACCGGGTCGACAGGCCGAACGCGTCGCCGCCGCGCAGCGACTGCATGATCGCCTGCCCGGCCGGCCAGAAGAAAAACACGATCGTTACCGCAAGCTGCGGCATCAGCAGGATCGCCGGACACACCCACCCGGCAAAGACCACCCGGCGTTCCATCAATCAGCGCACTCTTTGCAGCGGCATCCGCCAGCGTTCGGCGCGACCCACATTACATCAGCCTGTTGTGCTGCACAGCGTTCGGCGTCAGTTTGCGGCATGGACACGCCCCTGACCGTGGCTGCGCAACAGGCGCAGATCAATGAACTACGCGAGCGGCTTGGCGCCGAACATCCGGACACACTCGCAGCAATGCTCGATCTTTCCGAGATGCTGTGGGCGCGCGGCCGGCTCGATGCCGGACGCGAAGTCGAGGAGTTTGTCGTGGCAGCGCGCAAACGGGCGCTCGGCGACACGCATGGCGACACACTGAAGGCAATCGGCAAACTCGCGACGACTCTCGGTGCGCAAGGCGATCTCGCCGAGGCGCGGCGGCTGCAGGAATACATCGTCATGCACGCGCCGGCAGCGTGGGGCGAGAACGGGCGCGATACGCTGCGGGCGCGCAACAATCTCGCCGGCACAATCGCCGGAATGGGCGATTTGGCCGGCGCCCG
Source organism: Allostellaceae bacterium (assembly GCA_036268425.1). Classification (GTDB taxonomy): domain Bacteria; phylum Pseudomonadota; class Alphaproteobacteria; order ATCC43930; family CGMCC-115725; genus DATARH01. The sequence continues at coordinate 75,336 of DATAUE010000179.1, forward strand.
TGCGGTGCTGGAAGAGGTCATCGCCGCGGCGCATCAGGTGCTCGGCAAGGCCGATGGTGACACGCTCGCTGCAATCGGCAACCTCGCCGCGATTTTGTGGCAATACGGCGAGCGGACCGAAGCCTATTGGCTGCAATGTGAGGTGGTCGAAACGCATAGCGCGGCGCGCGGCCCGGACGATCCGGCTACCCGCGCCGCGATGTCGGTCCTCGAAGCGATGCATCAGGACGGGATGCCGTAAGCCCGATTTACGGCATGGCGGGGGACATGTCCCATCCCGTAAGCTCACCGCGGTAACGAGGTGGAGGCGCGTAATGCGCAACGGGATAGCCGGGATCGATCATGTCATCGTTGCGGTGCACGACCTCGACAGCGCACGGAGGGGCTGGACCCGCCTGGGTTTTACACTGACCCCGCGCGGCCGCCATCTCGGCCAGGGAACCGCCAATTACTGCGTCATGTTCCCCGGCGATTATCTTGAATTGCTCGGCTTTGTGGAGCCTGACGCCGCCGCCGCGCGGCTGCAGGCATTTCTCGCGGCGCGCGAAGGCGCGATGTCGCTGGCTTTCGCGCCGGACGGGCCGGTGGAGGAGACGGCAGCAGCACTGATAGCGCTGGGGCTGCACCCAGGCGGGCCGCGCGCCCTCGGGCGCCAGCTCGAACTGCCCGAAGGGACCGTCGTGCCGCGTTTTACGCTGCTGTCGCTGCCGCCGGAGGAAACGCCGGCGCTCGATTGCTTTCTGTGCGCCCATCTGACGCCGGAACTGGTGCGGCGGCCGGAATGGCTGGTCCACCCCAACGGCGTGACCGGCCTGCGCAGCGTCACGGTCATCGCCGAGGATACCGCAGCCTTATTGCCGGCCTATGACCGCCTGTTCGGCCTGCATGAAGTCACCACGACCGATGCGGTGGCGAGCATTCGCAGCGGCCCGCATCGGCTGCTGTTCGCCACCCCCGACGATTTCGAGACGATGCACCCCGCCATCGACCTCGCCGCCGATTTCCCGGCACCGGGCATCGCCGCGCTGGAACTGGCCGTCATCGATCGCGAGCAAACCGCAGACTATCTGACGCAATGGCAGGTCCCGTTCGACGAAATCCCCGACGGCCGCCTCGCCGTTGCGAGCCGCGAAGCCAACGGCGTGGTGTTGTTCTTTGTCGAGGGGTAGATGGCGCGCGCCGCGAGGTTGTATGGCCGGAGGTGGTCGGCCCGTTCTTCGTCGAGCCGGTCAATAATCGTCGGAGAATCGTGCCGCACCCGGCGTCGTCAGATAGGGGTATTCGGAGGAGCGGGCATGGCGATGCGTAGGAGGTCCATCTTGGCCATCCAGCACAACCCGCGATAGAGGCTCGCGCGGTTGGCGGGCTTAACCGCCTCGACCACCGCCAGCGCCGTCAGGGGTCCGTCGGCGGCGAGGCGGTGGACCACCTTCGCCATGTCGGCGAGTTCGGGCAACACCGTCGCGGCGAACTCAGCTAGCGGCGAGGCCAGCCGCGTCTCGAGCTGGGCGGCGCTGGCTCCCGGCGCCAGCGAGACAATCGAGCCGGGCTGCAGCGCATGGGTCGGATAGGACGAGAACGCCTGAAACGGGTCAGGCCGCGCCGGATGCGCCAGCGTGATCGCCGCGATGGTGTCGTCGCGGCGCGGTGATATCTCATCGGCGTGGCAGCGGCGGTCCGCCAACTCGGACCACAGATCCTGGGTACGGCCAATGACGACGCGCCAATCAAGGCGCGCCCGCGCCTCGGCCATGCCGGCTGCGCCCATCCGCCGCCGCAGCTCGGGATTGCCGATCAGCGCGCCGTAAGCGGCCGCGGCGGCGGCGGTGTCGACCGCAATGAACTGGCTCGAGAATCCGACATAGCGGTCGTAATTGTCGGTCGCCATCGCATAGCGCTCAGCGAGGTCGAGTCCGTAGGGCGCCGGCGGCATTACGGTCGGCACGAGAAATCCGTCGATCCCATGCCGCACCGTGTCACGGTAACCGTCCCAGTCGCTGACCACGACCGGCAGCCCGGCCGCCATTGCCTCGATCGGGCTGAGGCCAAAGGTCTCCTGCAGATTGTCGGCGAGCGAGGTGAAGATGTCGGCCGCCTGCCAGATGCCGGCGCGCACCTCGGGATCGCGGCCGTCGATGAAGTGACAGGTCACGCCGGGACAATGCGCCGCCGCCCCGTCGCGGAAGACGCGTTCGATCGCCTCGTTGCTGAACCAGCCGGCCTGGATCAGGTGCAGCGCCGCGCCGGGTGGCAGTGGTGCCGCGGTGCGCGCCTGTTGCAGGCCGCGATACATCGGCAACGGATTCGCCTTCGCATGAAAGCTGAGGCGGCCGACATACAACACGGCAATGTCCTGGTCGCCGATCCCGAGTCGGCGGCGCCATGCGGCACGCACCGCCGGCGCCGGGACAAAGGCGTCGCAATCTACCCCGAGCGGGATGATCGGCAGCTGCGGCAGGTGGAAGCGCGAGGCACCGAGGCGGTCTGCGAGATAGGCGGTTTCGGCCTCGATCAACTGATCGACCGTGTTGCGCACCGCGCGGCTCGTGCAGATTAGCGCGTCCCATTGCTGTAGCGGCGCGATCGGCAGGCCGGCGATGACTTCCATGACCGCCTCGCTGGCCGTCGTGTGGGTGATACCGACCAGGCTGTAAGCGCGCTGGTCGAGACGGCGTCGCCGCCACGCGAGTTGGTCGATGCCGACGGTCTGGTAGAACAGGCAACCTGGTTCCGCGAGGCCTTGGGGATGGTTAAAGGGCACCCAGACGATCGGCACGTTCCCGCCGCAGGCTGCCGCTCGTCCGGCGAATTCCCGCGCCTGGGTCTCGGTCGCGCTGTGGCAGTAAAGGCGGTCGACGCCGCTGTGGCGGACGAAGCCGCGCAGAAAGCCTTCGCCGGCCGAGTGGCGGCCCATCAGGCGGGGCCGGCTCGTATCGAACATGTCCGCCGCGTAATAGATTGCCGCGTTGCGCGACGGCGCCGGCTCTGCCATGGCGAAACCCCGCAGACCGAAAATCTCTTTTAATGGCCGGCGATTATCGCATCGCCGGAGACGGCGCGGAAGGCGCGGGGCGGGCTGGGTTTAATACAGCGCCCCGCGTGCCGTGATCGGCCACACTGCCTCGACGCGCTCGCCGCGTACCGCGACGTACCAGTCGTAGAGGTTGACGGTGGGGTCGCAATGGCCGGGGACGAGGCGCACCTTGTCGCCGAGTTTGAGGCGGTTGGTGGCGGCGCCGATCAGCAGGCGGCCGTGTTCGTCTGAGGCCCGGTCGAACGTGGCGGCGGGTTCGTCCCACACGGTCGGCGGCCCGGAATCCATTGCCAGCGCCTTGAGGCCGGCATCGACGATGGCGCGCTCTTCGGTGGGGCGGCTCATTACGGTTGCCCAGACAAAGAGGCTCGGGTCGAAGGTGTGGATCAGCGCACCGTCGTGGTCAAAATTGCGCCCGTAATCGGCGTCCATGAAAATATACGAGCCGCATTGCAACTCGGTATAGACGCCGCTGCCGGCCTCGAACTCGAATGTGCCGGTGCCGGCGCCGGTGATGTTGTCGCAGGCAATGCCGTTGGCCGCCAGCAGGTCGCGGGTCATTGCGGCTTTTTCGACAGCGCCGGCGATTGCCTGCTGCCGCTCCTGCCAGGTTCGCAGGTGCTGCGCCGACCCGTGATAGGCCTGCAACCCGGCAAAGCGCAGATGGCGGCTGTCACCGATGCGCTGCGCCAGATGCAATGCCGCCTCGCCCGGTTCGACGCCGCAGCGATTGCCGCCCATGTTGATCTCGACATGCACCGGCAGATCGACCGCGGCTTCGCTTGCCGCGGCGTCGAGGTCGGTGACCTGCGCCGGATCGTCGACGCAGACCCCGACCGTTGCGGTGCCCGCCAGCGCCATCAGCCGGCGCAGTTTCTGGCGGCCGACAACCTCGTTGGTGACGAGGACGTTGCGCACGCCGCCATAGACCATCGCTTCGGCCTCGCTAACCTTCTGGCAGCACACCCCGATCGCGCCGAGTTCGATTTGTTTCAACGCGATAACCGGGCATTTATGCGTCTTTGCGTGAGGCCGCAGCCGCACACCGGCGTCCCGCGCCCGGTCGGCGAGGCGACGCAGATTGTGCTCGAACGCGTCGAGATCGACAATCAGCGCCGGCGTATCGACCTCGTCGAGCGACATGCCGATCTCGGCAGGCGGGCGGGTAGTCATCTTGGAGTCTCCGGCAGGCTGAAACTGAAGCACGAAGGCTTGCGCAGCCGGCGCGGAAATGCAACACGGCTGGCAAAAGACCAAGATCGAGAGGGCAGGGTGGAAACAGCGGCGTCGAACGCCGAAACCGCGCTGGAAGGGCAGAGGCTGGGCCCGCTGCAGTTTCGCGTGATGATTCTGTGCACATTGGTGCAGATCTGCGACGGCTATGACATCAGCGCAATCGGCAACGCCGTGCCCTCGTTGCGGCAGGCCTGGAGCCTCGCGCCCGCCAGCTTTGCGCAGGCGTTTGTCTGGTCGAGCATCGGCATCCTGGTCGGCGCCCTGGCATCAGGGCCAATCGGCGACCGCCTCGGGCGCAAGCCATTGTTGCTGGCAAGCATTGCGCTGTTCGGGGTGGCGTCGCTGGCGAGCGCCGGCACCGACGCGCTATGGCAGCTGACGCTGCTGCGGTTTTTCACCGGCATCGGGATTGGCGGCGCGATGCCGGGCACGGTGGCGTTGATGGGCGATTATACGCCGCGTCGCAGCCGCGTGACGATGATCATGATCACCTTTACCGGCGCGCCGCTGGGCGGGTTTCTCGGTGGACAGATCATCGCGTTGCTGTTGCCGCATTTCGGCTGGCGCAGCATCTTTGTGCTGGGTGGGCTGATCCCGCTGCTGATGCTTCCGGCGCTGGCGATATGGATGCCCGAATCGGCGCGGTTCCTGTTGGCAAAAGGCCGAACAAGCGGCCGCCATACCGCCCTGTTCGCGCAACTCGGCATTGATCCGATTGCTGCATCCGCGCGGACGCAACGGGTCGATGTCGCGACGCGCAACCCGGTGACGATGATGTTCACCGACGGCTACGGCTTCCGCACGATCTGTCTGTGGGTGCTGTTTTTCGCCAACCTGCTCGATATGTACCTGTTGGGGTATTGGCTGCCGGCGGTGCTGAACCTGCTCGGCATGGCGCCGGCCGATGCGGTATTCGCAGCGAGCCTGCGCGAATTGGGCGCGATGGGCTCGACGCTCTATCTCGGGCCGCTGATCGACCGGTTTGGGACCTGGGTCCTGGCGTTGCATCTGGCCTGCGGCATCGTGTTTATCGCCGCACTGGCCTTGGTCAGCCTGCCGTACCCGGTCATGTTGCTGGTGATCCTCGGCACCGGACTGACGACAACCGGCAGCCAGACCGGGTCGAACGCGGTTGCCGGCACCGTTTATCCCGCGCGCATGCGAACCACCGGCATCGGCTGGGCGCTCGGCATCGGCCGCTTTGGCGGCATTGCCGGGCCGGCGATGGGTGGCGTTCTGCTCGCCGCCGGCTGGCCGCCGACGCAGATTTTTCTCAGTGCTTGCTTTTTTGCGCTGCTTGCCGCCGTCGCGGCGGCTTTGCTGGGTCGCGGCCCGGCTGCGGCGCGCCCGATCACCGCAACGGAGGTCGCCTCGTGAAAGTCTTTGTCTTCGATCTGCTGGCCTACGACGCCAATCTCGACCACCTGAAAAATGGCGATCCAGAGTTGCCTTATCCGCTTGCCGGCAAGCATTTCGACTCCGATACCGCAATGCGTACCTACGAGGAGCATCTCGACGCGTGGGAGTTGCTCGACAAAACCGGGTTCGACGGCGTCGGCTTCAACGAGCACCACTGCTCACCCTATGGGCTGATGAACAGCCCGAACCTGATGGCGGCATCGGCGGCGCAACGCACCAAGAAGCTCAAATTGCTGATATACGGCAACCTCTTGCCGCTGCATGAGCCGCTGCGCCTCGCCGAGGAACTGGCAATGCTCGATTGCCTGTCGAAGGGGCGGCTGATCTCGGGCTTTGCCCGCGGCATCCCGCGCGAATACCAGGTGCACAATGTGTCGCTCGCCGAGTCGCGGGCGCGTTTCGAGGAAGCTTATGACATCATCACCCGCGCCTGGACCGAGGAGGTGTTCGACTACGAAGGCAAGTTCTGGTCGTACAAGGATGTCGCGATGTGGCCGCGCCCGGTGCAGCGGCCGCACCCGCCGATCTGGGTGCCGGTGGTCGGCAGCAAAGAGTCGATCGAGTTTGCCGGCAAGCACAACCTGCCGATCACCCCGGGTCTCGGCCGCGCTCGTGGCTTGCGCGACGACATCATCCGTTTTTACGCCGGGTGTCTCGCCAAAGCTGGGCACCGCATCACGCCGGATCATCTGTCGCTTGGCATCACCGCCTATGTCGCCGATTCAAAGGCGCAGGCACTGAAAGAGTACGGCCCGCACATCCTCTATTTCAACCGCACCTTGTTCAGCCACGGCAACTTCACCGAAACCGAGATGCAGCGGCAGACGGGGTATTCGAGCCAGGCCTCGACCGATTACGTCCGGCCTGAAAACCTGCGCGCCGCCGCCAATCTGCGCTCCGAGTTCCGCAACCTGACGATGTCGCAACTCGAAGAGCAGGCCGAGTACATGCCAATGGGCACCGCCGACGAGGTCGCCCAGCGCATCATCGACGCCGCCGACAATGCCGGTGCCAACCAGGTGCAGCTGGCGCTCAATCGCGGCGCCCTGCCGCACGATCTGTTCATGGCGCAGATCGAACGCTTCGCCCGCGAGGTCTTGCCGCGGTTGCAGGCGCACGAAGTAAAGCGGGTGCCAGCCGCCGAGGAGGTGGCAGTATAGATAGCAATAATAGCGTCATCCCGGCGGAGGCCGGGATCCACGCGGAAATTCCGAAGTGCTGCTAAGTGGATCCCGGCCTGCGCCGGGATGACACTTCAATATAAATGACATTGAAAGCGAAGCTATGAGGCTGTCGGCGCCGTTATCTTCTTCAGATAGAAGATAGAGTGATGTCGGCGGTTGCGGGGCAGTAATCCCGGTAAGTGCCCTTACTCTAATTCGGGGCGCAGGACAGGTCGGTGCCGGTGAGGAATGGTTCGAGGCCGGAACTGCCGCTCGGCGGGCACACGACGGAGTTCGAGCTGCCGCCGCGACTGCCGCTCGATCCGGTTAGACTTGTGATGCCGCTGGTCGATCCGCTGCTGGTCGATCCGCCGCCGCCTCGACCGCCGCCACCCCCAGTTCCGCCGCCTGAGCCGCCGCCAAAGTTGCCTTGTGAACCCCCATTCGTTCCGGTCGTGGTCAAGCTGGAATTCGTTGTCGCTCCGGCGCCGAGCAATGTCGGATTGGTCGTTGCCGTCGTTCCGGGGCTGCTTGTCGCCGTCGTGCCAGTTGCCGTGGGGAGGCTGCCGAGAACCGGCAAGGTTACTGCGCCGCCGCCGGTGGGAAAGCCACTTTGGGAGGTGACGCGCCCGCCACCGCTTGGTGTCGCGGTTTGTGCGTCCGCTGGCGGCGACAGCGTCGCAAGCGTTGCCATCGCGATCGCCAGCAGCGCGACGCGGCTCACGCCGCCAGCTCGGCCTTGCGCCGAGACATTTCCGCGAGATAGCGCGACGGCAATTCCACGAACGGCCGGCGCTGGCGCAGCCATAATGGATGGTCGGATGGTGCGTGCATGCCCTGGTTGGCAGGCAATGCCGGCCATGACGGCATCTGCAGCCACAGGCGCATCAGATGCCGGCGGCGCGTCATATCCGGCCAGTCTTCGTATCCGGTACGGCCATGCAGGATGGTGCGGTTGTTGAGAAATTGGATGTCGCCTTCGGCAATGGTCATGTCGAGCGTCAGGTCGGGTGCCATGCTGACGCGCTTCATTTCCTCCAACGCCTCGATCTGCCGCGGGTTCATCACCGCGTCGCCGGCCTTGACCGCGCGGTGCGGATAGCTGCCCGAGACATTGCAGGTCAGCTGCCCGGTTTCCCGGGAAAAGATCACGACCTGTTTGACGAGGTCACCATTGCCGTACTCGGCATCCCGCTCCATGCGGCGGAACACATAGTCGCCGTACAATGTCTCCAGCAGGTCGGGGCGCTCGTCGAGAAGCCGGTTATGCACCGCAGCGGCGCTGACAAAGCGGCTGATCCCACCCTCCTTCGCCGAGCGCACGCAGGCCAGCGAAACGATGTCGCAATTATCGGTGTGCATGCGCTGCGAGCCGCCTTTGTGATAGCCGCGCGCATCCGTCTCAATGTCGCTGACATCAATGACGTGGCCGAGCAACTCGCCGAGATAGGATTGCGGCGCCGGCCGGCCGATATGCGAGCCGAGGCCGTAATAGATGCGCGCCGTATCATCGAGCGACCATCGCTCGCGCGGCAGCCCGCGCAACAGCAGAAAGCCGCGCCCGAAATGCAATTCGTCGCCGAGACTGGCGAGATCGCGGCTGAGGGTCGGCAGCGGGAAGGTCTGCGGCGTGATGTCGGGAAAGTCGATATTGCCCAGCCCCAGCAGGTGGTGCAGGGCGGCATCGATCTCGCCGATCTCCGCGGTCGACAGCACCCGCGTGCCGTCTTCGCGGTAATCAATCCGCGAACCCTGCCACGCCGTGGGCCCCTCGATCGTGCTTAGAGCGCTTGCCATCGCTTGCCTTCTCCAGAGGAATTAAAGCGTCAGCCCGCCATCGACGATGATCGTCTGGCCGGTGATCATTGCGCTGCCGGCGCACAAAAAGAAGATCGTGTCGGCGATGTCCTGCGGTGTGCAGGCGCGCTTCAGTGGGGTTTTTTCGATCGATTGCGATTTGCGGTCGGACGGCCAGTCCTTGTTCCACGGGCTGTCGACAAAGCCCGGCGCCACCGCATTGACCCGGACTTCGGGGGCCAATGTGCGGGCGAGGCTGCGCGTCAGATTGATGACACCCGCCTTGCTTGTCGCATAGGGGATGCTGCTGCCGCTCCCCTGCACGCCAGCGATCGACGCGGTGCTGCATACCGAGCCGCGCGCCGCCTTCAGCGCCGCAACAGCGGCATGGGTGCAGCGGAATGGGCCGATCAAATTGGTGTTGAGGATCGTCTGCCAGAAATCCTCCGTCAGCCGGTCGAACTCGGAGAACGGGATCGGCGCCGGCGTCGCCGGAGTGCCGGCGTTGTTGACGAGGAAATCGAGGCGCCCGAGCGCGTCGATCGCCTCGGTGACCATGTTTTCCGCGGCGCCCGGTTCGGAGACGTTGCCCGGTGCCGAAATCACCCGATGGCCGAGGCTTTTGAGCCGCTCGACCTGTTGCGCGCCGCGCGTATCGTCCGCGAGGTGGTTCAGCGCGACGGTGGCCCCGTTGCGCGCAAACGCCTCGACCGTGGCAAGCCCGATGCCCGACGCGCCGCCAGTCACCAGCGCGGTTTTTCCCGTGAGATCGACGCTGATCATGTCATTTCCCATCTACAACAGTTTCAAGCGGCTGTACTTTTCCGATCATATCGTTGGGTAAAACAAAAGATGTCGCCGAGATGGCGATAACATCGCCGGACTGCATCTCGATCTGCAGACGCTGTTCTCCGCGCCCGTTATCGACCGGCCCATGAACCTTATTGACGCTGACGCTGCGCCCCCATTCGTTCAGTCGAGGTACGTCCAGATGGGACACCCCATTGGCAATCAGCGACGCAGCTTTGGCGTGAGAGGCGCGAAAGGAAATCGTGACCGTCGCTGTCTGCCAATCGAACAGAAGCGTCAGTAGGGTCCAATCATGCATGTTATGCGTCCTCACGGCTATCGAGGCCGCAGCCACAGATGCGCGGCCGCCGCTTCGGGAAGGACCACCCGCCCTTCGATATCCAGCCGCTCCCCAGCTGAATTGTTAAGGTGGAAATGGCCTTCCGCGGAATGGAGTAATATGCGCTGCTCTCCCGTCACCGGATCAATATAACTCCCGTGGCCTGACATTGGATCAGGACCTTTCGCGATAAGGCCGCGATCTCGCGCGGCCTGGTCGATCTCCGCCGCCGTTTTGCCGACGAGATCACGAGGATCAATCCACGGCGACCCAAAATCGTCGCTCAAACCCAAAATCGTCGCTCAATCAGACGTTCTTTCGCCTGACAAAACACAAGGGTATCTTGGCGTCTTGGGCCGGAGATCATAGGTGCAGCGCGCCGCCGAGACCGAGAAGCGCCGCCTCGCCGACCGCTTCGCCGAGGGTCGGGTGGACGTGGATCGTGTGCGCGATGTCGTCGAGCACCGCGCCCATTGCCAGCGCGTGGCTGAATTCGCCCGCCAGTTCTGCGACGTGCCGGCCGACGGCCTGGATGCCGAGAGCCACCCCGTCATCACGCCGCGATACGATCCGCACGAAACCGCCGGTTTCGCCGGCTTCGAGGGTCAGCGCCCGGCCATTGGCAGAAAGCGGAAACACGGCGGTTGCCGCGTCGATGCCGGCAGCGGCCGCGTCATCCGGCAACATGCCGGCAACGATGATTTCCGGCTCGGTAAAGACGATCGCGGCGACCGAGGCCGGGTCGAAATGCCGGCGCTGCCCGGCGATGATCTCGGCGACCATCGCGCCTTGCGCCATTGCCTTGTGCGCCAGCATCGGCTCGCCGACGAGGTCGCCGATCGCCCAGATGTGGCGCATTGCGGTGCGGCACTGGTCATCAACCGCAACGAACCGGCCGTTGCGGTCGAGTGCCATGTTTTCGAGGCCCCAGCCTTCGACCAGCGGGCGGCGGCCGACGGTCACCAGAACCTGGTCGGCCGGCAAGGTGAGCGGGCCCGAAGCGGTTTCGATCGCGAGGTTGGTGCTGCCGTCGAGACCGATCACCTTGGCGCCGAGGTGCAGGTCGATGCCGGCGCTGGTCAGCCAGCGCCGCACCGGCGCCGTCAGCGCCGTGTCATAACGCGGCAGAATGCGCTCGGCCGCTTCGACAATGCTGACCGCGACGCCGAACTTGCGATAAGCGATGCCGAGTTCGAGCCCGATATACCCGGCGCCGATCACAACCAGCCGCTCCGGCAAGCGCTGCGGCGACAAAGCCTCGGTCGATGAAATGATGTTGCCGCCGAACGGCAGACTCGGCAGCGCCACCGGCTCGGACCCGGTCGCCAGCACGATGTTCTCGGCGATGCAATCGACCGGGCCGGTTGCGGTATCGATCACGCAATGGCGTGCATCGGTAAATCGCGCCCAGCCTTCGACGACCCGGACGTTGGCGCGCGCCAGCAGGCCGGAGACGCCGCTTGTCAGGCGGTCGACGATGGCGTCTTTCCAGGCGATCGTCTTTGCAAGATCGAGAAGCGGCGCATCCGCCACCGAAATGCCCAGCGCGTTGCCGCCGTTGGCCGCGGCGATATCGGCAAACCGGTCGGCGGCGTGGATCAGCGCCTTGGACGGGATGCAGCCGCGCAGCAGGCAGGTGCCACCGAGGCGCTCGGCATCGACCAGCACCGTATCGAGGCCAAGCTGCCCGGCGCGGATTGCGGCCACGTAGCCGCCGGGGCCGCCGCCGACCACCAGTACGCGCGGGCGCAGCGTTTCCGGCATCGTCAGGAGATGAACAGCATTGCCGGCTGTTCCAGCAGCCGCTTGACGTGCTGAATAAACGAGGCGGCTTCCCAGCCGTCGACAATGCGGTGATCGAACGACGACGACAGGTTCATCATCTTGCGGATTGCGATCTGACCGCTGACAACCATCGGGCGCTCGACGATGCGGTTGACGCCGACGATGGCGACCTCCGGGTAGTTGATGACCGGGGTCGCCGCGATGCCGCCGAGCCGCCCGAGGCTGGTGATCGTGATTGTCGAGCCGGTAAGTTCTTCGCGCGACGCCTTGCCGGCGCGGGCCGCTTCGGCGAGCCGGCGCAGTTCGGCGGCGCTCTGCCACAGATCGAGCGCCTCGGCATGGTGCGCTACCGGTACCAGCAGGCCACCATCGGTTTGTGTCGCGAGGCCGATATGCACGCCGCGATGGCGCTGCAGTACGCCAGCCTCGTCGTCGTAGCGCGCGTTGACCTGCGGGTGCGCCGTCACGGCACCGACGATCGCGCGCATCAGAAACGGCAGCAATGTCAGGTGATCGCGCTCCGGATAAGTGGTGTTGAGCTGGCCGCGCAAATCCTCGAGCGCGGTGACGTCGATTTCTTCGACATAGGAAAAATGCGGGATCTGCCGTTTCGATTTTTGCAGGTGTTCGGCGATCGCCCGCCGCAACCCGACGATCGGCACCTCGTCGATGCCGTCGCGCATGGCTAATCCTGGCAGTGCCGCGCGGGTTCCGGAGGCGGCAAAGGCGTCGAGGTCCTGCTGCGTGACGCGCCCGGCGGGGCCGGTGCCGGGAACGAATTGCAGTTCGATGCCCCGATCCCAGGCCCGCCGCCGCACTGCCGGCGACGCCAGCGGCTTTGCGCCGATATGGCGGGTGGGAGGTATACGGCGGAAACCCTCACCCGTCGCCCGGCTGTGCCCGTCGCCACCTTCTCGCGCAATGCGGGAGAGGGGAGCTGTTTTTGCCTTCTCCTGCGGTGCCGGAGACGGATCGGTGACAGCAATGGCCGCTCGGGGAGGGGGCGCGCGAAAATCGTCTACCGTGTTGCCATCCCCCGGCACGTCGAGCACCACCAGTTCCGAACCAACCGGGCGGCGGTCGCCGACATTGCCGCTGATGGACACCACGGTGCCGGCGACAGGAGCGGGCAACTCGACCGTGGCCTTGTCGGTCATCACCTCGACCAGTGGGTCTTCCTCGCGGATCACCTGGCCGGGCGACACATGCCAGGCGACGATCTCCGCTTCGGTCGTGCCCTCGCCGATATCCGGCAGCTTGACGACATAGTGGCCCATGCCGTTCGCCCTATGCGGCTCGGGATTGCTTCGCTGCGCTCGCAATGACACACCATGTTGGTGTCATTGCGAGGAGCGTAGCGACGACGCAATCCCGAGCCACAGCAGTCACCTCACGTCTCCATCACGCGACGCAGGCCATCGGCGACGCGTTTCGGGCCGGGGAAATATTCCCATTCGAGGGCATGCGGATAGGGCGTGTCCCATCCGGTCACGCGCACGATCGGCGCTTCAAGATGGTAAAAGCAGTGCTCCTGCACCAAGGCCGCCAGTTCGGCGCCAAAGCCGCAGGTGCGCGTCGCTTCGTGCGCGATGACGCAGCGGCCGGTCTTTTTCACTGAAGCGACGATTGTATCGAGATCGAGCGGCAGCAGCGTGCGCAAATCGATGATTTCGGCATCGATGCCGCTTTCCTCCGCCGCGGCGCGGGCAACATGCACCATCGTGCCATAGGCCAGCACCGTCGCCGCTGTCCCCTCGCGCACCACCGCGGCGCGGCCGAGCGGCACGTTGTAGTAGCCCTCGGGCACCTCGCTTTGCGGGTGCTGCGTCCACGGCACCGCCGGACGCTCGGGGTGGCCGTCGAACGGCCCGTTGTAGAGGCGCTTCGGCTCGAAAAACACAACGGGGTCGTCATCCTCGATCGCGCTGATCAGCAGGCCCTTGGCGTCGTACGGGTTGGACGGGATCACTGTCTTCAGGCCGCAGACATGGGTGAACACGGCCTCGACGCTCTGGCTGTGCGTCTGGCCGCCGAATATGCCGCCGCCGCACGGCGCACGCACCGTCAGCGGAGACCAGAACTCGCCGCCGGAGCGATAGCGCAGCCGCGCAGCCTCGGAGACCAGCTGGTCGGTTGCTGGGTAGATGTAGTCGGCGAACTGGATTTCGACGATCGGCCGCAGACCATAGGCGCCCATGCCGACCGCCACCGCCAGCATGCCGCCTTCGGCAATCGGCGCATCGAACACGCGCTGCTCGCCGTGTTTTTTCTGCAAGCCTTCGGTCACCCGGAAAACGCCGCCGTAAAACCCGACATCCTCGCCGAAGATCACGACGTTAGGATCACGCGCCAGCATCACGTCCATCGCCGAATTCAGCGCCTGCACCATCGTCATCGCCGGCATGGCTCAGCCCCCGCGTCCGAAGCGGAGATCGTCCGATGATGTTCGCTCTTCCGTCATCCCGGCATAGGCCGGGATCCGCTGACGAAGCGCTCGTCTGCCGGCCAATGTGGATCCCGGCCCATGCCGGGATGACAATGAAAAGACAGGCATGGGCTCGCCACGCATCGCTACACCCCCAATTCCTGGCGCTGGCGGCGCAGGTGCCAGGGCGTTTCCTTGAAGACGTCTTCGAACATCGTCTTGGCGCTGAAATGCGGGCCGTTTTCCTGGGTGCCGTAGCTCTCGGCAGTGCGACCGGTTTCACGCACCTGGTCGGCAAGCTCGCTTTCGAGTTGCGCCTGGCGCTCGCCCGACCATTCGCCGAGCCGGATCAGGTGGCGCGACAGCCGCTCGATCGGATCGCCGAGCGGCCATTCCTTGCCCTCGTCCTCAGGGCGGTAGCGGTTCGGGTCGTCACTGGTCGAATGCGGTGCGGCGCGATAGGTGAACAGTTCGATCAAGGTCGCGCCGTGATTGTGGCGCGCCCGCTCGGCGGCCCATTGCGTCGCGGCGTACACCGCCAGCAGGTCGTTGCCGTCGACCCGCAGGCAGGCAAGGCCGAAACCGATCGCGCGGGCCGCGAACGTCGCAGCCTCGCCGCCGGCAATCTCCTGGTGCGAGGAGATCGCCCACTGGTTGTTGACGACATTGAGGATGACCGGTGCCCGGTACACCGAGGCAAAGGTCAGCGCGTGATGGAAATCGGGTTCGGCGGTCGAGCCTTCGCCGATCCAGCCGGCGGCGATGCGGCGGTCGCCTTTATAGGCCGATGCCATTGCCCAGCCGACCGCCTGCGGAAACTGCGTTCCCAAATTGCCGGAAATCGAAAAGAACGAGGCTTCTTTCGATGAATACAGCACCGGCAGTTGCCGGCCTTTCATGCGATCCTGCGAATTGGAATAGCATTGGCACATCATGTCGAGGAGCGGCCAGCCGCGCGCGATCAGCAGACCCTGCTGGCGGTAGGTGGTGAACACCATGTCGTCGGGCGCCAGGGCCAGTGCCTGCCCGACGCCGATCGCCTCTTCGCCGGTGCATTTCATGTAGAATGAAATCTTGCCCTGGCGCTGCTGGCGGAACATGCGCTCGTCATAGGCGCGCGTCAGCATCATCGCGCGCAAGCCGCGTTGCAGCGTTGCCGTGTCGAGCGTCGGGTTCCATTCGCCGGTTGCGGCGCCATCATCGTCGAGCACGCGAATCAACTGATAGGCGAGGGAATGCGTTTCCTGCGCCGGCACGGCGATATCCGGGCGTGCTACCGCACCTGCCGCAAACCGCGGCACATCCTTGTAATCCGGACGCTCGCCGGGGCCGGCATGATGCGGCGGAATGTGGAGCGTCAACGGCGCCTGGGGGGCGCCAGCCTTGAAATCCGCGGAGGCCGAATCTGCTCTGTCCATCACCTGCACCGCAACGTCATGAGGGCGGGTCGTGAGCCCATCCTAAATTGCCTCTGCGGGATATAGGGTCCGAATGCGTCTTCCGCCGTCATCAGATGCAAATTTGCTGGAAGGGCCGTTCAGCAGGCTCCGGTCTTGACCTTTCCCAACTTAACCTTCCCCCATTTTGACCTTGTCCAGTTCGCCCCCGAGAAAGCGGGCGAGAGCCTGCATCGCCGAGCGGCCGGCGCGGGCTTCGGCGTCGGGGTTGTAGTTCGTGTTGGTGTTGACGTCGTAAGTATAGACAGCTCCCGCAGCATCGCGGATGAACTCGATGCCGGCGACCTCGATGTCGTTGGCGGCGAGGAAAGCTTCGCAACGCTGCCTCAAGCCGGCATCGATGTCGTCGATGATCGTGAACTTGGCGCGTGGCGTCTCGCCGACCGGGCAGAACGCATCAGCAACGACGCAGACATCTGCCGGGCATAGCTCGAACCCGTCGGATGTATCGACTTCGACGGCATAGAGAAACCGGCCGGCGACAAATTCGGCGCGGGTGATCAATGGCACCGGCGCGCGGATGTATTCCTGCAATAGCTGCATGCCATCGACCGGCATCTCGTAATCGAGACCGGCGGCGAAATCGGCAAGCGCTTCGGCGGTGTTGAACAACCGCACGCCAAGCCCTTTGCCGCCGCGGTTCGGCTTGAGGATGACGGGTTGGCCGGGGAAATGCCGGCGCGCCGCCGCGGCAAGCTGCTCCCGGCCGGCGACCAGTACGGTGCGCGGCGTGCCGATGCCGGCGGCTTCGAGCGCCGCGTATTGCCGGGCCTTGCTGATTTCGAGATCGAGGGCACGCGGTCCGTTGACGATGCGCCGGCCGTGTCCGGCGAGCCATGCCAGCACCGACGCCGTCAATTCGGCCGAATAGCGATGGTCGCGAGTGTGCGACGAGGCGCTCATCCGATTGTAGAACACGCCCTCTGGCGGTGGCTGGGACAGGTCGAACACCCCGCCGTCGAGAAACCAGTCGCGCCACGGCAGCCGTTCGCCGTCGAGCGCGGCCGCCAGCGGCTTGAGCCAGTCCGCATTTTCGTGAATGACGTGGATGTGCATCGGAGGTTTCACCGGCAGATGGTGCAGAATTTATACATAGGGGCGTGGGAGCGTACCGGCAAACCTGCGCGCCAATCTGTGAATTAAAATCCGTGCCGTGCCGTGGCACGCTGGGGCCTGCCGGTTATAGTGGTCAGCATCAAAGGAGGCGGAGGCGCGCACGATGGGCCGAGTCGAGGGAAAGGTTGCGTTTGTTGCCGGGGCTGGCGGCGGCATCGGCGGTGCCGGAGCCGAAGCGCTCGGCCGCGAGGGCGCCGCGGTATTCTGCACCGATCTCGATGCCGGCGCCGCAGCGGCAACCGCCGCGCGCATCAACGCCGCCGGCGGACGTGCCGCGGCGCAGGCACTCGACGTTCGCGACCGGGCGGCGGTGGATGCCGCGATTGCCGCGGCGGTCGGCGCCTTTGGCGGGCTCGATATCCTGTTGGAATCGGTGGGAATCAGCCATCGCTTCGACTTTCTCGATCTCGAACCCGCCGTTTGGGACCGAATTATCGCGGTCAACCTGACCGGCATGTTTCATCTGGGACAGGCGGCAGCGCGGCAGATGGTGCGGCAGGGCAATGGCGGCAGCATCATCAACGTGACCTCGCAGCTTGCCGAGGTGGCGCGGCCGGAGCGTGCCGCTTATGTCGCCTCGAAAGGCGGCGGCCGCTCGCTGACGCATGCGATGGCGGTTGATCTCGCGGTCCACAATATCCGGGTCAACGCCATCGCGCCGGGGCCGACCTTTACCGGGCTAACCCGCGCCGGTTACACCGACCCCGAAACGCGTCGCGCCACCGAGGCGCTGATCCCGCTCGGGCGCCTCGGCCAGCCCGACGATCTGGCGGGCGCCGTGCTGTTCCTCGCCTCCGACGAGGCGCGCTGGGTGACCGGCAGCACCGTCACCGTCGATGGCGGCTATCTCGCGATCTGACCCGCAAGCCCTACAGCCCGCCAAGCCCTATAGCCCGCCAAGCCCTGCAGAATGGGAGAAAGCAATGCCCGAGCAGCCGCATGTCACCGAACAACTCGCGAATTTCCTGGTGGCATCGCGCTGGGAGGATATTCCTGCGGCGGTAAAGCGCGAGGCCGTGCGCGGCCTCTTGAACTTTGTCGGTGGCGCGATGGGCGGCTGGATCGACGAGGCGATGGGGCTGTCGCTGCGCGTCTTGCAGCCGTTTTTCGGGCCGGCACAGGCGACGCTGATCGGCCGCCGCGAGCGTCCGGATTTGCTCAATGCCGCCTATCTCAACGCGGTTGCCGCCAATGTGCTGGAATATGACGACACGCATCTGCCGACCGTGATGCATGCCGGCGCTCCGGTCGCTCCGGTCGTGCTTGCCCTGGCAGAGCGCCGCCCGGTATCGGGAGCGGCCCTGTTGCACGCCTTCGCCCTCGGCCTCGAAGCCAGTTGTCGCGTCGGGCTGTCGGTGATGCCGAATCATTACCGGCGCGGCAAGCATATCACCGCAACCTGCGGCATCTTTGGCGCCGCCGCCTCTGGGGCGAAGCTGCTGGGGCTGGATGCAGCCGGGATGGCGCGTGCCTTGGGGCATGCGGCGACGCAATCGGCGGGTCTCGTCGAAAGCCTCGGCAGCATGTCGAAATGCCTGGGTGTCGGAAATGCGGCGCGCAACGGTCTCGCCGGGGCCTTGTTCGCTGAAGCCGGTTTTACCGCCGCTGAACAGGCAATCGAGGGCCGCTTCGGGTTTGCCGCGGCCAATAGCGAGACGGTCAATCTGCCGGCGCTTACCGAGGGGTTTGGCGAGCGCTGGGAGATGCTGGACAACGCCTACAAGCCGTACCCCTGCGGCGTGGTGCTGTTTCCCGTGGTCGATGCGTGCCTCGAAATTCGCGCCCGGCACAACCCTGCCGCCGACGCGATCGCCGCGATCGAGGTGCGCGGCCACCCGCTGCTGCGCGAACGCACCGATCGCCCTTCGATCGAGAGCGGCCGGCTCGCCAAAGTGAGCTTGCAGCACACCGTCGCGGCCGCGTTTGCGCAAGGGGCCGCCGGCCTCGCGCAATATACCGATGCCTGCGTTGCGGACCCCGCGGTGCGGGCATTGCGCGTCAAGGTGAGCGCGGCCGACGACCAGAATATGCCGCCTGAAGCAGCGATTGTGACGGTGCGCCTGACCAACGGCACGTTACTCAGCGAGCATGTGCGCCATTCCCGCGGCACACCGGGCCGGCCGACGACCGACGCCGAACTCGACGCCAAGGTTACCGAACTGATGGCGGCGGGCGCGCCTTTTGTTGATGTGCCCGCCGTTATTGCCGCTGTCCGCGGCATCGAACAATCTCCCGACGCCGCAAGCGTCCTGCGCCTGACCGTCCCCGCCTGAGGAGCGCCGAAACGGGACTAGCCGGCGGGTTTTGGTTTGCGGCCCTCAACGGGTCAGAACCAGCGCGACTTCTCGACGATGTTGCGCAGTGGCTCGCCGGCGGCGAAGCGCCGGCAATTATCGCTCAAGACGTCATAGCGCCGTTCGTCGAGATAGGGGCCGTGGCCGGCAGTGTGCGGCGTGATCAGCACACCCGGCTGTGTCCATAGCGGATGGTCGGCCGGCAGCGGTTCCTTCTCGAACACGTCGAGCGCGGCGCCGGCGATCTCGCCAGCCTGCAATGCCGCAGCGAGATCATCGAGCTTGGTCGTCATACCGCGCCCGATATTGATGAAAAACGCTGTCTTTTTCATGCGTTGAAAGCGGGCGCGGTTCATAAAGCCTTCGGTTTCCGGGGTGTGCGGCACCGTGAGGATCACAAAATCGGCGCGCGGCAACTGCGCGTCGAGGGCAGCGGCGCGGTGCATCTCGGCGACGCCGGGCGGCTTATCCTGGCGGCGTTCGTCGAGGCCGATAACAGTCACGCCGCAGGCTGCGAGCAGCCGAGCCGCCTCGCTGCCGATGCCGCCGATCCCGACGATCAATGCGGTCGCCTCGTGCAAATGGATGACCTCGCCGCTTTCGCGCGGCGCCTGCTTCCACTCGCGGCGCATCTGCTGCGGCAGGTAGATCTGGAAGCCGCGCGCAAACGCCAGCACAAACGCCAGGATATGCGCGCCGATATGGTCATTATAGATTTCGCGGAAATTGGTGATCGTGACCGGATGCGCGATCAGTTCGGGGTAGTAAAAGCCGGCTGGGGGCGCTGCCTGCGGCGCCTGCAGCCAGCGCAATTTCTCGGCACGCGCCAGCAAGGCCGGCGGGATCGTGCCATAAGCCCCATCGGCCATCGCGATCGCCTGCTCGGCGCCTTCCATCGTCTCCGGTGCGATGATTTCGAGATTGGGGTGCGCGGCGGCGAGGCGCTGGGCCCATTCGCGGGTCTTGTTGCCTTGCGGCGGTAGCATCAGCAGGGTCGTCGGCATCGCGTTCCTCCCGAAGAGATATGACGGAGCTTAGGATGTAGGGCGGAAAAGCGCAGCGCCTTCCGCCAATATCCTGCAGCGGCGTACTGGTAAAAGGCTAGCGGCCATTGTCATCCGAAATGGCGGAAAGCGCTGCGCTTTTCCGCCTTACCAGGGACGCGTCGATGGAAACATCTCGTCTGCCGGCAGGCGAAGCGATAGCCTGCCAGCCTGAGAAAAAGGAGGCGCTGGTGCGGCGGTTCGAGGGCAAGATCGTCTGGGTAACCGGCGGCGGCAGTGGGATCGGCGAGGCCGCGGCGATGGCGCTGGCGCGCGAAGGCGCGACGCTGATCCTGACCGGGCGCCGACCGGAGCCGCTCGAAGACGTCGCCGGACATATCCGCGATATCCAGGGTTCGGCGCAAGTCGAGGCCGGCGACCTGACCGATCCGGCCTCGGTGCGGCGTATCGGCGACAATATTCGGGCAAAGTTCGGCCGTCTCGACATCCTGCTGAACAATGCCGGGCTCAACATCAACGACCGGCATTGGGACAGGCTGACGCCGGAAAATGCGCATCTGATGATCAACGGCAATCTTGCCGCGGCGGCGCAATGCGTCACTGTCGCGCTGCCGCTGATGCGGCCGCAGAAGGATGGGCTGATCATCCATACCGCATCGATGGCGGGGCGGTTTATCGGCGGTTTTCCGGGACCGCTCTACACCGCGGCAAAGCACGGCGTCGTGGCGATGAGCCATTCGATCAACATGCAGGAATGCGTCAATGGCATCCGTTCCTGCGTGTTCCTGCCTGGCGAGGTAGCGACCGCGATACTCGACAAGCGACCGAACCCGGTCAGCGTGGAGGAGAAAGCCCGTATGGTGCAGCCCGAGGATTGCGCCGACCTGATTCTTTACGTCTGCGGCCTGCCCAAACGGCTGGTGATGAACGAGGTGATGCTCGGCCCGACCTGGAACCGCGCCTATGTCGCGGCGATCGAGAAATTGTCGAGCCTCTGAGGCACGCTCGACGAGCGTTTGAGGATCGGGCATGACCGAAGCGATCGCGGCGCCGACGATCGGAGCCGACAGCCTGGCGCTGCGGCGTCAGGCAGTGCGGCTGTTTGTCGTCGGTTTTCTGGTACTGTTTCTCGAACTCGCCTGCATTCGTTGGTTTGGCGCCAACGTTGTCTTTCTGCAGTTCTTCAGCAATGTCGTACTGATCGCGTCGTTTCTCGGCATGTCATGTGGCTGTCTGGCGTCGCAGCGCCCGCAGGACTGGCTGGGCTGGTTCCCGCTGATAGCTCTGGGCACGGTGGTCGCGGCCCTGGCGGTTTCAGGAGCCTATAATTACTGGAGCGGGGTCGCCGTCGATGTCGGCGACCAGAACGCGCCGCAAGAAGTGTTTTTCGGAACCGAATATCGCAACCCCGATGTTGCGAAATTCGTCGTGCCGATTGAGGCGATCGCGGCACTGTTCTTTGTTCTTGTCGCGTTGATGTTCGTCGGACTGGGACAGGTCTTGGGGAGAGCGATCGATGCCTACCCCAATCGGGTGCTCGGCTACACGCTGAATATCGGTGGTAGCCTTGCCGGCATCGCGGCGTTTTCAGCGCTGGCGTTTTTGCAGTCACCGCCGGAAATCTGGTTTTTGATCGGCTGTGCGGGGATCGGCTGCCTGTTGTTTCAGGACGGCGCGTTGACCGGCCCGCGGATCGTGGCGCTGATCGGGCTTGTCGTCGTCAGCAGCGTGCCGGCGGACTGGGCGCACCGCGATGTGCGCGAAACCCGCTGGTCGCCTTATTACAAAGTCGACCACCACTTTCCCACCGGTTCGATCACGGTCAATTCGATGGCGCATCAGGGAATGGTGCCGTTTTCGTCCGGCGGTTCGATCTATTCGCTGATTCACCTGTTGCAACGGCACGGCGGTGGAGCGCCCTTCGACGACGCTCTGATTATCGGCGCGGGATCGGGTAACGATGTCGCGCATGCGCTCAAATATGACGTAAAGCGCGTTGATGCGGTCGAAATTGACCCGGTGATCCAGGATATCGGGCGCCACTATCACCCGGACCATCCCTATCAGGACCCGCGCGTCTTTCCGCATCTCGACGACGGCCGGCATTTTCTGCGGACGACCGACCGGAAATACGATCTTGTCGTCTATGCGCTGGTCGATTCGCTGATCATGCACAGCAGCTACGCCAATATTCGGCTGGAGAGCTATCTTTTCACCAAACAGGCCCTTGATGACGTGCGCCGGGTGCTGAAGCCGAACGGCGTCTTCATCATGTATAATTTTTTCCGGCAGGGCTGGATCGTTGAGCGCCTCGCCGCGATGATGGAGACGGAATTCGGCTGCCGCCCGATGGTGTTGAGCCTGCCCTATCAGGAAAAGCTCCGCGAGAACATGCTGGACGGCTTTACGATTATGATCAGCGGCTGCAACTCGCCGATCCCGGCCGCTTTTGCCAAATATAAGAATTTCTGGCTCGATCCGGCACCGCCTCGCAATTTGAATATTGACGGATTTACGGTCGACCCCGCGGCCAGCCCGGCGCACCCCGACGGATTTCAGCGGATCGCGCCCACGTTGATGCCGCCGCCCGGCAAGACGATCGAAACCAGTGACGACTGGCCGTTTCTTTACCTGCACGGCCGGCTGGTTCCGGATTTTACGCTGCGCTCGATGCTGCTGCTTGGTATTTTCGGCCTCGGATTTGTGTATCTGTTTCTGCCGCGCGGCCGGTTCTCCTTCGACAGCCGTATGTTCTTTCTCGGCGCCGGTTTTATGCTGCTGGAAACCAAGGCGGTGGCGCAGATGGCGCTGCTGTTCGGCAGCACATGGCTGGTCAATTCATCGGTGTTCTTTACGATTCTGGTGTTGATCCTGCTGGCTAATATTCTTGTATTGAAAACAAGTGTCGGCAGCTTGTGGTGGTATTACGCGGGACTGATTGCGTTTCTGGCGATCGGTGCCGTGGTGCCGTTGGACATATTTTTGACCGGCGGCGTATTCTGGCGCTATGTCGCGCCTTGTATTCTGGCGCTGAGCCCGGTGTTTTTCGCCGGCGTAATTTTCGCCCGCTCGTTCCGGAATGCCGCGCGGCCGCAATTTGCGCTGGGCGCCAATATTGCCGGATCGGTGGTCGGTGGCTTGGCCGAGTCGCTGTCGATGCTGCTCGGGTTTCAGCATCTGTTGCTGGTGGCGCTGCTGTTCTACCTGCTGTCGGCGTGGTCGCCGCCGGCCCGTACCGCGCTCGCCCCGGCATAAGGAAAGCGGCAGGGTCCGTTGCTCCTGCGGTGCCGAACCGATAGGCTGCGCGCGCTCGATTTTGTCCAATCACGAAGGCCGCCATGCCGCTCGATAATGCCACCGCCTCGCCGCGTCTCGAAGCGCGCCTGCGCCGCGAGATCAAGGGCGATGTGCTGTTCGACAAATTCAGCCGCGGCCGCTACTCGACCGATGCATCGATCTACCAGATCGAGCCAATCGGCATCGCCGTCGCGAAGGACCGTGAGGATATCGCGACGGCGATCCAGATCGCCCGCGAGGAAGGCGTGCCGGTGTTGCCGCGCGGCGGCGGCACCTCGCAATGCGGCCAGACGGTCAACCGCGCGCTTGTCGTCGAGTGCAGCAAATACATGCAGGGCGTCGTGTCGCTCGATGTCGAGGCGCGGCGGGTCAAGGTGCAGCCCGGCACCGTTATGGAGCGGCTCAACGCGCAGATTCGACAGCACAAATTGTGGTTTCCGGTCGATGTCTCGACCGGTGACCGCGCCACGATCGGTGGGATGACTGCCAATAATTCGTGCGGTGCGCGATCGATCCGCTACGGCAACATGGTGCACAACGTGCGGGCGATCGACGCGATCCTGGCCGACGGCACGCAGGCGCATTTCGGCGAAATCGGCGGCAATTTCGGGGAGGACGTGCAGCCCGAGCGGTATCGCGCGCTGGTGCGCGATATGCGCGCTTTACACCGCCGCGAGGCCGACGAGATCGACGCGCGCATCCCCAAGCTGCTGCGCAAGGTCGGCGGCTACAACATCGATATGATCAGCGACGAAGGCCACAACATGGCCTCTCTGCTGGTTGGCAGCGAAGGCACGCTCGCATTTTTCACCGAGATCGAACTCGATCTGCAGCCCATACCGCCCAACCGGGTTCTCGGTATCTGCCATTTCCCGAGCTTTTACAAAGCGATGGACGCGACGCAGCACATCGTCAAGCTCGGCCCTGCGGCGGTCGAACTGGTCGATCGCACGATGATCGAGCTGGCGCGCGACATTCCGATGTTCCGCGCCACGGTCGATCGCTTTGTGCAAGGCGAGCCGGAGGCGATCCTGCTGACCGAATTCGCCGGCGAGGATGCCGCCGACAATCTCCGGCGATTGAAACAACTCGTCGAACTGATGGGCGATCTCGGTTTTCCGAACAGCGTCATCGAGGCGACCGATCCGGGTTTTCAAAGCGCGGTGTGGAATGTGCGCAAAGAAGGCCTCAACATCATGATGTCGATGAAGGGCGATGGGAAACCGATCTCCTTTATCGAAGACTGCGCAGTGCGCCTCGAAGACCTTGCCGAGTACACCGACAGGCTGACCCAGGTGTTCCACAAGCACGGCACTTACGGCACCTGGTATGCGCACGCCTCGGTCGGCACCTTGCATGTGCGGCCGGTGCTCAATCTCAAGCAGGAACTTGAAGTTAAGAAAATGCGCGAGATCGCCGAGGAAGCCTTCGCGATGGTGCGCGAATACAAAGGCTCGCATTCTGGCGAGCACGGCGATGGGCTGGTGCGCTCGGAATTCCACGAGCCGATGTTCGGCTCGCGCATCATCCGCGCCTTTGAGGAGGTGAAGGACAATTTCGATCCAGGCGGAGTGTTCAACCCCGGCAAGATCGTGCGGCCGCCGAAAATGGACGACCGCAGCCTGTTCCGCTTCAAGCCGGATCATCGGCATATCCCGGTCGAGACCGCGTTCGACTGGTCGGACTGGGGCGGTTTCGCGAGCGCCGCGGAGATGTGCAACAACAACGGTGCCTGTCGCAAATCGGACCCGGGCGTCATGTGCCCGTCCTACCGCGCGACCGGTGACGAGCAGCATCTGACGCGGGGCCGCGCCAACACGCTGCGGCTGGCGCTGTCGGGCCAGCTTGGGCCGGATGCGCTGACCTCGGATGCGATGGCCGAGACGATGTCGCTGTGCGTCTCGTGCAAAGGCTGTCGTCGCGAATGCCCGACCGGCATCGATATGGCGAAGATGAAACTGGAGTTTTTGCACCAATACAAGATACGGCACGGCACAACATGGCGGGACAAGGCGATCGCCTATCTGCCGCGCTATGCCCCGTGGGCGGCGCGGTTTGCAGCGCTGCTGAACTTGCGCAACCGGGTGCCGGTGCTGGCGGGGCTTGGTGAGAAATGGCTCGGTCTGAGCGCACGGCGGCAACTACCCGAATGGTCGTCGGCGCCGTATCGCGGTGCACAGCCCGGCGCGACCGGCAGGGAGGTTCTCCTGCTCGTCGATACCTTCAACCGCTATTTCGAGCCGGAAAACGCGCGGGCCGCCGAACGGGTGCTGAGCCGCGCTGGCTACCGCGTCACCACGCCTGAGCCGGGGGTCGGCCGGCCTTTGTGTTGCGGCCGGACGTTTCTGGCGGCCGGCATGGTCAACGAGGCGCGCGAAGAGGCCCGCCGGATGCTCGATGCACTGGCGCCGGCCATTGCCGCCGGCACCCCGATCATCGGTCTCGAACCCGCCTGCCTGCTGACTCTGCGCGATGAATTCCCGTCCCTGTTGCCCGGCGCCGCGACCGTCGCTCTGGCAGACCACGCGCAGCTTTTCGAGGAATTTGTCGAAAGTGAGTGTACGGCCGGCCGCTTCCAGTTGCCGTTGACGGCGATGCCCGGCCGCACTGCGCTGATGCACGGCCATTGCCACCAGAAGGCGTTCGGCACCGCCGGCGCTGCCGCCAAGGCATTGCAACTGATCCCGGAACTCAAGGTCGAAACGTTCGATTCCACCTGTTGCGGCATGGCGGGATCGTTTGGCATGGAGGCTGAGCATTACGATGTATCGATGAGGATCGGTGAACTCGGCGTCCTGCCAAAGATGCGCGCCGCCGCATCCGACACGCTGCTTGCGGCCTGCGGCACCTCGTGCCGCCACCAGATTGCCGAAGGGGCCGGGCGCGACGCCCGCCACATCGTCCGCCTGCTTGACGAAGCCTCGCAGTAACCGGCCGGCCGTGGCCTTCGATCCGCGCTCGATCCTCGTCTACATCACCAGCGATGCCGACAACGCGCTCGGTGAAAACGTGCTCAAGCTGCCGCTGCTGCTGGCGCTGGGCAGCGCGTTTCCGATGGCGCGGATTACCTGGGTGCCGGGCACCAGCGGCTCGTTCTATCTGCGCCATCACCTGGCGCCGCTGGTCGATGGGCGGATCGACGAATTCATCACCGACCTCGCGATTCCGACCGATCCGCGCGATGCGCTGCGGCTGGCGTTTCGCCGCGGCCATCCGGTTCTTGAGCGGCGCTTTGACCTGATCGTCGATACGCAGCGCTATTTCGGGCGCACGATATTCCTGCGGCGCATCCCGCATCGCCGCTTTATCAGCGGCACCTGGCGCTATGCGTTGTCGAACAAAGCACCACCGCGCGGCGTGCCGCGGCGTCCGCCGTTGCTGGTCGACAAACTCCTCGGGCTTGCCGCTGCTGCGGCCGGTCGGCCGATTACCGTGCCGAACCCGATCCCGATCCCACCGGATTTACGCCGCCGCGCCGCCGAATTGCTGCCACCAGGGCCGGCCTATGTTGGCCTGTCGCCCGGCGCCGGCAACAAGAGAACCGGCAAGTGCTGGCCGCTCGAGGCTTATATCGCGCTGGCGCATGGTCAGGTCGCACGGGGGCGCGTGCCGGTATTTCTGATCGGGCCGGAGGAACAGGAATGGCTCGCGCCATTGCGCGAGGCGGTGCCGTTGGCTCGGTTTCCCGAACAGCAGAACGCCGCGCGACGTGACGCCGTTGGTGGGCCCTGCCTGACCGCGGCGCTGGGCGAGCGCCTGTCGGCGGCGGTGGCGAATTGTTCCGGCGCCGGGCATTTGCTGGCGGTTGGCGGAGCGCCGATGGTGTCGCTGTACGGCCCGACCCGGCCCGAGAAATATGCGCCGTTTGCGCGGGCGTCGATCTGGCTGAAGGCGCAGGATTACGGCTCCGGCAGCATCGACGCGATTCCGCTCGACGATGTCGTCGCCGCAGTCGAGCGTCAGATTGAGATCGGACCTGCCTGCGGTGCCCATCCATCTTTAATCCAAGGCGATGCGCATGCCCTTATTGGTGCCGGTCTCGGTCGGTGAGCTGTGCGATAAGATCAGCATTCTCGAACTGAAATTGGCCGCGATCACCGATCCGGCAAAGCGCGCCAACGTTGCCGCGGAATTCGCTGCGCTCGATGGCGTGCGTCGGCGCGAGGTCGACGCGTCACCGGCATTGAACGAGGTCTGGCAGGAATTGCGGACGGTAAATCGGCGCCTGTGGCAAATCGAGGACGATCTGCGCCGGCTTGAACGCGAGGACCGGTTCGACGGTGAGTTTGTCGAACTGGCGCGCGCGGTCTATCAAAACAACGATCGGCGCGCCGTCCTCAAGCGCCGCATCAACGCGTTGACCGGCTCGGAGATCGTTGAGGAAAAAACCTATGTCTGATGCGGCGCCGCGGACATTAGCCGCTTATCAAGTAAAGGCCCACATCAAGGTCCTTCGCGCGAAACCCGGCTTCGCAATACGACAGATAATATTCCCAGAGACGGCGAAAGGGCGCCTGAAAGCCGAGTTGCTCGATTTCGGGCCACGCCGCTAGAAGCCGGCGACGCCATTCGGCGAGGGTCAGCGCGTAGCTTTCGCCGAACAACTTGACCGATGCGAGCCTGAGGCCGGCGCACTCCGTCTGTTGCCGGATAATTTCCATTGTCGGGAGCAGGCCTCCGGGGAAGACGTAGCGTTGAATAAAATCCACCCCTTTGCGGTATTGGGCAAATCGCTCCTCGCGAATGGTGATGACTTGCAGTACGGCCTTGCCGCCCGGTCGTAACCGCTCGCGTAGCGTCTTGAAATAGACCGGCCAATATTGTTCGCCCACGGCTTCGAGCATTTCGATCGACACGATCCGGTCGAAGCGGCCGTCAACATCGCGGTAATCTTGCAGCCGCAGTTCGGCCTGCCCGGTTCGGCCGTGCATGCCGATCACTGCTTGCGCGTGGGTGAGCTGTTGCTGGGATAATGTCAGCGCGGTGACTCGAGCCTCGAGGCGCGTCAACTGAGCCGCGAGCGACCCCCAGCCGCAGCCGATTTCCAGTACCCGCTCGCCGCCGTCAAGCGCGAGAAGGTCGAGGATGTATCGCTGCTTTGCCTGTTGTGCGTCTTCCAGGGATTGGCCCGGCGCTTCGTACAGGGCCGAAGAGTAGGTCATGCTGCGATCAAGCCATAACCGGTAGAAATCGTTACCCAGATCGTAATGAAAACCAATGTTGCGGCGGCTGCCGGATTTGGAATTTGCGTTGAGCAGATGGCGCAGCCGATTGAAAATGCGCAGCGGCACACACCCCAGGATCGCGCGCTCAAAGTAATCGCAATTCGATGCTGCCATCGCGAGCAGTGCCGTCAGATCGGGACTTGACCATTCGCCGGCGATATAAGCCTCGGCAAAACCGACATCGCCTCCCAGGATGATGTGGCCCAAAGCGCGCCAGGTATGAAAGACCAGGACGGCCTCGGGGCCTTGTGCCGCCGCCTGATAGTGGATGTACTCGCCAGCCGGCGTCACGACGGTCAAGCGCCCCGCCGGCAGACCCGCCAGCAGACGCTTGAGGATTGCGGTAATGACCCCACGGTGACGCAAGGGTCGGTCGCTTCGCACAACTGGCGTGTTGTCTTCGCTCTCAAACAACATGAGGACGGACGTCTTTAGCGTCTTTAACATCGGCAGGGCGGCCGACAGTCGCCGCCTTGTCTGGCGGGTTCGGACGGGAGTTTAGGGGCAGCCCCTTGCGCCAGAGCAACAGAGCCTCCCAGTGAATGCCGGCGATGACCTTGAGGGTAAGCAGCGGGTAGGTCACAAATGTCAGCGCCAGCGTACGGTCGGTGAGCGGTGCTCGTCTGCCAAACAGTGAGGTGACGATGGTCGGGCCTTTGGCGTCGCGACCGGTGACGGAGATGCCGACACGGCGCCCGGGAGGGATGACCCGGAATGCATAGGTCATGTCCATGTCGAAAAACGGTGACACATAAAGCTGCTTTGCGCATTCCTGCCGAATGGTGCGGGCGGTGGCGTCGGTCACCGGAATGACGTAGCTGTGGCGCTGGCGAAAGGTGTTGTTGACCTCGTAGACGATCGCGGCGAGCGCACCGTCGCGATGATGGCAGAAATAGACGCTGATCGGGTTGAAGGCGTAGCCCAGCATGCGCGGCATCGTCAGCAGCCTGATCGCCCCGCCATCAGGAGTGACGCCCGCCGCGTGCAAATGCAGTTCGATCTGGTCACGTAGCGGCTCGGCCGTCCCGCCGCCGTAATCGCGGTCGTGAAAGCTGAACAGATTGAAGCGGTTGCGGGAAAATATCCAAAGCCGTTCCGTCAACGAATCGATCTCGTCGAGGTCGAGCAGCAGCGAAAACACCCGATAATGCAGCCGGTGCCGCAGTGGCCGCAGCCGCTGGTGCATTACCGTTCCAGTGTAAAGCGCGCTCGAATGATCGATCATGCGACGCGCTGTGAAGAAGCCGCGAGGGCTGCCGGTGACGGCGCGAGCCGGATGCGGCTGGATTCCCCGGCAACATTCCACGGCCGTCGCACACCACCTAGAGCCTCAGCGACGGCAAGCCCGGCCTGGAGCCCATCTTCGTGAAACCCGGCGCCGAAATACGCCCCGCAGAACCATGTATTGCGCACGCCCTGGAGCGACCACAGCCGCTCCTGCGCCGCGAGAGCGGCGGCGTTGAAGATCGGGTGATGATAGGTCTCGCGCCGGATCACCAGATCCGGCCGCGGTTCCTGTTTCGGGTTCAACGTTACAAACAAAGGCGTCGCATCGGGTATCCCCTGCAGCCGGTTCATCCAATACGTTACCGAGAGGCGATTGGATGCATCGGCGCGTCGTGAAATGTAATTCCAGCTCGCCCAAGCGGTGCGGCGTCGCGGCATCAGCGTGGTATCGCGGTGCAGCACAGCGTCGTTGCGGCCATAGCTGAAGGCGGCGAGAACCTCGCGTTCCTGCGTGCTGGAATCGGCGAGCATGCCGAGCGCTTGATCAGCGTGCGTCGCGATCACGACATGATCAAATTGCGCAATGCGGCCGCTTGCATCGCTGATCTCAACCGCACCCGCGTTGCGCCGAATGCGCCGAATGCCACAGCCGACCGCGATATGTTCGGCGAAGTTCTGCGTCAGGCGGGCGACGTAGGCCCGGCTGCCCCCTTCGACGGTTCGCCAGATCGGGCGGTCGGTCAGTTGCAGCAATCCATGATTGTCGCAAAAGCGGATAAAAGCGGCAGCGGGGTAGCTGCCGATCTCTGCCGCGGGGGTCGACCAGATGGCTGCGGCCATCGGGTAAAGGTGATCGTCGCGAAAGGCCGCACCGTAGCCGGCGGCATCGAGATACTGGTCGAGGGTTGCGAGGCCAAGCCCCGCGATGTCGTGCCGTGCGTGGCGGTAAAAGCGGCGCAGATCGGCGAGCATCGACCAGAATCGCGGGCGCAGAAGGTTACGGGGCTGCGCGAAGAGACCACGGAGATTGGTCCCGGCATACTCGATGCGGCCACCGTCGAGCGACACTGCAAACGACATTTCCGATGGCCTCGTCGCCACGCCAAGGTGGTGGAACAGCGCCGTCAGATTAGGGTAGGTGACTTCGTTGTACACGATGAACCCGGTATCTACCGGCACTACGCCGGCATCGACCGTGTTGCAATGGCCGCCGATTCGGCTGTCGGCCTCGAATACCGAGACCTGATGCCGCTGCGACAGCAGCCATGCCGCGGACAAACCCGAGATGCCACTGCCGATGACAGCGATCCGCAAGGGGCCGGCAGGGGCTGCGGTGTTCAGGGGCATGGATTTCTCAAAGAGTTGATCCGTCTCTTGCAAGGTGCTTCTCGAAAAACGCGTTCAAAAAATGGACCGCAACTAAGACCAACAGCTTTTCGTATTATGACCGATGAATGTTTCTGGGCATCATGTGCGAAGCCAGGGGTTACCACCGCTCTCGACGTCATCAAGCTGCGTCAGGCGCCGCGGCGCGGTACGGGCCATCTGCACCGTTCTGGTCGCGCTGCTGTGCGTCGGGGGCGCTCTGATGGCGTTTTCTCCGGCAAGCATGCTCAACGCATTCACCATTTGGGGTAAGTACCGGTTGACCTCGGGCATCGCCTACGCCCCAGGCGCGCGCCATACCCTCGATGTCTATGCTCCCGCGCCGCGCCGTCCGGCGGCGCCGGTCGTCGTGTTTTTTTATGGGGGGGACTGGCAGACCGGAAATAAGGCGATCTACCGGTTTCTCGGTGCTGCGCTCGCGAGCCGTGGGCTCGTCGCGATCATTCCCGATTATCGCGTCTATCCCGAGGTGCGCTTTCCCGGCTTTCTTGAGGATGCGGCGAGCGCGGTCCGCTGGGCGCACGATCACGCCGCGGAATATGGCGGCGATCCCGGCCGTATGGTGCTGATGGGGCATTCCGCGGGTGGTCACATCGCCGCCATGCTGACATACGACCCGAGGTGGCTCACCGCGGCCGGCCTCGATCCGGACCGTGATCTGAAAGGCCTGGTCGGCCTCGCCGGTCCTTACGATTTTCTGCCGCTCCAGGACCCGACGCTGAAAATCATCTTTGGCCCCGAGAAGGACCGCGCAGCGACACAGCCGATCAACTTCGTCGAGGCCGGCGCACCGCCGGCGTTTCTCGCGACGGGGTGCGACGACCACACCGTCAAACCGGGCAACACCACCCGCCTTGCCGCCCGCATCAGCGAAAAGGGTGATGCCGTGACGGTTAAGCTGTACGACGGGATCAGCCATCGCATGCTGATCGGTGCTTTTGCCGTGCCGTTGCGGTCATTCGCGCCGGTGCTGCGCGATACCGTCGCCTTTATCGACGACGTAACGCATGCCCCTGCCGGCGGCGGTGCGCCGATCGTCACCGCGGCGCCGCGATGATTGTCGGCCTTGTCATCACCGGCCTCGCCGCCGGTTTGTCGCTGGTTATGATCGGCGCCTGGGCGATTGCGCTGCGGACCGGCAATAACGGCTGGATCGACGCAATATGGTCGTTTGCAATCGGTATCGCAGGAAGCGGCGCCGCGCTGGTGCCGCTGCAGGCGGGCGACGCCGTGACAACGCGGCAGGTCGTCGTTGCCGTATTGGTGGTGATCTGGTCGCTGCGGCTCGGTCTACACATCGTGCGGCGGACAGTCGGCGGCGGTGACGATCCCCGCTATGCCCGGTTGCGCGAGGAATGGGGCGCCGATTTTCCCCGACGGCTGCTCTTGTTGCTGCAGATTCAGGCAACCGCCTCTTTTCTGCTGGCATTATCGATCCTGATCGCGGCGCACAATCCGGCCGCCGGATTGCGGGCCAGTGATTGTCTCGGCGTGTTGATCCTTATCGTTGCGATCGCCGGCGAAGGCAGTGCCGATCACCAGTTGGCGCGGTTTCGCGCCGAGCCTGCGAATAAAGGGCGAGTCTGCGACATCGGTCTCTGGAGCCGGTCGCGGCATCCGAACTATTTTTTCCAGTGGCTCGGCTGGCTCGCTTACGCGGTGATCGCCGTCGAGCCGGCGGGTGGCTATGGCTGGGGCTGGCTGGCGCTGTCCGGTCCGGCACTGATGTACTGGCTGCTGGTCTACGCCTCCGGCATTCCGCCGCTGGAGGCGCATATGCTGCGCTCGCGCGGCGACGCGTTCCGCGCTTATCAGGCGCGCGTCAATGCCTTTTGGCCCGGTCCTTTGCGATAGCCCGCGCGCGATGAGCCTCTCGCCGTGGCGCGCCGTGCGCAACTACATCGCGCATCCCGATCCGCTGGTGGCTGCCGGCAATTTGATCGCAGTCGTTGTCGCATGGAATCAGCCAATTTATCCGCTCTATCTGTATCTTTTTGTCAGCCGTGACATCGGCGTCTCGTTCCTCACCTTTCTGTCGACGCCTTTTTTCATCGCGGTGCCGGTTGTGGCGCGGTGCAATTCGCTGGCCGGGCGTGCGCTGCTGCCGCTGATCGGCATTGCGAACACCGTGCTGAGCGCCAAGGCGTTTGGCGAGGCCTCAGGGGTCGAGTTGTTTTTTGCACCATGCATCATGATTGCCGCGATGCTGTTTCGCCGGTCGGAGCGGGCCGTCATGCTGGTGCTGCTCGGTCTGGGCCTCGTTACCTATGTCGGGCTGCGCGGTCGCTACGGCGCGCCGCTACATCTCTATTCACCCGACGAATACGCTGCATTCCTCGGCGTCAACGCGCTCAGCGTTGGGACGCTGAGCGCTTTTGTTGGAGTGGTATTTTCCAACGTCCTCGCCGATATCGAGAGCGGGCCAACCGGCCACGGTGCCTAGCCGCCGGTTGCCCGTGCAATAGCGCTGGCGATGACATAGCCGAGCGTCGCCGCGACCGCGGTCAGCGCCGTTCCCCAACACAGATCGACGATCGTGATCGTCACCGGCCAGGCTCTGAGCGTCGCTTGGTTTGTCAGATCGTAGGTCGCGTAGGCAAAAAAGCCGAACAGGGCACCATTTAGCAGCGCTGTTGTCCAGCGCCCCGAAACGATTGCCGGCGAACCGGCGAAAAACACAATGCCGGCCACGTAGATCAGGTAGAACGCGACCGCCGGCACCAGCCGAAACTTTTCGAGCACCAGATCGCCGAGCAGCGGTCGGTAAAGCGCGGCGCCGGCGACGCTCAGCCAGATCACGTCGCAGATGAGGAACACCACCGCAGTCGCGACATAAGACAGAACATGGATTTTCATCGTTTCCGCTCCGGCGGCGCGACAGCGACACGCTCCGCTTCCAATCGAACAATTACTGCAACTTGCAATAGCCGATGCCGCAAGAATTGTCTCCGGCACAATCGCTCAGTGCGATTGCGCCATGTGTGACTTACCGTAGCTGGCGTGACGTTAGTAATGGGTCTTGTATCAGCAGGCGATTTGCCCCCGGCGCCGTTGCGCGTCGCAGAGCCGGTCGGTTGCGCCAACTCAAGAAATTACAATAGAATCAATAGGTCAGCCTGACCGCGCGGGTCGCTATATGCGTTATTTGCGCCAGTCACCTTCCCTTGATACGCTCAGTCATACCGGTTGGCGTGCTCGCTGTTCCGGCAAAGGGCTTGCGGATCGTTGTGGCGGGATGGCCGTCTGCGAAGTCGCAATTTATCGAACAATCGTATAGGTCGCGCGGTCTTGAGAAATCTCGAGCAAGGTGCGCCGCAACTCCTCGGTTGACGTCGGTCACTAACGATCGTCGACGATTTCAGCATGTGTGGGTAGGGAGAACACGATGGCCTATCCTTTTGTGTCGCAGTCGCCGGGTAAAATCCGAAATACCGGGCTGTTCGGCCTGGGCGGGCATTTGCGCAGCCTCGCGCGGCGCGGCCGACGTCCTGCTGACGATCGGCGCGCCGGCCGGCTGGTGTTCGACGCTCTGGAGCCGCGGCTGCTGCTGAACGGCGAAGTCCTGCTGGTCGACAATTCGCATGGCGATGCCGCCGCCCACAGCCATGATCTGGTGGTGCAACTGGCCACAGTGGCACAGACCGGCGAACGCGGGTCGCCCGTCCAGGAAGTGCAGGTCGTCAACCGCAGCGACAGTTCGGTCGTCGCCGAGGCGCCGCTGGCATCGGTCAGCAGCGTCGAGGTCACCGGCGGCCGTGTCGCCGACATGCTGCAGGTCAATGGTGCCAGCTTTGCCGGCGTCAAAGCGCCGGCGGTCTCATTCGATGGTGGCGCCGGGCTAAACACGCTGTCGATCACCGGCAGCGGAGCGGAAACCTGGCAGATCACCGGGGCAAATTCCGGGCACGCGACGGGGCAAGCCGGCGTGAGCTTTGCCAATGTCGAAGCGCTGCAGGGCGGCGCCAACAACAACGACACGTTTGTCGTCACCCCGGGCGGCAGCCTCAGCCGCGGTATCGACGGTGGCGACGGCGGCTTTGACAGCCTCGTCTACCAGGACACGCGGGCGCAGACCGTGCAGTTCAACAGCACCGGGCCGCATTCCGGAAGCGTCGTGGTTGACGGCAACGCGCTGGCCTATAGCGGTCTCGAACCAGTAACGGTCAGCGGCAGCATTGCCAATGTCATCGTCAACGGCACCGGTGGCGATGACAATCTGGTGCTGGCCACCGCGCCCAATAATCTCGGCGCGTTGCGGGTCAGCAGCCTCAATAATTCGCTGGAAAGCGCGACGTTTACGCGCCCGACGAGTTCCCTGACGGTCAATCTGATGGGCGGTAACGACGCCCTGACGATCAGCGATTTCACCTCGACCAGCGGCGCCAGCCTGACAGTCACCGGTGGGACCGGAACAGACGCAGTGACAGTGGCGCCCGGCACGCTGATCTCGACGCGCGACACCGGTGGGGCGAACGCGCTGTCATCGCCGTCGGTCGGTGATTCCGGCTCGGTGTCGATCGCTGCCGAGACAATAAGTGTCAAGGCCGGCGCGGTGATCCGGGCCGATGCCGATCAGGGCTTCACCTCCGGTGATGTCGGCCTGACGGCGGCGGCCATCGGTAACGGCAGCAGCGACGTCAATGCCAGCGTGCTGGTTGATGGCGCAACGATCCGCGGCGCCAGCTTGACGATGACGGCCATCGCCGGGCAGGCGGCGTCGGTGACCCAGCCGACGCTGACGCTCTTGTCATTCGGCTCAACCGCCAGTTCGGAGATTGAGGGTGCCTCGGCGATCGATGTCGGCGGCGCAGTGCTGGTCAGCGCCGGGTCGGCGGTGCGGGCCACGGCCGACGCAACCGCACAGCCGATCGCTTTGCTGAATACCGATGCGGCGATTGCGACAGCAAAGATCGGCAGTTCGGCAACCGCCGATATCGGTGGCACGTCGAGGGTCTCGGCCGGCGGTGTCGTCGGCGTGACGGCGCTCAACAGCGTCAATCTGACGGTGCTCGCAGATGGCAGCGCCGGCGGTGTCAGCGCGGCGGGCGCCACTGTCGCGGTAGCGCTTGCCAATGTCGACACCACGGCCTCGATCAGCGGTGACGCGTCGGTCAACAAGTCGGCCTCGGCGTCGGTTGGTGCCGGATCGACGGTCAATGTGTCGACAACGTCGCGGGCGACCCAGCTTGGCGCAGCATCGAATTCCGCCGGCACGCAGCAGCAGTTGATGGGCAACAACGCGGCAACCGCGGACGGTCCGGTGACAGTCGCGGCGACGGTTGCTGTTACGCATGTCGATCAGACGACCAAGGCGTTCATCGATACCGACGGCGTCGTCAACACGGGGAAGGTGCTCGGGGTCGATGCTGCATCGTCGAGCACGGTGCAGACGCTATCCGACGCCTCGGCAGTGCAGTCGTCGCAAGGGGTCGGCGTCGCGGTTGCGATCAACGTCGCGACGGTGACGGATGACGCTTACCTCGACGGACGGACGACGATCGCCAGCCCGGTTGTCAATGTAGCGGCGCTGAATGCGGCAACGACCGACGTTTTCCGGGCGCGTGCCCTGTCCGGCGCCGGTGCGGCCGGCGTCGGGGTGGCCGGCGCGCTGGCGATCGACGACGTCAGTGACAGCGGGCGGGCCTATATAGCGAACGGCGCAACGCCGACGTTTGACGGTTCTTTCCTGACACTGACCGCGGCGCGCGGTTCGGCCGCGACAGCGCAGGCAGGGCCGGGCATCAATGCGCTCGGCATCACCGACGGAATTGGCGCGTCGGTTGCGATCAACACCGTCAGCACCGACGCCGAGGCTGCGGTGCAGCAGAACGCGACGGTTTCCGGCCTCACCGGGCTGACGATGACGGCGCTCGCCACCCGCGGTGCGCAGACCATTGCCACCGCAGGCGCGGCCGGCGGCACCGCCACGGCCGCCGCAGTGGCGCTGACAATTGCTGATAACAGCGACAGCGCCCACCTCGATGCCGGCAGTAACGTCAAAGCGGATGGCTCGGTCACACTGCAAGCTGGCCAAAGCACGACGAATTTTACCGACGCGACCGGGGTCGCCAACGGCGAACTGACGGCGATCGGCGCGGCGATCGCGATTGGTGTCGTGGTCGATCAGACGCAGGCCGACAGTGCCGGAACCCTCGTGGCGGGAAATGCGGTGACGCTGTCGGCCAACGGCACCACCAACAATCTGGTAGGCGCGATTGCCGGGCCGCGCGGTGCGTCGCCGGCTGGCGTCGGAGCGAACGGTGCGATTGCGCAGCAGCTTGGTTTTCTCGGCGTCCCGCTGCCGGTGCCTGACGCTGCGACGGCAGACGGCGATCTTGGCGTAGCGGCTGCGCTGGCAGTCGGCAGTGCGACGAGTACGGTGACGGCGACGCAATCGGCTGGTTCGATCATGGCGCTCGGCCCGGTATCGCTGACGGCTGACGGCAGCGTCGTCGAGAACACGATCGCCAGCGGGCAGTTCCTTAACACGGCGCTCCCCGGCACGCGCATCGGCGCGGCGCTGGCTATTGATCTTGGCAGCGAAACGATCCGCACCGAGATCGACGGTTCGGTAACCGGCAAGGGCGTGTCGCTGGATACCGGTTCCGGCGAAACCGGCAGCCGGTTTGGTGCGTTGGCGCGGTCCGGCGCGGGCGGCACCAATGTCGGTGTCGCCGGCGCGCTGGCGCTCAACGTCGTCTCGACCGATGCGGAAGCGGTGATCGGCGCCACCGGCAAGGTGGATGGCGAGGGCGGTGCCGTCAGCCTGTCTGCCGATAACGATGTGACCGATACGGTGATCGCCACTGGGGTATCGACAGGATCGCCGGTCGGCGTCGGCGCGTCGGTTGCGATCAATCTGGTCGACACCACGGTCCGTGCCGGGCTCGATAGCGGCGCTTCGGTTGATGATGCCGGCCAGGTATCGATCGACGCCGACGCTGACAATCAGGCGATGACGACGGCCACAGCCGGCGCCAATGGCGGCACGGCGACCGCGCCGGCGGTCGCTCTGGCCTATGTGCAGGATACGGTTGGCGCCGAATTGAAGGCCGGTGCCTCGATCAGCGCCACCGGCGTCGTTGACGTGCATGCCGGGCAGAACAGCAACACGGCGACCACCGCCAGTGGTGCCGCAGCCGGCGCCAACGCGGCGATCGGTGCGGTGGTCAGCCTCGGCATCGTGCGCGACACGACGAATGCAGACAGTGCCGGCACGCTGACGGCCGGCGGCGCCGTCTCGATCACCGCGACGGGCAACACCAACAGCAACACCGAGGCGGATGCCAGCGCGCGTGGTGCCGCCCCGAGCGGCATCAAGGATAATCCGCTGCTCGGCAAGGAGATGAATTTCCTCGGTAATCCAGTCGGCGGGTTGGTGCCGGCGGTCCAGACGGCGGATGGTGTGCTTGGCGTCAGTGCGGCGCTCGGCGTCGGGGTGACGCTGGCGACGGTGACGGCGTCGCAGTCGGCCGGCAGCATGACGACGGGCGGCAATCTGCTCGTCAAATCGCTCGGCACCGGTCGGGCCACGACCAATGCCAGCGCGCGGCCGGTCACGACGAAATTCAGCGGCACGGGGATTGGCGGCGCTGTCGCGGTCAATGTCGGCGTCGAAGAGGTGTCGGCGACGGTCGATAGCTCGGCAAGCGCCGCCAGCCTCACCGTCGAAGCGTTGTCGTCGAACGGCGAGCGCGGCACCAGCAATTTTTCGGCGACGGCCATGTCGGGCGCCAGCAATGCGCCGGTAGCGATCGCCGGTGCGCTGGCGATCGATGTGGTCAGCACCGATGTCGAGGCGGTCATCGGCAGCCAGGGACAGGTCGACGTGCATGGCGGCGCGGTTGCCGTGGGTGCGCTCGGCGGCTCGAACAGCAGTGCGCTCGCAACCTCGCAGCCCGCGCCGGGCAGTGCCGTCGGCATCGGGGCCTCGGTGGCGGTCAATGTCGTGTTCGACACGAGCCATGCGGCCCTGGATGGCGGCAGCGTCGCCAACGCGTCAGTTCTCGGCATCGTCGCCGGCAGCAATGCCGATGCGCTCAGCCATGCGGTGGCCGGTGCGCAGGCGGTCAGCGCGATGGCCGGGGCGATCTCGGTCGATTTCGTCGACCGGCACACGACCGCCGAGGTGACGGCCGCACCGCTGCTCAGCGTCGGCTCGTTGCTGATCGATTCCGCAGCGGTCGGCACCAGCCTCAGTTTAGCCGATTCAAGCATCATCGAGCGGTCTTCGGGACTGGGTACGGTCATCGCGGTCAATGTGGCGCTCGACAATTCGACCGCGACGCTGGCCCGCAACGTAACCGCAACGGGCGGGGTATCGGTGACCGCCGGCTCGCGGACGGCCGCCGGGTCGATCGCCAATTCGGGCGCCGTCGGCAGCACCAGCAACCAGAGCGCCGACCAGGATCTCGCCAGCCTGATCAACGAGCTGAACAGCGGCCCGGCGAATAATGACTCTCCGGCCTTCCCGAATATCGGCACGGCCGTGGCGAATGCGGCGCATCAGGCCGGTATTACGGTTCCGACATTTGGTGCCGCGGCCGCGATCAGCGCCAATGCCGCCCTGGGCGATACCGAGGCGACGATCGCGAATGGTGTGACCGTCAATGCGGTGGGCGCGGTCAACGTCATGTCGACCGGCCAGAACGGTGCGGTTGCCAGCGCCACCTCGCAGGCGATCAACAACACGGCGACGGTTGGACTGGCGCTCGCCGCCGATTACGCGCACCAGACGATCATTGCCGGCATCGGCGCGAACGCCAAAATCGGCGCCAGCACGATCAGCGTGACGGCCGAAACGAATGGCGAGGTGCCGCAGATTGCCGGTGCTTTCGCGGCCTCGCGCAGCGCCGGCAGCGCGGCCGGTGCAGCCGCGTCGATTGCGGTCAATCTCGTTGCCAATGCGACCCAGGCGAGCATCGGCAGCGGTGCGGCGCTGACCGCCCAGCGCGGCATCTTCGTGCTGGCGTTCGGCAATACCGAGGCGGAAAG
Organism: Allostellaceae bacterium; assembly: GCA_036268425.1. Lineage (GTDB taxonomy): Bacteria > Pseudomonadota > Alphaproteobacteria > ATCC43930 > CGMCC-115725 > DATARH01. The sequence goes on from DATAUE010000179.1 coordinate 115,324, forward strand.
CCTGTCCGGTGCGGCGTTTAATGCGAGTGCGGCAGGAATCGGCGTGGCGCTCGCCGGGAACCTCGTGCAGGACCGCACCGAGGCCTTTATCGCCGCCAATGCGACCGCCGACACACCCTCGGCGATTATCATCGACGCCATGGGAAACCAAACGCTCGGCGCCGAAGCGCAAAGCGCGGGCGGCGGCGGAACGGCGATCATTCCCGCCTCAATCACCGCCAATCTGCTGGTCGCGACGACGCGCGCCTACGCGGCGGCCGGCAGTGCTCTCGACGAAGGTGGCGGCATTCCGTTGCCGTCGCAGGGCATTCTGATCCAGGCGACCGACGACACGACAGTGACCGGCAATGCCGGCAATGCCGGCAATGTCGGCGGATCGAAAACGGTCGGTGCCGGCGCCAGTGCCGATTTCGGCTTTATCCAGAAAAATACGATCGCCCATCTCGACGGTAACGCCAGGGTCGGCGGCGACATCATCGTGCGGGCAAATTCGCAACAGCAAATCGCGTCCCAGGCCGCCTCGAACGGTGTTTCCTCACTGATCCACATCGCCGGGTCGGGCGCGGTGCAGATGGAGAACATCACCACCCAGGCCTTTATCGGCCCGAACGCGATGGTGCGCGCGCTCGACAGCATCAATGTCACGTCGAATGACGTGAACGCCGTCAACGCGCTCGCCAGCGCCCGCAATGCGGCGGTCGCCGCGACGGCGGGCGCCGGGGTGGCGGCGATCAGCCTGACGCGAACCGTCGAGGCCTATATCGGCGCCGGCGCCACGGTCGATGCCGAGGGGATCGGCAACGGGACCAGCGCGTTCGACGGCGAATTCACGATCACCTACGATCCGGCCAATAACGGGCCGGGCGAGGTCGGGCGGCCGTTTCTGCCGGGCGCGCTGACCAGCATCTTCAACATCGTCTTCAACAATCCGATCTACACAATCGTCAGCACGATCGCGAATTCAGATGTCAGCTTCCTCGACATCAGCCCGCTGACCGCGATCCCCGACAACCCCTCCGTCAGCAAGACGCGCGTCGCGACGCCGGACTCCACCAACATTTCCGGCGTGGCGGTCACGGCGCTGTCGCAGGACGATCTCGAAACCTCCGGGACCGGCTTTGGGGCAGCGTTCGGCGCCTCGCCGGAATTGTCGGCGTCGGGCATCATCACCAACACCGCGACCTCGGCCTTTATCGACAAGGGCGCCAAGATCAACCTCGACCGCGCCGATGCCGGCAGTGCGCAAAGCGTACTGGTTGCCGCGGCAAGCGATCTTTTCGCGCTCGACCTTGCCGGCACGATAGCGCTGGCCGGTGCGGCATCGGTCGGGCCGGGTGTGACGCTGGCGCTGATCCAGCCGTTGACGCAGGCCTATATCGGCGCCAATGCGCAGGTGCGGTCGAGCACCGATGTCATCGTCAAGGCCGACAGCACGCAGGACGTGGTCGGTGTACCGTCCGGCGTCACCGCGGCACTGGCCGCCACGGTCGCCGGCGCGCTGCCGGTCATCTCGATCGAGAGCACGACGCTGGCCTTTCTCGACCAGAACAGCAACGTGCAGGCGCCCGACAACATCCTCGTCTTTGCCAACAACACGACGAGTTCGGAACCGGTTTCGGGGGTGCTCGCGGTCTCGCTCGGCGTCGGTTTCGGCACCTCGGCGGCGGTCAGCCTGATCGCCAACGACACCGAGGCGTTTATTGCCACCGGCGCCGAAGCGGATGCCGGCGGTTTCGGCCGGGCCACCGTCATCGCCCTCAACCCGGACACCTCGCCGGATTCGCCAACGACCAGCATTCACGGGCTTTCGGTGCTGGCGATGTCGAGCGAGTTGACCACCGATCTGTCGGTGGCGGCCAGCCCATCGGGTGGTATCGGCATCGCCGGCACGGTCGGCGCCGAACTGGTCGGCAATACCACCAGCGCGCATATCGACGACGGCGCCAAGATCAACGTCACCGGCCAGGCCAATGCGGCCCAGACCGTCGATGTCGGCGCCTATGACGACACCCATACGATCGGTGCCGCGGTCAATCTCGAAGGTGGCCTTGTCGAGATCGGCGGCGGCGTCGATGTCGGCATTATCCGCAACAGCACGCTGGCGACGATCGGCATCGGTGCCGCCGTCAACGCGGCGCGCGATGTCGACGTCGTAGCCCGCTCGCACGAGCGCGCCGACAGCTTTGTCGGCGGTGCCGGGATCAGCGGCCTTGTCGGCCTTAATGGTTCAGTCTCGGCCGTGTCGATCGGCGCCGTGGTCGGGGCAAAGCTGCTCGACGCACTGACCTCGATCAACGGCCCCGGCACCGTGCAGGGCTATATCGACAAGGCGATCAACGGCCTGGTCACGCAGGGCAACAACAGCCTGATCAAGGTGCTGAACAATTATGCCCAAGGCGTCGGTGGAAATCAGGCGGCGGCGAGTGCGATGGCCGCGGCGGCGCCGAACGCGCCGGCGACCACCGCGGTCACCGCGTCGCAGGTCGGACAGGGGACGGTGGCGGCGGTTGTCGGCTCCAAAATCACCGCCGGCCGCGATGTCAACGTCAAGGCGCGCGACAAGGTCGAAGCGGCGCTCGACACCTCGTTCACCTTCAGTTTCTCGGCGCTCAACTCGCCGTTGAGTATCGCGATCGATGCCGGGCTCTATGCCGGCCGGGCCGACGCCGCGGCCGGGATCGCCGGGCACGCGACCGTCACCGCCGCCCACAACATCAATGTGGGCGCCGACGCCGATACCACCCAGACGGTGCAATCGACGCTGCCGTTCAACAGCAGCGCAGACAACGCGATCGCGCTGGTCGACAATTCGACGCTGAAAGCGGTGACCGGCAATGTCGCAGTAACCGCGAATGGCGACACCAAATCCGCGTTCTCCGGGCTGCTGCCCGGTTTCAGCGGGCTGAAAGTCCGCTTCTCCGACGCCAACGTTGCCAACACGATCCTGGCGACAGTCGACAACCACGCCACCGTCACGGCGGCCGGCAGCGTCGATGTGACGGCGACCGACACTGACCAGATCAACATCAAGGCCAATGGGGCGACCCTGTCCGATGACGGCTTCGCCGGTCTGGTGGTGGTTGGCGGCGCGCTGGCGATCAATAATATCGCCAACTCCGTCACTGCCGACATTGACAACGCCACAGTCAACGCCAGCACCGTCGAGGTTTCGGCGCTCGATACGTCCGACCTGACCTCGATCGCGCTCGGCGCGGTGGTGACCGATGATCTCGGCATCGGCGGCGGCGCGGCCCACAACACCGTCGGCAATTCGGTGCATGCCTTTATCGGCGATAACGCAATGGTCACTGCGACCGGTGCGATCGGTGTCGATGCCGACGACGATTTGACGTTGCTGTCGATTTCCGGCGGTGCCGTAGCGCTGGCAACCGCCTCGATCGGCGCGGCGTACTCCTACAGTAACGTGACCGACACGGTCCTGGCCGAAATCGACAACGCCACGGTCACGTCGACCGGCGGCAAGGTATCGGTGACGGCCGAAACCACATCGAGCGATGCGGCACTGGCGCTCGGCCTTGCAGAGGCCGACCAGGTGTCGGGTGCCGGCTCGGTGACGACCAACACGTTTGCGATGACGATCACCGCGCAGATCGACGACATGGCCAAGGTTCGCGGGGCCGCCGGCGTCGGCGTTGCCGCTACCGACAACAGCCATATGCAATCGCTCGCGGGCGGAGTCGCCGTCAGTACCGGCGCGCTCGGGGTGGGTGGCGCGATCGCCATCAACAATGTCGCCAACACGACCCGGGCGCTAATCAACAATGCCACCGTCAGCTCTACTTCAGGAAATGTCACGGTCACCGCAACCGCGACCCCGGAACTCGATGCGCTGACAGCCGGGGCCGCCGGGGCCGCGAAAGTGGCGCTCGCCGGTTCTTATTCGCAGAACATGCTGGGCAGCACGGTCGAGGCGGCGATCCTCGCGAGTTCGACCGTCACCGCGAAATCGATTATCACGCTGGCGAGCGACTCGCCGGTCATCAAGGCGCTCGCCGGTTCCGCCGCGGTCGGCATCTCCGCCGTATCGGTGTCGGGTTCGGTCGGCCGCAATACGATTACCGACAAAGTTACCGCGCACGACGAAAACTCCGCCATCACCGCCAATGCGGTCACGGTGAAGGCCGTGTCGAACCCGCGGATCTTCGCGATCGCCGCCGCCGGTGCGGCGTCGCAGACCGTGTCGGTCAACGGTGCGGTGACGATCAATATTCTCAACAGCACGATTGCCGCGTTTATTGCCGGCGGCACCGCCGTCGTCAAGGCGCAATCGGTCGATGTCGAAGCGCTGGACGAGGCCGGCAGCAACAAGAGCCCCGGCATCCAGTCGATCGCCGGCGGCATCGGTATTGGCGGCCAAGTCGGGGTCGGCGGCTCGGTGGCAGCCAACACGATCACCGACAAGGTACACGCCGAAATCGCATCCGGTGCCGCGGTTGCCGCGCCGAGTGTCACCGTCAACGCGGTGGACGATCCGGGGATCGAAGTCATTGCCGGTGAATTGAACGGTGCCGGTACGGTGGCGATCGGCGCTTCGGCGGCCACCAACACGATCACCGATACGGTGACGGCGGATATCGATAAGGCGACGATCACCGGCACCAAAGTGGCGGTTACCGCCGATTCTCATCCGAGCATCAAGTCGCTGGCGCTCACCGGCGGGGCGTCAGGCACCGTCGCCGGCCTCGCCAGCGTGACGACCAACACGATCCACAGCCTGACCGACGCGCATGTTTCGGATGGCGCGGTGCTGAAGCTCGGCGGCGGCGCACTGACGGTCAGCGCGATGGATACGTCCGACATCGAATCGCTGTCCGGGTCGGCGGGCGGCGCCGGGACCGCGGAGGCCGCGGCCGCGCTCGCCTTCAACAATGTGGATGACGCCAAGAATTCGCCGTCCGGGGTGTCGGCGTCGATCAGCGGTGCGACCTTTACTGCCGGTATGGTGTCGGTAACCGCGACCTTCGCCGCCGATCTGCTCGGAGTCGCCATTTCGGGTGGCGGTGCCGGCACCGTCAGCTTCAACGGCTCGGGGGTCAGCAATATCGTCGAGACTCACGTTTCTGCCGAGGTGCAGAATTCGACGCTGGCGGTGGCCGGCAAGCTGGCGATCGTCGCACAGGATTCGAGTTCCGTCAGCGGGTTGGCGGGAGATGCTCAGGGAGCGGGCGTTGCGTCGGGCGGCGCGGCCGTTGTCGTCAACCGCATCGGCAACACGATTGCCGCCGGCCATGATGGCGGCATCGCGACCATCGGCTCGGAAGGCATTGCGGCGATGGCGACCGGCGAAGCGAAATCGCTGGCGGTGTCCGGGGCCGGTGCGGCGACCGCAGCCGGCGTGTTCGACGACACCGAAAACATCATTTTCGACACGATCGATGCCCATATTGGTACTGCGGCGAAGCTGACGACCAGCGGCGCCGTCACCGTTACCGCGACCGATTCAATGACCGTCATGTCGCTGGCCGGCAGTGCCGCCGGCGCCTCGGCCTTTGCCGGGTCGGGTGCGCACGCGCAGAACGACATCGGCCAGACCAATGCCAGCCGGCCCTCCTCGATCACCGCCAGCATCAAGGGCGGCGCGCAGGTCAAGGCCGGCAGCATTGGGCTGAAGGCCGTGTTCACCGGCACCATCGAGTCGCTGGCGATCGGCGTGTCGGGCAGCGGCGCGGTCAGCGGTGCAGCATCGATCGTCGATAGCGTCATCAAACAGCCGGTAACCGCCGAAATCGTTGATGCCGCGACCAAGGTAACGTCCAGCGGCAGCATCAGCCTGCAGGCGCTGGATTCGTCGTCGATCACGGCGATCGCCGGCAGCGCGCAAGGCTCCGGCGTGGTCGCCGCGGGTGCTGCCATAACCACCAGCTCGATCGCCAATACGGTTACCGCCGATATCACGGCGGCGACAGTCTCGACCACCGCATCCGGGTCCAATATCGGGTTGCTGGCAATGTCGACCAGCGACATCGAGGTGTTTGCGCTCGCCGCCGGCGGTTCCGGCATCGTCGCCGCCGAGGGGGCTGTCGATTCCAGCTCGATCGGCACGACGCTCGAGGCGCAGATCGCCGGCAACGCAACGGTCACCGCGCGCAATAGCGTTACGGTGGGTGCGATCGACGGAGCGACGATCGAAGCGCTGGCGACCTCGGTGGCCGGTGCCGGCGGCGCGGCCCTCGCTGGCGCGGTCGCAACAAATAACATCGGCGACACGACCGAAGCTTTTATTACCGCTTCGAAGGTCACCGCGGCGCAAGGCAGCATCACGGTTGCCGCCGCCGCGACCGGCTCGATCAAAAGCGCCTCGTTCGGCGCGGCCGGCGGCATTGCCGGGGTTAGCGGCGGGGTCTCGGTCAACGAAATCGGCAATCAGATCCTGGCCTCGGTCGATCTCGGCGCCACGCTCAACGCGCCGACCAAGATCACCGTTTCGGCGATCGACGGCGAAACCATCAAATCGCTGGCCGGCCAGGCCGCCGGCGGCTTTGTCGGGGTTGGCGGCGCGGTCACCTACAACGCCATTAACGACGCGGTCAGAGCCAGTATTCAGGGCGCCAGCAAAGCGGCGGCCGGCACCGGCGGCATCGCGATCCTGGCGCGCGCTAACGGCGAGATCGACAGCATCGCGGTCGGCGGCAGCGGCGGTGTCGTCGGGATCGCCGGGTCGGTGGCAGTCAGCCGCATCGGAAACGATGTCGAAGCCTTCGTCAAAAGCGCGACGCTGTACACCACCAACAACGTCACGATCATCGCCGATTCCAGCGACTCCAATGACACCTGGGGTGGCGCCGCGGCGGGCGGTCTGGTCGGCCTCGCCGGCACCGTCGCGGTTGAAACCGTCAGCACCAGCACGCGGGCGTTTATCGACGGCGGAACCGTGACCGCGCTGGGCAACGGCAACGCCGCGAGTGTGCCGGTGATGAACGCGACAACCGGGGCGCGCTCCAACCAGTCGCAGAACGGACTGATCGTCACTGCGATCAACACCGAATCGCTCAGCATCAAGTCGCTGACCGGCGCCGGCGGTTTTGTCGGCCTCGCCGGCAACGTCTCGGTGGTCAACGTACAGGATTTCACGCAGGCCTTTATCGGCGACGGCTCGACGGTGAACTCGCAGGCGCAGCCGGGTGCTGCGGTGATCGTGCGGGCCTATCAAGGCACCACTGTCGACATGATCGGCGGTGCGATCGCGGTCGGGGTGGTCGGCGGCGCCGGCGCGGTCTCGGTGACGACAATCGACAACACGACGCAGGCGTGGATTTCCGACAGCGAGACGGCGGGTGAGGGGCGTCATCCGAGCCCGTCCTCGGTTACCGCCAAGTACATCGAGATCACCGCCGACGCGGTCGAGAATGTCAGTCCGACAGTGATCGGCGCGGCGGCCGGGATCGTTGGGATCGCCGGGTCCGTATCCTATATCGACATCGAGAACACGACCCAGGCCTTCGCCCAGAAGTCGAAGCTCGATGCGATCGGCGGGGTTGGTGCGATTGCAATCACCGCCAGCGACAACACAACGATCGATACCGCGGTCGGCGGCGGCGCCGGCGGTTTTGTCGGATTGGCCGCGGCGGTCACGGTCAACTTCATCGGCAACGATACCGAGGCGAATGTCATCGGCGCGTCGCTCAATGCGACCGGAGCGATCACCGTCGCGGCGACGAGCATCGCAAACATATCGACGCCGACGATTGCCGGCGGTGTCGGCGTTGCCGGTATCAGTGCGGCGATCGCTGTCAATACGATTGAGTCGCAGACCGAAGCAAATTTGGAAACGACAAAAGACGGCAAGAGTGCGCTGTTCAACCAGGATCCGGGCTTCCGGCCAGGCGGTCAGTACAATGTCGGTTCGGGCCAGACCGTTGCGGTGTTGGCGACCGACACCGGCAATATCGACGCGACCGAAGGCACGCTTGGCGCCGGCATCCTCGGCGCCGGAGCGGCCATCGATGTCGATGCGGTCCGCGACCACGTTGTCGTCGATGCCGCGATCGGCACCGAAATCCAGGCCGCCGGCAATGTCAAGATGGCAGCATCCAGCACGCGATCGGCTGACACCAACCCGCTTGCGATAACCGCCGGCGGCATTGCGATCGGCGGCAGCATCAGCGTGATCAGCCTTGGCGCGCCGGTCGATGCGGCGGGCGCAGGCCAGTTTTCGTCGAGCCTGCAAGGCCAGGTCGATGGCAGCCTCAAGCCGAGCAGCATGGGGGTCAACCAGAACGACGGCCAGGTCGCCGAGGATACCAAGGACACGATCGACTTTACCCAGCCGCAGGGCGTCGATGGCCAGCTCGATCCAACCGCCAAGGATGACGCGATCACCGCGGTCATTATCGAAGGCAACAAAACAGGGAATGTCGCGATCGTTGCCGGCGGCTCGATCACAATCGACGCCACCAACGTCTACAATGTTCAGACGACGACTGGCGAAGCGCAGGGTGGCATTGCCGGGCTCGGGCTCGCCGCGGCGTATGTGTCGCTGGACGACAACACCGCGGCGCAGGTCGGCCAGCAGGCCGAACTGATCGCCGGCGGGAATATCACGATCAGTGCGCACGACAAGGCGTCGCAGCAAAGCGTTATCGATGTGTTCGCCGGCACCGGCGCGATCGGGTCGTTCAGCGGCTCGCTCGCCGATGTTACGCTGAACCTCAGCGTCGGTGCGACGGTCGGCACGCGGGCGAGCCTTTCAGCCGGCGGTACCGTCTCCGTGCTCGCCGACCAGACGTCGAATATCCGCGCCGAGGGGCTCAATTTCGGCTTTGGCGCGGTCAGCGTCGGGGCGGTCATCACCGATGTGACGGTGCAAGGCAATGTCGGCGCTTTGATCGGCTCCGATGTCGAGATGGGCGCGCTGCAGGATCGCATCGGTGGCCTGACGGTCAAGGCGACCGGCGACAATATCGAGGACGCGACGACCGAGGCGACCGGCGGCGGTATCCTGTTCGGCGCCACGGTCAACGGTGCCACGGCCAGCGTCACGCCGAGGATTACCGCCGGGCTGGTCGGCGGCGACACGGTCGATGCCGTGGGTGCCGTAACGATAGCGGCGGCCGCAAGCGGCGATGCCACGGCCGACGCGGAGGGCGTCGCGATTGGCGGCCTCGGCTCGATCGGCGCGTCGGAGGCGACGGCAACACTGGCGCCGGTTGCCACGGCGGTGGTCGGTTCGCAGGTCGCGATCGATACGCTGGGCACGGTCACTGTGTCGGCCGCGCAGTCGGTCGATGGTGGGCAGCATCAGGTGGTCGCCACCGCGACCGCGTCGGGCGGCAGCATCGGCATCTCGGGCGATGGCGGTGAGGCAACGGCGACCTCTTCGGGTCAGGCGGTCGCGCGTATTCTCGGCAGTACCAGCATCGACGCAAAAGGTGCGGTCGCAGTATTAGCGAGCGCCGGCAACAAGGCGATCGCCTCGGCGACCGGCGACAATATCGGTGGCCTCGCGGCGTTCGGCGGCATGCACGCCGAGGCGGACGATGACGGCGTCGCTTCCGCGACGATGGATCCCGGGATCACCGTCACCGCATTATCGCTGACGGTCAGCGCGGCGGCGGCGGATTACGGCAATGCCTTCACCAGCGCCAGCGGTGGTGGGTTGATTGCCACCAATGGCAGCGCGCCCGACGGCGCCGGGTCGTTTGTGAATCTGTCGCCGACCGTCACGGCGTTGATCGGCGCCGGCGATACCGTGACTGTCGAAGGCAATGTGCGGGTGCAGGCGGTCGATCTGCCGGAAGGTGACGCCCGAGGCGAAGGCACCGGGGTTGGCGGCGTCGATGTCGGCACCTCGAACGCGACCATCACGATTACACCGGAGGTGATGGCGGCGATCAACGCGTCGGCCAAGGTTGCCGCGATGGGAACGGTTGATGTGCTGGCGCAGGAGCGCGGCCTTAACGGAACGCCAAACGGCAATTTCAATGCGGCTACCGCGGTCAATACCGGCAACTCGACGATTTCGTTCCCCGCCAATACCGGCCTCGAGACCGGAGACCAGGTGACCTACCAGACGAATGGCGGCACCGCTATCAGCGGACTGGTCAACGGCAAGACGTACAGCGTCATTGCCGCGTCGCCGACCACCGTGCAACTCGGCCAGTCGTTCGACGCCGCAAAGGTCAACAGCGACACCGAAACAATCACGTTCGCGGTGCCGCACGACTTCCAGAACGGCGATCGGGTCGTTTATTCCTCCAATGGCGGACCGGCGATCGGCGGCCTCGTCAATGGCGGCACCTATTTCGTCCGTGTTATCAATCCGTTCACGATCAAACTCGCCGCGACCAAGGCGCAGGCGTTGCAGCCTGACCAGGTGTTTACCGCCGCGAACGTCAACGGCGCGACCAGCACAATCACGCTGAACGCCAACGGCTTCACCAATGGCGAAGCGGTGACCTACCGCACCACCGGAACGGCGATCGGCGGTCTTGTCAACGGCAACACCTATTACGTCATTCGGATCGACGCCAACCACTTCCGTCTGGCAGCGGCGCCGAACGGGGCGGCGCTGGCATTGCATCCGGCCGGCGCGAGCGGCAATCAGGAAATCGGCTTCGAAGGCGCCGATCTCGACGCCAGCGGGGTCAACGGTGTGCAGAACATCGTCTACGCCTTGACCTCGCCCGGCAGCGGCACGCAGCGGCTGGTCGGCGTCGGCGGCCTCGTCTCATCGTTGCAGGGTTACACGGTCGACGGTGTCATCTCAGGCGTTGCCGACGGGTCGAGCGGCTCGTTCATCGGTGGCGGCGACGGCACCGAGGTCGACATAACCATCACCGCCTCCGTCAAGGCGTCGATCGGCGCCAGTGCCAATGTGACGGCAGCGCGCGACGTTAATGTCGGGACGCAATTCGCGGTGCAGACCGACCAGCAGTCAGGGTCGAGCGCCTTCGGATTGTTCGGCTCGGACGGCAGCACGGAAGCACACGCGGCGGTGACGCTCACCAACCTGGCGTCGATCGGCAACAGCGCAACGGTCAAGGCCGGCGGCGATGTGTCGGTCACAGCCGCTGCCACCTTTGTCGATAACGGCGAAAGCACGTCGAGCGGCGGCAGCATTTTTGGCGCCGGTTCCGACGCGACGACGACCGTCGTGATCAATCAGAGCACCCAGGCGACCATCGGCACCAATGCTGTGGTCAATGCCGGTGACACGATCGCGTTCGATGCAACATCCTCGTATCAGAGCCAGCTTTCAGCGACATCGCATGGCGGCGCTGGCGGCGGTGCTGCGGCGTCGTCCACGGTGCTCTACATCCTTGGCAATTTGCTGCAGCAAAAGCTCGCCCCGACGACAGTCACGATCGGCAGCGGCACCAGCCTGAATGCCGGACATTCGGTCAATCTGACTGCCGACGTCACAAAGATTCATGCGACGACGATCGGCAAGGCGACAGCCGTTGCCGGCTTGGGCTCGCATGCTGGTGTCGACTCGGAAACCGATATTCTGTCGCTGGCACAAGTCACCGTGGCGAACAACGCGACGATTACCGCGCCCACCGCGATCTCGATCCAGGCTCTGCAAACCGGCATTGCGACGGCCCAGAGCGTCGATGCGGAATCGACCGCGCTGTTCCCCTCAACCGACGGGACCGATGGCGACATCAACCTGATCTCATCGATCATCAATGTCGGCAAAGGCGCGTTCCTGACCACGCACAATCTCGACCTTAAGGCGAATGTGGTGGTGCAGAGCTATCCGCTGGAAAACGGGAACGTCGATTTCAACTTCGATTTCAACTGGCAGCGGCACATCACGTTCAACGGCACAGCCGTGATCCTGTCCGGTCCAGACCCGGAACTGGTCGTCAACCGCAGCGGCAAGATCGTCGACAATACCGGCATCTCCGTCACGCCGCAGGGTGTCGTCCAGAACATTGCCAATCACGGTACCGGCACGATCACCTTCGAGACCAACCGCTTGGTTTACCAAGTCGTGCAGCAGGTTCCCGGTATTGTCATGCCGTCGCTGATCGACGGTTCGCAGGGCGGTGTCGATTTCGTCGATACCTTCGGCAAGGTGACCATCGCCAACTACTCGCCGGCCACGCTGACCTTGAACGGCATCGATCCGGTCAACCGCGACAACAACGCCAAGGTCACGCTGATCGCCGACCTGACGCCGATCGACTTTGTCGTCCATCATAGCTTCCAGCCGACCGCGATCTCGATCGGCAATCTGTGGAGCGCGGTGTCGCCCGATCTGGTCGTTGCCGGAGTCATCAACAACCCGATCGGCGACACGTCGTTGGTGCTGGCCGGCGGCTCGTTGCGCGAAGGTGCCGGCGGTCTGATCCGCAGCGCCTCGCTCGAGGTGACGGCCGCGAAAGCCATCGGCGCGGCGGCAGGCGTCCTGGCTGTCGAGATGGTTCAGAGCGGCGGCATTTCGGCGATGCTGACGCTTAAAGCCGGTGGCAACATCAATGTCGATCTGGGCGGCGACCAGCGCGACCTGTTCGGCTTTGCGCTGACGATCACCAGCAGCATCACGGCCGGCGGCAACATCAACCTGCAGCTTGAGCAGGGTCTCGCGCAACTGGTGCCGTCAGGCCCGGCCTATAAGGTGGCGGTCGTGCAGGAGGCGCCGCCGAACGGCCCGCAAACCACGACGACCGTCATCAACCACTTCCATATCGACTCGGGGCCGCCAGTCACTTTGCCGACCGGCATCTTCGGCACCGGCTCGACCCCGGTGGTGACGGATTACGATTACACAGCGCTGACGGCTGGCGGCAGCATCAACATTACCGATCCCGGCCCGGCGATTTCAGTTACGGCGACCACCAACTTGACCGGCAACGGCACCGTGAGCGTCAACGTCTCCGGCGACATCAACATCACGGAAGCCACTGGCGATTTGACGGTCGGCACGATCCATTCGACCGGCGGCAACGTTACCCTGGCCGCCACCGATGGCTCGATCATCGATCAAGGGCCGCCAAACGGGCCGGTGCACGTCATTGGTCAGAACATTTCCCTGCAGGCGGCAGCAGGCGGGATCGGCAGCAGCGCCAACCCGCTGCTGGTGATGCTGGTCGGCGGCGCGGGGATGCTGACGGCAAATGCCGCCGACGGGATTTTCATTTCCGAGACGGCAGGCGATCTGCGGCTAGGTGCGGTTGTCTCGACCACCTCGGACGTCGCGCTGGCAACGCGCAACGGCTCGATCCTCGACGCGACCAGCCACACCAAGACCAACGTCACCGGCAACACGGTGTCGCTGTCGGCCGCCAATGGCAGCATCGGCACATCGCTCGACCACCTGACCGCGGCGTCCTACACCGGCCCCGGCGGCATCATGGCGATGGCCGATAACGGCGTCTTCCTTGACGATCCGCCGGCACTGCACAAGCTGGGTCTGACGTCCGGCACCCGCTGGGTCTATGACGACGCGTCCGGCACCTTTGTGACACAGCATGACGGCGACAATGCACCGGCAGCGCTCAGCGAAGCCGGGGCGGATTGGGACCTTGATAGCGTGCCTGCACCGTTGGCGTCTTCGGCGCTCACCGGCGCCACCGTCGACTGGTCGCACGCCGGCGCGTAAGGACCGCAGCCGTGCCGCAGGATGGGTCGACCATGAGTTCAGTAGAGCCGGATGTCGCTATGCCGCGCGGCGGCGACGCGAAGGTCGCCGTTCTTGAGCAGGTGCTGTGGCGCCAGCTGACTGATGTCGCGGAATTTCCCGCGTTTCTCGGCGCCTGGCTGGCATTGCTATGCCGCCGCACGGCAGGCACCGAGCGCGGGGTCGTCGTGATGGCGCGCGACGGCTCCTTCGCGCCGGCCGCGATGTGGCCGGAGGCCGGCGGGTCGGCGGCGGCAACCGACCCCAGCGCGACGTTGGCCGCGGCGGTCGAAAATGCCTTGGTGAGCCGCCGGGGAACCGTGCGGCTTGAGCCGTCGGTTGTGGCAACCGCGCCGCGCCGGGCCGCGATCGCCACCCCGATCATCCTTGATGACATGCTCTGCGGTGCGGTCGGGGTCGAGTTGCAGGGGGCGGACGAGGGCCGCCTGCGCGAAATCATGCGGCAGTTGCAGTGGGGCGCCGGCTGGGTGCGCGAGCGGTTGCGGCAGCGCGACGCCGATAACGAGCGACGTTTGGGGACGCGCGGGCGGATCGCGCTCGACATCGTCGCCGCGGTCTCGGAAGACCCGGAAAGCGGCATGGCGGCGCGCCGCGCGGTCACCACGCTTGCAACCAAATTCGGCTGTACCCGCGTGTCGCTCGGCTGGCTGCGCCGCGGCGCGATCCGTATCGCCGCAATCTCGCACAGCGCCTATGTCGATCGCCGCATGACGGTGATCCGCCGGCTCGCCGCTTCGATGGAAGAGGCCATCGATCAGCAATCGCCGTTGTTGTTTCCGGCGGTCGAGGGGCAGGAATTCGCGCTGCATGCGCATCAGGAACTGGCCGGCGCGGAAGGCGGCACGGTGCTGACGGTGCCGGTGTTGCAGCACGACCATTTTGTCGGCGCGCTGTTGTTCGAGCGGCCGGCGGACCAGCCATTCGACCAGGAAACCGTGCTCGCGCTCGATGCGATTTCGGCGGTGCTTGCGGCTGTCCTCGTCGAAAAACACCGCAACGACCGTTGGCTGATCGTCAAGGCCGGTGACGCCGTCGCCAATCAGCTGCGGCGCCTGCTGGGCCCGGCGCATTTCGGCCGTAAGGTCGCGATGATCGTCCTGTTGCTGTTGGTGGCGGCGGCGGTGTCAGTGACCGACGAATACGACGTCACCGCCGATGCGCGGCTCGAAGGCACGATCCAGCGCGCGATCGTCGTCTCGCTCGACGGCTACCTGCACGAGGCGCCGGCACGGGCCGGTGACATCGTGCACCAGGGAGATGTGCTCGCGTCGCTCGACGATCGCGACCTCGTTTTCGAGCGGCTGCGCTGGGTCGCCGAGCGGCAGCAGCGGGTGCAGGATTACGAGCGCGCGATGGGCACCCGCGACCGCGCCGCGACAAAGATCGCGCAAGCCCAGATCGAACAGACCGAGGCGCAGATTCACCTCGTTGATACCCAGTTGGAGCGGATGCGGCTTGTCGCGCCGTTCGACGGTATCGTTGTGTCGGGCGATCACAGCCAGTCGATCGGCGCGTCGGTCAAGCGCGGCGATGTTCTGTTTGAGATAGCGCCGCTCGATCACTACCGGCTCAAGCTGGAAGTGGATGAATCCCGCCTCGCCGATCTTAAAATCGGCCAGCACGGGCGGCTGATCACAACCGCGCTGCCTTATGACGCCTTCCCCTTCACGGTGACCCGGATCACCCCGGTGACCGATGTTGTCGATGGCCGAACGGTGTTTCGGGTAGACGGAGAACTCGCGGAAAACTCGCCGGCGTTGCGGCCGGGGATGAAGGGGCTGGCGAAGATTTCGGTGGATCGGCGGCGGGTCGTGTGGATCTGGACGCGCTCGCTGATCGACTACCTGCGCCTGTTCGCGTGGAACTGGTTCGCCTGATCCGGAGATCATCGTGTCCGGCTCGCTGTTCAGTTCGTCCTGGTATCGCGTCGCCGAGCTTCGCCTGAAGCTGCGGCCGCATGTACGGCTGGAGCGGCATGTGCTGCGCGGGCGGCGCTGGTATGTCGTGCAGGATCGCCAGACCGGGCGGTTCTACCGCCTCTCGCCGGCGGCACATCTGGTGGTCTGCCTGATGGACGGCCGGCGCTCGTTGGGCGCGATCTGGGAAATCGTCGCCCGTCGCTTTGGCAGCGCCCAGCCGACCCAAGACGAGACCATTCAGCTTCTGGCGCAGCTTTACCGCGCCGATTTGCTGATCGGGTCGGTCGAACCCGACGCGATCGAGCTGTTTCGGCGCGGCGCGCGCCAGGAGCAGCGCGAGCTGATGCTGCGCCTGCGCAACCCACTGGTGTTGCGCCTGCCGGTGTTCGACCCGGATAAATTCCTCAACCGGACGATCCGCTTTGTGCGGCCGGTTTTCAGCCCGCTCGGTTTCGCGCTGTGGCTTTTGCTGGTCGGTATCGGGATCGTGCTGGCGGTGCTGCACTGGTCGGAACTCAATGCCGATCTGGCTGACCGGCTGTTCAGCGCCAGCACCCTGGCATTGCTGTTTTTTGCCTACCCCGCGGTCAAGGCGCTGCACGAGCTTGGACATGCCTACGCCACCAAGGCCTGGGGTGGCGAGGTGCATGAAATCGGCATTATGATGCTGGCACTGTTCCCGGTACCTTATGTCGACGCGACCGCGGCGTCCGGGTTTCCGGATAAATGGCGCCGCGCCCTGGTCGGCGCCGCCGGCATCATGGTCGAACTGGTGCTGGCGGTCATGGCGCTGATCGTGTGGATCGCCGCAGCGCCGGGGTTTGTGCGGGCGCTGGCGTTTTCGGTGATGCTGATCGGTGGCATCTCGACAGTGCTGTTCAACGGCAATCCGCTATTGCGCTTTGACGGCTATTACGTTTTGAGCGACGTGCTCGAAATCCCGAACCTCGCCGCGCGGGCATCGAATTATGTGCTGTACCTGCTACGCCGCTACGGCTTTGGCAGCGACGAGCCGGAAACATTCGCCGAAACCGGGCGCGAGCGGTTCTGGTTGCTGACTTATGCGGTCGCGTCGTTCTGCTATCGCATGACGATCACGCTGGGTCTGGCGCTGTTCTTTACGACCAAGTTTTTTTTCATCGGTGTGCTGCTTGCTTTATGGAGCGTCGGGAGTCTGATCGGCTGGCCGATTGCCAAAGGCATCCATTACCTGTTCCGGGCGCCGCGCCTGCGCCCGGTGCGGCGCCGCGCCCTGGCCGTTGCGACGCTGTTGGTCGCGCTGCCGGCGGCGTTGCTGCTGCTGGTGCCGCTGCCTTATGCGACCGTCGTGCAAGGCGTCGTGCAGGTGCCGGAACACGCTGTCGTGCGCGCCACGGCTGACGGCTTTGTCGCTCAAGTGCTGGCCGAGCCGGAGAGCCGAGTCACGATCGGCCAGAAACTGGTGGTGCTCGCCGATCCGCAGGCGGAGGCGTCGCTGACAGTTCTCGAAGCACAGCAGCGCGAATTTCAGGCGCGGCTCGAAGCCGTCGATCTCGGTGATCTGGTGCAGGCAAAGCTGCTGCGCGAGCAGATCAAGCGTATCGACGCCAGCGCCGCCCTCGCGCGGCGAAAGCTGGCGGATATGACGATCCGCAGCGCCAATACCGGAACGTTTGTGCTGATCGACGGCCCGCAACTGCCGGGACGCCTGGTGCATCGCGGCGATCTGCTCGGCTATGTCGTGAATGCGGCGGACCCGCAGGTCGAGGTTGCTGTCAGCCAGGCCGATATTGCTTTGATGCGCGACCGGTTGCAGTCGGTGGCAATGCGCTATGCGCATGACGTGGCGCATCCGATGCTGGCGCATGTCACCCGCGAGACGCCGGCGGCTCAACGTGAATTGCCAAGCGCGGCGCTGGGCATGCGCAGCGGCGGTGAAATCCTCGCCGATCCTAACGACCCGAGCGGTCGCTCGGCCTTTGAGCAGGTGTTTCTGATCGACGTCAGCCCGCTCGCGGGGCCGCCGCTGGCCGGTATCGGCGAGCGCGCCTTTGTGCGCTTTGAGCACGAGCCGGAGCCGCTCGCCGGCCGCCTGTTCCGCCGGGTGCGCCAGGTTTTCCTGAAATACCTCTATGTCTAGGTCCAGCCTCGCCCTGCCGCCGCTAACCCGTAGCGTCGAGCGCGCCGAGCCGCAGGACAGCGCGTTCGACCGCGTCGTGCAGGCCACCGCCAGCCACGCGGTCGCCGCCTTTCCACGCCTTGGGCTGGCGCGGTTGCGCCGCTTCGCCAAACGGGTGGCGGCGTTTGCGGCAGCGCTGACGCAGCTTTCCGATGCCGAGTTGCGCCGCGACATCCGGGTGCGTGCCGCTGCGGTGCGCCGCAGCAAGCCCGGCGATATGACTCCGCTCGCCCCGTTATTCGCCGGGATCGGCGAGGCTGCATTCCGGACATTGCAGATGCGGCCGTTTCCGGTGCAGGTGATGGGAGCCTGCGCCCTGTGGGACGGCAGAATTGCCGAAATGGCGACCGGCGAAGGCAAGACGGTGACGGCCGCTCTGTGCGCCGCGGCGGCGGCGTTGAGTGGGGCGCCGGTGCACGTCGTGACGGTCAACGACTATCTCGCCGAGCGCGATGCCGAAAGCATGGCGCCGCTGTACGATTTTCTCGGGTTGGGGGTCGGGGTTGTTACCGGAGCGTCGCCGCGCGACGCGCGCGGCGATGCCTATCGCCAGCCGATCGCCTACTGCACTAACAAGGAACTGGTGTTCGACTATCTGCGCGACGGGCTGCGCACCGGCGAGCGGCGCGGCAACCTGCAACTGAAGATCGACGCCCTCTACGGCGGCGGCGCGCCGTTATTGCAGGGGTTGCATTTCGCGATCGTCGACGAAGCCGACAGCGTCCTGATCGATGAGGCGCGGATGCCGCTGATCCTGTCCGGCGAAACCGAAGGGCAGATCGACGGTGAGATGGCCGACGCTGCTCTCGACATTGCACAACAGCTCGAAGCCGGTCGCGATTGGCATCGCAGCGGCGGCGATCTGCGCATCGACTTGACCGATGCAGGGATCGATCGTCTCGTGGGACTGGCGGAAGAGCGCGGCGGCTCGTGGGCGATCCCGCTGTTGCGCGAGGAACTGGTGCGGCACGCGCTGTCGGCGCTGCATCTGTTCCGCCGCGACGAGCACTACCTCGTCCGCGACGGCAAGGTCGAGATCATCGACGAGTTTACCGGTCGCGTGATGCCGGACCGGCAATGGACCGATGGTCTGCACCAGATGGTCGAGCGCAAGGAAGGGTGTGCCGCGACGACCCGGCGCGTACCGCTCGCGCGGCTGACCTATCAGCGCTTTTTCCGGCGCTATCGGCGACTGTCCGGCATGACCGGGACGGCGGCCGAGGTTGCACGCGAATTGTGGTGGGTCTACGGGCTGCGCGTCGTCCGCATCCCGACCAATCGGCCGTGCCGCCGAGTCCACCGGCCGGATCGGGTCGTCGCCCGCGAAGCGGCAAAGTGGCAGGCGCTGGCGACGCGGGTCGCGGCTTTGCATCGCGCCGGCGCTCCGGTGCTGGTTGGGACACGCACCGTGCAGGCCTCTCTTGAGGCCAGCCGGCATCTCACCGCGGCCGGGGTGCCGCATGCGATGCTGAACGCGGCGCAGGACCAGTCGGAAGCCGAAATCGTCGCCGCAGCCGGGCAGCCGGGGCATGTCACGGTGGCCACCAACATGGCGGGTCGCGGCACCGATATCCGGCTCGGCGATGGGGTTGCCGCGCTCGGCGGGCTGCATGTCGTGATGACCGAGCGTCACGATGCGCGCCGCATCGACCGCCAGCTTGCCGGCCGCAGCGGCCGCCAGGGCGATCCCGGCAGCTTCGAGACGGTGCTGTCGCTGGATGACGCGATCCTGCAATACGGTGCAGTTGGTGGTCCCGTGCTGGCCGCGGCGCGGTTCGCAATGCCGCTGCTCGGTTCGTGGGCGGGTCTCGTTGCGATTCGCTGGGCGCAGCTGCGGCTCGAACGGGTGCATTTCAAGATCAGGCGTGACCTGCTGCGCGCCGACCGAGCTTCGGGTGAAATCCTGGCGTTTGCCGGAAGGGGGGAGTGATGCGAATGGCACGCTGGCCACGATGCCGGCACGTGGGCCTGTTAGCCAGTGGGTTGTTGCTTGCGTTGTCTTACGCTGCGGGCGCGGCCGAACAGCGTTTCGACTGTGTGATCGATCCCGCGGCCAGGGTCAGCGTCGGCGGCCCGGTGGTCGGGCTGCTCGACGAGGTGCTGGTCGACCGCGGCGACAAGGTCAAGCGCGGCCAGGTCCTCGCGCGGATGCAGTCCGAGGTTGAGGCCGCGACGGTCGCGCTCGATCAGGCCAAGGCCGACAACGACGCCGAACTTGAATTGCGCACGACGCAACTGGCGCTCAGCAAGAAAAAGCTCGAACGAACGCAGATTCTGTTCAGCAAGCAGGTTGCGACCGCCGAAAAGCTCGACGAGCTTAACGCCGAAGTGCAGGTCAACGAACGCTTGGCGGCGCTTGCCCGGCTTGCACACCGGGTCAGTCTGCTCGAACTGGCGCGCTCACAAAAGCTGCTGCAGCAACGCGAAATCCGCAGCCCGGTCGACGGGATCGTTACCGAGCGGCTGATGCATGGCGGTGAAAACGTCCACCAGGAATCGGTGATCGTCAAACTCGCCCGCCTTGATCCGCTGCACGTTGAGGTCTATCTGCCGGTCAAGCTGTATCCGCTGGTGCGGATCGGCATGACCGGGATCGTCGAGCCGGCGGCGCCGATCGAAGGCCGTTTCGATGCCAAGATCAGCGTGATCGATCAGGTGTTCGATGTGGCCAGTGGTACATTCGGCGTGCGTCTCGACCTGCCGAACCCGGATGGGCGACTGCCCGGCGGCCATCGCTGCCAGACCGCATTTTCGTTTGCCGGGTCGTAAGCCGCCCGGTTGATTGTGTCTCCCTCAGCGCTGAGAGGTCAGCATGCCCCCCTCGGATCCTTCTCTGCCGATGTTCTACCAGCAGCCGCGCGCGCTGTTGACCACGGTGCATGCCGATTGCGGCATCGAGCCGGTGACCGATTACTCCTTTGCCGCGAGCGCCAACTCAGTGCCGATCGGCGCCGAGGAGTTTTATGAAGCGCAGGCGCATTACCCGATTGTGTTCACGACCGCGGAGCCGGCGACCGCGGTCGTCGTGCTGGGGTTGGAACAAGACCGCAACCTGTTCGTCCTTGATGACCATAGCTGGCGTCCGGGTTCTTATATTCCGGCCTATGTCCGCCGCTATCCGTTTGTCTTTGTGACGAACGACAATGATTTCGTGCTCGGCGTCGACGAGGCTGCGGCGAGCTTTTCGCGTACCGGGGGGCAGCCGCTGTTCGAAAATGGCGAACCCTCGGCGATGACTAAACGCGCCATCGATTTCTGCTCCGCATTCCAGGTGCAGGATAGGATCGTGCGGGAATTCACTGCGGCATTGCAGGCCCACGATCTGCTGATCCCGCATCGGGCCGATTTCCAGGACGCCGGTGGGCAGGGACGCCGGTCGTTGACCGGCTTTACGATGATCGACGAGCCGCGCTTTACGGGATTGGCCGATGAGGTGTTCCTCGATTGGCGCAAGCGCAACTGGCTGGGGCTGGTTTACGCGCACCTGCTGTCGATGCGGCGCTGGCGCTCGCTCGCGCCGCTTCTCGACCCGACTCGGATGGAGGTCGGCGGCGCTGCGTAGCTTCGCGTCGCGGGCCGCCGCAACGACGGAACTCCAAGACGATCGAGGCCGAACCGGCTCTCCGATCGTGCAATCTGTCCTTTATCGAGGCTGATGCGTCTTGAGGAAGGTGCGCACCCGGTTGATCGTGCGGGCGAGCAATTCGGGCGGATCGCGCCAGGGATAGACGGTTATCTCCGCATTCGGCGCCATCGAGGCGATATCGACCGCGGTCTGGTGCGGGTGCGCCGGGGTGTCGTCCGGCATGACGAGGATCGGCGTCTTGCACGACCGCGTGAAATCGCGCGACACGCTGTACACAAAATCGGGCTGCACGCGGTAGAGGTCATGCAGATACTTGTCGACCTGTGCCTGCGTCAGGTCGGATCGCCGCGGCAGCAGTTCCGGGGCCCACACGTCGCGGCCGGAATTGTACATCACATCCGGGTTTTCCGGCCGATGCCCGACTGGTTGGCAGCACACCGCGGCAGCGACGCGGTCCGGCGCGCGTTCGATCAGCTTCAAGGCAAACGGGCCGCCGATGCAGTAGCCCATGAAAAAGAACTGCCGGATACCGAGATGGTCCATCAGCCCAAGCTGGTCATCGGCAAAGGCGCCCCACGGGTCGCCGGCCGGAATTGGCCCCGTGCTTTCCCCGCCATTGGCGTTGCGCTGGTCCATCGTGATGCAGCGGAAATCGTTTTTGAACGCGTCCGGCGCGTTGAACACCGCCGTCGCCCAGTTGCTGACGCGGGAGTTCAACCCGCCACCGGGGGTGACCAGCAACGGGAAGCCGCTGCCGGTCTCCTCGTAGCGGATGCGCACATCGCCTTTTGTGTAAAACGGCACGAGTCACTCCTTGCAACATGATGTTCCGTGTCCGCCGTCGTCTCGGCCAGAGATGTCCGCATCGCCGAGTTGCCGGCATTCGATTTCCGACTTCAGCTCAATTTTCATCGCTGCTCAACCCCATCTGCGGAGGCGAGCCGTAATCGGCGGCGTTCGTGCGCTCTTCTATGCGTGATACGGTTGATTTGCTCCGCCCTGGAACCGAGACGTTGCCGATGGAAGACGAAGGTTTTGCCGACGACGATTTTATCGAAGAGGTCGCATGGGACTATGTCGGGCTGCACGGTTCTGCGAGCATTTGGGTGCTGCAGGAGCGAGCCAGGCTTGTCGACGCGGCCGGCGATAGCTTGTCCGCGGATACCTGGCGCGCCATCGCCGAGGCGGCGGAACGCATCCTGTCGGCCGATTTCGGACTAAGGGCGACTCGTAAGCGTCAGAGTCAGCCAAACGCCAAGTATCCCAAGACCGCCGAGGACCAATAATCGGCCAAAAACCTTGGGTTTGCCCGATTGGCGCAAGGTGGTGGTGGCGATGCCGGTCACGAACAGCGCAAAACCGGCGATCGCGTAATGATAGCCCATCAGGATTGCCGAACTGACTCTCTCCCTTGTAGCCTACCCGCAGTGCACTCGGCGTCAAGCGGCGACGGCCGCCTGACCCAACCCAAAGCAGCCTGCCCCGGCTCTAGCTGCCGAGGCGTGTCGCGAGCACGGCGGCAGGGCGGTTGCCAACGGCCTGCACCGCCAGTGGCGTCAACGCACCGCTGTCCCCGTTGATGCGATAGCTTGCGAGGCGGCCGGTCGCGGTGCCAGCGGCGAACAGGAAATTGCCGGCGGGATCGACGCAGAAGGCGCTCGGCACCGCCTCGGTCGAGGCGTGCCCGGCCGCGGCTAAATGCCCGGTGGCAGCGTCGACCGCAAAGCCGGCGATGCTGTTGTGTCCTCGGTTGGCGACGTAAAGAAAGCGTCCCGACGGCGTAAAATGGATCATCGAGCAGGTGTTTCGTACCGAAACGCCGGTCGGCAGGCTGGCGATCGTCTGCACCGGCGCGAGGTTTCCCGTCGCGGCATCGAGACGATAAAGGGAGACGCCGCAGCCCTGCTCGTTTGAGAAATAGACCCGGTCGTGCAGCGTCGGATGAAAGCAATAATGGCGGGGACCGACCAGCTCCGCCTGCTCGACCCGCGACGGCGTGCTAGGGGTCAGGCGGCCGCTGCCTTGATCGAACCGGAACTGCATGATCACGTTCGGACCGGGATTGTTTTTAGGCGGCTCCAGCACGTTGTCGTTGAGGCGGGCAATGTGCGGCACAAAGGCGAAGCGATTGGAGGGATCGGTCATGATCGCATGCGCGCCGGTCGCGGTCTCATGCCGGTCGAGCGCCGCGGCGCCGACTGTGCCGTCGGCCCCGAGCGGATGCACCGCGGCATAGCCGCCTTGGTAATAGGCCGACAGCAGGTATTTGCCGGTGCGATCGGTGGCGAGAAAGGTCGGCGCGTCGGCCGCTGCGACGCTTCCCTGCAGGGTCAGGGCGCCGCTGCCTTGGTCAATCCGGTAGCTGGAAATCGCCGGTTTACCGCGATGCCCGACGTAAAGCACCTGCCGGTCGGGGCTGAGCGCCACGACCGACGGCCCGCCGGCGACCGGCACATCCGCCTGCGGCGTCAGCCGCCCGCTGTCGGCGTCGAGGGCGAAGGTTGCGATCTTGTCGTCGTCTTGCAGGCCAACGTAGAGGGCGTAAGGCATGGTTGTTCCCCGGTCATCCCGTCTCAAGCAGAGTCTATCTGCGCATCACGGCATGACACCTTCAAGGCCAAACCCGCGCCGGAGCACGCTGACCACTGCCGGCTGACCCGCGTCGGGTGACGGGGTTGTTGGCTCGCCGCGAACTTGCGCTCAATATAGGCGAGGTTAACCATGCCGATCGAACGGGGTGCCGCAATCCCCGCCAGCCTGAGCAAGGCAGAAGATTCGACGGCGGCAGAGGCGAGGGAGTGATCACTGATGAAAGACGGAGTTCGCGTTTACGATACCGATACGCATATCGATCCCGGCTCCGACGTGCTGGAGAAATTTGTCGATCCGAGTTTTCGCTCGCGGCTCGATGAGCTTGCACCGTTTCGGGTCTCGGTCAAATCGCGGGCGCTCGACGGGGCGCCGCGCAACACCTACCGCTTTGAGCAGCGCCTTTATGAACGCACGCTTGGGGAAGCGGA
This sequence comes from Allostellaceae bacterium, assembly GCA_036268425.1. Classification (GTDB taxonomy): domain Bacteria; phylum Pseudomonadota; class Alphaproteobacteria; order ATCC43930; family CGMCC-115725; genus DATARH01. The sequence goes on from DATAUE010000179.1 coordinate 139,613, forward strand.
GTTGCGCAAAGGCTCGTCCGACGAGCGGCAGTGGCGCGGCCGCCGCCGCCCCAGCCCCGGCGTTGTCGACGACCGCTCCGACAACCGTGTCCTCGACATGAACGAGGAGGGCACCGACGTGCATTTCCTGGTGCCGTCAGTGTGGACCAGCATTGTCGGGGTGCCCGACATATCGCTCGAAACCGGGCTGATCCGCGCCTATCACCGGCATATGGAGGAATTCTGCGGCCCTTATCCCGACCGGCTGAAAGGACCGATCGTCGCCTCGACGCGCAACGTCGCTTCGGCGGTCGAGGAGATCAAGCGCTGGGGCAAATCGAAATGGGCGGTCGCCGTGCAGCCGCTATTGCCCAATGAAATGCCGGTCGATCACCCTGACCTGGAGCCGATCTGGCGCGCCGCCGAGGATCACGATCTGGCGATCGTGCATCACAGCTTTACCTGGTCGGCGCCCTATTTCCCCGGCTACACCGAGATGTGGGACAGTGTTTATCTGGCGCGGTTGTGCTCGCATCCGTGGGGTGCGATGCGCTTTATGGCCGGATTTCTCGCCAGCGGTATTCTCGACCGCTATCCCGGCCTGCGGCTATGTGTGCTCGAATGCGGCTTTGGCTGGCTGCCGTTCTGGGTGCGGCGGATGGACGAGCAGGTCAGTTATGTCGGGCGCACTGCCAAGCTCAAAATGCTGCCGAGCGAGCAATTCGCTGCCGGCCGCGTTTTCGCCAATGTCGAGGCGCACGAGCGCGCCCCGATGTTCGACATGGTGACGGCGGCGTTGGGCGAGGATTGCCTGATGTTCGGCTCGGACTACCCGCATTTCGAATCGTGGTTTCCGAACTCGGTCGACAAGATTCTGGAATGGCCGAGCGTCACCGGCGACCGGGCGAAGAAGTTGCTGTGGGAGAACGCAAACCGCTGCTTCAAGCGGACATAAAGCAGAAGCGGTTCATTTCTGCAGCCACACATCTTCCATGCGCCAACCGTTGTAGATGCTGTTGACCATGATGGTCAGGCCCTTGACCGTCGGTTGCCAGCACGTCGCGGCGTCGTTGTAGAAGATGATCGGGCGGGCATTGTCGAGTTGCAGCCGCCGGTCGATGTCCCACACCATCGGCCGGCGCTTTTCCTGGTCCGGTTCCATCGATTGCCGGTCGAACAGCGCCTCGATCTCGTGGTTGCAGTACCCGGTGATGTTGAGCGGCGAGCCGCAGGCGTAGTTCTGGTAGAATTGCTGGTCGGGATCGTCGACCCCGCTCGCGCCGAGACCGAGCGCGACGGCGAAATCGTGGCGCGTGGCCCGAGGAAACCACACGGCGGTATCGACGAGGTCGAGTTCGGCGGCGATATTGATCGTCTTCAACTGGTCGATCAGGATCACCGCGGGATCGCGCGCCACCGGAATATTGCGCGCCGATACCTTGACCTTGAGCGGATTATCGGCGGTGTAGCCGGCTTTCGCCATCAGCGCGCGGGCATCGCTACGGTTTTTGGCGATGTCGGGGCCATACCCCGGCAATGTCGCCAGCATCGCCGGCGGCATCCCCCAGACGCCGTCCGGGCGCGGCAGCATCGCCCCGCCGATACCGCCGCCGCCATCATCGAGAATGTCGCGAAACGCCTTGCGGTCGAGCGCCAGCGCCATCGCTTGCCGGATATCGGGGTTGTCGAAAGGCGGCCGGTCGCGGGTGATGTCGAGGTTGCGGCTGGCGTTCATCGAGGCGATCTGGCACTGCGCGGCTGGCGCTTGGGATTTAATGTCGTTGACCAGAGTGATCGGCACGTCCCAGGGCCAGGTCAGGTCGAATTTCCCCGACACGAAGGCCAGCACGGCAGTCGAGCGGTTGGGGATGATCGTGAATTCGATGCCGTCGAGATAGGGGCGTCCGGGCTTCCAGTAATCCGGGTTTTTCGTCAGCTTGATGTATTCGTTCGGTTTGTATTCGACGAATTTGAACGGGCCGGTGCCGATTGGATGCGACCGCATTTGCTGCGGCGATACGTGGCACGGATAAACCGGCGCGTAGCCCGATGCCAGCAGTGCCAGCAATGCCGGTTGCGGTCGCTTAAGCTGAAACACTGCCTCGTCGTCGCTGGGCGCGCGGACGTCGATGACATTGTTGTACCAGGCGGCGCGCGGGTTGAGCCGCAGCTTCGGGCTGCCTTTGCCTTGCAGCAGATCCCAGGTGCATTTGACATCGGCCGCGGTGAAGGGCTGGCCATCATGCCATTTGACGCCGTGCCGCAGCTTGAACGACAGCTGCGTGCCGTCGGGGTTCCAGTTCCAGCTTTCCGCCAGATCGGGCCGGATCGCCGCGAAGCTGTTCTGCGCAACATGCTGGTCGTAGACCACGAGATTGTTGAATACCGGCATCATCGGCATCTCGGTCGACAATGTCGCCTCTTCGAGAACCGACATGCTGGCCGGGCTGTCGCGGTGATAGACGCGCAGGATGCCGCCCGATTGTTGCGCCAGTGACGGAGAGGTCGAGATGGCAAGCGATGCCGCGGCGGCTGCCATCCGCGCTGCCTGGAACAGGCGCATCCTCACCTCCTGTCGCGCGAGCGCGAACCATTATTTTTTTGTATTATCTGAACACGCTGTCTCGCTGCAGTTGCTGGGGAAACGCCCCGGTTGCGATGACCGGGACGTTTCGGGTGGGGCGGCTGCCTATTCTGCGGCGATCTGGCTGACCGGCGCGGCGGCGAAATAGCGCCGGCCACTGGCGCGCTGGTTTTCGTAGATCGAGCCCTGGTATTCGGCGGGCGGCAGCGGCATGCGCACCGGCGCGTGCACCAGCCGCGGCGCAAGGCTGTTTTCGCCGACCAACAGCTGATCGTGGAACTTGCCGATCCCTTCCTTCAGGCCGAGCAGCGGCCATGCATCGGCGGCGCGATACTGCCACAGCAGAAAGCGGCGTGGTTTGCCGGAGAAATTGGTCGCCGAGCCGTGCACCGCCCGAACGTGGTGGATCGAGATCGTCCCGGCCTTGCCGATGCACGGGATGGCGCGTGACACGTCGAGAGCGCAGGTATCGGGGTCCATCGCGCCGCAGAAACGGCCATCGGCCCCGTGATGATCATAGGTCGGGCCTTTATGGGTGCCGGGCACCACCATCATCGGGCCGTTTTCCATGTCGACATCGTCGAGCATGATACCGACCGCGGCGAGATCGTCGTTGGTGTGCGGGTAGAACGCCCAATCCTGGTGCCACTCGATCGGCGCGCCATATCCCGCCGATTTCATGTTGAGCTTGCCGCTGTCGAAGCGGACGCTGCCCCACAGATCCCGAAGAATGGCGACGACTTTCTCGTTGCGGCTCGATGCCGCAAACACCGGATGGATGGCATGCGGCGCCTTCAGCCGGCGCACCCGCGGATCGGCGGCGCTGTGTGTATCTTCCAGGTCGTACACGGCGTCGTTCGCGGTGACCTTGACCGAGTCGGCGACAAACTGGTCGGTGACACGGAGCATCTCCGCAATCTCGTCCGGCGAGAAAACATCCGGGACGATGATGACGCCGTCGCGATCATAAGCGGCACGTTGTGCATCGGTCAGCATGACATTTCCTCTCCAGGTTAAGGCTTATCGTCAACCGCTGGTAGTCGTCAGGTCTGCATGATCGGTTCGCCGCGCATGTACTTGCCGCGGCAGAACATCAGGGTCGGCTTGTCGGTATAGGCGAAACGCTCGACATGGCCGATAAAGATGATGTGGTCGCCGCCGTAATGCCGAAATTCGTTGCGGCACTCGAAATGCGCGGCTGAACCGATCATCACCGGCGCACCCGACTCGGCAATGATGTGATCGACATCGACGAATTTGTCGTCGCTTTGCTTGGCGAATTTGTTGGACAGCTCTATCTGGTCGTAGGCCAGGATGTTGACCACGAAATGATTGCCTTCCTGAAAGGCCGGCAGGCTTTGCGCATAAAGCGAGCTGCTCCACAGCACCAGGGGCGGGGTCAGCGACACCGAGCTGAAGGAGTTGGCAGTCATGCCATGCAGTTTGCCTTCGCGGTCGCGCGTGGTGATGATCGTCACGCCGGTAGCGAATGAGCCGAGCGCGTTGCGCAGCTCGCGGGAGTTGAAGCCTTCGGCCGAGGTGACGTGCACGTCGGCGTGATGGCTGCCCGGAATATCTCTCGACACGGTAATTCCTCGACTTCGCGTTTTCTTAAATCGTCGCGTCCGGCGACAGGCCGAGTGCGACGCGTCCATACATCGCGCCATTGATGTCCCAGTTGAGGACGTAATGCGCGTTTGCGGCGTGCACGTCACGGAAGGCCCGCTGCAGCGGGTTCCGTGCATAGATCGCGCCGCCGCCCGACGCGGTGAACAGGACGTCGACCGCCTTCGTACACATCGTCGCGGCATAGGCGCCGTCGCGGCGATAGCGGGCGCGCTGTTCGAGGCTCGGCACCTGGCCTTCGCCGACGATACGAGTGGCCTCGTCGCAATCGGCCAGCATCACCGCGCGCGCCGCATGGGTGATTGCCGCTGCCTCCGCCAGATGTACTTGCAGGGTGTTGAAATCGGCGAGGTTGCGGCCGGTATAATTGCTCAGCCGGGTGCGCGTGGTCTCGCTGAAATGGTCGATTGCGCTTTGCGCCAAGCCAAGCGACACGCCGGCGATGCAGAACGCGAACAGGCTGATCGCCGGGAGCTGATACAGCACCGACGGGTTAACCTCGCTGCCTGGGTTCGGGCCGCCGGTAATCTGAGCGACTGCCAGCGTGCGGTATTCCGGCACGAACACGTCTTCCGCCGTTACGTCCTTGCTGCCGGTGCCGGCGAGGCCGATGACGTGCCAGGTATCGATGATCTTGTAATCGCTCGCCGGCAGCAGAAAGATGCGCGGTTGCGACCCGCCGCCATCCTCGTCCTGCGCGATGGCGCCGACGATGTTCCAGGACGACGGGTCAACGCCGCTCGAAAACGGCCAGCGCCCGGAGAGGCGGTAGCCGCCCTCTACCCGCTTGGCCCGGCCGCGCGGAAAGATCAGCGCGGAGCCGATCAGATTGTCGGGCGAGTCGCCCCAGATTTCGTCCTGCGCCTTACGCGGCCACATGCCCAGAAGCCAGTGATGCGCTGCCAGATTGGCGAGAACCCAGGCGGTCGAACCGTCGCCGCGCGCGATCACCGACACCAGCTCGACCAGCGAGCGAAACGGCAATTCGCTGCCGCCGACCCGGTTGGGCTGCAAGGTGCGGAACAACCCGCTGCGATGCAGATCGGTAATCGTCTCGTCGGGCATCCGGCGCAATTCTTCGGCGCGACCGGCCCGCTCGCGCAACACCGGCACGAGCGCCTCGGCACGTTTCAGGAGTTCGGCGAAATCCGGCGGACCTCCAGCGCTACCCCGATTTTGCATGTTGGCCTCGGCCATTCGGCACCCCTCCTCTTGCCCGCGGCAAACGCCGCAGGCGTTGTACTTTACGCGCCGCCGCGACGTTTGTCTGCGTTGCGGCACGCATCCTACACTTGGCTTTTGGCATGGCTCAAAGGGAGGGGTGGCGCGATGATTTACATGGTCGAGATGGATTTCCCGCATCCGGAACGCGAAGCGGCATGGCATGACTGGTACATGGCGCATATCCGGGTGTTGCAGACGGTGCCCGGTTTCCGCGCTTCGCAGCGCTTCAAAGCGATCGTCGAAACCCCGGCGCCGTTCCTCGCGTTGCATGAGGTCGCCTCGGCGGAATTGTTCGACAGCGACGTCTATCGCAGCCGCGGCGGCCCGGCCTCGACCGGTGAGTGGCGCGCGCTCCATACCAACTGGCAGCGCAACCTGCTGGAGGGAGTCGACGACACCCCGGACGTACCGGCCGATAAGCACGTCTTGCTGGTCCGCGATGCACGCGACGCAGCCTTGCCGGCCGGGATCGCGCCGACCTGGCTGCGCGGCGTCGGGCTCGACCGCTCCCTCGACGAATGCGGTCTTGCAATCATCGATGATCCGCAGCCGTTCGTGGACCTTGCACGCCGCGATCCGCGGGTCTGCCTTTATCGGCCGATCAGCGGAAAAATCCACGAGGGTCGTTGAGATATTTTGCAGGACGCTCTATCCGGCAATTCGCGGCCGGTCCAGGTACCGGAGGTGGGTTCGGTCAAGCGCGTGTCGCGCATCACAGCGACGCGTGGTTGCCAATGATGCCGGTCAGCCGGATCATAGTTCGGCCGGCAGATATACTTTAAGCCGGGCATGGCCGCCGCCGCCCGCGATGGTCTCGACCGTCACTTCCGCCGTCGACTAGGGCGCACTCCCAAGACGTGCCAAAAAAACGGCATGCAGATGCGCCGCGCATCAGCACGAGTTGCGCCCGCCGTGTGCCAACCGCGCAATCTCGCGCATCGCAACTGAGGTGCGTGGCGCGCGATGCATGTGCTGGGCCAATCTGCCGATCAATCTAGTTTCGGTCAGGTACCGCTTGCTGGTGGTAGGGGACCAAACGGATGGCGAATCATAGGGGAAGCGTGCACAGTTTCGCGGCAAGTCACACGCGATCCTAAAAAGGAAGCGTGCAAATGCGGCCCGGCGCCACAGGCTCCGGAGCCGTGAATGGGTGAGGGAGCGTCATGTTCGATTACCGCATGATTTCCGCTGATTCGCATGTCAGCGAACCACCGGATTTATGGGTTGAACGGGTAGCGCGCAAATATCGCGAACGCGCGCCGCGGCTGGTGATGGATGCGCCGGGACTGCCGGGCGCGTACTTCCTGTACGAAGGCTATGCGCCGCACCCGATCGGTGTCGGCATCGGCGCCGGCAAAAGCCCGCAGGAGATGACCGAGTTTCTGACGCGCGGAACTTATGACAGCGCGCGCGAGGGCGGCTGGGACCCGGCCGCCCGGCTGACCGATAACGAACTCGACGGCGTCGAGGCCGATGTTCTCTACACGACGCTGGGGTTCCGTGTTTTCTGGCTGCGCGATGCCCGCCTGCAGGCGGAGTGTTTTCGAGTCTACAACGATTGGCTCGCCGAGTATTGCCGCTATGCGCCCCGACGCATGGCGGGGCTTGCCATGATATCGCTGTACGATCCGAAAGCCGGGGCGGTCGAACTGGAACGCTGCGCCAAGATGGGCCTCAAAGGCGCGATGATCTGGTGTTCGCCACCGGCCGAACGACCCTACAGCCTCGACATCTACGATGTGTTCTGGGGCACCGCACAGGAACTCAACATGCCGGTCAGCCTGCATGCGATCACCGGTATGGGCATGGAAAGCCAGTGGGAGTTCAAAGAACGTTACATGCGCTCGACCGTATTGGCGCACGAGGTCGAGCGCACCCTCAGCGTCCTGATCTTCTCCGGTGTGCTGGAGCGCTTTCCCCGCCTGCAGATCGTCTCCGCGGAAAATAACTGCGGGTGGGTGCCGTATTACCTGCAACGCCTCGATCGCTCGTTCGACCGCGGCCGACTTGCCAGCGAGCAGAAGCTCAGCCTCAAGCCCAGCGAATATTTCGCACGCCAGATCTGGTGTACCTATATCGACGACTTCGTTGGCGTCGCAAACCGCAAATTCATCGGCATCGACCGCATGATGTGGTCTTCGGATTATCCGCACAGCGCCTCATCATGGCCGCGCTCGCAGGACATCGTCGCCCGCGACTTTGCCGATGCCAGCGAGGAAGATCGCTTCAAGATCACCCGTGGCAACGTCGCCCGCCTCTACGGCTTCGACGCATAGCGTTTCGCCCCGGCATCAGAAGCGCGCAAGACTGCAAGACTGGCGACTGCGATGCCAATCGGGTCGGACAGCGTGTAAGCTGGCCGTATGTTGACCTTGAGCGTCCTCGACCAATCGCCGGTGCGGCAAGGGGTGACCCCGCGCGACGCGCTGATGGAAACGATCGATCTGGCGCGCCATGTCGAGGCGCTCGGCTATCGCCGCTATTGGCTGGCCGAGCACCACGCGACCCCGGCGCTCGCCGGCAGCGCGCCGGAAATCCTGATCGCGCGGGTCGCCGCCGAGACCAGCCATATCCGGGTCGGGTCGGGCGGCGTCATGCTGAGTCACTACAGTTCGCTGAAGGTCGCCGAGCAGTTCCGCATGCTGGAGACGCTCTATCCCGGCCGCATCGATCTCGGCATCGGGCGCGCACCGGGCAGCGACCAGTTGACCGCGGTCGCGTTACAGCACGGGCCGGGCGCTCTGGGGATCGAACATTTCCCCAACCAGATCGCCGATTTGATCGGCTTTCTCGAACACACGATCCCGGACGACCACCCGTTTTCTCGCATTAAGCTAATGCCGGACGGCGAAACGCTGCCGGAAATCTGGGTGCTCGGGTCGAGCGAGCAAAGCCCGCTCTTTGCCGCCTATTTCGGGCGTGCTTTTTCGTTCGCGCATTTCATCACCGATGAAGGCGGGCCGGAGATCATGGCGTCGTACAAGCGCCAGTTCCGGCCATCCGCAGCGTTGGCGGCGCCACAGGCCAGCATCGGCGTCTTCGTGATCTGTGCCGAGACCGAAAAGCGCGCGCATTACCTTGCCGCCAGCCGTGACCTGTCGCGACTGCGCCAGCGCATGGGGATGCCGATGCCGTTCCCGCCACCGGAGGAGGCGCTGGCCTATCCTTATAACGAGGCCGAACAGCGCCTTGTCGACTACCACCGCCGCCGTCAGATCGTCGGTACGCCCGAAACGGTAAAGCCGCAGATCGAAGCGCTTGCCGCGAGTTATGGCGTCGACGAGGTCGTCGTGCTGACCATCACCCACGATTTCGCGGCCCGCAAACATTCTTATACTCTGCTTGCCGACGCCTTTGGCTTGGGTCGGGAAAGCCGATAGGGGTTGCCACTCGGGCTCTCAGGGCGGCGTGTGACGGTCGGTTTGCTGATCGTCTTGCTCGCGGTGGCAGCGGCCGGCGTTGCGCTGCGCTTGTTCATGGACCGCGCCGCCGAGAACCGGTTGTTCCCCGGCGAGGATATTGCGATCCATGCGCTGCGGTCGCCATTGCCGGAAAACGGCTTTCTCGCCTGCCCGGAGGGTTATTGCGCCGTCGCGGACGCGATGCGCAGCCCGGTCTATCCGGTTGATGCCGCACGGCTGTATCAGGAATGGACGCGGCTCGTCGCGAGCGAGCCGCGCGTGGTGGTTCTTGCGGCGGAACCGGCGGTACGGCGGCTGGTGGTGATACAGCGCTCCGCGCTGTTCCGTTTCCCCGATATCGTCATCGCCGAATTCGTCGCGGTGGACAGCGACCATTCAAGCCTTGCCGTTTACAGCCACGCCCGTTACGGCCGCGCCGATTTCGGGGTCAATCGCAAGCGGGTCGAATGCTGGCTGGCTCTGCTGCAATCGGCGGTGGCTCAGTAAAGGCCGCCGGTGCCCCCGGCAGGCCGCACCGCCCGCACGGTCGGGCCGGCGTAGGGCGGTGCATATTGCCCGGCCCCATATTGTCCCGGTGCATACTGACCCCCGCCATATTGCCCCGGCATCGGCCCGCCATAGCTCGGCGTCCAGGACGGTGCCGCACTGTCGTAACGGGAAGCGGCTTGAGCCGCGGCATAACCCCGGCCGCGCCCGGTGGCCGAGTAGTCGGGCCAGGGCGGCGGGGCATAATCGGCGCTCGGCGACATGCCATAACCGGCCGGCGGAGCATAGCCCGCGGCCGCGCCGCGTCCGCCCGGTGCCGCAGCGACGGCGTTGGGATCGCCGTAGGGATTGTCGGGATTCGCTGGGTCGGGATAGGGACCTGCCGCGCTGTCCGGCGTCGAGTCGGCTGTACCGTCGTCATTCGGCAAGGCCGCGACCTGTGCGGCCGTTGCAGTGGGGGCTGCCGCCGGCGGCGCCGGAAACTCTTTCGCCGGCGCATCTTTCAGCGCCGCCGCCATGAAATCGCGGAAAATCGGCGCCGCGACATGGCCGCCGACTTCGCCGTCGCCCAAGGTACGGGGATCGTCAAAGCCGACATAAACCCCGGCGACGAGATCGGGCGAAAACCCGACGAACCAAGCATCGAACCAGTCGCTGGTCGTGCCGGTCTTGCCGGCAAGCGGCTTGCCCACGGCGGCGACTTCAGTGCCGGTGCCGCGTTGCACAACGCCCTGCATCATCGAGATGATCTGCGTGTCGGTCGTCGCATCGACCAGCGGATCGGGTTTGGTCGGCTTGTAGACTGTCGCGCTTGCGGCATAGGTCGCGTTCGGCAGATAGATCGATGACCCATCGGCCGGCCCGGTGGGGCGAAACAACGTGCTCGCGTCGGAACCGTTATGCGCTCCGGCGGCGGCGAAGCAGCCGGCGCAGCCGCCGACACCCTTCTGATAGAGAATGTGGCCGTCGCGGTCCTGCACCAGGTCGATCACCGAGGGCAGCAGCCAGTGGCCGCCATTATCGATCATCGCGTAGGCGTTGGTGAGGCGCAGCAGGGTCGTCTCGCCGGCGCCGAGCGACATCGAGTAGTAGAGCGGCATCTTGTCCATGACGTCGAAATCCTGGACCGTCTTGGCGATCGCCGGCAGCCCGATCATCGTCGCGAGCCGCGCCGTGACGAGATTTCGCGAATGGATCAGCGCGTCTTCGAGGGTGCTCGGCCCGGCGTAGGTTCCTTCATAATTGACCGGCTTCCACGGCGGCAGGCCCGGACCTTGCGGAATTTCGATCGGCGCATCGTCCACCACGCTTTGCGGCGTGAAGCCATTTTGCAGCGCAGTCATGTAAACAAACGGCTTGAACGACGAGCCGGGCTGCCGCTTGGCCTGCGTCGCGCGGTCAAACTGGCTTTGCTGAAACGACCACCCGCCGACCAGCGCAAACACCCGCCCGGTTTTCGGATCCATGACGACCGTGCCGCCGCTGACATCGGGGATCTGCCGCAGCCCATAGGTCGGTATAGCCCCGGCGGACGCAGACCGCCTGCCTTTGCTTCCACGGTCGCCGGCCGCCGCTGTCGCCTCGACCAGCACGAGGTCGCCAGGGGTCACGACATCCTGCACCTGCCGCACCGCCGTGCCGAGCCGCTGGTCCTCAGTCGTATGCCGGGCCCAACGCAGTTCTTCCAGCGGAATGCGACCGCTACCGCCGTTTTTGACCGCGATCGTCGCACCGCCGCCGTCGATCGCGGTGACCGCAGCGAGCCGCCAGCCGATGGGGCCGGGCGGGTTGGCCTTCGTCGCGAGAGCGTTTTCCGCTGCGGCGCCGGTCGGTAGATGCGCCAGCGGCCCGCGCCAGCCATGCCGCCGGTCATAGGCGACCAGGCCCTGGCGAAACGCGGTTTCGGCCATCGTCTGATAGACCGGGGCATAGCTTGTCCGCACCGTAAGACCGCCTTCGTAGACTGTCTTCTCACCGAACCGCCCGATCAGTTCGCGCCGAACTTCTTCAAGAAAATAGCCGTTCTGGCCGGCCATCGGATCGCCCGGCGTGCTGCGCAAATGGACGCCAAGCGGTTCGGCCATCGCCGCCTTGGCTTGCGCCTGGGTGACCCAGCCGAGTTCGGCCATGCCGCTCAGCACATAGTCGCGCCGCGCTCGCGCCGCCGCGGCGTGGCGCATCGGGTTGTAGTTGCTCGGAGCTTTTGGCAGCGCCGCCAGAAAGGCGGTTTCGGCCAGCGTCAGTTGATCGAGCGGTTTCTGGAAATAAGTGTCGGCCGCGGCGGCGACGCCGTAGGCCCCGGCCCCGAAATAAATTTCGTTCAGATAAATTTCGAGAATGCGGTCTTTGCTGAGCGTCTTCTCGATCCGGTAGGCGAGGATTGCCTCCTTGATCTTGCGTGATACCGACACCTCGTTGGTCAGCAGAAAGTGCCGCACGACCTGTTGGGTGATGGTCGAGGCACCGATCGGCCGCTGGCCGCGCTGTATCCGCAGGATGTCGGCCAGGCCGGCGCGGAAGATCGCAACCGGGTTGACCCCGATATGCGTGTAAAAGTCGCGGTCTTCGGCGGCGAGAAAGGCTTGGATGACCGGCTTTGGAATTTTCCCGATCGACACCGGAATGCGGTGTTCGGTGGCAAACTCGCCCATAAAGCTGCCGTCGCCGGCATAGACTTTGCTGCCCATCGCCGGGATGTAATTCGCGAGCTGTTGATAATCGGGCAGGTCGCGCTCGTAATGCGCCAAGGTCACGGCGACAAAGCCGCCCACTGCGGCGATCCCCAGTACGAAAACGACAAAGACCAGGCCGGCGATGCCGCGTAGGACGGCGAGGGTGCGCTTCATCAGCGGCGGTGCCAATCGGCCGGCGGCACGAAGCCGGCAGGGCAAGCGTCATCGATCAGCCGTATCGGTCTCGTTTCGACCACAGCTTCCTCCTGCCGGCTTCCCATTGCGCGGTACCACGTCAACATCCGGCGGCGCGATTGGTGCCGCAGATGATGGCGCGTGCAAGGCGAAAAATTGACCGGGATGTTGCGACGACGTTGAGACGTTGTTTCTGCCTCGATATTCCGGCGTTATCCCCAAGGGCCCGGCGGCGGGCGGCGCTCGCCGGCTTCCGGCACGCTGCCGCGATAAAACGTGCGGCGCCCGGCCAAAGCGCTCGGCGGGGCCGTTGCCCAGACGGGTGTCTTTTGCGATTGGAGCAAAACGACGCGGCGCGGGCGCAACACCAGATACAGCGCGATACCTGCCGCAAACCCGCCGATATGCGCCCAGAACGCGACCCCCGGATCGTGCGGGCCCACGGCCAGCCCGCTGATCAGCTGCATCCCGAACCATAAGCCGAGCAGCACCCAGGCCGGCACCGACACGATCCAGAAGAAAATCACCAGCCAGACAAAGCAATGCACATTGGCCCGCGGATAAGTCAGCAAATAGGCGCCGAGCACCCCGGCGATGGCGCCGCTGGCGCCGATCATCGGCACCGTGGAATGCGGCGCCGACAGCGCCTGTACCATCGCCGCGGCAGCGCCGGCCGACAGGTACAGCAACAGAAAGCGGCCGCGACCGAGCAAATCCTCGATATTGTTACCGAAAATCCACAGAAACAGCATGTTGCCGCCGAGATGCAGCCAACCGCCATGCAGGAACATGCTGGTAAAGATCGTCGCCCAGGGCGGGATCACCGCCAGCCCTGGGCGCAGCTCGCGGTAGCCGAACAGCAGCGAGGGGATCATTCCGTATTGCAGCGACACCTCGTGCTCGTTCTGCCCGAGCTGCCACAAAAACGCCCCGACGCAGACGCCGATCAGCCCATAGGTGACGACCGGCGTCTCGCGGATCGGGTTGTCGTCGTAAAGCGGCAGGGCAAAGATCACGTCAGCGGCCGGGCGTGCGGTTTGCCGGAACGATCTTGTTAGACGGAACGATCTTGTTAGAAACGACTGCCGCGAGGGTTGCTCAGGACCCCACCAACCCGAGTTGTGGGCTCGACGGTTCGGCAAAGCTGCGCTTCGGGATGCGGCCGGCGAGGCGGGCGAAACGCCCGGCTTCGACCCCGGCGCGCATCGCCGCCGCCATGCGGCGCGGATCATGCGCCTTCGAGATCGCGGTGTTGACCAGCACCGCATCGCAGCCGAGTTCCATGGCAAAGGCCGCGTCCGACGCCGTGCCGATCCCGGCATCGAGCACCACCGGCACCGGGCTGCGGGTGCAGATCAGTTCGATCGCGGCCGGGTTGGCAATCCCCATGCCCGAGCCGATCAGCGACCCCAACGGCATGACCGCGGCGCAGCCGACATCGGCGAGCTTCTGACAGGCCACCGGGTCTTCGTTGCAGTAGGGCAGCACGGTAAAGCCTTTGCGCACGAGTTCGTCAGCGGCATGAACCAACTGTTCGACATCGGGATAGAGCGTCTCGCGGTCGCCGATCAGCTCCAGCTTGAGCAGGTTGGTTTCCAACGCCTCGCGTGCCAGTTCGGCAGTTAGGATCGCATCACGGGCGGTAACGCAGCCCGCCGTGTTGGGCAGGATTTGATAGCGGCCGCCGAGCAGGTCGACGAGGCTTTCGGCGTAGCCTTCGAGGCTGATCCGGCGGATCGACACGGTCACCAGTTCGGTGCCGCTGGCCTCCAGCGATTCCAGCAGCACCTGCTGGTTCGGATAGCCGGCGGTGCCGGTAAACAGCCGCGAGTTGAGCTTGGTGCCGCCGATCAGCAACGGATCGTTCAGCAGCGGATTGCTCTGGGGCATCGTCCTACTCCGATAAAAATCAGCCGCCCAAAATCAGCCGCCCAAAATCAGCCGCCTTGCAACGGGCGCACGATTTCGACCTCGTCGCCTGACGACAGCGCCGCGGCCGGCCATTCGGCACGGCGCACCACCGCGCCATTGACCGCGACAGCGAGAAACTTCGCCTGCGGGTCGATACCGCGCTCGACCAGCAATTCCGCGATCGTCGCCACCGTGATTTCGGCCTCGACGCCATTGATGCGTAACCGGGTCATACGGCCTCCGCGTGCCGGGTCGGCATTTCGCTATCGGCAAAACGCTCCGGCGAAAACGGGCCGGCGATCTCGGGCAGATGCTCGTTCAGAATATAGTCGCTGATGACCGCGGCGCTAACCGGCGTCAGCAGAATGCCGTTGCGGTGGTGACCGGTCGCGACCACCAGCCGATCGATACCGCTCGGCCCGAGCATCGGCGCGTCGTCACGCGACCCCGGCCGGAACCCGACCCAGGTTTCGACGATCGGCAATTCCTCGATCGACGGAAGCGCCCGCCATGCGCCTTCGATCAGTGCGAGCACGCCGCCGGCGGTGATTCTGTCGTCAAAGCCGCGTTCCTCGACCGTACCGCCGATAATCAGCCGCCCGTCGTTGCGTGGCACGAGATAACCGCGCGGCAGCCACAGCACATGGCGCAGCAGCGGCGCCGCGGCATCCATCTGCACCGACAGCATCTGGCCCTTGATCGGCCGCACCGGCGGACGCTGCGCGGCGGGTATGCCGCCGATCTCGCGCGACCACGCGCCAGCCGCCAGCACGACGATATCGGCGGTGTCGCGCCCGCGATCGCTGACGACCCCGCTGGCGCGGCCACCGGATATGATGATTTCGTGTACCGCGCAGTGCTCGACCAATTCTACGCCGGCCCGCTGCGCGGCTACCGTCAAGCCGCGTCCGACCTTGCGGTTTTCGACCTGATGGTCGCGCGGGCTCCACACGGCGGCGGCAATGCCGGGTTTCAGGTGCGGTTCGCGCTCGCGCGCCGCGGCCGCGTTCAGCCAATGCAGGTCGAGACCGAGGCTCTTCTGAAACTCGAACGAGTGGCGCAGTTGCATCGCGTCGTCGCGGTTGAGCGCAACGACGATGGTGCCTTCGTCGCGGTATTCCGGCGACACACCCGATGCCGCTTCCAGATCGCGGGCGAAATCCGGCCACAGGCGCTGACTTTCCAGCGTTAATTTCAGCAGCGGCTCTTCGCCCGGTTCGGTCTCGACCGCCGCAGCGAGCATCCCGGCAGCGGCCCAGGTGGCGCCGTGCCCGGCCTCGTTGCGATCGTAAACCGTCACGACGCAGCCGGCCTGTGCCAGCCGCCAAGCGATACTGAGACCAATAACGCCCGCGCCGATGACGATCGTCTTCGGGCGGTGCGATGAAACGACAACGGACGCGCTAATAGCGGACTCCCTTCACCGGGCATGCCCGGCCAGGTTCAGTGGGTCTGTTCTCAGCTGCCGATCGCGTAGTACAGCGCCGGGCAGCACCCCAGCCTCACGCCAATTTCAAGCCGAGCCTCGGCATGATGCAAGGGTTTTCTGCGCGGGCGTGCACGCGGATGGCCGCGGCGCCGTCGATAAGGACGCCGTTGTTGAGGTTGCCCTGCCGGTTACCCTCCGCGGCTATGGCACTCCGGCTATTGTACCGTCGAGCGCGGCGTTGGGACGATGCGGGTGACGTTGATCTTCTCGCGGTCGAGAATGTCGGGGATGCGCGGCGCGATCTTGTTCTTCCAATGGTCGGTTTCGTAGACCGCCTTGTACAGCGCCTCGCGTTGCGCCTCGCTCTCGAAGCGGCGCAGCCAGACATAGACCGACTCGTCGGTTTCGCCGCGAAAGCTGCCGCAGATGATCATGCCCTGCGCCACCTGGAAAGGGATGATCTCCTCCTCCATCAGTTTCACCCATGCCGCCATTTTGCCCGGTCGCACATGGTATTGGCGGAGTTCGTAGAACGCCATCTCGCACCCTCCCACTAATAAAGTGCGAGGACTATAGCGGGTCCCGTGCCGTCCGATCAGCGCATTTCGGGACTATTACAGAAATCGGGCGACGCCCAACGTTATCGAACGCTTGGACAACGCAATTGACGTGCCGCTGGGACTAATTGCCGCTGATTGCATCTTTCAGCGGCAACCAATGCGCGAGCTTGTCCGCGAAGCGGAGGCGGGCATGCGCCGGGCTGGTCGAGGGCAGCGCGAGATAGGTTAGCGCCGGGCGGCGTTTGAGGTAGCGGTCGTGCAGCCGCTGGGCGCCGCTTCCGTTGAAGGCGACGGCACGGATACCGGGATGGCTGTCGAGCAATTCGTCGATCGCATTCGGCATCTCGCCGCGGATCGTCGCGTCGGCGCTGGCGTGGCGCTGTCCGGCGGCGACCACATCCCACAGCGCAATGCCGCGGCTCGTAGCGAAGTCCAGACGCGCGGCGTAATCGGGCGGCGGCGTTTCGCCGAACAGGGCGAAGACGATCGGCCAGAACAGGTTGCGCGGGTGGGCATAATACTGCACCTGCCGTAATGACACTTCCCCGGGCAGAGTGCCGAGCACCAGCACTCGCGGGTGCGCCCCGACAATCGGTGGAAAGCTCCGCTTGAGCGCGGCGGGCAGCGGCGCGTTCAGGCGACGAAGCGCCCGAGCCGCACCGCCGTCTGGCCGCGAATGAGGCGGCGCGACGGCATGATCAGCACGCAATCGTCATAGGGTGTCAGCACCTCGCGTCCGTCGTCGCGGCCGATGAGCGTGCCTTTTTTCGCCAGCACTTCGAGACCGCGGAAATCCCCGGCGAAATCGAAGCGCGAGCCGTTGATCGTAATGGCGTCGGTCACCTCGATGACGCGCTGGCGCGGCGTCGCCGCGAAATCCGGCCCACCGAGCGCCGTGACGTCGTCGCGCGTCACGACATCGAGCGCGAGCAGAAAGCGCAGCGTCACGTCGGTTGAAACTTCGGCGGCGCGGCGTTCCCAATGCTGGCCGCATTCGATCAGCAAAGCCGTTCTGGTCGAGGCCGGGTCGGCAAAAGCGCCGTAATCGCGCATGCGCGGGCCGGCCGCATGACCGGCGTCGCACATGATCAATTCGGGAATGCCGAGCCGCAGCGCCAAGTTGCGCGAACGGTCGAGCAGCCCGGCGAGCATCAATGGCGCAGTCGCGTACTGCATCGAATGCAGATCGAGCAGGTAGTCGGCGCTATCGATCAGCGGGCGCAGCGCGCGCGCGCGTAGTAGTTCGACCGAGCGCCGCGGCCCGTCGAGCGTTGCCGGGCTCCACAGCCGGTTGAAGTCCTCGTCAACGTAGCGCGAGGCGATCGGGTAGCGCGGGTCGAATTCGCGATATGCCGCGACGTTGTCGAAGGCGAGCGTCAGCTTGCCGCGGCGCGGCCGGATGCCGGCGCGAAACAGCTTGTCGAGGGTGATCGCGCCGCAAATCTCGTTGCCGTGCGTCAGCGCCGTGACAACAACATGCGGGCCGGGCTCGGCCGCAACAAAGCTTGTGACGTACTCGATCCCGGTATTGCCGGCTCGGTACGGCTCAATATCCGGGGCGGTCAACTCAACCCTGAAAGAAAGATCGGACACGGGCGATCCCTATGGCGACGCGAAGGGCGCATTTTGCACAGCTTCGCGTGCGGCGTCACCTGATCCGCACCATCGGACGAAACGCCGCCGTGCGAATCGGCGTCGGGACCTTGACGACAGCGGAGGAAGCCGGTTCGCAGACGCTTGCGCCTCGTGGCGCGGCGGCTCACGCTATCGGCGATCCATCGCCAAACGCGAACTTGCTAACACGAACTCAGGGAGACGAGGACCATGCGGCTCGGTGTTCATTTGCCCCATATCGGACAGAAGGCGAGCGCAGCGGCAATCCGCAGCGCCGCGGTGCAGGCCGAGGAACTCGGCTTTGCCGATGTCTGGGTCAGCGAGCACATCATCGTGCCGGGCGATCGGGCCTATCCTCCCTCAGCAATCTTCTGGGACCCGGTCCTGACCTTGACCTGGGCGGCGGCCTGCACCGATCGGGTCGGGCTTGGCACCAGCGTACTGGTGCTGCCGATGCGGCATCCGCTGCCGCTCGCCAAGGAACTGGCAACGCTGCAGAACCTGTCGGGCGGCCGGTTGATCCTCGGGGCCGGGGTCGGCTGGCTCGAAGCCGAGTTCGAGGCGCTTGGCGTGCCGTTCAACGAACGCGGCCGGCGCATGGACGAAGGCATCGCGATGATGCGCGCCGTATGGTCCGAAGACCCGGTGACCTTTACGGCGATATACATTCCGGCATTGATCGACGGCATGCGCACCCTGCCGCGCCCGGAAAAGCCGATCCCGATCTGGATCGGCGGCACCTCCGAGCCGGCCTTGAAGCGGGCCGCGCGGCTCGACGGCTGGCACGGCTCGCGCGCGACGCCGGAGCAGGCGGCGCCGATCATCCAGCGGCTGCGCGCCGCACGCCCCGAAAGCGGCTTCACGATCTCGCTGCGCTACGGCTGGGACGGGCGCGACGATGCGGCGCTGCGTACCCGGCTCGAAGGCTATGCAGCAGTCGGGGTGCAGCATGTGCTGGTCGAGCCGCATGACCGCGAACTCGCCGACTGGCTCCGGTCCGTCGAGCGCATCGCGAAAGCGGGCGAGGGGATGCTATCGTGACCGCAGGCCCGGAGCGCACGGCGCGCGGCAGCGCTCAGTGGAGCTTGGCACAATGAAACTCTCGACCACCGTCAAATTCTCTGCCGGGCATACCGGCGTCGCGATGGACCTGGTGTGGGAGGCGGAGCGGCTGGGTTTTGACGCCGTGTGGGCCGGCGAAGCCTACGGCAGCGACGCGGTCAGTCCGATCGCCTGGGTGTTGGCGCGCACCAACCGCATCAAGGGCGGCACCAGCATCATGCAGATGCCGGCGCGCACCCCCGCCTGCGCCGCCATGACTGCGATGACCTTGCAGGCGCTGTCCGGCGGCCGCTTTTTATGTGGCATCGGGCCGTCCGGGCCGCAGGTCATCGAAGGCTGGCACGGCGTGCCGTTTGGCAAGCCGCTTGCCCGCACCAAGGAATATGTCGGCATCATTCGCCAGGTGCTCGAACGCAAGGCGCCGCTCGAATACCACGGCGAACACTATGACATTCCCTATTCCGGGCCAGGCTCGACAGGGCTGGCGCGGCCATTGCGCAGCATCCTCCACGGCGATGCGAGTCTGAAAATCTACACAGCCTCGATATCGCCGGCTGGTTTGCGTACTGCCGGCGAGGTGGCGGACGGCGTGCTGCCGTATTTCATGTCGCCGGAAAAGGCCGAGACAATCGTCGGCCCGATCCAGGATGGCCGGGCGCGCGCCGGCAAGACGCGCGACCTGGCCGATTTCGACAACGCCCCTTACGTGCGGGTCAGCATGGGCGACGATCTTGCAAAATGCCGTGACGCGCTGCGCCCGGGACTTGCCTTCTACATCGGCGGCATGGGCGCGCGCAGCGCCAATTTCTACAACGATTTGACTCGTCGCATCGGCTACGAGGAAGCGGCGGCCGATATCCAGAACCTGTTTCTCGCGGGTAAACGCGATGCAGCCGCAGCCGCGGTGCCCGACAAGATGATCGACGAGATTTCGCTGATCGGCCCACCCGACCGCATCCGCGATCGCCTGCAAGCGTGGCAGGACATCGCGAAAAAGAACTGGATCGGCTCGCTGGTGCTGGTCGGCGCGGATGCGGCGGCAATGCGCGTGGTGGCGGAGACGGTGTTTTAGTAACCCTCGTTCGCGATCGTATGGCTTGTTGCCTTCGCCGGTCAAATCATATCATTATGGCCATAATGATATGAGGGCCTAATGGCGAGCATTATCACGATCAATCGACCGGACGTGGTCGCGCTGGTTGAAGAAGTGGCGGCGCGCGTAACCCATGGCAACAAAACCGAAGCGGTCGCGATCGCCATGCGGCGGTTGCTAGAGGAAGATGCCCGCAGTAGTTCACTATTCGGCGCGCACCCCGGCTCGGTTAGGATCCATCACGGCGTCGATCTGATTGCCCCCGCGCTGGATACCGTTCCGGAGGCGGAGACGGGTCGAGAATTCGACCGATGAATGATGCGTTGTTGCTGGATACTCACATTGTCTTGTGGCTCGATGCTGGAGACGATCGCTTGCGCCGGGACACCCGCGTCGTAATTGATGAGTGTCGGCGCAATGGCGGGACAATTTTTTTTAGCACTGTCAGCGCGTGGGAAATCGCGTTGCTTGTCGATACCGGACGGATCGATCTCGATATCCCGGTCGAAGAATGGGTCGAACGGTTTGTTCGGCGTCCCGGGATTGTGGTCGTCCCGCTAAGCCACCGAGCGGCGTGCCGTAGCTATCAGCTTCATCCGCTGCCGCATCGCGATCCGGCTGACCGCCTTTTGGTTGCGACCGCGATTGATCTGGGTTGTCCGCTGGTGACCTATGACGATCGCATCCTAGCCTTCGGAGCGCGTTACGGCAGCCAATATCGGTTCGCTGTCGGCGCCTGAGCTTGCTGTCGCGACAACAGAACGCTCGACGGCAAACCCGCATCGGCGCTTAGTGCGCGCTGCGATATCGGCCCGCTGCGATATCGGCCACAGCGGAGGCACGAATGCCTGATTACGACTGGACCGGCGGCGAGCTGCCGACCTTTGTGACGCATCTCGAATGCAGCCTGACCGGCGAGCATTACCCGGCGGATACATTGCAAGCTCTGTCCAAGGCGGGGCGGCCGCTGCTGGTGCGCTATGACCTCGATGGCATCCGCCGCGCCCTGCCGCGCGAAAAGCTCGACGCGCGGCCGCAGACGCTGTGGCGCTATCGCGAAATGCTGCCGGTGCGGCGCCCCGAAAACATCGTGTCGCTCGGCGAAATCATCACGCCGCTGATCGCCTTGCCGCGGCTCGGCAAGACCGGCGAATTGCTGGTCAAGGACGAGGGGCGCTTGCCGACCGGGTCGTTCAAGGCGCGCGGGCTGGTCATGGCGGTGTCGATGGCGAAGGAACTCGGCGTTACAAGCATGGCGATGCCGACCAACGGCAATGCCGGGGCGGCGATGGCCGCCTATTGCGCGCGCGCCGGCATGGCGGCGACGGTGTTCTGCCCCGATGACACGCCGGCGGTGAATGTCCGCGAGATCGCGATGCAGGGGGCCGATGTCTATCTCGTCGACGGGCTGATCGATGATTGCGGCAAGCTCGTCGCCGAGGGTGAGAAGACGGTCGGCTGGTTCAACTGCTCCACCCTGCGCGAGCCGTACCGGATCGAAGGCAAAAAGACGATGGGCGTCGAACTGGCCGAGCAGCTCGGCTGGGAAATGCCCGATGTGATTTTTTATCCGACCGGTGGCGGCACTGGCATCATCGGCATGTGGAAGGCGTTTGCCGAACTCGAAGCGCTCGGTTGGATCGGGGCCAAGCGGCCGCGCATGGTGGTGGTGCAGGCGTCGGGCTGTGCGCCGATGGTTAAGGCCTGGGAAGACGGCGTCGAGCACGCGCCGCGCTGGCCGGATGCGCACACCTTCGCTGCCGGTATCCGGGTGCCGCAGGCGGTCGGCGATTTTCTGATCCTGCGGGCAGTGCGGGAAAGCGGCGGCTTTGCCATTGCCGTCGACGAGGCTGCGATTGCCGCGGCGTGGCGCGAAGTCGCGGCCGAGGAAGGCCTGCTGCTGTGCCCCGAGGGGGCTGCGACATATGCGGCCTATCGCCAGGCGGTGGAAGACGGGCGGGTGCGTGCCGGCGAGCGCGCGGTGCTGTTCAACTGCGCCAGCGGCCTCAAATATCCGATGCCGGAAGCAGGGACTCGGCTCAAGCTCGGCGGCCCGGTCGACTGGAGCCGAATGCAGCGCAATCCGAGGTAGCGGCGTCGCAGCATGCCCTTCTGGTAGCAATATTGATGCATTTCGGATTTCCTCGCCCTCCCGGTTGTGCCAAAACGGGATAAATCAACGGACTCGCCGCGGTTGGCGCGGCAGAAACTGCGATCTGGAATCGCCAAAACAACATGTTATGGTGCGCTCAAAGTCGCGGCAGCGGAGAGACATATGCCTGAAGCGGTGTGGAATGGGTTTCTGCGGTTGTCGCTGGTGTCGTGCCCCGTCCGTCTCGCGTTGGCTACAAACGAGTCGCATCTGATCCGGCTCGATCGGGTGAATGCCCGGACGGGAAACCCGGTAGCGCAGCAATTTGTCGATTCCCGAACGGGCGACGTCGTCAACGCCGACGCGGTGATGCGAGCCTATCGCGGCACCGCGGCGGGACTGGTCGCGCTCAGCGACAGTGACCTCGAAGGGCTGGCAGGCGAGTCTCCGAATATCATCGACCTCGCCCAGTTCAGCCGGCATGGCCAGATCGACCGGGCCCGCTTCGACAGAAGTTATTACGTCTATCCCGATGGTCAGCTTGCAGCCGATACGCTCGATGCGTTGCGTCTGGCGATGCTGCGCAGCAACCGCGATGCGATCGCCTATGTCCGCATCGGCGACCGCGAGCGCATGGTGGTGATCCAGGCGCATGGCCCGGGCCTGATGCTGTCGACGTTGCGCCCGCCGCGCATTCTCGAACCCGCCGCTTTTGTCGAGCGGCCGGAAACCGCCATTCCGCCGGAGATGGTTGAAATCGCCGAGGGCATCATCGCCCGTCGTCTGTTCGACGACGATGCGAACGCAATGTTCGATCGCTACGAAGCCCGACTGCGGTCGCTGATCGAGAGCAAGGGCGCTTCTGTGCCAGCGGCAACCGCTGCCGCGCCCTCGCCAGTATCGGCGTCGCCGGTACCGGAACAGGTCGTCCTGGCGTCGCCACCCCCGCCGCCGCCTGCGCCCGAGTCGGTAATCGCAGCTCCGCCGCCGGAACCCGTCGTTACTGCGCCGCCGCCACCTCCACCACCGGAACCCGTTGTCGCGGCGCCGCCGCCTCCACCGCCGGAACCAGAACCGGAACCGGAAGTGGCTGTCGCGCCGCCGCCGCCGGCACCCGAGCCGGAACCCGAGGTCGCGGCAGCACCGCCGCCACCTCCTGCGCCGGAACCGGAACCCGAGCCGGAAGCTGCTGTGACGTCGCCACCGGCGCCCAGGCCCGAGCCGGAAGTCGCGTCGCCGCCGCCTCACCCAGAGCCGGAAATTGCTGCAGCACCGCCTGCACCCGAGCCGCCACCCGCCTCGCCGCCGGAACCGGCTCCGGAGATGCAAAGCGTCGCCGAACAGCGGGCGTTTACGTCGCCGCCGCCGGATGTCTCGGTCGAGCGCGAACTGCCCACCGAGATTCTGCTGCACATCATGGGTCTCGGCGACCGTCGGTTTGTCGAGCCGGGCTGGGCCGGTCATCCCGGAAGCCATCGCCAGATCGAGGCGATGAGTATCCGGCCGCGCGAAGACCTGGAGCCGAGCGCGATCGAGTTTCGCGTGTTCGCTCAGGAAGGCCGCGCCACGGCATGGGTCAGCAACGGCAATTACGCCGGCACCCGCGGCCGGCAACTGCCGCTGACCGGGTTCGCTGTGCGTCCGGCCCCGGAATTGCGCGACCGGTTCGACATCGTCTACGAAGGCTGCTTCTTCGATGGCGGCGTCGTCGGACCCAAGCGCAACGGCGAAATCTGCACGTCGTCAGTGTCAAACGATCCGCTGGAAGCGGTGCGCGTCAGCATCGTCCAGCGCCGGATCGGCCCGGCACCGTTGTAAGGCGCGGACCTACCGCCTGCGACATCGCCAAAACGGCTGCATCGTCATAGGCGCAGTTGCCGTTCGAGTATGTCGGGCAGGTCGTTTTCGATCAGCACGACATCGCGGCCATCGAGATTGCGGTCGAGCCAGGTCCGGGCGTCGGCGAAGGTTGGGCACGAAACGACCGGGCGTTCCGGCGCGGCGGCCTCATAGGCGGTTACCAACGGCGCCACCCGGTGCGGCGCGACCGCCAGCAACACATCGACATGCTGCCCGGCGAGCCGCCCGATCCTAGCGTGCTCGGCGTCGTGCTCGCTGCCTAATTCGACCATTCCCGGCGTTACCAGAATGCGCCGGCCGCCGGGCCGTTGCAGCGTGTCGAGCAAGGCCAAGGCCGAGGCGAAACCCACCGGGTTCGAGTTGTAGGCGTCGTCAATGACGATCGATCCGTCGCCCTGGCGCTTGACTTCGAGGCGATGGGCAATCTGCGGCGTGCTCTTGAGGCTGGCGACGACATCTTCCGGCGGCAGACCGAGCCGGCACGCGGCGACAAAGGCGAGCGCGACGTTGCGGCCCTGATGCAGACCGAATAGCGGCGCGCGCAATTCGTATTGTGCCCCCTGCCATGACACGGAGGCCACGATGCCTTCCGGCTCCTGTCGCAGTGTCTCGATGACCAGTCCGGCGGCGGTCTCGGCGCCGACTGTCACCACCATGTCCCGATGCGTCTCGATGAATTCGCGCGGCCAGGCAAATTCCACAACATCGGCGGCAACGACGAGCGTGCCGTGCTGGTCGCGCACCGCCTCGGCCAGTTCGAACTTGGCGCGTGCCACTGCATCGAGCGTTTTGAAGCGCTCGTAATGCGCCTTGCCGATCGCGGTGATGATGCCGAGTTGCGGCGGCGTCAACTCGCATAGCCGGCGGATCGAGCCGATGCCGTAAGCTCCCATCTCGACGACGAAATAGCGGTGATGTGGCGCGAGGCGCTCGCGGATGATGCGGGCGATGCCCATCGCGGTGTTGACGCTGCCCGGGGTGATCAGCGTCGGCCCGGCGGTCTCCAGCACATGCCCGAGGATGTGCTTGACCGATGTCTTGCCGTAGGAACCGGTGATCGCGACGACGGTCGGGACGATGCGCTGCAACGCGGCGCGCGCCTCCTGCCAATACCGCGCTTGTACCCGCGCCTCGAACGGCGCCAGCAGCAGGTTGGCGGCCACCAGAGTCAGCGGCAACAACTGCACCGCTACGATCCAGACCAGCACGATATCGGTCGCGAACACCGCGATCAGCCCGAGCACCACCGACAGGGCCAGCGCAATCGCGTAGATCCGCTTGGCCCGCGTCGTCATCACCAGCAGTTTTTTGGCGGTCTTGCGCGGGTCGGTTTCGAGCGCCGCAATGCCGACGCAGGCCGCACCGACCACCACGGCAAAGATGTTGGCCGTCGACATCCGGCCGAGCAGGATTTGCGCTACAAAAATTGCGGCGATCGCCAGCGACAACCGCCGGTCGAAGGTGCGGTTGCCGATCAGCCCGGCAACAAAGCGCCGCCCGTCATATTCCTCCTGCTGGAACAAATGCAGATAGGTCAGCAGGCGGCGCGCCGCGAAGGCGGCAAAGCCGAACAGAGCCAGAAAGGCGATCACGCAATTTGCTCCAGAAATTCAGTCAGTCGTTGCGCAATCTGATGGCGCCCGTCGGTCAGTACGTCGAGATGGCCAAAACCGCGCATCACGATCAGTCGCGATTGCGGCATCAGGGCGGTGAGCCGCTGGCCGATATCCGGCGGGGTCTCGCTGTCCCCGTCGCCGTAGACCAGCGCTACCGGGCAGCGCACCGCCCGCGCCGCCTCACTCAAATTCTCGGTCACCGCCTTGACCAGCACCGGGCGCAACGCCCCGGCCTGCTGATAGTCGGCGCTGCCGAAACGCGCCCGCAGCCGGTCGCGCGCCGGCCCTTCCGGGACGAACAGCCGCGCGGTGCGAAACGCCCGGCGCCGTGCCGCCAGCCGGGCGCGCGCCCATAGCGAGCGGTGCGGCGGCAATCCCGGCGCGGCAATCAGAAACATTCCGTCGAGCAGATCGGGGTGCCGCGCTGCAAGCTGCAACCCGACCCGGCAGCCGAACGAATGTGCCACCCAGACTCGCCGCATGCCCGTGACGCCGGCAAGCCACTCGGCGACAGCGTCGGCATAGTCCGCTGTGCCCCATGCGCCGGGTGGCGGCGGGGCGACGCCAAACCCCGGCAGGTCCAACAGGTAGGAGCGGGTCGTGCGCGGCATGGCGCCGGCAAGCGGCAGCAGGTTGCGATGGCTCTGCCCCCAGCCATGCGCCCAGACCAGCGCCGTCGCGGCATCCGGCGAATCGCCGTCGCGGCGGAACACCGCAATTTCGCCGCCGCCGCCACGAACCATTTGCGGCGTCACGCCCGCAAGCCCTGTCGATTGTGCCGGCCGGCCTGCGGATTGT
The DNA here is from genome assembly GCA_036268425.1 of Allostellaceae bacterium. GTDB lineage: Bacteria > Pseudomonadota > Alphaproteobacteria > ATCC43930 > CGMCC-115725 > DATARH01. The sequence goes on from DATAUE010000179.1 coordinate 165,836, forward strand.
AGCTTTCGAGCGGGTTCATCACCTGACGAGATGCGAGCCGGTTGCGGGGATTGGGGTACAGGATGCCGAGCAAGAATGAAACCCGCGTCGCGGTGTTCCTCGGGGGGCGGTCTCCCGAGCATGATGTCAGCGTGATTACCGGGTTGCAGGCCCTCGCGGCAATCGATCAGGAGCGGTTCCGGCCTTTCCCGGTCTACATCAGCCCGCGCGGCGGGTGGTATGTCGGCGATGCGCTGACGCAGCGGCGCAATTATCTGCCCGACGCGCGAATCCTCGGGGAGTTGACCGAGGTGACATTAATGCAAGGCGAACCCGGCCGCGGCGTGCTGGCGCCGAAACGCAGCGGCCTGTTCGGGCGCCGCGCCGCGACGGAGTTCGACGTGGCATTGCTGGCGTTTCACGGTCTCGGCGGCGAGGACGGGCAAATGCAGGGTGCGCTCGAAACCGCGAACCTGCCTTACACTGGCATGCGCACGCTTGCGTCGGCGGTGTTTATGGACAAGGTCGCGACTAAGCGGGTGCTGAGCGGTCTCGGCATTCCGACGCTGCCGTACACGGTCGTGTCGCGCACCACCGGTGGGTTGCCGCCGGCCGATGCGCTGACGGCGCTCTTGGGCAATATGGGGTTTCCCTGCATCGTCAAGCCGATGCATCTCGGCAGCAGCATCGGTGTCGGCAAGGCCGATGATATCGCCGAATTGCGCGCGCTACTGCCGGCGATCTTCCGCCTCGACACGCAGGCGTTGATCGAGCCGTTTATCGCGAACCTCGTCGAATACAATCTGTCGGTGACGCGTGCCGGCGGCACCGTGAGAACCTCGGCGATCGAGCGGCCGAAACGGGCCGAGGCATTGCTTGATTTCCGGCAGAAATACATGTCGGGCGCCGATGACAAAAGCGGCGGCGCGAAGGGTGGTGGGGGCGGCCAGAGCCAGGGCATGCTGTCATTGACGCGTGACATCAACCCGGACATTCCGGAGGCGATGGCGGCTGATCTGCGACGCTGGGCGGTGGCCGCGTTCGAAGCGCTCGACGGCACCGGCGCGCCGCGTATCGATTTTTACGGCAACGCGGTGACTGGCGAAACCTGGCTCAACGAGATCAACCCTTGCCCCGGTTCGTTCGGCTATTTCCTGTGGGAAGCGGCCGAGCCGCCGGTCCTGTTCACGACGCTGCTGACCCGGCTGATCGAAGAGGCGCTGGCCCGCCACCGCGACATGCAACTGCCCGACGATCCGGTGCCGCCGGATGCCCGCCTGCTGCGCCGCCCCTGAGAACAGAGGCATCGAGGGCAGAGGCATTGCGGGCAGGGGCATCGAGGCCAGAGACATCGAGGCCAGAGACATCGAGGCCAGAAACGCTAAGGGCAGCACCGCGTAGACATGCGTTGACACCGGCAGGTTTGGCCGCGACGCTTACCTGAATGATCCGAGGAGGCTTGCCGTGATCCTGACCGCCGATGCTGAAATCGTCCGCCGGACCAACCGGCGCCAAACGCCCAACGGCTGGAACACCGCTTTCATCGGTACCAACCGCTACACGATCAAGCCGGGCGAGGCGCCACCGGTGGATGACGCGCTGCATCCGGTGGCGTTTCTGGTTGAGAAAGGTCCGGGCGGCATTACCAAGCCGCATTTCCATCAGGCCGACCAGTATCAGGTTGTCGTCGGCGGCAGCGGCAAGCTCGGGCTGCACGATACCGGCAGCATCGCGGTTCATTACACCGATGCCTATTCGGCCTATGGCCCGATCGTCGCGGCCGACGAAGGCATTGCCTGGTTCACCTTGCGCAATGCGTGGGACCCGGGTGCCAAATACATGCCGGCGAGCCGCGTTGAGCTGCGCGCGTCGCGCGACCGCCATACCCATTGGGAAACCACCACCGAACCGCTGCCACCGGTCAGCGAAGGTGTTCTGCAGGCGGCAGAAAGCATCAGCTCGACGCAGGTCATCGAAGGCGAGCACGGGCTGGCAAGCTGGCGCTATCAATTGCCACCGGGCGCTACGCTAGCCGGCCCCGATCCGCGTGCCGGTGGCGGCCAGTTCTGGGTGGTTTTGGCCGGGACGCTGTCGGTGCCGACGACCGGCCTTCTCGGCGTCAATTCCTGCATTTTCGTCGGGCCGGAGGACGGCACGCTCACCGCGACCGCCGGCCCCACCGGGGCCGAAGCACTGTGCATGCAGTTCCGCGTGCCTTACGCGGCGAGGCACTAGCGCCGACCGGTCATCTCGGCGCAGGCCGGGATCACACCCGAAGCGCCCGAGATGCCAGTTTGGTGGTTCCCGGCCTTCACCGGCACGACTGGTATGTTGAGTGGACGCAGCCGGAGCTGCGTCACCTAACGGCATTGTAAATATTCGGTGCAGCCGTATTTGCGAGCGTGACACAGGTCGCGTCCGCTCTCGGAATTCCGTCCCGATCTTGCCGATTTGCCGCGAGATCGGGACGGAACCTTGAGTGGGGGCGGTTACTCCGCCGCTGCCCGCGCCGGCGCCTGCTGTGCGGCAAGTACTGCTGCGGCTTCCTTGGCGACCGGGGTCCCTTCAAAGAAGCGTGGGTTCTGCGTGCCCCACAGGCGCACCGCGTTGGCAAAGGTGAAGTCGCGGAAGTCGGCTTCGGTGATGTGGCCGTCTTCGACCAGTTCCCACGCCTGCCGCAGCGGGTCGCGCATGTCCTTCACGTCGAAATGGCCGATGTCGGAGCTGTAGATCGCGTTGATGCGGGCGCCGAGCGGCATGGCTTTGCCGAATGCGACCGAGTTCATCGCGTCGTCGGCCTCGCAGCCGAAATAGTACGGCGTCGCGTACAGGTCGAGCCAATCCTGCTTTTTGCTGATCTGGCAGCGATGGTAGTCGTCGGGCGGCTCACCGCCGGTCAGGAAATCTTCTTCGAGCGGCCAGCCATCGCGCTTTTGGAGTTCGGCGGCGATGTCCTCGTAGCCGTATTTGTCGACCAGTTCACGCAGCATCTGTCGGTTGAGCTTGGTCGGGTCCATGTTTTCCAGGCCCTTGGCGCCGCGCCGTTCCCAATGCTCGATCAGGTCGCAGAATAGCTGGCAACCCCAGCCGACCCCGCCTTCGAGGAAGGCAAAGCGCAAATCGGGGAAGCGTCGGGTGACGCCGCCGAGGAACAGCGCCTTTGCTACGTTATGGCCGGCGGCCGCGAAATGCCCGATATGGTTGAACGTGAAATTCGACGGGCTCATGCGCTCGCCATAGCCGCGACCGCCAGTGTGGAAGGTCGGGGCGATGCCGAGTTCGCGGCATTTCTGCCAAACTTGGTCATAATCATGCTGGCTGTCGAGGCCGAGTTGGTCGAAGCCTTGGGCATATTTGGCGATATCGGGATCGAGGCCCTTGGCCTTTTCGACCGGGCGGCGCACGCCGCTGCCGAACATGCACACCTTGCTGCCAAGCTGCTTGGTGACGAATTCCAGTTCGGCGATCGCCTCTTCCGGCGTGTACACCGGAATGACCGCGGCCGGGGTCAGCTTGTCGCTGAAATCTTTGAAGTAATCGTGGGTGACGATGTTGAAGCCGCGGATCACCGCGCGGCGCGTCTCGTCATCGGCGATGCGCGGGATGCCGAGGCCGGCGGTCGGGTAGACGATGCCGAAATCAATCCCAAGCTCGTCGAGCCGGTCGTAAAACATCTTCGGCATCATGGCCGTGGCGCGGTCGAGCGTGTTGACCGATTGCCGGCCCCAGAAGCCTTCCATCGCGACGCCGCGCTCGGCGCGCTGTGCCCGCGTCAGGTTCAGCGCGGCCGGGATGCGCGTCTGCGACTGGATGAACCCATCCGCGCCCTTGTCGCCAACCACCTTGCGCATCCGCTCGGCAAAAACCGGCGTGTATTCGACCCAGTGGCCGTCACCGTCGATGACCGGATGTTTCAGGTTTTTGCGAATCTCTTGGGGGCTGGCTTTGGCGCTCATGAATGAACCTCCGAAGGCTGGCGGTGAATGCCGGTGGCGGCCGACAGGATACGCGAAGCGTAGGTGCGGCGGCGTAACAAGTCAAACCGGCACTGCGCGAAATGTCGCATCCGGTGGCCTGGGCAGCGGTACGAACCTGAACCATCCCGCCGACGAACGTAACGATGCGGTTATCCTGGAATTGTCAGGCCGATCAGAGAATTCGTGGCGTTGTCCAGCGTGTCGAGCCGGCGGCAGGCATCGATCAGCCGCTCATATTGCGCGGCGCTGATCGCGAGGCCGGGCGTGACCGGACGGATGCGGCAGGCCTCTTCTTCGAAATCCCAGATGAATTCCCGCCCTGTGCCTTCGCGCGTGTAGCTCTTGCCGTCCTTGGTAAACACCGTGATGCGGGGCCCGAACAGGGTGCGGCCGACCGTCGGAATCAACGTCACGCGGTGCATCAGGTCGAGCACTTCGGGCGGGTCGCTTTCGCCGGGGCCGGGCCGGTCGCCGCGCAGCATCGGGTAGCCGCGGGTCGCTGCACCGTATGCCGTGAAGTATGGCGTGCTGCCGACGCTGGGGCCGGCGGCGAGACCGCGGGTCGGGATCGGGAAGGCCGGGCTCGGGTATTCGGTTTCCATCCAGTTCACGACCGCCTCGATGCGGTCGATCTGGTCGTAGGTGATGTTGTTTTCCTCGCACAGCTTTGCGGTCACATCGACATGCGCGATGTTGTACCCGGCGGTCGAATAGACCCGGTACAGGGTTTCGAGAAACATCCAGTCGCGGCCAAGGTCTTTGGTGATGCCGGCGATGTCCGCCCGGTTGTCGCCGGTGAAGCTGTAGCGCAGTTCGCCACGGCTGTTGCCGGCATAGGAATGATAAAACCCGGCCTCGCCTTCCAAGACGGTTTCACCGCCGGGTGTACCGTGCCTCGCCAGCGCCACCGCGAGCAGCGCGTTACGCACCGCGCCACCCTCGCGCAAGGAGCGCCCGCCGCTGCGGATGCCTTCGAGATTGCCTGAGGCGAGGTTGACGCATTGCGCGATCGCGCCATGCACCTGCTCGGCGTTGAGGCCGCCGATCTTGGCGGCGGCGATGGCGGCGCCGAAAATCCCGAAAACTGGCCCGGCATGGAAGCCGCGCGACATGACCGTCGGGATGAACTCGGCCGCCATACGCTCCATGACCTCGTAGGCCGCGGCGACGCCGGTGAGGAAGGTCTTTCCGGAAGCACCGGCCGTCTCGGCCGCGACCAGCGCTGCCGGCATGATCGCGGTGCCGGGATGGGTCAGCATGCGAAACGTGTCCCACTTGCCGCCGGCAAAGATCATCTCGGCGTTGACGAAGGCGGCGCCCGCCTTGGTCAATTTGGCGCCGTGGCACAGCACGGTTGCCGCGCCGCCGCCACTGGCCTCTTCCTCCTGCATCAGGGCCAGCGCCTGTTTCGTGGCCGGCATTGCCTGCGCCACCAGCGCCGACGACAAGGCCTGCAATGTCACGCCCTTGGCGCGGTCGACCACCGCTGGCGGCAGTGCGTCATAGGAGAGGCCTGCTACAAAGGCGGCAAATTCTCGGCTCAAGGACATGAGAGCTTCCTCGCGGATGGCGTCATCATCCTGCGGGTGCGTCTCTAGGCGGGCGCCTTCAGGATGACGAGTACGAAATGGGCGGCCGCATTACGGCGGATTTTGACGTCATATACAAATCCCCAGTGCGGCGGGCGCACGAGCAACGCGGTGCTGCCTCATCGATATGCCGACATTCGTCCGATTGTCGGATCAACCGGGTGTTTGCGAGGTGCTCGCCGTGCCCCCGGAGTTCAGCTGTCCGACAAAGGCCGCGAAGGCGACGGGCGGCAGGATCGAGTCTCCGATGATGAACGTATAATCGGCGCGCGCCGTCTGGATTGCCGCGATGCGATCGCCGACAAGCGTGAAATTAATCGACACTGGTGGCGATACGGCTATGCGGCCGTTTTTTTCAGCTTGCCACTGCCCGGTCAGCACCCAGTCGTTATGGTCTTGCGCGGGTGAGGGCGGCAGGGGGCCGGATGGCAAGGGGCTGGGTGGCAGTAAACCGGGGGCCAGCGAGGCGGGCATCATTTGCAGGTTTGTCGCGTCCGCCGAGTTTCGCAGGATTTTTACCCACGCGATCCAGTCGGCAGTGCCGTGCAGGCGGAATTGATCGATTTGCAGTTGCACATCGTCGGCGAGAAAACGGCTGGAAGTGTCGGCCTCGAGCCGACCGGACAGCATGTCGACAATACCGAGAATGGCCGTCGGCCCTTCCAACTTCTCCAAGGATTGCAGGATCGTGACACCCGGGGGTTGTCCGGTCCACGGGCCGCGCCCACGCGCGAACAGCCGGGTGGCCTGTGCGCCTGGCGTTGCCGCGTCGATGTGCAAGGGGTTCGCCAGCAGCCTGTCAGCCTCGTAAAATCGCGCCAGCGCATCGCCAAAGGCCAGTTCGGGGGGCGTGCCTTTCAGGCCGAGATAGCGGCTGAGCCGTTTTGTGTTGCCGAGCAGCATCGCTTCGGCATGCTGCCGCACCGCTTCGGCCGTTGCCGATTGCGGGCTATCTTCGTCCAGCCATGCCAATGCCGAATGGCTCGCCACGACGCGGTCCAGGTAATCCTGGTATAGCGGGGCGAATTGGGCCGGCGCCCGCAGAATGTCGGGCGCCAGACGAGCCGCAATCAACCCTGTCGCGACCCCGGCCGCCGCTGGAAACCAGATCTGGCAGCAGGTTGGCCCGACGAGCAGCCAGTTTCGCCCGTGACAGCGCTCATGGGTGTAATGCTCGTAAGGCTGATCGGTCGGGGTGCCGCGCTGTCCGAAGACGCCGAGGATATCGATGCCACGGCGCGCGTACGCTTTCTCGACCCAGTCCATCAGCAGGGCCGGATTGGCGCTTGTCGTCGCGGGATCGACACTGATGCCGAGCGAGACGTAATCACCGAGCGGGATGCACCAGGCGAGGCCATCTACGACGTCGTTCTGCCTGTCCAGGCGCACCAGCGCGGTGGCGTCCGTCCATCGCGGCTCGGCCGGCGCTGCGCTGGCGGCTGCGGATGTATTGCGACGGTAGTGGGCAAACACGACGCGGCGGGGGTCGCCGATCCGCTGGTAGGGGACGCCGATCCGGCTTGCGGCGGCACGGATATGGTTGGTTGCGTCGAAGACGTAAGTGCAGGCGACCGACAGGCCACTGGCGAGTCGAATGCCGTCGATTCGGTCGGTGCGCGGGTCGTAGTTGATCTCGGCGATGCTCCCCTCGGCCAGCAGGCAGTGATTGTCCTTGACCACGGCGTCGTGCAGCGCGCGGTCGAAGCCGACGCGGTCGACATGCAGCAGCTGCACCGTCGACGGGTAGTCGAGCGGCGCAAACATTGCGCGTCCGGCCGCGAGTTGCAGCGTGTCGAAATCGACCGTGCGGCCGTCGAAAAACACCGCGACACGGCGCTTGTCGAAAAAGAAGCGGGTTTGATCGGGAAATTGGCGAACGATCTCCAGGCTGCCGTCGGGGTTCAACGACTCGCCGAGCCGCGGTTTGTCAGACGGCGCAGTGCCGACTAGGACATGACCGATGCCCTGGGCCGACAAGGCCCGGCTGATCGCCAGCCCGGACAGCCCGGCACCAAGGACCACTGGATAAGGGGCCTCGCGGTCCAGCCGAGCCTGAGCCTCGCCGGATGATTGGCTCCGCAGCACATTTACCATGTCACGACCTGGATCTGTTCGATCGGCAATCCGGTGGCGTCAGCCACGACCCGTCCGAATTGGTGGATCACCCATCGGTTGTTGGCCGCCTCAGCCGGACTTACGCCTTGCAGGCTGAGCTGGCCGCGAATGTCGATCACGATCGTTTGGTTGTTGCCATAGCGGAACCGGCGCGTCGCCACCTGATCGACGAGGTCCTGCAACTTTGCCGGCCGACGCCCTTGTGCGGCGGCATTCAGCTCGGTCTCGGTCGGGTAGAGGATGTTCCAGTTTTTGACGTCGCCGCCCCAATCGGTGCCCTGGGTGAAATCCGGCACGGTCACGCCATCGGGCGTCCGCACCCGCGCCTGCCGCGACTGGGTGAGGAACTGGATTTCCCGCTCGGACTGTTCGCCGAGGCGCGACAGTCCGCCGCCGCGATTGGTGCTCAGCAGGCTGCGGCGTTCATTGAGATTGCGGATATAGCGCCGGAAATCGGCAGCCCGTTCCGGCCGGTTGGCAATTTCAGTCTGCCACATCTGAACCAGTGAATCGATCGTTTCCTGGTCGAAGGCGACGAGCGACGGCCCTGGTCCTGGCCCGAGCAACAGCGGCTGCCGGCCGGCGGGCAGCAGCTTGGGCGGCTCCGGTCCCGGCGACAGCAGCCCGAAGGGCTTGGCTCCCGGCAGCAGTTGCGGCGGGTTCGGCGCGGGCGGCAGCAATCCGAACGGTTCCGGACCGGGCGGCAGGAGACCAAAGGGCTGTGGCCCTGCGGGCAGCAGTTTTGGCGCATGCGGCCCGGGCGGCAGCAAGCCGAAGGGCTGAGGCGCGGGGGGCAGCAGGCCGTAAGGCTCGGGTCCCGGCGGCAGCAGGCCAAACGGCTGCGGCCCCGGCGGCAGGGCTTTGGGGGCGGTGCCGTTCTGAATTTGCTCCAGTTCATGCAGCAGCGACTGCGCCTGTGCATCGGCCAGTTGCGCCGCGTGGACCGCATTCGGTACGCCCGACGCCGCCATCTTCAGCGCAGCCCCGGATTTGAAGGCGGCGTACTGCGTTTTGAGGCGGCTGTAGACGGCACTCACCCCCGTCTTGCCGAGCTTCGCGAGATCGACCCCGCCTTTCAGCGCCAGCGCCACATTGGCGATATCGATCGCCCCCATCAGCGCCGGCGACCATTTGGTGATTTCCATCCGATATTCGTCGGCCGTCATCGTGGCGAGCGCGGTGCCGACCTCGACAGCGGCCTGCCCCAGACCGATCGTGCCGCGCGCCGCCAGCCCGACCGGCACCACGACCGACGCGACATTGCCCATATGCTTCAGCATGCCGCGATTGCCGCTGTGCTGAAACGCCACCAGATCGGCGGCGGTCAGCGGCACCTGGCGGTTGCCGTCGACATCGTTGACGATGACGATGTCGTCCGGCTGCAGAAACAGCGTGCCGCCGTGCTGCATGTCTTTGGGCAGGGCGCGCATCGCCGCGCCGAACGCCTCCGAGGCTTCGAGGTCGTAGGATTGCAGGGCGCCGTAAGTGACCGCGATCCGGCCGTCGGGGGCGGTTTGCAAGGTAAAAACCGCCCGGTTGTGGAAAAACGCGTCGCGCCACGGCAGGACCGGTGCTTTTGCCAGATCCGACACGAGCTTGGGATCGTCCTTGCGGGCGCGCAGCCGCAACGCGGCGATTTCGGTATGGACCAGCACGTTGTTGTCGAGATCGACAACCTGGTCCAGCTTGTCGATCAGCGGCACGCCGCCCGATTTCGTCGTCTTCAGCGCCTCCAGCACGCTCTTCGCCTCGTCGGCGGAGGTGTAGTGCAGGATGTTGATGATCCGCTCTTCGTCGCCCGAGCCGGTCCAGTTGTTGTCGGCGAGTTGCTTGATGCGGTCGATTTTGCCGGAGGGCGACAGCATGCGCGCCTCATATGACGCGATCTGCTCGTTCAGCGCTTCGGCACGGCGCTCGCGGCTTAGCAGGCCTTCGATGATCAGCGGGTTCTGACCCGGCGCCTGCAACGTCCAGTCGCCGTTGGCCTCGCTGCGGAATTGCAGGTCGCGCGCCCAGGACGGGGTGTCCTTGCTCCAGATCGGCCGGGTAAAGCCGCGCGCGCCGAGCGGATCGAACAGGTTCGGGCCGGTGCCGGGGCCGTTGCGCCAGTCATTTGCCAACTGCAGCTGAAACAGCCCGTTTTCCAGCGCCGTTCTGTCGCCGGGTGATACCGATGCGCGCAGCGCGGCCAGGACCTTGCCGTCCTCGGCGACCAACGCTTTCAGCAGATCTTGCTGTTGCGCACCGGGGGTCGTCTGCAACACGCGAAGAACGGTCTCGGTGTCGAGATGGCCATTGGCGTCCGCGGCCAGGGCGTTGAGCAGGGTGCTGCGGTCTTTTGGATCGAACTGCTCCAGTTCGGCGTCGGTCAGTTGCGGCGCCAGCCGAGCCGCGGTTGCCGGGTCTTCGCTAAGCGCTGTCAGCACCTGCTCGCCGACCGGCCGGCCGTCGGCTTCCGCGTTCATCGGCTCGGCCAGCGCCTCGTCGGCTGTGATGACGATTTCCGGCACTTCCTGAGCACCCGGCGGAATATCCGGCTCCGGCGGTTGTTCCTGCCGCTTTGGCACTGGGACCGTTTTTGGCGGGAGCGCCTGTTTGGGGGCGGGTTTGTGCTGCGGCGGGGGTTTCGGGAGGACCGGCGGTAGAATATGCGGCTTGCCGCTGGTGATGACCACGTCGTTCCAGCGGCCGTTGCCGGTCTTCTCGGCGCGATGGCTGCTGCCGGGATCGACGTAGAGGATGCGGGTGTCGGTGTCCTCCCAGGCTCTCGGCTTGGGTTCGTCGCCGGGGTTCAAGCCATAAACTTTGACGACGTCGCGGCCATCGACCGTGATCGTCCAGTCAAAGGTCGGGTCCATGTATTTCAGGACGCCGGGCTCCTGGCCGGTGGGAAGGTCCTTCAACTCTTTCTGCACACTGCCCGGCGCAGCGCGTTCGCGTATTGAGGGGAAGTCGCCACTCGCCACCGCGGCTGCCGCCTCGCGTGCGTCTCGCTCGCCGGCGAGCGCGCTGCCGGTTAGCGCCGCGCCGCCTCCTCCCGCTGCCGGCCGCTGCTGCACGACGTGCGCCAGTTCATGCGCAAGCAAGCGCTGGCCCCGCATGGTTCCAGGCGCGAACTCGCCGTCGCCGAAAACGATGTCACGGCCGGTGGTGAAGGCGCGGGCATCCAGATTGTCGGCGAGTTTCCCGGCATGGTCGCCGGTGTGGATGCGCACATCGGCAAAATCCTCGCCGAAGCGCGCTTCCAGTGGCGCGCGAATATGCGGATCGAGGCTGCGCCCGCCGGACAGAGGCGCGATGGCTGTTGCGGGCGGCTCGGCACGCTGGAGTTCGGGTAACACTTGGCTGCCACCGATATTTTCGCGCAACGGACGGGCAAGAACAGTCTCGGCGGCCCGGTCTGCCGCGATTTCCGCCGCATCGCCCGGACCGCTGAGACGCGCCTTTGGCTGCAGGCGCTTTGCGCGCATCAACGACAACAGCGCGCGATTGCCCAACCCGTGGTGACCAGGCGCCGCAGTTCGCGGCGAGGCATTGTCACGATCTCTGGCGCTTCGTGAGCTGCCGTCGCGCTCGCTGCGGTCGGGTGAAAGCGTGTCGAGAAACCGGCTCATCTGGCGGGCTTTTTCGGAGGCGTGCCACCGGGTTTCGGGGTGCGCGGCTTTTTGGTGAGGCCAAATTCCTTCTGAAAATCCTTGAATATTTCATTTGAGATTTGTCGGCCGGTGCGCCTTTCGACGGCGGGCGCGACCAGTGTCATCTCTATCTCGGTTGACAGCGCCTGCGATTCACGCGCTTCCACCTGCGTCGTAATATGGGCGAATTGCTCACCCTGGACATAAGTCACCGGTGCCAGTGACTGGCCGCTCGCGAGCGTCTGGCCGGCTTTGAGGTCGTTCGAGATACCGGAAACTGCTCCAAAACCGTGCACTTCCTCAAGCACGAGGCCTTGTTCGACATCGTCACGAAAGAACTGGTATTCTTCGGGTGTGATCCGGCCGTCCTTGACAGCGGCGTCGAGCAATTCCAACCGCGATTTGCCGCCGGTTTTGGCGGCGCTCTCAAAGGCCGACACATCCTTGATCACCACCGGCGCTTCCTGGATCGAGAGCTTGGCGTCGACTTCGAGCAACACGGCACCCTCGCCCTCGCCGATGATAAACAGCCGGTCGACGCCCGGCGCGTAAGGGTCTTTGCCGGCCGCGGACAGGTCGCGGATTTTGTGCTGCCCGTATTTCTTCCGAACGAGTTGCTCGACTTCGTTTTCAGCCGCGGCCACGGCGGCCTTGGTGGGCTGCGCTGCGGGTGTGCCGCGGATTTCGAAAACGCCGTCGCCGCGATCGATGCCGCGAGGGTCCGGGCCCGGCTCACCGGATGGCGGTTTGCCGCCCGTCGAACCGCCATTTGATGACGAACCGCCACCTGATGAACCGCCACCTGATGAACCGCCACCCGATGAACCGCCACCCGATGAACCGCTGGCGGTTGGTGCATCCGGCTCGATCTTGGGTGGGGCTGTCGGCGTGACCGTAGCGGGCGTATCGACGGCGGGCGTATCGATGGTTGGCGCGCCGCCGCCCGATGAATCGACGGATGGGTGACCGGCCGGCACATGAGGCGCCGCTGCGTCGGGCGTCGGGGGTGACAAATCCGCTGTGGGGGCGACATCGGCCGCCGGTGCCGGTGTTTCTACGGTCGGCGGGGGTATGTCCGCACTTGGCGGTGCGGCTGGGTCACCATGTCCAAGGCTTCCTGCCGCTGTGTCAACGCCCTGGCCTTCCAGTTGGCCGGCACCATGCCCGGCGATATCGACAACCTCACGCTCGCCTTGTCGAACGGCGGTCTTCCCGATCGTAAAGGGCGCGCTTTCCACGGCCCCCATTGGAGTCATCGCGACATCAGGCACGGTTTGCAGCAGAAACTCGCCGACCACTTCGGTCGCGGCACTCGGGTCCGGCGCCATCGTGCGGAGATTGCTGACATAAAGGTCGCGCTGCATTGCAATGTCGGCGAGCTTGTTGTTGGCGTCGACCGCGGCCGTGACAAAACGGATGCCGAGGCCGATCGGACCGGGAATGAACATTGCAACGAACTCCAGCACCTTCCAGAGTTCGTCCCATATCGACGTCTGCGAGCGGCGTTCCCGTGCCAATCGGTCGATAAGCTCGTTGGCGACTTTCGCGCGCGGCCCGAGTTCCTGGGTCAGCAGACTCTTCTCAATGTCGATGATCTTGTCGGCGGCGTACAGCACCTTGCGATCTTTAATGCGCTCGCGCGTACGGTTTACCTTGGTCCGCCCATCGTAAAGAAGATCCGTAAGTTTGGTCTGTGCTTCTTCGTCGGTTTTGGCGGACAGCAAATATTTTACATCGGTGCCGTGCGACAGCTTGATAGGAGATTTTTCTGCTGCCTTTTTGGCGTATGCATCGTCTTTTTCTTGCAATTCGCTTTCGAGTTTCTGTTGTTCCTCTTCGCCCTCTTTATTGCCGTGGACTAGAGCGCCGAGCGAAAAAGCCGAGGTGATCGCCGCGATTTTATTTTTTTTCTTTTGTTCGTCGAGCGCTTCTTCGGCCGCGTCACGCTGTTCCCCGGCAATTTTTACGTCCGGGTCTTGATTTAATCGTCGAGCTTCGTTTCCTACGTAGGTCGACGCCGGCTTTTCCTCTTTCCACATGCCGACATACTGGCGGTCGATGCGGATCAGCCGTGCCTCGGTCTCGTCGAGAATACCAACTGCAATCCGGCGTAGATCGATGACCAGAGTGTCTTCCAGCACGGTAATCATTTTTGCCAGCGCGTCTCGGCTCGTAAAGTCGCTCTTCCATTTCTTCAAGGACAAATCGATAATGTGCCCGATTATGTCACTATCGGGGTTGAGAATTTGTAGAACTCCAATACGCCGAATATACTCGATCGGCGCCCCTTCAAGCATCATCGCCGCGCCGGCGAGCGTGGTCCAATTTTCTCGTTGCTGGTTCTGAAGCTCGACGCGGGTCGTGACGAAATCGAGCGCCCACCGTACGGGGTCACCATCCCCCCCATGTGATCGGCCGACAGCTTTCGCGTCGTATTCACGGGCTGCTTCGAGCGCCAGGTCGTCTGGTGTCACATTGAATTTTGCCAGAATTTCACCGGCTTGCACGATTGCTTCAAGATCCGCTGCTGATGCTTCTTTGCCATGCGACGTTGTCAGGAAGTCGCGGATATAGGTCGGCAACGCATCGAATTTTTCTTTTGCCGAGAGTCGAACAACGACTCTTACCTTGTCCAGCCACGCGTATTTCGGACGGTGACTCGCAGGGTCTCCCGGGTTCCACCAGACAAAGCGGCCGGGAGCACCGTGATATTCACCCTCGTCGTTGGTCCGCTCCAGAACATAGTCGCCGACCTCCAATTCGTTTTCAAGAATTTTAACCGGCACGGTTGTGCTGTCCGTCAGTACGGCCATCGCGTTATTCTTCGATCCGCGATAGGCCGTGATCGTGGCGATCGCCGGCTTCTGCGGGTCGGCATCATGGCCTCGATCCGGCTCACTCCGCTGATCCGGCTGGCGGTGAATTTCGGATGAGTTGCGTTCGGATTGCTGCACGACGTGCGCCAGTTCATGCGCAAGCAATTCGCGCCCTTGCATTGTGTCGGGGCGGTGCTGGCCGGCGCCGAACACGATATGAGAACCGGTGGTGAAGGCGTCCGCTGCGACCGCCTCGGCGGATCGTGCCGCGCTGGCGTCGGAATGGATGCGGACGTTCGAGAAATCGTGGCCGAAGCGATCCTCGAAAAAGCCGCGGGTCGGCGTGTCGAGCGGTTGACCGGAAGAGTGTAATGAGCGGCCGAAATCACCCGGCGGCGAACGGTCTGCGATAGAATGGCGAGGTCGGCTGGCGGCAGATCGCGCCGTCTCCGGCACGCGCATCACCCGCTGCGCGGCGTGATCAGCCTGCCGCTCATCCGCGTCACCTGGCTGGCTGATCCGCGCCTTGCGCTGCAAGTGCCCCGAGCGCAGCAATGACAACAGCGCGCGATTGCCGATGCCGTCGTACAGAGCGCTTTGTGCAAACGACCCAGAGGGTTCGGATGTATTCGCAACCTTGGTCGGCGCGTCATGCCTGGCGCGATCCGGGCGTTCAGCGGTCGATCGTTCGCGCGTGTCGCCCATCACCGGCCGCTATGGCGATGGCGCCGAGGGCGGGACCGCATGCGGCCGTCGCTCTTCGAACACGAATTGCACCTCGCGTTGCAACCACGGGACCCAACCCGGATCGCGGTCGAGGCCCGCGCCCCGCGCCGCCACATCGATATCGTCAATGTCGAGATGCACCGTCATTCTGTCGGCGTCGAGGCGGATCAGGCCGGCATGGGCAAGATGCTCTGTCACAAAGGACGCCGCCGTAGCCGGTTCGGTCCCGGCCCGCGCTGCGAACAGGTATGAGGGTGCACCGATCGCCAGCGCGAGGAGCGCGGAGGCGGCGGCCGAACTGGCATCCGGCAGCAATAAGGGCACCACTGCCAAATCTTGCAGCGGCCGCAGGCGCCCGCTGGTATCGAGGGCTGCAAGCGCCGGCGGCGCACCGATCGCGCCACGCTGCGGCCACGCATTGAGCAGTGCCCGCAAACCGGATTCGATGGAGGCGGCTGAGATTGCGGGCCACGCGAAAAGGGCGAATGGCGATCCCTCGGCCGCCGCGACCAGCAACCGCACGCCGGCGCGCTCCGCCAGCGAGACGACGACCGGCGGAATGTCGGCCAGCCCCCGGCGGGGCAGCGCCTCTGCCAGCGCAGCGCAGGTTGCCGCCGCGATTTCCGCGTGCTGCTCGTCTGTCACTTCGGGACAAGCCGCGACCTCGTCGACCCCGCCGAACAAGGCGGCAGCCGGGTCGTCATGAGACGCCGGGCCGAGCAGCGCGGCGGCCGCGGCGGCTAACACAGCACCTTCCGGCAGGCACGCCGTCCACAGCGCCTCGGCCAGACCCAGTTCCTGGATGCGGTCGAGCAGATAAAGCAGTCCGGCACAGCGCGTCACAATCGCGTCGCCATCGGCTTGCGGGGTCGTGGGCGGAGTAGTGAAGGCGGCTTGCTCGGCTGGCGCCGTGTCGTCCCAAAAACCGATATTCCGCCGTTCCGGCCGCGGCGCGGCTGCGAGTGGCGCAACCGCGGGTTCGGCGAGGATTCGAGCGGCGGCCTCGGCCAAGGCAACGGCAGCCGGTGCATCGGGCGCGACATCGAGCAGCGCGGCGGCATGGATGCGCAGTCCGATAGCATGCGCCGGCGCTTTGACCGCAGGCCATTGTGCGATGATGTCAGCCAACAGGCCGGCCGGCTCCGACGCAGTGAACGCTGCGCTATCGTCGATGGCAGGTTGGCGCGCCGTGGCCCTGGCCATAAATCCGAGCGCGGCGGCCAGTACCGCCACGGCTTCGGATGGCTGCGCCGCCAGGACCTCGCCCAACAGACCAGCCGCGGCAAGGCGGATCAGTACGGCGTGGGCGGTAACGCGTTGCTGCGGCGCGGCCAGTGCCGCCAGTGCATCACCCTCTTCGGCAATCGCCTCGTGGAACCAGGCCGGGCGAGAGCGGGCGACCGCCACCAGATAGGCCGCGCGTAAATGTGCTTCGTCATCGAACAGCACCGCGTCGGCATCGTCGGGCTGCACATCGAGCCGTACCGGCACCGCGGCACGCTCGATCGCGTCCGCTGCCGCGGATGCCAGTTCTTCGACGGTTGCGGCCTCGTCGAGCGCGGCCTCGTCGAAACGCCAGCGCAATGGCAGGCGTCGGATCAGGACGATGCGCTCGGGATTTCGTTCGTCGAGCAGCACGGCGCACCGTTCGAGTGTCAGACGCGCGATCTGCTCTGCCCGCTGCCGCAAATCCCCGGCTTCGGGCAGATCGGTCCGCACCCGGACCCGCAATTCTCCGACGCGATCCTCGATCACGCGGGCAGCAGCAGCATGACGGTGCCCTCGGCGACAATGGTGTCGAGAACCAGTGCCGTATATTGTAGCCGGTCGCGGTTTGCCGGTACCGCGGTACTGAAGGCGGCGACTGCAGAAGCGATCATTTCGGGCAGTGCGGCGGTGCGGCGGCTGACGACGGCGATCTTGTGCTCGGTGATCTGCGCGGTGATCGCGGCCGGGCTGCCGACCGCGAGATAGCCGTCGCCCAGCGACACGAAGGCGTTCGGCAATTCGCGGTTGGCGTCGGCGACCCCGCGTCCCGGCGCCGGCAGTGCCGCCAGACAGCAGATCTTGAAGAACAGGTGCGACAGCGTCACGTCTGGCGGCGCGACGCCGAACTGCCCCAGCCAGTGCTCGACCAGTGGGTAGTGCACGACGTAGCGCCGGCCGGCGATCGGATCGATCGACTGAATCGTGCCGCCTTCAACGACAGCGCAGCCGATGACGACGCCGTGCGGTTCGCCGCAGCATTCCGGGCCTTTCCACAGGAGGTCCTCGCACCACCCCTCCAGCAGCCGCTTGAGCGTGTTGCCAAGCGCGGCGGAATCGGCGTTTGCCGGAATGCCGAACAACAGCAGCCAGGCGACCCGCAGGATGATTTCGGCGATTTCGCGCCGCGCGCTGCCGGTTTCGCTGCTGGTGCCGACGCGGTCGCGTGCCATCATCTGCGATAGCCAGCCGCCGAGCGCTGCCATAATCAGCGCTTTCGGATCGCCGGCAGCGGTCGGACGCGCCGGGTCCTGGTGCAGCCACGGCAACACCGAAGCCAG
Source organism: Allostellaceae bacterium (assembly GCA_036268425.1). Taxonomy (GTDB): domain Bacteria; phylum Pseudomonadota; class Alphaproteobacteria; order ATCC43930; family CGMCC-115725; genus DATARH01. Next base: position 183,219 of record DATAUE010000179.1, read on the forward strand.
GGCCGCGCCGTCTTTTCCGAAAACCTTCTCGTAGCCGCCGAAACCGCCGCAGTCGAAGGGGGAACCGCTATCGCCGAAGCCGCCGGTGCCACAAGGGTCAACGCATGGTGCGGCGGCCAGGTCGAGCGGTTTCCCCTCGATCGCGGTTTCGGCCAGTGCGACGTTTTTGATCTGCCGGTCGCTGAACTGGATCGTCAATGTCAGGTCACCGCTGGGCGCGGGTGCGTCCTGCGGCGCGAGCAGAGGCTGTGCCTGCCAGTTCGCTACCTTGAAGACGAGATGATCCACCCGCGACTGCTGATCGGTCAACGTGAAGGTGGTTTTTGTATCGACAGAGGCATTGAACGCCGCGTGCGAAAGATCAACTGGATCGTCCGGCTCCACGCCGCCGCTGATGACCTGCTCGCCGCGCAGCGCCTGTCCCGATTGGGTTCCTTTGATGAATTTGGCCAGCGGGTCGCGGATAATATCGACGGTAATCGATTTCGGCGCGGTGCCGATCAGGGTCTTCAGCGCCTCCTGGTCAGCGTCGGACAGTTGTGCCGATGGGCGTACGGTGGCGGTAACGCTGTTGTCACCGACCGATTCGATACGCAGCCGGAACGGCGCCGCCGCCGATCCGCCGACCACCGCGACGTTGCCCAGGGGGTAGCGGGTCCGCAACTCCCGCACCTCGGCCAGGAACCGTCCGATCGGCCGGCTTTCCGGGCCGCAATCGCGCGGCGGGATCAGCCGCAGCCGTACCGACTCGCGAATGCGTGACATCTCGCAGCGGTTCGATTGCGGCGTACACGCATCGCCGTGCACCGGGCGCGGATCGGAGGGGCACTCGATATATTCGAGCAGCAGGTGCATGCCGTGCGGCCCACGCTGATGTGCGTAACGGGCGGCGGCCGGATCGGCCAGCAGCGCGGCGATCTCGACCTTGTAGAGACTGGTCAGCGCCAGATCGTTGCCGCAGCAATCAACCCCGTAACCCGGCGTCACGCAGACCGCGCTGCCGTGCCTGCCGACATTCAGCCCCCAGACGACGCCGGCGCCGGCCGCGCGATTGTGCAGCCTTGATTTGACGCGGTGATAGCGCTGCTCGGTTTCGAGGTCCTCGCGGGTGATGAACATGCCGTTGAAAAACCGGGTGCGAACGCAGCCGCCCTCCGCCGGTGGCGTCACCAGCGTCACAGCGCCGTTTGGTGGCAGGCCGATCACGCTGCCCTCGCATGGCTCGCAGGCGACCGGGAAAAAGCTCGCGGTGTTCGGCTGGTGGGCGACGGCGAAATCACACGGCAGATCGTTGCCGCTGGTCACCGGGATTAGTTTTGCCACGGCGAAAGCGGGCTCGATCACAACGCGGTAGCCGAGATTATTGCCGAGTTGCTCCTGCCGCGACGCCTGCACGCCGCGAAAGCGTAACGCGTCGAGCTGTTCCGACAGGCTGAACGGCCAAGCCTGGCCGGCGGCGATGTCGAGCGTGTATTCGTAGATCGTGCTGGCCTGGAGGCTCAGTCCGCGCCCCGTTCCGATGCGCGCGACGGCCGCCTCGCTGAGCGCCGCATTGCGCCCGAGCAGAGCTTGCCCAGGCGCTGCGCCGGCTGGGATGTGCGCGGCCACGGCGTCCGGCACGAGGTTGCCGACCAGGGCCAGCGGCACCGTCATATTCTCGGCCTGCACCGTGACGCGGATCGACAGCGGCCCGGTCAGGGCTACAAAATCGCCGGCCCAGCGCAACATCAGCCGGTCGGGCGACACCGTGTCGGCGATCGTAAAATCGAACAGGTTTTTGTCCTGGCTCGGATCGGTCCAGGTGCCAGTGGAAGCGACGATGTAGCGGGTCAGGTCGATGACGGGCATGGCGTCCTCAACGGCTGCGGCAGCGGATCGCCCCTGCTGGGCCTACGGTGGGGGTTCACTGCGGCGGGTTCAGTAAAGCGATGGGGCCAGCACGAGCTTGCCGTCGCTGTCCTTTTGCAGGCGGAACTGGCGCGCCCAGGCGGCAGGGGTCAGCGGCTGCATCTTGCCGTTGACCGGCGGCTGGGCGCGGTCGCTCTCGATCAGCACGCGATAGCGTCCGCCATCGGCCAGTGCGCTGGGCCAGGTGAGTTCGAGATGCGGCGCCGGCGTTGTCACATAGGTGGCGGTGGCCGGCTCGGCCGCCTCCCAGCTTCCGTCATCCTTGAAGCGCGAGACCTTGACGGTCAGTTGCGCGGGGGCGGCGAACGGATCGCGCGACAAGGCGTCGGCAGCGGGGTCCAGGGCAATCGCCAGCGTGCCGGAATCGGCGCCCGGATTGGTAAAGGTCACGCTCTGCAAATGCGGTCCCGGCCCAAGCAGTTCGGCGCCGGCCGTCGCCGCCAATGTCTGCAGCAGCGCCTGTTGCAGCACCGCGGTCGACAGGATCGACAGCCGCTCGGGGATCGTGTTGTCGGGCGCCGACAGATCGGTGACCTTGCTGCCGGTCGCGTCTAGGGTCGCCTGGAAATTCGCCAGCAGCAGGCATGGATCGGCCGGCGGGTCTGGGCAGTCGGCGCCGGCAATCTGCGCGATCATCCGCCCGATCGCATCGCCGATCGAGCCGTCGAGCACTGTCTCGGCGAGGCCGCCGGCGGCCGGCGTAGGCTTTTTGGGCGCGACGAGCTTGGCTTCGGCGTCGGTCAGCAGCTTGAGTTCGAAGCCTTCGCGGATGCGGGCGAATTCGCAGCCGCCGGCGTCGCAGCCGCAGGGATCGCGCGGCGCCGGCGCCGGGTCGCTCGGGCATTCGCGATAGCATAGCGCCACCCACAGCCGCAGACTTGTCGCAGGCGGCACGGCAGCGGGCGCTGCCAAGGTGGGCGGTGCAGCGGCGGACGGCGCAGCGGCGGACGGAACAGAGGGGGACGGGGCAGGCGTCTCTGAGGCGGGCGAGCCTTGGCCGCGTGGTGCAGACGTAGGTGGCGTAGAAGCAGATGAGGCTGGCGCCCCGGAAGCGGGTGGCGCCGGATGCGCCGCAGGATGCTGTGCATACCAGGCGGCGACATCGATGCACTGATCCCAGCCGACGATGATCTCGCGGCCGCACGCGTCGAGCGCCGCACCGCGATGCACCCGCAGCAGCGTGGTTGCGGTATTCGGCGGCGCCCCTTGCGGGAAGACATAGCGGTCTGCCGTCAAGCCGCACAGCACGCCGGCACCGTGCGCGCGCGCATTGTGAAATCGCTGCTTGCCGGCGAAATATGATTGTTCGTCGGCCAGATCGACGACGTTCAGCCGCTGGCCAAAGAAATAACGCAGCCGCACGAATTCGGCCGGCGACACGAGACAGGATTGGCTCGCGCAGGGATCCAGCAGCAGGTTTCCGTCCATCGCTTGCCTCCCGATATTCCTCAAAGCGCCGAGTCGAGACGGCGGACATATTCCGGCCGTCGCGGACCGAGCACCGTGTCAAGGCCAAGAATGCCGCCGGATAGGCCATCACCAGCCGGAGGTCCGTCGCCATCGCCAAGCTGGATTCGTGGCGACCCCGTCGCCGTGCCGATGACGAAATCGAGGCCGACCCGGCTCTGCAAACCGACCCGCGCGTCCGGAAAGATCGCTTCCAGGTGATGGCTCGTATGAGCCGGTTTGTTGACCTCAACGATGCGGTCGACCGCGCGCAGCGTCACCTTGGTGTCGCACGGGTCGTTGACGTAGACGTAAATTGTGAAGCGGTGCGCATAACTCGCCCACAGCACGGCATCGGGCGGCAACGGTGCTGACCCGACAGTGCCGAGGATCGGCAGGCCGCAGCCGAGAATGCTGCCGGGGCGGCCTAGAAATGACGGTTGCGCCGGCCGTTCGAGCCAGCTTTCGACAATCGCCGGGCGGATGCCGGTATAGATTTCGACATAGCGCTCGATGCCGGCGATCGTGCCGCGGGTGCGGTAGAGCGATATCGCCTCGCCAACCAGTGCGCGCCGCGGTTCGACCGGCCACGAGGGATCGAACGCCAGATCAATCAGCGCGGCGAGCCAGTCGATCACCTCGCGCGGTGCGGCATCGGGATCGATCTCGCGGGAGAAATCGACGTAGCGGTCTTCGATGCCGGTAAAAACATGCTCGAACAGCGCCAGAAACCGGTCGGTGAACGACGCCGCATCGGGGTCGCGGCGATACGCCGTCGGCAGCAGGTCGAGCCCGCTTATCCTGGGGTAGTAGGCACGGATCGCTCGGATCGACGGGGTGGCGGTGCCGTCATCGCTCTGTAAAGTTGCACGCAGCCACAGAAAGCGGCCGCGCGACGATTGCACCAACTGCTCGGGGACAGCGCGGGTAAAGGGCACCAATGCGCCGCTTGGATCATGTGGCGCCGACCATAAAGGCGCCCCGGGGTTGGCCGTGTCGGACGTGAAGGTCTCGATCAGGACACGCGTCCCCGGCGGCGGATCGCTGCCCAGTTCAACCGTGACGCGGTGCCAGAGGATGCCGGGCCGGCCGCCGTCGAGCGCGCGGCTGTAAAACGCTCCACTGCGCTCGAACCGCCGGCCGAGCGTCAGCGCCAACAGGCGCAGCGCGGCATGCACTTCGGCGAGTCGGGCGCCGCCGTCATCCTCCGGCGCGGCGCACGGCCCGCAATTCCCGACCAGAAAACGTGGCACCCGGTCGCCATAGGCACGGTCGAGCGCACCCAGCGCCACCGCGCCGCCGGCCAGCGGCGCCACCAGGGTCGCGAGCTCGACATCGCCGAGCCGGGTCGTGTCCGGGGCATAGCATTGCAGGCGTGGCAGCCACGCATCGGCGACCAGGAGATTGCCGCTGCCGTCGATCATCACGGCAATCGGTTGCGGCGTCTTGCCTTCGGCCGCTGCGGTCGCGAACGATGCCAGCGGTTTCATCCCGGCGGAAAAAACTGCGATCCGTCCGCCGGCGCGATCGGCGACGTAGATAAAGCCGCTGGCCGGGGCCACTGCGACATCGATCGGCTCGACCAAGGCACCGACCGGGCCACCGCCGCCCAGAACGGCCTCGACCTTGCCGTCATCGGGCGACAGTACGAGGACTCGACCGGCGGCCGGGTCGGCGACATACAAAAAGCCGCGCCGGTCGAGTGCCAGGCCAGCCGGCTGCGCGAATACATTCGGCTCGCATATCAGCGGAGTGCTGGTGCCGTCGCAGCGCACAACCAGCAGAATGCCGTTGTCATCGACGCAATAAATGTCGCCCTCGACATCAACGGCGATGCCCGCTGGCGGGTCGGCCGCGACTGGTGAGGCTTCCGGCTGCAACTCCAGAACGCCGCGCCGCTCGTCATATAAAAGCGCCGGTTCGAGAAACGGTGACGAGGGCACCTGGAACGGTGCCGTCGCATCGGCCGGCGCGCCGGCAAGCGTGGCAAAATCCTCGGGATAGCGGATGACGTACCAGGTCGCGTCATTGGCGTCGCGGGCAGGCATCGCTACACCGTGTCGAGCGTAAAGGTGGACAGGTCGATGCTGGTGGTTTCCTCCGGCGCGAGATCGACATGGTCGTAATCGTCGGCCGCGACCGGGCACAGCAGCAGGTTGCCTTCGCGGAACGGCGCGTTGCTTTTGGTGCGCACGAAATGCGCGGTCATTTCATCGACGCGCTCGACACCTTCGGTGCGCAACACACGGCCGATCAGATCGGCTATGTGGACCTGCCCGCCAAACGGCGCCCCCAGCCCGTCCTCGCCGCCGAGCAGGACATCGAGAAACGTCGCGAGGGTGTTGCCGACGCTGTCGCGCAGCTGCAACCGCGTATAACCGACCCGTGCCTTGACCCGGCAATAGACGCGGCAGAGCCGGAAATATTGCGGCGGCACGACGTGGACTTCGGTGGTCACGAGCCGATGCTGATCGAGTTGCTGGCACACCGCGCGCAGAAAAGATGGTGTCGGCACCAGTTCGACGAGCGGCGGCCGCACCGCCGGTGGCGGCTGCGGTCCGTCCGGCACCACGACGACGCTGACCACGCCTGGCGCCTCGAAATCATCGTCGAGGCCAGCCGGTGCATCCGGCAGTGGTGGCCCGCAATCCGCGACTGTTATGGTGGAATGGAGGATCGCCGTGCCGGCGCCGGGTTTTACCCAGGGTGGTGTCAGCATGGTCGTGCCCGATGGTCCACAGGCCGCGCCGGAAAGGGTGGTTGTGGCGTTGTACGGCGGCGGCGCGCACATCCTCCGCTGATACGCCGAGGCGTCGCTCGCCAGCGGGCGGCGGCGCGGCACGATGATCGCGCGTCGCACCCGTACGTTCGGCGTCTGCAAGGCGATCCACTCGAAATCGCCGGCCGTCACCGCCCGGTCGCGGGTCGATAATTCCTTGCGAGCGCGCAATTTGGCCATGTCGAGCGTTTCGGCGTCGCGTCCGCCGCGCGCCGCGACGAAATTGGTGACGGCGGCGAGACCATTAAACTGGACCCCGCTGACGGTGATCGTGCCGGTATCCGTTTCGCCGGCAACGCCGCCGCCCCAGCGGTAGCGCACCGCCACGACAGCGCCGGCCGCGGCGACCAGTGGCGGTACGCGGCCATGCCTGCCATCGCCAAAGGTCAAGACGCCGGCTTCGGGATCAAGCTCGAACACACGATCATTGGGGCCGGTGCCGTCGAGCGAGGCGATCTCGGTCCAGGTCGTCAGCAGAGCGCCAGGATCGGCGCTCTCCTGGATGCCGACCTCCAGCGTCCCGGCCATGATATTGCCGTGTGCGAGCTGGAAGGTCTGGCCTGGGCGGCCGTCCGCGGTGCCGATCAACTCACTGGCGACGGTCACGACATTCGTCACCGGCACGACATTGAAGCCGAGATAGCGCAACCGCGGCGAGGGCGGCGTCGTGTCGAGCGGGCCGAGCCGCAGCCAGCAAAGTATTTTGGCGTCGTCATGCAGCGCCGGGTCGAGCGGGTGGCCGACCGCCGGCTTGGCTTGCCCCTTTGCCGCCTGCGCCTTGGTCAGCGCCGTGGTCAGTAATTGCTGGAACTGCGCCGGGTCGATCGCGCCGCTGCCTGGCACGATCGAATTGCGCAGGTTCTGCGCCATGTCGGTACAGGCATCGAGCGGCGTCGGGACGATGGCGTCACGCAGATTGGCGAACAGCGGCGACGGCATCGCGCCGATCGAGAACGGCACCGTAAAACGCAAGGTGCCAGAGCGGGTGAGCTTGTTCGTGGCGTCGTCGATGCGACCGGAAACCGGCATCATGGCCTGCTGGTCGGCGTCCCAATAAGCCAGCCAGTCGATCGGCGGCGGCTGCATTTCGCCAGCAGTCGCGATGGGTGCACACAGAATGTCGGCGCGTGGATCGGGCTGCTCGTCATCGTCGAGTTGCACGGTCAATGTCACGCCAACCCCGGCAATGCCGGCGTCGCGCGCGATATTGCACTTGATCCCGACCCATAAATAGGGATGCGCAACGCCACTGGCCGATGTCGGCAACAGGACGATCGGCGCCAGTGGCATGTCCTTGCCGGCCGGCTTTTTGCCGTCCCACGCGACGGTCAGCCAGCGGCAATCCGCGGCCGGGATTTGCTTCGGCAACTGTGCGTCGGTCGGCACCGCCTCGCGCCCGCCGGTATCGTCGAGCCGCAGCAAGTCCCACAGATAAGGGTTGCGCGTCGCCACCAGCACCGCCGGTTCGGCGGGCACCATGTCGATATCGGCGTCGCTTTCGAAGATGATCGGCGGCGATCCCTTGGTGATGAAACGCGACCGGGCGTCGATCGTAAACCCTTCGACCACTGTCGGGTCGGACAGAAAAACCCCGATGCGCGAGGCCGCCGCCAAGGCCGCGTGCAATCGCACGCCGAGCAATTTCAGCAGCTCGATGTAGTTCTTTTCCGGCACCTGGTTGAGTCGATAGCCGACCTGTTCGGCGAGCGTCGCAAAAAGCTGGATCAGCGTGACGCCGGGATCGCTGTCGTTCCAGTCGGTCCATTCCGGAGTGTAGACCGGGATTCGCCGCAGCAATTGCTCGACAACGGCGTCGTAACGCAGGTCGTCAAGCTGGGGAGACTGGATCGGCATCTAGGGCCTCCCCTCCAACAGGTAGAACGGATAAACACGGTTGTAGAAGCTGTTGGTTGCCCGCACGACGTAATCGACCGCGATCAGCAGCAGGTTCGGGTCGGTCTCGTCGGAGGTGACCTCGACCCGGTCGACATCGATGCGCGGTTCCCAGTCGATCAGCGCGGTGCGCACGACGCGCTCGATGCCGCGCTGGGTCGCCGGTGAATTCGGCTCGAACAGAAGCCGCCGCAAACCGCCGCCGAATTCGGGCAGCATCGGCCGCTCGCCGCGCTCCGTCAGCAGGATGATCTGGATCGCCTGCTCGACGTCGTCCTCGTAGGCGGCATAGCCGAGCTTGCCGTTTACCGGCTTGAGCGGAAAGGCCCAGCCGACGCCGAGATAGGCTTTTGTGGTTCCGTTCATCGCGGCACCTAGGGCTGCACGGGCGGAGTGACGGGCGGCGCCGGGGGCGGCGGGCCGTGCACATGCAGGCCGAACGGCTTGCCGTCGATGATGACGGTGCAGGTCGGCATCGTGCCGGTGGTGGTCAGTGTGATCGCGGCGCCTTGCAGCGAGATTGCCGCGCTCTGGATACTGACGGCGGCCGGTACGGCGATCGTCATCGTGCCGGTGCCCGGCATGGCGCCCGGCGCTACCGACATACCGCCGACGTTTAGCTCCAGTGAGGCGGTTTGCAGCACGATGGCCGTGGGTGCTTCGAGTGTCAGCGTTCCGGTGGCATCGTCGAGGGTGATTGAGATGCCCTTTGGTGTGGACAATGTCACCTTGCCGGGCGGCGTGTCGTCGAGTTCGAGGAGCCGGCCTTGCTTGCTCTTGACTGTCACCTTTCCGGCCGCGGGGGTGTCGTCGAGGGTGACCTCGTGGCCGCTGCGCGACACGATCGTACGGACATTGTTTTCGTTCGACGGTTTGGCCTGATCCGGGGTCGGCGACGCGTTGTTGAACAACGCGCCGAGAATGATCGGTGCGTTGCTGTCGCCGGATTCGAAGGCGACCACCACTTCGTCGCCCGGCTCCGGCATCCAGTACATGCCGCGCTTGCTGCCGGCGCTCGGCATCATCATCCGCGCCGGTGCCGAAGGGGCGTTGCCGCCCATGCTGAGATACTGCAACTCATAGGTGCCGTCGCCCATGCGGCCGGTGACCTTGGCAATCAGGATGCCCTGGATCGGCTGGTCACGGCGCTGCCGGTCCTGGTCGGCGAAGACGCTGTCAAAGAAATCCATCGGTCAGGTTCCGTCCGTCGGCCGGAACGGCATGCCGGGCCGGCGCGCGGTGAAATGCGTGCGCAGCCCCTCATCGCCGTAGGTGTGCTCGGATTTTTCGACGTAATAGAAGCCATCGAACGGCGGTCGCATCCCACGATACTCGACGTGCCGCCCGGCGCGCAGGCGCGGCAGGCCGACCGTCACGGTACCGACCTTGAGAAATTCGCGAGCGCGTTTGCGATAGAACGCATCGGCCATTACCTGCGCGCGCTCGGCGTCGATGCTGCGCTGGTTGATCTCGGTATGCGGGTTGAGGCCGAATTTGCGGCGCCGCCATTCCGGCCCCGACACCAGCGGCTCGTCACCGCGCGCCGCGTCGATGTGCAGTTCGTCCGCCAGCGGATCGGGTGAGGGTGGCGGCGACGGCCAGGGCGGCAGCGGATTGGGTGCCGGCGGAATCGTTGCCTGGATCATCGCCGGGTTCTGCCAGCTATGGTCGTGGCCGGAAAAGGTGACGCTGGTCCACTGAGCAACCAGCCGGATTTCCGGATTGAACTCGACGAGGTTCTTGCCGCGCTCGACGAGATAAACCTCACGCAGCGTCTGGTCCGGCGGGGTACGGCAGCGGCTCGGCTCGAAATGCAGTTGCTGCCCGGAATTGGGATCGTCGAGCGTCACATATTCGACAAACACCTCGAAATCCCAGCGTTCGGCAAACTTCATCAGGTAGTCGAGATAGCTCTGGCCCTCGAAATGCGCTTCGGCGATCGCCTTCGCGGTGCTTTCGGTAAAGGTCGGCCAGGGGATTGCCGGTGGGGCCAGCGGCAGCGGGAAATTGGCGCGCCGCAGCACGTCGTCGATAATCTCCTTTTCCGGTCGCGCCCAGTAGTCAACCTTTCGCGGATTCTTGTTCTTGAGCAGGCAGAGATCGTCCTCGCCGCACACTTCGAGACGTGCGCCGTCGCGGTCCGAAAAGGTGAAGCGCATGTCCGAGACCGGCCCTGACACCATCGGAACCCAGCGCTGCGCCTGCTGGTCGGTCGTCGCAAGCGTCGTCTCGGGGTCGGGGAAATAGCGCATGTCGATGCGCAGCCGCATGCCGAAATCCAGCACCTGGAAGTCGTTGTACTTGAAACGCGGCCAAACCGGCTGGCCGCCGCCGACGGCGATCTGCTCACGCGGTCCGACGCCTTTGGCCCGGTCGCGCGGCAGCGAGTCGAACCAGTTGTTGAGTGTGATGCAATATTGCGCCGCACCGGTAGCCGGCCGCGTCACCGACACTGAGATGATGTCCTGGCGCAGCTCAACGATTTCCTCGGCTTCGAAATCCGGACCGGGATGCGGCATGCGGTTGAGCCGCAGCACCCGCACGCCCGGCACGAAATAGGTCTGGCCGGGGCGGCTGGCGACCGGCGAGGGACCCGAATCGCTCATGGCGAGCCGACCTTGCGCTTGATGCGGGTCAATTCGTCATTGAGGATTTCCATAACGAATGGCCGCAATTTTTCCCGGAACTCGATGCGGCCGCGCGCTGTCGCGAGATCGCCGGTGTCACCTCCGCCGGAGTTTGCCGCCGCGTCGGACATGCCGCCGCCATCGGTCTCCTTGCGCAGGATTTCGATCTCGGTATCGACACGGTCGATGCGCAATGGCATGGCGGCGGGCCTCTACAGCGCCGGGATCGACAAGGGCGTGCCGGGCGTAATAAAACGCGGCCGCTCGATGCCGTTGGCCAGCGCGATCGGCCGCCACATGCGGGGGTCGCCATAGGCTTCGTAAGCGATGTGCGCCAAGGTCTCGCCTTCCCGCAGCACCCGCACATGCGTCCGATCGGGACTCGACAGTTTGAGTTCGCGAAGCTGTACCTCGGCGGCCTGGTAGGACCGCAGCGACATTGTCAGCCGCGCCCGTAACGTCCGCCCGTCCTCCGCGAACAGCGTCATCTTCTGGCGCAGCGAGGTGACGACACCGGTGAACGAGAACTTGCCCCAGGCGAACTCGGCGACCGGCGGCGCGTGCAACGCGCTGTCGATCGTCACAAAGCTCTGCAGTTGCCGGATGTCGTCTTCGACATCGCTGCTCTGGTCGATGCGGTCGAGGAACAGTTCGAGATGCAATACATCCGACTCGCCACGGATGTATTGCAGGATCGGCATCGACAGGCCGGGCACTGGTATCGATGCGTAATGCGAACTGCGATCGACCGACAGATCGGTCGGGTTGAACAGCACCGTCACGACTTTCTTCGCCGGATCGCTGTCGGCGTGCGAGACATCGGTGATCGTGGCTTTGACCAATGGCATCGGTTACGACCTAAACAGTGGCGGGCAGGTTCGAGGCGGGCAGCCGCAGCAACCCTTCATGCGCCAGTTCCAGCGTCTCGATCGCGATCTCACTGCTGCGCGCGTTGAGGCCGGGGCCAGTCAGCCGCTCTGGCATCGCATTGGCGAAGAACCAGCCGGCAACCGTGTTGTGGCTGGTATTTTCGAGCAGGATCACGCCGTTGCGCCGTGGCGGCGCGTTGGTCGTTGCCAAAGTGAAGCTGTGCGACATCACATCTGCCCACCAATCCCACAGAAAGGTCGAATCGGTGATGCCGCGGCGGAGCACGAGGTTGGGATAGCGGCCCCATTTCGGGAAGCGCCGCGCTCCGATGTTGCGGCCGCCTTCGCGGTATTCCTCGACCTCCATCTCTGAATTGATGCCGTGCACCTCGGCGAACCCGACGCCGTTGGCCGAATTGACTGTGCCGCTGGCGATGCCGGTCGCCGCCGCCAGCGTGTCGCCGGCATCGAGCGCGTTGCTTTCCGGCGCCGGCGGCGAGAAATAGACGTGGAAATTGAACCCGGAGACCGGCTGCATGGCTACTCCAGCACCTCGACGACGGCCTCGCGCCGGCCGACGCGGAATACGATGAACTCGGCCGGTGCCGCGATTGCGACGCCGACCTCGCACAGCACCTGCCCGGCCGCGATCGTGTCCGAGGGGTTGTTGGTGGCGTCGCAGCGAACATAAAAGGCCTGGTCGGCGGTCTGACCGCGCAACGCGCCGGCATTAAAGATTGGCGCCAGAATGCCGAGCACCGCCTGGGTAATCTGGAACCACAGGGTTGGCGTGTTCGGTTCGAACACCAGCGGCCGCAATGCCGCAAGCGCGCGGCGTTCGATCGCCGACAGACAGCGCCGCACCGACAGATAGCGCAGCCATTTGTCGCCCGACAGGGTGCGGGCGCCCCATAGCTGAATGCCAAGGCCGGGAAAGGCGCGCAACGGGTTGATGTTGAGCGGCGGCTCGTAAATCGCGGCGTTGATGATGTCGTCCACCGTCGGGCTGAGGCCGACGACTCCGACGAGCCGTTCGTTCGCTGCGGCAATATGCGGACCGCGCGCCAGATCGCGCCGCGCCAGGATGCCGGCGGCAAACGGTGTCGGCGGCATCTCGTAGATCGGCGCGCCGATCTTTTCCTGGGTCAGCACCCAGGGGTGATAAAAAGCGCCGCACGACGCCGCGAAATCATCAACGGCATTGTCCAGCGACCGCCGCCACGCCGTCGCGCGGTCGGCGTTCGGGCCGCTGTAAAGCGCGGTCGCCGGGTCGAGCGCAACCGGCGCCGTCAGCAGCAATAGGACGCGCCAGCGCTCCGGGGCGCAGCGCACCAGCATCGCCCGCTGCGCCGCGAGCACATCGTCATCGCCAAATAGCGGCCCCAGCGCTTTGGTATTGCCGATCGCGGTGGTGCCCAGCGGTGCGCCGAAAATGTCGCCGCAGGAGCGGAAACAGGCCTCGACATCACGCGGCGGCAGCGGCACCTGGCGGATATCGGCATCGACCTGTCGCGCATAGAGGTCGGGCGTATCGACGATCGCGACCTCGAAGATGCGCAGCAATCTTTCGAGACCAGTCGCGTCCGCCTCGCTGGCGCCGCCAATGCCGACAAGATCGGCCAGTGCCGCACGCATCCCGTCGGCATCGTCAAACACCGGCCGGCGAATCGTCGCGATATGGCAGCGGGCGCCGCCATTGGCGAAATAGGCCCGCACGGCCTGCGCCAGCAACGTCCCGTCATCCACTGCCGGCAGGCCGCCGAGGGTCAGGACAAAATCGCTCCAGTCGTTGCACACGGTCGGCGGCAGGGCCGGCACAACCGTCGGGAACACGCGGGCTCCGTCCGCCGAGCGGCGGATTTCGACATCGGCGATCCGCAGCCAGCTTTCGCTGCCGGCGGCGGCTGTGATGTCGTCATCGGTCGGTGCGGCAGCCGTCGCGACGGCTGAGACCGATCCGGCCAATGACAGCAGCCGCACGCTGCCGTCGCCATTCAGCACCGCGGCAAGTGCGTAGCGGATGGCGCCGCCGGAAGCGATGGGGATCGCCGACGCATTCTGCGACAGCACGAAATCCGTCGCGGCGGGCACGCTGGCGCGCACTCCGTTCAGCAATTTCGGTGGCAGCTGAAACCCTGTTACGTCGATACGGAACACATGGCCGACCGGCGGGTCGCCGATAAGCTGCGTCGCGCTCGACCCGTCCCGTACCCGCGGCTCGAACCCGACAAAGCCGACCACGTCGGTACGCGCCAGCGGTCGCGGCTGCGCGCGCGGCCGCGGTTCGTAATAGACTCCGGGAACGGCGTATCGGGTGGCCATCGGGCGTGCCGCTAGCTGATCTCGATGCGCTCGCAGACGAACTCGACCGACTCGATGGCGATCTCGTTGGCCTTGGCGTTGAGCGACGGGCCGCTCAGCTTGGCGACCCAGGCATTGTGCATCGTCCAGGACTGCACCGTCGTGTGAGTCTCGTCCTGCAACTCCACCTTCAGCGACGGCGTCACCGAGCCGACAGCGCCGAATTCCGGCCCACTGGTCGCGTCGCGGACCGCCTGCCGCAGCTTCCACAGGGTCAGATCGCCGGTAATGCCGCGGCGCAGCATGATATTGGGATAGCGTTCAAGGCCGGGCAATTTGCGCACGAAGGCGCCGCCATTGCCGGTCTGGTCGTGACCCTCGCGGTACTCGATGATCGCATTCTCGCCGTCGAGGCCGGACACCTCCATAAAGGCGGCAATCTCGGTGCCGTCGAGCGTCACGACGAAATTGAAGGCGGAATACGGGTTTTTGCGTGAGGTTGCCATGATGTCGCTTCCCTATGAGCGGCCAGCTAGGTCTGCGCCCCGAAATTGGTGATCTGCTGGATCTGGAAGATGACGAACTCGGCCGGGCGCACGATGGCGACGCCGATCTGGCAGATCAGGCGGCCGTTCAGAATGTCGTCGGCGGTCATCGTCGTTTCGTCGCAGCGCACAAAGAACGCCTGCTCCGGCTTGCGCCCGAACAGGGCGCCGGCGCGCCATTGGGTCAGCAGAAAGGCGCTGACGCTGTCCGACAGGCGGGTCCAGGTGTCTGGCGTGTTCGGCTCGAAGACGACCCATTGCGTGCCCTGGTCGATCGAGGCTTCGAGAAAGATCAGGGTGCGCCGGACGTTGATGTATTTGACGTCGGGGTCGCTCGACAGCGTGCGCGCGCCCCAGACGCGGATGCCGCCAACGTCGAAGCGCCGGATCAGATTGACCCCGTCCGGGTTCAGCAGATCCTGCTCGCCGGTGGTGAATTCGGTTTTCAGACCGCTGATGTTGAGCACCGGCTCGTTGGCCGGCGCCTTCCATACGCCGCGATTGTTGTCGACCCGCGCGTAAATGCCGGCGAGAAAGCCGGACGGCGGCAATAGCCGCTTCTGATTGTCCAGCACGACCGAGAACCACGGCTGGTAATAGGCCGCGAACGACGTGTCATAGAGATTGCGGTGGCTGAGGATCGAGGTCAGCGATCCGCCGGCGGGGTCGCGCTCGCCATCGAGGATGGCAAAGCGGTAACGCAGGTTTTCGCACTGCGCGATCAGCGCGAGCTGCACGGTTGCCGTTGCCTTGCCGGGCGCGGCAATGATCCGCGCGTCGGTCAGGTCCTGCAGTGATTCGATGCCGCTGCGCTGACCGGGACCGTTATCGTCGCCGACCCAGTCATCGTCGCTGGTCGGGTATCCGTCGACCCCGCCGGTGGGGAATACCGGAAAGCCGTCCGGCGTGGTCGGCTGGTGCGCCAGATGAAAATCTTCGTTGGCGGCACTAGGCGGTTGCACCCACACCAGCCGCGAGCCGGCATTGACCGACCAGGCGTAATGCCGCCGCACGTCGGCGCCACCGCCTTGCGCCCAGGCCATGCCCTTGTATGTCTCGGTCGGTGCGGCGCCCGAGGTGTCGTTGACGGTGATGTCGATTTCGAGCGTTCGTGCAGTCGCCGCACCGGCGACCAGAGCCGGCGCTGCGAGAGCCGGGTTGATCGTCAACTGCCGCGTCGCCTGATTGATCGCGGCGATCTGGTGCACCGAACGGCCGGCCCCGCCGTGGTCGATCTCGATCGACCCGCCGATGTAGAAACTCCCGAGATTCTGTACCGGGACGGTTGTGGCACCGACTGCCGCCGCACCGGTCACCGCGACCGGCTGCCGGTCGGAATTGGTGATCTGCACGGTGACGCCGGCGCTCCAGGCGCCGGGCGAGCGGGCATAGAATTTCGGCCCGGTATTCGGCACCGGCGGTTGCGGGCCGGCCACAACGATGCCGTAGATGTCAGTGCCGTCGAGAGCGGAACTGAGGCCGGCGGCAAACGAAATGCTGTTGGCGTTCGGGTCGTAGGCGGTGATCGTCAGCGCCGACGACGTACCGGCGGTGCCGGGCGGGCTGGTGATCGTCGCGACACTGCCAAAACCAAGACGCGCGAGCAGGCCGGGCGTTACTTCGTCGAGCTTGACCGTGTTGCCGACACCTGGCTGGCTGGTAATGCGCAGATGGCCGGCGCCGTCGTTGCCGACGGTAATGTCGGCGGACACGATCAGAGCCTGCAGATCGGCGATCGAGGCGTGTCCGGCATCGGGAAGATTGCTGCCGCCGGCCTGAGTGCCGGCGCCGACAGTGAGCCCGAGCTTCACCGCGGCGTCGCCGCCGACCACCGACAAACCCGCCGCCGTCCCGCGCACATCGCTTTCGATGATGACGTCGTTGCCGTTGAGATAGCAGCGGACGCCGCTGACGAAGCGCGAGATGCAGGCTTGCACCTCTGCCGGGGTCGCATTGCCGCTGGTGATCGGGGTCAGTGGGTCGGCGGCCTTGAAGATGACCGTTTGCACCGGCTCGGTGGCGGCGCCGACGCGCAGTTGCAACTCGTCGTTGTCGAGCAGGTTGAAGTTCGGGCTGGGTGGCCCGGCCGGCGCCGCGATGGTCAGGACGACCGGCTTGGCGACAATCGTTACCGTCAGCGGCGCGCCCGGTGTCGGCGTGATCGTCAGCTGGTCCTGGTCCTCCAGCGCGAACGGAGCGATTACCGCGGCGCCGACCACGGCCCCCGGTTGCGCCGGGGTTCCCAGCGCCGGGCCGCCGTCGGAATGGCGCGTAAAGGTGATCTGGTCGCCGACATTGAGGCCGCGCGTCGAAGTCAGGTACACCGTGGTGTCGTTGATCGCCGCCGATCGCAGCAACCGGTACACGACGCCTTGTGCGACTGTGACAGTGCCGGCCGCCGCGGCATCGCCGACGATCCGGGCGATATAGGCGCGCTTGCCGCCGTTGTCGAAAAAGGCCCGGACGCTGTAGCCGAGATAGCCGTAATCGGTCGGGTCACCTGGCGGCGCGATTGGCAGCAGCGCGCCGAAATTCCGCTGAAATTCGGAGAAGCTGGTCACCAGAACCGGCGACGGGTCAGCCACCATGACAAAGCCGCCGGCCGGGGTGAATGGCAGGTTCGGCGTGCCCGAGCCGGGCCAGACATAGCCCGGCACGGTGCCGCGGCTGGCCGGGCCGACAAAGGCCGCGGTGCTGGTGCTGACCCCTTCGATCGCCTTGAGACCGCTGGGCAACTCTTCAATATACACGCCGGGCGACAGGTATTCAGGCATGGCCTTGCCCTCACGCTCGTTGGAAAGCGACGATTTGCGTCTGGCCGAGCAGGATCGGCAGCGTCGCGGGGGCAACCGTCACCGCGCCGTCTTCGACCTGGATGGTGATCGACACGGCACTGCCGGTCGCGCCTTTGAGCTGCGGCAGCCGGTACAGAAAATCACCGGCCGCATTGGTCCGGGTATAGGGAGTGCCAGCCGGTGGGCTGACGCTGCCGCCGCTCCACATCACTACTTTCAGATCGGCGACCGGCTGTGCCGTGGCGCTGCGCACCGTGCCGCGCACCACGGTTTCGCCTGCTGGCGGGCGAGCCGCCGGGGTTGGCCACAATGCCCGCGCGATCAGGAAATCGCTGCGCAGCGGCGGTAATGAAACCGCAAGCGGCAATGTCAGCAGGATCGGTTCGAAATTGATGTAATCACCGTTGCGCGCCGTCACCTCGACGGCGAGGCCGGCTCCGCTGGGCGCTGGCCGGGTCAGGGTCGAGGCGCTGAAGCGATAGGTGAAGTCGTTCGCCCACGGCAGCGCCGCCCAGTCCAATGCCGGGATCGTTACGTCAAGCGTCACGTCGAGTGGCGGGGTGCGCTCGTCCGGCGGAAACAGGAAGGCGTCATAGAACCGGTAGACCGCCGACAGGCTGCGCTGCAGCCGCGGCGCGACGAAGGCACCACCTGCGGCAGCGCCGCCGCTCATGGCGCCACCTGCGGGAACCCGGCGACGGCAATCGGCGCCGCCGCGGTCGTCAGCGTCGAGTCGATGCCGATCAGCCGCGCCAGATAGGTCAGCGACAGCCGATATGGGATATCGGTCGGCTCCCAGATGTCGTAATGGTCGTTGACCGGCAGCGATTCCAGGATCAACTCGACGGTGTCGTCCGGCGCCCAGACATCGTCACCAAGCAGCTCGGTGAAGGTCAACACCGCATGGTCGCCGAGTACCAGCGCGATCGCACCGATGATGCGGTAGGCGTCGCGCGTCACCTGCGTCCAGGGCGTCACCAGAAAGCGGCACTCCAGCGGCAAGGGCGGGCGCCGGCTGGCACCGCTGGGCAGCGTCCGCCGCGGCGCGTTGCGCATCTCGCCGTGAATGCCGACATGGTACAGAAAGATGGTGACAGCCGGCTGGCGCGGCGCAAACTCCTTGAAGTCGCTTGGCGTTGACATGAACACATTGGCCGGCAGCACCAGCCCGGATAATCCGGTCTGTAATAGCGCAACCAGGGTGTCGCCAAGGCAAGCAATGGCGTCAGGAGTTGCCACACAATTTCTCCGGCACACAGGTACAGATAAGGTGCTGCTGCTAAGCAGCACCGCTATTTGTGGATTATTAAAATCGTGACTAAAGTGTGATGACGCGAAGTTGTTGTCACCTTTAGCGTCATGGACTTCGTCATCGCGGTCAAGCAGATTTAGATTTCGCGCGTATGATGCTTTAGTTACTTTCTTGCTGAGCTTTAGTTTCTTACAAGCCGGTTGCTCGTATGGTGTCGCATGATGCAGGGGATAGAGACCGCACGCAGTGAGATGCACGCGGCATTACGCCGGGTTCTGGAATTGCTCGGCCGCTATCTCGCGGCGCAGCGGCGGGATGGACGGCATCCTGACACCGACCCGTTGCGCGGCGTCGCGATCGAGGAGAGTGAGGTCGAAGCACTTGTTGTCTCGCTCGCCGCGGATTTCGCGCGGCCGCGACCGCCCTTCGGCGATGCCGCGGTCGAAACCGTACCGGTTGTCGAACCGCCGCCGGCTGCCGTGGAAGAAACACCGCTACAACGCGCCGGCCGCGTCTTTCGCATGCGATCACCGGAAAGCGATGCCCTCGTTCTGGCCCTTGCGGTGGAACTGGACCAGCGCTTCGCGCGCCTCGTCGCCTATCTCAACGATCAGATCGCACGAACCCGTCCGAGCGTTGGCTTGGCACTGGCAATCGTCAACGCGCCAGTCAACGCGGTCGAACTCTGCCAGTGCCCGGCGATCAAATCCGGATTTCTGATGATCGAGGGCGACGGCCCGGTTTCAACTCGCACCGTGCGCGTCGCCCCGGAGTTTCTGTCGCGGCTGGCGGCTCCCGGCATTGCGGTGCTCTTGCCGGCCGGCATTCGGTTGCGGCCCGCCGGAGCACGGCTCGACGATCTCGTGCTGAACCCCGGCCTCGGACAAGCCCTGATGCGTTGGAGCGAGGGTTTGCAGGCGGCGCGGTCGCCTGTTCCACTGGTGCTGGCGGGCATGCCAGGTTCGGGACGCGCAACGGCGGCCCAAGCGGCGTCCGCGGCGGCGGGGCGGCGGTTGGTTGAAACCGACTGGCTGCCCGAACGGCTCGATCGGGCGGAGCGGCTCGGGGTCGCCGCACGCGAGGCTTTGTGGCACGACGCCACACTGTTGATCCGGGTCGCGGAGATGGCGCGCGACCCGGAACTGGGCGAGTTGTGGGCGTTGCTGGCGGGCTGGAATATGCCTGTTGCCCTGGCAGTGCCTCCGGGCCTCGCGTCGGCTGCCTGCGCGGCTGCGCCGATCGAACCCGCGATCGTGACATTCGACGGCGTCTCGATCCAGCAGCGTGAGGTGCTGTGGAGCCGGCTGCTGGCAACCGGCCCGGCAGCAACCGGCGCGCCGGCGTCAGTCGATCTGTCCGACGACGAGCGGCAGGAACTGGCGGCGCGGTATGACTTCCCGCCCGGCATTCTGGCCCGTGCGGTGCGCCGTGCCGCCGCCGAGACGCGGCTCAGCGGCGGCGCCGCGCCGGTGGATTTCGCGGCGTTGTCGCGGGCCTGCCGGGCGCTCGGCAGCGCCGGCATGGGGCCGATCGCCCAGCGCCTGCCGCAGCCCTATTCGCGCGACGATCTGGTGCTGCCAAAGGATCTGCTGGATGAACTCGATCTGGCCGCCGCCTGGATGCGCAACCGCCGCCGGGTGTTCGAGCAGTGGGGTTTCGGCCGTCGCATCGCGCTCGGGCAAGGGTTGACGGCGCTGTTTGCCGGCGAACCCGGCACCGGCAAGACAATGGCGGCGCAGGTGCTCGCCCATGACCTCGGTCTGGAACTGTTCCGCGTCGACCTGTCCCGGGTGATGAGCAAGTATATCGGCGAGACCGAAAAGAACCTGTCGCAACTGTTCGACAACGCACGCGGCAGCGGGGCGATGCTGTTCTTTGACGAAGCCGACGTGCTGTTCGGCAAGCGCACCGAAGTAAAGGATGCGCACGACCGTTATGCCAATCTCGAAATCGGCTATTTGCTGCAGCGCATGGAAGAACACACCGGTACGACGGTGCTGGCCACCAATCGTATGGGCGACCTCGACGATGCTTTTACGCGCCGCTTCCACTTTATCCTCGATTTCCCGATGCCGCGTCCGCCGGAACGGCGGCGGATCTGGGAGGGCATGCTGCCGCGCGAAGCCGAGCGCGAGACCGGTATCGACCTCGATACGCTCGCCCGCGACTACGAGATTTCCGGCGGTGACATCCGCAACAGCGTGCTCAGCGCGGCGTTTATGGCCGCGGAGGAGGGCGGCGTCATCGGATTACGCCATCTGAAGCGCGGGCTGCGTCGCGAATTGCTCAAGACTGGCCGCGTCCTCGACATCAGACAGCGCCAGGCCCTCGAAGGTGATTGACGCGCGCCGCCAGCGATAATCCAGCTGCCAGCGTCATCGCTCTGTCAAAAACCGCGCTGCATTATCCGGCGGCAGCTTCCTGTCAAAAGGTGGAGTGCCATATTTTACGGCGTTGGAGCGCGGCGCCCATCCGACCGCCAGACCGACAGTGCCGACCAGCAGGGCTATGCGCTTCTCATCACCCTTTGGGTGCTGATGTTGCTGTCGCTGTTGGCGGCCAGCCTCGCCGCCGGAACGCGTAGCGAGGCGCGGATCGCGCATAACCGCGTCGAAGCGGCAGTGGCCCGTGGAATGGCCGATGCCGGCTTTACGTTCGCGATCGAGGGTCTGCTGGATACCGACCTGACCAAACGGTGGCCGGCCGACGGCCGAACGCAGACCATCGCCTATGCTGGTGGTCGCATCGTCGCGGCGATAAATGACGAGGCCGGCAAACTCGACCTGAATACCGCGCCGATCGAGATGATCGCCGGCTTGTTGCGTAGTCTTGCGATCGATCCGGCTGAGGCTCGTTCTCTGCTCGACGGCATCGTGGCGCGCCGACAGCAATTTCCGTTGCCAAAAATCGGGGCTCGCTCGCTCGCTGCCGATCCCGGCGAGCCCCCACTGTTTGACGCCGCGCGCCGGCCTTTCGCTTCGGTTGCGGAGTTGCGTCTTGCTGCGCCATTGTCGCAGCTCAGCTATGAGCGACTGCGGCCGTTTGTGACGGTCTACACGCGCAGCACCCGCGTCAACCCGCTGACGGCTTCGTTGCCCGTCCTGCTGGCGATCCCCGGTATCCGGCCCGCCGAAGCCGCCGCTTTTATCGAGGCGCGCGGCAAGCTTGTCGCGGGCGGTCCCGCGCAGGAATTGCCGACGATCGCCGGCGTCGACGATTTCATCGAGAGCGGCGATCTCCGCCACGCGACCGTTACTTCCGTGGCGACGACGCGTGCCGGGGTCGTTTACGCGCGCGAAGCGGTGATCGCGCTGGCGCAGGAACGGCCGCTCACTCCTTTTACGATCCTGCAATGGACACAGGCAGCCACCGCAGCCCCCGATGCTCCGCCCGCGGCGCCTGATTAGGCCACGTTATTTCGCTCTCAGGATTTTGGCGGTGCGGCGGCGGGATGGGGCGCGCCGTCATCGTGCAGCTTCACATCGCGTTCGGCGGTGCCGCGCCGCAGTACGACGCGGTCGCGCAGAATCGATCGGATGACCCAGCCGTTTACCGCCTGGCCCTCCCGAAAGCGCGTGATCACCGGCGGGGTGCCGGTGGCGAACAGGCTGCTGCGTGATTTGTTCGAGATGACAATACCGGCGAGTGTCAGCGGGCCGGATTGCTCAGCGGTCTGCGCCGCTTCGGCCGCTGCTGGCCGCCGCGTCTCTGAGAACAGCGGACGCTCGGTGACCTCGCTGAAATCGTCGAGTTGTAACGCGGGCGGCTTGTCGAGAGCGGCGATGTCGACCGGGGGTTTTTCTGCGGTCGCGGCAACCGGCGGCTCTTTCGGTTCGGCGTCGGCCGGCCCTGTCAACTGAACCGCGACGATCGCCCCGAGCACCGCACAGAGCGCCGACAGCGGCAGCAACAGGCCGCGCGGCGTCAGCAGGCCGTGGACAGTCATCGCCGTTCTTGTTCCTCACACAGAAACGCCTGCTGCCGGCAGGTGCCGGCAGCAGGTTAGGTTACGAAGGTTGTTTGTCAGATCGGTTACCGTTTCGCGACGGCGCCCGTGGTCACATTCAGGATCAGCGGCGTCAGGTTCGGATTGCCCTTGAAGTCGAACATGTCATCGATTTTTCCAGCAATCTGGTCGAACGAAAACGACCCGAGCGGGCTACCCGACGGCAACGTCGCGCCGTCGATAAAGCCGAGGTTCCAATTATCCTCGATAAAGCGGATCGTCGAGGTCTGGTCGAGCACGGTGTGATCGACAAAGTTCTGCCGCGCCCACGGCGAGATCACGATGTAGGGCAGCCGCGGACCATAACCGCAGCGGCCGGCACCCGGAGGAGCCCCCGCCGGAGCCGCGCCGCAAACGCCCGATGTCGGGATGTTTTCGGGCTTGGCAACGGCCGTCGATGTCGAGAGCGGCACCTTTGGGATGAACGAATCGCTGGCGTTGACGGTGCCGTTGTCGTTGCCGCTATTGGCGGAATGATTGACGATCGGGCCGACTTGATGGTCGTACCAGCCGTCCGAATCGTCATAGTTGACGACCACAGCGGTTTCGTCCCAGAACGGCGATTGCTGCAGCGCATTGACCACGGTGACGATAAAGGCCTGCTCGGTCAGCGGGTCCGAATTGCCGGGATGTGCATCCTGGTATTTCGGCGCCTTGAGGAACGACACGGCCGGTAGGTTGCCGTCATCGAGAGCGGCGAAAAAATCACTCGTGTCATACTGGTGATTGGCCCGGTCGCTTTTGCCGACCTGCTTTGGCTTGTCCGGGAACGGTCGCAGGTGGTGCGGGTTGCGGGTGCTCGCGTAATATTGGAACGGCTCGTGGTGTGCGGAGTAATCGGCCGTCGCGACGTGAATATCGGTCGGCGGATTGGTCTGTCCGTTATCCGCGGTTGGGTTCGGCACGACGAGGGTCGGCACGGCGCGGCCCGGCGGGGTGAATTCGTGCTCGATATGGGCGGTGCCGCACACGGCCGGCGTGGCAGTCGATCCGTCCGAATTCAGCACGGCCGGCTGGGTTGGGGCGAACCCGCCTTGGAACCAACCCCAGGTCACGTCATGCGCGTTCAGCAGGTCGCCGATATTCTTGCCGCTCTGCATCTGCACGGTGCCGGCCCCGGTCTTGGTGCCGCCGGCATCGGAGCCGCAATCGTCCAGCGCCGGATCAGGGTCGCCGGTGATCGTCGACAGCGCGCTCGAGGTCGCGACCCCGCCGCGCGAGAAGCTCTGCGCGACCACGGCAAAGCCGGTCTGGCCGGAGATCAGGTTGATGGCGCCGACCGTCGACGGCCCGTACATCGTACCGTAGGCGTTGTCGTTCATCGCGTAGTTCTGGGCATAGTTCCACAGCGCGGTGACGGTGTTGCCGTCATAGTAGCCCATCACCGTCGAGCCGTCCGAGTGACAGCCGAGGCCGATGCTCGATGTCGCCTGTACGAACTTGTCCATCAGGCCGCCGTCGACGGCCTTCTGCTCGTCCGTATAATCATGGTCCATATCGCAGCTGAACGCCTCGGACGGAACGAGACGGTAGGGTTGCGACAGGTTGGGGTTGTTGGTCAGTAACCCGGCCGAGGCAAGCGTATTGGCGGTCGGCGTGTCGGCACTGGCCTTGAACTTCGTCTCGCCGGCCGGGTTCTCGGCATTGGGGTAGGTGCCGAAATAGTGATCAAAGCTGACGTTTTCACCGAAGATCACGACGACATGCTTGATGTGGCCCTTTGACGCCTTGGCGGCGAAAGCCGGGAGTGCCGTGGCATTGGTCAAGAAGGTCGTGGCGGCGAGCAGGGCTAGCGATTTCCTGAAGATATTTCTGCGCGTTCGCGTCGAGTCGGCTGGCATCGTCTATTCCTCGCGGATGTCGTTCCACTGATGCGCACGCCGCGCATTTGCCGGTCAGCAAGCCACACCGGGACACCGGTGTGGCTTTGCCGCCGACTGAAAGTCTTGAAATGCACAGTTGTGCGCGCTGGTTGAACGTACCTGCGGTGTATTGCGTTTTTTTGTCGGATTTGTGTGGATTGTAATTCGGCGTTCGACGCGGTTTTGTCATTAAACCGCAATACCCGACTGCCTAATTTGCCCACCGAATCAACTGCGTCAGCAAGCTCCCGCAAGCGACGGCGCGGGAGAAATTAGTACTCGGTTGGCACCCGGAAACCCTTACCGCTCCCGCAGAACCTGCGGTTCTACGGCGGCCAACACCCAAGGAACGCGTTATGGCACGAGGAAGCCGCCGGGTGGGGCCGGCGCGCGAAGCGAAACCAGTGAGAGTGGCCACCTGGTGGTGGTTTGCTCTGGTGCTGATCGTTGGCGCTTGCGCCTTATTAAAGAGCGGTTCGGCGGCAGCCGAGGACCTCGAAACCGCGGCAGAGCAGTATCGGCCGTACATGGTCGAGGAAATCGACCAGTCATTGGCGAAGGCGCGGACGCTGCGCGAACGTCTTGCAGCGCACGACGTTGCCGGCGCGCAGCAGGCGTGGACCGCCGCGCGTGTTGGCTGGGAGCGTGCCGAAGTCTTTACCAGCGGGTTTGTCCCCGATCTGGATCAGGAGATCGACGCTTGGCCCAGTGCGACAATGGGCTTTCATGCGATCGAGGCAAAACTGTTCGGTGCTGGTGAAACCGATGTCGAATCGTTGGCGGATGGCCTGGTAACGCACCTCGCCGATCTCGACATCAAGGTGCATTTGATGCAGCTGCTGCCGCAGCGGCTTCTGAACGGAACGGCGCGGCTTGCTTATGAGGTCGGCGAAAGCAAGGCCGACGGCGGCGAATCGCGATATAGCGGCACCTCGCTCGATGACATGCGCAACAATGTCGAGGGGATCGATCTGGCGTATCGGGTGATCTTTGCACCCACACTGCAACCGCAGGATCCAAAGCTCGCTGCAGAGATGCAGGCGAAGATCGCGCAGTTGAAGACGCTGACCGCAGTGCCCGACCTCAAGAACCTCGACCCCGCCAAGATCCGTGCCGCGAGCGAGGAGTTCGTTGTCGTGCTGCAGATGTCAGCGCCGCAGATCGGGCTGCGATCGCCGACCCTCGAGGAAATCACTCAGTGAACGCAGTGCGGCGCGGCCTCGTCGGCGGCATTCGCGCGGTTGTTGCTGCCGCGGCGCTGCTGCTCACGGATGCTGCTGCGTATTCCTTTCCGGTCAGCGGTGACCAGACCGTGTTGCCGGTCGGCACCGAGTTAAACGAGGAAGCCCTGGCGCTGCCGCGCGAGATCTTTCACTCCGAATCGATTGGTGGTCGCAAATCGTATCTGGTCGATCTGGGCGATCTCGCTTTCAGTTCGCCGTCGATCCTCGGCGGCGTCGCGCGCCGCGCCGGGATCAGCTGTCACACCTGCCACGTCAACGGAGCCGCCAACGCGAAACTCTATGTGCCGGGACTGTCGTCGAGGCCGGGCAATTTCGACACGACCAGTGCCCTGTTCAATGAGAAAGCCGATAATTTCGTACGTGACCCGGTCCGCGTGCCGAGCCTGCGCGGCGCCCGTTATCTCGCCCCCTACGGCCATGATGGGCGGATGAGTTCACTGCGCGACTTTGTGCGCAATGTTATCGTCAATGAATTTTCCGGCGCCGAACCGGCGCCGAGCCTGCTCGACGCACTTGTTGCCTATATCCAGGATATCGATTTTCTGCCGAATCCTCGGCTTGGGCCGGGCGGGCGCCTGACTGCATCGGCCTCCGATGCCGAGCGCCGCGGTGAAGCGCTGTTCAATCGGCCGTTTCCAAAGAATGCCGCGCTCAGTTGCGCGAGCTGTCACAACCCGACCGGTACGTTCGTCGATCACCAGCAGCACGATGTCGGGTCGGGCGGGTTGATCCGCACCCCAACTCTGGTGAATGCCAATTTCTCGGCACCGTATTTTCACGACGGCCGATTCGACACCTACCAGCAGGTGGTCGACTATTTCGACCAGGAGTTCGAACTTGGCCTTGCGGATCAGGACAAGCTGGATCTGGTCGCTTATCTGAATGCCGTCGGTGACGGCCGCCAGCCATACGAATCGGATACGGTCGGCGCCGAGTTCAAGGAACTCAACGACTTTCTCAGCGTCCTCGACACCGCGATTCCGGCGCACGACACCGATACGATCGCCCTGGCTGTCGAGACGGTCGGCGGCGAATTGCGGGAGTTGACCGAATGGTTTCCCGACCGCCAGGACATCAGCGTTGCAGGCGGTGAACAGGAACGTGCTCTTGCGCGCACCGCGCTCAAGCAACTGGTGCTGAGCCTGCGGCGAATCCAGCTTTTCGCCGCAGCCGGGCAATTTGATGATGCCCGTACTACTTACGGCGACGTGAAAAAGCTGGCGACCGCGGCCGTCCCCATGCTTCTGGTCAACGCGCAGCCCTGGTCGCTGTTCAACCGTGCCATACACGATGCGCATTATGGCGCACTGCGCCAGATGCTGCCCGCCGGCGTGAGCGGCGCAGCGGCGGCGTACCCGGGCAGTGACACAAAACAGTCTTCTTTCTGTGACAGGTGTGGCGCGGCACTGTCATCTTCGCGGGATAACCTCCGGTTGCCAATGATGGCTCCAGGAGGAACTCAACATGATGCAGTGTCGCACTAGCAGAGGCTGGCGACTTACCAATGCTCTTTGTACATCCCTGATTGCGCTTTCCGCCTTCGGTTTTAGCGGCACTGGCTATGGCGCCTCTCCCAAGCCCGACGCCGATGCAGCGGATTCGTTCAAGACCGCGTCCCCGATCAAGCACGTCATCATTCTGATTGGTGAAAACCGCGGTCTCGATCACACCTTCGGCGTTTACAAGCCAAAGGGCAAAGGCCAGACGATTTCGAACCTGCTGTCGAAGGGCATCGTCAAGGAAAACGGCGCTCCTGGCCCGAATTTCGTACTCGCGCAGCAATTCCTCGTTTCGCCTCAGTCGAAATTTTACGTCGGCGCCAAAAAGCACGCCAAGACCGCCTACGGAGCCGGCAACGAGATGCCGCAGCCGAACACCAATGGCGCACCGACGGCACAGAGCACGACCGGCGCGCCGTTCAC
Source organism: Allostellaceae bacterium (assembly GCA_036268425.1). Lineage (GTDB taxonomy): Bacteria > Pseudomonadota > Alphaproteobacteria > ATCC43930 > CGMCC-115725 > DATARH01. Next base: position 210,668 of record DATAUE010000179.1, read on the forward strand.
TACAGTCGCGCTCGCCGGTATGGAGCCCGACATCAACCCCGAAGACGCATCGCTGCTGACGACCGGGGCGACCGGACTGCCGACCGACATGTTGGATACACGCATTCGGAAAGCCGGCAACCTGCCGAACGGCCCGTTCGTCCTGCAGGGGCCGAACATCAGTGACGACGATTACACCGGCGATATGACGCACCGGTTCTACCAGGCGTGGCAGCAGTCGGATTGCAGCGCGGCGAATGCATCGAAGGACAATCCCAGCGGCTGCCTCAACGATCTGTTTCCGTTCGTGATGGCGACCTATGCGCCCCCCAATCTCTCGGCCAAGACCGGCAATTTCAGTCAGGGCAACGAGATGGGGTTCTATAATGCGGAGCAGGAACAGGCCTCGCTGCTGAAGACGTTGGCCGACCGGTTCACCCTCAGCGACAATTTCCACCAGTCGTTTATGGGCGGCACCGGCGCCAATCACTTCATGCTCGGCACCGGCGATGCCGCTTTCTGGAGCGACGGTAATGGCAATCCCGTCACTCCGCCGTCGAACATCGCCAACCCGAACCCGAAATCGGGTACGGTGAATACCTATACCGCCGACAATAATTTCAGCGCCTGCGCCGACGTGTTTCAGCCGGGTGTGCGGCCGATCGTCGATTATCTCGGAAGTCTGCCGTATAGCGCCGAGCCGAATTGCGACCCGAACCATTATTACATGCTGAACAACACCAACCCGGGCTATCTGCCGAACGGCACGCCGGTTCCTGCCGTGCAGGGCGCACTGCCGCCGTCTTCGGTGCGGACAATCGGTGATGCGCTCAACGACAAGAGCATCAGCTGGGCGTTTTTCGGTGGCGCCTACAACGATGCGGTGACGCTGTCGAACGAGGCGGTCAAGGCCAACCCGGCCAACCCGAACCTGTCGGCGGCGGCCCTTGCCGATCCGGCGCACGCGCTTGGCGTCGCCTATTGCCAGATCTGCAACCCTTTCCAGTACGCATCGTCGATCATGGGCAATGCGGCACAGCGCAAGGAGCACATCAAGGACACGGCGGACCTGATCTCCGACATCAAGAAAGACACGCTGCCGGCGGTGTCGTTTGGCAAGCCCGACGGGTTGCTCGACGGTCATCCGCAAAGCTCGAAGATCGACCTGTTCGAGGCGTATGTTCAGAATGTCCTCGACGAGCTTGACGCGCATCCGAAGCTGAAAGCCGAAACGGCGATCTTCATCACCTGGGACGAAGCCGGCGGCTACTGGGATTCGGGTTTCCTGCAGCCGATCGACTTTTTCGGCGACGGACCGCGCATCCCGCTTCTGGTCGTGTCGCCGTATTCGACGGGCGGCAAGGTCAATCACGCCTATGCCGATCATGTCTCGTTGCTCAAATTCATCGAGCATAATTGGAAGCTGAAGCCGCTGACGGATCGGAGCCGTGATAACCTGCCGAACCCGCAGGCCAAGAAAAACGACCCCTACGTCCCAACCAACATGCCGGCGCTCGACGATCTGTTCGACAGCTTCGACTTTGATGCCCCTGTGATGGTGAAATCCTACACCGGCTAAGGGGTGGTGATTTCGCAGAGCGGCCGATCGGATTGATCGGCCGGGCTGCAGACAAGAGCTTTTGACGGCGGCACCGATCGATTCGTTCGATCGGTGCCGTGTTCGTGGCCGACATTGTGCGGGCGCACCCGAATGATCCTCGCAGTCACACGCATTTGGCTCGCCGTGGTTATGGTCGCGAGCCTCGGCTGTCACGGTGCGGCGGAAGCACAGGAATTTTCCGCCGATCTCGTTGTCACTCGAGCCGGCGACGCGGCGGCACCCGCGACCGGCAGAATTTTTGTTGCCGAGAACAAAATTCGCATTGAAACACCGGATTTGCCTGATGGGGTTTTTCTTCTGGACACAAAGGCCGGATCGGCAATTTTTCTGCGGCCGGCGCGTGGGGTCATGATGGACGCCCGGGAGACGAGCCTGTTGACTCAGCTGCTGGTGCCGGTTGCACCGGAGATGCCATGTGCAAGCTGGCAGGCGATGGCGGTTATTGCTGGGGCTGCCGAACAGGGCGGCCAGTGGCAGTGCGCGCGGCGTGACGCGGAGACGATCGCGGGACGCGATCTAATACATTATGCGTTGGTGTCGCCGCGGAATCTGCAAATCGAGGTGTGGATTGATGTGGCGCGCCGATTTCCGGTCCGGTTGAAAACGGACTCGGGCGAGACCGTTGCGCTGGATCATTTTTTCGACAACGCGCCGCGACCTGATCTGTTCGCCGTGCCTGCCGGAACACGCCGGTTCGACCCCGAACACCTGATCGATCGGATCAAACAGAGCGACGTCTGGGTCGAGCCACCGAAATAGGCGGCCTTTCACGGCATTCGGGCAACCATCGGGCGAGCCGAAGGTGCCCCCGCTTTGTCCGCCGTGCCTGCGACTGTGCCTTGGGTGAAACCGTAAACATCCAGCCGCACTTGCAGGATGCCGGTGGGCGCGCCGCGCTGCCGGCGCCGGCGCGATCCTTCGTCGGAGCGCAGATCGACATTATCGAGAAACAACAGCGGCTCGCCCTGCTCGATATCGCGAAAAACGCGCTGTGCCCCCTCGAGCGTAATCGAAAGCTCGCCGCGGACCGCGATCCGCCGCAAATGCCCATCGGCTTGGGCCGGCAGAATCTGTGAACTGTTGAGTTCGCCCTGGGCCGATGCGACGAGCTCCTTGAGGCGGTTCTGAATCTGCGCCGCCATCAGGGTCTCGTTGGCGCCATGCAGCAGCGATGTCTGGGCCTGCGCATCCTGCCGCAACGACGCCAGTTTCGCCTGCAACGGCGCCAGTTCCTGCGCCACGTGGCGATAACGGACCAGGGCATTGTCAAGCCGCTCGATCGACGCTCTGTCGGCGTCGCGATCGCCGATTAAGGGGCCGATGACGGCGAGATAAACGATGCCCAGCAGCGCGGCGAGAATGCCGACCGCCAGTGTCTTGCCGAGGACCGGAGAGAGCTTTGGCGTCATGGCTTGGTGCCTCGCGCATCGGGCTTTGGCGAGCCGGGCACTTTCGTATCCGGCTTCGAGCGTATTTGCGCAGAGATATCGAAGCGCTCGCGTGCCGCGTCGGTATCCTGCGTTACCGAGGAACGGAATGCGGCGTTCGATAGAAGCGGCGACTGGTCGAGGAGGCTGAGCAGCGCCGTCGCGGAATTGGCAAAGCCACTGATCTGGACTGTGCCGCCACTGACCTGCAATTCGGTCAGCCAGGCATCGTCTGGCAGCAGATGCGTCAGCGAGCCGAGCAACTCGCTGACGGTCGGCGTACTGGTCTTGCGCGCACCGATCGATTGCCGGTTTTCGATTTCCGCGTCGATTTCTTTGCGGAGCTGTTGTGCCGTATCTGCCTGCCGCCGCACCTGCGCTACCTCTGCGGTAAGATGCGCAGCCTCGGTTTTTGCCTGAAACATCGGAATGGCGATTGCGCCGATCGCCAGCGCGCAAGCGGTGCCGGCCAAGACAACTACCGCGATGCGGACGAGGCGTTCGAAGGGTTGCCGGGAATCGCCGGTTGCCCGCAGGTCCACCGGCAATCTGCTGCCGGAGACCTCGACCCGCGCGGGCAGCAAACCGAGTCGCCGCGCCGCCCTCACCAGATCGTCGACGTTGCTTCGCTGGACGACGACCAGTTCCAGGTTGAGCCGGCCGGAACCAGGCTCGCGGCTGAGGATCCGGTCGCTGTAATAGACGCTGTCGCGCTTGAACGGGGTGAAGCGCTCGAATTCGAAGGCGACCACTTGCGGCAGATTCGCTTGCGCTGCGATCGGCAAGAGCATCGGCGCGCGCAAGGCGCTGGCGTCGTCGAGCCGCAAGGTGACTGGCGGCAGGGCACGATTTTGGCCGGGCTGCGACAGCAGCGCACGAATTTCGGACGGCTCGGCCGCGGCCAGATCAACCAGTCCCAGCATTTCGCGCCGGTCACCGGCTTCCCAGGCGAGCCGCGCCGATTCGCCCTCGATGCTCAGGACAAGGCGGCGGCGCAAACCGGCAACAGCGCGCTGCATCGTTGCCGGCAGTAAGCTCGCCAATTCGCCGATCCACCAAGCCCAGGCGGCGCGCAGAAGGGGGAGCGCGCGCTGATAGGCGCTGCCGAGCGCAAGGTCGCTCACTCGCCGGCCTCTGGCGCTGCGGCCAGACGCGGTGCGAAGATCAGGTCGGGGCCGTGCCAACCATCGGCGAAATCGACCCGCAGTCGTACCATGCTCGGCAGGTGGTCGGTCGCCTGCCAGCGGTCGTGCCATTCGTTCGCATCATCCGCGGAGAATGCGCCGAAATAAGCGAACTGCGCCTTATCGATGTGCTCCAGCAGGGTAGAGGGTGGCAATTCCGCGTCGACTCCACGGCCGCGGCGCCGTGCGACGCCGCGCCATGACGTGACCAATCCGGTTTGCGCGCCGTCCTGCGCCGGCTCCAGTCGCAACACGAAAAATCCGCCGACCGCAAGCTGCGCCGGGGCGGTGGTTACGAACTCCATCCTGTCCGGATTGCCGTTAAACAATATCTCGTGCTGCCCGCGTTCGGCGCTGGCCGGAAAGGGCTGTGCGTTGCTGAGTCGCGCCTGTAGAAACCCGTAGACCAAGGAAAGCTGCCCGGAGTGATCGAGGGCGCGGTCCACCGCACTCACAGCGTGCGTGCCGAAACGCAATGCGCTGAACAGCGCGGCGGTCAAGATGCCGACCAGCACGATCGCCACCAGCATTTCGACCAAGGTGAACCCCGCGTCGCACCTGTGCCTATGATACGGAGGCATCTGACGGGCAGTCACGGCTGCGCGGCGGCGAGGCGAACTGTCCGCAGCGCGATCGACCGGCGGCGCAACCCGTCTTCCCACGAAACGCTGACCGCCAGCTCGTACGGCACCAGGTATTGTCCGGCACTGCCGGCCGCGCTGCCGTAGCGATGCACCGAGGCGGCAACCGCGTAGCGGCCTTCGACGGCATCGGCGTCGCTTTCGGTCAAGGGCAGGCGCGCGCCCAGGGTCTCAAGCGTCGATTCGGCAATCAGCGTCGCTTGCGTTGAGGCGTCGATCTGTGCGCTGGTGCCGATATTGCCCGAAAAACTGCGCAGAAGGACCATCAGCAGGATCGCCGCGATACTGAACGCGACGAGAACCTCAATGAGCGAGAAGCCCGCCATCCTTTGCGCTGCCATCCTTTGCCCCGGCGATGCCAGTGCGGACCGAAACCCGGCCGGTGAGCCAGTCCACCGCGACGTCGTAGACGCTGCCCTGACGCGCGAGGCGGATGCCGCCGCCGGTCGAGCTGCCATCCGGAAAAAACCGGATATCCGCGATCTTGTCGCCCAGCGCTTCATCGGCCGGAGTGAACAGGCGAGGGCGGATGCCCGGCGGCAGCGGCTGCAGGTGGCCGTCGGCGCCGGTGCGGAACGTGTTGTTCGCGGTGTCGACAATAAACGCATCCGATTGTCCGGCGGCAATGGCGTGGCTGCGCGTTTCCCGCAATCCAGCCGCAATGTCGCGTGCCGTCGCCCGCAACTCCGCGCGACCGCGAGCGCCATCAAGCATCGGCAGCACCACCGAAAACAGCAGCCCGAGGATGCCGAGAACCACCAGCAGTTCGATAAGGGTGAAGCCCGCCGCCGCACGCGCGTCACCGGTGGGCATCGTCGTCTTACCAATTCGTGACATCCTGGTTCTCGCCGGAGCCGCCCGGCGCGTTGTCTGCGCCGAGCGAGTAGAGGTCGAACTCGCCGTGTTCTCCCGGCATCCGGTACGCATAAGGGTGGCCCCAGGGATCAGTCGGCAGGTTTTTCTGCTTCAGATAGGGGCCGTTCCAGCCTTCATCGCCGGGCGGACGGGCAATGAGGGCGGCCAGACCCTCCTGCTGCGTCGGATAATGGCGCTCGTCGAGCTTGTAGAGATCGAGTGCGGCCGACAGGTTTTCGACGTCGAGATGCGCCGCGTCACTGCGCGCCCGCCCGAGATATTTCAGTACCTGCGGCGCCACAAGGCCGATCAAGAGGCCGAGGATCGCCAGGACGACGAGCAGTTCGACCAGCGTAAAGCCGCCTTCGCACCGGTTGCGCACCGGCTTCGTCTTCGCGTCTACCAGGATCGTCATGTTCCTTCACATCGCCAGATCGTAGACGCTGAGGATCGCGGTCAGGATCGAGCCGACGACCAGCGCGACGATGATGCCGAGGCCGATCGTGACCGCGGGAACCAGCATCGCCAGCAGCCGACCGGTGGCGCGGCGGGTTTCCTCGTCATAGATCTCGGCGATCTTCAGCAGCATGTCGTCGAGCCGCGCCGTCTCCTCGCCGACCCGCACCAGATCGACGACGAGCGGGGGGACGGCTTTCGCCTGCGCCAGCGGCTCGGCGAGGCCCTTGCCTTCCTTGACGCGATCGACAACACCGTCGAGCGCGCCGCGCAATGCCAGATTGGTCAGCGCCCCGTGGGTGATTGACAACGCCGTCAGCGGCGCGACGCCGTTTTTGAGCAGGGTGCCGAGCGTGCGGCAGAAGCGGCCCATTTCAGTCTTGACGACGAGATCGCCGGCCACCGGCAATGCCAGCAGCCGCTGGTCGCGATAGCGGCGAAATGCCGGTACCCGTAATTGCCGCCGCACGATGACGACCACCGCAATGACCGCCAGCAGCATGATCCACCAGCCGTCGCGCACGATGTCGCTGATCGCCAGGACGATTTGTGCCGAGGCCGGCGGGGCCTTGCCGGATTCCTCCAGCAGCGGCCGAAAACTCGGGATCACAAAACCGAACAGAACCGTAATCGACGCCATGCCGGTCGCGAGCACCAGCACCGGATAGACCAGCGCCGATTTGACCTGCTCGCGGGCGGAGCGGACCTGCTCAAGATACTCCGACAGGTGGCGCAGCGTCGCGTCGAGCGAGCCGCCGGTTTCGCCGGCGCGCACCATGCCGACATAGAAGGCGGGGAACAGCGCCGGCTGGTCGGCCATTGCGTCGGCCAGCGAACTGCCGCCGCGGACCCGGTCGAGGATGTTGCGCAGTGCTGTGCGCTCGGCCTCGCCGGTCAGGATGCGCAGCGCGATCTCCAGCGCCCGGTCGAGCGGCAGCCCGGCCTGCAACAAAATCCCCAGTTGCTGGGTCAGCAACGCGAGGTTCAGCCGCTTCGGCCGCGTCAGCGGCAGCCGCAACGCCGTACCCCAGGACAGCCGCCCACCGGCAGGATCGGCTCGCAGCGGCACGTGGCCGAGCCGATGCAAGGCGTCGATGACGATTTCCTGCGTCATGCCTTCCATCTCGCCCGACACCATCTCGCCGGATGCAGCGATCGCCTGATAGCGGAACAGCGGCATCGTCAGAGGTCTCGCGTCACGCGCAAGACTTCTTCGAGCGAGGTGATGCCGCGCACCGCCTTGCGCAGGCCGTCCTCATACATCGACAGCATGCCGTCAGCGACGGCGGCGCGGTGGATTTCCTGCAAGGTGGCGCGCCGCAGGATCAGCTGGCGGATCGCGTCGGACAGAACCAGCAACTCGATCACCGCGACGCGGCCGTGATAGCCGATCCCGCTGCAGCGATCGCAGCCGCACGCGCGAAACAGGGTCGGTGCGCCAGCATCGGCCGGCAAGTTCAGTTCGGCGGCAAGCTCGCGCAGCACGCGATAGGGTTCGCGGCAATGCGGGCATAATTTGCGCACGAGGCGCTGCGCCAGGACCCCGTTGAGGGTCGAGGTGATCAGGTAATCCTCGACCCCCATGTCGAGCAGGCGGGTGATCGTGCCGGCGGCGCTGTTGGTGTGCAGCGTCGACAACACCAGATGGCCGGTCAGCGCCGCCTGGATCGCGATCTCGGCGGTTTCCAGGTCGCGCATCTCGCCGACCATGATGATGTCGGGGTCCTGCCGCAGGATCGCCCGCAATACCTGGGCAAAACTCAGCCCGATCTGGGGCTTGACTTGAATCTGGCTGACCCCGTCGAGCTGGTATTCGATCGGGTCCTCGACCGTGAACAGCTTTTTTTCGCTCGAGTTGAGCCGCAGCAGGCTGGTGTAGAGGGTCGTCGTCTTGCCGCTGCCGGTCGGGCCGGTCACCAGCAGGATGCCCTGCGGCTGATCGAGCACCCGCTGAAACGGCTCGAGCGAATAATCGAGAAAGCCGAGCGATCCCAGTTCGTAGACGAGGCTGGCGCGGTCGAGGATACGCATGACGACGCCTTCGCCGTGCAATGTCGGGATCGACGAAACACGCAGGTCGAACTCTTTGCCCTGCACCGCGATCCGGATGCGGCCGTCCTGCGGCAGGCGGCGCTCGGCGATGTTGAGCTTCGCCATGATCTTGATGCGCGAGATGATCGCGGCGCGCAGATGCGACGGCGGCGAGGCGATCTCCGCCAACACCCCGTCGATGCGGCAGCGCACCACCAGGCGGTTCTGCAGCGGCTCGATGTGAATGTCGGAGGCACGGCTGTCGATGGCCCGCGCGATCAGCGAGTTGACCAGCCGGATAACCGGCCCTTCGCTGGCGAGGTCGCGCAGCCGGTCGACGTCCTCGAGCAACTCCTCGTCGGCGCCGGTATCGGTATCGCGCGACATGTCGCTCGCGGCCGCCTGTTGCGGATCGTAGAGGCGGGCAAAGGCGGCATCGATGTCGCTGCTCAGGGCGACCCGTGGTTCCACAACCATGCCGGTCGCCATTTCGATGGCGCGAATGGCGCCGAGGTCGAGCGGATCGACCATCGCCAGCGTTACCGCGCCGCCCCGCTCGGCCAGCGGCAGGACACCGGCATTGCGCAGATATTTTTGGTTGATTGCGCCGTCAAGCACCGGCTCGTCGGGATAATCCTGGGTTTCGGCGATCGGCAGGCGCAATTCCGTTGCCAGGGCCTCGGCAACATCGCGCTCGTTGACCAGGCCGAGCTTGACGAGCAGGCCTTCGAGGCGCGCGTCGTTGCGGTTTTGCAGGCGTGCGACGCGGTCGAGCGCCGCCGGCTCCAGCTTGCCGGCCGAAACCAGACGATCGGCAAGCGCCTGTTCAAAAGACCGCCGGTCAATTTCTTTGATGGCCGCTCCGTTGATGCCTGCCGCGGTCATGCCTGTACGATTTTCAGATGTCTGTGGTCCGGCCGCACTGTCGACGCCGACCCGTCATCGGTTGAGAGCGGTTCGGATGCCAAGCACGCCGCTCGATCGTGAGGCGGGCAAGGTCGCGGCCGGAGTTTGCCCGCGAAGCATGACAGAAATAATTAATAAATATGACAATTAAGAGATTAAAATATTACAGATCAGAGAATAAAGGTGCGGCAATATTGTCCGCTTCATGCTCCGTTGCATAATTCATCCGGCCGGTTACATTGCCCGGATGAACATCCTCGCCCAATACGGACGGGAAACGGCACAGGTTATCGGCGGGATTGTCTTGCTGATGCTGTCCGGTTGCCTGGGTCCGGACAAAGCAGAACTGGCCGAGCTGATTCCTCTCGAAGCGGGGACTTTCGAATACCGCGTGCTGACAAATCTGTTTCAATCGGCCGCGGCGGATAGCGGGGACGAAAGGATGCGCCTGATCTGGCTCGCCGCCGATATGCGCTCGTCGCAGATTTGCGGCGACCGCTACGAACTGGTCTCGCGCCGGATCGTCTTTCAATACCAGGCCCCTGATGGGCATCCGGTCGATCAGATCGTTTATCGCGGACGCTGCCGGGTCTGACAGAAGCCGATGCAACGGACAACCAGCGCGACCATCAGCGCCGACCATTCGGCGCGCCTCCACGCCCGGTACTCCTCGGCCCCGCGGCGCCTCGCCACAATGACTTGGCCCAGACGTGCCCGTTTGCTCGTCACCCTGATGCTGACCGCATGTTCGCAAGCGCTGCCGAGTTTCGTCAGCGATGCCGAACAACCGGTCATCGTCCGGCCGCCGCCACCGGCATCGCTGACGCCGCCCGATGTCTCCGGGGCCGCGCCGCCACGACGGCGCGCGGCGCAGATCATTCCGGCCCGCACCGCATCCGCGCCAGGGCTGTCGGCCCATTCTCGATCAGCGGCAGCGCCGATTGCCGATGGAGCGGACATCACCTTCAATTTCTCGAATGTCGATGTGCGCGAAGTCTTGCGCGAGGTGCTCGGCGACCAGCTGAACTTGCCCTACGTTGTCGATCCGCAGGTGCAGGCAAGCGTGACGGCGCAAACCGGCGGGCCGGTGCCGCGCAACGAGGTTCTGCCGACGCTTGAGAACATCCTGCGCGCCAATGGCGTGGCGCTGATGCAGACAAACGGCGTCTATCGCGCGATGCCACTCGCCGACGCGGCCAAGGCCGCGGTCGCAACGATGGCGCCGCCGCAGGCCGGGCGAGCCGGCTATTCGGTGCGGGTATTGCCGCTGAAATACGTCACAGCCACCGATGTGAAATCGGTGCTCGACCCGTTCGTGCCAGTGGGCGGCGCCTTGCAAGCCGACGCGATTCGTAACTCCCTGATCGTTTCCGGGCCCGCGGCTGATCTCGCCGGGTTCGCCGATCTCGTCCGCTATTTCGATGTCGATTGGCTCTCCGGCAAATCCTTCGGGATCTTCCCGCTGCATGTCGGGCAGGCAAAGGATGTCGCGGCCGATGTCCAGACCGTTCTGCAGCAGCCCGGCGGTACTGGCGGAGCGCTCAACGGCCTGGTGCGCGTCGTGCCGATCGACCGGCTCAACGCCGTGCTGGTGATCGCCGCGCAACCCGGTTACCTCCGCCAAGTGCAGGAGTGGATCGAGCGTCTCGACTATGGCGATGACGAGACGACGCCGCGCGTCTTCGAATACCGCGTGCAGAACAGCCGTGCGGTCGATCTGGCGCGGGTGCTGACGCAGTTGCTGTCGTCCGGGCAGGTCCGCACGGTCGGTGCTACCACCAACGCAGGACCGGCAAACGGCCGCAATGGGAGCGCGTCCGGAACGTCGCCGCTCGCGTCAAGTCAGGGCGGCCTCAATTCTTCGTTCAACACGCCGGCCTCCAGCAACACGACGACCGGCACAGCACCGACGCCCGCCACCACGACCAGCACGACGGGACCCGGTTCACTGCTCGGCCAACAGAACCGGGCGGCGGCGACATCCCCGGATTCGGCCAGTCAGGCGCTGGGCGACGCCGGCGCGACCGAAAAGAACGATCTGCAATTGCCGGCCGTGCGCGTCGTCGCCGACGAAAAGAACAATGCGCTCGTCATCTACGCCAAACCGCGGGACTACCGCATGCTGGAAAGCGTCATCCGTCGGCTTGACGTGGTGCCTCTGCAGGTTCTGATCGAAGCGACGATCGCCGAAGTGACCCTGAACGACAATCTGCAATACGGCCTGCAATTCTATCTGAAGGACGCCGCCAGCCGTGCCGAGCTGACGACCGCCACGATCGGGACGTTGACCGCCGCCGATATCGCCGGCGTGTTTCCCGGGTTCAATTACGTCATCAACTCATCGACGCAGCACGCGGTGCTGAACTTGCTGCGGTCGGTCAGCAACGTGCGGGTAGTGTCATCGCCGCAACTCCTGGTGCTCGATCATCAGACGGCGGCGCTGTCGGTCGGCGCGCAGGTGCCGATCGTTACGCAATCGGCGCAGAGCGTCGTCACTACCGACGCGCCGGTCGTCAACAGCGTCGACTACCGCAACACCGGTGTCATTCTTCAGGTGACGCCGCGGGTGAACTCCAGCGGCTTGGTGACGCTCGATATCGATCAGGAAGTCAGCGACGTCGCCCCGACAACCTCATCGACGATCAATTCGCCGACCATCAATGACCGGCACATCGTCAGCTCGGTCTTTGTCAAAGACGGCCAGACGGTCGCTCTCGGCGGGCTGATCAGCGAGAACCACAGCGACAGCCAGAACGGTATTCCTGTGCTGGACGAACTGCCGTGGGTCGGCCCGCTGTTCCGCGACACCAACCGGTCGTCGGGGCGTACCGAACTGATTGTGTTGCTGTCGCCCAAAATCATCCGGACACCGAGCGACGCTTCGGGCATGACCGAAGACATGCTGAGCCGTATGCGGACGCTGAAGCCGATTTCGGATACCAGAGGGGCCGCGCACCATTGAGGTGACCCAAGCGATCGAAAAATCGCCCGGTATTTTCTCGCGTCTGTGAACAACGTCACAGGCTGCCGGCAGTCTTTCCGACGATAAATATTCGTGCGCTTGATGCACGCGCTCAGCGCCGTGATATGGCTCTTTTGCCAAGGGCAACTTCGCAATGACAGCGATTGATCAACTTGGATACCTTGCCGCGTCTCTGGTGCTTTGCACTTTCTGCGCTCGGTCGATGACTTGGCTGCGGGCTCTGGCGATTGCGAGCAATGTCTCGTTTATTGCTTATGCTTGGTTGGCGCATCTGTGGCCGATATTGGTGCTGCACGCGATCATGCTGCCGTTGAATGCCGCGCGATTGCGCGAAACGCTGATCTGACCCGCTCGAATTAAGCCCGATGGGTTTGTACTGCCGCGGCGGCATGACAGTACCGCCGGTCACCGTGTCGAGGCCCTTAGGATTTTTAATTTGATGATCGGCGGCTTGTGCAGGCTACCGGGCGGCCGCACCCGGCGCGCAGTGACCGGGGCGCCATTTGCCGTGCCTGGCGTAGCCGGGTTCAACCCAGTGCGACCCGGCTGGACAGGCGGCGGGCGCTGCCGAGGCCTGATTCGGCACGGGAACGTTGCGGTCAGCGGTCTGGGCTGCGCCATCCGCGGCACAAAACCCGATCGTCAGCATGGCTGCGCCGATCGCGAATGATGTCGCATGCGTTCTCATGGTCCGTACTCCGGTTTGCGGTAAGGTCCGCGGAGATATCGGGTGTTTCGACCCGCAAGGAAGGGTCGCACGACTGACGCGGCGTTGTCCAAGCGGCCGATATGAGTACAAGCGTCCGCTTTTTCGACGGTCACCTCAAATTCTTTCGAGTCGATCCCCCTGTTTTCTGCCGCACCGCCAGCGTGACTGAGGCACTTGCGGTTACAAATGTCAGCGTCGGGTGTCCGGTTTGCCTATTTTTAACGCCGAGCTGATACGGTTTTTTGGGGGCGGCAGCAGCCCCGGAAACACCTGCTAAGGGGCATAGCGCGTGTAGACGAAGTCATGCGCTTTCGCGGGTTCATGACAGGGAAAGCACGTTTTAATCGTCGCCTCGTCGACCGCTTTGCCGTCGTTGAACTGGGCAAACCCCCAGCCCCCGGTGGCGGCGTACTTTGTCGAGTCCTTCACCATGAATTGGACCCCTTCCTTGGGTGCCCCCGCTACGAAAGATTGGTGCTGGCCAAAGACCTTGTTGTTTTCTTCCGAGGACGTGTAGGCCCAGGCGAGCCGGGCAATGACGGTGCCGTCCGGAAACTCCTGCTTCCCCTCCCGGTAGGCCGCGATTGCGATATCGTTGCCGAGAATACCGCGTAAATCATCGAGCTTGCCTTCCTCATGGGCCACGGAGATTAATCGCCAGTCGCGATAACCTGCGAACATTTTGATTCCGAAGATCGGAGTGACCTCGTCATCGGCGCGCCCAGGGGCGAATGGCATCGAGGTGACGACACATGCTGTAACAGCGGCGGCAGTCAACAGGATGAGACGCTTCAGCGGCATCGTGATCTTCTCCGCCATAGGGGGAGGTGATTTTACATCGGGTTAGGCCACGGATCTGCCGGAAAACACTCCAAGTTTTTCGCATGCGCGCGAAGCAATTTGCGAAAGCCGCTCTCGCAAAGCTCAGGGTTCTGGAATTCCGACGACCGCACGAAGTCGCAAAAACGACTCTTCGAGTTGGGCGAAATCGCGGAGTGGGCCTGCCTGGACATCGCCAGCAAGGGCGGCCCGCACAACGGAAAGCATCTCATCCGGCTTCCACGAAGCCGAAACCTCCTGGCGCTGGACGGAGGGGCGCGGACATCTTCCCGCAGGACTGGTGGCGTCTTGGGTGGCGCCTTTGTGGCGCCCGTCCGAACCGCCGACCCGAGCCGTGGCGATCACGTCAACTCGCCCTGCGGCAAGCAATCCTTGCGCTAAGCTTCTTCAGAAAGAACAATGAATGGCGCAAGAAAATCACGGTCACTCTGACAAGGGAGAGAAATGCCATGGACCTCGGGTTGCACGACAAACATGCGATCGTGACCGGCGGTAGTCGGGGTATCGGCAAAGCCATCGCGCGGGAATTGGCTCATGAAGGGGCCGACGTGGCGATCGTGGCGCGGAACAAAGCCGATCTGGAGGCGACGGCGCGGGAATTGGCCGCCGAGACGAACCGGCGCATTGTGCCGCTCGCCGCCGATGTCACCAGCAAGGAGCAGGTGGACCGCATGGTCGCGGAAGCGGCGCAGCAACTGGGTGGCCTTCACATCCTGGTTAACAGCGGGTCCGCACCGGGCGGCTCGGCCACCGCGACGGGGCCGATCGAAACCGTCATCGACGAGGATTTGATCGAGGATTTCAACGTGAAATACGTCGGGGCGCTGCGCTGCTCCCGCGCTGCGATCCCGTTCATGAAGACGGCGGGCTGGGGCCGCATCATCAACATCAGCGGCGGCAATGCCCGTAACGCCGGCAATCTCAGCGGCGGCGCCCGCAACGCCGGGCTGGTGCACATGACAAAAACGCTGGCAGTTCAGCTAGGCCGTCATGGCATCACGGTCAACTGTATTCATCCCGGCACGACCCGCACCGAGCGGACGCCGAGCCTGCTCGCCGCCCGTGCCGGCCAGCTCGGCGTATCTCCCGAAGCTGCAGAGCGGCAGGACTTTGCTCCGGACTCACCGCGAGGCAATTCCATCTGCCGCATGGTGGATGCTTCGGAGGTCGCGTTCGTCGCGGTTTTCCTCGCATCGGAGAAGGCTTGGGCGGTCTCCGGTGAACTGGTCGCGGCAGGCGGCGGGGCCGGGCGGTCGGTATATTACTGAGCAGGAGAAACCGGGGCCGCATTCATGTCGGCCTCACCTGCTCGCTGCTTCCTCCTGTCTTCCTAGAAAAAGACAAAGGACCGGACCACGACGTTCCTGCGGCATCGGGCGTCGGCCGGCGCGGTCGGGTCGACACACGCCGTATGGAAAGACCAGCGCGAGACGGAACCGTCGGTCACCGAGTCATAGCACTTGAGCATGGAGACCTCGGTGGGCTTCTGCTGCGGGAACCAGTACCACTCGTGGTCGGGACGGTAGGTGAAGCGGGTGGTCTCGCCGACGCGGTCGTCGTAGATCCGGTAATTGGTGATGTACGGCTGGTCGGCAAAAGAGGGCCAAGCGCAAAGCACGAAGGGAAACTGCTCAATCGTCTCCATCGGCTTGGCAAGGTTGATCGACATGAACCGCCGCGACATCTTCTCGTCGACTTCTTTGTCCGTGTAGCGCTGCTCGCGCCCGAAATTCCGCAGATTTTTGGCCAGCAGCTCACGGCAGCGCACGCGGCCGCTATTGTCGTTCAAGTCGTTGTGCACAAGATTGGCATAATTGGCGTTCACACCGGGGTTTTTGTTGTCCTGGTTCTCCGTGCGATCGCCCGCGTAGTTCTTGTCGAACACGTCGTGGTTGTAAACCAGCGCATCGGTGGCACCCGGGAAGAAATCGAGCAGCAGCTTCTCGATCTCTGGGTAGAACACACGCTCCACCTCTCCCGAATCGTAGAAGTTCGAGCACTTGGACTCCAGATGTGCCAAAGAGAGACCGAGTCGGTCCATGCATTCGGAGGTATTGGGCGAAAGACCTGGGTAGTATTCGCCGATGCGCCGTGCATCGCGCATCACCAGCGGAAAATAAAGGTCCCGCCGTCGATTGCCCTCTTCGCTTTTTCGCAGAACCGCTGCGACATTGCTGCGCGCCGGGTCTCGCCAGAGGTCGTTGGACGGGACGACAGAGTAGGTCGGGCGCTCGTAGACCGTATAGGGTAGCGGCAGCGCCAAGCCGCCGTCCGGGGCTTTGAGGCTGTTCGACTCGTGGATATATTTCACACACTCGTCGTAGTCGCGAAACCCGACACCCCATTGGGTCTTGATCGGGCCCGGTGGTGCCTTGTCGATCATGTCGATAATGCGCTGGCCCTCGCCTTCGGCAATCTCCGCGAGCGCGTCCTGAAGCGCCACGGCGGTTCCCGCATCGCCGCCTCGATCGAACGACATGTAAGACAGGCCGCCATGCGCCGCGATCGGTGGCGGCTGCCCTTCCGTGCGCTGGAGCGACGGCACATAGGCCGACGAAGCTCTCTTTGTGTCCGCGGCGACGTTGTTGTCGGCGACATCGAGCGGGCTCATGGCACACCTCCGATTGTTTCAGGCTCACCGTGGCACACAGAGCCTGCGTTTTCCAGACCATGATTGTCCGATAATGCGGTGTATCTCAGCGCCGACACGGGCCATCGTCTGCTGGGTATGGCGAGCGCGGGCGAGGGCAAGCGTTGTCGCCGCTTTGGAGCGAGGCTACCGTAGCGCCCAGGCGGTTCCTCGCGGTGGCGAGGCTGCTGTCTGTCGGAAGGAGAGATAATGAAGGTTCGATTTGGCGTGTCGGTGTTGAGCGGGACAGCGTTTCCCCACCGGCGGGACCTGGACAAATTTGCCGAGCTGGTCCGGATCATCGACGGATCCGGGGTCGAACTGATCGGCACCAACGACACGAGCTTTATCGGCGGCGACGCTTACGTCCGCGCCACCCTCATTGCGCAGACTGCAAAGAACGCTCAGGTCGGCATTCATCCGACCAATCCGCTGACGCGCGAACCGCAGATCATGGCGGCTTTTATGGCCTCGATCGACGCCATGACCGAAGGCCGCGCCTTTCTTGATATCGGCAGCGGCGACAGCGCGGTCTACAATATCGGCTTGGCGCCGGCGACCCGCGCCCGCTTGGAGGACTACGTCACCTGCATGCGGAACCTGATCGCCGCCGGTGAGGGCACCTACAATGGCCGGCCGCAGCGTGTCCGCTGGCACGGCGAGGCGGTGCGCAAGCGCATTCCGATCACGCTCTGCGCTGAAGGGCCCAAGACCCTGCATCTTGGGGGCCGGGTTTTCGATGGCGTCATTGCCGGCACCGGCCTGCTCCCCGAGGTGATCTCTGACACCATCGAGCGGGTGGCGGCGGGAGCCAGGGCGGCGGGTCGCGACCCCTCGGAGGCAGAGGTCTGGTTCACGACCCGCTCGTCGCTCGACGCCGACCGGGACAAGGCCATCGAACGCATCCACGCCTCCGTATCCTCGATCCTCAACCATTCGATGCGGTTCAGCCTCGAAGGCAAGAATGTGCCGAGCCAATTCAGGGCCAAGATCGCCGAGTACGTCGAGGGCTACGAACTGTACGACCATGTTCTCCAAGCCGGACGAAACCCGAAGCGGATGGCCGAACTGGGGCTGACCACATACGGATTGGAGCGGTTCGCCCTGGCCGGTAACGCCAGCGACTGGATTGAGCGTATCGGTGAACTCGCGGAATTGGGCGCCTCACGGCTTTGGCTCAGCACGGAATCCGGCGACCTCGATCGCCAGATCCATTATATCAAGGTGTTCACCGAACAGATTATGCCGCATTTCCGATAGCCGGCCGCGACGAACCCGGGGCTGCGCCAGGGGAGGGGAGGGAGCGACCCGCGCATAACCTGTCCCAGCCGCAAGCGTGCTCGGTTGGACCCTGCTCGCCCGATACCGGCGCAACGAGGCGCCGGGTGACGCACCTACTTGTCGAGCCAGACCGTCGCCAGATTGTTGCCGAGAAAGTGACTCGGACTGATGCTCCAACCTTTCACATAGGAGCGGTAGGGGACGATCCGGTACCACCACAGCGTCATCAGTTCGTGCGCCTGATCGTCCATGACGTATTTCTCGAATTGGCGCATCAGGACGCGTTGCTGTGCCGGATCGGGTTCCCGCAGCATTTTATCGTACAGGGCTACCTCGGCCGGATCGTCGAAATTCCCGTAATTTTCAGGGTTTGCCGCGTGCGGCAAGTATTTGCTGGTGTCGACCAGCGGGTTAACAAGGTCGCCGCAGCCACCTTCAATGACCACATCGAAATTGCCGGTGCGCATCGACTCGATCCACGGCCCGGTCGGCATGACCCGCTGGGTCACCTGCAACCCGACCTTGCTCCATTCGTCGACGAGCCAGGCCCCGAGATATTTGAAGGGCTGGTCGACCGTGCGGTTCAGCAGCTCGAATTTGAGTCCCTCAGCACCTGCTTCCTTCAGCAGCCGGCGCGCCTCGGCGCGCGATTTCTCGATGTCGGGCCAGAAGCCGGCGATCTGCTCCAGCTCCTGCTTACTGGCGGCAAGCGGCGAGCCGGGAAACACCGCGGCGCCCACCGTCCGCATGATCGCGATCCTGGCGAGGCCCGGCGCGCCGTGCCAGCGGTCGAGCGCGAGGGTCAGCGCGCGGCGCACCCGCACATCGTCGAACGGCTTTCGCGCATGGTTCGGGGTGATCAGGTTGCTGCAATTCCAGTCGCTTTCCTGGACCGTGATCTGGTTGCCCAGCGCCTGCTTCAGCTCGTCGCGCGCGCTCGGCGGAAACCCGCGAAACTCGATCGCGGCACGATCGGAGCGCAGCGCGTCGACCCGCACCGCCTGCTTGTCGGCATAGATGCCGGTAAAGCCGTCGAGATAAGGAAGGCCAGGGCGATAATAGTCGGGATTGCGCTCGCCCTTGATCCATTGCCCGGCTTCATATCCGGCAAATTTGAAGGGGCCCGTGCCGTCGATGTTCTTCTCGTACCAGTGCGGGTCCTTGTCGAGGATCGCCTTTTCGTAAATCCACGACATCGGGTCGGCGAGCGCCGGCAAGAACGCCGTCGTCGGAAATTTCAGATGAAACACCACGGTCGAGGCGTCTGGCGCTTCGATCCGATCGACCATGCTGTAATTGCTTTGCCGCGTGCTGATTACGCCCGGCGGGGGAAAGACGATTTTGTTCCAGCTTGCCGCGACATCGGCTGCGGTCAGAACCGCGCCGTCGTGAAACTTGACCCCCGAGCGGATCTTGAAGGTGTAGGTGGTGCCGTTGTCGGTGGGCTGCGGGATCTCGGTACACAGGTCGCAGACGAAATCGGTCGTCGAGGACAGGTTTTTCGGATTGACCTCGATCAGCGTGCTGTAGAACGGCGTCGCGGTGTGCGCCGTGGCAAAGGTCCACTCGCGGTGCCCGTCAAAGCTCGGCGGGGAATCAGTCGGGATCAGATAGGTCAGCGTGCCGCCGCGCTTTGGCGTATCGGCAGCAAACGCCGCAACGCTGCCGTAAATGCTCAGCACGGCGATCAGCAACGCGCCCCACCCCGATCGCTTTTTCATCTCTTTCCCCCTGGAGTAAGCTCCGCCGCGGGCAAGATAACGAGAGGGGCAGGCGATGTCGCAGCCAGAGTTCTACACGATGTGTGCGACGGTATTTGCGCCGGATGGCAGCTTCAACGAAGGCGAAATGCGCCGCTATCTACGCCGCCAGATTGAGCCTCGCCTTGGCGTTTATCTCGGCAGCGGCGGCAACGGCGAGACGCACGCGATGTCCCCTGACGAGTTGTCGCGGCTTTATGCGGTGGGGGTCGAGGAATGCCAAGGCAAGGTGCCGGTGCACGCCAATCTGCCCGAAGAGCACACCGCCGAGCAGACGATCGCCCAGGCGAGGCTCGCGATTGCGGCCGGTGTCGAGGCGCTGCATCTCTATACCGTGGAGGGTCGGCACGGCTACCGCCCGACCGAGGCGGAGCTGATCGGCTATTTCGACGATGTGCTGGCGGCGATCAATCATCCGGTGGTGATCGCGGTCAACCCGGCGATGGGCTATATCCCGCGGCCACAAATCATTGCCGAGATTTGCCGCCGGCACGAGCAGATCACTGCCGTGCGGCTCAGCGCACAGCGCGACATCTACCTGCTCAATGTGCAGGATGCGCTGGGTCGCGCCATTCACTGCCACTGGCAACTGGGTTCGGGCGCGCTTGATCCGCTGGCGCTCGGCACGAGCCTGTTCGCGGCCGAGGCCAACATTATCCCGCAAACCTTCCGCCGGTTTGTCGATCTCGCGCAGGCCGGCGAGCTGGCCGCGGCGGGTGAGGCGCTCGGTCACATCCGCCGTTTCAATCAGCTTGTCATGGAATGGGGACCGTGCGCGCGATGGATCAAGATGGCGATGCAGATCTTCAAGCTGCCGGGATGGCAGGGCGGGCTGCGCAAGCCGTATCTGATGCCGCCCGATGCCGTCGTGCGTGACTTTGCCGACCGGCTGATGCGGCTCGGCATCCCCGAAATGGAGAAGATGGCGAGGGAAGCCGGCCCGTTTGTTTCCGGTTGAGTCGAAAACATCAGATTCCGTTGCGCGCGAGCGGTGGCGGCAACGGCGTATTGCATGCCGAGCAAAACGACGTCTTCGCGAGGAAGAGGTCAACGGGTCATCCCACGACGTCGCCCGCCAACGGCATTCGAGGTTTGGGGCCATGATACTCAACCGAAGGAAAGGTGGGCTCGGCGGTTTTGATTTGGTCACGTTCGTCAATGGCAAGCCGCACGCTGTGGGCGGTGTAAAAAAAGCTGGTGGCAAGGAAACGATCGATGGCGTCTGCAAGGCGTGGCAGAGCGACAATCGGGGCACCGGCGATGCCGGTGCGTTCGATCAAGCCGCCGTTTTCGGCATCGTCCAGGATATTGCGCACCTGGGTACGGGCGATCCCGAATTGCGAGGCAAGCCTGGAGATCGTCAGCGGCGCCGCGTCGGACACGTCGCGGTCGGCGATCATCGCGAGCTGAAGAAGGGTGATGAGCGCGCCGTTGCGCTCGAAATAGGGCGCCAGTTCCGGCACGAAATCAGCAAAACGAAATCCTCTTATAAATTCGCCGACCATATTTCGCACGAGACCGCTCTCGAACCACGGTTCGCAGAAAAATCGAAGCCCCTCACTGCCTTCGGGCATCACCAGCGACAGTGCCGTTAAATGCCGGGACCAGCGTCGGCGCTGCAACGCGAGGAGGCGCTCGGCCGGCACCAGGACACGCCGGCGTCGATCGCCGTTGCCAGAGGCCACCCGCACATAGCCCGCGAAGCGCATTAAGTTCAGCATTGCGGTCGCGCGGCCAGGGCTAGCGATGCCGGTCTCCGCGCAAAGTCTCCGCAGCCGGCCGACGGTAAGGCCCGCTTCGCTCTCGCCGGGCAGCACCGCGTGGTGAAGGTACTGCGCGAACATCACGATCATGAACCGGCCGCGGTCATTGACCACACTATTTAGCAGCCGGCTCCCCGTGTGATCCGAAACGATCTGCAAGCCGGCGCTCTGCCGCGCCTCGAAGAAGCGCGGGTTGCGACGAAGCTCGGCGATGGTGGCGGGTGATATGCCCATCGCCGGCCGCGGGGTTTTGGCGCCGTCGATGCTGCCTGTATTGGGGTTGAGCGTTGCGTTTGAAATGGAACCAGTTTTTGCCATTGCTGACTCTAAGGCCGTGCCTATGATCTGGCGAAGCTGCGGTCTTGGTTCGGAGAGCGCGACAAGAACAGGTCGAACCCGGACGGCGCAGCCACTGCGGGCTAGGTTAGATCGCCGATGGCGGTGACGCAGCGTCCCATAAGGTCGCGTTTTTCGCAGCCAGTGCCGTGCCGCCCCCTGTCATTACAATTTCAAGCGCCGGTCCGGAATGGCGGATCAGCGGCGACGAGACGAAAAAGGGCACGGGGCACGGATGTCGACGGTTTATGGAACGGTTGCGCACACGATAACGCTCACGGCAACGGGTACTTATAATTCACCGCTGACCATATCGACCTCCGGCTATGTCGGTAATGGCGGTACCGCGGTTTTCGGGCCGAATACCCAGGCCTGGTCGGTCGAGAATTACGGCACCGTCGATGGTACGATCGACTTCCTTCGCGGTGGCAACGTCAGCAACGCGTCCGGGGGCTTCATCTCGGCCAGCGCGGATGGCGTCGACATCGCTGGCGCCGCCGGCACAGTGATAAATGCCGGTGTCATCAGCGGTTCCGAAGGGATCGATCTTTTCTCCGGCGGCAGCGTCACCAACGAGGCGAACGGATTTGTCGGCGGCGGCATCTACGCCATTCTGGTCGGCGCAAGCGCGGCTACCATCAACAATGTCGGTATGCTGTCGGGCCGCCTCGGTGGCGCCCTTCTGGGCGGCGGCGGCATTCTCACGAATTCAGGCGGCACGATCCAAGGCGGCGGCATTGGGGTCCGGGTCGATATTGGCGGCACGATCACGAATGCAGCCGGACTTATCAGCGGCGGAAATTACGGTGTTTATCTCGGCAACGGTGTCGGCCTTTTGATCAATGACGCGGGGGCCGTCATCGACGGGCTCGCCGACGGGATCAAGGAAGTGGAGGTGTCGAGTAGCGGTTGGACCGTAAGCAACAGCGGGGCCATCAATGGTGGGAGAACCGCCGGCGTTTATTTTAACAGTGGCGGCAAGCTCATCAACAACGCCGGTGGCGTGATTTCCGGCGGTTCGTACGGTGTCGAAATTCAAAACGCTGCCGGCACGGTCGTCGACGCCGGCACGATCATCGGAGCCGGCGGCGCCGCGATCGGGTTCGAAGGCGCCGGCGCCAACCGGCTGGTGCTTGACCCGGGCGCCGTTCTCAGCGGCAGCGTGATCGGCAGCACGGCGACCGTAAATTTACATGGCAGCGTGACGCACGCGACCAACACACTCGAACTCACCGCAGGCGGCAGCGCCGGTACGCTGACCGGGTTCGGGACCAGTTTTGTCAATTTTGGAACCGTGGCGGTTGACAGCAGTGCGGACTGGGTGCTCTCCGGCAACAACACGCTTGCCAGCGGCGTCACGCTGATCGACAGCGGCAGTCTCGTCAACGCAGGGACGCTCGATTTCGAGGGCGTGCTGGTACCGCAAGGGGGCACGCTCAACAACACCGGCACGATCCTGAATGGCGTCTATGCCAGCGGCGGCGCCGCGATCGTCGTCAACAGCGGCACGATCGACGACGCAGCACAAGCTGTCGATCTGATCAACGGCGGCACCGTCGTGAATACTGCGGGCGGTGTGATCTCGGGTGGCTTTCTCGGCGGCATCAGTATCTATGCCGCCGCCGGCATCGTTACCAATTCCGGCACGATCACGACAGGAGACAGCGGGCCAGGCATCGGTATCTACCTGCAGACCGGTGGTCGTGTCAGTAACGCAGCCGGCGGACTGATCGTCGGCGCGGACGGCATCTACTCAGCTCAAGGCGGCAGCGTTGCCAATGCTGCTGGCGGGGTAATTTCGGGCGTCGGATACGGCATCGGCGTCGCCGGCGGCAGTGGTACCGTGGTCAACGCCGGCACGATTATCGCCACGGGCACGATTAACGGCACCGATACTGGTAATGGTGTCGGTGTAATGCTGAAGAATGGCGGCACATTAATCGATACCGGCACGATCAACAGTAACGACCGCGCCGTCGCCTTCGGTCGCTCCGGGGTCTACGAAAAACCCGGCAACAATCTGCTCGTGCTCGAAAATGGCTACCAACTCGTCGGAACCGCGCAAGGCAGCACGTCGCCAGGCGTGACCAATACAGTCGAACTGCGTGGCGCAGCCGGCGCCCTGAACGTGAACTTCAACGGCTTGACGCTGAACAATTTCGGCACCGTTGCGTTCGGTGCCGCAAGCGGCAACAGCGAGACCCTGACACTCGCCGACACGGCATCATTGCCGGGGACGATTTCGAGCTTCAACCAGCTTCGCGACATCATCGACTTGACTCAGATCGGCCCGGTCGAAGCGAGCGCGACGTTGGGCGCCGGCAATCATCTCGTCGTCAGCAATGGCAGCCAGAGCGTCAGCCTGCAGCTCGATGGCGGTGACTACAGCAGCGTTCATTGGCTGACCCGCCCCGACGGGACCGGCGGCACGGATGTCGCGGTCGCCTGCTATTGCCGCGGGACCCGGGTGCGTACACCGCATCGCGAGATGCGCGTGGAGGAGCTGGCCATCGGCGACTTGCTGGTGACGCTATCCGGAGAGGCGAAGCCGATCCGCTGGATCGGGCGGCGCGCTTATAATGGCCGCTTCGTCGCTGGAAACCGAGCCGTACTGCCGATCTGCATCAAATCCGACGCGATCACGAAGGGAGTGCCGGCGCGCGATCTGTGGGTATCACCGGAGCATTCGCTCTTCATCGACGACGTGCTGGTACAGGCAAAGCACCTAATCAACAATGTCACGGTCGTACGGAATACAAACATCGAAGAGGTCGAGTATTTCCATATCGAGTTGGAATCGCACGATGTGATTTACGCCGACGGGGCGCCGGCTGAGACCTTCGTCGATTGCGAGAACCGGCTGATGTTCGCCAACGGCGCCGAATATGCTCGGCTCTACCCTGACGATGAGCGGCCGCGGTGGCAGTTCTGTGCGCCGCGCCTCGAGTGGGGATCGCCGGCGCTGACCGCAATTCGCGAGCGGATGTTCCACAGCGCTTCGCTTCTTGCTGGCGGCAAGGAAAACCAGCCACACCTGCATCTTGTGGTTGACGGGGTTACGATTTTGCCGTTCTCGCTCACCGAACGCGTTGCGCGCTTTGAATTGCCACCGGGGAGCGAAGCGGTTTGGCTCTGCTCGCAATCGCTGATACCGGCCGAAAGCGACCCGACATCGTTTGACATCCGCCGCCTCGGCGTTGCGCTGCAATACCTCGTGCTATCCGATGGGGACGTCTCCGTCGAAGTCCGGCACAGCCATCCGGGTTTCGCCGATGGGTTTCATGCCGACGAAAATTCGCACCGCTGGACCGACGGCCGCGCCCGCATCCCGCGGATGCTGCTTTCGCCGTTTCCCGGCGCGGTTACGCTGGATGTTCATCTCTCAACGCCGTTGGTCAACACTCAAGCGGCGGCCTAGGATCGAACTGCTGCACCACCGGCGCACAAGGATCAGCAGCGAATTTGAACGGACGCCACGGCGTCAGCGCCGGCCGGAGGCTGACGGGTCGTAAGCCTTTTTCCGAGTGAGGCTAATGGAAGCAGGCGGACGGCTTGCACGGCATCACCCACCTATGCAACCGCCTGTTACCGCACGGTTCGTATCATTCTCGCAGCCCCTCTAGTGCTATTTTGATGACACCGCCATTGTCGGAGCGCGGTAGAAGGGTGCCGAGAGCCGATAAGCAGTTTGCCGGAGGAAATGCGTCGGATGAAATCGCCAACAAGACGGCGGGTTTTGGCCGCTGGAGCCGGGCTGGTGTCACTTTCGCCGATGCTCATGGCGCCCCGCCGATTATTGGCGGCGGAGGCCGCTGTGCCAGACCTCGCCGCGGCGCGCAAAGAGGGGCCGCTGCTGCTCCTGCATGGTGACCAGGAGCCCGACGTCGTAAAATTTCTTGCGCTGTTTACGGAAAAGACCGGCATCCAGGCACACCAGCAGCGGCTGTTGCCCGGTACGGCGCTGCCGAAACTGGAAGCCGAGTTGAAAGCCGGGCGGAACGACACCGACGTTTATTGGTGCTCTGACATCGGCTTGCTGGAGGAAATGCGGAAGAAGGGGCAGCTGCAACGCTACGAATCTCCAGAAATTGCCTCGTATGGACCAAATTTCCACAGTGATCCCCCCGGTTTTTGGACAGCTTACGTCCAGATCACCCAACCCATGATGTTCAGCACCAAATATGTGCCAGCCGCTGATGGTCCAAAGACCTGGATGGATTTGCTCAATCCCCGCTGGAAAGGGCAGATCGGCTTCCAGAATTCTGCCGCGGGCA
This sequence comes from Allostellaceae bacterium, assembly GCA_036268425.1. Taxonomy (GTDB): domain Bacteria; phylum Pseudomonadota; class Alphaproteobacteria; order ATCC43930; family CGMCC-115725; genus DATARH01. The sequence continues at coordinate 236,343 of DATAUE010000179.1, forward strand.
GCCAGTATACCTGGTGGTACTTGCTCAAGGACATCCTGCCGGCGGATTATTGGGACCGCCTGTTGGCGCAGCAGCCGCGAGTCTTTGCCTCGTCGACGCAAATCATGACGGAGATCCAAAACGGCAATCTGCTGATCGGCGGCAAGGTCAGCGATTTCCAGTACGTCAAGGCCAAGCGAGACGGTTCGCCGGTCGAGATCGTGTTCCCGCCGGAAGGCACGCCATCGCTGATTCAGGGGGTGACGATCATCGCCGGAACGAAACGGCCGAACGCCGCAAAGGTCTTTGTCGATTTCCTGTTGTCGAAGGAGGGGCAGACACAATGGAACACAATCCAGGGATCGGCCTCTCCCCGCCCGGATGCGGTCGTCGAAGGGATTCCGCAAATAAAGACTGCAAAATTAATTACCGTCAGCAATCTGGGCGATTACCAATCGCGCGAACAGCACGCGAAGTTTGTCACGCTGTGGAACAAGATGTCCGGCTTTTAGCCGGGGTATCGATTAGATGGCGGTTTACGGCGAGGGGCTAGCCTCCCCACCGGCGCGCGTCGTCCTGCGACGCCGGCGCTGGCCGCATCCGGGCGTTGTGGTGGCCGTCGTGTGCTTGCTGGTGGTGCTGGCGTATCCGGTGCTGATGCTGGTGTCGAGTGCGTTTAATGCGGGCGATCCGCAGGACTTGCCGGCGACGCAATACGGCTTCACCCATGTCGGCGAGTTGCTCGATCATGCCGATTGGATACGCAACACACTGATCGTGTCGCTGGGCGGCACGATCATCGCCACGGCTATCGCTGCGGTGTTGGCCTGGGTTTTTCACCGCACCACGGTCCCCGGCCACAATGTGTTCGAAACCCTGATCGCCATTCCCTATCCGCTCGGGCCGCTCGTCGGTGGACTGGCGTGGAGCGTTCTCGGGTCGCCGCGCGCCGGCGTTATCAACCAGGCTTTCCGCTATGTGAGCGGTTCGACCACGCCATTGATCAACACCTCGAGCATCACCGGCATCGTGCTGGTGATGGCCGTGTTCGAGGCGCCTGTGGCGGTCCTGATGATCGGCGCGGCGATGCGGCGGATGGATCCGTCGCTCGAAGAATGCTCGGCGGTGTTCGGTGGCGGCCGGTTACGTACCGCCCTCCGCGTGACGCTGCCGTTGATGATGCCCGCGATCCTCAGCGCAGCATTGTTTGTCTTCACGACGATGATGGGGTCGTTCGCCATCCCCGCCATTCTCGGCAGCGGTGCACGCTTCTACGTCGCAACCACGGCGATCTACGTCCTGTTTCAGGGATATCCGCCGAACTATCCGCTGGCCGCTCTGCTCGGGCTTGTGCTGATCGCGATCACCGGCGCCGCGGTGTGGCTGAACCAGCATCTGTTGAAGGGACGTTCCTTTACGGTGATCGGGGGGCGCGGCTACCGCCCACGACGGATCGATGTCGGCATTTGGAAGTGGCCGCTTTTCGGCTTTGCCTGCCTCTATGTACTGGTGTCGCTGGTATTGCCGCTCGGCACCCTGGCTATCGCCTCGCTGCAACGCACCGCCGATATCGACTGGACTGGCGCAACCTGGACGCTGGCGAATTTCCGCTATGTGCTGGTCGATTTCCCGACGACGCGGGCCGCCATCATCAACAGCCTGCTGCTCGGCATCGGCACCGGCACAATCGGCGTCGTGATCGCGGCCTTGTTGGCGTGGTTGGTACACCGGGCCACCGGGCCGGGACGCAGGTTTCTGGAGCAGCTGGCGATGCTGCCGCAGGCCTTCCCGCATCTTGTGTTTGCGGTGGGGCTTCTTTGGATGGTGTTGACGCTGCCGCTTAACATCTACAATACGCTGTATGCGGTGCTGTTCGGCTACCTCATCATCTTTATTCCGCTAGGCTACCGCACCATGAGCGGTGTGATGGTGCAGGTGGACCAGGCGCTCGAAGAGGCCGCTCGGGTCAGCGGCGCGCGCTGGCACCGGGTTATGCGGACCGTGACGATCCCGTTATTACGCAATGGCATCACCGCCACCTGGGCGCTGCTCTTCATGGTGTCGGTGCGTGAGATCAGCGCATCGATTTTTCTCTCCGGGCCCGACAGCCAGGTGCTCGGGCCGGCCATTCTCAATTTCTGGGATTCCGGCGGTCTGCCGCGCGTCAGCGCGCTCGCCATTGTGCAGGCCGTGATCGTTCTGGTGATGCTGGTGATTGTTCGGCGGCTGGATACCTCGCATGTCGAAGCCTGACCGCGCCGACGCCGCGATGACAGCGCCCGAAGGCGCGGCGGCGCCTCTGATCCAGGTGCGGAACCTCGCCGCGGCCTACGGCACCCGCACCGTCATCGAAAATTTGTCGTTTACGGTCTACGAAGGCGAGCATGTATCCCTGCTGGGGCCCTCCGGCTGCGGCAAGACGACGATGCTGCGCTGTATCGCGGGTTTGGAAACGCCGATCGCGGGCGACATTACGATCGGGGCGGAGACCGTGTTTTCCGTGACGCGGCGAACCAACATGCCGCCTGAGCGGCGCGGGTTGTCGATGGTGTTCCAGTCCTACGCGATCTGGCCGCACATGACGGTGTTCGAGAATGTCGCCTACGGGCTGCGCTCGCGTGGATTGCGGGGCGCGGCGGTGCGCGAAAAGGTCGAGCAGGCATTGCAGACCGTTGGGATGAGCGAATACATCGACCGCTCCGCGACGGCGCTGAGTGGTGGCCAGCAGCAGCGCGTCGCGTTCGCCCGCAGCTACGCCACCACGCCGCGGGCGATGCTGCTCGACGAGCCGCTTTCCAACCTCGACGCGCGGATGCGGGCCCAGATGCGCGACGAACTCAAGGATTTACAGCGCGCCTCGAACCTGGCGACGGTCTACGTCACGCACGATCAGGAGGAGGCGATGGCGATGTCCGACCGGATCATCGTCATGCGGGAAGGGCGGATCGAGCAGGTCGGTGCGCCGCTTGAAATCTACAATCAGCCGCGTAGCCGGTTCGTCGCCGATTTTATCGGTGCCGCCAATATCGTCAGCGGCCGCCTTGCCCCTGGGTCAGACGAGGCTGGACCTGTTCTTGCGGTCGGCGACGTCAGCCTGCGTTGCGCTCCGTGCGCACGATTGCCAAGACCGCGTGAGGATGGGCAGCATCTGGCGGCGATCCGGACGGTCTACCCGGAAATAAGGCGAGAGCCCGAACGGGGAGTGGAAAATGAATGGCCGGTGACCGTGGAACGCCGGGTCCTGCTCGGTGACATCGTCAACTACTCGCTCAGTTGGCCAGGGGGGACGCTCCGGGTTCACGGTTTCCCCGGGCGGTTGTGGGCGGAGGGCGAGACCGCGTGGGTCTACATTTCGCCGCGCCACATCGTGCTGGTCGACGCCGATTAGCAGATTCGAAGAAATGCGTTACCGGCGAACGTGACAAGATGGCCGCCATGAATTCTCGCCCTGCGGCCGATGTCGCCTCCTTGAATGTTTTGGCTCCTCCCCGGCTGGCTGCGCTTTACATAGCCGGGCCGTTCAGCATGGGCTATGTCGATTTTTTTACGTTTCTGATCCCACTTTACGGCCTCTCGCTCGGACTCGATGCTTCGCAAATCGGCATCCTCGTCGGGGCGCGCTCGATCCTGGCGCTCTTCCTGTCGATCCATATCGGCGTGCTGATGGATCGCTTCGGCACGCGTGCCGTATCGCTGACTTTTGTGTGGATGGGGATGCTGCTGGCACCGCTGTTCCCGCTTGCATCGGGCTTCTGGGCCTTGTTGCTGCTGCAGCTGATAAACGGTGCTGCGGTTTCTTTCGCCTGGTCGGGCGTGCAGACCTTGATTGCGCAGCTTGCCGAAGGCGACCCCAAATACATTGGCAGGTTCACGTTCTTTGCCCGGCTCGGCTCAACGTCCGCGCCGATCGTGGCGGGAGCGGTTTGGGACCTTGGCGGCGCTTGGCCGGCCTACCTGCTCGGTTCAGCCTGGGGCGCGATCCTGACAACCGCTCTGTGGCGCACCCCTGAGGCGGAATTCGTTTCGCCGCAACCGTCCGGTGGCGCCAGCCGCCTTCGCTTCCGGGTTCGCGACGTCTGGCCTCGGGCTTCCGATTACCTCAACTCGATCAAGCTGATCGCCCTTCCCGCGGTGGCGGTATCGATGGCCGTCATCACGATGCGCAACACGACATACAGCCTGCAGACTTCGGTATACGTCGTGTATCTCGACCAGATCGGACGCGTCGGCACGACAATCGGGCTGCTGTTCGCGGCAGCGGAAATAGCCAGCGGCCTCGGCGCATTATTCGCTGCTCGCGCGATGGGTCTTGGCAATCCGCAACGGACGATGTTGAGCGGCACGGTGCTCTCGATCCTGCTGATTGCTGCGACACCGCTGCTGGCCGGCATCTTCGGCCTGCTTGTCCTGTTCCAGATGGCGCGGGGCTGGCTCGAAGGCGTGATCCAGCCGGTCATCCTCTCAGTGCAAGCGCGCGCTGTCGGGCGGCATCAGCAAGGGGCGGTGGTCGGGTTGCGGCAGACCGGTCAGCGGCTCAGTTCGATCCTGATCCCGCCGGTGATGGGTGGCATTGCCGACAGCTTCGGCACCAGCCAAAGCTTTCTGATTTATGGCGCGCTGATGTTGCCGCTTTGCGGCTTTCTCGGAATTGTCCTGCGCCGCATGCGGCGCGCGCAATCATCTGTCGCGCGCGCCTGATGAGAGGCGTCTTTGCAGGCTGATGGGTTTCGCCGCGCGCTACGCCAGACCGTAAAATCCAAGCGCGCCGCCGGCCATCACTTGATGCCGAGCCTCGGAAGACAGCGGCCCGAGCCGGTCTCGCATCATCTTCGGTGCTCCCGGAAAGAAGCCGTCCTGGTGCGGATAATCGGTTGCCCACATGATCTTGTGCGGGCCGATATAATCCGCCAGCACGGCGATGCTGTCCTCAACCGGTTCGAACGAGATCCAGCAATTACGCTGAAAGAGTTCGCTGGGGCGCATCTTCGGAGCGGAGTCGTTAAACCCGCTATCGTCAAAGTGCCGGTTCATGCGGTCGAGCCACGGCGCAATCCAACCGCCGCCGGATTCCAGGAACGCGACGCGCAGGTGCGGGTGGCGATCGACGACACCGCCCCAGATTACGCCCATTGCCGCGAGCATCATCTCCATCGTGTGCGAGATCATGTGACGCGCCGCCCTGTCGCCCTCGAAACGGTCGACGCCGACGGTCGGCATCGCGTTGGTCGAGCCTTCGTGAAAGCCGATCGAAAAGTCGAGGTCTTCGGCCACCGTCCAGAACGGCTCATACATCGGGTCGCTCATCATCTTCTTGCCGTGATACGGGTTCGGCCGCAAAAAGCCGCCCCGCATCCCCAACGCCTCGCGTGCGAAACGCACTTCTGCAATTGCAAGCTCCACCGATTGCATCGGCAGCATCGCGACGCCGAAAAGGCGATCGGGATATGGCTTGCAGTAATCAGCCAGCCAGCGGTTGTAGGCGCGGCACATCGCAGCCGCGAGCGCGGGCTCCTCGACGGCGCCTGTGAACAAGCCGAGGCTCGGATAGAGGAATGCGGCATCGATGCCGTCGGCATCCATGTCGACGATGCGCGCATGCGGGTCGAACCCGCCCTTTTTACCCTCGGCATATTTGAGGCTGTCGAGCTTCACGTCGCCCTGCCGGACACCGACGGCACCAAGGCTGCCGATCCCGCGCGGATTGCCGAGCATCTTGCCCTCGACAGTGAGACGCTCCTTGCCGTTCTCGTCGATCGTAAACCGCGGGCGGCGGTCACGGAACTCGGGATCGATGTACTCATCCCAGAGATTAAGCGGCTCAAGGATGTGGCCGTCGGCGTCGACCACGTTGTAAGGACGTGTCATCGCATGCCCTCCACGGGATGGTTAAGTGCCGCGACATCGTAGCGCAGTATCGCAAACAGCACGAGCTTGAACGCCATTCACAAAAGCGACCGCAGGCATGCCGAACAATTCCGCCGGCGGTGGCCGAACCGCTTACTTTATCGCGACAATCTATTTCTACCCAGAATGCTTAAGTGCCGACGGAAACCAGCGCATTCGGCGGAAAGATCAGCCGCACGGTGGTGCCGGGCGGCAGCATGCTGGTCGCCGAGACGGTGACCCGAAGTTCCCGGTCTCCGGTCTGGATGTCGTAGCGGATGTTGCTTCCGAGAAAACTTGCGGCGCGGATGGTGCCATGCAGGCCGCCGGCAGCAGCGGTGGTCGCTGCACCGTCAGGTGCGATCTCGATACTTTCGGGCCGGACTGCCGCGGTGATGGCGGCGCCGGCGACGCCGCCGGTGGGAAACAGACATGGGATTAGGTCGCCGCCGGTCAGTTGGAATTGCCCGATGTTGCCGGGCTGCACCGCGGCGGGACAGATGCCGGACAGCAGGTTGGCGGCGCCGATGAAAGCGGCGACAAATTCGGTGGCGGGGCGGCAATAGATTGCCTGCGGTTCGTCGAGTTGTACGACACGGCCGCGATCCATGACGGCGATCAGATCCGACATTGCGAGCGCCTCGGACTGGTCGTGAGTGACGTAGATTGTCGTTATGCCGATCTGCTGCTGCAGGCGTCGCAACTCCGCCCGCATATCCTCGCGCAGCGAGGCATCGAGGTTGGACAGCGGTTCGTCGAGGAGCAGCAGTTGCGGCCGATGGACGAGGGCGCGTGCCAGCGCCACGCGCTGCTGCTGACCACCCGAAAGCCGCGTCGCCGGGCGTTCGCCGTAGCCGGAGAGGCCAACGGTGCCCAGCGCCTCGTCGACCATGGTCGCGATTTCCTGGCGGCCGTAACGGCGGTCCTTGGCGACCCGGAGCGGGAAGGCGATATTCTCGAACACCGTCATATGCGGCCAGATTGCATAGGACTGGAACACCATGCCGATGCCGCGGCGGTGCATCGGCACTGCGATGCCGTGCGCACCGTCGAACAGCACCGTGTCGCCGACCGCGATACTTCCAGTATCCGGCCGTTCCAGTCCCGCGATGCACCGCAACGTCGTGGTCTTGCCGCAGCCGCTCGGCCCGAGCAACGTGAAGAATGTGCCCGGCGGCAGGTCGAACGACATGTCCCGGACGCCGCCCGTCTGGCTGTCGTACCGGTTGGCGTAAATCTTGGTGAGGCCGGAGACGCGCAGCACCGTCAGGCCCCGTACACGTCGGTCGCGCCGCGGCGCATCTGCATAAAGAACACGAACGCAATCACCGTCATCAAGGCGGTCCAGATCAGCCCGAAAGCGGCCAGTTCGCCGCCCTGGCCGTTGGTCCAGGCGTCAAAGATCGCTACGGCGATCACCTGAGAGCCCGGGCTGGCCAGCAAGACCGCAATCGCCAACTCCTTGTTGGCGATGAGGAAAATGAAAAGCCATCCGGCAGCCAGGGCCGGCGTCAACAAGGGCGCAACAACTCGCTTCAGTGTCGTCAATGCCGAGGCGCCGGAAACGCCTGCGGCTTCCTCCAATTCGCGGTGCAGCTGCAGGACGCCGGAATAGACGTAGCGCATGCCGTAGGGCATGTAGCGGATCACATAGGCAATCGCGATGATCCACAGCGTGCCGTAAATCGGCAGCGGCACCCGCAGATACACTTCCATGACGGCGACGCCGAGGCAAATGCCCGGAAAAACCAGCGACAGCATCGCAAGCTGATCGAGGATACGCCCGCCGGGCCCGCGCCGCGCTGCGATCCAGCCGGCCAGCATCGCGATCAGCATGATGGCCGTCGCGGCGCCGGCGGCCACCGTCAGGCTGTTGAGGGCAAGATCGAGATAACCGCCGGCCTGCAGCACGGTTCGGTAGTTGCGTAGCGTCAGCGTCGGCAGCGCCGCGACACTGAAGGCTCGCATGAATGGCAGCAGCGACAGCCACAGCAGCGTCAGCAAAGGCAACAGCAGGACGATGCAGAAATTGGCGACGATGATTGCGCCCGCCAGCCACCGCCAGCCGCCGAGGTCGAACGGCCGCGGCCGGTATCCCTTGCCGGTCACCGAGTGATAGCGCTCGGCGTTCTTTGACAGCCGTCCGTAGAAGTAAAGAAGCACCGCGACGATCGCGACCATGATCACCGAGAACGCCGCCGCATAGCCGAGATCGGGCGGCACGACGATCGTCGCCTCGTACACATCGGTGCTGAGGACAAAAATGCGGCCGGGCATGCCGACCAGCGCCGGCACCTCGAACCCGCCGATGGCGCGGATGAACACGAACAGTGCCAGCGCCAGGATCGCCGGCATCGCCAGCGGCACCGATACGCGCCGCAGCGTATCGAACACCGTAGCGCCGCTCATCCGGGCCGCTTCTTCCATGTCGGCATTGGCGGCGCGAAAGGTGGCGCCGAGCAGGAGAAACACCAACGGTGACCACAGGAGACCTTCGATCAGGATCATCCCGGCCATTGAATTGACTTCAAACAGATTCCCGTTGGCACCGGTCAGCGCCCGCCAGCCCTCGTTCAAGGGGCCGACCTTGCCAAGCAGGAACAGCCACGCGATCACGTGCAGGATGTAGGGCGTACCCATCGATATGATTGTCGCGAGATAAGCCAGCACTTTGAGCGGCGCATTGGTGCGCTCGACCAGCCAGGCGAGAATGCCGCCGGTGATCAGCGACAGCACCGTGCTGCCGCCGGCAAAAACCAGTGTGTTCCAGACGCTGGTTAGCGCGCCCTTATCGGTGACCAGCCTGCGAAAATGCGCCAGCGTAAAGCCCGTGACATTGCCGATGGCGTTGGTCGTCGTCACGCTGTCCTGCAGCAGGATCCACAGCGGCGGCAGCATCAGCAGCGCCAGCAATACGCCGATCAGCAGCGCGATCGGCCAACGCTGATCGCTGCGCAGCAATGTCAGCGGCGACCAGCGAACGCTGCCGGCCGCGCCCGAAAAGCTCATCGGAACAGCTCGTGATACAGCGCCGTCCATTTCGGCAGATCGTCGCGCGCCATGTCCGGTGTCACGATGTTGGCCGTGAAATGCCCTGCATCCGGCTTCAATTCGGCGATCTTCGCCGGTACGGATGGGCTTACCGGCACATAATCATTATCCGCCAGCACCTTCTGCCCTTCGTCGGACAGGACGAACTCCGTCAGCAGGCGCGCGGCATTCGGGTGCGGCGCCTGCTTGACGATGCCGATCAGGTTGATGCTCTCCGATAGCGGCTGCATCTTGATCCATGCGACGGGCGCGCCCTGCTTGGCACTAATCGCAGCGTGATGGTTCATGGTCATCACTGCGAGTGGGTATTCGCCCGCAATCACCTTGTCGAGCACGACACGTTGCGACGCCGGAATAAAGACCGGCTCCTGCGCCGCGAATTTTTTCAGATAGGCCATCCCCTTGTCCTCGCCCATCGTGACGAGGATGTTGTGGATAAAGCCCGGTGGGCCTTGCGGCGTGGGATCGTTGACCCAAGCGATCTTGCCCTTCCATTTCGGGTCGAGCAGATCGTCATAGGTTTTCGGCGCCTCGTCGGCCTTGACAAGGTTGGTGTTGTAGCAGGTCGTCAGGAAAAAGGCGTTCATCGCCGTCCACATCCCATTGGCATCCTTGAGATCGGCGGGATAGCCGGCGGCGGCTTTGGGGCGATAGTCGGCGACGAGGCCTGCGTCGAGCAGCGGATAGATCGAGTTGGTGCCGTCAAAGACATCGGCCTGCCCGCGCCGTGCCCGCGCTTCATTGACGATCTTCAGCGCCACGTCCGAGTTTGTCGAACGCGAGTAGTTCACCTTGATGCCGGGATACTTGGCATTAAACGCATCGACCATCGGCCGCAGGATCTGATTGACGATCAGCGTCGAGTACCAGGTGACCTCACCCTCTTTCTTCGCCGCATCGACCAAGGCCGGGTCGATATCGGCGGCCCGCGCGGTGACAACGGACAGCAGCAGAGCAGCGCAGAACGCGCTCAGAAACCGCATTCTCGGTCCTTTCATCGAAACAGATCGTGATAGATCGCCTGCCATTTCGGCAGTTCGTTCCGCTCCATCTCAGGGGAGATGATGGTGGTGCGGAAGTGCCCGGCCTCCGGCTTCAAATCCGGCGTCTTGGCGGGTACCGCCGGGTCGGCGGGGAGGTATTCATTGGCGGCGAAGACGCGCTGTCCCTCTTCTGACAGCGCAAACTCCTCGAACAGCCGGCCGGCGTTCGGGTGTGGCGCATCCTTGGTGACGCCGAACATCGTAAAGATGTTGACCAGCGGCTCCATCTTGAGCCAGGTAATCGGCGCGCCCTGCGCCAAGCTGATCGCGACATGATGGTTGTACATCATGATTCCGAGATGGTGCTCGCCGGCGATCACCTGATCGAGCACGGTACGCGGTGACGCGGCCACAGCGACCGGCTGCTGCGCCGCGAACTTGCGCAGGTAGTCCATGCCTTTGTCCTGGCCCATCGTGGCGAGCATATTGTGGATAAAGCCGGGAGGACCCTGCACGGCCAGTTCGCTGGTCCACGCCATCTGCCCTTTCCATTTGGGGTCGAGCAGATCGTCAAAGCTGCGCGGCATCGCGTCGGATTTTACCAGGTTGGTGTTGGCGGCCACCGTCAGGAAATACAGGTTGGACGCGGTCCAATAGCCGTCCTTGTCGCGATATTCGGCCGGGAAATGCGCCGCCGATTTCGGCGCATAAGGCGCGACGACTTTCGCCTCCAACAGCGGAAACATCCCGCTGGTTACGTCGAATACGTCTGCCTGGACGCGGCGGGCCCGCGCTTCATTGAGGATTTTCAGCGTCGTCTCGGTATTGCTGGCGCGCGAATACTGTACCTTGATCGCCGGGTATTTCTTCTCGAATGCATCAACCAGCGGGCGCACGATCTGATTGACGATCAGGCCGGTGTACCAGACGACGGTTCCCTCCTTCTCGGCGGCGCGAACCAATTCGGGGTCGATCTCCGCCGCCTGGGCGAAAGGCGCCAGCATCAGCAAAGCGAGGGCGGCAAAGAGGGCGCGGATAAACATGGCGGCGACTATATTGTCGGCATCCGGCTCGGCGAAGCACGAATGAGGGTATCCATGCCTGCAACAAGGAAGAGCCGCGTCAAGGCGACGATCGTCGGCAGCCTGCCGAAACCTGTCTGGCTGGCCGGTCCGGGAGAATTGCTGCCGGCGTGGCGCCTCGAGGGGGCGCTATTGGAGGCCGGCAAAGAGGACGCCGTGCGCGTATGGGTCGCGGCGCAGGAGAGGGCAGGTCTCGATTGCGTCACCGACGGCGAACAGCGCCGCCGCCATTACATCTCGGCTTTTTTCGAAGGGCTTGAGGGCATCGACACGGTCAACCTCGCGATGCGTGCGCAACGCGATCAGCGCTATCACAAGGAAATCGCCGCGCCACGGCTGATTGGCGGCCCCGACTATCGCGGGCCGATCTTTGTCGATGGGCTGCGCGCGACCAAGGCGCTCACCGATCTCCCCATCAAGGTCACGCTCCCGGGCCCGATGACAATTGTCGACAGCCTCGTCGACACGATCGGCGGCCGCTCCGAGGAGAAGCTGGCCATGCGCTTTGCCGAGCTGCTCAACGAGGAGGCGCGCGCCCTGTCTGCGGCCGGTGCCGATGTGATCCAGTTCGACGAGCCGTGCTTCAATGTCTACATCGACAAGGTCAAGGATTGGGGACTGGCGGCATTGGAGCGCGCCGCCCAGGGCGTCACCGCAAAAAAAGCCGTGCACATCTGCTACGGCTACGGCGTGCCCAATGTAAAACGCTGGAAATCCGGCAATACGGATTGGAGCCAGTACGAGCACACATTGCCGTTGCTGGCGAAATCGTCGATCGACCAGGTCTCGGTCGAGACTGCCGCCAGTGGGGTTGATGTCAGCGTCATCGAGGCGTTGCGAGGCAAGGATGTGCTGCTCGGCGTCGTTGATGTCGGGAACGAAGCGGTCGAGACGCCGGAGGTGGTGGCCGAGCGCCTGCGCCAAGCGCTGCGCTATACCGATGCAGACCACCTCTACGCCTGCACCGATTGCGGCATGCTGCCGCTTTCCCGCCATGCCGCGGAAGGCAAACTGCGCGCCCTCGCCGGCGGCGCCGCCCTTATCAACGCATCCCTTTAGCTCGGTGCGCCGATGGCAAGCGTCTTGCGGAGGTGTATCGTCGACGACAGTCCATGCCCGCAGGCGCCGGCCGTCGAACGGCGTGTCCGAAACGACGTCAGTCGCGCACAGCTCATCCGGCGCATTCGCCAGATAGTTGCGAGACGACACGCGGCTGATCATTGTACGCTTGCGTGCTTCAGTGCCTCGCACGGAGGCTGACGGCTCGGCTCCGTGCAAAGGAGACCACATCCATGACGATCGATGTCGCGACCGGCATTAGCCGCATTCTCAAGCAGGAAGGCGTCGGTTGGGTTTCGACCTTTCCGGTATGCCGGGTGAACAACGCGCTCGGCCGCGAAGGAGTGCCGATGCTGATGATGCGCGACGACCGCTATGCCGTCGCGGTCGCCGACGCCTTTTCGCGTATCACCGCCGGCTCGCGCATCGGGGTCTGCACCTTCCAGGGCGGCGTCAACGCCGCCGGCATGCAGTACGCCTACGCCGGGCTGGCGCAAGCCTTTGAGGATGGCTCGCCGGTTTTGTGCATCACGGATGGCGTGCCGGCCGGCGCCTCAGGCAACAGCCAGTACGATGTCGCCTCGGCGATGAAGACCGTGTCGAAATGGTTCGGCTATCTCGACAAGCCAGAGCGTACCCCCGAGCTGATGCGCCGCGCCTTCACCATGCTGCGCAGCGGCCGGCCCGGCCCGGTGGTCCTGGCCATTCCCAACGCCACGGCGACTTACGACGAGACTGCCGACCCCTATCATCCGGTTAAGGGCTGGAAATCGGCGCCGGACCCGGCCGATGTCCGTGTTGCGGTGGATCAGCTGCTGAAAGCCCGCAACCCGCTGATCTACGCCGGCGAGGGGGTCATCTACGCGGGTGCTTCGGAGGAGCTGAAGGCGCTGGCGGAGCTGGTGAATGTGCCGGTGATCACGACCCTCAAGGCGAAAGGGGCGTTTCCCGAGGACCATCCACTGTTTGTCGGCGTGCGCGGCGACCAGATCGCGCACTACCTGAACAAGAGCGACCTGATCCTCGCCATCGGGTCGAGCCTGTCGCCGGGCCGTTTCAGCCACGCCATCCCCGATCCGGCGAAGAAGACCATCATCCACTGCACCGTCGACGAATTGCACATCAACAAGATGTATCCGACGGCGCACGCGGTGATCGGCGATGCACGCCTGACCTTGCAGGCGCTCCGCCAGGAAGTGTCCAGCCGCGGGGCCGGCGCCGGGCGGGCGGCGGGTGATGTCGCGGCGGAGGTGAAGACGGCCCGCGACGAGGCGCTCGCCCGCTACCGGCAGGTCAGCGCCTCCGACGAGAAGCCGATCAACCCCTACCGGGTGTATGGCGATCTCCAGCAGGTGCTGGATTTGCGCAACTCCTTTGTGACGCACGAAAGCGGCAACACGCGCGACCAGCTCAGCACCGTGTTCGACACGCTGATCCCGCGCGGCTTTCTCGGCTGGGGCAATGTCTCGACGCTCGGCTTCAGCCTCGCCGCGGCGATCGCTGCCAAAAAGGCGTTTCCGGGCCGGGCGTCGGTGGCGGTGACCGGCGAAGCGGGGCTTGGCTATATGCTCGGCAATCTCGAAGTGCTGCTGCGCGAGAAACTCGGGGTCACGGTCGTGCATATCAGCAATGGCGGCTTTGCCGGCTATGGCCCCGGTTTTTGGGGCGCCGGACACGACCCCTTCACCCATCAGGTGCTGGGGCCCGACGACGTCGATATGTCGAAGGTGATCGGCGCCCTCGGCTTCCACACCGAGCGGGTCAGCGAGCCGGCCGAAATCATCCCGGCCCTGCGGCGCGCGCTTGACGTCAATACCGCAGGTCGCCCAGCCTATATCGAATTCATCTGCTGCCAGTACCCCGTCTACGGCCAGTGGGTCGGCCGAGGCGAATAAGTCCAAAAGAGCGGTTCACCACAGAGACGCAGAGATCACCGAGATTGTTGAATCATGTGCAATATCAGCACTGTGACGAGATGGAGCGGTGGATTTTTTCACCACTCTCTTGACCCGTCTCCGTGTACTCTGTGTCTCTGTGGTGCAAATCCCGGATAGGGTGAAACGATGCCAAAACTGATCCCCGTCGCCGACGCGTTGAGCAAGCCTTTCTGGGACGCCGTCAATCAACGGCGGCTCATCCTGCAGCACTGCGCCGCCTGCGACCGGCTGCAATACCCGCCGCAGCAGGCCTGCCAGGTCTGCAATTCGGCCGCCGGCCTGACCTGGAAAGAAGTCGAGGGAAAAGGGCATATCGCGAGCCACATCGTGATCGAGGACGGCCGCCTCAACCGGCGCATGTCCGATCAGCCCTACAACATGGCGATGGTAACGCTCGACGCCGACCCACGGGTCAATTTCTACTCCAACCTCCCCGGCACCCCACCCTACAAGGTGCCCGACGGCGCCGCGGTCGAGCTGACCTTCGAGGAGGTGGCTCCGGACCAACTGATCCACGAATGGCGGGTCGTCTGACACAATCAGGTTCACCACAGAGACACAGAGGGCACCGAGTTCGTGGCGATCGGTTATGACCGAGACCCGTTCACCGAGCGCGTGATCGGGCTTGCGATCGCCGTGCACCGTGCGCTCGGACCTGGACTGCTTGAATCCGCATACGAAGAATGTTTCTGTTTGGAGCTGCGGGAGGCCGGCATCTCGTTCGCCCGACAAGCCCCACTGCCTGTCCTCTACAAGGGCATCCAACTGGATTGCGGATATCGGTTGGATGTTGTCCTCGAACGTAACTTGATTATTGAAATCAAAGCTGTTGAGAGGTTATTGCCGATCCATGAGGCACAAATTCTCACGTATCTTCGATTGAGTTCGATAAGGACCGGCCTGCTCATCAACTTTAGCAGCGTCGTTCTAAAAGATGGTATTCGGCGGTTCGTCCTTTGACAAATTCAACGATCTCTGTGTCTCTGTGCTAAAAATGGAAGGGTTCACCACAGAGACACAGAGGGCACCGAGTTAGCAGTCGTCAACGCACGTTAGCGTTCGTGTTATATTAACTCTGTGCTCTCTGTGTCTCTGTGGTGAATAAAATCTCTGTAGTGCATAAGGGGAAGCCATGACCGCATCAGCTCAGTATCAGTGGCGGCGAGACAAAGATGGGCTCGGCGTGTGGGAGCATCGTGGCAAGGTTGCGGTGGCCGGGTTCGGGCATTCGCCGGTCGACCGTCGCTGGGACGAAGTCTCGATGGACAAGACGCTCGGCGCCTATTCCATCCTGGCCTGCCAGAAGGCGATGGACCAGGCCGGCGTCACGGCCGACCAGATCGACGGCATCATCTGCTGCGACAGCCATATTGCCGGCGGCAGCGGCGGCACTGCGTCGCAATGGGCGCCGCGGCCTTATTTCGCTCCGCCCTACGATTCCGAACTGGGGCTGACGCTGATCAACGGCCAGTGGCTGGCCGAGCAACTTGGCGCAAAGAACGTCAAATACGCCCCGACCGGCGTGCCGACCATCAGCGAGATGGTGGGATGGGCGTCACAGGCCGTGGGCGATGGCGTGTGTAGCACCTGTCTCGTGATCTACCCCACCGGTAATCTCGCCGGCCGCTATCGGCGCGGCGGCGAAAACGCCGACGACTATGCCCGCGGCGCCCGCCAATGGGTGGCGCCCTGGGGCAATCACGGCGGCAACGACTTCATCAACATGTTCCCGCACGAGCAATACTGCCGCAAATACGGCGGCAGGCACGACGACCTCGCGCCGTTTGTCATCAACCAGCACCGTAATGGGCTGATGACGCCGTGGGGCTACAATGCCAGCCACAACCTGCCGCAGCTGACGCTCGACGAATACCTCAACTCGCGCTTCATTCTGAACCCGCTGCGGCTGTACGACTGCGACCGCCCGGTTAATGCCTCGACCGCGTATCTCTTCACGACGGCCGAGCGCGCCCGCGACATGAAACAAAAGCCGGTTTATGTGCTCAACCACTCGCAGCACAGTTTCAAAAAGCGCAGCACCCAGGAAGATCTCGACGAGATCGAGGCGTGGACCGACCGCGCCGCCAAGCGGATGTACGAAGGCGCCGGGCTCGGACCCAACGATGTCGATATCTTCAACCCGTATGACGGCTATGCGCCGATGGCGGGGTTCTTCCTTGAAGGCTTCCAGTGGCACGGCGTCAAACGCGGCGATTCCTTCGCGTTCTACGCCGGCGACATCAGCGTCGAAGGCCCGCACCCGTTCTGCTCCAGCGGCGGCAACCTCGGCACCGGCCGCTTGCGCACCGCCATGTACACCGACAGCATCGAGCAACTCCGCGGCACCGCCGGCCCCCGCCAAGTCAAGATCCGCGCCGAAACCGCGCTAGCCGCCTTCACAACGCCCAGCAGCGGGGGATGGATCATGTTCGGCAAGGAGCCGAACTAAGGACTTGCGATACTGGAGATTATCGGCTTGCGACGATTATCCTCGGGTTCTGCCCCAAATGGGCAAGATGCGCTGGAGACGAATTGCGGTGATTGGTGTCAGCGGACAGGGTGCCAAATGCGAGGCCGGCATCGTGTAGGCCGCTAAGATTGGGGCATCCCCGCAATCTCGAGACCATCTCCGAGACGCGACATGAATGCGGGCGTAAATGGCCAAGCCAGCCTCGCTCGGGCGACCGTCAGATTGGGCTCTTTGCGCATTAGCTGCAGCCCCATCCGGCATGCTGCGGTCCTCGCTCCGGTCAGGGCGACAGCTGCCACGGCGACCCGTTGCGCCCAGTAGGATTCCGGGTAGGCCTCGACGCCGCCCTGAATCCACAGCGCCGCCCGATCGAATCGCTCGGCGGCAAAGTGGGCGCAGCCCATACCGATGAACGTGATGTGCCGCAGCGGGTCGAACGGCATCAAGTGAAGCGCGGTTCTTAATTCGCGAATGGCGCCCTCAGGATCGCCCAGATAGGCTGACATCCAGCCGCGCCGTATCCACGCGTACGCCATCCACGGGTCCAGCGCCAGCGCCCGTTCCAGCCGCCGATCCGCCTCGTCGAGCCGGTTCAGCAGAACGAGAGCGCCGCTGCTCAGGGTCAGCGTCAGCGCGTCATGCGGAGAGAGCGTGTACGCCTCTTCTGCTAGCCGGTGTGCATGCCTTCGATCGATGTCAGGCGTCGATCCAAAATCGTGTGCTGCTCGTTGCGCCCAGCACCAGCCGGCGACAGCCTTAGGCAACCCGTAGTTGGGCGAAAGCTGCTGAGGCCGATCCAGTCCCTCAAGGGCGCGATCGCATTGCTCGCGTTCGACGGCAAAGGCAAGCGGCAGGGCGTTCAATGTCTGGCGGATCGCCTCATCGGTGTCGTGGTCAATTTTCTGTGCCTGCGAGAATCTTGACTGTTTGGAAGTCGCGGACGGAAGTTCTCCAAACACTTGTCGATATTGCGCCGCAAACCGACTTAACTGATTGAACCCGTTAGCCATCGCGACGTCAGTGACCGTGGCGCCTCGCTTCGGCCGAAGCAGTTGCTGACGTGCTCGCGTCAGGCGCATCCGCCGCACCCAGCCGAGCGGCGTCGTCCCCAAAAACTGCTTGAAATGCGTTTCGAGCGTTCGCGGGCGGACCCCTGCGACATCGGCGAGCCGCTCGAGCCGAACCGGCTCCGCCAAGTGGCCGCGGAGCCAGCGAAGGGCACGCACCACATCGGCCGGCAGGGGTGAGGAAAATATCTCACCGCCCAAGGGAGCCTGATCCAGGCCATCCTCGACAACCGGGTCACTGCTCGACATCGTCGCCGGCACCCGCATCACTAGGGAAATTCGCCTTATACGATAAACCTTTTTCGGCGGATTTTGAATGTCGCAGCGTAAACCGGCTAGCGCGAACAGTGGCGTCGCCGCACGATCCAGTGCGTCAGGACGGGCAAGAGGATGGATACAAGATGATGCGGACTGTGGGTGCTCGCCGATGGTCACTCGCCCTCTGGGCCATCGGGATGATGGGCTTGCCGCTGACCTCGACGGCGGCCCTGGCTCAGAAATTCGACGTCACGCCGGTGACGGAAAAGAAGGTCGCGCAGTTGCCGCCGGGTCCGTGGTTCTGGCGCATCGACAATTTTCCTGCTCTTGCGCAGGCGCAGGCGGCGGCGGGGCCCACCGGACTCGCCGCCGAAGTTGCCGGAAAAGCGTGGCTGTTCACTCTGGGTCCGCCCGGCGGATCGTCGCGTGGTGGCAGCAAAGTTGCCGAGGTTGGACCCGTACCCCCGATATCCGCGCCCGAATACCTCTTGCGCCTCAACAGCGCAAACGGGGCCCCAGGGGTCAAAACCCCCGTGCATACCCATCCCGGGTCCGAGACCTTTTACGTGCTCAGCGGCGAACTCACGCAAAAGACGCCGGATGGCACGCATCACGTCTCCGCCGGTCAATCGATGCTCGGACATCCCCCCAACACACCGATGGAGGTATCGAGCAGCGGCAAAGGAAATCTCAGCGCTTTGGTCATGTTTGTTGTGGATGCCACGAAGCCGTTCTCGTCGCCGGCCACAATGCCGTAAAGACAGTGTCTACGCTTTCAGGCCATGACCTGGCGACAGCACTATCAGCAGCCGGCTTTGATCTCGGCAATCATCGCCGGTACTTCCGTGCGTGATCGGGCATCCGCGCCAGCGGCGATGCACTCTACCAGGGGCCGGTGTTGGGCATGCTGGTCCAGGGTTCGGCGGGCGGCAGAGCTTCGCCGGCCTGCAGTATCTCGATGGAGATGCCGTCCGGCGAGCGGACGAAGGCCATATGGCCATCACGCGGCGGGCGGTTGATCGTCACCCCGAGGGCCATAAAGCCTTTGCAGATATCGTAGATGTTCTCTACGGCGTAGGCGAGATGCCCGAAATTGCGGCCGCCGGTGTAGGGCTCGGGGTCCCAGTTATAGGTGAGTTCCACGGCAGCGTCCTCGTCGCCGGGGGCGGCGAGGAACACGTTGGTGTAGCGGCCTTTCTCGTCTGGACGGCGGCGGAACTCGCGCAGGCCGAGCACCTCGAAAAAGGCGATGGTGTCTTCCAGCGAACTGACGCGGATCATGGTGTGCAGATATTTGGTCACGGGTGTCCTCCGGTCGGCGTGTTCAGGGGCGAGGGAAACGGATCGAGGTAATGAGTGGTAGTCAGGATGGCCACCAGAATTATCCGAATCGCCTGGTACGATAAAAGCGAAACCGCCGCTTTTGAAAATTAGCGGGATTCAACGGAGCCGCCTTTGCGCGAAGCCTGAATCGATTGACCGTAGCAGGTAGGCCGGCTCGCCCGAGCCTTATGCTACGTGCCGCGCAAGACAACGAGGGCGTCGACCGCCTTCACGCCCCGTCCTGACGGCAGCACCATCAGTGGGTTGATGTCCAGCTCTGCCAAATGGCCTTGCAGGTGCATGGCGAGATGCGATACGCGCACCAAGGCGTCGGCGAGCGCCGCAGTATCGGCCGGCGGGCGGCCACGGAAGCCTTGGAGGAGGCGGGCGCCTTTGACTTCGGCGATCATAGACTGGGCTTCCGAGGGCGTGATCGGGCAGCGGCGCAGGGCGACGTCGTTGTAGACCTCGACCATGACGCCGCCGCTGCCGAACAGCAGCACCGGACCCAGTTGCGGGTCGGACGACACGCCGACGATCACCTCGACGCCGTCGCGCACCATCTCCTGCACCGAGACGCCGGTGATCCGGGCCTGTGGCGCATGGGACTTGGCGCTGGCCAGGATCTCGGCGTAGGCGCTTCGCACGTGCGCCGCATCGCCGAGGTTCAGCCGAACGACCCCGGCCTCCGTCTTGTGCGGGATATCCGGCGAG
Source organism: Allostellaceae bacterium (assembly GCA_036268425.1). Lineage (GTDB taxonomy): Bacteria > Pseudomonadota > Alphaproteobacteria > ATCC43930 > CGMCC-115725 > DATARH01. The sequence goes on from DATAUE010000179.1 coordinate 256,149, forward strand.
TCGACCTTCAGAGCGACCGGAAACCCGAGTTGCTCCGCGGCTGTGACGGCTTCGTCGGCGGAATGTGCCAGACGTTCGCCTGCGCTCGCCACACCCCAGGCGGCGAGGAACTGCTTGCTCTCCGATTCCGAGAGGGTCGTTCGCCCGAGGCCCAGCGCCTGGGCGAGGGCCGCATCCTGTGGCGCCGAACGCGGCGGGGCGGAAGCAAAGCCGTCGGCCAGGCGGCGCTCGCGCCATGTGTGATAGGCGAGGCGGCTCTGCAGGCCTCGGGCCAGTTTGTCCGGGGTGTAGAAGATCGGTATGCGGGCTTGCTTGAGCGTGCTTAGGCCTGATTTGGCGTCGCGGCTGCCGGTCCACAGGAACGCCACGCCCTTGTCGGTGCGGTCGCGCTGGCTGATGACCTGCTGCGCCTGCGAATCCGCCCCGGCGCTCGCCACGACCAGCGTCCCCATCCGCGGGTCGTTGACCATGTGCTCCATGATCTGCGGGAACGACTCGCTGTTGGCAAAGCCGGTCACATCGGCCGGGTTCGCCGCCCAGCCAAAGCCCTTGAGGATGCCGTTGATGCCGTCGCGCGCCGCGTCGCCCAGAACCGGCAGGTCGAGACCGGCCTGGCCGCACATATCGGCGGTCAGCGAGCTGATGCCGCCGGAGTGCGACACCACCGCGAGGCCGGGCACGGCAGGCTTTGGCGTGTGGGCCAGCAGGTGCGAGACCTCGATCAGTTCGTCGTAATCCTGGACCCGGATCACCCCGTATTGGGCGAAGATCGCATCGTAGCGGGCATCCTCGCCGGTCAGCGCTGCGGTATGCGATTGGGCCGCCCGCGCGCCCAGCGCCGAACGGCCGATCTTGATCAGGACGATCGGCTTGCCGCGCTCCGCGGCGAGCTTTGCCACTTCAAGGAATTTGTCGGCCCGCTTGAAGCCTTCGATAAAGCCGGCAATGACCCGCGTATCCGGGTCGTCGAGCAGGTAGCGGGCGAAATCGGTAAAATCGAGATCGGCCTCGTTGCCGGTCGAGATGATGTAGCTGAAGCCGATGCCGTTCTCGACCGCCCGCACCAGAAACGGCCCGAACGCCGTCGCGCCGCTTTGGCACACCAGCCCGATCGGCCCGGTCAGACCCTCCGCCCCGCGCGAGGACGCGGTGGCCCAGATGTCGTGTTTGACGTTCGCGAGACCCAGGCAGTTCGGACCGCTGATCCGCATGCCGGAGCTGCGGGCAAATTCCCCCAATTCGCCTTGCAAATCACGCCGGTCGTCGACGCCACGTTCGGAAAAGCCCGCCGAAATCACGATCGCCGACCCCGCCCCCTTGGCGTGGCTCTCCTTCAGGACATCGAGCACCTGATCATAGCGCACCACGACAGCTACCACGTCGGGTGCTTCCGGCAGGTCCGTCACGCTCTTGTACGACTTCTCGCCCATGATGTCGTCGTAACGCGGGTTGACGGCATAAACCCGGATACGGTCCTTGGCCTTCAGCGCCGCCGCCAGAAACCGCCCGCCATACTGCATCCGCGGCGTCGCCCCGACGATCGCGATGGAGCGCGGATTGAGCATCTTGTCGATCGACGCCATTTGCGGCTCTGTCCAGAACTCCATGACACCCCCTGAAAAGAACGTGGTCGGCAAGCCCAATTCGCGCGAGCGGGGCTGCCACCGGCCGATATTCTCGCATCATTAGCTGAAAGTGGAGCGCTTGCAGCACTTCCTGTTTGCCGACGCCCGATAGGAGATTTGATCAAGACAATGATCGACCGGCTCGAGCGCTCGATATTTCTCTTTTGACGCTCGTACCGATGGCAATGCGCGGTCTATCCCGGCGCCTGAAAGCAGGCGTCGGCCGAATGTCACAAAAGGGGTATGCGTGCCCGGTCTGCCGGCATCGGCGAGCGGTTCAATTGCGGCTCCCCACGCTCGTCGCCGTCAAAAGGCTCGAGCGCCTTCCGGAAGTAGCTCGCGTCGCATCGCTTGCACAACTAGATTAAATGCGGCGCCAGATTGAACCGCCGCAGCAGCGTTTCGCGAATTTCCACGAATTGCGGCGCGCTTCTGTCGCGCGGCCGAGCGAGAGGAACCGGGAGCAATTCGCTGATACCGTCGCGGCCGGCACCCATGACAACAATTTTGTCGGCGAGGTAAACGGCTTCCTCGATGTCGTGGGTTACCATAATCATCGTTGCCCCGTTGTCCTGCCACAGCCGTTCCAACTCCTGCTGCATGCGCATTCGCGTCATCGCATCGAGAGCGCCCAACGGCTCGTCGAGCAACAGGATTTCAGGATCGGTGACCAATGCGCGGGCGATCCCGACCCGCTGTGCCATGCCTCCCGAAAGTTGGCCGGGGTAGGCTGACGAGAATGCGCCGAGTCCGACGAGCTGCAGGGCGTCGTCGACTTTGCGGCTGATCGCTTCGCGCGCTTGTCCGCGTAGTTCGAGACCGAAACTCACGTTCTTCCAAACCGTGAGCCAGGGCAGGAGGCGCGGTTCCTGAAAAATCATGATACGCTCGCCCCCGACCCCGCCGACGGCTTTTCCGTTGACTGCGACCGCACCGTGATCGGCGGCTTCCAGTCCGGCAATGATGCGCAGCAGCGTGGTCTTGCCGGAACCGCTTTCACCGACGATTACGACGAATTCGCCGCGTCTGATGTCGAGATCAAGCTGACGGAAGACAGGGTGTACCCGTCCATCGATGACAAAGGACTTTGCCAGATCACGGATTTCGAGGCCGTGACCGGGTCGGTCTTCCTCGCTCATATTGCTCTCCGTCTTATTGCTGCGCGAGGTGCGCGAGGTCGTTAAACCTGTTGGTCTCGATCTGCTCCGGCGCAAACTGGCCCGGCTTGAGCTTGCCGCTTCGTTCCAGCGCGTCGATCCAGAACTGCGCGTCGTGATCGGTATAGAGGGAATGTGCGCGCACGCCGAAGCCCGGCCAGTATCGGGCGAGGTCGGGGTTTTCACCGCGCTCTTTCAGGATGTCAGCGACCAGCTTTTTGGCATCGTCGGGATGCTCCCGCGTCCAGTCCGCGGCTTTGGCGCTGACGGTCACGAAATCCCTCACCGCTTGAGGATGCGCATCGATGAACGTCAACTTCATGGCGACGGCGCCGATAACAATGTCGCCAAGCACATCGTGATCGGTGAACAGTACGCGCACGCCCCCTGTCTCCTCGATTTTCCCGGCGAAGACAGCCTGCCATTCGCCGACCGCAACGATATCCGCCTGTTTGTGGCGCAGGATCTGCTCGAGTTGCGGGCCGGGCGCGGCGATTAGGTTGACTGCGTCTTCAGGAAGACTGTTGCGGTGCAAATACTCCCGGACGACGTAATCAAGGTGCGCGCCCAGCGTGTTTACTGCGATCGACTTGTCTCGGATGTCTTGCGGTGTATGGACCGGGCTGTCTGCGAGCACGAAGAATTTGCTGTGAGCATTCGCGCTGACGCCATCACCGGGCATCACGCCGAGGATTTTCGCACCGCTGACGACGGCGTTGATGATCGCCGGCGTCGCAGCGCCGGCCAGGTCCACCGAACCACCGGCGAGCGCGACGAGGCTCTCGGGGCCGCCCTGCGTGAACCCGACAGAATCGAGCTTTAGCCGTTTCTCCTTCAGCCATCCCAGAGCCGAGGCGATTTCGTACGAGGTGACGTTGCCGCGGCTGGTCAGGTAGCGAATGTTGGTGACGGTGTCGGCGGCCTGACTCGGCTCAGCGGACGCCGGCGGGCATCCTATCCACTGTCCTGCCGAGAAGAGTAGGACAAGCGCGGCGACGAAGCCGGCCTTACGCCGATATGCTGGTTGGATCATGGGGTCTCCCCTGTGCAATGGCCGCCGCTGGCGGTGCACTGAATGCTTCCTGTTTCGAGCGCACAAATCGCGGGTCAAGTCGCAGCACGCGCAGCCGGCTTTGCCTGGCACGGCATCTCCCAGCGGCACAGCCATCTCTGGACCGCGAGCAGAACGGCGTTGACGGCAAGCCCGATCACCGCCAGGAGCACGATTGCCGCGAACATCAGCGGGATTTCGAAATTGTACTGGGCGTTGATGATCAGGAAGCCGAGCCCCTTCTTGGCACCGATCATCTCCGCGGCAACGAGCAGCAATAACGAGGTGGTCGCGCTCAGCCGCAAGCCGACAAAGATTGCCGGTGTTGCCGCTGGCAGGACGACGCGCCTGAACACTTCGGCCCGCGAGGCGCCGAAGACCCGCGCCATTTCAATCAGTTTCCGGTCGACGAGCTTGACCCCGGAAATCGTGTTCAACAACATCGGGAAAAACGCCGCCCACCAGATGATCGCGATCTTTGATGTCTCGCCTAGACCAAGCACAAGGATGAAGATGGGATAGATCGCGAGCGCTGCGGTCTGGCGGAACATCTGCAAAAGGGGATCGACCAGTTCCTCGAAGCGCCGGAACGATCCCATCAACAGACCGAGTGGTACCGCCAGCCCGATCGCGAGCCCGAACGCCAAGCCCGAACGCCCCAGGCTGACCAGCACGTTGTCGAGCAGCCTGCCGTCGGCGAACCCGTCGAAAATCGCCGCGACCACGGCCGTGAACGGTGGAATAACCGAGGCATCAGTTAACCCGAACTGAGACGAGAATTGCCACGCGAGAAAAAACAGCGCCACGGCGCCGTAGCGGCCCGGCCATTTGCCGGCGATGTTCGCCAGCCTGGTGCCAATAATTGCCAAACGTGGCGGCACAGGGGGCCCTTCGGCTGCCGGCACGGCTTCGAACGACAGGGTATCGCGCGCAGTCGCAGTCGCTACGGCGGCTCGGGGCGGTATACCGCCCTTGATAAGGGGCTGGGAGTCAATCGTCGTCATCGCAACCTCGTGCTGAAAAGTTGACGCGGCCGCTTCTCAGGCTAATGCGCGCTGCTGGTCGGACTGGGACTCAGGTACTGACACCGTGGCTGTGGTGGGCTGCTTGCAAGCGACACTGCGATGGCCGTTGACGCCGACGGGCAGGTCACCGGCAACCGTTACCCGGTGCATCACCCGCGGCTCCCTGCCGTAATCGTCGATCGCATAGTGCTGTGTGGCGCGGTTGTCCCAGATAGCCACGTCACCTTTTGCCCAGCGCCAGCGCACCGTATTTTCAAGGCGGGTCACATGCGATTGCAGGATGGCAACGAGGTGCGCCGAGTCGCTCTGTGAATGCCCCACCAATTTCTGCAGGAAGCCGCCGAGAACCAGTGAACGCTCGCCGGTCTCGGGGTGCACGCGGACCACTGGGTGCTCGGTCTCGAATACAGTGGACGTAAACACCTCTGCGTGGTGTCGCTGGTCAGCGTCGCCGGCGTTGGGACGGACCGCGGCATAGTCATAGTTATTCGTGTGGATAGCCCGCAGCCGATCGGCAAGGGCGCGCAAATCCTCCGGTAGATCGAAATACGCCGTGACGGTATTGGCCCATACGGTGTCGCCGCCACGAACCGGCACTTCCACAGCGCGCAGGATTGAGGCCTGTGGGTAGGCGTCGATGAAGGTCATGTCGGTGTGCCAATAATTGACCCGGCCGCCGCCATGCGCCGCGTCGAGTTCAAGGATCGCCCCGGTGCCTGCACGCGCCGGTATCGTCGGGTGGCCGGCAACCTCGCCGAAAAGCCGGGCGAAAGCCTCCTGTTCGTTGTCGTCGAGGTGGCTTTGCTCGCGGAAGAACAGCACCTTGTGCTTGCCCAGCGCGCGGCGGATGTCTGCGACCGTCTTGTCTGGCAGATCACCGTCGAGCCTGACCCCTGAAATCTCTGCGCCAATGCGCCCTGCAACGGGGTGCACTGCCCAGCCGGGGTAGATGACACTGATTTCGTTCATATTCGGTCCTAATAAGGCGTGCGGGACATCACTGCGCATCGTCGAACTGCAGCAGATGCAGAGCGAGCAGCGCGCCGTTGATTAAGACGGATATCATCGTCATGCCTCTGCGCTGATTGGCGAGTGACGTGACGATTTACGTCCTATTAATCCTATCGAGTCAATAGGGATTTTATTGGACGGCGCATCGCCGCTTGCCGCGGCCCGCCAGCACCAACCGCGGAGAGGTCGGCCGGAAACGGTATGCTGGCTCCTTCGCCGGGCTTGTTCAAGGCAACCGGGCATTGCTCGGCCGCTCGGAAGCATGTGCCAGGTGAACCACGCACGCAGACAATCGAGGACACGCTGGCCCAAGCCGGCAGATCTGTGCTGCTCCTATCGAAGCTGCCGGCACGACGGAGCAAACCTAAGAGGACAGAACGGTGTCTGAAATTGGCCGGAGGAAATATCGGCTGCGATCAGCGCTGAGATCGGCGGTTGATGACATTCATCGGGGAAACGCCACCAGGCGGCCGGCGGCGCATACATTCCGCAGGACTATGGGCTTTGCGGCCGCGTTCGGCAGAAATGTGGCTTTTAAGGAAAGAGCGTTTGCTCCGGCACCACGATCGAGCCGATCGCCGACTCTACTCATCGGCACCGAAAGTGCGTCTGGCCAAAAAATTCAATCGTTTTAACGTTTCATTAACTTTGATGGATTGAAATTTAAATTCTAACCGGGTACTGCTCACAATCAGTCGCAGGCGGTAGCAAATTTAAAGAGAGACAAATGACCTCGGTTCTGCTGATAGATCATAGGAGTAATCCCCCGGTATTACCTAGTTTGACACAGCACGGCTATACCGTTCTCATTGCCGATACGCTGGATGACGCTCGGGAAATAGTCAAAGATCGCCAACTTGAGCTTCTAATAGCGACGCTCTCGTTCAATCTGAATGGACTTTCAGAGATTGCCGAGATGGCTCAAGAGAGAGAAATTCGGGTTTTTTGGATTGGCGACAGCTCTCAGCCTCAGCAACAGCCATATTCCGATATGCCGTATCAAATCCATTAAGCGCTGAGGCGCGGCTGGAGGGCTCCAACGGGCAGGGCCGCATTGTGCCGCCGCCCCCGCAAACAACAGATTTTCGACGCGGCTCCCGAGCCCAAGAGCGCTTTTTTCCCCGAAGGCGGGCATCTTAACCTGGACGTTGGTGCGCTCGATGCGGCGGTTTCGTTCATCCTGCGCCGCTTCGGGTGATTGCGTCGCCTCGCCCGCAATGACACAACAGGCGATCATCAGCGGGTTTTCGGGGCGAGCGACGGATGGCCGAGACAGGGCAACGCGGTAATGTAAAAAAGGTGGTGCTGGCCTATTCGGGGGGCCTCGACACTTCCGTGATCCTGCGCTGGCTGCAAGAGACCTATCGCTGCGAGGTGGTGACTTTTACCGCTGATCTGGGGCAGGGCGAGGAACTGGAGCCAGCGCGCAAAAAGGCCGAGCAGGCCGGGGTGCGGGAAATCTTTATCGACGATCTGCGCGAGGAATTCGTTCGCGATTTCGTGTTTCCGATGTTTCGCGCCAATGCGCTGTACGAGGGACAGTACCTGCTCGGCACATCAATCGCGCGGCCGCTGATCGCCAAGCGCCAGATCGAAATCGCCCGCCAGGTCGGGGCCGATGCGGTAGCGCATGGCGCGACCGGCAAGGGCAACGATCAGGTGCGTTTCGAACTGAGCTATTACGCGCTGATGCCTGACATCAAGGTCATCGCGCCGTGGCGCGAATGGGATTTGACCTCGCGTACCCGGCTGCTCGATTACGCCGACCAGCACCAGATCCCGGTCACCCGCGACAAGCGCGGCGAGGCGCCGTTTTCGGTCGATGCCAACCTGCTGCACATTTCGGCCGAGGGAAAAGTGCTGGAAGACCCTTGGGAAGAGCCTGGGGAATATGTGTACAGCCGCACCGTCGCACCGGAACAGGCCCCGGACCAGCCGCAATATATCGAGATTGATTTTGCCGGCGGCGACGCGATCGCGATCGACGGCATGGCGCTGTCGCCCGCCGCATTGCTGGCAAAGCTCAACGAACTCGGCGGCCGGCACGGCATCGGCCGGCTCGACCTCGTCGAAAACCGGTTTGTCGGCATGAAATCGCGCGGCGTGTACGAAACACCGGGCGGTACGGTGCTGTTGGCGGCGCATCGCGGCATCGAAAGCCTGTGCCTCGACCGCGGCGCGATGCATCTCAAGGATGAGATGATGCCGCGCTACGCCGAACTGATTTACAACGGCTTCTGGTTTTCGCCGGAGCGCGAGATGCTGCAGGCGCTGATCGACAAGAGCCAGGAGAGGGTCGACGGCCGCGTCCGCCTCAAATTGTACAAGGGCACGGCGCAGGTCGTCGGGCGGCGGTCCCCCAACAGCCTCTACAGCCAGGCGCACGTTACCTTTGAGGAAGATCAGGTCTACGACCAGCGCGACGCCGAAGGCTTTATCAAGCTCAACGCGCTGCGCCTGCGTCTGGCGGCGCGCCAGAAAAAATAGCGGTCACCGACAGGCGCCGCATTCTCCGAAAATCGACAATTTCGCGGACATGACTTGACGTAAGGTGAGTCCGCGCTGCCGGGAGCGCCCGGCTTAACCCAGCGACGACGCTACGCCCCGCCCCGCGATCGCACGCAAGACACAAAAATGCGGTTTCATGCTACGGCCGCTGTGCGGCCGTAGCATCTCGACCATCGGACGGCACATCCTTGCGGGAGGTATACAGTGCCCACCAGAGACGACGTTACGGGTTCGCCGCCAAGACCCGTGCTCAAACCGTTGGCGGGGCAGGCGGCGTTGGTGACCGGCGCCAATTCGGGTATCGGCAAGGCGGTGGCGATCGCACTGGCGGAAGCCGGCGCCGCGGTTTCGGTGAATTACGTCATCGGTGACGCCGAGGCCAAGGCTGTCATCGACCACATCGCGGCCGCCGGCGGTCATGCCATCACAGCGCATGGCGACGTATCGAACGAAGCCCAGGTCGCGCAAATCTTTGAAAAAACGTGCGCGGCTTTTGGCACGCTGGATATCGTCGTGGCCAATGCCGGGCTGCAACGAGACGCGCCATTCGAGGACATGACCCTCGCCGAATGGAACACTGTCATCAATGTGAACCTCACCGGCCAGTTTCTCTGTGCCCGCGCTGCGGTGCGCGAGTTTCTGCGGCGCGGCCGCCGCCCGGAAGTGTCGCGCGCGCTCGGCAAGATCATCTGCATGAGTTCGGTGCATGAGACGATCCCGTGGGCCGGACATGCCAATTACGCCGCGTCAAAGGGCGGCGTGATGATGCTGATGAAGACGATCGCCCAGGAACTGGCGCCGCGCGGCATCCGCGTCAACGGCCTGGCGCCTGGGGCGACGCGTACCCCGATCAACACCGCCGCCTGGTCGACGCCGGAAGCCTACGCATCGTTGATGCGGCTGGTGCCGTACCAGCGCATCGGCGAGCCGGAAGATATCGCGCGTGCCGCAGTGTGGCTTGCCTCCGACGACAGCGACTATGTCAATGGCGTGACGCTGTTTGTCGACGGCGGCATGACGTTGTATCCCGGATTTGCCAGCGGAGGCTGAAATGAACGCCGAGGGTGCCGGGCCGGATGTCCTGAAACGTCTTGCGCCGCTGCGCTGCGGCCGCGATATCTGCGGCGACCTTCCCGCGGCCGAGCGCCGCGAGTGGTGGATCGGCAACGGACGCGGCGCCTATGCGGCCGGCACCATCGCGCAGAGCCTGACGCGCCGCTACCACGGCCTGTTGATCGCGTCGGTCGATCCGCCGCTTGGCCGCACCCTCGTGTTGACCAAGGCCGATACCGAACTGGTGATCGGCGACCGTCGCTATCCGCTGTTCGCCAATCGCTGGGCGAGTGGCGCTGTTGCGCCGCAGGGCCATCTCGCGATCGAGAGCTTTGCGCTCGATGGCGCGACGCCGGTGTGGCGCTTTGCGATCGGCGATTGCCGGGTTGAACAGCGCATCTGGATGGAACCGGGTGCGAACACGACCTATGTCGGTTGGCGCCTCCTGGCCGCGCCGCCGGGGCCGCCGCCGTATCTCTCGGTAATCTTGCTGGCGAATGGCCGCGACCATCACGGTGAAACCTGGATGCCGGGGTTTGTGCCCGGTATCGTGACCGACAGCGATGTGCTGACCATGTCGGTGAAAGATCGCTTCGCGCTGCGTATCGCTGTGCCCGGCGGGCGGATCGCGGCGCGGCGCGACTGGGTCGAAAATTTCGACCTGCCGCTTGAACGCGAGCGCGGCCTTTCCGACCGCGACCATCATTTGTGTATTGGCGCTGCGGAAATGCCGCTCGCGGTCGGGGTCTGGACCGGGCTGGTGGCGAGCCTCGATGCGGCGTCCGACGACATTGCGGCTGCACTGGTGCGGCGACAGGCGCATGATCGGCAAATCGTTGAGCGGGCTGTCGCGGCCGATCCGATTTTCGCCAGCGCACCCGGCTGGGTCTTGCGACTGGTGCTAGCGAGCGACCTCTATGTGATCGCCCGACCGGTGCCGGAGGTGGATGACGGCCGTTCGGTCATTGCCGGCTATCCCTGGTTTGGCGATTGGGGCCGCGACACGATGATCTCGCTGCCCGGATTGACGCTCGCGACCGGCCGCTACGATGACGCCCGTAAAATCCTCGAAACCTTCGCCCGGTTTGTCGATCGCGGCATGTTGCCGAATGTTTTTCCCGGCGCCGGGGGCGAGCCGGAATACAACACGGTGGATGCGGCTTTGTGGTACGTCGAGGCTTGGCGTGCCTGTGTCGCCGCGACCGACGACAAGGCGGCGCTGGAAAACGTGTTTCCGGTGCTGGCCGACATCATCGGCTGGCACCAGCGCGGCACCCGTTACGGCATCGCCGTCGATCCGGCCGATGGGTTGCTGCGCGCCGGCGAACGCGGCCAGCAACTGACCTGGATGGATGCTCGGGTCGGTGATCGCGAAATCACCCCGCGCATCGGCAAGCCGGTCGAAATCAACGCGCTGTGGCACAACGCGCTGGTTGCGATGGCCGGTTTCGCTGCGTTGCTCGGCCGCCCGAGCGAGGCGTATGACGCCGCGGCGGCTCAAGCGCGCAACGGGTTCCAGCGTTTTTTGAAGCCCACGGGCGACGGGTTGTTCGATGTCCTCGACGGTCCCGAGGGCAACGACGCGACGCTGCGACCGAACCAGATCTTCGCGGTGAGCTTGCCGGCGTCACCGCTCGATGCGGGAACACAGCGGCAGGTGCTTGAACAATGCGGAAGGCTGCTGACTTCTTATGGGTTGCGGTCGCTGGCATCTGATCAGTCGGGGTATTGCGGTTGTTACCGGGGCGGGGTGGCGGAGCGCGACGGCGCCTACCACCAGGGGCCGGTATGGGGTTGGCTGCTCGGGCATTGGGCGATGGCATATTATCGAGTGCATGGCGATGCCGCGGCGGCGCAGGCCTGGCTCGAACCGGTCGGCGACCATCTCGCGGATGTTGGGCTCGGGCAGGTCAGCGAGATTTTCGACGGCGACCCACCGCATACACCACGTGGCGCACCGGCGCAGGCCTGGTCGATCGCGTGCACGCTGGAGGCTTGGTGGCGCCTTGAGCACGCCCGTCGCAATGCCGCGCCGGCAGGTAGAGGAGGGTGACGTGGACGGTTTGGCGGAACACGTCACCCCGGCTGATACCAACACGACCAGCAGGGGCGGTCCGCGACGGCCACGCGTCGTCATCGTCGGTGCCGGGTTTGGCGGCCTTGCCGCCGCGACCGGATTGGGGCAGGTCGATGTCGATGTGACGGTCATCGACCGACGCAACTACCATTTGTTTCAGCCGCTGCTCTACCAGATCGCGACGGCGGCGTTGTCGCCGGCCGATATCGCGGCGCCGATCCGCGCGATCCTGTCGCGCCAGCCGAATACCGACGTGATTCTCGGCTGCGTTACCGGCATTGACACCGCCGCCCGCACGGTTGTGCTCGGCGAGCGGCATATTCCCTATGACCAGCTCGTGATCGCCGCCGGGGCGCGGGAATTTTACTTCGGGCATGACGAGTGGGCGGCTGTCACCTTCGGCCTCAAGACGATCGACGACGCGACGGCGATGCGGCGCCGCATCCTGCTCGCATTCGAGCGCGCCGAAGACAGCCGGGACGAGGCCGAACGCCGCCGGCTTCTGACGTTTGTCATTATCGGCGGCGGTCCGACCGGCGTGGAACTGGCCGGTGCTCTCGCTGAGTTGGCAAAAGCGGCGTTGGCCCGCGATTTTCGGTATATCGATCCGACCACGGCACGCATTGTGCTGATTGAGGCCGGCCCGCGTCTGCTCGGGGCGTTTCCGGCAAGCCTGTCCGCGGTCGCTGTGAGGGCCTTGACCCGGCTCGGGGTGGAATTGCGTATCGGGGCCGGCGTCACGCGATGCGATCCGGACGGGGTCGAACTCGGGCAGGAGCGGATCGAAAGCCGCACGCTGATCTGGGCCGCAGGGGTTGCCGGGTCGCCGGCCGCCGCGTGGCTCGGGGTCGCCGCTGGCCGCGGCGGCAAGGTGACGGTGGGGCCGGACCTGACGCTGCCTGGCCATCCGGAAATCTTTGTCATCGGCGACACGGCACAAGTCGAAGGGCCGCAGGGGCCGCTGCCGGGCGTCGCACCGGTCGCCAAGCAGCAGGGATATTATGTGGCGCGAAGCATCGCGTCGCGGCGGCGCGGCACGCAGCCACCGGGTCCATTCCACTACCGCAATTTCGGCAACCTCGCGACGATCGGGCGCAAGGAAGCGATCGTCGATTTCGGGCGGCTGCATCTGACCGGCCGCCTTGGGTGGCTGGTCTGGGGCGTCGCCCACATCTATTTCCTGATCGGCTTTCGCAACCGGATGGCTGTCGCGGTTGATTGGCTGTGGTCGTATCTCACCTACCAGCGCGGCGCGCGATTGATCACCGGCCGGGATATGTAATCCGCCAACCGCTTCCATCCGAGAGGCTGCGATGCCGCTGCATGTCACGGTTCTGTATGGCTCTGTCCGGGAGACACGCGTCGGCATTCGGCTGGCGCGCTTTATCACGGCGGCGCTGGCGCGGCGCGGGCATATGACCGAACTTGTGGATGCAGCCGAACGCCGGCTGCCGCTGCTCGACAAGATGTACAAGGAATACCAGCGTGGCGGCGCGCCGCCGATACTCGAGGAACTGGCCGATCTGTATCGGCGGACCGACGCCTTCGTCATCGTCAGCGGCGAATACAATCACGGCATCCCGCCGGCTCTGAAAAACCTGCTCGATCATTTCCTCGAGGAGTATTTCTTTCGGCCGTCGGCGATCGTTTGTTACTCCGCCGGGCAGTTCGGCGGGGTCCGTGCGGCGATGCAGTTGCGCATGACGCTGGCCGAGCTTGGCATGCCCAGCATCCCGTCATTGTTGCCGGTGCCCCGTGTCCAGGAGGCTTTTACGCCGGCCGGAGAGCCGACCAATGATGGCTTTGAGAAACGTTGCGAGCGGTTTTTCGCCGAACTCGAATGGTATGCCGCCGCGCTGCAACAGGCGCGCGCGACGGGGTTGCCGTATTGAACCTGGACTGATCTGTGCAGCGTGTTGCTGATCCGCTCGGGCGGCGGCGCTGCGGTCCAGATACTGGCGAATTGCGCCGGGATCGCGAGCCTTGTCGGCGTTGCCTATCTCGTGGCGTGGTTCAAATCTGCCCCACGGGCCGTTCAGGATTTGACACAAGGCCGCAACGTGGCCGCGCCGCTCTCGGCGCCGCGGAATCTGCCGGAAGCGGCGTCGACCTGGCTGCGATGGCGGCCTTTCCGCCGTAATGCACAGCGTCAGCGGCGGTCGCGCAACGGCAATTCCTTCAGCCCCCAGGTCAGCGCGAACCCCAGCGCCGCGATTGCCGAGGCATAAAGGAAAACCGGGTGCAGAGCGCCGGTGAACACCTGGAGGTATACCGTCCGCACAGCGGCCGGCAGCGCCTGTATGGCGGCGGGCGCGGTGGCGTCGGGAATGGGCGTCCCCATCGGCAGGCGCGCTGCGAGATCGGTGGTCAGCGTCGCGGTAAAGATCGCGCCGAACAGCGAGACGCCGACCGATCCGCCGATCGAGCGGAACAGGGTGGTCCCCGACGTGGCGACGCCGAGATCGCGGTAATCGACCGCATTCTGCACCGCCAGCACCAGGACCTGCATCACAAGTCCGAGGCCGAACCCGAGCATCAGCATGTAGAGACCGGTCGTCCATATGCTGGTTCCGGCGCTGAGCGTCGCCAGCAGAAAGAGGCCGATTGTCATCACGGCGGTCCCGACGATCGGGAACGGCCGGTAGCGGCCGATCTTGCTGATGATCCGGCCGCTGGCGATCGAGGTGACGAGTACACCCGCCATCATTGGGGTCAGCGCCAGCCCGGCTATTGTCGGGGTGACGCCCTTTGCCACCTGGAGGTACATCGGCATGTAGGTGACCGATCCGAACATCGCGAGGCCGACGATAAAACCCACGGCGCAGGCGATGACGAATATCCGGTTGGCGAAGAGCGGCAACGGCAGGATCGGCTCGACAGCGCGGTATTCGATAGCAATGAAACCGACCGCGCCCACGGCGGTGATGGCGGTGAGGCCGATCGCTTCCGGCGACGTCCAGAGGAAGGCGTGGCCGCCAAGGCTGGTGAGGAGAATCAGCGCTGTCAGGGTTACCGCGAGAAGACCAGCGCCGGCAATGTCGATGGAGGGCTGACGCCGCAGGCTTCGTCCCTTAAACGCCAATCCGATGACCAGCAGCACAATGAGGCCGAATGGCAGGTTGATGTAGAAAATCCAGCGCCAGCTCAGATGCTCGACAAAAAAGCCGCCGATCAGCGGCCCGAGCACGGTCGACAGGCCGAATATTCCGCCGAAGACCCCTTGGTAACGGCCCCGCTCGCGCGGCGAGAAGATATCGCCGATCACCGCCATAATGGTAACCATCAGGCCGCCGCCGCCCAGGCCCTGCAATGCGCGAAAGCCGATCAACTGGCCCATCGACTGGCTGAGGCCGCACAGCGCGGATCCGACCAGAAACAGCACGATCGCCGATTGCAGCACGATCTTGCGGCCGAACAAATCGCCGAGCTTGCCGTAGAGCGGCGTGACGATCGTCGTCGCCAGCAGATACGCGGTGACGATCCACGATAAATGCGCCAACCCGCCGAATTCGCCAACGATCGTCGGTAGCGCGGTCGAGACGATCGTCTGGTCCAGCGACGCCAGCAGCATCACCAGCATCAGCGAGCCGAAGATCATCCGGACCGATTTCTGCTGTAGCGCAGGCACGTCGGGCGGGGCTGAAGCCCGGTCGTCCATGAGGATCTCCGATGGCGTCGGGCGTCAGCCTGGGAACAGGCAGCGGCTGAAAAAATGCAGCGGTCGGTGATCACCCGGTAGGGCCGGCGTGCCGACGCTCCGTTATTGAGCGGCGAGCGCGGTTATCGGTGCCGCAAAGCGGCGTTCCATCTCACGTCGCACGCGGACCGCTTCGGTATTGGGGATTGCGACATCGGACCAGCGCACGATCTCACCCGCCGCGGTGTCGCGCTGTAACGCAACCTTGTGCGCAAGGCCGATCGGCAAGGCGCCTTCCGCGAGGCTGCGCTCCGCCGGCACGAGCTTGCCCCACACGGTGTAGCCGCCTTCGCCGTCGAGTGTTTCGCCGGCGCGCAACGCACGCTTGGCGACGGCGACGACATCGCCGCGAAACCCGCTGGCCTGCCCGGTCGGTTCGCCGCGCAGCGCCGCCGACAGCACCGACATGCCGAGTTCGAGGCCGATCAGATGGAACGGCTTGTACATCGCGGCATACCAACCGCTCGCATCGGTCTTGAGGCCGTATTCCTTAAAGCAGGTTCTGGCATATTCGTTCGGCGCCTTGAGCACCACATAGACGCCCCAGCGCAAATCCCGAAACACCGGCCGGCTGTCACGCTCCAGCGACGAAATCACCTCGACCATGCCGTCACGTTCGAGAACGCCGCCGGCGGCGGACGCACGCAGAATCTGCGGCAGGTCGTCGACGCCGCACGGCGGGAAACGCAGCCCGTCATGCGGCACCGCCAAGCCGGTCGCATTGGCGATGGCGGCCATCTCGATCGCTGATTTTGTGCCGTCTAGAAACGAGTTGAACATTTGCGGGTTCATCCCGCCGCGCTGCGCCTCGTCCGGGGTCAGGCCGTAATGCCCCCAGACATCGGCCGGCGTCACGGCGTGATAGGCCGGCAGGTATTTGGTGCCCTTGCCGGCCGCGACGACCTCAAAACCGCAGGCCCGCGCCCAATCGATCAGTTCGCAGGTCAGCGCCGGCTGGTCACCATACGCCAGGGAATAAACGACGCCGCTTTGCCGCGCCTCCTCGGCAAGGAGCGGGCCGGCCAAGACGTCCGCCTCGACATTGACCATCACGATATGTTTGCCGGCGGCGATGGCGGCGCGGGCATGGACAATGCCGGCCGGCGGGCTGCCGGTCGCCTCGACCACAACCTCGACACGAGTGTCGAGACAGGCTTCAAGGCCCGCAGTGGCGAATTTGGTGCGGCCGATGCGCGCCTCGTCCCAGCCCACCGAGCGGCAGGCGGCGCGGGCGCGCTCGGGATCGAGATCGGCGATCGTCACCAGTTCGACGCCGGGCATCGTCGGCACCTGATTGAGGAACATCGAACCGAACTTGCCGGCGCCGATCAGCCCGACCCGCACGGGGCGTCCTGCGGCGGCGCGTTTGCGCGCCAGATCGTAAAGGCTCATCACCCGCTTCCTATTCCGCGGCGGCGCGGTAACGGCGCGCGTAATCACGCAGCGCACTATCCGGCACCGGCTCGATCGGCGTGAAGTCGCGATGCGCGATCCATTCGGGGCGGGTCGGCTTGCGGATGTGGTTCGAGACGGCGCACAGCGTCAGGTAGACGATGCGCCGCGGGTAGGGCGTGATATTCGGCGCGGATGCATGCACCAGATTGCCGTGAAACATCAGCACCGCGCCGGGCTTGCCGGTCGGCGCGACGATCCCGCCTTCATCGACGAGCCGGGTGACGGTGTCGTTGTCGAGCGTCCACAACGGGTAGGATGTCGTTGCTACATCGTGCCCCGCCGCCAGCACGCCATGCTTCTGGCTGCGCGGGATCAGCATCAACGGGCCGTTGATCGGCATGACCTCGTCCATGAAGACGGCGATGTTCATCGCCCGCGGCTCGGGCATTCCGTCGTCGCGCGCCCAGGTTCCGTAATCCTGGTGCCACTGCCAGACATCGCCCTCAAAGGCAGCCTTGGCGTTGATCTTGTACTGATGCATGTAGAGCTTCTCGCCGAATACCTGCTCGACCGGTCGGATCAGCCGCGGGTGGTGGCCGAGAAGGCGGAAGGCGTCATTGTAGGTATGTGCAGCGAAGGCCGTGCGCGGTGCCCCCGTTTTCTCGCGCCACACCTCCTGTCGGTCGGCGGCGTAAATCTGCTCGGCCTCGCCGCGCAGAATCGCGACCTCCGCCTCCGAAAAGCAATCGGGCAGGAACAGGTAACCTTCTTCGGCGAATTGCTGAAGTTGCTCCGCGGTCAGTTGCATTGCGATATCCTTCCGTTACGAAAGGCCCTGCGTGCGCATCCGTGCGCCTCCGGCCGAAGCATGTCGTACATTCATCCCCCGGTCCATATCCGGCAATCGCTGCCTGACGCTCCGGCCTGTCAGGATCCGACAGATGGCAATGATCGTTTCAACTGTCGGGATATCGATGGCCTGGAATGAAAAAATGCGCGTAAATTCAGCGCCTGGATCGACACGCTGTGACGATGGAACGCTAGCGCCGCAATATGATCTACGGAGTTTCCTTAACGCCCGGATTGACGCAAGTCGGCGAGATCACGATCTCGCCGTGGCTGGAAGATTTGATTCGGGAATATCAACAGGAAATATCCGCGCCGTCTCGGCCGGGGCGTCTGATCCTGCTGGCATCGATGCTGGCCATTCTATCGCCGTTTCTGCTGCGGCTCGATCGCGCGGCTTACCCGAGCGAACCTGACAAGCAGCAGGCCCTGGAGCTATGCGGCCGCGCCGACCCGACATTTGTGCGTTTTTTCGCGAGCGAGCGCGATGCCTGCTACGCGCGTGTCATCAATCGGGCTGCCCGGGCCGCCGCCGACACGGAACAACGACGATGACCGAGCCCGAGCGTGACCAAAAACGCGCGATCGGTATCAAAGCGACGGCATGCACCATTTATTGCTGAATACACTCAATCTCTGGGCGGCAACCTGCTTGAGGATTTGTTCATGCTGCTGCCTGGCCGAGGCGACTTTCTGTTCCAGGCTTTCGAGGAGCGCGACATTGCGCCCGCGTCTGCCGACGCTGTAACGCCCGAGCAAGTCGCTCATGTTATCAAAAAGATCGGCAAATTCGGCCCACTCGGATGAAAGCACCTACGCCTCCGCATCTTGAACGGGCGCAGTGTGACGGATAATTGTTAATGGCAGGTTGACCAGAGCCAAGTGTGAGAGGCCGGTTTCGCTGCCGGCTATTTCTCCACGGTCTGGCGCTCGATTTCGAGCATCGTTTCGAGGTCGATCGTCTCGTGCACGATCGCTTGTTCCTTTCCCGCCTCGGCGGCGAGCAGCGGGTCGGGCTCGTCGTGCGCGAGCGCAGCGTAGCACTGGCGCAGCGCCTTGTGCGCCGCCATCAGCGGCGTTGTCGGGTCGACGATCAGCCGGTATCCCAGGCGATACAGGTCGGCGCGGGTCATCTGGCCGCTCGCCAGCCCGCCGGCGCCGGCCATGAACATCAACGGGGCGGACAATCGCTCGCCGAGAAAGCGGATGTCCTCGGGTTTGCGGCCGGACACATAAAGGATGTCGGCGCCGGCTTTCTTATAGGCTTCGGCGCGGCGCACGGCGTCGTCGAGGCCGGTGTTGCGCACGGCATTGGTGCGCCCGATGATCACGAAATCAGGATCGCGACGCGCCTCGACCGCAGCGCGAATTTTGGCCTCCATCAATTCCGACGCAACCATGTGTTCGCGGCCGATATGGTGATGGGCGCGTTTCGGCAAGATCTGGTCCTCAATCTCGATCGCCGCGAAGCCGGCGGCCTCACTCTGATGGATCGAGCGGCGTACATGCATCGGATCGCCCCAACCGGCCGCACCGTCGAGTATCAACGGCAGCGGACAGACGGTGCGGATATCGAGCGCCGCCTGCGCCATTTCGGTCAATGACAGGTTGGCTTCCGTTCCTGCCTTGATATAGCCGAGCGAACCGCCGCCGAGATACAGGGCGCGAAACCCCGCAGCTTGCGCCAACAGCGCCGAGATCGGATTGAAGACGAGCGGTGCGTAGACCGGTTCGGTGCCGTCGATCAGGCGACGGAATTCGGTTGTCGTAGCGGGCATCGGCATCTCCTCTGGCGGCGGGAGAATTATCACCTTGCGCCGGTATGCGCGCCAACCCGCTTAGCAGGAGCCGGGCGAGCGGTGGATGTCACACGCATTTTGAGACGCTTTTCGGGTGCTCGCAGGATGACGTCGGCGGGGGATGGCATTAAGAAAGCGGTTTGGCTCCGGCGCTGGATGAAGCCGGATCATGGAGGTTGAAAGGATGGCGGGTACTTACAAGGTCGCGGTGATTGCCGGGGACGGCATTGGCAAGGAAGTGGTGCCCGAGGGCATCAAGGCGCTCGAAGCGGCGGCGAGCCGTTACGGCTTCAACCTGGAATGGACCGAGTTCGACTGGAGTTGCGAGACCTACGCCAAAACCGGGCGGATGATGCCGGAAGACGGGATCGCCCAGGTTCGTCCTTACGATTCGATCTTTCTTGGCGCCGTCGGCTATCCCGGCGTTCCCGACCACATCTCGCTTTGGGGGCTGCTGATCCCGTTCCGTCGGGAATTTCAGCAATATATCAACCTGCGCCCGGTGCGGCTGATGGCCGGCGTCGACTCGCCGCTCAAGAACCGCCAGCCCGGTGAGATCGATTTCTACGTGGTGCGCGAAAATAACGAGGGCGAATACTCTTCGGTCGGCGGCCGCATGTACGAAGGCACCGAACATGAGATGGCGATGCAGCAGGCGGTGTTCACCCGCCGCGGTTGCGACCGGGTCATGCGCTATGCCTTCGAGTTGGCGAAAACGCGCAAGAAGCACGTCACCTCGGCAACCAAGTCGAACGGCATCATCTACAGCATGCCGTATTGGGACGAGCGCTTTGCGACGATCGCCAAGGAATATCCGGGCTTTACCACCGACCAGTACCACATCGACATATTGACCGCGCATTTCGTACGGCATCCGGACTGGTTCGATGTCGTCGTCGGCTCCAACCTGTTTGGCGATATCCTGTCCGACCTCGGGCCGGCGGTGGTCGGGTCGATCGGCATTGCGCCGTCCGGCAACATCAATCCGGAGCGCGACTACCCCTCGATGTTCGAGCCGGTACACGGGTCGGCACCGGATATCGCCGGGCGCGGCATCGCCAACCCGATCGGGCAGATCTGGTCGGGTGCGATGATGCTGGAGCATTTCGGCGAGACCGCCGCCGCGCAGGCCGTCGAGCGGGCGATTACCGAAGTGCTGGCCGAAGGCGGCACCCGCACCCCCGATCTCGGCGGCAATGCCGGCACCAGGGATCTCGGCGCAGCCGTTGCGGCGGCAATCCGCTAGCGCAGCGCTACGCGGTGCCGGAGCGGTAAAGATCGGCAACCCGCTGCTGCAACGCGGCGGGAGAACCGAAGAAATCGCCGCCGAGATCGAGTGACGCGACGGGACCGACCGTCAGCAGGCGACCGCCGCGCTGCTCTGCGATATCGCCGAGACGGGCGGCGACGTCGGGGCGGCCGGTGAAAACGATCGCACCGATGCCGATGCGGATCGCCGCTTGTGCAGCGCCGGCATCGTCGCCGCAATCGAGGATGGCGGAACATTCGGCGCTTGGCACGGCGGCGCGGGCGGCGGCAATGAGTGCGGCAAACCAACCGGAGCCGGCATAAATCCCGGCATCGGGCGCGCTCAGCAATGTGATGGGTTGGCCGGTTGCCGCCGCGGCGTTCAGGGCCGCGACGGCGTGGGCAAGCGAGTGAACGATAACGACAGGTGCGTCAGCGATCAGTGCAGCGCGCCGAAATGGGCGGCGACTTCGACCATGCGGTTCGAAAAGCCCCATTCGTTATCGTACCACGACAGGACACGCACAAACCGCTTGTCGAGCACCTGGGTCTGGGTCACGTCAAAGGTCGAGCTGTGCGGGTCGTGGTTGAAATCGACCGACACGGTCGGCGCCTTGTTGATGCCGACGATACCCTTGAGCCGGTTCGATTTCGCGGCGTCTTCCATCAATGTGTTGACTTCTTCGGCCGTCGTGTCGCGCGCCGAATCGAACTTGAAGTCGATCAGCGACACGTTTGCCGTCGGCACCCGGATCGCAGTGCCGTCGAGCTTGCCCTTCAGTTCCGGCAGTACCAGACCGACCGCACGCGCCGCGCCGGTCGAGGTCGGGATCAGAGACAATGCCGCTGCCCGCGCCCGCCGCAGGTCGCTGTGCAATGTATCCTGCAGGCTTTGGTCACCGGTGTAGGAGTGGATCGTCGTCATGTAGCCGCGGTCGATTCCGATGCCTTTGTGCAGCACATAGGCGACCGGCGCGAGGCAGTTGGTGGTGCATGACGCATTCGAGATGACCTGGTGCTTGGCGGTCAGTTCTTCGTGATTGACACCCATCACGCAGGTGAAATCGGCGCCATCGGCCGGGGCCGAAATGATGACTTTCTTGGCGCCGGCTTCGAGATGCTTTGCGGCCTGCTCGCGCTTCGTAAAGATGCCGGTGCATTCGAGCGCGACATCAATGTTCAGCTCCTTCCACGGCAGTTTTGCCGGGTCGCGCTCGGCGGTGACACGAACCTTGCCGCGGCCGGCATCGATCCAATCGTCACCGCTGGTGACTTCGCCGGCAAAGCGTCCATGCACGCTGTCGTATTTCAGCAGGTGTGCATTGGTCGCGACCGGGCCGAGATCGTTGATGGCGACGACTTCCAGCTCCCGATTGGCATGCTCCAAGGCCGCGCGCATTACCAGCCGCCCAATGCGGCCGAACCCGTTGATCGCAACCCGTATCGCCATGTTCATGTCCTTCCTGCGAAACCGAGGGTTCAGCTTAAAAGCGAGCGCGCCGCCTCCGCAACTTTTTCCGCGGTGATGCCGAAATGCGGGTACAGCGCCTCGATCGGAGCGGAGGCGCCAAAACCCTCCATCCCGATAAAGGCCGCGTGTTCGCCGAGCCAGTGGTCCCAGCCGAGCCGCACTGCCGCCTCGACCCCGACGCGCGGCGCCGTGCCGAGCACGGCCTTGCGGTAATCGACTGGTTGCTTCTCGAACAATTCCCAACACGGCATCGATACCACCGCGGCGCGGATGCCCTCTTTTGTCAGTGCCTCTCGTGCATCCATAGCGATCGCCACTTCCGATCCGGTCGCGAGCAATGTCACCTGCCGCTCGCCGTTGGCTTCCGCCAGCACATAGGCGCCGCGTTCGGATTTGTTGCCGCCGCTCGGGTCGGTGCGCAACAGCGGCAGACCCTGGCGGGTCAGCGCCAAAATCGACGGTTCGGTGCGGCTTTTCATCGCCAGCGCCCAACATTCGGCGGTCTCGATCGAGTCGGCCGGGCGGAACACCAGCAGATGCGGGATTGCGCGTAACGCGGCCATGTGTTCGACCGGCTGGTGTGTCGGCCCGTCTTCGCCGAGGCCGATTGAATCATGCGTCATGATGTAGATGACGCCGAGATCGCTCAGCGCCGAGAGCCGGATCGACGGTCGGCAATAATCGGTGAAACACATAAACGTGCCACCATATGGGATCAGCCCGCCATGCGCAGCGATGCCGTTCATCGCCGCGGCCATGCCGTGCTCGCGGATGCCGTACCGGATGTAGCGGCCGGTATAGTCGCCGGGCTTTACATCGGCCATGTCCTTGGCCTTGGTGTTGTTGGACGGCGTCAGGTCGGCCGAGCCGCCGACCAGTTCAGAGACGCCCGGCACCAACACATCGAGCACGGCGCCGGAAGACTGCCGCGTCGCCAGCTTGGCGTTCTTGGCACGGAAATCGGCGCAAATCTTGTCGATCAGCCCGTCGAAATCGGCCGGCAACTGGCCTTTCATGCGGCGCAGGAATTCGGCCTTCTTCTCAGGCGCAAGCGCGTTGAGCTTTGCTTCCCAGGCGGCGCGCACTGGGGCGCCGCGGCCGCCCGCTTCCTTCCATTCGGCGCGCACATCGTCGGGCACAACAAAGGCCGGGTATTCCCAGCCGAGCCGCTCCTTGGCGCCCTTGATCTCTTCGGCGCCGAGCGGGCTGCCGTGTGCCGCGGCTGTGCCGGCTTTGGTCGGCGCGCCAAACGCGATCGTCGTGCGGCAGGCGATCAGGTTGGGGCGGTCGCTGGCGTGGGCTGCTTTGATGGCGGCGGCGACTTCGTCATGGTTTTGGCCGTCGATGCTCTGGGTCGCCCAGCCATGCGCTTTGAAGCGCTCGATCTGGTCGTCGGACACTGAGAGGCTGGTCGAGCCGTCGATCGTGATCGAGTTGTTGTCCCACAGCAAAATCAGCTTGTTGAGCTTGAGGTGGCCGGCGAGTCCCAGCGCCTCGTGGCTGATGCCTTCCATCAAGCAGCCGTCGCCGGCAATCACATATGTATAGTGGTCGACGACATCGCCGCCGAATTGCGCGGCAAGCAGGCGTTCGGCGAGCGCGACGCCAACCGAATTGGCGATGCCCTGGCCGAGCGGTCCAGTTGTTACTTCGATTCCGGTTGCGAGGCCGCGCTCCGGGTGGCCGGCGGTCTTGCTGCCGAGCTGGCGGAAATGCTCGAGCTGGTCGAGCGTCATATCGGGGTAGCCGGTCAGGTGCAGCAGCGAATAGAGCAGCATCGAGCCGTGCCCGGCCGACAAAATGAAGCGGTCACGATCCGGCCAGTCCGGCGCCAGCGGGTCAAACCGCAGGAATTGTGTAAACAGCACCGTTGCGGCGTCAGCCATGCCCATCGGCATGCCGGGGTGGCCGGATTTGGCCTTTTCGACGGCATCCATCGACAAGGCGCGCAGCGCGTTGGCCATGCGCCGCAGTTTGGGGTTGGCGGGCGGGGGAAGCGGGGGGGCGGATGTGTTCATGGGACACTAATCTATGCGCGCTTTATGACAACCGCAAACCCCACGCCGAATGCGGTTGCCTCGACAGTCTCAGCACTCAATCACAATGTCGCTGCCGATCTGCAGGCCGCACGTCACATCAGCGCGGCCGGTGTTGACGGCGATCTCGACCAGTCCGTTGGAATTGACGTACCAGAACGGACTGCCGGGCGGCACTGCGGAAAAAGTTGCCGCCGGCGCAACGCGAATTCCGCCGGCAACGAGGCGGGCATCGGCGGCGACGCTGCCGCCGCGCAGCCCGGTCAGCGCATTGCCGTAATGGTCGACGTAAACGATTTCGGCGAGATCGCCGGGCCAATCGAGATGCCGGGTCGGCGGCATGGGGTTTGCCAATCCGGCAGGCGGCTCGCCGCAAGCCAGGCGGCCGGCAATCGGCGCGAACAAATCGCGGCCGTGAAAGCTCGCCGACAGGTCTGCTGGATGCCAGGCGATTTCCCAGCCCTGCGCTGTCGCGGCGCGCCGCCATACCAGTTCGAAAAGCCCGTTATCCGGCCCCACATAAAAACGTCCGTCGGCTTCGACGATCAGCGCCCGTCGTGCTCCGCCGACCCCGGGATCGACGACGCAGAGCAGCACCGTTCCCGCGGGAAACCACGCGGCGTATGCGGCCAGCAAATAGGCGCTCGGCTTGGGCTGGCTGGCGGGCGCGTCGGCAAAAAGCGAGATGACCGGTATGTTGGGCGCGGTGCGGTGCAACACGGCCTGCGTTTGGCCGGTATAAGGGCCCGCGAGGCCAAAATCGGTAAACAGGGCGATCATCGCGCGATGCGGTCATTTCCGGTTGACGCGGCGCCATCATATCGCCGCCTCGAAGGCTATACCTATCTTCAAACATATATCCGCAAGGTTATCCTGGTTACTCCCAATGTTGCGTCCGTCCACAATGTTGCAAGATTCGCGGATGACGCTGGAAGAGCGAGAAGCATCGAACACAGAACAGATCGCTCTGGGTATTGCCGCTGCGTCCATCGCGTGATCGAAACGCATTCATTTTTTTGATACATCTGAAGTTGGCGACCGGGAATCGGAATTTTCAACCGCGAGGTTCTTGCAAATATTGTCCGCTCGAGTATCGTCCGCGGCGGGGAGTTGTGTTGGGGGATATCATGAAGTCGAAGGCGCTCGCCGTGGCACTGATCGCGGCATCCGCGGTGCAGTTCGCGTGGGGGCAAAGCAAGGCGGCAAGCACTTGCTATTCGCAAAGCGCGATCGAGGCGGAAGAGGCCATCCGGTACATAACCGATCTGATGGTCATCAGCTCAGCCTGTCGCGACACGACCTACGCCGAATTCCGGCTGCGCAACCGCGATATGATCATCGCCTATCAGAAGGCCATGATCACGCATTTCCATGGCGCGGCCGCATTCGATAAATGGAATACATCGCTCGCCAATGTGTCGTCGCAGAAGCAGGCCGGCCTGACGACGACGCAGGTGTGCACGCAATCTGCGGCGCTGTTGAAACAGGCGAGTGCGCTTGATCCGAAGGGATTCCGGGCGTTTGCCGCGCAGCAGGCGGTGGCGGACGCGCCGCGTTACGCGAAGTGCGGCGGCAGGAAGAAATAGCCTTAGCTGCGCCTTATCCGGCGCACGACGCGCGGAAGTGCTCCCCTCCAGTGCTGGAAAAGCGGTAGAGTAGGGTCAAACATCCGAGGGAGGATGCGATGGCCCGAATCGTGATAGGGATGGGCACCTCGCATACACCGATGCTGAATGCAGCGGTGACGGACTGGCCACGCTTTATCGAACGCGATTCCCGGCGCAGCAACCTGCTTGATGGGCACGGTCGGCCGACCACCTATGAGGCGCTACGGGCGCATGCTCCCGCCGGAATCGCCGACGAGATCACGCCGCAACGGATGCAGGCGCGGTACGATGCGGTGCAGGGTGCGCTGTCTCGGCTCGGCAATTATCTGCGCGAAGCCCGTCTGGATGCGCTGATTGTTGTCGGAGACGACCAGGACGAGCTTTACCACCCGGAAAACATGCCGGGCATTCTCGTCTATTACGGCGACACTATCCGCAACATGCCGCTCGGGCCGGATGTCGCAGGGCCGGATTGGGCTCGCCGTGCGGCGGCACGCTGGCACGAAGAAGCCGCGGCGCGCGAATATCCGGTCGATGCGCGGCTGGCGCGGCATTTAATCGATGTACTGATCGACCGCGAATTCGATGTCGCCGCCTCGGATCGATTGCCGGAAGGCGAAGGCGAGGGGCACGCGGTCGGTTTTGTGCACCGGAGGGTCATGCAGGAATTGCTGCCGATCGTACCGGTATGCATCAACACCTATTACCCGCCGAACCAGCCGACGCCACGCCGCTGTTATCGGTTGGGTCAGGCGATCCGAGCTGCGGTCGAGGCCTATCCCGACGATCTGCGCGTCGGCATCATCGGGTCGGGTGGACTCAGCCATTTCGTCGTCGACGAGTCGCTCGACCGCGGCTTTCTCGACCTGCTGGCCCGCAAGGATGCCGCTGCTATCGCCGGCATGCCGCGCGAAAAGCTTAATTCCGGCAGTTCGGAAATCCGCAACTGGATTTGCGTCGCGGGCGCGGTTGAGCATCTGTCGCTCGAATGGTCGCTGTACGAACCCGGCTACCGCACCCCGGCCGGCACCGGCACTGGCCTCGGCTTCGCGTTCTGGTCGTGAACGCCGGCGGCAATTTTATGAACCGATAAACGCAAAGCCAGTCTCGGGCAGGAGGAAACGCCATGCGTAGGAAGGATAGTGAGGATCTCGTCCGGGTCGGGGCGGGCACCGTGATGGGCGAGATGATGCGGCAATACTGGGTGCCGGCTGCGATGTCGTCGGAATTAAAGGCTGACGACGCGCCGATGCGGCTGTTGCTGCTCGGCGAGCATTTGGTTGCGTTCCGTGACACCTCGGGTCGTGTCGGCGTCATGGACCATCGCTGCCCGCACCGCTGCGCCTCGTTGTTCCTTGGGCGCAACGAGGAAAACGGTATTCGCTGCGTCTATCACGGCTGGAAATATGACGCCGACGGGAACTGTGTCGATGCGCCAAACCTCGCCGGAGACCCCGGCTTCAAGGACCGCATCAAAGCCAGGGCCTACAAAGCCGTCGAGCGTAACGGCCTCGTCTGGGTCTATATGGGGAACCGCGCAAAGGCGCCGCCGCTGCCGCAGATCGAGGCGACGCTACTGCCGGAAAGCGACGTTACGATTACATTCGTACAGCGGGAGTGCAACTGGCTGCAGGCGCTCGAAGGCGATATCGATACGTCGCATTTCGGCTTTCTGCATGCCGGATCGGTCGAGCCTGATGACGTGCCCGACGACAGCCTGTTCCGTTACACCGTCACCAATCGCGCGCCGGATTATCACGTCACCGATACGACCGGCGGCACGATGTATGCGGCCTACCGAGAGGCGCCGCAAAACCAGACTTACTGGCGCTTTGCCAATTTCATGCTGCCGTTCTGGACCCAGACGCCGCAGGGCAAGTTCACCGAACATCTGCACAATCGCGCCTGGGTTCCGATGGACGATACCCATACGATGTTCGTCAGCCTGACGTGGCGCGGCCACCCGCCCTCGGTCGGTCCCAACAAGCAGGGGCAGATGCTGCCAGGCTTCGTGCGACGTTTCGACTACCTGCCAAACACGACCGAGTGGCACGGTCGCTGGCGCCTCAATGGCCGCCCGGAAAACGACTGGCTGATCGACCGCGAGGCGCAGATGCGGGGCGGCAACTACACCGGCATCAGCGGCATCCACGCGCAGGATCAGGCCGTCACCGAGAGCATGGGGCCGATCACCGACCATCTGTTCGAGCATCTGGCGCCGAGCGACAAGATGATCATGGCGACCCGCCGCCGCCTGCTGAAAGCAGCGCGGGCCTTTGCCAAAGACGGCACATTGCCCCCCGGTGTCGACAACCCGGACATCATGTACCCGGTACGCAGCGGCGATTTCCTGACCGACGCCAAGCTCGGGTGGCGGCAGGCCTATGACCGCCAGATGCAAGCCTCACTCCGGCCGCTGAAGCAGGCGGCCGAATGAGGTTGGCACATAAATACCGGCCGAGCTGACCTTACAGCGTCATCTCGGCCGGCGGTCCTTAATGCCCGAACTTGTCGGAATCGGGCTTCCGCCGTTCGCCGAATGACGCCCCGAGTTCATGTGACTCGTCACTTTCGAGATAGCTGCGTAACAACAAATCATGCGCCAGGCGGGCGAGGCCGCCGACGCCGCCGTGACGGGCGCTGAAGGCCGTTTTGACCGAAGCCAGCGCGAAAGCGCCGCGATCGGCGATTTCGAGCGCCATCTCGCGCGTCGCGGCGGCGAGTTCGCCATCCGGCACGACCTTGTTGATCATGCCGAGTTCAAGGGCTTCACGGGCGCTGATGCGCGGGTTGCGGAACCAGATTTCCTTGGCCTTTTTCTTGCCGACGAGGTCTTCAAGATACCAGGTGCCAAAGCCGGCGTCGAAGCTGCCCATCGACGGGCCGACCTGGCGGAACACGGCGCTTTCCTTGGCGATCGTGATGTCGCACATGACCTGCAAGACGTTGCCGCCGCCGACGGCATAGCCGTTGACCGAGGCGATGACCGGCTTTTGCAGCCGCTCGATGTTTTCATACATGTCGAGCACCGGCAGTACGCCGGCGTAAAGCTGCGTGTCGGGCAAGCCGGTCTTGCGGCCGCCGATGCAGAAGAATTTGTCGCCGGCACCGGTAATGACGATCACCCGGGTGCGCGTCTCGCGGCGGATGGCGTTGATGCAGTCGCGCATCTCGTTGCACATCGTCTCAGTAAACATGTTGCCGTCGTCGGGGCGGTTCAGCGTGATTGTGCCGATCGGCCCGTCTTCGGCGTAGAGAATGGTCTCGTAACTCATACCGCGATGCTCCTACCCGCTAGAAACGCTTGCAAATTGGGGTGCGGAACGGGAAAGCTCGGTTCCGGCACCAAGGAGGCGTGGCGATGATAGATGAATTACTGCCTCAGGCGGAACGGATTGCGGCCAAGCTGAAGGCGCGCAAGGAGACGATCTCGGTTGGCGAATCCTCGACCGCCGGGCTGATTTCGGCGGCGTTGCTGGCGATTCCCGGCGCGTCGGCCTATTTCATCGGCGGCGCGGTGGTTTATACGCGTGCCTCGCGCACCGAGTTGCTGCAGGTCAGCGAGGCGGATTTCGCGGCGCTCGCCGGAGTGACGCCGTCGACGGAACCCTATGCGCTGCTGTTTGCCCGCAAGATCAAGGAACGGCTGGGCACGACGTGGTCGGTCGGCGAAACCGGCACGGCGGGTCCCACCGGCAGCCGTTATGGCCACGCCGCCGGGCATTCCTGCGTCGCGGTGATCGGCCCCAACGGCGAGCGCGCGCTGACCGTCGAAACCGGCAAGGACGACCGGGTCGACAACATGCGGGTGTTCACGATGGCAGCGCTCGATCTGCTGGAAAAAGCGCTCGCCTGACCGGAACGCGGACCGTCGCCGGCGCTTGCGACAAGGCAGTTAGGCCAGCTTGTCGTACAGCGCGGCGACGCGTTGGCGATAGCGCGCCATCGAAAACAGCTCTGCCTGCGTCCGGCCGCGCTGCACCAGTTCCCGGCGCAGGTCCCCGTCTGCCGTGATCGTCTTGATGGCGTTAATGATGCTGTTGACGTCGTAGGGATCGACGTAAAGCGCGGCATCGCCGGCTATTTCGGGCAGCGACGATGTGCGCGATGTGACGACGGGCGTGCCGAGCTGCATGGCCTCCAGCACCGGTAGCCCGAACCCCTCGTAAAGCGAGGGGAACAACACGGCGCGTGCGCCCTGGATCAGGGTCACCAACATTGATCGGCTGACATATTCGAACTGGTAGAGGCGGCGCCGCGCTGTCGAGTCTGACTTTTCTTCGGCGCGCATCTCAGCGAGCAGGCGATTTTCGGCTTGATTGCCCCAGCCGCCGGCGCCGGTGATAACCAGCGGCATATCGATCGCCGACAGCATGTAAGCATCGAGCAGGCGTGCGACGTTCTTCTTGGGTTCGAGAGCGCCGTAGAACAGCAGGTAGTTGCCCATTTCGAGACGATATGAGCCATGCAGCTGCTCGGCGATCAGCTCGGGCGGGCGGTCGACCAGTTCCTGCGGAAACTCTACCGCTTCGTAGGTGTTCGTCACCCGGTCTTCCGGCACCTTGAGCAGATCGACGATGTCCCGCTTCGAGTTTTCCGAAACGGTGACGATGTGATCGGCTTCCGCCGCGATCTTGCGCAGCAGCTGGAAGGTCAGGCGCTTGTTGTCGAGCGTCGTATAGGGCAGGCGCAGCGGCACCAGATCGTGAATGGTGTAGATGTTGCGCGCCCGCTTTGCGCGTATCGGCATCTGGTAGGTGCAGTGAAAGATGTCGGGCGGCGTGTCGAAGGTCAGTTCGGTAAACTGGCTCGACCAGGAAAAATAACGGCGTGCATTGGCGAACAGGTTTCTTGTAA
Source organism: Allostellaceae bacterium (assembly GCA_036268425.1). Lineage (GTDB taxonomy): Bacteria > Pseudomonadota > Alphaproteobacteria > ATCC43930 > CGMCC-115725 > DATARH01. The sequence continues at coordinate 286,612 of DATAUE010000179.1, forward strand.
TGAACATATGGTCGTGCAATGGCAATCGGCCGCGAAACTGGTCGGTGATGACCGTACCTGTCAGGTTTACTGGGGTCGGTGCGATCCCAAATGGCGTTCGGATTTGATCGCCGATTGCCTGCCACACTTCTTTTGAATGTCGCAAGGCAATGGCGTCGCGCGTGTCGAAAAAGGCGATTTCGCGCATCAGGGCGTTTTTGGCGGGCCGCTGCGGTGCGCTGTAGACAACGCCCATCGCGTGGCCCAGATCGCGCACGATGTTCGCCAGCATGCGGGTGTAAGTCGCTATCCCGGTGCCCCGTTCGAGCGACAGGTTAAGTCCGTCAAAATAAATACGCCGGCTCATCGCACGATCATCTCGCTTTCGATTGGCCGGCATGCACACATGCGGCGCGCGGCCGATATCACCAAGGCCGCGCGCTTGTCGAGTGCGAACCCCTGTCAGACCGATGTTTTACGCGGTGTCGACGAGCACCAGTTCGGCATCTTCCAGTGCGACGATGCGCAGCATCGGTTCGTCGCGAATTGCCGCGCCGTCGCGGCCCGCGATGTGAATGTCGTTGACCGTTACGGCGCCTGTTGCCGGTACGAGATATGCGTGGCGGCCGGGGCTCAGCACATAGTCGATCGTCTCGCCGGATTTGATCCGGGCGCCGAGTACCTTGGCATCGGCGCGAATCGGCAGGGCTTCGCGATCGGCCGGGTCGCCGCTCGCCAGGGCAACAAAGCGGCCGGCCCGGTCGGCTTGCGGAAACGGCCGGGTACCCCAGCTCGGAGCCTCGCCCTGCCGGGTTGGGATGATCCAGATCTGGAAGAGCGAGGTCGGCTCGCCTTCATGGTTGTATTCGGCGTGACGGATGCCGGTGCCGGCGGACATGACCTGGACATCGCCGGCCTCGGTGCGGCCCTTGTTGCCGAGGCTGTCCTCGTGGCTGACCGCGCCCCGTCGGACATAGGTGATGATTTCCATGTCGGCATGCGGGTGCGGCGGAAAGCCGGTTCCGGCGGCGATTTCGTCATCGTTCCACACACGCAACGCACCCCAATGCATCCGCTCCGGGTCGCGGTAATGGGCAAATGCAAAATGATGGCGGGTGTCGAGCCAGTCGAGCTTTTCATGCCCGAGGCTGGCGAAGGGTCGGTGCTCGATCATGTCGCGAACTCTGATGGTGGTTTGGCACTGTATGTGGGGTGCATTGCGCCCGGCACGAGTGCCGGGCGTCAGGACTTGCGCTTGCGCTCGACCACCCGCAACAGCATCACCGGCACGACGACGATTGCGCCGAGCAGCGCATAAGGCAGCGACCAGGCGATAGCGTTGCGGAATTTCGTAACGACGGCGACGATTGTATGCCAGGTGTCGTGCACCAGCCCGTGCGCGGTAATGCCGATACGGTCGAGGAGCAAGCCGACGAGGACGCAGATGCCAAACAACAGGAGCGCACGGCCGGCGAGGCTCATGGCGCCGCCACTACCGCGAAGAGGTGTTGCCATTCGGTGATCACCATCGAGTCGGGTTCGTGAGGGCAGCGCACCGCGGCTTCGGCGAGGAACTCAGCACGTTCGGCATGGCGGCCGAAGGCCCACACCGCTGCGCCGCGAACCAGCGGCGTCGCGTCGTCGAGACAGCGGCGAGCCGCGGCGGCAAGCTCGGGGGCGGGCGGTGCGTTGCCGATCGCGATCAGTACATTGCGCAGAAACCGATTACGGCCGATGCGCTTGACCGATGTGCCGGCAAACCGGCTGCGGAAGGTGGCGTCGTCGAGCGCCGCAAGCTCGGCGAGGGCCGGGGTGGTCAGCGCGGCGCGCGGCAGAAATTCGGGTTCTCGGGTGGCGCGGGCAAATTTGTTCCACGGGCACACCGCCAGACAATCGTCGCAGCCGAAAATGCGATTGCCGAGCGCCGGCCGCAGTTCCAGTGGGATCGGGCCTTTATGCTCGATCGTCAGGTACGAGATGCAGCGCCGCGCGTCGAGCTTGTGGGGCGCTGGAAAGGCATCGGTTGGGCAGGCGTCGAGGCATTGCCGGCAAATGCCGCAATGGTCGTTCTCGGCCTCGTCTGGCGCCAGGGTAAGGCTCAGATAGATTTCGCCAAGGAACAGCCAGGAGCCGAACGCGCGCGACACGAGATTGGTGTGCTTGCCTTGCCAGCCGAGGCCGGCCTGCTGCGCCAGCGGCTTTTCCATGACCGGGGCGGTGTCGACAAACACCTTGAGGTCGCCTGGCCAGCGGCCGGCGATCCAGCGCGCCAGGGCTTTCAGGCGCTTTTTGACGAGGTCGTGATAATCTCGGCCGCGGGCATAGATCGATATGACACCCTGGTCGGTCGCAGCGACGCCCGGGTCGGCGCCGTAATTGAGGCCCAGCACCACCACCGTGCGGGCTTCCGACCACAGGGTCTGTGGGTCGCCGCGCCGCGCCGCCGTATCGGCGAGCCAGCCCATATCGCCGTGATAGCCGCGTTCGAGAAACTCGCTGAGCCCCGCGCGCGCCGCGACGGCAAGGCTGGCTTCGGCAAAGCCGACGGCGTCGAACCCCATTGCCAGCGCCTCGGCGCGGATCGCCTCGCGGATTTCCGCCGACATATGCCCGCTCAACCGCGCCCGCGATAGGGCGGGACGCCTTGATCCGGCAGCCACAGACCGGCCGGCGGCTCGCCGGTTTGATAGAACACATCGATCGGGATACCGCCGCGCGGATACCAGTAGCCGCCGATGCGCAGCCATCGCGGCGCCAACGCCGTTACCAGCCGGCGCGCGATCGTCAGCGTGCATTCCTCGTGGAAGCCGCTGTGGTTGCGAAACGCGCCGAGAAAGAGTTTCAGCGACTTGCTTTCGACCAGCGCCTCGTCGGGGACGTAATCGATCACGAGGTGCGCGAAATCCGGTTGCCCGGTGACCGGGCACAGCGTCGTGAATTCGGGGCAGGTGAACCGCACGACGTAGGTATGGCCGGGATGGGGGTTGGGCACGGTGTCGATCACGGCTTCGGCAGGCGAGGCCGGCAGCGTGGCAGGACGCCCCAGCACCGGCTCGTCGATTGTCACGGCTCGGTTCCCGGCAAGGTGAATTCGGCGAGGCGCCCCTCGCGGATCGCGGTGCGCAGCATCGCGGTCAGGTCGGCATAGTAGGTGAGATTGTGGGCGGTCAGCAGCATGCTTGCCAGGATTTCACCGGCCTTGGTCAGATGATGTAGATACGCGCGGCTGAAGCCGGTGCAAGCCGGGCAGGCGCATTCCGGGTCGAGCGGGGCGGGATCGTCGGCGTGGCGGGCGTTACGCAGATTGAGTGCGCCCTGCCGGGTAAAGGCCTGGCCGGTGCGGCCGGAGCGGGTCGGCACAACGCAGTCGAACATGTCGACGCCGCGCTTGACCGCACCGACGATGTCGGCGGGCTTGCCAACGCCCATCAGATAACGCGGCCGGTCCGCCGGCAGGACCGGGACGGTCGCGTCAAGGACGGCGAATGTCGTGGCCTGGCCCTCGCCGATCGCGAGGCCGCCGATCGCATAACCGTCGAACCCGATCTCGATCAGGCGCGCGGCCGAATTCTGCCGCAAATCCGGATGCACGCCGCCTTGCACGATACCGAAGATGCCGTGGCCCGGCCGTTCCACAAAGGCGACGCGCGAGCGATCGGCCCAGCGCATCGACAGCCCCATCGATGCCTCAACGGCCTCCCGCGCGGCGGGAAACGGCGTGCATTCGTCGAATGCCATCGTGACATCGGCGCCGAGCAGATGCTGTATCGCGATCGAGCGCTCGGGGGTGAGCAGATGCTGGCTGCCGTCGAGATGCGAGCGGAAGGCGACCCCCTCTTCGGTGATCTTCCGCAACGTGGCCAGCGACATGACCTGAAAGCCGCCGGAATCGGTCAAAATCGCATGCGGCCAGTTCATAAAGCGATGCAGCCCACCAAGCGCTGCGATGCGCTCGGCGCCGGGACGCAGCATCAGATGATAGGTGTTGCCGAGCACGATACGCGCGCCGGTCGCCGCGACGCCTTCCGGGGTCATCGCCTTGACCGTCGCCGCGGTGCCCACCGGCATAAAGACCGGCGTTTCGATCAACCCGTGCGCCGTCGTCAGGTGGCCGGCTCGCGCCGCGCCGTCGCACGCCAGGATTTCGAAGCCGATGCTCAAGGCTCGACCTCATTCCATCTATTCCCCGACGGGCTTGGGCGGGCGGCGATAGCGCCATCGGCAGGTTCGATCAGGCAGGCATCGCCGTAGGAGAAAAAACGGTAACGCCGGGCGACGGCATGCGCATAGGCGCTCTTGATCCGGTCAAGGCCGGCGAGCGCGGCGACCAGCATCAACAGGGTCGAGCGCGGCAGGTGAAAATTGGTCAGCAGCAGGTCGATCGCGCGAAACCGATACCCCGGCAGGATGAACAGGCGGGTTTCGTCACAAAATTCGGCGACGCGACCCGTCGCGGCGGCAGCGCTTTCGAGCAGCCGCACGCTGGTCGTGCCGACTGCGACGACACGGCCACCGCGGTCGCGCGTCGTATTGATTCGATCGGCGGTCGCGGCGTCGATCTGGCCCCATTCGGCGTGCATATGATGCTCGCGCGGGTCGTCAACCTTGACCGGCAGAAACGTGCCGGGGCCGACATGCAAGGTGACCAGTGCCTGCTCGATGCCGCGCGCCGCGCAGGACGCGAGCAAATCGGGAGTGAAATGCAGCCCGGCGGTCGGCGCCGCGACGGCACCGTCATTGCGGGCGAACATCGTTTGGTAGTCGGTCCGGTCGCGTGCCTCGCCACCGCGCGGACGCTTGATGTAGGGCGGCAGCGGCATGATGCCGTAGCGGGTCAGCGCCGCTCTGAAATCATCGCCCTCTTGGCTGAAACGCAGCGTCACCTCGCCATCGGGCGTTTTGTCCACGATTTCGGCGGCGAAATCCTCGGCGAAATCGAGACGGTCGCCTGATCGCAGCCGGCGGGCACCTTTTGCATAAGCGCGCCAGATGCCCCCGCCCAGGTCACGCGCCAGGGTGATCTTGATTGTTGCCTGTCCGCGCCGCCCAATCAGCCGCGCCGGGATCACCCTGGTGTCGTTGAACACCAGCAGGTCGCCGGGCTGCAGCAACGCCGGTAGATCGCCGATATGGCGATCGGTGACGCCGCCGGAAGCGGACAAGACAAGCAGACGTGCCGACTCGCGTGGTTCTGCCGGTCGATCGGCGATCAGGTCGCGCGGCAGGTCGTAAGCGAAATCGGCGAGATGCATGGCATTACTGTACCGCAGTTTGTCGTCACCATACGCTGGGTGTGGATGCCGCGGGGCAGCCTGCTTTTTGCAGTCGCCTTAACCGGCGGTGTCGCCCCTCACCCTCCCACGCCTGCGGCGCGGGCCCCTCCCTCTCCCCGCAAAGCGGGGCGAGGGTTTAATCAGCGCGCTGTCCGTTCCCTCGCCCCGCTTGCGGGGAGAGGGTTGGGGTGAGGGGCCTCTCACCTTCTCCGCCGAAACATTGAACAGCCGGCTTCGCGATGACGTATCCCAGGATACGGCGCGCCGCCGCACGCGCAGCCGCGCTCAGCCGGAGGGCGCTGGCGGAACGCGTTGGCTCGCCGCGGTTAAATGCGGCGAGCGCCTTTAACGGCTATCCTCGTCGTCTGTGCGACGCAACAGGGCGAGAATGCCCCGAAACCGGCAAATCTTCAGACGCTCGAAGGCCGGGACGACATGTTTTTGAGCCGTTGATGCGGCGGTCAAAGCACGAGATCGGTGCGCGGATCGATCAGGTGCATGTGGTTGAGATCGGCGACCAGCGGCATGGTTTCGCCGGCATTGCCGGCCGCTGTCGGATTGACCCGCCCGCACACCTCGACGCCATCGATGATGAAATACACCATCGTTTCCATGCCCATTGGCTCGACGACCTCGAGGAGAACGTCAAAGGCGGCCCGGCCCGGCGGCAGGTCGCCGCGCTTTTCGATGATGTCTTCAGGGCGCAGCCCGAAGATCAGATCCTCGCCGACATGGCCGCTGTAACGGGCAACACGATCCTGCGGCACGGGAAATCTCAGCTTGTCCGACAACTGCACGGACAGGCTGCCGTTATTGCCGACGAGGCGGCACGGCATGAAATTCATCGCCGGCGAACCGATAAAGCCTGCGACGAACCGGGTTCTTGGCGCGTGATAGACTTCGTGCGGCGTGCCGATCTGGTCGATCCGGCCGCCATTCATCACGACGACGCGGTCTGCCAGCGTCATGGCCTCGACCTGATCGTGGGTGACGTAGACGGTCGTGGTCGTGACCTTCTGATGCACTTTCTTGATTTCGGTGCGCATCTGAACGCGCAATTTGGCGTCAAGATTCGACAGCGGTTCGTCGAACAGAAAGACCTTTGGGTTGCGCACGATCGCGCGGCCCATCGCGACACGTTGCCGCTGCCCGCCCGAAAGCTGCTTTGGCTGGCGCTGCAGCAGATCGGTGATGTCGAGAATGCGCGCTGCGCTTTCGACCCGCTCCTTGATCTCGGGCTTGGGGAATTTGCGCAGCCTGAGGCCGAACGACATGTTCTCGAACACGGTCATATGCGGGTATAGCGCATAGTTCTGGAACACCATCGCGATGTCCCGGTCTTTGGGCGGCACGTCGTTGACCAGTTGGTCGCCGATGTAGATTTCGCCTGATGTTGCCTCTTCGAGGCCGGCGATCATCCGCAATGTCGTGCTTTTGCCGCAGCCGGAGGGACCGACCAGCACGATGAACTCGCGGTCGGCGATGTCGAGGTCGATGCCCTGAACGGCAGGGGTTTTGTCGAAGGTCTTGACGATCTTGCGTAAGGCGACCTGCGCCATGGTTTCTACCCCTTGGTCGCGCCGGCGGTCAGGCCGGCAATGTAATAATCCATCAGGAACGCGTAGATGATCAGCGGCGGCGCAGCACCGAGCAGCGCCCCGGTCATGATCTGCCCCCAGTTGTACACATCGCCTTTGATCAGCGTGGTGACGATGCCGACCGGCAGCACCAGCTGGTCTTCTGAAGTCGTGAAGGCGAGGGGGTAAAGGAAGTTTGCCCAGGAGACCGTAAAGGCAAAGATCGTTGCGGCGATGATGCCAGGCAGCGCCACGGGGATGAATACCCGCGTCAATATCTGCATATAGCCGGCACCGTCGATCAAGGCGGCTTCGTCAAGCTCCTTCGGGATACTCGAGAAATACCCGATCATGATCCAGGTGCAGAACGGCACGGTCAGCGTCGGATAGAGAAAGATCAGTACCCACCAGTGATTGATCAGCTCGATGCCGGTCGTGTCGTGTATCCACGCGAAAATCTTGAACAGCGGGATGAACAGCAGCGTGTCCGGGATCAGGTAGGTCAGGAAGACGCCGGTCGCCAGCGTCGCCGAACCCCAGAACTTCATCCGCGCCAGCGAGAACGCGGCCAGCACGCTGACCACCATGCTCAATGACACGACCAAGACCGATACCACCGCGGAATTGCGGAAAAAGGTCAAAAAGTTCTTTTGCGTCAGCAGCGTGATGTAGTTTTCCAGGGTCGGATGATAGACCCACCAAGGGTTGGTCACCGCGCCGATTTCCGCGCTGGTCTTCAGCGAGGTGATCAGCATGTAGACCGGTGGCATCAGAAAGAAGATGACGAACAGGACCAGGAAAAAATACGACCAGTAGAGTGCCCGCTTGCGGCCGCGTGAAATGCTGCCAAAGCGGCCGACCCCGGTCGTAGCGCCGATCTCGGCGGTTGTGCTTGTCATACTCAGGCCTCGTTGCCGCGCTTGCGGACGTTGCGCAGGATAAAGATCGCGGCCGTGCCAAGGATCGGGAACATGAACAGCGATACCGCTGCGCCCAACGGCAGGTCGTTGCCCCAGATGCCGAGCGTGAAGGACCAGGTCGCAAATACATGCGTCTGATCCACAGGACCGCCATTGGTCAAAATCTTGACGATATCGAAATTGGCGAAAGTAACGATCAGTGAGAACAGTGCGGTGATCTGGATGATGTTCCGCATCATCGGCAAATTGACGTACCAGATCTTCTGCAGCCAGCTGGCGCCATCGATGGCGGCGGCTTCATGCAACTGTTCCGGCACCGATTTCAGCGCCGCCAGATACATGATCATAAAAAACGGCGAGCCGACCCAGACATTCACCAGAATGACGGCGAAACGCGCCCAATATGGGTTGCCGAGCCAGGGGATGCCGGCGATGCCGAGATGCGCAAGGATCCAGTTGAAGGCGCTGTAGGACGGGTCGAACAGCCACAGCCAGGCGAGTGTGCTCATCGCCGGTGGAATGACCCACGGAATGAGCAGCATGCCGCGCCATTTGCGCTGCCCTTTCAGCGGGATGTTGTGGACGAAATGGGCAACGACAAAGCCGATCACCGCCTTGAAGATGACCGCGGTGACGGCGAACAGCACCGATTGCTCGACCACCATCCAGAAGGTGTTGCGTTTGAACAGGAACAGAAAATTGCCGAAACCGACAAAATGCTGCATCGATTTGTTCAGAGTCGCAAGGTGCATTGCGTAAAACGCCGGGTACACCACCAGGCAGACGATGATCAAAATCAGCGGCAGCGCCATCAGGAACGCGACCATTGATTTACGGCGCACCAGCATGCGGGCGCTCGATCGTCGCGCGACCGGATTGACGCCTACATCACTGGCAATGGCATCGGCCATTCAAGGGTCTCCTCTCTACCGCGCCGGCTGCTTCAGTTGCTGTCGGCGCGCTTCCTATCCTACCCGGGTTCGGGAAGCGTTGCGTCTACTCTATCGCAGCCATGACAAAATCGCTCGCCTATTTTGGATAGGTCATCCCTATGCGCAGTCACGATTCCGACAGGTAAATGGAAAGGATAGGGGCCGAATCGGCCGGCCCGAATGCGCCACGGCAGCGGGGGGCCGCTAACGAGCTTGGGGGCCGGCGTCGGTGCCCGTTGTCGGGCTGAAAATCCCGGCATCGTCGACGCCGATGCTGCGGCGGCGCTCCAGTTCCTGGGCATAACGACGCAGGACGTAGGCTTCGCTGACGTAGCCGATGATGCGGCGCTGCTGCGGATCGTCGATAACCGGCAGGCTCTCCTGCGCCGCGCGGCTGAACCGCCCCAATGCGGTGCGCAGGTTTTCCCCCGGCAGCAGAAAGACGAGCGGCGTGTTTATCAGATCACCGACGGTCTGCGCTTCATCGTCGGCGCGGTCGGGGCGTGCCGCCTCGGCCGGATCGACGGCACCCGATAGCTGCCCGCCGCTATCGGCGACGAACACCTGCTTGGTGCTGCCCGGCGGAAAGCGTCGCAGCAATTCGGCGATCGGCTGGTCGGCGGCGATAACCGCCGGGTCGCGCCGCATGATCGGCCCGATCTTCAGTTCGTCGAGCCATCCGATATCCTCGGGGCTGCGGATTTTCAGCCCGCGCAGGTGAAACCGCCATGTCGCGAACGAATAACCGAACCAGTGCCGCACAGCGGAGGCCGCGGTCAACACACCGACCATGACGCCGATCGTCGCTGAAAAATCGCCGGTGGTTTCCAGCACCAGCATGATCATCGTTACCGGCGCGCCGATGATCGCGGCAGCGACCGCGCCCATGCCGACCAGCGTGTAGAGCACCGGGTCCGGCGCCAGCGTCGGGGCGACGTAGGCCAGCCCTTCGCCGACCAGATTGCCGAACAGGCTGCCGATCAACAGCGAACTGCTGAACAGGCCGCCGCGAAACCCGGAGCCGATTGAAATCGCCGAACCCAGCGTCTTTGCCACGATCAACCCGAAAACCAGCGGCAGTTCGTAGCCTGAATGCAGTTGCCGCAAGATCGCGCCGTGGCCGCTGCCGAGAATTTGCGGAAAGGCCAGCGAAAGGCATCCGAGGATCGCGCCGCCGAGTGCCGGGCGGCCCCATCGCGGCACGGCCAGCCGGCGGAACAGCGCCTCGGTATGTGTGACACCCTGCATGACCAGCATGCCGAGCCCGGCGGCGGCCAGTCCGATCACGAAAAAAATCATGTAATCGAGGGCGCTCAGGTCGAGATGCCGGTAGATCACAAAGATCGGGTTGCCGCCGTTCAACACGCGCACCGTCAACGCGCCGACCAGTGCCGCCATGCCGATCGGCGCGAGGGTTTGCAGCGTATAGCTGCCGACGATCAGTTCGAACGCATAGAACGCGCCGGCGAGCGGCGCGTTAAAGGCCGCGGCGATGGCGCCGGCCGCGCCGCACCCGACCAGCGTACGCACGTCGTCGCGCCGCAGGCTGAGTTGGCGCCCAAGGCGCGAACCCATCGCCGCGCCAAGCTGCGTATAGGCCGCTTCAAGCCCGACAGAGGCCCCGAAACCGCCTGACAGCAGGGTCACTGCGACGAGGCCTACGCTGTCACCGAGCGACATGCGGCCGCCGAACAGCGCGTTCGCCTCGATTGCGTCAACCACCTCTCGCGGCCGCCAGCGGCGCAATATCGTCGAGGCGATGCCGACAAGAACCCCGCCGGCGACCGGTATCAACAATAAACGAAGGTACGGCAAATGCGCCGTGTCGCTCAAATGCGAGGCGGGCGGCAGATCGTAGGAGAACCAGCGCAGCCCCTCGAGCAGCAGATCGACCAAAAGGACGCCAAAGCCCGCCGCGACACCGGTGCAGCCTGCAAGCAGGATCAGAAAGACATCGCTGTCGCGCAGGCGCGATTCGGTGGCATTCGCCGGCCGGGTGTCGACGTCGCTTTCGTTCCGGGTCGCGGGAATGTCAGCCACCTGCCAGCGCATAGGCGAGCCGGTGGGCGATGGCAAGCGCCGCGTTTAGCGGTCGGTCAGCTTCAATTCGATCCGGCGGTTATGACGGAACGCGTCTTCGCTGTCACCGGGGTCGATCGGTTGGTTGTCGGCAAATCCGGCGGCGGCGACGCGGTTCGCCGGGATGCCCTGCGAGATCGCATAGCGCACCACTGAAATGGCGCGCGCCGCGGACAACTCCCAGTTCGAAGGGAATTGTTGCGACTTGATCGGGCGTTTGTCGGTATGGCCGTCAACTCGCAAGACCCAGTTCAGATCGGGCGGGATTTTCTCGGATATTGCCTTGAGCGCGGCGATTACCGGATCGAGCTGGCGTTTGGCCGCGTCACCGAGATCGGCGCTGCCCTGATCGAACAGCACTTCGGACTGAAAAACAAAGCGATCCCCCACGATACGGATGTCGGGCCGGTCGCCGATGATCTGGCGCAGCCGTCCGAAAAACTCCGAGCGGAACCGCGCCAGCTCCTGGACCTTGTTGGCCAGCGCCAGGTTGAGCCGCTTGCCGAGATCGGCGATCTGGGTCTGCTGGTCTTTGACCTTGCTTTCCGATACATCGAGCGCCGCAGCGATCTTGGCAAGCTGGTCGCGCAGCGCGGCGATAGAGGCCGTCAGCTGCTCGACCTGGGCGCGTGCCGCAGCACTGGTCTGCTGCTCGGCGGTCAGGGCCTGTTCAGCTTTTTCGGCGCGGTCGCGCAGCGCTCCGAGCTGGCTGTTGGCATCGTTCATTTGCGCGGTCGCCTGATCGGCAAGGGCGGTCGCGGCATTGGCCTTTTCGGTCAGACCGGCGATCTGAGTCGATAGCGCATCGCGCTCCGATACGGCTTTTTTGAGCTGTGCCGACAGGCTGGTGGTGCTGGCCCGCAGATCGGCGTTGGCGCTGCGCTCCAAATTGAGCAGGTCGCTGAGCTGGCTGACCTGCTGCTGCAATTCCTTCAGAGCCTTGTCCCGCCCCGACAGCGCATCCGACAGAAGGAACTGGCCGGCGGTGAATACCAGCAGGATAAAAATGATGATCATCAACAACTGCGCCAGGGCGTCGACAAAGCCCGGCCAGATGTCGATGCTGGAGCGCCGCGAGCGGCGGCTGGCGAGCGGCATCAGATCAGCCGCCTTCCTCGGCCAAAGCGGCGATCGTACGGGCGAGCAAGCGGATTTCGCCGCGCAGCTCCTGTACGCTCTGTGCCCGCCCCTCGGCGACATCCTCGGTCAGTCGCGCCAGATAGGCCTCGATATTGCGCAGATGGGTGCGCAGCACGTCATCGTGGCCGAGCGAATTTTCGGCGATTGCCGCGAGCCGGGTCAGCGACGGTTTTAGTTCCATCTGGTTTTCGGCAAGCCGTACCATCAGCAACTGCCCGGCGCGCATATGCTCGCCGAGGATGCTGAGGCGATCGGTCAGCCCGGCCAGCGTCGTATTGGTGCTGATCCGGCTTTCTTCGCCACGCGCCAGAATGCGCTGGAGGTTTTCCAGGCTGTCGGCGGTCTGTTCGAGCAGGGCATGCAGATAGGCCGGCACCGAACCGTCGCCGCCATCGCCGAACGGTCCCGCCGACAGCCGCGTATAGGTCGACAGCCATTCCTCGAGGTCGTTGTAGAAGCGGTTTTGCGCCTGCCCCGCCTGGAGGTCGAGAAAACCGAGTACGAGACTGCCGGCGAGGCCGAACAGCGACGAACTGAACGCCGTCGACATGCCGTGCAGCGGCGTTTCCAGGCCGTTTTTCAGATCGGCGAAGGCTCTGGCCAGATCACCGCCGCCGATGCTCAGCGCCCCGATCACGCCACCGACCGAGCGCACGGTTTCGAGGAGGCCGTAAAAAGTGCCGAGCAACCCGAGGAACACCAGCACGCCGATTAGATAGCGCGAGGTCTCGCGGGTTTCGTCGAGGCGCGCGGCGATGCCGTCGAGCAGGGTTTGCAGCGATGTCGCCGACAAGGTCACGCGGCCGCTCTGGCGGCGTCCGAGCATGCGGGCCATCGGCGCCAGCAGGCGTGGTGCGGGACCGGGCGGTGCCGTCAGATCGCGGCTGGCGAGGCGTTCGCGAAAACTGTCGATCCAGTCGGTCGCCGGGCCGAGCAGGATGACCTGGCGAAAAATGTAGACGATGCCCGCGACCAGAACCCCGAAAATGACTCCGTTGACCGCCGGGTTGCCCATAAAGGCAGCGAAGAGCGGCCGGCCGAGCGCGAGGGCCAGGGCTGCGACCACAACAAGAAACCCCGCCATCCGCACAACAAAACTGTGCGGGCGGCTCATATTGCGCCGCTCAGGGAGGGGCGCTTCGATGATTTCGCGCTCAGCCATTCGGATTGGCCGCCCCGATGTTGCGCGTTGGCGGCGTGTTGCCGGCGAACAGCGGCGCGTCGACGATGTGGGCCGGTCGCGCGGCGGCGCCCTTTCCCGGTACGGCAGGCGCTATCAGATCGGTTTGCAGCGGCAGCGGACCGCGCGGCACAGGAAATGCTGACGGCGCTCCTGCTCGATCGGCAGTACCGGCGACTGATGACGTCTTGCCTTCCGGCGCCGGCGCATTCGGCGCTGCCGCGTCGGACGGCTTGATGTCAGGTCGCGCCGTCGCATCGATTGCCTTGGTCACGACCGCCGCCGACGTGTTGCGGGGCGCGGGTGCCGCAGTGGCCGTCGGCGGTGTTTGAACCGGTTGCGTCGGCTCGCTCGGTAAGGGTGCCTCTATTTTCTTGGCCTCGGCAATGTGTTCGAACGGCAGTGTGCTGGTGACGACGGGCATACCGGGGAGTGACGGTGCCGCCGGCACCAGATCAAATGCACCAAACTGATGCATCGATACGACGCCCAGGGCAAGCGCGGCTGCGACCGCACCGGCTGCCCACACGCCAGCTCGCCGGTGCGCCGAGCCGTGACGCGGCTGCCAGGCCTGCCCCGCTTTCATTCGGGGTTCAATTCCTTGTATACGACCACATTGGTGCACTGCTAATCGCGGGAGCGCGGCAGGTTAGCCGATGGTATGGGCGGGCGACATCGAAAACTGACCGCAACGGTTCGGTGCGATCCGGCTTTATGTCGCGGCCGCCGCGGGGTTTGCCGCTTTTTCGGTACGCGCCGATGCCTCGCGGACCGGTTCGCGGATCAGCGCGGCGAGTGCCAGATGCAGATGATTGTTGGCGGCGAGAATATCGCCGGAGGCCATCATCGCCTGTCCGCCTGTGAGGTCGCTGACAAAGCCGCCAGCTTCGCGCACCAGCAACAATCCCGCCGCGATATCCCATTGCGACAAGCCGTATTCCCAAAACCCGTCATAACGGCCGGCCGCGACATAGGCGAGGTCGAGCGCTGCGGCACCCAGTCGGCGCACACCGCTGGTCGCTCCCATGACGCGCCCCAGCGTCGCGATATACTTCGGGTGGTCGCCGCGCCCGCGGAAGGGGATGCCGGTACCGATTACTGCATCACCAAGCTGGCGCCGTGCCGACACGCGCAAACGGCGATCGTTGAGAAAGGCGCCGATGCCTTTTTCCGCCCAATACATCTCGTCGCGGGTCGGCTCGTAGACCACGCCGGCAACGATCTCGCCGTCGCGCTCCAGCGCGATCGAAATCGCGAAATGCGGGATGCCGTGCAGGAAGTTGGTGGTGCCGTCGAGCGGGTCGACAATCCAGCGATGATGCGTGTCGGTGCCTTCGGCGGCGCCACCTTCTTCGAACAACAGGCCGTAGTGCGGGCGGGCGCGGTGCAGTTCATTGCGCAGCGTGCGCTCGGCGCGCAGATCGGCGGTCGAGACGAAATCGCCCGGCCCTTTGACCGAGACCTGCAACTGCTCGACCTCGCCGAAATCCCGGTTGAGGCCGCGTGCCGCCTTGCGCGCTGCCCCGGTCATCACATTGATGATTGGCGAGTGTACCGCCACGTCGTGCTATCCCTGCTCTGCGCCCACCTCAGTCCTTGGCCCGCTCGACATAGCTGCCTTCGGTCGTGTTGACGACGATGCGGGTGCCGGCTTCGATATGCGGCGGGATCAGCACGCGCCGCCCGTTTTCGAGCTTGCCCGGTTTGTATGAGGATGAGGCGGTCTGGCCGCGCACCACCGGGTCGGCCTCGACCACGGTCATAATCACGCTGGGCGGCATTTCCAGCGACAGCGGCGTGCCTTCGTAAAGCATAATCTTGCAGACCATGCCGTCCTGCAGAAAATCGGCGGGGTCCCCGATCAGGTCGCGCGGCACGCTGATCTGCTCGAACGAATCATTGTCCATGAAGGTCGCCTGATCGTCCTCCATATAGAGGAACTGCATTTCTTTTTCGTCGAGACGGACCCGTTCGACGGTTTCCTGGGTGCGGAAACGCTCGTTGAGCTTGGTGCCGCCGCGCAGGTCGCGCAACTCGACCTGGGCGAAGGAGCCGCCCTTGCCCGGCTGGACCAACTCGCGGCGCAGCACGATCCATAACTTATTCTGGTGTTCCAGAACATTGCCTGGCTTGAGGTCGATTGCGTTTATCTTCATGGCGGCACGGCTCGTAAAAAGGAGAGGGGATTTTGTTGCGGTTCCTATCAGCTTGGGAACACCGCGCAAAGCGGAATGCATCATGGAGCGGGGAATGACAGATGCGATGACACCGCCTTGGTGGCGCCCCGACCGTCTCGCGGCACGGCGCGGCAATCTGGCGGCGCGCGGGCGTATCCTCAAGGCGACGCGGGATTTCTTTGCGGCCGCCGATTATGTCGAGGTCGAGACCCCGGCGCTCCAGGTCAGCCCCGGAATCGAGCCGCACCTGCGGGCGTTTTCGACTCTGCTCAACGATCCGCGTGACGGAAGCGCCCGGCGGCTGTACCTGCACACCTCGCCGGAATTCGCGATGAAGAAGCTAATGGCCGGCGGGTTGCCGCGCATCTGGCAATTCGTGCATGCCTATCGCGACGGCGAGCGCAGCGCGACACATCATCCGGAATTCGCAATGCTGGAATGGTATCGCGCCGGAGCGGATTACCGCGATCTGATGGCCGACTGTGAAACCCTGCTTCGCGCGGCTCAGGAAGCTGCCGGCGCTGAGGCGCTGTGCTGGCGAGGCCATAGCGCCGATGCGCGGGCAGCTTGGCAGCGCCTGACGGTCACCGAGGCGTTTGCGCGATATGCCGACATCGATCTTCTCGCGACTGCGCCCGATCCGCTCAAACCCGATGCCGCGTTGTTCGGTGCCGAGGCGGCGCGGATCGGCATCGCACCGCATCCCGGCGATGATTGGGAGACGCTGTTTTTCCGTGTCTTCCTCGAACGCATCGAGCCTCACCTCGGTATCGGAGCGCCGACGATCGTGTATGACTATCCGCTGTCGCTCGCGGCATTGTCGCGGCGCAAGCCCGACGATCCGCGCCTCGCCGAACGTTTCGAGTTGTATGTCTGCGGCCTCGAACTCGCCAATGCCTTTGGCGAACTGACGGATGCGACCGAGCAGCGCCGTCGCTTCGCCACCGATCTGGCGAAGAAGCAGGCGCTTTACGGCGAGGTTTACCCTATCGACGAGGATTTTCTCGCTGCGCTTGATCACGGGTTGCCGGAATGCGCCGGGATCGCACTCGGCTTTGATCGGCTGGTGATGCTGGCGGCCGGGGCGGCGCATATTGAAGATGTACTATGGGCGCCAGTCGTATGAAGTGAGGCGGGCCGCGGCGTCCTGGGCGCTTGCCTTGCCGCGACGCGCTCGGCAGGGTGTGTGGATGGACCCGAACAACCAGGCTCCCGAGCCGGCTTCACGTCGCGGCGCGCTTGTCGGATTGCTCATTATCGTGGCGCTGGCGATTGCCGGTTACTTCCTGTTCAACGCGCTGCGCGAAAAATCCAATCTGGAAGACTGCCTGATGTCGGGCCGCAGAAACTGCGCCCCGATCGACGTGCCGGCCGCGCGGTAGAGTCAGCCGGTTGGGGCTGGAAGATGGTGGCCGGCCCAGGGCCGTACCGCCTCGAACAGCGCGGCGGCGCGCAACAGCGTGGCGTCACCAAGACGCGGGCCAACCAGTTGCAGCCCAATCGGCAGCCCGTCCGCGCCGAAGCCGCAAGGGAGCGTGACGGCTGGGTTGGCTGACAGGTTGAACGGCAGTGTGTAGGGGTACCAGGCGTTGCGTACGGTGTCGGTCACCTGTCCGTCGATCTCGATCGCGGTAAAGAAGTCATGGCCGATCGGCAGCGCCGTGCGCGACAAGGTCGGGGTCGCGACGATATCGCAATGCCGGAACCAGCCCTGCACCTCACGAAAGATGCGGGTGCGCTCGAACATCGCTTCCTGCAAGGCGACGGCGCTGTGGCCGGCGCCGTTATCCATTTGGCGCAACAGCGTGTCGCTCATCTGATTGCCGTACTGCGCGACATAACGGCGGAAGCGCGCATTCCAGAAAGACTGCGTCAGGACCAACCAGACCGGCTCGGTGCTGGCAAAATCATCGGCAACCGGCTCGACGATCGCACCAAGTTCCTCAAAGGCGGCGAGTGCTGCCTCACAAGCGGCGCGCACGTCGCCGGCCAGGACGGTGTTGCCGAGCAGGGGGCGCCATGCGATGCGCACCCCTTTCAGGTCACCCCGCGGCCGCGCGCCGTCGACGAAATCGGGCGGGTCGAGGCCGAGCGCGTGCGGATCGCACGGATCGGGGCCGGCCATCGCGTGCAGCATCAGCGCGGCGTCAGCGACCGTGCGGGTCATCGGGGTGATGTGCGACTGGTTTCCAAACCCGTCCGGCGTCAGATCATGCGGCACCAGCCCCAGCGTCTGCTTGAACCCGACGATGCCGCAGCAGGATGCCGGAATGCGGCTGGAGCCGCCGCCATCGGTGCCGATGCCGATTGGGCCAAGTCCCGCCGCGACCGCCGCCGCGGCGCCGCCACTCGATCCGCCGCAGGTACGCGACAGGTCCCACGGGTTGGCGGTGCGGCCGAACAGTGGCGCCTCGGTAAAGCATTTATGGCCGAACTCGGGCGTCGTCGTCTTGCCGACGAGAATAGCGCCGGCCGCTTTCAGGCGCGCGACGGACGGCGAATCCGTGGCCGGCACATTGCTTGCCAGCGCTATCGAGCCAAAAGTTGTGCGCACACCGGCGGTGTTGACCAGATCCTTGGCCGCAAACGGCACACCATGCAGTGGCCCGAGCGTATCGCCGCGCATTACTGCGGCCTCGGCCTCGCGCGCTGCGGCACGCGCCTCATCGGCGCAAATCGTGATGAACGCATTGAGCGTCGGCTGCGACGCTTCGATGCGGTGCAGCAGATCGTCGATGATGTCGACCGGCGACACCGAACGCCGCGCAATGAGGCCGGCGAGGTTGACCGCCGAGGTATAGGCAAGATCGGTCATGGCGGGTTGCCTTAATCCATTGCCGCTGCGACGCCCTTTGCCATTGTGCGTGACGGCTTGCGCAGCAGAAACAGCAGCGGGGCAGCCAGGATAACGATCAGCATCATCAGCTTGAAATCGTCGAGATAGGCGACCATCGCCGCCTGCCGCGTTGCCTCGGCGTTGAGCGCGGCCATGCCGTGCTTCGTCATCAGATCATAACCCGGCCCCGACATTGGGGCGCGCAGCAGCGGGTTGTCCGGCCGCAGATGTTCAACCAGTCGGGAATGCACGACCTGCGTGTTTTCGGCGAGCAGGGCCACGACCGCGGAAATGCCGATGCTGCCGCCGACATTGCGCATCAGGCTGAAAATCGCGGTGCCCTGGGTCAGGATATTACGAGGTAGCGTCGAGAACGTGACGGTGCTGAGCGGGGTAAAGACAAAGCCCAGCCCAAATCCTTGCAGTAGCCCCGAGATGACGACCGGCCCCATACCCATTTGCAGCGAAAACCCGGTCATTTGCCACATTGAGACGACCGTGATCAAAAGCCCGCTCAAGATGATCAGCCGGATGTCGAGCCGCCCGACCAGCCGCGCCACCAGGATCATCGCCGCCATCGTGCCGATGCCGCGCGGCGCGGTGACCAGCCCCGTCGTCACCACCGGATAATTCATCAGCGTCTGCAGCATTTCCGGCAACAGCGTCATGGTGCCGTATAGCGGGATGCCGACCAGGAACATCATTAGCGTGCCGCAGACGCAGTTGGAATCCTTTAGCAGGTCGCGGTTGAGAAACGATCGGTCGGTGGCGGTCGCGGTGTGCACGATGAACAGATAGAGGCCGAGCGCCGCGATGATCGCCTCGGTCCAGATTTCGCCCGAACCGAACCAGTCCTTCAACTCGCCGCGGTCGAGCAGCATCTGCAGTGCGCCGATCGCCAGGCTCAACGTCGCAAAACCGAAAAAGTCGAAGGCCTCGCGATGCGCGTGGCGCGTCGCCTTGATGAAGAGAACGATGCCGGTCGCAGCGAGCAGCCCGGCCGGCAGGTTGATGTAGAACACCCACCGCCAGTTGTAGTTGTCGGTGAGGTAGCCGCCGAGCGCCGGCCCGATGATCGGTCCGAGGATAACCCCCATGCCCCACACGGCCATTGCCTGCGCGTGTCGTTCCGGCGGGTTGATCTGCAACAGTGTCGATTGCGACAGCGGCACCAGCGCCGCGCCGCAGATGCCTTGCAGTAGGCGGTAGATCACCAGTTGCGTGAGGCTGGTGGCGGCGCCGCACATGGCCGAGGTAATCGTGAAGCCGATCACCGAAATCAGGAACACATACTTGATGCCGAATCGGCCGGCGAGCCAGCCGGTCAGCGGCGTCATGATCGCAGCGGCGACGATGTAGGAGGTCACGACCCAGGCGATCTGGTCTTGCGAGGCGGACAGGCTGCCCTGCATGTGCGGCAGCGCAACATTGGCGATCGTCGTGTCGACGCCCTGCATGAACGTCGCCAGCATGATCGACGCGGTGATCGCGACGCGGTTTTCGATGACCCGCGGCGGCGCGGCGGCCTGTCCCTCAATCGACGCCATGACGACGATCCCGCAATGCTGCGATGTGCGCCTTGGCTTACGGTTGCGTCTCGCCTGCCTCGGCGCTGCCGAACAGATGCCCGGTGGCGCGGTCGAGCCAGGCGACAAACGGCCGGCGATAGTGGGTGTCGACCTCGACTGTGGCGCTGAGGCCGGCATGCAGCGGCAGCTTTGCGTCACGGGATTGGATGAGGAGACGCACCGGCAGGCGCTGCACCACCTTGACCCAGTTGCCGGTGGCGTTTTCCGGCGGCAGCAATGAAAAGGTCAAGCCGGTGCCGGGGCTGAGGCTGCCCACGGTCGCGTCGAAAACAGTGTCGGGATAGGTGTCGATCTGCACCGTCGCCTTCTGGCCCGGGTGCATGTGCGTCAGTTCCGTCTCCTTGAAATTGGCCTCGACCCAGACTCGGTCGGTCGACACCAGTGAAAACAGCGTGGTGGGCGCAGCACCAGTGTTCACGCCCTGCACCCAGTTGCCGACCTGCAACTGGTCGACCTTGGTGACGATACCCTCTTCCGGAGCGCGCACGACAGTGTAGGAAAGGTTGAGGTTGGCCTTGTCCAGCTCTGCCTGGGCGCGCTGTACCGACGGATGCTGATCGACCGGGAGGTCCGGGTTGCCGCCGAGTTGTGCCAGCGTGTTGGCAAGATCGGCTTGTGTCGAGATGACCTTCTGGCGCGCCATCTGCAACGTGTTCTGCATCTGATCGAACGTCGAGCGCGCGGCGACCCCGGTGGCGACGAGCTGCCGCTGGCGATCATATTCCCGCTGTTGATAGACGGCCGTATCTGCCGCCGCTTTCGCGTCGGCTGCCTTTTGGTTGTATGTCGCCTTCAGCGCCTGCACCTGCAACCGCGCGGCCGCAAGCTGCGCCTTGGCGTCCTCAACCGCAATTTCGAACGGCCGCGGATCGACGCGGAACAGGATGTCGCCTTTGTTGACTCGCTGATTGTCGCGCACGTCGATCTCGGTGACACGACCCGAAACGTCGTTGCTGATCTGCACCCGCGCCGCCTGGACGTAGGCGTCGTCCGTCGAGACATAACGCCCGCTTGTCAGATACCACCATGAGGCAGCGAGTGCGACGACCAGCGGCCCGGCGATCATCAGCGGCAGGCGCAAGCGCTGACGTAAAGGGCGTCTTAGCGGCACCGAAATGGGCGGCACTGTAACTGGGGGCACCGTGACCGGAGCGTCGCGGTCGCGGAGAACGCGGCGGAGGCCGCGCAGGGGAGGGGCGTGTTCGGTATCGGTAGAAGTGGTCACCGGATCACCTCTACCACCGGAACTCTGTCGCTGACCGCCTTGGTCGGGGTTTTCGACAATGTTGCATGTGTCTCGCGTCGCGGGGGCGGCGGATCGGCGGTGGTGGGCGGCTCTGCTGCCGGCAGCCGTTCGGAGAGTGTGTCGTGGACCCGACCCAGCAGATAGATCAGCTGTTTAGCCTCGCCGACGGATAACTGCGTCAAGGCTTCGTCGCGCGTGTTATTGGCGACGCTCCAAATACGGCCGAGGATCGGGCGTGCCTTGTCGGTCAAATAGAGGCGGCGCGCGCGCCGATCCGAGGGGTCGGGTCGCCGCTCGATCCAGCCGGCATCCTCCATCCGGTCGATTTGCCGCACGAGCGTCATCGGGCGGATTTCAAGAAGATCGGCCAGACCCGCCTGAATAATGCCTTCGTTGCGTGCGAGATAGCCGAGCGTGCGGCACTGCGCACGCGTCAGGCCGAGGCGTTTCCCGTTCAGATCGAACCGGCGCCCGAACAAGCGGGCTACGTCATTGACGAGAAATCCGAAACTGCGATCCAAATCCAACGTTCGCCTCGCAAAATTGAGACGCCAGGCTGATAGAAGGCCAAGCTGATGATAAGGAGATAGTACGATTGCATCGCGCGGCCCAGAGCGGCCAGCGAAAGGCTGGTCTTCGCGAATGCGATAGCTCGGAGAAATTTTTATGACGCTGCGGCGTCCCGGTGGCGGAGGCGAAGCTGTACCGCCGCTTGCGGCCCGCGCACGCCAGGGGAATCCAGCGCGGCTGCTGCAATCCTATAGCCGGAAAGATTGACCTGCTGGCCCCATTCGCGGTGCAGGCGGGATCGAGTCGAGCACGGGGGGCGGTGCCCCGGTTTCCCGCTTTCGGATTATAACGAAGGGTTTTGCCGCCACCTGACGTCTCCGCGACGGAGTGCCGCGGAGACGTCAGGTGTAGCCTTCGGCTAGTTCGACAGACGATAGAACTTTGCGGCGTTCTCGCAGGTGATCATCTGGATCTGCTCCGGCGTCAGCCCAGCGAACTGCTCGTCGATGTACTTCGTCGATTCCGGCCAGATGCCGTCGGTGTGCGGATAATCAGAGCCCCACATCAGCGTCTCAATGCCCATGTCGTTGACCATCTTGGCCCCGATCGGGTCGAACTGGAACGTCGCGCGGCAACGCTCGCGCCAGATTTCGCTCGGCTTCTTCTTCATCAGGTCGCGGAAGCGATCTTCGAACTCGAAGTCCATGCGATGCAGTGCGTAAGGGATCCAGCCCACGCCGCTTTCACCAAACGCGACGCGCAGGTTCGGATACCGTTCGAACACGCCGGCGCCGATCATCCCGGCGATGATGTGGATGAGGCCCATCTGAAACGCCGACACGCCGGTGAACATCGCGGCGCGGCGAACCTGCGCCTCGGCCAGTTCACGCGCCCGTGGGCTGGTGGTCGGGAAGGTGTGGAAATGCAGCGGCAGGTCGACATCGTTGACCGCCTTCCACAACGGCTCCCAGTCCGGGTGCCACATCGGCTCCATGTCCCACGAGCAGGACAATTCGAGGCCGCGCAGCCCGAGCTTGGCGGCGCGATGCACTTCCTTCACCGCCTCGTCGATATTGCCGTAAGGCAGGCAGGCGAGGCCGATCTGGCGATCGGGATAGTGGCTGCAGAATTCCTTGAGCCAGTCGTTATAGATGCGCAGCATCTCGTTGCTGGCTTCAATATCGTTCAGTTTCGAGGCGGCGCCGAGAATCCCGTAGATGACTTCAGCGTCGACGCCGTCGGTCATCATGTCCTTAAGGCGCAGATGCGGGTCGTTGCAGCGGGTCTGGCCTTTCTTGGCGTCGGAATAAAGGCCGTGTTCGGCCATGATGTCGACGCGGACGTTCTGTCCCGGGACATGCTTCGCACCGCCTGGGCCGACCCCGTAGAGCAGGCCGAAATTGGCGCCGTTCTTGGCGACCCAGGCCGGCCCGTCCGGCCCTTCCTCGACATACGGCATGCGGTCCTTGAGGGCGCGTGGCGCGTTTTCGGTAAACAGGCCCGGCGGCATCCAGGGCATGTCGAGATGGCAATCGGCGGAGATGCGCTTGTAATGCATGGTCACTCCCTTCGGACAAACGGCGTTGTTGCCATTTTAGCGCCAATGGCAAGCAATTTGCCAATGCGGGGTTTGCAGCACCGGGTGTGCGGGAACGCGGCCCACTTCCAGACGCATAACCCGTGCGTGCAGTGTGGGGTCCGCTTGCGGTACGCTGCGGCATGGCAGAGGACCAAAACGAGCCGGCCGCTGTCGGGCTCAAGGAGTGCCGGCATGGCCGGATGCTTTACCTGTTGAACGACAGTTATATCGGGCGCTCGCTCGATTATTACGGCGAATACGGCGAATTCGAGGGCCAGGTCTTCGCCCAGATGATTAGGCCGGGGCAAAGCGTCGTCGAGGTCGGCGCCAATATCGGGGCGCACACGGTACATCTGGCGAAACTGGTCGGACCCGGGGGAACGGTGCTGGCGTTTGAGCCGCAGCGCAGCTTGTTTTACCTGCTGTGTGCGAATCTGGCGCTGAACGAGCATTTCCATGTACGCGCGGTTCACGCGGCGGTCGGTGCAACCGCAGGGTCGATCCCGGTCCCGCTGCTGGATCACCGGGCCAAAATGAATTTCGGGGCCTTGTCGTTGCCGCTCTTTACCAGCGGCGACCAGGTGCCGCTGATGGTGCTGGACGATTTCGACCTGCCGTCACTGCGGCTCCTCAAGGTCGACGTCGAAGGGATGGAGACCGACGTATTGCGCGGCGCGCGCCGGACGATCGCGCAGCACCGCCCGCTGCTTTATGTTGAAAATGATCGGCGTGACCAATCAGAGCAGTTGATCCGGCTGATCATGGAACTCGGCTACGATCTTCACTGGCATCTGCCCTTTTTGTTCAATGCCGATAATTTCCGGGGCCGCAGCGACGATATTTTTCCGAAAGTCGCTTCGATCAACATGCTGTGCATACCCCAGGAAACAACCGCGAATCTCACCGGCTTTCGCCGCATAACCGGCCCCGGCGACTGGTGGAGGGACCAATAAGATCGCTTGACCTCGCCGGCCTCGATCAAGCCTTGGTGAAATTCAAATTGCAGGAGCGCAACTCATTGCGCGTGCCGCTGCCTGCGTTGCCGGCAAAGCGCGCGTTGACGGTGTAGTGATAAGGCGTGCCGGGACGTACCCGGCCGACCGTATAGACGATGTCGCCGGTTTTGCCGTCTACCCGCAAAAAGGCCTGTCCGTTCGGCTGAATCTGCCCGCTCACGGTCGCCATCGCAGATGTCTGGACGCTGCTGAATTGGCCGAGCATCGCGCCGCTGCGAACCTGGGCGCTAAAGCGCAACGTGTAGCTTGCCGCTCCATCGGAGGCGTCGGCACAGGCGATCACGACATTCCAGACACCGTCAAAAGGAGTCGCCGGATCGGCGTCGGCAACCGAGGAGCCAACCGTCGCCAACGCCAGGACGATGGATGCCGCCGCCAGGGAATACCGCATTGTTTCTCACTCTCCGCGCTGCTTTCGAGCGAATGCGCAAAGGTAGCCCGCACGATCCGGCACTGCCAGCATCCCCGATGATGCCGCGTCCCCGATGAGTCGCCGGCCGCGGCTTTTTATGGCAACGTTGCTGCCGCCGATGCATGGAGTCGATCGGCGGGTGAGAAAAGAGGTGCCGATGGAGCGCATCGAATTGGGTGGGATCGCGGTCGAAACGATGATCACCGGCGACGGACCGCCGCTGTTGTTCCTGCATGGCGGTGATTACGTCGCGCAGAACCAGCCGTTTCTGGACCGGTTGGCGCGAAAGTTTCGGGTCATCGCGCCGCGGCATCCCGGCTTTGGCACCACGCCGCGCCCGGCGTGGTTCCGTACTGTCGGCGACATCGCCTACCTGTATCTCGATCTGCTCGACCGTCTCGACCTTAAGGACACGCTGCTGGTCGGAGCGTCGTTTGGCGGCTGGGTCGCACTCGAAATCGCGGTGCGTTCACAGGTTCGGCTCGGCCGTCTCGTGCTGATCGACTCGCTGGGCCTCAAATTCGGCGCCCGCGACGAACGCGACATCGCCGACCTCTACGCGCTGCCGGCCGATGCGGTGCTGCAGCGCCTGTTTGTCGATCCGGCGGGTGTCGTGCCCGATTATACCAGCCTCGGCGACGCCGAGGCCCTGTCGATTGCGCGCGACCGCGAGGCAACCGCGCTCTATGGCTGGAAGCCGTATATGCATAATCCGGCGCTGGCGCATTGGTTGCACCGGATCGCGTGTCCGGCATTGGTGTTGTGGGGCGATCAGGACGGCGTCGTCGCGCCCGGTTATGGCGAAAAGCTCGCCGCGGCTTTGCCGGCCGGCCGCTTTATGCGCATTCCAAACGCGGCGCATTACCCCTCGATCGAACAACCCGACGCGGTCGCCGCCGCGATCGACGGCTTTGCGCAGGAGAAGCGGCCATGATGCAAGTCTGGCAGTTTAGCGAGATGGCCTATCACCCGGCCTGGGAACACCTGACCGATACCTACCGGGTGGTCGTTCCGAGCAAATTGTTCGATCCCAAAATCGGCGCCGATCTTTATCACCGCTATCTCGACGAGTGGGCGCTGTGCGACGAACTCGGCATCAACATTATGACCAACGAGCATCACGCCACCGCGACTTGCGCTGACAGTGTGTGCACGATCCCGATGGCGATCCTGGCGCGCGAAACCAAGAAGGTGCGCCTGCTCGCGCTCGGCATGCCGATCGGCAACCGCAACGACCCGATCCGCGTTGCCGAGGAATACTCGATGCTCGACGTGATCTCGCGCGGCCGCATCGAGATGGGTTTTGTCAAAGGCGTGCCGTTCGAGATATCGCCGGCCAATACCAACCCGGCCGATCTGGTCGAGCGCTTCTGGGAAGCGCACGATTTGATCCTGAAGGCGATGACGACGCATGACGGTCCGTTCAACTGGGAGGGCACGCACTTCCAGTACCGCAGCGTCAATGTCTGGCCGCGTCCCTACCAGCAGCCGCACCCGCCGGTCTGGACACCGGTCGGCAGCGAAGGCAGCGCCAGCGAGGCGGCGGCGCGCGGCATCACGATCGGCGTCTTGAACACCGGCTGGGTGCGCACGCCGGGGATTTTCGGCGCGTATCGCAAGAGCGCTGCGGCGGCCGGGCGCGAGATGCGGCTCGACAACCTCGCCTACATGGCACTGATCGGGGTTGGCAAGACGCGCGAGGAAGGCTGGGCCCGTGCCGACCAGATCCTCGGCTACAGCCGCACGTCCGGCATCGTCGCGCCGCAATTCGCCAATCCGCCAGGCTATGTGCCGGCGGCAGGGGTGGCGCAGATGCTGAAGCAAGGCGGCGCCATGGCAGCGCGTGCGACTCGCGTCCAGACCAAGGACGGCCGCCCGATCAACGCTCGCACGATCCAGGTCGAGGAGGCGATCGACGCCGGCCTCGTCTTCGCCGGCACCCCTGACGATGTGTGGGACCAGCTGAAATCATTCTACGATCATGTCGGCGGTTTCGGTCATCTGCTGATGATGGGGCAGGGGGGCTATATCAGCCATGAAGACACCGTCGATAATCTGACGATGTTTTCGAAGGAGGTCCTGCCGCGTCTGGCAGAACTGGGGTGACGTTGTAACGGTTGAGTCGTCAGCGTCAGCCTTGTCGGCGGTTCGTTCAAATGTCCGACGATCCGCCGGCGAGAAATTTCTTTATTTTGCGTTTCTTTTGCATCCTCGTCTTTGTATTCCCGTCAAATCACCCCGGCTTCTTTTAGCGCGACCAACTCGTTTTCCGGCAGCCCGAGCCAACCGCCATACACGTCGGCATTGTGCTGACCGATCTTCGGGCTGGGGATGCTGGGCGGGCGGGGCAGGCCGTGCAGGCGCAGAGGCGTCGTCGGCACCGTGATGCGGCCGAGTTCCGGGTGATCGATTTCCTCCAGCATGCCGCGCTCGTGCATATGCGCGTCGTGCATGACCTCAGGCGCGGTGCGCACCGGCGCGCAGGGCACGCGCCCGGCCTTGCAGCGTGCGAATATCTCCATCTTGCCAAGCGTGCGGGTCCATTCGGCGACCACCGCGTCGATCTCGTCCATATGGCCGATGCGGTCGGTGTTGGTCACGAAACGCGGGTCTTGCTGCAATTCCTCGCGGCTCATCGCCTTGGTCAGGTTCTTCCAGTGCGCCTCGGTGACGATGTGGATCGCCACATGGCCGTCATTGCTCGGATAGACGTTGTAGGGGGCGGTCGAGAGGCCGGCTTGGCGGTTGCCGGTGCGCGGCGGCGGCTTGCCGGTGCGGTGGTAGTACTCGAAGCTCGCCGAGAGGCTGGGATACACCGCTTCCTGCATCGCGACCTCGACGAGGCGGCCTTCGCCGCTGCGGTCGCGCTCATACAGCGCAGTGAGGATCGCGGCATAAAGATGGATGCCGCCCATGAAATCGACGAGGGTAGGGCCGGCCTTCATGGGCGGCCCGTCGGGGGCGCCAGTAACACTCATGATGCCCGAGGCGGCCTGAATGGTGAGGTCCATCGCGAGGTTGTCGCGGTCCGGACCGCTGATGCCAAAACCGGTGCCGGTGGCGTAAATCAGGCGCGGGTTGATCTCGTGCAGCACATTCCACCCGGTTCCGAGACCATCCATCGTGCCCGGCGCGAAATTTTCCAGCAGCACGTCGGCGCGGCGCACCATCTCGAACAGCAATTCACGGCCGCGGGGATGCTTGAGGTTGAGCGTCACTGCCCGCTTATTCTGGTTCAGCATCGCGACGGGCAGCGTCGTGTCCTTGCCGGGCCCAGCGCGACGACGCAGCGGCTCGCCGTGCGGCGGCTCGATCTTGATCACGTCGGCGCCGCCTTTGGCCAGGAGCAGCGTGCAATAGGGGCCTTGGTAAATCTGGCCGAAATCGATAACGACGAGACCAGTGAGCGGCAGCGCCCCGGACGGTTCCCCGGATGTTCCTATTGCTGTCGGCATTCCTGCGCTCCTGGCTGGCATCAATCGGATTCTGCGCCGGCGGCGCCGGCCGGCGCAAGCTATCGTGCTTCCGCCTGCATCTGCTGGCGACGCAGGGCGCGACCGGGCCGCTCGCCAGAAGGCTTGCCGCCGGACCACACCGGGCGGCCGTTGACAAAGACATGCTCGATGCCGGCGGCCGGGGTCATCGGCTCGGCGAAGGTAGCACGGTCAATGACGCTGTCCGCGTTGAACACGCACAGATCGGCATAAGCGCCGGCACGCACGACGCCGCGCCCGGTCAACCCAAAACGGGCGGCCGACAACCCGGTCATTTTGTGCACCGCGGTTTCGAGGCTGAACAGCCCGACTTCGCGGCAATAATGCCCGAGCACCCGCGGAAACGTGCCCCACAGGCGCGGGTGTGGATGAACGTCGTGCGGCAGCCCGTCCGAGCCGATCATTGTGTGGTCAAAGGCCAGCACGCGCCGCACGTCGGCCTCGTCCATCATCCAGTAGATCGCGCCGGCCGGCTGCAACCGCTCGGCCGCTTCGAAAACACCGATGCCCCAATCATGCGCAATGTCACTCAGTTCGCGCCCGGCCTGCTCCGGCGCCGCTTTCGACCAGGTAATTAGCACCTTTAGCGCATCTTCGACGCGCTGTGCCCGCAAGACGGTTGAAGAGGCGATATAGGGATAGGCGTCGAGGCCGATTTCCTGGTTTGCCATTGCCGCGGCGATTTTAGGCAAGGTCTCGGCGGTGCGGCCGAAATTGGCGACACCGGTGGTTTTGTGGTGTGAGATCACCACCGGCACCCGGACCGCCTGCCCGACATGGAAGCTTTCGTCGAGGCTGGCAAGCACGTGCTCGGCCTCGTCGCGCATATGCGTGGTGTACACCGCGCCGGCCCCTTGCAGCCGTTCCGCCAGCGCCTCAATTTCCGCCGGTGGTGCCGATGAGGCCGGGGCGTAAAACAACCCCGTCGACATCCCAACCGCGCCCGCATCGAGCGCCTCCTGCAAGCGCTCGCCCATGCGGGCAATCTCCGCGGCGCTGGCGGGGCGATCAAGATCGGGCATCGCACCGACCCGCAGAGTCGAATGGCCGGCTAGGCAGGCAGCGTTGATCGCTGCCGGGTTCCTATCGAGCGCCGCGAGGTAGTCGGCAAAGCGGGGGTAGGCGTAATCGGCAGCGTCGCCAAGCAGGTCGAGCGGTGGCGGTGGCGCATGATCGACAGACAGCGGGGCGAGGCTGATCCCGCAATTCCCGGTGATGACCGTCGTGACGCCCTGGCTGGCCTTGGCCGACATTTCTGGTGAGGCGAACAGGGCGCGGTCGTCATGCGTGTGCACGTCGATAAAGCCCGGCGCAACGATTCGGCCCGACACATCGATGTCGCGCGCTCCCGCAGTCTTCGCCAAATTGCCGAGTGCGACGATCCGGTCGCCGGCAATCGCAACATCGGCGCGGAACCGGGCTGCGCCCGAGCCGTCGATTACCGTGCCGCCCCGCAATATCCAGTCGGTCACTGCCATTCCTTCCTTCTCTGCCGCGAGCGATCCCCCGGCCTTCTCTGCCGCGAGCGGCCCCCCGGCTTTGCCGGAAACACAAAGGGCCTAGCCGTTTCCGGCTAAGCCCTTGGTAGGTTGGTGGAGCCAATGAGGATCGAACTCATGACCTCTACAATGCCATTGTAGCGCTCTCCCAGCTGAGCTATGGCCCCTTGCCGTTGCGCGGCGGCCGGGAAGTTAGGAAGGGGCGGGCGCCGCAGCAAGGGAAAAATCGCGAGCGGCGCTCTACGCCGGTTACAGCCGCGGTCCGGTCAGGATTCTTCCTCCTCGACGTTGTCGATGACCTCGGCCATGTCGTCCTCGTCCTCGCCGAGTTCGGAAGCGTCCTCGATCAGTTCCTCTTCCTCGTCCTCGGTCTCTTCCAACGGTACGGTCTCCTCGTCCTCGTCGGCGACTTCCACCTCGTCGGCTTCGACGTCGACATCGGCGTCATCGGCATCGACCGGCGCCGGCGCCTTTTCGACAGGCGCCGCCGGGCGGGCGCGGCGTGCCCGCAGGAAGGCGTCGGGATCGAACGGCGTACTGCATTTCGGGCAGACGATCGGATCACGCTGCAAGTCATAGTAGCGGGCGCCACAGCTCGGGCAGATATGCTTGCTGCCCCATTCGGGTTTGGCCAAAGACGGCTCCTGTCGGTTCCAGTGATCGGGTGCGGCTGTCAGGTGCGGCGCGGTGTCGTTGTCAGCTGCTCGGTGGTCGCGAATTGCCGGCGCCATTGCCACAGCCGCTGCGGCCTGTCAAAACAAATGACCTGTCACAACAGATGCCCTGTCCAAAACAGGTGCGTCGAGGCGGATGTCCGACGCAGCGGGCTGTGCCGGCGTTGGCGGCGGCATGTAGGATGTCGGTGCTGCGGCTGCAAGATGCCCTTGCCGCTTTTTGCTGCGAGGATGTCGCGTGGCCGTCGCGGCGGCCCGCTGGACCCATTTCCGCTGTTCCTTTTCGCGAGTCGATAGCATGCCTGACGATCACACGCTTTCCGGTTCGGCGCCGCTGACCGCGGCGCGTGCGGCCGCGCCACTCTCCGGTACGGTCGCTGTGCCCGGCGACAAATCGATTTCGCACCGCGCGCTGATGCTGGGGGCGCTCGCGGTCGGGCGCACCGAAATTACCGGGTTGCTCGAAGGCGAGGACGTGCTGCGCACCGCCGCGGCGATGCGGGCGATGGGGGCCGGCATCAGCCAGGAGGCGGAGCGCTGGATCGTCGACGGCGTCGGGATCGGCGGCCTCGGCGAACCCGACGATGTGCTCGACCTCGGCAATTCCGGGACCTCGGCGCGGCTGCTGCTCGGCATTCTCGCGACGCATCCCTTCACCAGCTTTGTGACCGGTGACGGGTCGTTGCGCGGCCGGCCGATGGGCCGCGTTATCGACCCGCTGTCGCGCTTTGGTGCGTTGTTCCGCAGCCGGGAGGGTGGCCGGCTACCATTGGCGGTGAGCGGCACGGCAAGCCCGGTGCCGGTGGTCTACCGGTTGCCGGTGCCGTCGGCTCAGGTCAAATCGGCGGTATTGCTGGCCGGCCTCAACACGGCGGGCATGACGACCGTCGTTGAGCCGCAGGCGACGCGCGACCATACCGAACGGATGCTGCAGCATTTTGGGGCGGCAATCAGCGTCGAGCCGGGGCCGGACGGCGCGCGGCACATCACGCTGACCGGGCAGCCGGAACTGGTCGCGGCGCCGATCGTGGTGCCGGGCGATCCGTCATCGGCGGCGTTTCCGCTGGTCGCGGCGTTGCTGGTGCCAGGTTCCGACATCGTCATCGCCAATGTCGGGCTGAACCCCTCGCGCACCGGCCTCCTGCTGTGCCTGCGCGAAATGGGTGCCGACATCGAATTTGAAAACGAGCGCAGCGCTGGCGGCGAACCGGTGGCGGATCTGCGGGTGCGCGCCGGGATGCTAAGCGGCGCCGACATCCCGCCGGAACGGGCACCCTCGATGATTGACGAATATCCGGTGCTCGCAGTGGCGGCGTCCTGCGCCCGCGGCCGCACCATCATGCGTGGTCTTGCCGAATTGCGCGTCAAGGAAAGCGACCGTCTCACCGGTATCGCCGAGGGACTGCAGCGTTGCGGCGTCAAAGTCGCGGTCGAGGGTGACGATCTGATTATCGACGGCGACGGCGGCCCACCGGCGGGCGGCGCATTGATCGCTACTCGGCTCGACCACCGCATGGCGATGGCGTTTCTGGTGCTGGGCCTGGCGGCGCGCGATCCGGTACGGATCGATGATGCGCGGCCGATCGCCACGAGTTTTCCCGATTTCGTGCCGCTGATGGCACGACTCGGCGTTGGCTTTACGGCGTAATCGCTGCTTGACGCGATAAAGGCGCGCGCAATGACCTCGTTTGTTGTGGCGATCGATGGGCCGGCCGCGTCGGGCAAAGGCACGTTGGCGAGGCGGCTTGGCGAGAAATTCGCGCTGGCGCATCTCGATACCGGAAAGCTTTACCGGGCCACGGCATTTCTGGCGCTGGAGGCGGGTGACAACCCGGCAGAGGCGGACAAGGCAGCGGCGGCGGCGCGGCGGGTGACGCCGGAACTGCTGGGCGAGCGACGCCTGCTGAACGAAAATATCGCGGCAGCGGCCTCGATTGTTGCGGCGATTCCGGCGGTGCGGGACGCCCTTCTGGGGATGCAGCGGGCGTTTGCGGCACACCCGACGCCGCCTGCGATTGGCGCGGTGCTCGACGGCCGCGACATCGGTACGTCGATCTGCCCTGACGCCGATGTGAAGCTTTTTATTACCGCCAGCGCCGAAGCGCGCGCCGCCCGGCGGGCCAAAGAGTTGCGAGAGCGCGGCGCGCCGGCTATATACAGCGATGTCCTGCAGGACATGAAGGAACGCGACGCGCGTGACAGCGGGCGTCGGGTTGCGCCGCTCGCGGCAGCGCCTGATGCCGTGGTCATCGATACGACCTCGCTCGACGCCGATCAGGCGCTTGAGCACGCGGCCGGTATCATTGCACGCGCACTTGCCGCCCGCGACCGCTAGGTCGGGGTAACAGCGGCGCTATTCTTTCCTGTCGAATGCAAGGCTCGGGTTGATGCGGCCGCACCCGATCCCTGCCGGCCGCCCGCTCCGCTACGATCCCGGCGGGGCCGCTTTTGTTGACAAACGGGATCGAGGAGAAGGAATGGCCGTCGCAACTGAAAGCGCAGACAGCTTCAAGGAGAGTTTCGCGGCGCTGCTCAACGAGTCGCTTGGCGTCGCCGCCAACGGCCTCGAAGGCACCGTCGTCAAGGGCCGGGTGATCGCGATCGAGAATGACGCGGCATTGATCGATGTCGGTCTCAAATCGGAAGGCCGCGTGCCCCTCAAGGAGTTCACCGCCGGCGGCGCCGGGCCGGAACTTAATGTCGGTGATACCGTCGAAGTCTTCCTTGAACGGATGGAAGACAAGAACGGCGAGGCTTCGTTGTCGCGCGAAAAGGCGCGGCGCGAAGAAGCCTGGACTTTGCTCGAAAAGAGTTTTCAGGCGAATGAGCGCGTCACCGGCACGATTTATGGCCGGGTCAAAGGCGGGTTTACCGTCGATCTGAGTGGGGCGATCGCATTCCTGCCCGGCAGCCAGGTCGATATCCGGCCGGTGCGCGATATCTCGCCGCTGCTCGGCTCGCCGCAGCCGTTCCAGATTCTCAAGATGGATCGCTCGCGCGGCAATATCGTCGTGTCGCGCCGCGCCGTGCTCGAAGAGAGCCGCGCCGAGCAGCGTTCGGAACTGGTGGCCAGCCTCAAGGAAGGCCAAGTCCTGACCGGCGTCGTCAAGAACATCACCGATTACGGTGCGTTCGTCGATCTCGGCGGCGTCGACGGCCTGCTGCACGTCACCGACATCGCATGGCGGCGCATCAACCATCCGTCCGAAGCGCTGAATATCGGCCAGACGGTCAAGGTGCAGGTCATCCGTTTCAACGCCGAAACGCAGCGCATCTCGCTCGGCATGAAGCAGCTTGAGGCCGATCCGTGGGAAGGTGTCGAGCTTAAATACCCGGCCGGAGCCAAGTACAAGGGCCGCGTCACCAATATCACCGACTACGGCGCCTTTGTCGAATTGGAGCCGGGGGTCGAGGGCCTGGTGCACGTTTCCGAGATGAGCTGGACCAAGAAGAACGTGCATCCCGGCAAGATCGTCTCGACCAGCCAGGAAGTCGAGGTGATGGTGCTCGATGTCGATCCGCAGAAGCGGCGCATCAGCCTCGGCCTGAAACAGGTCATGGCGAACCCGTGGGAAGCCTTTATCGAAGAGCACCCGGTCGGCGACACGGTCGAAGGCGAGGTCCGCAACATCACCGAGTTCGGGCTGTTCATCGGCCTGCCGGGCGACATCGACGGCATGGTCCATTTGTCGGATATCGACTGGAACCAGGCCGGCGAAGATGCGGTCAAGGATTACCGCAAGGGGCAGATGGTGCGGGTCAAGGTGCTCGACGTCGATGTCGAGAAGGAACGCATCAGCCTCGGCATCAAGCAGCTGGAAGCCGATCCGTTTGAGGAAGGCATGGCCAAGCTCCGCAAGGGCGAGGTCGTCACCGGCACCATTTCCGGCACCAACGAGAACGGCATCGAGGTCACGCTGCCCGATAATGTTCCCGGCTTTATCCGCAAATCGGAACTGTCACGCGATCGCAGCGAGCAGCGCCCCGACCGCTTTGCGGTGGGTGAGCGGGTGGATGCCAAGGTCACCGCGATCGACCGGGCGACGCGCCGCGTCACGCTGTCGATCAAGGCGCGCGAGGTCGATGAGGAAAAGCGGGCGATGCAAGAATTCGGTTCGTCCGATTCCGGCGCCAGCCTCGGCGACATCCTCGGCGCGGCGATCCGCCGCCGTCAGGACGAGGCGGAAGACAAAGAGTGAGATGCGGCTGCCCCGGCGGCGGCATATCGGAATCATCGGCGGCGCGGGGGAAACTCCGCGCCGCTTCTTTTTCCGAGGGGCGTCTACCGGCGATTAAGCAAAGTTCTGTCTGAAACTGTCGATCCGCTAATATGGCCGGCCGACATATTGGGTTCGGCCGCGATAAATCCGGCCGATAGGGGAATTGCCTCTGTGCATCGTGCGCGCGCAGAAGCGAGAAGGCGCCGCATATTGCACTCGGGGGGAGGGCGGTCATGCCTATCAGCGGAATGCGCGTTTGCGTCACATCGATGACCGTGGCGGCGGGCTTGGCTCTCGGGGGTTTGATACTGGGGCTGTCATATCCGGCAAACGCGGCGTGGCAACCCTCGCAGCCGATTACCTTTGTCGTGCCGGCCGGCAAGGGCGGCGGTGCCGATCAGATGGCGCGCGAAATCGCCGATGTCGCCGGCAAGCATGATCTTGCCGGCCAGCCGATCAATGTCGTGAACGAAGCGGGCGGCGCGGGTGCCCAAGGCTTCCTCGACGTCAAGGGCGACAGCGGCGATGCCGGCAAGATCGTCGTGACGCTGTCCAACCTGTTTACGACGCCGCTCTCGACCGGTGTGCCGTTCGAGTGGACCGATTTCACGCCGGTGGCAATGCTGGCGCTTGACGAGTTCGTGCTGTGGGTGCCTGCCGACACCCCGTACCAGACAGCGACGGATTATATCAACGCGGTGAAGGCCCAACCCGCCAAGTTCAAAATGGGCGGCACGGGGTTGAAGCAGGAAGACCAGATCATCACCGCGGCGATCGAACAGAAGACCGGCGCCAAATTCACCTACGTCCCGCTGCGTGGCGGCGGCGACGTGGCGGATCACCTGATCGCCAAAAGCATCGACTCGACTGTCAACAACCCGATCGAGGCGATCGACGGCTGGCGCGCCGGCAAATTGCGGCCGCTCTGCGTCTTCGATTCGAAGCGCATGGACTACCCGGACAAGATCGTCGGCGAAAAATCCTGGAAGGACATCCCGACCTGCAAAGAGGCGGGCCTCGACGTTCAATACCTGATGCTGCGCGGCATCTTCATGCCGGCTGGTGTCGCGCATGACGCCGTCGACTGGTACGTCGATCTGTTCAAGAAAATCGCCGCAACGCCCGAATGGTCCGCGTTTATGAAAGAGGGAGCCTTTGACCAGACCTTTATGACCGGCGACGCCTTCAAGAAATGGCTGACCGACGCGTCAGCCCTGCATAAGCAACTGATGGATGAAGCCGGCTTCCTGGTACAAAGATAGGGGTACCGATAGAGGGCGTCGCGTCACCGGCGTAGGATCCCTGTCATGGCTCTCCGAGATCAGGCGGATATAGCGGGCGGGCCGCCGCAGGCCGTGCCGACAGCATTGGCGTACGGTCCGCCGCGCGCGGCCTCGGCGGGTCGGTTTGCCTGGACCACGACGATCCGTACCCGGCTGTTTTCGGCCTTTCTGGTCTCGTCTTTGGCGACCATCCTGGCTTGCGCGATCGGCATGGCGTTGCTTGCTCGGGTAGGTCATCTGTTTGATACGACGGTAGCGACCGGCGTAAGGCAATATGGCGGCACAGTGCGGCTGCGCGAACAGGCGATGCAGCTTGCCAACGCGTCGGGTACATTCGCCGGCGCCGCCGACCGCGTGCAGCTCCAGGCCGCCGAGGCCATCGCCAATCGCGCCCGCGATGCCGTCGCCGACGAGTTGACGGAATTGCGCACGTCAGGCATGGCCGACAAGGCCGGTGAGCTGGAAGCGGAATTCGCTGAATTGCTTAACAATTTCACGGTTCTGCAGAACATCACCAAGCGGCGGATCGAAGCGCGCGAGCCGCGCGTCGCCCTCTCGGCGGCCGCACTGGCAGATGCGGGGGCGCTTGAAAATCTGATGAACCCGCGCTTTTACGGCGACACCCTCGACCTTTCGATCAGCATTCAGGGAGACCCGGTCGAGGGCGGGGCCGACGCCATGACGGCAAAGCGCAATGGCTGGGCGGCCGATGTCGAGCGCCTGCAGCATATGCTGCAATTTCGCGTGGCGGCGTCGACCGTATCGGCGGTGCTTGCCGAAACGTCGGAGGTGTCGACCGTAAAAGCCGTCGACAGCGAAGAGGCGCGGTTTACCGTTGCCGCAAAAATCATGGAGCGATTTCGCTCGGCCTTTGGCGACGACAATTCGCCGGTCGCCAAGGCCAGCGCCAAGGTCATTGCCAGCGGCCGTGGCAGCCAAAGTCTGTTTCAACTGCGTCGCAACGAGTTGGCGGCGATTGCCGCCGAGGACGCCTTGATCGCGCCGACCCGCAAAATGGCGCGCGACCTGTCGGCAAGCCTGAAGCAGGTCGTCGCAGACGAGCGCGCCGGGATGGACAAATCGGCCCGGCGCTCGCACGATCAGCTTGGCTGGGCGCAGACGATCCTGCTGGCGATTGCGATTGCCAGCCTTGCCGCGAGCCTCGCGCTGATCATCGGCTATGTCACGCGACGGATTACCGAGCGCCTGTCGCGGATTACTCACGCAATGACGCGCCTGGCCGCGGGGGATCGCGACATTCCGGTGCCCGCATTGGACGACCACGACGAGATCGGCGACATGGCGCGCGCGCTGCAGGTCTTCAAAGACCAGGCGATCGCGATGAACCGCCTGACGGACCGGGTCACCAGCAATATCCGGCAGGTGGCGATCGCCGCGACGCAGGCCAGTTCGGCGGTGGGGCAGGTGTCGGACGGCTCGAAAGCGCAACTGGGGGCGCTCGAACAATCGGCTGCGGCGCTGGAGCAGAGCGCCGACGCAATCACCGAAGTCGCCAAAAGCACCGAGCGGGCGAGCGAGCAGGCGCATCAAGCGGCGGTCCTCGTCGCTTCCGGCATCGCGCAGATGGAGGAGATGGTCGAAATCGTCACGGCAATCTCGCAGAACAGCGCGCAGATCCGTCGGATCGCGACCGCGATTTCACAGATCGCCAGCCAGACCAACATGCTCTCGCTCAATGCCGCGATCGAGGCGGCGCGGGCGGGTACTCACGGCAAGGGGTTTTCGGTCGTCGCCGAAGAAGTACGAAAGCTCGCGGAGAATGCCGGCGGGCTGGCGCGCGAGATCGCCGACCAGGTGCGTCAGTCAACCGAGCAGGCAGAAAAGGGCGTCGACACCGTCCGCCAAGTCAGCAGCAGTATGCAGGCTTTGGCCGGCGGTGTGCGTGAAACGGGCAATCTCAGCAACACGATCGCCAGCGCGATGAATGAACAGCAGGTGATCGTCGCCGGTATCAACCGAAACGTCGCGAAACTGACCCGCATCGGTCAGGCGAATGCTACAGCCGCCGAGGAGATCACCGCGACGATGCTCGACCTGTCGGGGCTGGCCGAAACGACACGCGCAGCGGTTGAGGATTTCAATACTGTCGGGGTATGGGGCGGGCAAGCGCCTGCGCCTTGACGCTCCCGCAGGTTGACGCCCCGCAGGTTGACGCCCCGCAGCTTGACGCCCCGCAGGCGGTTTGGCACCGTATCGCCTTCCCCCAATCGCCAGTGGACAGTGCCGCCATGACCAAATCCGAACTGGTTCAGAAACTAGCGGAGGCAAACCCGCATCTCTACCAGCGCGATGTCGAGGCGATCGTTACCGCAATCTTCGACGAAATTTCCGGTGCGCTGACCCGCGGCGACCGGGTCGAATTGCGCGGATTCGGGGCGTTTTCAGTCAAGCGGCGGGACGCCAGAGTGGGGCGCAACCCCCGCACCGGCGATAGCGTACAGGTCGCCGAAAAACACATCCCGTTCTTCAAGACCGGCAAGCAACTGCGCGATCGGCTCAATCAGTTCGACGAAGCGAGCTGAGTTGGCGCCTGAGCTGGGGTACCGGAACATGCGGCGCCGGCCAGCGGAAAGGTGCGGATGAAACTGCTGTTCTGGATCGTCGTGGCAATTCTGGCGGTATGCTTGGCGCTGTTTGCCGTCTCCAATCGCGAGGCTGTGTCGCTTGGTTTGTGGCCGCTCTCGAATGTCGTCGATTTGCCGCTCTACCTCGCCATTCTGGCGGCGGTGTTGATCGGCTTTATCCTGGGCGCGCTGGCCGCGTGGATCGGCAGCTGGGGGCCTCGCCGCGAAGTGTGTCGCCGCGGCCGCCGGATTGCCGCTCTCGAACGTGAATTGGCCGCAACCCACGCGCGGCTTCCCGGTACCGTCAGCAGCCCGTCGACATCGCTGGCGGTACGCTAGGCGCGATGCGGTCGATCGGCGCCGATGACATCCACCGGGTTCTCGATTTCCCGAGCCTGATCGACGCGCTGCGGGCAATGTTTCGTGACGGCTGTGATGTGCCGGCGCGACATCACCACGCCATTCCCCCCGCTGCGACCGGGCGGGCAGGCACCTTGTTGCTGATGCCGGCATGGCAGGCCGGCGCCGCGCTCGGGGTCAAGATCGTCACGGTTTTCCCCGACAACGCAGCCCGCGCGCTGCCCTCCTTGCACGGCACCTATTTGCTATTGGATGCCGCGACCGGAGCGCCGACGGCATCGCTCGAGGGTACCGCGCTGACGTTGCGACGCACCGCGGCCGCTTCGGCGCTCGCTGCCGATTATCTGGCGCGTCCGGACAGCGCCGTGCACCTGGTGGTCGGCACCGGCGCGCTGGCGCCATATCTGGTCATGGCGTATCGCGCGATCAGGCCGATCCGCGAGACGCTGATCTGGGGCCGTGACCCGGAAAAAGCGGCGGTGCTCGCGGCGCGGCTCACGGTAGATGGCATAGCAGCCCGGCCGACCGTCAACCTCCGGCAGGCTGTAGCGGAGGCGGATATCGTGACCTGCGCGACGCTGGCGCGCGAGCCGCTGATCTGCGGCGAGTGGTTGTCGCCCGGCACGCATCTCGATCTGGTCGGCGGCTACACGCCGGACATGCGCGAGGCGGACGATGCCGCAATCGCCCGTGCCCGAATCTATCTCGACACCGACATGGCGGCGCGCGAGGCGGGTGACATCGTGCAGCCGCTGCGCTCGGGCGTACTCGCGCGCAAGCGTATCGTTGGCGATTTGTCCGGTCTGGCGCGCGGGCTTTGTCCCGGCCGCTGCAATACCGATGACATTACCCTCTTCAAATCGGTGGGGTCGGCGCTGGAAGATCTAGCCGCGGCGCAGCTTGCGGTTTCGCGATGCGGCTGATGATTTTGCCGCCTGCCGACCCTATAACGAGCCTATGAGTACTGCCGAGCCTATGAGTATTGCCGCGAAAATCTGCGGGTTGTCGAGCGAGGAGGCGGTTGCCGCTGCCGTCGAGGGCGGTGCGGCATATGTCGGTTTTGTCTTTTATCCGCCAAGCCCGCGTGCGGTCAGCCCGGCGCGCGCCGGCGCATTGTGCGTGGCGGTGCCGGCGCCGATACGGCGGGTTGCATTGTTCGTCGACGCAGACGATGACGCGATTCGTACCGTGCTCGATGCCGCACCGATCGATCTGCTGCAATTTCACGGCAGCGAAAGCCCCGAGCGAGTCGCGGCGGCAAAGGCGCGTTTCAATCGTCCCGTAATGAAGGCGGTTGCCGTCGCCGCGCCGTCGGATGTGCTGGTTGCCGCGCGTTACGAAGACGCCGCCGATATGCTGCTGTTCGATGCCAAGCCGCCGCATCACGCCGACGCGTTGCCGGGTGGCAATGGGCTTGCCTTCGACTGGCGCTTGATCGCCGGGCATCAGTGGCGGCTGCCTTGGATGCTGTCGGGCGGGCTTACTGCTGCACGACTGTCGGAGGCAGTGGCGATTTCAGGGGCTTCGGCGGTCGATGTTTCCTCGGGGGTCGAGCGCCGACCCGGCGACAAGGACTCGGACAAAATCCGCGCATTTCTCAGCGTATGCGGCGCGATCCGGTAGGGTTCGGGTTCGCCTCGCCTGGTCTGGAAGGCTGACGGGCACGCAACACGCGATTCCTCCGTGACGTTGCTGTCTCCCTGGTGCATTTTCGCATCGCACGAGGAAGATGATGCAGACACCCAACACTTTTCGCGCCGGGCCGGACGAGCGTGGTCATTTCGGCATCTATGGCGGGCGCTATGTCGCCGAGACGCTGATGCCGCTGATCCTGGCGGTCGAGCGGGCCTATACCGCCGCCAAGGACGATCCCGATTTCCATACCGAACTCGACTATTACCTCGAACACTATGTCGGGCGCCCCAGCCCGCTGTATTTCGCCGAACGGCTGACCCGGCATTTCGGCGGCGCCAAGCTCTATTTCAAACGCGACGAGCTGAACCACACCGGCGCGCACAAGATCAACAACGTGCTGGGGCAGATCCTGTTGGCACGCCGCATGGGCAAGCGGCGCATCATCGCCGAGACCGGCGCCGGCCAGCATGGCGTCGCGACAGCGACGGCGTGCGCACTGTTCGACCTTCCCTGCGTCGTCTATATGGGCGCGACTGACATCGAGCGGCAAAAGCCAAACGTCTTCCGCATGCGATTGCTGGGCGCCGAAGTCGTGCCGGTGCATTCCGGCACCGCGACCCTCAAGGATGCGATGAACGACGCGCTGCGCGACTGGGTCGCGCATGTCGACGACACGTTCTACGTCATCGGCACGGTGGCGGGGCCGCACCCCTATCCGGCGATGGTGCGTGATTTCCAGTCGGTGATCGGCCGCGAGACGCGCGAGCAACTACACCGGGCAGAAGGACGCCTCCCGGATACGCTGGTAGCATGCATCGGCGGCGGCTCAAACGCGATGGGGCTGTTCCATCCGTTTCTCGATGATCCGTCGGTCGCGATGATCGGGGTCGAGGCCGGCGGCCACGGCATCGATACGGGCATGCACGCGGCTTCACTTAACGGCGGGGTGCCGGGCGTGCTGCACGGCAATCGCACCTATCTGCTGCAGGACGATGACGGCCAGATCAAGGACGCGCATTCGATATCTGCCGGTCTCGACTATCCCGGCATCGGGCCGGAGCATTCCTGGCTCAACGATCTCGGCCGCGTCGAATATGTCGCGATCACCGATCGCGAGGCGCTCGAGGCGTTTCAGCTGTGCAGCCGGCAGGAAGGCATCATCCCCGCCCTGGAGCCGGCGCACGCTCTCGCGCATGTCGCCAAGATCGCGCCGACCCTGCCGCGCGACCATCTGCTGGTGATGAACATGTGCGGCCGCGGCGACAAGGACATCTTCGCCGTCGCCGACCATCTCGGGGTAACGCTGTGAGCCGTATCGAGCGCCGCTTTGCAGCGCTGAAGGCCGAGGGTCGCGCCGGCTTCGTCGCCTATCTGACGGCCGGCGATCCCGATCCCGCGACATCGCTTGCGTTGTTCCA
This sequence comes from Allostellaceae bacterium, assembly GCA_036268425.1. Lineage (GTDB taxonomy): Bacteria > Pseudomonadota > Alphaproteobacteria > ATCC43930 > CGMCC-115725 > DATARH01. Next base: position 328,225 of record DATAUE010000179.1, read on the forward strand.
GGGTGTGGCGGCGGCAGGCGCCGATGTGATCGAGATCGGCATGCCATTTTCCGATCCGATGGCCGACGGGCCGGCTGTCCAGGCGGCCGGGCAACGCGCGCTGAAACATGGCATGAGCCTGCGCAAGACGCTGGCGATGGTCCGCACCCTGCGCGAACGCGATGCGGACACGCCTTATGTACTGATGGGGTATTACAATCCGATCTACCGCTACGGTGCCGAAGCGTTTGCCCACGATGCGGTCGAAGCCGGTATTGACGGCGCTATCATCGTCGACCTGCCGCCGGAGGAAGATGCCGAACTGGCGGTCGCGGCGCGCGCGGCCGGCCTTGATATTGTGCGGCTCGCGACGCCGACCAGCGATGAGGCCCGGCTTCCGGCGATCGTGCAGCATGCCAGCGGGTTTTTGTATTACGTCGCGATTGCCGGTATCACGGGCACCCGCTCGGCCGATGCGGCGGCGGTGCAGGAGGCCCTCACGCGGCTGCGCCGGTTTACGACGCTGCCGGTCGCTGTCGGGTTCGGGATCAAAAACCCGGAGCAGGCCGCCGCAGTGGCACGCGCCGCCGATGCCGCGGTCGTCGGCTCGGTGCTGGTCGATCGGGTGGCGCAGAACCTTGATCTCGACGGCAAGGCAAAACCGGGATTGATCGACGCAGTGCTCGCCGATATCGCCGCTCTTGCCAGCGCCATCCGCGCGGCGCGGCGGCCCTAACGGCCACACGACCGGCGAGCGGCTGACCGATGGGTATCCTTACGGGCTATCGCGGTCATATCGATGCGGTCGAGCCGGTGCTGTCGGGCTGGGTCGGCGAGATTGGGCGCCCGGACGTTCCGGTTGCGATGATCGTTAATATCGATCGCCGGCACACGTCGCCGATCACTGCCGCCGCGCCACGCCCGGATGTCGCCGCGGCAGGGCTTGCGCAGACGAATTGCGGGTTTTCACTGCGCCTGCCGCAGCGGTTTTGCGATGGTGCCGAACACGAAATCGCCTTTTTGCTTCCCGATGGACGCAACCTGCACCTTCCCGGTTTCCCCGAGCGGATGGCGTTGGGGCGGGTGCATGCCGAGTTGGTCGCGGCCGCGGCGGCCGATGTCGATGCCGTGTGGGATCTGCTGCGGCGGACCGATGCCGAATCAGGGCTCGACCCGCGCCTGGTGCGTCGCGAAAACGCCATCGGCTTTAACGCGCTGCGGGCGCCCAGCCAAGGGTTCATTCGATACGCGCAGATTGGTGACCGTCTCGTCGGCTATGGTCGGATCGATCGCGGGAAAGGCAATGCCGTTGGCTTGGGCGTCGCCAGTTTGACTGTGCTCGAAGCCTATCGTCGCAAGGGACTCGGCGAGGCCCTGATGCGCGGCGTGATGGACGCTGCCGTGCAGGCCGGCAATCTGCATGAGATATGGCTGGCGGTGGAGTCAGACAATGGCCCGGCGCGGCACCTCTACAACAAGCTCGGTTTTGTCCGGAATGCCAATCGACCCGGCGGCCAATGGGCTGATGACACCCAGATTACGATGATCTGGATGCCGGGCAGCCGGGCCGCCTCGTCGCGCGTTTAGCCACAGCGCGGCGATCCGCACTTGTTCCGGGCGGCAGCGCCGCTAATCTCTGCCGGATGGCGACATCCCCAATGGCGACATCACTGCGACTGCACCCGGCCCGTCCCGCGGCTGCCGCAAAGGCGGTGCGATGAGCTGGCTGACCAATTACGTTCTGCCGAAAATCCGCGCGTTTACCCGCAAGGACGTACCGGACAATCTATGGCGGAAGTGTCCCGGCTGCGAGCAGATGCTGTTCCATCGCGATCTCGCCGCGCATTTCGAAGTGTGCAGCCATTGCGGCTATCATTTCCGCATCGACGCCCAGGCGCGATTTGCGGTGATGTTTGATGAAAACAGTTTCGAGAAAATCGAGCTGCCGAAAGTGGTGGTCGATCCGCTGCGGTTCCGCGACCGCAAGCGCTATACCGAGCGGCTGCGCGAAGGCCAGGCGGCACGCGGTGCCGGCAGCGACGCGATCGTCGTCGCAGAGGGCCGGATCGGCGGCCGTACGGTATTGATCGCGGCATTCGACTTCGCATTCATGGGCGGCTCGATGGGGGTGGCCGTCGGCGAGGCGCTGGTGACAGCGGCGCGCCGGGCCGTCGAAAGGGAAGCGGCGCTGATCGTCGTACCGGCCTCGGGCGGCGCCCGCATGCAGGAGGGTATCCTGTCGCTGATGCAGATGCCGCGCACGATCCTCGCCGCCGACATGGTGAAGGAAGCCGGCCTCCCCTACATCGTACTGCTGACAGACCCGACGACCGGCGGCGTTTCGGCGTCGTTTGCAATGCTGGGCGATATCACACTGGCGGAGCCGGGCGCGGTCATCGGGTTTGCCGGCGCGCGGGTCATCGAGGAAACGATCCGCGAGAAATTGCCGGAACGTTTTCAGCGCGCGGAATATCTATATGAGCACGGGCTGGTCGATAAGGTCGTGCCGCGGCCGGAATTACACGCGACGCTGGCGCGCCTGCTGTCGCTGTTGCGCGAGCCGCTAAGTGCCGATGCAGCAATTCCGGCGCCGGCTCATTCGGAGGCGGAATAGTCATGGCTGAGGCCCACGCCGCGACAGACCGGGTACTGACGCGGCTGATGCAACTGCATCCGAAGAAGATCGATTTGACGCTTGGCCGTGTCGAAACATTGCTGGCCGCTCTTGGCGATCCGCAGCTTCGCCTGCCGCCGGTCGTCCATGTCGCCGGAACCAACGGCAAGGGTTCGACAGTGGCGACGTTGCGCGCCTGCCTCGAAGCGGCCGGCCGGCGCGTTCACGTCTATACGTCGCCGCATCTCGTGCGCTTTAACGAGCGCATCCGCGTGGCCGGCGAGATTATCGACGAGGACGCGCTGCTCGCGGTCCTCGAAGAATGCGAGCGCGCCAATCAAGGGGCGCCGATTACGTTTTTCGAGATCACTACCGCCGCAGCGTTTCTTGCGTTTGCCCGCATCCCGGCGGACGCGGTGCTGCTGGAGACGGGTCTCGGCGGGAGGCTCGACGCGACCAATGTGCTGGCGCAGCCGGCAGCGACGGCGATCACGCCTGTCTCGCTCGATCATCAGGCGTTTCTCGGCGATACCGTCGCGGCGATCGCCGGTGAGAAGGCCGGTATCCTGAAGACCGGCGTGCCAGCGGTAATCGGCCCGCAGCCGGCCGACGCTGCCGCGGTGATTGCAGCCCGCGCCGATGCGATCGCGGCGCCGCTTTATCGCTGGGGACAGGAATGGCACTGCGAGAGTCGCGGGCCGGATGCGATGCGCTATCGCGGTGTTCGCTGGGACTTCGATCTGCCGTGCCCGGTACTGCCGGGGGCGCACCAGATCGGGAATGCTGGAGTCGCGATTGCCTGCCTGGAACAGATGCCGCGGTTTTCCATGCCTGCGCCGGCGATTGCCCAGGGCTTGCGGCATATCGATTGGCCGGCGCGGCTGCAACGTTTGACGCGCGGACCGCTGATCGACCGGCTGCCGGCGGGATGGGAGCTGTGGCTTGACGGTGGCCACAATCCGGCAGCCGGCATGATACTGGCCGATGCAGCAGAAGGCTGGCGCGACCAGCCGCTCGATGTGATCGTCGGGATGCTCAACACCAAGGATTCCGCCGGTTTTCTCGGGCCGGTCGGGCGCCTGTCGCGATCGATCCATGCCGTCACGATCCCGGGCGAAGAAAACCCGCACCCGGCTACGAAACTCGTCGCGGCAGCGGCCTCGATCGGCATCGCGGCACGCGAAGCCGCATCGATTGATGCGGCGATGACCGAGATCGCCGGGCAACAAGGGCCGGCGCGGGTACTGATCTGCGGCTCGCTGCACCTGGCCGGTGTGGTGCTGGCGACGAACGGGTAACGCGGAGAGGCGAATGCGCCGGATCGGGGTGTCGCTGATCGTCCTGGCGCTGTCGGCGGTTGTGGCGCATGCCGAGACGCCGGACGCCGGGAAGTTGCTGCGGCGGGCGGAAACCTTTGTGCGTTCGCTGTTCCCGTCACCGCGATCGCCGCCGGACCTCATTGTGCCGCCCGCGGATATAGACCCCCAGATGGTTCTCACGCCGCCGCATAGTGGCGGGGCGCCGCTGTCGATCACCCCGCCAGGCGCACGCCGCTAATGTGCGTCGTCGGCGCCGTCAAACTCCAGCGCTGCCCAGGCGCCGCAACGCGGCGATGACTTCGCGTAGCGCGCGGTCGGGAATCTTGTCCCGCCGCAGGATGAGACCGAGTTGCCGATACAACTGCGGCGACAAAGAACGAATCGCTAACTCGTCCGCAGGTTGGAGGTTTGCGACGGCGAGGCGCGGCAGCAATCCGCAGCCGAGACCGGCGGCGATCAACTGCTTGATCGCCTCGATGCTGCCCAGTTCCATCGCGGGCTTAAGGCTGGCGCCGGCGTAGCGGAACCAGTCGTCGATGACCCGCCGGGAGTTGCCGCCGGGTTCGTAGAGCATCACTGGTCGGGTCGCCAGTTCGGTTGCGGCGACCGGGTACGGCGGCTCGGCACCGGGCGGGAACACCGCGACGATCTCGTCGTCGACAATGGTCTCGCAAGCGAAAGACCTGCCGGATGCCGGCAGCGTCACCAAGGCGACATCGAGTGCATTGTTTTCCAGTGCGGCCAGAATTTCCGGCGAGTTCCCGGTACTGACGATCAGCTCAAGCTCGGGAAAGCGACGCCGCAGATCGCGCAGCACCGGCGGCAGCAGGTAGATGCAGGCCGTCGCGCCGGTGCCGATCCTGACCCGTCCGGTTGCGCCCTCGGCATAAGGACCGATCGCCGCGATTGCCGCTGCCACCGCGTCGTCGATACGGCGGACGTGCGGCAGTAATTCGCTTCCCGCTATGGTCGGCCGCATGTGCCGGCCGACCCGCTCGATCAACCGCAAGCCGAAGCGCCGTTCAAGCTGCCGCATCTGAAAGCTGACCGCCGGCTGCGTCAGGTTGAGGCGCCTCGCCGCCGCTGAAAAGCTGCCGAGTTCGACGATTGCCGCGAAAGTATCGAGCTGGTCGAGGCTGAGGTTACGCATTCCGCATGCTCAAAGAAAATTTTATGCCATGCATAAAATAGATAAACTCGCTTAACCCGTCGCGAAACGTCACCCTGTGGATTGCCTCGGCGACGATCGGGGCCAGCCACGAGCCAAATGTGCCGATACCGCAATCCGCTATCGACCCTGTCGTGATCCGCCTCAGCCGTGTCGAGGATGTCCCGGCGATCCAATACATCTACGCCCATCATGTGCTGCATGGCCTGGCGTCGTTTGAACTCGAACCGCCGGACGAGGACGAGATCGCGCGCCGCCGGCTGGCGGTGGTCAATGCGGGGTATCCCTATTTCGTCGCTGAACGTAACGGCGATGTGCTCGGTTATGCCTATGCCGGCCCATACCGGACGCGGCCGGCCTATCGCTTCACCTGCGAGAACAGTGTCTATATCCGGCATGATCACGCGCGGCAGGGCATCGGCCGTCGTTTGCTGGATGCGCTGATCCCGGCCTGTGAGGCGCGGGGTTTGCGACAGATCGTGGCGGTGATCGGCGATTCCGCCAATCTCGCGTCGATCGAACTGCATCGCCGTGCCGGGTTTACAATGATCGGCGTGATCCACGCGTCCGGATACAAGGCCGGCCGGTGGGTCGACACCGTGCTGATGCAGCGTGCGCTCGGCGCCGGCGATACCGCGTCGCCCGCGACATGAGAAGCGACCGGGTCATCGTCGTCGCCGCGCTCGGCAGTACCCAGACGCTGGCCTGGGCGTCGAGCTATTACCTGCCGGCGATCCTCGGGGCGCCGATCGCCGCCGCACTGGGGCTGCCGACCAGCGTGTTTTTCGGGATGTTCTCGGCATCGCTGCTGCTCAGCGCCGCGATCAGCCCGTGGGTCGGACAGATCATCGATGTGCAGGGCGGACGGGTAGTGCTAACCGCCTCGAATGCGACGATCGCGGCCGGTCTCGCGCTTCTCGGAGTGTCGCACGGCATTGTGAGCCTCGGGGTTGCCTGGGCGATCCTCGGTGTCGGCATGGCGTTCGGACTGTATGATCCGGCTTTTGCGGCACTCACCCGGCTCTACGGTCGCGACGCACGTTCGGCGATCACCGGCATTACGCTGATCGGCGGTTTTGCCAGCACCATCGGCTGGCCGGCCTCGGCATGGTTCGAGCATGCATTCGGCTGGCGCGACGCGTGCCTGATCTGGGCCGGCCTCAATTTGTTTATCGCGATGCCGCTCAACTGGCTGGCGATCCCGGTTGCGCCGCAACAACCTCCGTCTCAGCGGCAAACGCGCGAAATTGCCGAAGTCGAGGCGCCGCCGCGGGGCGCGATGCCGATCCTGGCGGTGTATTTCGCTGCGACCGCTTTTGTGACCGGCGCGATGGCCTCGCAACTGCCGCGCCTGCTCGTCGCCGGCGGCGCCAGCGAGGCGGCGGCGATTGCGGCCGGCGCCCTGGTCGGGCCGGCGCAGGTGGCGGCGCGGCTGGTCGAGTTCGGCCTGCTGCGCGCCGTGCATCCGGTGTGGTCGGCGCGTATCGCGGCGGTGCTGCATCCGCTGGGCGCGGCAGCAATGGGGCTGTTCGGACCGGCCGGGATTGCCGCGCTGGCGGTGCTGCACGGCGCCGGCAACGGCATGATCACGATCGCCAAGGGCACCCTGCCGCTGGCGATTTTCGGACCGGTCGGCTACGGGCGGCGCAACGGCATCCTGTCGGTGCCGGCGCGGGTGGCACTGTCGGCGGCGCCATTTGTGTTCGGCCTGCTGCTCGACCGTATGGGTGTCGCGGCCTTGCTGGTCTCGACCGGGCTGAGCCTCGCCGCCTTTGGCTCGCTGCTGTTTCTGCGACCGCGCCGAACACCCGCCGCTGCTGTGGCGGACGATTGATCATCGCCCCGCATCGCCAATCACCGAAGGCGGCCCTATATAGGCGTCCATGCCCTACGCCAGCCTGCGTGACTTTATCGATCGGCTCGAAACGAGCGGCCGGCTGGCGCGGGTCACGGCGCCGGTGTCCCCCTATCTCGAAATTACCGAGATTCAGACGCGCCTGCTTGCCGAGGGCGGGCCGGCAGTGCTGTTCGAGAATGTCGTCGGGCCGCAAAACGCCGGCCGGTACGCGATGCCGGTACTCGTCAACCTGTTCGGCACCGTCGAACGCGTCGCCTGGGGCATGGACCGCGAGCCGCACCAGTTACGCGAAATCGGCGAAACCCTGGCCTTTCTGAAACAGCCGGAGCCGCCCGGCGGCTGGCGTGAAGCGCTCGACATGCTGCCGCTGCTGAAGACCGTAATGGCGATGCGGCCGCGCACAGTTGCGTCGGCGCCATGCCAGGACGTCGTGCTGCAAGGCGGCGACATCGATCTGTCGCGGCTGCCGATCCAGACCTGCTGGCCGGGCGAGCCGGCACCGCTGATCACCTGGCCGCTGGTCGTGACCAAAGGGCCGGGCACCGCGCGGCAGGACGCGTTCAACCTCGGCATCTACCGCATGCAGGTGACCGGCCGCGACACGACATTGATGCGCTGGCTGCGGCATCGCGGCGGGGCACAGCACCATCAGCGCTGGCGTGCCACGAACCGCGATCCGCTGCCCGCGGCAGTGGTCATCGGCGCTGACCCCGGCACGATCATCGCCGCGGTGACGCCGGTGCCCGATACGTTATCGGAGTACCAGTTCGCCGGCTTGTTGCGGGGCAAGCGGGTCGATCTCGTCGATTGCCGCACGGTGCCGCTCAAAGTGCCGGCCGAGGCCGAGATCGTCTTGGAAGGCCATGTGTCGCTCGACGAATATGGCGACGAAGGCCCCTACGGCGACCACACCGGGTATTACAACGCTGTCGAGCAATTCCCGGTATTCACCGTCTCGGCGATCACGATGCGGCGCGACCCGATCTACCTTTCGACCTTCACCGGCCGTCCGCCCGACGAACCCTCGGTGCTCGGCGAGGCGCTCAACGAGGTGTTCATTCCGCTGTTGCAGCAGCAATTTCCCGAGATTGTCGATTTCTGGCTGCCGCCCGAGGGATGTTCCTACCGCATCGCAGTCGTGTCGATCCGCAAGGCGTATCCCGGCCACGCCAAGCGCGTGATGATGGGCATCTGGTCGTTCCTGCGACAATTCATGTACACCAAGTTCGTCATCGTGGTTGACGACGACATCAACGCACGCGACTGGAAGGACGTGATGTGGGCGATCTCGACCCGCATGGACCCGGTGCGCGACGTGACGCTGATGGAGCACACGCCGATCGATTACCTCGATTTCGCCTCGCCTGAATCTGGGCTTGGCGGCAAGATCGGCCTCGATGCGACCAATAAAATGCCGCCGGAAACGCACCGCGACTGGGGCCGCCCGATCCGCATGACTGACGAAATCATCGCCGATGTTTCGCGCAGATGGACCGAATACGGTTTGCCGGGCAGCGGCAGGCCGATCTGGAAGTAGGGTTCACCACAGAGACAGCGAGGCCGTGAGAAGGGTTGATCTTCGTCTCACCGTCGCTGTGATGAAAAATCTTGGAGCTGTGATGGCCGATATCAGTAAAGACACTGCAAACGACCTCGACCTGTTGCACGATCTGGTCGGTCGTGCCTTGAAGGCCGGCGCCGATGCCGCGGATGCGATCGTGGTCGAGGGCATCTCGCTGTCGCATGCCCGGCGGCTCGGCAAGACCGAAAAGCTGGAGCGTTCCGAAGGGCAGGATATCGGGCTGCGCGTGCTGGTCGGCAAACAGCAGGCAATGGTGTCGAGCAGCGATCGTTCCGCGAAAATGCTCGACGAACTGGTCGAGCGGACGCTGGCGATGGCGCGCGCGGTGCCGGAAGACCCGTTCTGTGGTCTCGCCGACCCGGGCCAGATCACCCATGACTGGCCGGCCCTCGATATGTCCGACCCCGACGAGCCGAACGCTGAAACGCTGATCGAGCGGGCGCGGGCGGCGGAGGAGGCGGCGCTGGCGGTGACCGGCGTCACCAATTCGGAAGGTGCGGAGGCCGGCTGGGGCCGTTCGCGGGTCGCGCTGGTCGCCAGCAACGGGTTTGCCGGCGGCTATGGCGGCTCGCATCACGGGGTCAGCGTCGCGGTGATTGGCGGCGCTGGCACACAGATGGAGCGCGACTACGATTTCTCCAGCTCTGTCTACGCCGCCGATCTGCGTGATCCCGCGGCGATCGGCAAGGCCGCCGGCGAGCGCACGGTCAAGCGGCTCGGCGCCCGCAAAATGCCGACCGGCCGCTTTCCGGTCGTGTTCGACCCGCGCGTCGCGCGCAGCTTCCTGTCGCATTTGCTCGGCCCGATTTCCGGCCCGTCGATCGCCCGCGGCACCAGTTTCCTTAAGGACAAGCTCGGCCAGCGGATTTTTCCCGAAACGATCACGATCACCGAAGACCCGCATCGCCAACGCGGGTTCCGCTCCAAGCCGTTCGATGCCGAGGGCTTGCCGAACCGGCGGCGCGCGATTATCGACAAGGGTGTGCTGACGACATGGCTGCTCGATTTGCGCTCGGCGCGCCAACTCAAGCTTGCGCCGACCGGCCACGCGGTGCGCGGCACCTCGTCACCGCCGGGGCCGGGGGCCTCGAATGTGTGGATCGAGCCGGGTTCCGTCAGCCCTACCGAGTTGATGGCTGATATCAAGAGCGGCTTCTATGTGACTGAACTGATGGGGATGGGGGTCAACGGCATTACCGGCGATTACAGCCGCGGTGCCGCCGGTTTCTGGATCGAGAATGGCGAGATTGCCTTTCCGGTCAGCGAAATGACCGTCGCCAGCAATCTCAACGAGATGTTCGCCCGTCTTGTCGCCGCGAATGACCTCGAGTTCCGCACCGGCGCCGACGCGCCGACCCTGCGCATCGACGACCTCACCGTCGCCGGAGCATAACCTCGTATTTCCCCGCTCTGCAGGATGACTCCGGGCGGCGAGGGCCGGTATGCTGGTGCATCGCCGGCCAGGAGAGATGACATGACGACCGATCTGCTCGAAAGCACCGAAAACGGCATTACCACGCTGACCCTCAACCGGCCGGAGCGGCTCAATGCGTTGTCGCCGGCGATGACCGCGGCGTTGAAGGAAGCCCTGGAACGGCTGTCGACCGATCATGGCTGCGGTGCGATCGTCATCACCGGCGCCGGGCGCGGCTGGTGCGCCGGGGGCGATGTCAAGACGATGGAGAGCCGCGGCCGTGACCAGACTTTTGAGGACCGGGTCGAGGGGTTGCGCAAGGCGCACCAACTGCCCTTGCTGATGCGCACGATGCCGAAGGTACTGATTGCGATGATCAACGGGCCGGTCGCGGGTGCGGGGCTGGGCCTTGCGCTGGCTTGCGATTTGCGCGTGGCGGGCAAATCGGCGCGGTTTGGCAGCGCCTTTGCGCGGATCGGCTATTCCGGCGATTACGGCGGCTCGTGGAGCCTGACGCGGCTGGTCGGCACTGCCAAGGCGCGCGAAATGTATTTCCTCGCTGATGTGATCGACGCCGACAAGGCCGGTGAACTCGGCATCGTCAACAAGGTCGTCGCCGATGATGAATTGAAGGCCGAGACGATGGCTTTGGCGCGGCGCATCGCCGACGGGCCGCAAGTCGCGCTCGGCTATATGAAGCGCAACCTGCTGGCGGCCGAGACCGAGCCGTTCCAGACCGCGCTCGACCTCGAAGCCGAGCATCAGGCGCGTTGCGCTTTTACCGAAGACCACAAGGAGGCGGTCGCCGCCTTTGTCGAAAAACGCCGGCCGGTGTTCAAGGGGCAATAAAGCGGTGGCGGGCCTCTACTTCGAGGAGTTCTCGGAAGGGCAGGTGTTCGAGCATCCGATGACCCGCACGGTCACGGAGACCGACAACATCCTGTTTACGACGATGACGATGAACCCGCAGCCGCTGCACCTCGACGCCGAATTCGCCAAAACGACCGAATTCGGCCGCCCCTTGGTCAACAGCATCTTTACGCTCGGGCTGGTCATCGGCATCAGCGTTGCCGATACGACATTGGGCACGACGGTGGCCAATCTCGGCATGACCGATGTGCGCTTCCCGAAACCGGTGTTTCACGGCGACACGATCCATGTGCGCACGACGATCGTCGGTAAGCGCATGAGCCGCTCACGCGCTGATTCAGGCATCGTCGAGTTCGAGCATGTCGGCCTTAACCAGCACGGCGACACCGTCGCCATCTGCCGCCGTGCCGGGCTGATGAAGACGCGGCCGGCCCAGAGCTAGACATGATCCCGATACGCCGGATGCTCAAGGACCGCTTCCATCGGGCTCAACCCGGCGGTCCACGCATCCTCTCCGGCGTTCGTAATGGCCCGATCAGGATGGTCCGCCGACGGCTTCGGGGATTTTCGTGGGTGCGGTTTCCGGCATTGCCGCAGGCTGGCCGAGAGGCTGGCGGTGACGGCCCGTGATGTAAGGCAGGATCACGCCGACGATCCCCTGGCGGAAGGTCAGTACGCAGATCACAAAGATGACGCCCTCGATGATGGTGACCCAGGAGCCGGCCTGCGCGAGATAGGTCTCCATCGTCACGATCACAAAGGCGCCGACGACCGGGCCGAAAATCGTGCCGAGGCCGCCGATCAGGGTCATCAGCACGACCTCGCCCGAGGTCCCCCATTGCACGTCGCTCAACGCGGCAAACTGGAACACCAGCGCCTTCATCGATCCGGCAAGCCCGGCAAGAGCGGCCGACAGAATAAAGGCGACGAGCTTGTAATGATCGGCGCGGTAGCCGAGTGAAATCGCGCGCGGCTCGTTCTCGCGGATCGCCTTGATCACCTGGCCGAACGGCGAGTTGATTGTGCGCACGATGATGCCGAAGCCGACCAGAAACATCGCCAGTACAAAATAATACATGATGTAGGTGTTATTGAGATCGAGCACGCCGAACAATCTGCCGCGCGGCACACCTTGAATGCCGTTCTCGCCGCCGGTAAACGGAAGTTGCAACGCGAGAAAGAACACCATCTGCGCAAAGGCCAGCGTCACCATCGCGAAATAGATGCCTTGGCGGCGGATCGCCAGCCAGCCGAACACCGCGCCCAGCAATGCCGCCGCGGCGGTGCCGGCGAGGATGCCGAGTTCCGGCGGCCATCCCCAAGCTTTCATCACATGCGCCGCGATATAGGCGCCGCCGCCAAGAAACGCGGCATGGCCGAACGACAGCAGCCCGACATAGCCGAGCAGCAGGTTGAAGGCGCAGGCGAACAGCGCCATGCACAGTGCGTGCATCAGAAACACGGGATAGCAGAAAAACGGCGCGGCGATCGCCAGTAGCAACAGGCTGACGGTCCAGATTCGGTTCGTTGCGGTGCGGGAGAGGCCGCTCATGTCAGGCGGCCCGGCCGAACAGGCCGGCGGGCTTGACCAACAGGACCAGCGCCATGATCATGAAAATGACCGTGTTCGAGGCCTCGGGATAGAACACCTTGGTCATGCCTTCGATCAGCCCGAGCGCAAAGCCGCTGATGATCGCGCCCATGATCGAACCCATGCCGCCGATCACCACGACCGCGAACACGACGATGATGATCTCGCTGCCCATTTGCGGGCGCACCTGATAGATCGGCGCCGCCAGCACTCCGGCCAATGCCGCCAGCGCTACGCCGCCGCCATAGGTCAGCGTCACGAGGCGCGGCACATTGATGCCCAGCGCCTGCACCAGCACCGGATTTTCCGTGGCGGCGCGCAGATAGGCGCCGAGCCGGGTGCGTTCGATGACGAACCACGTTGCGAGGCAGATCACCAGCGACGCACCGATCACCCAGGCACGGTAGGTCGGCAGAAACATGAAGCCGAGATTCTGCGCGCCCTGCAATTCCGGCGGGATCACATAAGGCTGACCGGAGGAGCCGTAGGCCTGGCGAAACGCGCCTTCGATAATCAGCGCCAGCCCAAACGTCAGCAGCAGGCCGTAAATGTGGTCGAGCTTGGCGATGCGCCGCAGAAACAGCCGCTCCATGACGATGCCGGCGGCGCCGACGACGATCGGCGCGATGATCAGCGACGGCCAGTAGCCGAGACCGAGCCAGCTCAAGAGGAACCAGGCGCAGAATGCGCCCAGCATGTATTGCGCGCCGTGCGTGAAGTTGATGATGTTGAGAAGGCCGAAAATCACCGCGAGGCCGAGACTCAACATTGCGTAGAACGCGCCGTTGATCAGCCCCACCAGCAGCTGCGCAAACAGCAGTGGCGCCGGTGGGATCGCAATGTGCAGCCAATCAGGCAAGACCTCAGCCTCGTCATGTCCTCGCCGGAGTGGCCGCTATACCGCGATACCCCGTGCAATACGCCGTTCAGCCCTTAACGAGTGGGCATTCGTTGCCGTTGGGCCGCTTATAGGCTTCTTCGCCGGGGATCGTGGCGATCAGCTTGTAGTAATCCCACGGGCCTTTCGACTCGCTCGGCTTCTTGACCTCGAACAGATACATGTCGCGGACCAAGGTGCCGTCTTCGCGGATATGGCCGTTCTTGGTCATAAAATCGTTGATCGGGGTTGCCTTCATCTTTTTCATCACGGTGGGGCCGTCAACGCTGTTCACCGCCTTGACCGCATTCAGATAGGCCGTTACCGCGCCATAAACGCCCGCTTGGTTCATTGTCGGCTCGCGCTTGGTCTTTTCAAAAAAGCGCTTTGACCACGCACGGGTCTCGTCATTCATGTCCCAGTAGAACGATTCGGTCAGTTGCAGCCCCTGCGCGGTTTGCAGCCCGAGGCTGTGGATGTCGCTGAGGAAAACGAGCAATCCGGCGAGCTTCTGGCCGCCGGCGACGATGCCGAATTCGGCCGCCTGCTTGATCGAGTTGATCGTGTCGCCGCCGGCATTGGCGAGGCCGACGATCTTGGCCTTGGAGGCCTGAGCCTGCAGTAGGTAGGACGAGAAATCGGCGGTGTTCAGCGGCACCTTGACATCGCCCAGCACCTTGCCGCCGTTGGCCTTGACGACCGCGGAAGTGTCGCGTTCGAGCGCATGGCCGAAGGCGTAATCGGCGGTGATGAAAAACCAGCTGTCGCCGCCGGCCTTGACCACCGCGGCGCCGGTGCCGTTGGCCAGCGCCACCGTATCGTAGGTCCAGTGCACCGAGGTCGGGGCGCAGGCTTTGCCGGTCAGGTCCGACGAGGCGGCGCCGGAGACTAGGATCACCTTGTTCTTGGCGCGCGCCACCTCCTGCACCGCAAGCGCGACGCTCGACGTTGTCAGGTCGGTGATCATGTCGACGCCGTCCTGGTCGAACCATTGCCGGGCGATCGCGGCGCCGGTGTCGGGCTTGTTCTGATGATCGGCGCTGACGATCTCGATCTTTTTGCCGCCGACCGTGCCGCCGAAATCGGCGACTGCCATTTTCGCCGCTTCGACCGAACCGGAGCCGCCGAGATCGGCATATAGGCTCGACATGTCGGCGAGTACGCCGATCTTGACTGTGTCCTGCGTTATCTGAGCCTGCGCCGCCGTCGCGACGGTCAAGGCCGCGGCAATCGCCGCCAGCCGCGCTATCCGCATCGTCTCACTCCCTCTGTACCTCTAGACCCCGAGATAATCTTGCAATCTGGCAGATTTTTCGCCGAGTTCGGCATTGCCGATCATGTCGATGACCCGGCCGTTTTCGACAACGTAATGGCGGTCGGCGATGGTCGCGGCAAATCGGAAGTTCTGCTCGACCAGCAGGATCGTAAAGCCTTTGTGCTTCAGCGTCTCGATGACCTGCCCGATCTGCTGCACGATGACCGGCGCCAGCCCTTCGGTCGGCTCGTCGAGCAGCAGCAGCTTGGCGCCGGTGCGCAGGATGCGGCCGATCGCCAGCATCTGCTGTTCGCCGCCCGATAATTTGGTGCCCTGGCTGCGCCGCCGCTCCGACAGGTTCGGGAAGATCGCGTAGATCTCGTCGACGCTCATGCCGCCGGGCCGCACCACCGGCGGCAGCATCAGGTTTTCCTCGACATCGAGGCTGGCAAAGATGCCGCGTTCTTCCGGGCAATACCCGACGCCGAGCCGCGCGACGCGGTTTGACGGCAAGCCCACGAGTTCGCTGCCCTGGTAGCGGATCGATCCGGTACGCTGCCCGACAATCCCCATGATCGCGCGCAACGTCGTCGTCTTGCCGGCGCCGTTGCGGCCAATGAGGGTCACAACCTCGCCCTCCGCGACCGTGAAATCCATACCGTGCAGGACGTGGGATTCGCCGTACCAGGCGTTGAGACGGGCAACCCGCAGCATGTCGCCCGGCAGCGTGTCGCCCGCCAGCGTTTCGCCCGTCAGCGTTTCGCCCGGGGCATCCGGCTCAGGCATGTCCGGTGCCGAGATAGGCTTCGACGACTTCGGGATGGCGCGATACCGCGGCGTAATCACCTTCGGCAAGGATGCGGCCGCGGGTCAGTACCGTGATCGTCTGTGACAGGTCGGCGACGACCGACAGATTGTGCTCGACCATCAGCACGGTGCGGTCGCGCGCCGCATCGCGGATCAGTGCCGAAACGCGGCTGATGTCGCCTTGCGCCAGCCCGGACATCGGCTCGTCCAGCAGCAGCATCTCCGGCTCGAGGGCAAGCGTCGTCGCGACTTCGAGCGCCCGCTTGCGGCCGTAGGACAATGCGACGGCCGGACTGTCCTCGAACCCGGCAAGCCCGACCGAGGCAAGTAATTCGTCGGCTCGCTGGTCGAGCCCGGCCAACGAGCGTTGCGAGCGCCAGAAACAGAACGAGGTCCCGAGCCGTTGCTGCAATGCGACGCGCACATTCTCGCGCACGCTCAGATGCGGAAATACCGCCGAAATCTGAAATGACCGTACCAGCCCTTGCCGCGCCACGTCCGCCGGCCGCGCCCGGGTGATGTCGCGCCCGTTGTAAAAAATGCTTCCGGCACTAGGTTCGAGAAACTTGGTGAGCAGGTTGAAGACCGTGGTCTTGCCGGCGCCGTTGGGGCCGATCAGCGCATGGATCGTGCCGCGCTGGATTTTCAGGTCGATCCCCCGGACGGCCGAAAAGCCGCGAAACTCCTTGGTCAGCCCGCGTGTTTCGAGGATCAGATCGGGCAATGTCCGCTACTCAACCGCCTTGTGTAAATCGCCGGGGCACCCTAATGCCAGGGCCGGCGGGCTGACAAGCGATTGCACCGAGGCTGATTTTCCCAGGAGGAGACGACCCGTGACCGCAACGACGCAGGCTTCTCAGGGACAGGCGATGGCCGGTGATGTCGCGCTTGATGCGATCAAATTCGACGCTGCTGGGCTGGTGCCGGCAATCGCCCAGCAGCACGACACCGGCGAGGTGCTGATGGTAGCCTGGATGAGCCGCGAATCACTGCGCCTGACGCTGGCGGAGAGGCAGGTGTGCTACTGGTCGCGGTCGCGCCGCGCGCTGTGGCGCAAAGGGGAGACATCAGGGCAGGTGCAGCGCCTCGTCGAGCTGCGCGTCGATTGCGACGGTGATACGCTGCTGCTGCTGGTCGACCAGGACGGTGTCGCTTGCCATACCGGCCGGCGCAACTGCTTTTTCCGCGCTTGGCGCGATAATTGCTGGACCGAGATCGCAGCGCCGGCAATCGACCCGGAAAAGCTCTACCCGTCCGGGGCTTGATCGCCGGTCGTCCGCGTCGGCACCAGTGACGCAAACGTGACCGCCAGACCGGCCGCGTGTGCATAAACGCGCCGTAGCGCGGCATCTGCGTCGCTGTCTCGAAGATGCTAGCCGGTGTAGCATATGGTTTATGCGACATGGGAGGAGAGAATCGGCGCGACGCCGTCTCGCAGCGGTGCTGGCGGCGGATGTCGCCGGTTATTCGCGGCTGATGGAGGAAGACGAAGATCGCACTCTTGGGCGGCTGCGCCAGATCCGCCGAGAAATCGCCGACCCCAAAATTACGGCATCGGGCGGCCGCATCGTCAAGAATACCGGCGACGGCCTTCTGGTTGAATTCGCCAGCGTTGTCGATGCGCTGCGCTGTGCCGTCGACATGCAGCGCGCGATCGCCGACGGCAATGCCACGACGCCGCCCGCCCGCCGCGTCGAATTTCGCATGGGTCTCAATCTCGGCGACATCATCGTCGATGACCACGACATCTTCGGCGACGGCGTCAATATCGCCGCGCGCCTCGAAGCGCTCGCCGAGCCGGGCGGGCTGTGCATTTCGGGCGCTGTCCGCGACCACACGCACGATCGGCTGCCTTACGTCTTCGAGGATCGCGGTGAGCAGCAGGTAAAGAATTTGGTGCGCCCGCTGCACGTTTATGCCATGTCGCCGCAGGCGATCGGCGCGGCCGAAGTCGTCGACCCGCCAGCCCCGTCGGCAAGCCGGCACAGCCACGCCACGCGCTATCGCCGTGCCGCTCAAGCGATGGCGATCGCGGCAGCGATTGTGGCTATCGGCGGCTTATGGTGGCGTTTCGGCGATGCTCTGACGAAGGCAACCGGCACCTTGCCGGCCACCGCCGCGCCAGTCGCCGGCCTGATACGCGGCCCCGGCCCGAGCGCGTCGGGAGTGCCGCGGCTGTCGATCATTGTATTGCCGTTCGAGAACCTGTCGCACAACCCGGACCAGGATTATTTTGCCGATGCGATCACCGAGGATCTGACAACCGACCTGTCGCGGATCGCCGGCAGCTTTGTGATCGCCCGCAACACCGCCTTCACCTACAAGGGCATCCCGGTTGATGTGAAACAGCTCGGGCGCGATCTCGGCGTCCATTACGTGCTCGAAGGCAGCGTCCGGCGGCTCGGCGATCAGGTGCAGGTCAACGTGCAGCTGATTGACACCGGCAGTGGCGCGCATGTCTGGGCCGACCGGTTCGAGACTGATCGGCGCAACCTGACCGAGGCCCAGCGCGAAATCACCGGGCGGCTCGCCCGTACCCTCAATCTCGAACTGGTACAGGCGGTCGGCCGCAAGATCGAGGAGGAGGGCGCGGTCAACCCCGATGCGCAGGATCTGGTGATGCGCGGCTGGGCGCTGTATCAGCGCGCCCAGGCCGCCGAAAGCCGCGAGGCCGCAAAAAAGGCGTTCGAACAGGCGCTGACGATCGATCCGAAATCCTACGATGCCAAGCTCGGCATCGCGTCGGTCCTGGTGATTAAGCTCGCGGGCGGCACCAGCAAGCTTCCGGAAAACGATGAGGCGCAGGCCGAGCATCTGTTGAATGAACTTCTGGAGCACGACCCCAACCGCTCGCAGCTGCATGCGACGATTGCCCTGCTGCGGCGGGTACAGAACCGCCTGCCGGAATCGCGCTTTGAACTGCAGCGTGCAATCGAGCTCGACCCGAACAATGCCATCGCCTACGGCCAACTTGGCGTCACGCTGATCTATCTGGGCGAACCGGCGGCGGCGATTCCGCTCGAGGAAAAGCGCATCCGCCTCAACCCCAACGACCCGAATATTGCGCTGGCCTACTGGTCGCTGGGCTTGTCGCACCTGTTGCTCGGCCATTACGACGCGGCGATCGATTGGCTGACTAAGGCGGCAGCAGCCAATCCGCGGGTTTATTATTTTTATCTCGACCTGGCGGCGGCGCTGGCCCTGCGCGGCGACGTCAATGCCGGACAGGTGGCGCTCGCCGAAGCGCTGCACCTGAAGCCCGACATCAATTCGATCAGCCGCCAGCATGCCCGCTGGGCCTATACCAACAACCCCGCCTACCGCGTCCTCGCCGAGAAAACCGTCGATCTCGGCCTCCGGCAGGCGGGTTTCCCGGAGGAGTAAGAGCTTTCCTTCGTTGATGCCGATGTTATAATTATGTAATAACGATTGAAGGTTATCCAATGCGGACGGCGTTGCGTAAACTCGGCAATTCATCCGGGGTTATCCTGCCGAAATCCCTCCTCGATGAGGCTGGCATAACCACCGGCAGCATCGTCGACGTGGCCTTTGTTGAAGGGCGAATCATTCTCGTTCCGGTCACGCGGAACGTACGCTCGGGCTGGGCGGCGGCATCGAAGGAGATCGCCGAGGCGGCGGACGATACCTTCGCATGGTCGGAGTTTGGCAATAGCGGGGATGAGACCCTGGAATGGTGATGACTCCGAGCGTCCAGCGGGGCGACATTTGGCTTGCTGCGCTTGATCCGACGATCGGCTCCGAAATCCAAAAAACTCGGCCGTGTGTCGTGATTTCGCCACCGGAAATTCACGATTATCTGCGGACCGTTACTGTCGCTCCGATGACGACCGGCAGCCGCCTGGCCCCCTACCGCATTCCGTTGCGGTTTGCCGGCAAAACCGGGCTGATTTTGCTCGATCAGTTGCGCACGCTCGACCGGCAGCGACTGGTGCGCCGCCTCGGCGCGGTCAGCGCCGGTTCGCTGCGCGCAACGCTGGCCGCGCTGCGCGAAATGTTTGCCGAATAGCCGCTATTCCGCGGCGTTTCTGCCGCCGTAGCGGCGGACCCGCAGATCGGCCTGCTCCTTGTGGCCCCAGAAACGTTCGATGGCGCAGAGGCGGCTGCAATACTCGCCGACCATCGCGCTCGCCTGCGGGGTGCGGACTTCCTGGTAGGTGCAGGTCTTGAGGAACTTGCCGACCCACAGCCCGCCAGTATAGCGCGCCGCCCCCTTGGTCGGCAACGTGTGGTTGGTGCCGATGACCTTGTCGCCAAAGGAGACATTGGTTTCGGGGCCGAGAAACAGCGCGCCGTAATTGCGCAGCCGGTCGAGATAGCGGCGCGGTTCGCGGGTCAGCACCTCGACATGCTCGGCGGCGATGCGGTCGGCTTCGGCGATCATCTCGGCCTCGCCGGCGCACAAGATGATTTCGCCGTAATCGCGCCATGCGACGCTCGCAACATCGGCCGTGCGCAACACGGTTAGTTGCCGCGCCACCTCGGCGATCGTGTCGTGCGCCAGTTTTTCCGAAGTGGTCAGCAGGATTGCCGGCGAGGTCGGGCCATGCTCGGCTTGGCCAAGCAGGTCGGTGGCGCACATTTCGGCGTCGGCACTGTCATCGGCGATGACCAGGATTTCGGTCGGACCGGCAAACAGATCGATACCGACCTTGCCGTAAAGCTGGCGCTTTGCCTCGGCGACATAGGCGTTGCCGGGGCCGACCAGCATGTCGACCGGCTGGAACGTCTCGGTGCCGACCCCCATTGCGGCGACCGCCTGTACCCCGCCCAGCACATGGATTTCGTCGGCGCCACCGAGATACATCGCCGCGATCGTCTCCGGATGCGGCCCGCCCTGGTTCGGCGGGGTGCAGGCAGTGATGTGCGTGACCCCGGCCACTCTGGCGGTGACGATCGACATATGCGCCGAGGCGACCATCGGATAGCGCCCTCCGGGCACATAGCAGCCGACCTTGCCGACCGGAATGTGGCGATGGCCGAGAAACACCCCCGGCAAGGTCTCGACCTCGACATCCCGGAGCGAGGCGCGCTGGATCTCGGCGAAATTGCGGATCTGCTGCTGTGCGAATTTGATGTCGTCGATCGTCTGCGCCGGCACCTGTGCGACGAGGGCCTTCACGTCGCTGTCGGACAGCCGAAAGCTCGCCGGCGACCATTTGTCGAATCGCTCCGACAAATCGCGCACGGCGGCATCGCCGCGTCTCCGCACATCGGCGATGATGCCCTCAACCGTCGCGCGCGTCTTGGCATCGGCCTCGTCCTGCTGCCCGGCAAGCGCGGCGGTCTTGATGTGGCGCGGCATTGCAGTCTCCTCCGCTGTAGGACGCTTCGTCGAGCCGGCGCTGCGGCTCACCCAGCCCAGGGCTTACGTTATCGGCGGCATTAAGAAAAGCTCGTCATGCCGAGAGTTTGATGCAAAATACCCGATAGCGGGCGCCGCGCAAAAACGCGCGCCGGGCGGATACTCTGATTGATGTTCGCTCCCGCGGATGGGTGGCCGAGCGGTTTAAGGCACCGGTCTTGAAAACCGGCGTGGGGGCGACCTCACCGTGGGTTCGAATCCCACCCCATCCGCCACTTCAGAACAGAACTGCGAACGCCGGCCGTAGCCGGCTTTACGCCGGCCGCGGCCGTCAGCGTCTGAAGCAAATTGCTTTTCGAGCCGATGATGCGGACCTCGCGATCCGCGACCTCGACGCGCTGGGCGAGCGCGCGGAGATGGTCGCGGCGATAGCCGCCGCCGTTGATCCTGATCCGCTCGCGGGCCGTCCTGGCGAATCTCTGGACCATGGCCGGTGTGACGGCTTGCTGGCCTGACGACTCCAGCATCGCGGCGGCACGCGCGGCATCGGCTTGCGCCTGGTCCCGGATCGCCTTGAGGCTCGCGATGCGCTCCTTCAGAGCCGGGTCGTCGAGATCGGCGACGCCGGCCTCGATCGCTTCATAGAGCCGTTTCAGCCGCAGGTCGGTCTCGGCCGCCCGTTTGTTCAGTTCGGCGATGTGCTCGCGGCAGCGCTCAGCCCGCTCCTGCCGGCGGTCGAGAACGGACGCCAATATTTCCTCGAGCCGCTCCGACTGGAGCAAACGGTCGGCGATGTGCTCCGCGACCAGGCTGTCCAGCTTCTCCATCGGGATCGATCGGCCTTTGCAGCCCGCCTCGCCCTGACGCGCCTTGATCGAGCAGGTGTATACCATACCGCCCTCCCTTCCCGGTCCTGAGCGTCATGGCGCCGCCGCAGGCGGCGCAAAAGCAGATGCCGGTAAGGAGGGTTGGGCCGCTGACAACGCGCGCCGGCGTGACTTTCGGATTGCGGGCGCGGAGATGCGCCTGCACGGCATCGAACGTCGCCTGATCGATCAGCGGCGGTACCTCGACGGAGACGATTTCGCTCGCAGGTTTGAGCGTCTTGTTCTTGGCGCGCTTATTGAACTCGTGCCGGCCGACATAGGTTGTCCGGGTCAGGATACGATGAACCTGGCCGATGCCCCAGCGCCCGCCGTCGCGGGTGAAGATGCGATGCTGGTTGAGATAAACGGCAATGTTCTTGACACCCATCGGGCCGTTCATGCCGTCGCCCTCTAAGGCGAGCCGATAGATGAGCCGGATCGTGTCTGCGTGCAGCGGATCGATTTCCAGCTTCTTCTTGACCTTCGCGCCGCGCTGCTCGGCCGCAACGACGCGGTAGCCGATCGGCGGCAGGGAGCCGTTCCAGAAGCCCTGCCGAGCATTTTCCTTCAGAGCACGGAGGACGTGCTTGGCGTTCTCCTTCGACTGATATTCGTCGAACAGCGCCATGATCTGCCGCATCATGACGTGCATCGGATCGTCGCCTATCTCCTGCGTGATCGAGACGAGCCGAACGCCGTTCTTGGCGAGCTTACGGACGTAGAACTCAAGCTCGAAGTGATCTCGGAAGAACCGCGAGAAGCTGTGGACGATGACGATATCGAACGGCGCGGGGTTGTTCGTGCCCGCCTCGATCATGCGCTGGAACTCGGGGCGTCGATCGTTCGTGGCGGATGCACCGGGCTCGACGTAGGTCTCAATGAGCTGGTAGCCGCGCGATGCACAATACGCCTCGCCCTGACGCTTCTGATCGGGAATCGAGACATCATGCTCGGCCTGCCGCGCCGTCGAGACGCGCAAGTAAAGGGCGGCGCGCAACGGCACGGTCATCGCGATTGTCCTCTCAAATCATCGGCACGGCCCGAACAGTTCACCGAACAATTCGCCGAACCATGCTTCGAACACGTCGAGCTCGGCGTCAGTGATCGGCACGGGATCGGGCCAATCGTCCGTGACGGCCCACGCCGAGAGGTCGTGCTTCGCCGGCCGACCGATGCGAGGCCAAGGCTTGATCGGAATGTAAAGGTCATCGGGCAAAATACCCAGACTCGCGCGCGGTCGAGACATCCCTTCAGCATCGCGCCACGTGTCTCCTGGATGAACGGCCGATCTCTATCCCAAAGCCCCCTTCCTCGTCCCGGCCGTCTCGCGGCGTAGTTGGATAGCGGTCTCCACGTTGATATGATTGACGTTTTGGTCAAGATGTATGGCAAGGGCTTTCTGACGGATGGCCGAAAAGCTCAATCATTCCAATCCACTGCGCGCGCCGGATGGCGTCGCTTTTCCCTTGCCGTCCCAGAAGAGCTAAGAGAGCGGACACTGGTGCGGCCATAAGCGAGCCGGTGTGCTGGAATTGCGACACCATTCCTGCGAGAGTCGGCGCCATGAGCAACCGCCGCAACGCCAGCGTAAAATCAGTCTTCGTCGTCGTTGACCCGGATTTTAGCGAGAAGCTGAGGGCCATTCCGGTAGGGCGGCCGGTCTGGATCACGATGAGCCCCGCAAACGAGCCGATTGTGCGGTCACTGTGGGAAGGCCAAAAGTCCACAAATCACCTCACGGGAATCACCGGCTTCCGCTTCGACAGGGAGATCTCAGCCGAGGACCGGTTCCGCGAAGAACTCGACACGATCGATCTCCACCACGGTCCCCACTCGTCGACCTCACCCTACACGGAGATCGAGGTGATGGGGTGCGCGCCTCACCGCAGAGATCCGCGCTGATCTGTCGGACCTTGGGTTCACAGATTTCACGGAAGCTGAGGACGGCTTTGCCGCGAAACGCACTCACGAAGAAGCGATGCGACGGCGGGAATGACCGAGGCCATAGGATCATCGGAATTGCGCCTGCCGCAGGAAATCCTTCGGCGCGCGTCGTTTCGAGGCAACGAATATGCTTGGCCGATCGAGGATATCCCGAAAGTCATCGAAGCAGCGCGCCAAGCCAACTTGGCGAGCATCGGCGGCCAGTTGCAGTTCCGCCTACCGGACGGGGGAACCTGCGAGTGCTATTGGGTCGAAGTCGATACCTATAAGTCGGTGTCAGCGTCGCTGCCCTGGGAGGAGCGCGTGAAACAGACAGCAACCGTGGCTCTCGCCGACTTCTCACGTCTCTTATCGAAATTCGATTTCGTGGCCGAAGGCCGCCGGTCATTTGCAGAGCATTTCAACCGCCTTGAAGCTGAGGGTGGCGACCTGACCCAGACCATGTGCTTTGTATGGTACTTCGATGGCGGAAAACCTTCGCCCAAGACGGTGCAATCATAGGGCTATGGCGTAGACATAGTGCTCATCATCATCGGTCGCGGCCCGCCAACCCGATGCAGACCGGTCAGATGCAGCGCGGGAATTTCAGTGCGACGAGCCTGATGGCGATGCGAGCCGCCAGTTAGGCGTTGCCGGGTCAGGTTTCGGCGGGTTCGTTTTCTTCGCTCCCGGCTTCTTCGTCGATTGAGGGGCCCTTGGTGCGGGCGGCCCGCAGCACGGCCTGGTCGAGATCGGCCATCGTGCACAGCCCGAGGCCGACCGGATGACGCGGCTTGATGTTGGCGCTGTTCCAGTGGGTGCGGTCGCGCACGGCATGGATCGTCGGCTTGGTCGTGCCGATCAGCTTGGAAAGCTGCGCATCGGACAGTTCGGGGTGGTTGCGCAGCAGGTAGGCGATTGCGTCGGGCTTGTCCTGGCGCTTGGAAATGGGCGTGTAACGCGGCCCCTTGTGCCGGACGAATTGCTGCGGCACCGCCTGCGGCGACAATTTGATCCGGGCATCAGGATCGGCCTGGCAGCGCTCGATTTCGCTGGCCGTCGTCTGGCCGTTGGCGACCGGGTCGAGCCCTTGCATCTGGACGGCAACTTCGCCATCCGCAATGGCCTGCACCTCAAGCGGATGCAGTCCGCAGAAATCGGCGATCTGGTCAAAGGTCAACGAGGTGTTCTCGACCAGCCAGACGGCGGTTGCTTTCGGCATTAACGGAGCGGCCATGACAATATTCCTGATAGGATCAGCGCCGAGGGCGCATTTGTTCTGCATATAATAGGCGCGGCCGGCGGAGGGAAGGCGGCACAGGGGAGCGTAATGGCAATCATCGACGATGAGGAATTGAGGCCGCAGCGTCAACCGGCCAAGCCAAAGGATTTGACCTTGCTCGGCATTGCCGAACTCGAAGAATACATCGCCCTCCTCGAAGCCGAGATCGCCCGCACCCGTACCGAGATCGGCGCCAAGCAGAGACAGCGCACCGGCGCCGAGGCATTGTTCAAACGGCCTGGCTGACCGAGCGGAAGGAAGCTGCGGGGAATATTGTTAACCAAATCTTAACGTTATCGATTCGATATATGTGCGACCAATATCGGTCTTGCTGCTGACAACACGTTCTGGACATCAAGGCCGCCCCTCGCGGGCGGCCTTGTGTGTTGCCGAGCCTGAGAGTTTGCGCTTCAGCGCCGGGCTACTGCGGCAGTTTCGCCGCGAATTGCTGTAGCGCCTTGACGTAGGTATCGGGGCGATAGGCCTGGTCGCTGGCAACGGCGTCATAGAGCGCGCCGAGCGCGTCATTCAGCGATTTGACCTGGGCTTCGTCGGCGAAACTCAGCATCTTGGTCGCCGCGAGGATCGAGCCCAGCGCCATCGTCTGTTGCTGCGCGGCGCTGTAATCGAGATCGTCGCCGGAAGTGCCGGCGGCGATGACCGCCGCGGCCAGCGCGTGAGCGTCGTCGCGGGTGAAATCGTGTTTCGCGAGCAGCGGGATCAATTCGCCGGCGGCCTGCTGCACAATCCTTGCCTCGCGCTGCACGGCCTGCCAGTCCTGCGTCGTCGCCCGGTGCAGCGCGAGCAGATGCTCGCTGAGTTTTTGCGCAATTTCGGGGGCGGTGCGGCCGGCGATCACCCGCAGCATCACGGCGGTTGCATCGTAAAGGCGCAGCCGCCCCGGCGGCAGGCCCGTCGAGGTGCGGGCGCGCCATTGCAGCTGGTCGGTCGCGTGGTGGCAGGCCTGGCAATCGAACAGGGCCAGCTCCGGCTGCAGCCCTTTCGGCGCGTTGTTCGGGTCGAGCAATGCCGCCATCCGGCGCTTCAGGTCGCTCGCCTGGCCAACCGCCCAGATCTGCATGTCGTTCGGCTGGCCTTTGCGCTCGACGTAATCCTTGTCGACCCGGTAATGCGCCGGCTGGGCGGCGCTGTAGGTGTCGAGTTCAAAGCCGAGCGGCGGATGGCCGGCGCCCATGATCTGGTGCGTCACAAACCGCTTGTCGTCGCCCACATGACAGCCGAGGCAACGCTCGGCACGGGCCAGCGGCTGATCGGTCGGATACATGCCGGCGGCGATATTGGCGGCGTGCCCGACGCCGGAAATATGGATGCCGAGCCAGCCCATCGCCCCGCCGTGGCAGGCTTCGCAGCCAACCCCGTCGGAGAGTTGGAATTGCGGGCCGCGGCGGTTTGCGGGGACGTTGTCAGCATGGCAGCCGAGGCACAGTTCGGCGTGCTCGGCATCCGGCAGACCGAGATTGGCGGCGATGCGCAGGCCGCGTTCGTTGCGCAGGGCGGCAAATGCCTTGCTGTGCTGATCCTTCTGTGACCACACCAGATACTCATTCTGCATGACGCGCGAGGTTTTGAACGGCTCGACCGCGCCGTGGCAGTTGTTGCCGGCGCAAGAGGCGACACCCAGATGCACGCCATCATTGGGTGAGTCGGGGGGTGAGTCGGGCGTCGCCGGCCCCGAAGAGGGTGGGAGAGGCGCCTGGGCTTGCACGGGGGACACAGGCGTTTGTGCCAGTGCCGCTGGTATTTCGGCAGACCCGAAGATCAGCCCAACCAACAGCGCCGCGAAAACAGAAACAGCCGGTCTGCCCCATCGCCGGATCATGGCTTGATCGTCCGCTGAAAGTCGCGCAGGCCCGCGGCGAAAACGTCGGAGCGGAATGTCGACTCGTTGGCAAAGCTGGCGTAGAGCCCGTCGAGCACCTTGCGGACTGCCGGCATGCGGTCCGCCGTAATGGCACCGGCCGATTGCAGCGCGGTTGCCATTGCTTCGAGCGCCATCGTCGTCTGCTCGGCGTGTGAAAAACGCCATCCATCGGGGCCGTTGCCGAGCGCAATTACCGCGTCGACCATTGCGTGAATGTCGGCGCTGCTGAAATCGTGGCTGGCCAGCGGCCGGATCAGCGAGCCGGCGGCGGTGCGCACCGCCTCTGCTTCGCGGCGCACGGCGGCGGGGTCGGCGTCGGTGGCGCGATGCAGGGCCAGCATATGCGCGTTCAGTGTCTTCGCGGCAGCGGGCGCGGCGCGGCTTGCCGCGACTTCGAGCATCACCGCGTTGGCGTCGTTGAGTTTGACCGTGCCGGGGCCGAGGCCGCTGGCGGTCGGCTGCGGTGCATGCAGCGAATCGTAGGGGTGATGGCAGCCCTGGCAGTCAAACAGCACGAGTTCGGGGAAGAGGCCGTGCCGGGCGCGCCGCGGGTCGACCAGCGCGTTCATCCGGGCGGTCAGCGCCATCGCCTGCCCGGCGCCCCAGACCTGCATGTCGGTAATCCGACCTTTGCGCTCGACATAGCGCGAATCGACGACGAAATGCGCCGGTTCGATCGCCGTAAAAGTGTCGAGTTCAAAGGCGAGACGCGGGTGGCCGGCGCCGATCAGCCGGTGATCGACAAACCGTGTCGCGTCGCCGAAATGGCAGCCGAGGCATTTTTCGGCGCGGGCGACCGGCTGCTCGGTCGGGTACATCCCGGCGGCAAGGTTGTCGCGATGACCGGCGCCCGATATGTGCGTGCCGAGCCAGGTCGAGGCACCGCCGTGGCACGCCTCGCAGCCGACACCGTCGGAGAGTTGAAACTGTCGTCCGCGCTGGTCCTGCGGCACATTGTCGGCGTGGCAGTCGAGGCAGATTTTCTGGTTGGCGGCATCCGGCAGGCCGATCGCGCGAGCCATGCGGATGGCGCGCTCGCCGAGCAGGACGCTGTAGGCCTGATGATGCTTATCGCGTTTTGACCAGATGATGTATTCGTTGCCGGAGACTGACGATCCCGGCGGCCGTTCGCTGGCGCCGTGGCAGTTGCTGCCGCTGCAGGTCGCGACGCCGAGATGCACCGCACCGCCCTGCGAATCGACAGCACCAGCCGGTGGCACCAGGGCGGGCCATAGGCCAATGCAGAGAAGCGCGCCGAAAAATGCGGCAGCACATCCGCGCAATGCCGCCATCGCCACTAACCCTCCGCACGGAACCTGACGAGCCTCGCGCGAAACTAGCTGTGACGGCGGCAAGATTCAACTTGCCGTGTCGCACCACCCGTCAGCGCAAAGACTTACCGACGCGATTTGATCGGTGGCACCGAGGAGCGGCGGCCGATGACGTTGCCGGGCTGAAGATCGCCGTCGAGCATCGCATAGGGTTGCGTTCCGATGCCCGCGATGCGCGGCCCCCAGATGTGTACCTCGGCACACAAGGGGCCGGTTGCGCCGTCGCCGGCGGCGAGATCGATGCACAGCCGGTTTGCGGTCAGTGACCACGCGGTTTGCGCCGGTGCGCTGTAGCTGTCGCGCGCCGGCAGCCACTGGCGGACCACGGCGCTGCCGTCGGTGGCGAGATAGGCCTGCAGCATGATGCGCCGCAACTCACCGCCGCCGGGGGCGCCGGCCGAGTGCGGTACGTAGGCGACCGCGCTCAGCGTCTTGCCGGCAAGCTGCGACGGCAAAACCTGCGGCACCCCGGCGGCCGGTGTGCCGGGTGATGTCCCCGGCAACATCGCGGGCGATGTACCTGCTGCGATCGCTGTCACCGGAAGCAGCAGCGCGCAGGCCACCCACATCATTCGTCGCGGGAACAAAGCCATGCGATATTGGTCCAACCATGACGATCAGCGCCCGCAGGCTTCATCATTCACGCGGCGAATGCAAGTAACGCCGGAGCCGGCAACTCTCCGGTTGATAACGCCTGAGCCGGATAATGCTGAGTTGATAATGCCTCAGTTGGCAACGCCGAAGCCGAGGGCCGCGTGATCGGCGCGGACGCCGTTGCCGGTTGGGCGTTGGGGCTGGCGGCACCGATCATCGGCAGTTTTCTCGGGGTGCTGGTGCAGCGTCTGCCGGAAGGCGAGGCGATTGTCTGGTCGCGGTCGCGCTGCGAGCTTTGCGGCACGGTATTGGCGCCGCGCGATCTGGTGCCACTGCTCGGTTGGCTTGCAGCCCGGGGCCGCTGCCGGCATTGCGGCGTGCGGCTGGGATGGTTTTATCCGGGAATCGAGATCGCGGCCGTGCTTGTGGCGCTGGCCGCGCTCGCGATCGACGACATGCCGCGGGCCGGTCTCGATTGCGTTTTCGGATGGGGGTTGCTGGCGCTCGGCTGGATCGATTTGCGCTGCTGGCTGCTGCCCGACGCGCTGACTCTGCCGCTTCTGGCTATCGGCATTGCCGAGGCTGCCGCGTACGAGCCCGATTCGCTGCTCGACCGGATGCTCGGTGTTGCGTTGGGATATCTGCTGCTGCGCCTTATTGCCATTCTTTATCGCGTGTTGCGCGGGCAGGAGGGCCTCGGCGGTGGCGACGCGAAACTGCTGGCAGCGACCGGTGCCTGGGTCGGGGCCGGCGCATTGCCGCAAGTGATTCTCGGCGCCGCGGTTGCCGGGTTGGCGGCAGCGGCGGCGATGCAACTGGCGGGGCGGCGGCTGCATGCGCGCTCGGCATTGCCGTTCGGCCCGTTTCTCGGGCTAGCCGCCTGGCTTGTATGGCTGTGGCAGGGCTGGTGATTACGGGGCGCAGGGCGCGGCGAAGCTGCAATGTCAATCGTGAGTTGCACGCCCCCGACCTGCCTGCCATTGTCGCGGAGAGCCGCGGACAATGCCATTAAGCAGGCACTCCCAGGCGGCTGTTCGCGTGGAAGGAGAACGCTTGATGAAGCCTTTGGATGCCCGGCCGGTCAGCGTATTCGCTGCCGCGCTGATGCTTAGCGGCTGCGTTGGCCCGATGGGCCCCGCGCCGGAATTAATGCCGCCGCCGACCCCAGCGGGCATTTCGGCCGATCAGACCTGCCGGCAATATGCCGATGCGCAAACCGCGCCGATGCGCAATCAGGCAAACGTCAACACTGTCGGCAGCACCCTGGTCGGCGCCGGCCTTGGCGCAGCACTCGGCGCAGCGGTTGGCGGTGGACGCGGCGCCGGCATCGGTG
Source organism: Allostellaceae bacterium (assembly GCA_036268425.1). GTDB lineage: Bacteria > Pseudomonadota > Alphaproteobacteria > ATCC43930 > CGMCC-115725 > DATARH01. Next base: position 358,093 of record DATAUE010000179.1, read on the forward strand.
CCGCTTCGGGGGCGGTTCTCGGCACCGGAGTCGGGGCGGCCAATGCGCAGAACGCTGCTGCTGACATTCAGCAGCAGTACAACGCCTATTACGCGAACTGCATGTCCTCACATGGCGGCCCGCCGCCGGGCTATGGTGCGCCGCCTCCGGGCTATGGCGCACCGCCGCCAGGATATGGGGCGCCTCCTTCGGGCTACGGCGCGCCGCCGCCAGGTTATGGACAACCGGGATACCCGCCGCCGCCTCCACACTATTAGGCTCGGTTTGTCGCGAAAAGCCCCGCCTCGTGCGGGGCTTTTCATGGGTGATCGATCCTTTCTCTACAGTCCGGTCTCTACAGTCCGGCCTGCGTCGCAAGGGCCAGCAGCATCAGAAGCCAGAAAATCCACAGCACGCCCCAGACTACCGACCGCCAAGGACCGCGCGCGTCCGGGTGGGCGGCGGCTTCCTCCGCCCGGATTTCGGCTTCGATCTCCCGATTCCACTGTCGGGCGATGTATTTGCTGTCACGGTCGCTCACGGTGCCTGACCTCCTGCGCCGCCTGGATGGTCGTCAAGCCAGCTAATCATCAGTGCCGATGCTCTCGAATAATTCTGACACAGCTCTGCCTCGCTTCGCGTGTGCCGGCGGTGTTAAATATCGGGGGAGCGTCTGTCGTGAAACATGGCGCTCTCGGAGAGGAAAATCATGGCCAAGACGCGTGGCACTGGCCTGCTGATGGTGTGGGCCGATATCGACCCCGAGCACGAAGCCGCCTATCACCGCTGGTACAAGGAGGAACATCTTGCTCGCTTGCTGGCGGTGCCGGGGTTTCTCAGCGCCGGCCGCTATGTCGCGCTAAAAGGCAGCCCGAAATATCTCGCGCTTTATGAACTCGAAGCACCCGATGTTCTGCGCAGCCCCGCTTTTCTCGACGGAGTGCGGTTTCGCCCGTCGGATCGCCGCGTGCAATCCTCCGGTGGCACGGTCGGCCGCAATTTCCTGCTCAACGGTTATCGCCAGATTTTCCCGGTCCACACCAACCCGATCGAGCAAACGAGCCAGCCGGCGCCGTTTTTGCAAATGGGCCGGATCGATATTCCGGCGATGGTCGAAGAGGAATTCAACGACTGGTACAACACCGCCTATATCCCGCCGTATCGCGCGGTACGCGGCTGCATCGGCGCACGCCGCTATGTCGCGATCGACGGCCAGCCGAAATACCTGACCCTTTATGAGTTCGAGAACGCGACCGTGTCCGAAAGCGAACCGTGGGCCAAAGCACGGCAAAGCAATGTGTGGAGCGACCGCATCCGCCCGTTCATGCGCCACGATGTCGGCTCGCCGGGCGTCTATCGCCGCATCGATCAGGAGTAAACCGGTTGTCCCTTGCAAACACCGATCCGAGCTTTTTGCCGGCCTACCAGCTTGCCGCCGAGATCACAGCGCGCCGCCTGTCGCCCGTCGATGTCGTTGAGGCTCTGCTCGCTCGCATCGGCCGGCATGACCCGAAACTGCACGCCTTTGTCAACGTCTACGCCGATGATGCACGCCTCGCCGCGGAAGCGGCCGAAAAGGCGATCCGCTCGGGCCATGCGGTCGGGCCACTGCACGGCGTGCCGATCGCACTGAAAGACCTGATGGACCTCGAAGGCCGTGTCACGACCGGCGGTTCGATGGCCTGGCACGACCGCCGCTCGACGGTCACCGCGACCCTGGCGCGCCGCCTGATCGCCGCCGGGACGATCGTGCTCGGCAAGACCCACACGGTCGAGTTCGCGATGGGCGGCTGGGGCACCAACCAGCACATGGGTACCCCGTGGAACCCGTGGGACCTGGCAGCGCATCGCACGCCGGGTGGGTCGAGCAGCGGCTCCGGGGTTGCGGTCGCGGCCGGGTTTGCGCCGTGGGCGATCGGCACCGATACCGGCGGCTCGGTGCGGCTGCCGGCGGCGTGGTGCGGGCTGAGCGGTCTCAAGACGACGATCGGCCGGGTCTCGACCTACGGCATCCTGCCGCTCGCACCATCGCTCGATACGCCGGGGCCACTCGCTCGCAATGTCGAGGACGCGGCATTGCTTTATGGCGTCATGCACGGCGCCGATCCGCTCGACCGGCGCACCCTGGCCGCGCCGTCGGCCGGCAATGCGACGGCCGGAATGCGGCGCGGCGTGCGCGGATTGCGGTTGGCGCGCATGCCGGTTGGCGAGCGCTATGGCTGCGCGCCCGAGATGCTCGCCGCGTATGATGCGTCAATAGAGACGCTGGCTGGTCTCGGGGCCGAGATCGTCGATCTGAAATTGCCTTGCGGCTTTGCCGATACGACGGTCATGGCCGGCCGGATCATCGGCTCCGAGGCCTATCAGCTGGTCGGCGATCTGGTCGACAACCCGAATCTGCCGATCGACGATGCGGTGCGCCCACGCATCCAGCTTGGGCGCGGTATCAGCGCCCGCGACTATCTCGCGGCCCTGGCCGAACAGGCCGAGCTGAAACGGCGGTTTCTGGCAGCCTTTGAGGATGTCGATGCGCTGCTGACACCGGCGACGCAGACCGCGGCAATCCGGGTCGAGTCGGTCGACCAGACCACCACGCCCGCGCATTTCACGCGCTTTGTCAATCTGCTGGAATTATGCGCCCTGGCGGTGCCCGACGGCTTTACCGAAACCGGGCTGCCGCTATCTTTGCAGATCATCTGTCGCCCTTATGACGAAGCGATGGCGTTGCGCATCGGCTGGGCCTATCAGCACGCCACCGATTGGCACCACCGCCACCCCGCAGGTCTCGACGCTTAAGGCTGGACTCGGCGGCTGTTCGGCGATGTGCGGCCGGTTCGTCCAAAAGACTCCGCTCGGCGAAATCGGGGCCTTGTTCGAAACCACCAACCCGGTTCCAAACATGCCGCCGCATTACAACGCGGCCCCGACCCAGGACCTGGCGGTGGTGCGTTACAATCCGCAGGCCCAGGCACGGGTGCTTGACCTGCTGCGCTGGGGGCTGGTGCCGTTATGGGCGAGGGACCTGTCGTCGGGTCCGAAATGCATCAACGCGCGGGCCGAAACCATCGCCACCAACAATACTTTCCGCGATGCCTTCGAGCGGCGGCGCTGCCTGATCCCGGCCGATGGATTTTATGAATGGCTGAAGACCGGCCCGAAAACGACGCTGCCTTATGCGGTGCTGCCGGCGGATGGCGGAGTCTTTGCCTTTGCCGGGCTGTGGGAGCGGTGGCGCAACCCGGCCGACGCCAGCATCGTGCGCAGCTTTACGATCGTCACCGCCGGCGCCAATGAATTGTGCCGGCCGGTGCATGAGCGGATGCCGGTGATATTGCCGCGTTCGGCCTGGGCGCGCTGGCTCGGCGAAACCGAGGCCGATTCGGCCGAATTGCTTGGCCTGCTCTCGCCCTATCCGGCCGAACTGATGCTTACCTATCCGGTCGGCCCGGCAGTCGGAAACGTCAGGAACGATACCGCCGATCTGCTTGATCCTGCCGCCATCGCTGCCGAGCCGGCCTAGGGTTGCGCGGTCGCGCCGGATTTCGCGCGCTGCGGATACCAGCCGGTGAACTTTACCGCGCCGACCAGTGCGAGGACGATGGTGATGACCCCAACACGCGGCGGCAGCCCCGGAACATAGAGCAATGCGAGTTCGGCTATTGTCATCACCGCGAAGGCCAAGGCCCAGACGCCGGTAATGACGTAGTTCGTATGGATGAATTCGGGTCGGCCCCAGAACTCCGGCGCGACCTGCTCGCGCGCGTATTGCAGGGTGAACGGGCGGCCGATCGCAATCGAAACAAGAACGATCACGAGCAGACCGGCATCGACACACAGCCTGACACCGATCACCGACAAGGTTCCTGCCCAAAGGACGGCGTAAAGCGCCAGCCCCACAAATAAAATCGCGGTGCCGATTTCGAGGATTTTTGGCGTCCGGCCCGGAGTCATCCAGTCACGCACGAGTAACGCCCCGGAAACGAGCGCACCCGTCACCAGTCCCTCTGTCGGGCCGATGAGCCTATCGACAAGCGCGAAGGCGATAAACGGCGCGAACGCCAGCAGAATACCCACTGTCCGCTCCCTCCGGAAAAGTGCTCACGCGCACGCTCGCTCTATCGCCGCTGGCGGCGCATGAAATCGATGAAGATCGACGCCAACAGCCCCTCCTTCGCCTCCCAATCGGCGAATGCGATATCCATGTCGGTGCGGTCTTCGGTCAGCACCTCGTGGTATTCGGCATTTGGCATCAGCCGGTGCGCGACCTGGCCGGGATGGCGCGGATGCACCCGGTCATTGCCGGGAACGACGCAGGCTGGCATTTCCATCGAGCGCAGATCGGCCGGACTCAGCCCGATCACCGGATGCTCGGCGCCGGCGTCAAAGCTTTTCTGCCAGCGCCGCATGCGGTCGATGAAATCCTGCGGTTCCATCGCCATCAGCCGGTCGCGGTTTTTCGGGTTGTTGGCGATCATTTCCGCCCAGTGCTCCATCGCGCAGACTGCCGCCATGCCGTCCTTCTGCGCCGCCTCGATATGCGAGGTATAATACTGGTTGGTCAGGTGCTGGGCGGCATGGGCGCCGCCGGTAATCCGCCACAGCAGCAGGCCGCGCACCGCTTTCGGGTGGCGCAACGCCAGGATCATGGCCAGCCGGCAGCCCGACGAACTGCCGCCGATATAGGCTGGCGACGCATCGATGTGCTTCAGCAGTTTGTGCAGATCGTCGGCCCAGACGTCGTTCTCGCTATCGCCGTCGATCGACACGTCGGACGCGCCCGTGTTGCGCCGGTCGTAGACGACGACGCGATACCCGGCCTCGGCAATCTTTGCGGCGAGCGGGCGGACCGCTACAGCACCGCGCCGCCCGCCGGGCTGCAGCGCGACAAACGGACCGCGGTCGCCGAGGATTTCGTAGTGAAGCTCGACGCCACGAATTTTGGCGACTTCCATTGGCTGCTCCATGCGCAAAGCGATCCGGCAGCCATGTTAATCACCCGGCTACTCAAACCGGAAGCGGCATGACGGCTTAATCTGCCGCGGCGCCGGCTCGCGCCATAGCGGTCTTGCGGTCGGCACCCTGAGTCAATTGGTTGTCTATCTCCTCGATCGAGCGGCCCTTGGTCTCGATGCCGAACAAAAAGGCGACGCCCGACAGTGCATACCAAAAGCCGAGGAACAGCATGGCAGGCAGGATGAAGTCAAGATTGGCCTGGGGCTTGACGATGTTGGTCGAGCCGACAATCAGCGCGAGGCCGGCCGGCCCGATGATCTTGCCGAGATTGCCGACGCCATAACCGAACCCCATCCCGCTGGTGCGCAGCCCGGCCGGGAATATTTCGGCCGAATACGGGCCGATCACCGCATAGGCGCCGTCGCCGAAAAAGCGCTGGATCATTATGAAGACCCAGAACAGCGATACCGTGCCGATGAACACGTTGTAGTAGAAGCCGGCCAGCGCCATGAACACGGCGCCGCATATGCCGACGATAAAGCCGGCCGGCCGGCGTCCGATCGCGTCATTGGCATAGGAACACACGAGTCGCCCGGCGAAACCGGTAACCCCGACCCAGATCATCATTTCCGCTGCCTCGGCCGGCTTGATCTTGCAGATCAGCACGAGAAGCGTTGTCGCCCACATCAGCAGGCCGATGCCGCCGGTCTGGCTGAGGCTGGTAAAGCAACCGACCATCAGGCTTCGCGGGTATTTGAACAATTCGCGCCACCGCGTGCGCGGCACCTCTTCCACGGTCGTTGGCAGCACGATGTCCTTCGGGTCCATGTGCAGTGCCCAGGCAATAGAGCGTCGGGCTTCCTCAACGCGCCCTTTGCGGATCAGCCAGCGCGGCGATTCTGGAACCCAGGCACGGATCAGCAGCGTCACCAGCGCCGGCGCGAGACCGATGGCGAACAGCCAGCGCCAGCCGAAATGTGGTGCGACAAACGCCCCTAGTGCCGCGCCGAAGATATTGCCGAGCGGCAGGCACGCGGTAACAAGGCCGCCGACCCAGCCGCGCTTGTGGGTCGGCACGAATTCCTGCACCAGCGGCAGATCCACTGCAAACAAGCCGGACACGCCAAACCCGACGAGAAAGCGGCAGATTGTCAGATAAACCCATCCGCCATCCGGGGTCAGCGCCATCAGCCCGGTGGGGATCGAGAAGTTCAACGCCGTCAGAATGAACACCTTGCGACGCCCGACCTTGTCGGCCATCCAGCCCCAGAAAAAGGCGCCTGGCACCGCGCCGAGGCCCGCCGACAGCAAGACCGTCGCCGATTCACCGTACGTCAACTTCCACGGGCCGACGATAAACGCCAGCACATAACCAATCAGGAAAAAATCGAAGAAGTCCAGCATGTCGCCGAGAATTGCGGCGACGATGATCTTCCACTGATTGACCGTCAGACGAGTCTGGCGGTCGATAAGGTCCAGCATAGGCACCCTCCCAGGCGCGGCGCGCTTTTGCTGCCGCATTGTTTTTGCGACGCAATGCACACCCCTGTTCGGCGCTTCTTCTTTACGCCGGCACCATAACGTTATCCCCGGCGAATTGGCAATCGAGCGCGGTCGCCGGCAGGTCAGCGGACGGCCGCGCAATCGATATGGCCGGCAAACCGGGCGCAGTATAAGGTGCGACGGAACGCGGTGGGGGGACCCTGCCCGGATCAAACCGGCTCTTAACGATAAGCGAGGGAGCACACAATGAAGTTGATGTATTTCGATGATTTCAAGCTCGGCGTGCTGAAGGGCGACTCGGTCGTCGATGTCTCCGCCGAGGTAAAGGATATTCCGCATACCGGTCCGGGCGATCTGATGAGCGGGCTGATCGCCAATTTTTCCGGCTATCGCGGCCGGCTCGAAGCCGCGGCGGCGAAGGGCGCTGGCGTGCCGGTGTCGAGCGTCCGCATCCGCCCGCCATTGCCGGGCCCGAAGACGATCGACTGCATGGCGGTCAACTACATGGAAGACGGCACCCGCAGCGCCCCGGCGCCGATCAACGCCTTCCACAAGAGCCCGAGCGCGATCATCGGCAATGGCGACACGATGGTATTGCCCGACGTGCCGGCGACAATCTTTGAGGGCGAAGCCGAAATGGCCGTCGTCATCGGCAAAAAGGCGACCAACGTCAAAGCCGAAGATGCGATGAGCTATATCTTTGGCTACACCAATTTTATCGACGGGTCGGCGCGCGGCCTGCCGCCGGCCGGCAACGTGTTCTTCCAGATGAAGTCGCGTGACACGTTTGCGCCGATCGGCCCGTATCTCGTTACCGCCGATGAGGTCAAGGACCCGCTGAAGCTGCAGATCCGCCTGTGGAACAACGGCGTACTGATGCAGAACTTCAACACCAGCGACATGGGCCACAAGATCGCCCGCTGCATCGAGTGGCTCAGCTCGATCCATACGCTGGAGCCGGGCGACATCGTCGCCACCGGCACCAACCATCGCGGTCTCAACTCGTTTATGGACGGCGACAAGATCGAGCTAGAGACCGAAGGCCTCGGCCGCCTGACCTTTAACGTCAAGGACGACCTCAAGCGCACTTGGGCCCGCAAGACCCGGCTGCAGATGCACGAGGAAAGCAATACCAAGACGCCGGGCAACTACCCCGACATCACGCCGCAGCTGACCGGCAAATACGCCAAATAGATTATCCGTCGCCGCTTGTCCGACTTCTCCCTCCCCCAACGTCGGGGGAGGGCAGGGCGGAAGGTTTTACGGGCCGGCTACCGGCATTGTGGCAAGGCCAGCAGGGTTTCCGGATGCAGATTACGATCGTCGGCAGTCTTGATGTATTTGTTGCCATATTTGCTGGTCGCGATCACGATATCGACGTCGCGCCCGGCTTCCGAAACATAAAAGCTCCAGCGTCCGGCCTCGATACCAGAGACGGCCGCTTCGGCACTGATCTTCCAGCGTGACCCGTCGGCGTTGACGCCGCCGATCAGCCGAATGCGACGATCATGGTTAAGGTGATCGCTCCGGGTAACGCAACTGATCCGATAACGCGACGACATCACTCGGCAGCAGACTCAGAAGTTGTGTCGAGGCGTCCCTCGGACGCGCGCTGCGCACTATAACGCGCCTTGGCGCCTTGCGGAGCGCCTATTCCCGCCGGAAAGTAACGACAAGGACGTCGCGATACGCCGGCAATGCCGGATCCAGCGGTGCAACCGGAGTCACCCCGTGGTAAACGCGGTTATCGTCGGTAACCGCGGAGTCGAGTGGGTCGGTCAGGGTGAAGCTGCCGAGCGGCACTTTCGCATGATCGCCGATGCTGGTCTCGCCGCTGGAAATATTGACCCGATCGACCAGCAGCACCAGCACCCAATCGACACCGTCGCGATGCATGCCTTCCGGCGTCGGCTGGCCGACCTGTCCGGGTTGCGCCTCGATGCGGAACTGATGGATCTCGACGTGCCACGAAGGCGGTCGCAACGCTGCCGGCGTCAAACGATCGAACAGCGAATGGCAGGTTTCCAAAATCGCGCGCAACGCCGGGTGCGCCCCGATCTCCTCAGTCACCGGATCGAACCAGCGCTGGACGCCGCCGTTCAGCGGGTTGTAGTCGCGGCTCTGGTAATGCGGCTGGTGCGGCTTGCGGGTGATGCCGCGGTCGCTTGCCCGGAAACAGGCAAAGCGCCGGCGGCGATAGCGCCCGCCATCGGCCATGAAGGCGTCGACACTGAGGTCGTTCCAGCTTTCGGCGAAGCCGGTCCAGTTGCGCAGCCCCGCCGGTTCCAGCACGGCCTGCATCTCGGGCGCGCGGACAAAGGCAAAGCCTTCGCTGGTGACAGAGTGAACGATTGTATCGAGCCGATTGGTCATCGTCTGCATGTCGCTGCCGCCTGCCCGGTCGTCAAGGCGGCGTTGGCGGACACGGCAATCAGGCGTCGCGCGTCAGCAAAGTGTCGATGCGGGCTTTTGATTGATGCAGCGCAACAGCCGCCAGTAGCCAAACAGGTTACTCGGCCGGATTTCTCGGATTTCAAGCTCGCTCTCGTGCAGGAAGGCGTCGAGCGGAAAATCGGCATGGAAACCGATATGGCGGGCGAGATGCGCCAAGCGCTTTTCCATAAAGCGCAATGCCCAATTCTCACTCGTGAAATGATTTACCAGAACGATCGTACCGCCGGGAATGCATACGCGCCGCATCTCCGCAGCAAAACGCGCCGGGCTCGGCACCACCGAGGCGACGTACAGCGCCAGCACTGCGTCAAACGAGTTGTCTTCAAAGTCGAGATGCTCGGCATCCATGACATGCAGCGAATCGACGTGGCCGAGTTGCTGTTCGTTGACCCGACGGCGGGCTTTTTCCAGCATTTCAGCCGATATATCGATTCCTGTAATCCGGGAATCGCGCCGGAAATAGGGCAGCGACAAGCCGGTTCCAACACCCACTTCAAGGATGCGCTGCGCCGGGCGGTCGTTGGCGACGCGCACGGCTTCCTTGCGGCCGGGATGAAACACCGGTCCGAAGACAATGTCATAAGATCCGGAAAATAAACGGTAAGTCCGGATCGTGTCACGCAAGTCCATCAGCTTATTACTCGTCGGGATCAGCGAGGGAAATGCAGCGATCAGCCGCTATCGAACTGGCAAGTTGCCCCCTGCGGCCAAATTTGTAAACCCGCCAGCGAGCAACGTCAGCATTGCCCGCTTGTCGCGCCATGTCTTGGCGTTTCGGCGCGGCAAGGAACTCGGCGCTGGCCGTCTGGCAACCCGAATCAGCCCGACTGCGCCTCAGATCAAGGTAATTCGATCGGCCTCGAGGCCTTTTTTACCATCGACGACATCGACCCGGACGCGTTGGCCCGGCTCCAGCAGATTGACGCCGCTGCGCCGTAATGCCGTGATGTGGATGAATACATCCTTGCCGCCGCCATCCGGGGCGATAAAGCCATAGCCTTTATCCGGCTCGAACCATTTGACGGCGCCGTCCAGCGCGGTCGACGGGCGCATCGGCCGCCGATCGAATCCGGCATCGCCACCAGCGCCCCCACCAACAGCGATAGCCGTGCTGCTGTCAATGTTAAGGACAGTGGTGACCAGCGGCCCTTTGGCGCCGGCGCTGACCTCGCAGCTGATCAGCGAGCCTTCCTGGACATCGTCATAGCCGGCGCGCCGCAAGATCGCCATTGGCAGAAAGGCGTCCTGAGTGCCGTCGGACAGTGTGACAAAGCCGAAACCTTTGCTGGCATTGAACCATTTGACCGTCGCATCGACGCGACGGCCAGGCGGCAGGTCATCGGAAAAATTCCCGGGGCGGCGGTCGTACATAGGGCTTCTAACCATCAAATTGCGTGCAACGCACATTGCTAACGTAAAACCATAGCGTAAAAGAGTCGCAGTACGCCAGCGTTCAGATTACGCCGCCAGGACGAAAGAGTGACCTGTTCGCGCGGGTGGGGAGATACACCCTATGGGTAGCCAATATGCCGGCCGGACGCCCGCTATCGGCGGCTCGCCCGACTGGTTGTCGCAGGTCAAAAACCGCTCAGAATACGTGCTCAGTACGGGCAGGCGACGAGCTTCTGGGTCTGCTCGCCGAGACCTTCGATGCCGAGCTTCATCGTGTCGCCGGCCTTGAGGAATTTCGGTGGCTTGAACCCCATCGCGACGCCGGAATGGGTGCCCGTTGGGATTACATCGCCGGGATTCAGGGTCATAAACTGGCTGACATAGCTGACGATGTGCTCGATACCGAAGATCAGATCGGCGGTGTTGCTGTTCTGCCGCCGCTCGCCATTGACGTCGGTCCATACCTGCAGCTTGCCGGCATCCGGGATTTCGTCCGCCGTGACAAGCCACGGACCCATCGGGCAGAAGGTGTCGCAGCTTTTGCCCTTGGTCCATTGTCCGCCGCGCTCGATCTGGTATTCGCGCTCGGACACATCATTAACGATGCAGTAGCCGGCGATGTGCTTTTTGGCATCCTTGATGTCGACATAGCGCGCGGTCGAACCGATCACGATCGCCAATTCGACTTCGTAGTCGGTTTTCACCGATCCCTTTGGGATGATCACGTCGTCGTTCGGGCCGCCGATGCTGCTGGTCGCCTTGAGGAAAAAGATCGGCTCGCCGGGGATCGGCATGCCGGCTTCCTGCGCGTGCAGCCGGTAGTTGAGGCCGATCGCCAGCACTTTTGAAACACTGCCGACGCACGGCCCAATCCGCGGCGTGCCGGACACGACCGGCAGGCTGGCGGGGTCGATGCCGCGCAATTTATCGAGTGCGGCCGGGGCCAACGCCGCGCCATTGATGTCTCCAACAACCCCCGACAGATCGCGGATCTTGCCGTCGCGATCGAGCATGCCTGGTTTCTCACGGTTTGCGGGGCCGTAGCGCAAAAGCTTCATCAGGTTTCTCCCTGGTTCCTGGGGGTTAGCGGGGGTGTAGTTGGGGGGTTAGAGGGTAAAGCCGCCGTCGATGACGTGGATCGCGCCGGTTGTGAACGCCGCTTCGTCCGAGGCGAGATAGACTGCCAGAGCGGCGATTTCCTGCGTCGAGCCAAGCCGTCCCAAGGGCTGGCGCGCGACAAAGGCGGCCCGTGCGGCGTCGGTGCCGCCGGGCAGCAATACGCCCTGCATCGCGATACGGTCTTCCAGCGACGGCGTCGCGACGGTGCCGGGGCAGATCGCGTTGCAGCGGACACCCTGGGTGATGAAATCGGCCGCGATCGATTTGGTCAGGCCGATCACCGCCGCTTTGGTTGCGCCGTAGACAAACCGGTTCGGCACGCCTTTGACCGAAGATGCGGTCGAACTCATGTTGATGATCGAGGCGCCTTTTCCATGCTCCAGCATCTTCGGCAGAAAGGCGCGGATCATCAGGTACATCGAGCGCACGTTGAGCCCGAACGAGAAATCCCAATCCTCGGGGAGCACGTCGAGCACCGTCCCGTGATGCACAAAACCGGCGCAGTTGAACAGGATGTCGAACGCCGGGAGTTCGTCGGCGAGCGCCGCGATGGCCGCCTCGTCCATGACATCGAGGCGGCGTGTCGCGATAAAGGCATCCGCGAGATCCTGGAGTTTATCTGTCGCGACATCGGTCGCGAGGACGCTGGCGCCCTCCGCGGCGAAGGCGAGCGCCGTCGCGCGGCCGATGCCCTGTCCCGCCGCCGTCACCAAGGCCCGTTTGCCGTCGAGCCGCCCCGCCATGCCGCGTTCTCCGTTAAAAGAAACGCCAAATTGCCATCAAATTGCTACGCGGCGGAAGCCTCTGTAAATTGCCGCACCATTTCCCCGAAAGATCGCATCCATGCCGCCACTGACGATCCGCCTCAATCCGACCGATAACGTTGTCGTCGCCCGCCTTGATCTGCTGCCCGGAATCGAGATCGAAGGCGTCGTGGTGCGCGCGCCGGTGCCGGCTGGGCACAAGCTTGCCACGGCGCCAATCGCTGCCGGTGAGGCGGTACGCAAATACGGACAAATTCTCGGCTTCGCGACCGAGATGATCGTGCCCGGCGATCACATCCACACGCACAACATGGCGATGGGCGATTTCTCGCGGGATTACGCGTTCGGCATCGACGCGCATCCCACCGAATATGTGCCCGAGGCGCAGCGGGCGACGTTCGAGGGCATTGTGCGTGCCGATGGACGGGTCGCGACACGTAATTTTCTCGGGGTGCTGACGACGGTGAATTGCTCGGCCAGTGCCGCCCGCTTTATTGCCGAGCAGTTTCGCGGAGGGGTGTTGGCGGAGTTCCCCAATGTCGATGGCGTCGTCGCGCTCGGGCACGGAACTGGTTGCGGCATGGGCAGCGAGGGCGAGCCGATGAATGTGTTGCGCCGCACGATCGCCGGATATGCCCGCCACCCGAATTTCGCGGGCATCCTGATCCTCGGCCTCGGATGCGAGTCGAACCAGATCGCCGGGCTGCTGCGCGCCGAGGGGCTGGAGGAGGGGCCCTTCCTGCACACGATGACGATCCAGGACACCGGCGGCACCACCAAGACCGTGCGCGAAGGCGTTGCCCGGCTGAAATCGATGTTGCCCGCCGCCAATAACGTACGCCGCGAGACCGTCTCCGCGAGCCATCTGACGCTGGCGCTGCAATGCGGCGGCTCCGATGGGTATTCCGGCATCACCGCCAACCCGGCGCTCGGCGCCTGCGTCGATCTGTTGGTGCGGCACGGCGGCAGCGCGGTGCTGTCGGAAACGCCTGAAATTTACGGCGCCGAGCATCTGCTGACGCGCCGCGCGGTCAACCGTGCGGTCGGCGAGAAACTCGTCGAGCGCATTCACTGGTGGGAGGACTACACCGCCAAGACCGGCGGCGAGATGAACAACAACCCGTCGCCCGGCAACAAGGCCGGCGGACTGACGACGATCCTCGAAAAGTCGTTGGGTGCGGTCGCCAAAGGCGGCACCACCAACCTCGTCGAGGTCTATCGCTACGCCGAGCCGATCATCACCAAAGGCTTTTGCTTTATGGACACGCCGGGCTACGACCCGGTCTCGGCGACCGGGCAGGTCGCGGGCGGCGCCAATGTGATCTGCTTTACCACCGGGCGCGGTTCGGTATTCGGCTGCAAGCCGGCGCCGTCGTTGAAGCTGGCGACCAATACCCCGCTGTTCCGCCGGATGGAGGATGACATGGACATCGATTGCGGCCCGATCGCTGAGGGCGAGGCGACGGTCGCCGAGATGGGCCGGCGCATCTTCGATCTTGTGCTCGCCACCGCCTCCGGCCGCCAGACCAAGAGCGAGGAACTCGGTTTTGGCGAGGATGAGTTCACCCCGTGGGTGCTCGGCGCCGTGATGTAGTCGCCGCCGCATCCTGCCTGGCAGTTTCGGCTCGAGGAGCAACTTCGACGGCTACGGCAACGCCGCGACGGGCAGGCTCGCCGGGGAGGTAGCCGATCGGTGGCGTTTTACAACCGTGCGGATAGTTGCGGGCAGCCCTATGTTAAAGGCTACACTGCGGCGGGCCGGCGCTAGCGCCGCCAGCGAAAACAAGGCCGACAATCAGGCCAAAAACAGGGGGAGAAGCGATGAGAAGGCGGGTTACCGCAATCGCAGGCGCTGCATTGCTTGCCTTGGCCGGCATGGCGGGCGCGGGGCCGGCGCTGGCGCAGAAATCCGGCGGGGTCCTTAAAATCCAGCACTGGGACAGCCCGGCCAGCATGTCGATCCTCGAAGAGGCGACCTATTCCGTCGTCGTGCCGGCGATGAGCGTGATGAACAATCTCGTCATGTACAAGCAGGACGTGGCGCAGAACAGCCTGAAATCGATCGTCCCGGACCTCGCCGAGAGCTGGCGTTGGAGCGAAGACGGCAAGGATTTGACGTTCAAGCTGCGTCACGGCGTCAAATGGCACGATGGCAAGCCGTTTTCCGCGGCCGACGTCAAATGCACCTTTGATCTGCTGACGGGCAAGGGTGCGGAAAAGCTGCGCATCAACCCGCGCAAGGAATGGTATCAGAACGTCGCGGATGTCACCACGAACGGCGACGACGAGGCTGTGGTGCACTTGAAACGGCCGCAGCCGGCGTTGTTGACCCTGCTCGCATCCGGTTATTCGCCGGTCTATCCCTGCCATGTGCCGCCGGCCCAGATGCGGCAGCATCCGATCGGGACCGGGCCGTTCAAGTTTGTCGAGTTCAAGCCCAACGAATATATCAAGCTCACAAAGAATCCGGATTACTGGAAGCCCGGCCGGCCCTATCTCGACGGCATCGAATTCGACATTGTGCCGAACCGTTCGACGGCAATCCTCGGGTTTATCGCCGGCAAGTTCGATATGACGTGGCCTTTCAGCGTCACGCCGCCCTTGGTGCGCGACATCAAGAAGGACGTGCCGAACGCGAATTGCGTGCTGGCGACCAACAACGGCACGACCAACCTCCTGATCAATCGCGACTCACCGCCATTCGACAATCCCGACCTGCGCAAGGCGTTGGCGCTGACGATCGACCGCAAGTCGTTTATCGACATTATGACCGAGGGCCACGCCAAGATTGGCGCGGCGATGTTGCCGCCGCCCGAAGGGTTGTGGGGCATGCCCGACGAGATGCTGCGGACGATCCCTGGTTACGACCCGGATGTGCAGAAAAACCGTGCCGAAGCGCGCAAGATCATGGAAAAGCTCGGCTACGGGCCGGACAAGAAACTCGAGGTCAAGGTCTCGACCCGCAATGTGCCGACTTTTCGCGATCCGGCGGTGATCCTGATCGATCAGTTGAAGGAAATCTATATCGACGCCACGCTTGAAGCGATCGAAACCGCGAACTGGTTTCCCAAGGTAATTCGCAAGGATTACAAAATCGGTATGAACAATACCGGCAGCGGTGTCGACGATCCGGATCAGCAGTTTTACGAGAATTACGCATGCGGTTCAGCGCGCAACTATAGTGGTTATTGCAACCCGGAATTAGACAAGAAATTCGAACAACAGTCGATGATGTCGGATCAAGACCAGCGCAAAAAGCTGGTCTGGGAGATCGACAAAAAATTGCAGGAAGACGGCGCTCGCCCGATCATTTTCCACGCGGTCAACGCCACCTGTATGCAGCCGGCGGTGAAAGGCATAACAATCATGGTCAACAGCATCTACAACGGCTGGCGCATGGAAGACGCCTGGCTCGACCGATAGCCCGCGAAGGCCGGTATGCGTTAATTGCCTTTCAGGTCACGGGATTCCGGCAGGAAAAAATTCTGCCAATCAGTCGGCTGGCGTTTGAGGCGGCCGATTTGGTGCATAAAATTGCCGAGCCGCATGACTCCAACCGGGGCGGCGGTGTAGGCGAGGTCGGGGTCGCCGATCATGTCGCTCAAATCTTCGAGCGGAATGTCCCAATCCTTGACCATCGCGGAGAAAATCTCGGCGGCGGCGCCCGGCGTTTTGTGCATGAAATCGTCGGCTTGCTGCAACGCCGAGAGAATTGCGGCGCACAGGGTCGGGTTGCCGGTGCGAAAACGCGTCGTCATCGCGACCACCGCGGCACTGTGCGGGCCGGCAATATCGAACGAATCCATGATACGATGGATCGCCGGATCACCCAGTTCGTTATCGACGAACGGCGTGCGCGAGAAATGCGCGTTTACATCGCCCTTGCCGGAAATCAGCGCAGCCATCGCGGTTGCGTCGGGCCGCGCGACGACCAAGGGGTCGAGCTTGTCGAAATGCTCCGGCCCCCACTCCTGGGCGGCGGCATATTCCAGCATCACTGCCGGGCCGGATACTTTCAGGTCGGGGACGGCGATGCGATCGGCGTTGGTAAAGTCGCGGATCGTCTGGACCGCCGGGTTGCGGCTGACCAGCACGTAAGGGCGCTGCGCCAGGGCGCCCACTGCGCGAACCTCGCCGAGCGTCCCCGTCGTGGTGTCGGCGGCAAGCATGAACGGCACCAGATCGGCCGCCACCAAATCGCTCTGCCCGGCGGCGAGCGCGGCGAGCGGGTCGGTTTTATTCGGGGTGCTCCAGGTAACGGTGAGGCCGCTGACCGCCATTGCTTCGGCGGTGCGCTCGATCAGATGCTCGTGTTCCATGATCAGCAGCGGCAGCGCGACGAGATCGAGCGGACGGATGATACGCAATGCGACGGGATCGGCGAGCGCCGGCCGTATCGAGCCGGCGGCAGCCAGCGACAGTGCAGCGGTCAGGAAGCGGCGGCGATGCATCGCGGGTCCTGCAGGGACGGCGGCGCGAGCGGTTCATAGAAGCCGGCGGGGATGCCGGCCTGATCGCGCGCCGCATGGTTGAAGGGCGGCTTCAGCGCGCCGCGAAAACACCGTCGCACCTGGTCGTGAAATGTTGCCTCCGGGTCGAGGCCACGGCGGTCGCAAATTGCGTTGAACCAGCGCGCGCCGATTGCGACGTGGCCGATCTCGTCATGGTAAATCCGCCCGAGGATTGCGGCGCTTTCAAGATCGCCGGTGCGTTCGAGGCGCCGTGTCATGTCCGGCGTCACGTCGAGGCCGCGGGCCTCAAACACCAGCGGCACGACCGCCAGACGCGCGATCAGATCATGCGCCGTCGCTGCTGCGGCCTCCCACAGACCGTCATGCGCCGGCAGCGCGCCATAAAAGCTGCCGAGAACCGCCAGCCGCGCCGACAACAGTGCAAAATGCTCGGCCTCTTCGGCGGCGACGCCTAACCAGTCGGTAAAAAACCCGCGCGGCAGATCGGCGTCGTGAAACCGTGCGACGATGTCCCAGGCGAGGTCGATTGCGTTGAGTTCGATATGCGCAAGGGCGTGCAACAGCGCGATACGGCCGGTGTGCGATCCGAAATTGCGGCGGCGCGGCATGTCGCGCGGCCGGCGCAGCTCCGGACAGGCCGGCCGTGCCGGGCGCGGCGGCGGTGTGGCGCGACCGACTGGCATGTCGCCGCGCCGCCAGCCGGCTGCCAGTACGCGGCTCAGCGCGACTTTTGCGGCCGGGTCGGCACTCGCAAGGATCGCTGTCGCGCCTTCCGTCAGGCTGGCGGGGGCAGGGGGCTCGGCGAGGATCAGAGCGCTTCGACCGCTTTCAGCACCTGTGCGACATGCCCCGGCACCTTGACCTTGTGCCATGCGTTACGCACCACGCCGTCCTTGTCGATCAGAAAGGTGCTGCGGTCGATGCCCATGTATTTACGGCCATACATGCTTTTTTCGACCCACACGCCATAGCTTTCGCACACTTTGCCATCGGTGTCGGAAGCGAGCGTAAAGGGCAGTTCGTATTTCTTTTTGAACTTGTCGTGCGAGGCGACCGAATCGCGCGACAGGCCGACCACCGTCGCGCCGGTCTTGCCGTAATCGGGGACCGAATCACGAAAGCCGCAGGCTTCGGCGGTGCAGCCCGATGTGTCGTCCTTGGGATAGAAATACAGCACGACCGGCTTGCCGCGGAGGCTCGACAGAGCGATCGAGCCATTGCCATCGGTTGGCAGGGTGAAATCTGGGGCTTGTTCTCCGACCGCGATGCTCATGCCTTGTTCTCCGCTACGGCTCCGCTACCGGCAATGATCCGAGGTCCCGTGCCGGGCGCCCAATCAGTTCATCGTACCACGCCCGCACCTGCGCGCAGGCGGCAGTCATATCTGCGTCGAGCCAGGCGAAGTCAACCGCGCCAGCGCATCGCGCCAATGTCGCGCCGGCGGCTCCGTCAAGCGCGGCGCGATCGGGGACCCCCTCGAACAGCAGCGCCAACAGCGCCCGCAGATGCCGCAGCAACGCCAGTGCGTCGCTGAGTTCGCGTTCGCCCTGCGGCGGCAGGATGCCGGCGGCGCTGAGCGCGATCAGCGCACTTGCCGGGTCGCGCCGCAAGATATCGGGTGAATGTGCTGCCTCGCGCAGCATCAGGTACTGCACGATGAATTCGAGATCGAAAAACCCGCCGCGGCGGTGCCGCAAATCCCACGGCGACGGCCGCGGGTTCGCGTCGGCAATGCGCTCGCGCATGGCAGCGACATCACATAACAGGCGTTTCGGATCGCGCGGCGCAGTCAGAGTGGTGCGGATTGCCTCGGCGATGCGGCCGCGCAATTCGGGGTCGCCGGCAATCGGCCGCGCACGGGTCAGCGCCAGATGCTCCCAGGTCCAGGCCGCCTCGCGCTGATAGTCGGCAAAGCCTTCGAGGCTCGACGCGATCGGCCCGGATTCTCCGGACGGCCGCAGCCGCATGTCGACCTCGTACAGCCGCCCTTCGGCGGTTGGCACGGTGATCGCAGAAATCAGCCGCTGGCTGAGCCGGGCGTAATACGTCGACAATGCCAGCGGCCGCGGCCCGGACGAGCCGGCACTGTCGGCCGGCGCGTCGTAAATCAGCGTCAAGTCGATATCCGAGGCGAGGTTCATCTCGCGGCTGCCGAGCCGGCCCATTGCCGTGATCGCCAAGGCACCGCCGGGCACCTCGCCGTGCAGCCGCGCGAAATCGGCCTCGACCGCCGGCAACAACGCGGCCAGCGCGGTATCGGCAATATCCGCCAGCACGGCGCCGGCGCTGCCGCCGTCGATACCGTGGCGCAATAGCTGCACGCCGACTTGAAAGCGCCGTTCGTTGGCCCAGCGGCGCATCAGGTCGAGCGTATCCTCGAAATTGCGCGCACCGGCCAGCAGTCGCGCCAAATCTGCGGCAAGCCCAGCGCGGTCGGGGAGCGGCTCGGAATATTCGGCCGTGAGGACCGAATCGAGCAGTGCCGGGCGCTGCGCTAGCCGCTCTGCGAGCAGCGGCGCTTCCGCCATGATGTCGGCAACCAGCGAGAATAGTCCGGGATTGGCGTAGAATAGCGAAAATACCGGAACACCGGCCGGCAGCCGTGACAGGAACTGGTCAAAGCGCAGCAGCGCTGTGTCAGGATGCGCCGTCGCGCCGAACACGCGCAACAACTCAGGAACGAACTCGGTCAAGATTTCGCGCGCCCGCTGGCTGCGTGTCGCGCGCATGCGGCCGTGATGCCAGGCGCGCACCATCGCCGCCACCCGTTCCGGCTCGGCAAAACCGAGCCGCGCCAGCGTCGCCAGTGTTTCCGGGTCGTCCTCAGCCCCGGTAAAGACAAGGTTGCCGGGACCGGACAGGCTCGGCGCTTCCTCGAACAGCTCGGCATATTGTTTTTCGACCGAGAGCAGGTGCCGTCGCAGGTCGGCGACAAAGGCCTCGGCGTCGGCGTAACCAAGAAATGTCGCGAGCGCCGCGATGCCGTCGGGAGTGGCGGGCAGGCGATGCGTCTGCGAGTCGTTTTCCATTTGCAGCCGATGCTCGACACGACGCAGAAAGCGATAATCGTCGATCAGCGTATCTGCCGTCGTGCTGTCGATGCGGCCGCTCGCGGCGAGCCGGCGCAATGCCGTGCAGGTCGTCGCCACGCGCAGTTCGCGCATCCGGCCGCCCCAGATCAATTGCTGCGTCTGGGCGAAAAACTCGATCTCGCGGATGCCGCCGCGGCCGATCTTGATATCGTGCCCTTCGATCGCGATTCGGCCGCCGCCGCGATGCGCATGAATCTGCCGCTTGATCGAATGGATGTCGCGGATTGCGGCGAAATCGAGGTTCTTGCGCCAGATAAAAGGTTGCAGTTCTGCGAGAAAGGCTAGACCTGCCGCGTCATCGCCGGCGACCGGCCGCGCCTTGATCAGCGCCGCCCGCTCCCAATTCTGGCCAACAGTCTCATAATAGGTCAGGGCCGCTACGACCGAAAGGGCAAGAGGGGTAGCGCGCGGGTCGGGGCGCAAACGCAGATCGGTGCGGAAGACATAACCGTCTGCGGTGCGTTCATCGAGAATACGCACGAGGTCGCGGGCCAGGCGGCTGAATATCGCCTGGGCGTTATCCAGCACGAGACCAGGTGTGCGCGACGGATCGTAGAGGAGGATCAGGTCGATATCGCTCGAATAGTTAAGCTCGCCGCCGCCGAGCTTGCCCATCCCCAGAACGATCAGACCGCTGCTGTGCTCCGGATTCTCCGGGTCGACCGAGGCGATGTCACCGGTCGTCGCGGCTGCGGTCAGGAGGTGCCGCACCGCGGCGCCGATCGCCGCCTCGGCGAAACGGCTGAGCGCGCTCATCTGCTGCTCGACAGACCAGCTTCCAGCCAGTTCGGCGGCGGCGGCCAGCAACGCCACGCGTCGCTTGGCGATTCGCAAGCGCCGCATCAACGCCGCCCGATTTTCGCCGCGTTCCGCGTGTGTTTCAGTCGCCGTAGCAATGTCTTCAAACAGAGGGTCGGCGCCGTCTTCGACAACCCGGGTCAGAAACTCCCATTCGGCGACGGCAACGCCGCTCAGAAACGGGCTGTTGCCGAAAATCGCCGTGAGCAGATCGTGGCCCGGTGCGGCGTCGCTCCAGGAACGGGCGGCTTGTGCCCGTGCGGCGTCCGGTGCTTCGGCGAGCGCAGCGTCCCACGCGGCGAACCCGAGATCGCACAAGCGCGGGCTCGCGGCGCGCGGGATCGCGCCGGTGCCGGCAGGGCGCGCATCCGGCGCGTCATCATCCGGGGAGAGAGGCGATAGCAGCGTCACCGCACGAACCCAATAAGGCGCGCCAACCTCTGCCGCCGCCGGGTTCGCGTCAAGCGTCGCAGCCCAAGGCGGTTGCCGCGCAGGCGCCGTTGCCGCCACGGGCGCCGGATCGCGGCCAGCCGAAACACCGGCGGTGGCACTTGCACCGCCGCGCGGCGCGGCATGTCGGACGCGGCGCGCATCATATAACCCGCTGGCTCGGTTCGTTTGCGGCTGTGCTGATCCTGGCGGCGCTGTTCGCCATTTGGCGGCTGATGCAAGGCCCGATCGAGCTCGACTGGCTGACGCCCTACGTCGAAGCCGCGTTCGACCGCGCCGGGGTCGGGTTCAACGTCAAGGTATCGGGAGTCAGTCTGGGCATTGACCGGGGATCGCATCAGCTGGACCTGCATGCGGAAGACGTGCGTCTGTCATTGCCCGACGGCAAGCCCTTGGCGCGATTTCCCGAGACCGGAACGAGTTTTTCGCTCGGTGAGATGCTGCACGGGCAGCTTGCCCCGACCCAGATGGTGATCGAGCACCCGATCCTGCATCTGGTGCGCGACGCCAGTGGCACGATGACGGCACAGATCGGCTTGAATGACACGCCTCCCACTGACACGCCTCCCAGTGACACGCCTCCCACTGGCGCGGCCTCGGCTGATGTGCCTTCCGCCGGTGCATCTTCTGGTCGCATGTCTCCGCGCGATGCCGACGCCAGCACGGTGCAGCAAGTATTCGACCATCTGGCCAAGCTGGGGGAGCACGGTGAACTGCTGGGGTCGCTGCGTCATATCAGTATCCGCAGCGCGACCGTGGTGGTTGACGATCAGCGCGTCAACCGGACATGGCGGGCCGAGCGGGTCGATATCGCCGCCTGGCGCGACGCCGCCGGCATCAGCGGGGATGCCTCGCTCGCCGTACCGATGCGCAACGGCACGCCCGAATTGCACGCATCGTATCGTTACGAAACGGCGGATCAGGCGATCGACCTCAACCTCGCGGTTGACGGGGTACAGCCGATCGACATACCGCCGCTGGTTCCGGAACTCGCCGAGCTGCGCCACATCGAGGCGCCGGTTTCCGGCACCGTGCAAACCCGAATCAAGTTGGTGCCGCGCCAACTCGAAGGGTTCCGCATTGATCTTTCGCTCGGCAAAGGGCAGGTGCGCAGCGATTGGCTGCCGACCGGCAGCGTCGCAGTCGAAAAGGGCGACCTCAGCGCCGTCTATCAGCCGGAAAACGGTGAAATCCGGTTGGAAAAGACCGAGTTCGATCTCGGAGGCGGCGCGCATCTCGCGGTCGACGGTGGGGTTACCGGCGTTACACCGGAGTTGATCTCGGGTCTGGCCGGCACGTTGCCGCCGAAGCACCTCGACGGCAAACTCAACGTGTCACTGAAGAATGTCCCGGTCGACCGCTTTGATAGCCTGTGGCCGAAATCGCTGAGCAAGGGAGGTCGGAAATGGACGGTCGCCAACGTCCATGACGGGACGCTCGACGAAGCCGCCGCGCATCTCGATCTCGTCATCGATCCTTCTGCCTACGTCGCGGACGTGCAGAATGCGCAGGGCAGCATGCGCTACCACGATTTAACGGTGAATTATTTCAATGGGTTGCCGCCGGTGCGCAATGTCAGCGGCACAGCGAATTTTGTCGGGCAGCACCTCGACTTCATGCCGACCAGCGGCACGCTCAAAGGTCTTAAGATCACCGGTGGTATCGTGCAAGTGAGTCATCTCGGCGAGCGTGTCGAATGGCTGACGGTTGATCTCGGACTAAGCGGCCCGTTGCGCGACGCGCTTGACGTCATTGACGCCAAACCGCTGCATTACGCACATGCCATCGGCATTGATCCAATGCAGGTCGGCGGTCGGGCCGATACGCAACTGCATTTTGAATTTCCGCTGTTGGCCGATCTCAAATTCGATGCGGTCGATTACAGCGCCAAGGCGACACTGGTCGGCGCCAGCATCGAAAAGGCCATGCTCGGCCGCAACCTCAGCGACGGTAATCTCGCGCTCGACCTCAACCATACCGGTGCGCATCTGCAGGGCGCCGTCAAATTTGATGGAATCGCCACGAAGGTCGATGCGAATGTCCCGTTCAATCCCAAAAGCGGCACACCGCATGCGGTGTACAAGGTCGCGCTGATGCTCGACGACGAGGCGCGCCGGCGGCTCGATTTTGATGTTGCACCCGACCGGCTGAGCGGACCGATCGGGATGGAGGCGACCTATCGGTCTTTCGCTTCAGATCGCGGAGAAGCGGTGGCGACGCTCGATCTGCACGGCGCCACGTTGTCGCTGCCCGAGGCGAACTGGCAAAAGCCGGCGGACCAGCCGGCGAGTGCCAAGGTGACCCTTGATCTCGACAAGGACGGGATCACCAAAATCCCGCAGATCGACGTTAAAGGCTCCGATCTTGACGGTCGCTTTGCCGTCAGTTTGTCGAGCGATCACAAGGCGATCGATCAGGTCGACATCCGCCGCCTGACGGTCGGCGAAAGCGATATCAGCGGCAAGGTCGTGCGCCGCGAGGGCGGTGGCTGGCGCGCTGAAATCCGTGCGGCGCGGATCGATGCCCGCCATCTTTTGAAGGATGCGACCGACAGCGGCGCCGCGAAGACCCCGCCCTCTCCGCCGCTGGTGGTCAATGCCCGGATCGACCGGCTACTCCTGGGGCCGCAACGCGAATTGCAAGGAGTCAGCGCCGATCTGATGCGGACCGGCGGAATCTGGCAATCGGGCAGGATCAACGGGCATTTCGCCAATGGCCACGACCTGTCGCTGCGGTTCGGCGAAGGCGATCGCCGATTGGTGTTTCAGTCCGACGATCTCGGCGCCACGCTGCGCTTGCTGGATATCGCCGATAATGTTGCGGGGGGCCGCATTTCGGTGAACGGCCAATTCTCCGACACTGATGGCAAACGCACCCTGCGGGCGCATATCGAAGGGCGGGGGTATACCGTCGAGCGCGCATCTTTGATGGCGCGTATTTTGACCCTGCCGTCGTTGACGGGGCTTGCCAGCATGTTGTCGGGATCGGGGATCCCGTTCAGTACCCTGCGCGGCGATGTGGTTTTCGCCGACAACCGCCTGACGCTGGAACGGTTGCTCGCCGCCGGCGAATCTCTGGGAATTACGGCCAACGGTTGGATCGATATCGGCCGTGACCAGCTCGGCCTGCAAGGAACATTGGCCCCGGCCTATGCACTGAATTCGATCCTCGACAATGTGCCGATCGTCGGTCAGTTGTTGGGTGGCGGATCGCAGGGCCTGTTCGCCGCCAATTTTCGGCTGAGCGGCCCCAGCGCGAACCCGCAAGTGTCGGTAAACCCGCTCAGTGCCCTGACCCCCGGGATCCTGCGGCAGATATTCTCACCGATCGTCGGCCTCCCGTCGGCAGAGCCACCGCCCGCCCAAGCGCCAGCACCGCCCCCGCCCCAGCAAGCGGCGCATTGATGGAACCGCGCATTATCTTTCAGCTTTGGAGCAGAGACCATGCGTGACCGCACCGTCGCTATTCCCACCGCTGCCGGAAAAATGGAGACGTTTATTACGCATCCGGAGGAGGGCGGGCCGTTTCCACCGGTTATCATCTATATGGATTTCTGGGGATTGCGCGAGGAGTTGTTTGACATCGCCCGCCGGGTCGGGACGGTCGGATACTACTGCATGGTGCCGGACTTGTATTACCGACAAGGCCGGGTACGCAATGAGTGGCGTAACGAGAAGAATGAAATGATCTCAGCGCACCGGCTCGACCCTGAGCGCCGACGTCAGGCATCGGCTCCGTTGCAGAAACTGTCGAACGCAATGGTCATCGAGGATACCGGCGCGCTGCTCGATTTTATCGATCACGGCGAACCGGTGCGGCCTGGCGGTGTCGGGTCAATCGGCTATTGCATGGGGGGACGGCATGTTTTGTGCGCTGCCGGTGCCTATCCCGAACGGTTTGTCGCCGGTGCCAGCCTGCACGGCACGCTGCTCGTATCCGACCGGGACGATTCCCCGCACCGGCTCGCCGGCTGTTTTCGCGGCGAGCTGTACTGCGGCTTTGCCGAGCATGATCCGCACGCGCCGCCGGAAATGATCCGGCAGCTCGGTGACCTGCTGGCCGACGCGCCGGTGACCTACCGGCACGCACTGCATCTCGGTGCCGAGCACGGTTATGCGCTGCCCAACCGCGACATTTACGACAAGGCCGCGACAAATCGGGATTGGGAGCAGATCTTCGCAATGTTCCGGCGGCAGCTGCCGCTGTCTTAAACAGCGGAAAACCGGCACGATCGGGCTCCTTACCGTAACTCTCGGCGTGGCGTTACTGATTCCAAATGGATCAGGTCGGCTCCGGTACGATTTTGTCGAGCATCCGCGTCGCGACATAGGGATGAAATCCAAGCTGTCGCTCGCGACCGTAGATTTCTCTTATGGTTTTGGTGTCGTCAACGTTCCAGTAGTCGAGGCTTAGAATGGGCAATCGCCGACGCTTGGCAGGGGTCAGAAGCGACAATTGCACCAAAACATCCGACTCATCATTCCACTTGTATTGAGTGTTGTGGTGAGAATCGGATTCCGTAAGCAAGCTCTCTGCAACCATCCCGTCGACACAATCGGTAACAGCGGGGAGAAGGGCGTATCCGCGATTCATCAAGACCAAAAGATTCGGATATGATTTCCGGATTGATCGAACCAAATTTTCAGCCGAACGACGCATTCCGCGATAGCGCTCCGGATCAAGGCTTTCCAGGTAAGCCGCCGTATCCAGCGTATCGAGCAGTAAACCCGTGAACTGTTTCGACAAGATGTCCGGAATAGCATTCTCGATTATAATCCGCGACCAAGCTGGATGTCTAACATCGACACGAAAGGTACCAGGCCACGCGGGATTTTCATCGAGCAGGGCTGCACGATCGAGCGATCCAAACAACGGGTGGGTGTTTCTGATTTCGCCGAGGCTGATATACGAGCAAACGCGTGCACCACCTTTGGCAACCTGCCCGATGGAGCCTTTGAAGGCTGGATCAAGAACCACGATATCGTAGAGCGACAAGGCGTCTTCATCAGCAGTCTCGCCATAGAACGCAACCCATTTAAGTGGCTTGTCGGCGACACAAGCAACGATTTGAGAAATAGAACCGCCGGCCACCAAGGCGCCGAAGGCCTTCAAGAGCGTTCGTCGTAACGCCAATCCGCGCCCTTGACTCCAGCGAACGGAAGCGAGCTCTGCGGGTGCATCAGAAGATGTCATCGGCTCTTCCCGCTAAACTTGAGCCCAAAGACCAGCTACGACGAGGCTCGCCGCAGACGCTCGTTATCACAACCAAGTGGTTCATGTTCTGCAAATACCAATTTGTAAAACGTTCTTGCAATTCGTGGCTTGTCGCCTCAAGTGTGTGAATGCGCCATCGCGCTAGTACTCCAGCCCTCCAGCAATCTGAAAAAATTTTGGCCATAGGTCCTTGGGGAGGGTGCCATTGACCATGTGCCGCCGCAAAACAGCGAAGGCGTCGGCGCCCGGCGCCGCGCCAACTAATAGCTCAACCCAAGCACTCCGGTCGGATTTGGATAGTGAAGCGAGATCCACTTTCGTCAGCAGCCATTTCGTCAGCTGCAAATTTCCCTGATCAAAAGCGATCCTTGCTCCTAACATCGGATCATTCTGAATTATTGCCGGGGGTAGGTCTGCCCAAAATGGCGAAAGCGAACCAACCCCATAAGTCGCAATCATTGCATTGGCGAATCTCACAATCACGTCTATCGATGGCGGATGGGCGAGCAAGGTGCCAAAAGCCTGCCAAGCGATGGCCCGTTCGTCCTGTTCGTGACAAGCAAATAAGAACGCTGCTATTTGATCGGCAGATGCGGAGGGGTTCGCGGTAACCCAGGTCTCCAGCAGATGGCGAGCTACAGGTTTGCTACCCGCATTCGCGAGCTCACGCACGAGATAAAACCTGATCTCCGGGTGTGCTTCTACGACGGCATCGGCCAGCTGCGAAGCATCCCGAACCGGGCCTAGAATCGCCGCATCATGCAAAAGACGGTTGGCAAGCCACGCGTTCTGCCATTGCCTGATCCACGGCTTGCCCAGGCGAACGACCTCAGCACTTTCCCCTGATTGCAACAAAATCTTGGCGAGATAAAGTCGCGCCTCGGCTTGGTCCGCCGTCCCGGTTAGGTCAGAGACAATGTCTGCCCGGCGCAAAACCCTAAGCGCACCTTTCTGGTCGCCGGCGTCGTTCCGAAGTTCCGCGAGCCGCAGCAGTGCTCCGCCGTCAACCTTCAGCTCTTGCTCCGACTCCGATAACAATGCGAGTTCTTCTTTCGCTTTATGTCCTTGGCGATACAATGCCGCCAGTTCCAAGACGCGAGGTAGTTTGGTACCAAGCGCTACGGCTTGCTGCAGCATTTTTATCTGCCGGCTGATATCACCCGTTTTTTTATAGAGATCGGCAAGTTGAGCAAATCCGTCCGCTTTATCAGGGCGGAGTTCAATGTAATGTTGCATCAGTGAAATTGCATGAGGATAATCACCGATGTCCCCATAGGCTCGTCCTAGTGTTGCAAGAACCTCCGTATTGTCCGGTTCAGCAGCTAACCGGGGTTCGAGAAGCGAAATGATCTGTCCTTGCTTTCCTTCCTCGCTCCAAACGGCCACCCATTCGTCGCGGCTACGCGATAGAAGTACTGCCACCCCGACAACGATGCCGATCACCAAGAAAACGAAACGTACGGGAGTATTCATTTGGGCACCGGCTCTGATGTCGCGCAGACGCGATTTAAGCTACGATCGTCAACAGAATCACCTCACATACCCGTCATTCCCGAATAAATTCAAATGCGCACCGACAAAGTCGATAGCGGCCGACAGACCGTCGTCGAGCGGAACCTTAGGAGACCAGTTCATTTTCACGCGCGCCAAGCTGTTGTCCGACACCAGACGCATGACTTCGCTGAGCTGGGGCCGCATACGTTGCTCTTCCTGGATGATTGGCTTTGAGAGGTGCATAAGGCTGAGAAGTCGTTCGGCGAACCAACCGACAGATTGCGTTACACCTGTTCCAAGGTTTATCGTCATACCCTCGATTCCTGGCGTGACTGCGGCCGCCATGAAACCGTCAACCGTGTCGCTTACGAAGGTCATGTCCCGCTCGGGAGTCAGCGAGCCGAGACGGATTTCGTCCCGCTTCAAAGCTTGGGCAATTATCGTGGGAATGAATGCGCGCGCGCTTTGACGCGGCCCGAAGGTATTGAATGGTCTTAAAGTTACGACCGGCGTCCCGAAAGAGCGATAATAGCTTTCAGCCAGTTTGTCGGCGGCTATCTTTGTCGCTGAGTAAGGTGACTGCCCTTGCAGGGGGTGATCTTCGGCAATCGGAACCGTCATAGCGGTCCCATAAACCTCGGACGTACTGGTATGCACGACCCGAGCGACTCCAAAACGCCGTGCAGCTTCTAACACGTTTAACGTGCCCTCGACATTCGTACGCACGTAACTGCGCGGCGCCTCATACGAGTACGGAATCGCAATCAATGCAGCGAGGTGCAGAACGATCT
Source organism: Allostellaceae bacterium (assembly GCA_036268425.1). Lineage (GTDB taxonomy): Bacteria > Pseudomonadota > Alphaproteobacteria > ATCC43930 > CGMCC-115725 > DATARH01. The sequence goes on from DATAUE010000179.1 coordinate 386,568, forward strand.
CCTGCCCCTCGACTGCTCGATATACGAAGTCACTATCCTCAATATTGCCGCTTACCACGCGAATGCTGTTACGCGCATGCTCTTTTAAGAAAGCAAGATTACCGATCGATGAGCCCGAGTTGTAACGAACCATCGCCGTGACAGAAGCTCCGCTTCTCACAAGCGCTTCGACTAAATGACTGCCGATAAATCCGGCAGCGCCGGTAACAAGAACTTTTTTGTCGTTCCACATCTTGGAATTCCTTAATCCGCTCTACAAAGAGGTGTTGTTGCTGACAAACGCGTGGTAATGCAGCCACGGCAACTCGCGCAGCAGCATGCCAAATGCCGTAACGAAGGTAATCGCGGACGCAGTTAGAGCTCCGTAACCATAAAACGCCTCTCCTAATGGTAGTAGGGCGAGCGTGATAGTGGTGCTAAGAGCTGCGTAAAGCGAGACGATCACCAGAGCCTGTCGCCGCAGGTCAAAATAGAGAAAGAACACAAAGCAGAACATGCTGCTGGTGTGGCAAGCCATGGCCCACAAGGCAATTCGAAGAATGCTCATATAGCTTGGTTTGAGCCCGAGCTGGCTCATGAAAACAAAAGAGAGAAGAATTGTCATTGCTGCCACGATGCCAAGTGCAACAAATAATGTGGCGATACTTGAGATAATGCAGGCGCGTAGCTTCTGCATTTGCGTTGTCATTTCACGCAACGTTATGTGTTTATCCAAACGCCCATAAAATCGTCGAAGAAGAACACTGAGCTGGGTTTCGATATGCACGAAAGCGACTGCTATCACCGGGATCGATGCTAATTGAGCCCAAAACATCGCAGTATCATAGCTGGGCATCGTGCTCAGTACACCGCCCACGGTAAGGTGGCCGGTAGAAAACCACATAATCACTTTGTCACCCCAAATCCCTACTGCGTAGGCAAGCCCCGCAGCCGGCAGTTCAGGGTATTTCATAAAGGAGCGAAAAAGGTTTTGCGACCGCTCTATGTGAGTCCCGACGCGCCGTACAAGAACCCAGACCAAGATAGAGTCGGTGATCGCAAAGCCCACATTAAAGGTGATGATGAGCGAGGTGGCCGGCGGATCTGACAACAATAATCCGATCAGCACCATAGCCAGTGCATTCAAACCAAAAGCAAGAAGGAGCGGGGTATAGGCCCGCAATACACCTAGAAAAGGCATAAGCAGCCAGGACACACCGATCAAGAACACGTTTTGCACCGCGGCAAATCGCGTCGGTCCCTCGAGCGTTGCGGCCACGAGGTAGAACGGCACCGCTGTTACCAGGGTAACCGCACAGAATATGGCCACGACCACCAAGAAAACATAGAATATGCATCCGGATTCGCCGACATAGAGGCGGTCGGAGACGTGGCGGCCGGCAAAGAATGATAAAGGGGAGGTCACGACTAATGAAAATAATGAGTTGTAGATAACGATAGAACGAAATAACGTCAGTTGATCACAATTCAAAGAGCATTGAGTCGAGCTCAGGCCGAAAATGCCGACCATTGTGAATATCCAAGGCCCGGCAACCAGAAGGCCAGCGTAGGCATAGGCGACCACCACGACACTCAAGGTGCGCTGGCGTGTCATAGACTCGATTCTGGTATTTAAGCCGGACATCTCATTCCTCTTCAGGCGCCTGCGCGATCGCCGCGAAAACGAGCGAACGGCCGCAACGGCGCAAGGACAGCGGAGCGGCCGGCCCTTATCCGGTCAGCAAAGCCGCGCACTTTGCTCGACGGTGTCTTCCCAGGGTCGGGCTGGTATGTGCCCTGCACCGCTTCGGTCTGGGTATTATCGGCCAAACTTGCATACAAATTCTCGTAAAGCTTGGTGATGCGCTCCTTGTTGTAGAGATGCGTTACTCGCTCTCGCATCACCCGGCCCATTTCAGCGCGCAGTTCGTCGTCGAGAAGGATGGTAGCGAGCGCTTGGGCGGTTGTTTTGGGGTTGCAGGCATCGACGACAATTCCGCCGTGGCCGACAACGGGGTCTCCCGCGAACCCCTCGATGATGTCTCGGCATGAGCCGACATCCGTCGTGACCGCAGGTAGCCCTGTCGCAGACGCCTCCAGCAAGGCAATCGGCTGCGCTTCGCTAATGCTCGTTAACGCGATCACATCGGCGCGGCCGAGATACTCTGCGACGTCAGGGACGCGTCCGAGGAATTGCACCGTCTCGCTGAGCCCAAGCTGTGCGACGAGCGCACGGCAGCCCTCGGCGTAAGCCGGATCCTCCTCCTCAGGGCCGATAAGGATCGCACTGACGTTTGGCACCAACTCCTTCAAAAGGGAGACTGCAACGATAAAGGTGCGAGTGTCTTTAATAGGAACGATACGCCCGATCATCAGAACGGTTGGTGGGCGTGGATCCGTGCTCCGGCGAACATTTGCATAGAGATCGACGTCAATCCCATTCGGGATAATACGGAACTTGTCCTCTGGCGCACCATCGGCGCGCTGATAGTCCTGATTGGCGCCATACTGGGTCGTGATAACGTCGGCCAGCGCATAGGACACCCGGGAGAAATTAATAAAAGCGGCAAGCCAGAGGTCGCTGAGTCGTGCCGGTCTATTGCTGTCGCCGATACTGAAACCGCCTGTACCCGCGTCGTAGATCCATTCCGATACGCTCAGTTCGATCCTTCGCTCGTTGGTATATATTCCGTGCTCGGTGACGACGTAGGGCCGTTTCGTGATGTGTTTTGCGTAAGCGCCGACAAGGCCGGCGTATCCGGTAGACACTGCGTGAAAGACACGAGTGTCGGGCAATTGTGCGCTGACAATCGCCAACAGGCTTCGAGCCAGGAAGCGCCAGGACCAGAAAAAATCAATCAAAGGCCCGTCCGGCAGAACTTCCTTATAGACGCGCTCCATGGCCGTCCACGCCGCCCGGGAATCGAGCAGAGCCGACTGGCCGAAACCCGTTTGCCGCACCAGATCAATCAACTTTTCAAAACTCGTGCCGACATCGCCGCTCAACACAGTTTGAATCAGCTGTACCGCCTGGCTGATGGTGTGTGCGTCTCTTGCGCTGGCGGTCCGTCCGATCGGACAACTGTCGAGGATCACGTCGGTCAGCCCGACGACGTTTTCCGGAAGCACAAACTTCTTAACGCGCGGCTGCGATCCAATGCTGATCGCTATGATGTGAAATTTGAGCCCCGGCGAGGCGCGGATCAGCGCGTCCATCCACGACGCCACGCCTCCGACAATGTACGGATAGCCGCCTTCAACGATCAGACAAACGTCAGATTGCGGCGCCGCACCGGTCACGTCGGTCTCCGTGCAGACGGATCCGGGTCTGCGGTGTGCTCGACGTGCTCAAAAGCGGCGCGTGCTTGATTTAACTCGACGTTGGCGCGCGACGTCTCCAGTAGCCCGCTCTGCGCATAGTCCAGGTGGGCTTGTCCAAGCCTGGTCCAATCGTCCGCTGATGCTGGAGCAGCATTTGCTTTCGCCTGCAACGCTCCTAGGCGCTTGGTATGCATGTTGTGTTGTTGGGCCAGTACAGTGGCTGCGAGTACACGGACGGATCCATCGCGATCCTCTAGAGATCGCCTGAGGGCAGGCACGAGAGATGGTGTAAAGCGTTTTGAAATAAGGCTGAGCGCTTCAAGTTTGTCGTTGCGTGTTCCCTCAAAGACGACGTCAAGCAACGAACGGCTGCAATGTGCGTTTTGGATGCGTAATCGACGGTCGAGCATCAAGCCGTGTAGATTATCCAATCTTGCCAAGTTGGAGTCACTGTCACTCTCATCTTCGTCTTTGAATCCAAGGTGATCGTGCGCTGCGTCTGATCTTTGCGGCCAAATCAGTATCAACCCCATAACCGCCCCGAAGGGTCCGGCAAAGACGGCCCAAAGCGATATCTGAATACCTATCGCTGCTTTGTCATGGAGATTTCCGGAGGAGAATCTCCGACCTGGCAAGAAACCAATACCGGCTATCATTGCGCAGAGGCTGAGATGGATAGTCAAATACAGCCACGCATCAAGCCGAGTGGTGGTAAACAAGAGAAAAAGCACCGATTCAAAAAAGAGAAGACCCAGAACCAACCCAATTGGATAAGCACTGCTCGTACCAGTCCGAATTTCATCAGGCATGGTCGATGGCGTTGCTTCTAGTCTGGGCATCGCGCGCCAGTTCGGGACCGACAATTTCGCATTTTTCTGAGGAGTTTTCGGGGCACGACGCAAGTAGTGCCCCGAGTACGCAGCCAATCTGTTTGAGGCGCCGAACCGCAATTGCGAGGTCACGGGCGGGATCAAGGCGGCTGCAAACGATGAGGCCGGTCAGATCGGCCGAGCCCGGCAGCCAAATGGGTGCCCAGCAGGCGATGCCGTCCACGACGCTTTGATCTGCGGATAAGTCGAAAATCGCGCCGTTATCACGGGATAAATCGTGGAGTGAAGGCGGAAGTAGAGCAATTGCCGCGGGCGCAACTCTGGCGCCGTCCTCCATACCGAAATACGGCTTCGGATCAGCCTCTCCCGGGACATGAAGATAAATGGCGAAATTAGTTGCACCAATCGCACAACGCAGGAGTTCGGCAACGCTCGCAACAATCGAAGGGCGGTCGGACAAGTTCAAATCCGCTAAACTGGTAAGAAGAGATGCCACGGTGGTCGAGTCAGCGGCGATACGCTGCTCAAGCCGATCAATCTCGGTAATAGCCTGTTCAAGACCGTCGGCGAAGTCTGTTGCGAGCACCTCGGTCTGCCTTAAGCGGTCTTGTAATTCACTGTGGTGCCGGATGTGCAGCGTGCGAAGGCCGCCGAGCACAAGTGCTATCCCAAACCACGCACAAGGCTGTGCCGCGACGATCCCGGCATACGTATAAAAATCCTGCGTCGCCGACTGCGCCGGAAGCCCCTTGAAGAACAGCGCCGCAGTGGCGGCCAGCGTTGCAAAGAGGCCACCCATAATGCCGTATTGGCCGGACATCAACAGGACCGGAATCCAGAATGGATGAGGCATTCCCCCCGCTGAAATGCCGGGTAGCAGGGTTTGGGCGCCGAAAATCAAAACGAGAAAGCCGAGGGTTTCGGGGACAAACCGATACCAATCGGACAGCGATACCAAGTCGATCAGCAAGGGTTCCGCTGATCGATCGGGCAAGTGGGTCGAAAACTCCGGCAGACCTACAGTCCCTTGACGACGTACTGCCGGAGGCGCCATTTCGTCTTCGGTCACAGTGACACTGCCCAGCGCAGTGCCGCATCACGCCAAATTCGCTTCAAATTGTCCTCGAAATCGACAGGAGGGAGCGCTGCGCCCAGCCGCGCCAGGCGTTTTGTACTTCCGACGACAACTGGAATTTCGTGAGCCCGCACCCGGCAGGGTGACGTCTCTATCATGACGCTCTTCGCCGACGCGGCAATCAACATGCCGACTAGCCGTCTTAGGCTCGTTGCCGCGCCGCTGCAGATGTTTACGATACCCTGCGCCTCGGGGTTCTCCGCTAACGTGATCAGCGCTGTTGTGACATGTTTCACATCAATGAAGTCACGGCAGACGTCTATATTGCCGGTTTGAAGAACGGTGACTGCTGCACGACTGGCGGCAATCTGCTTCGCAAATTCGGCGAGGGCCAAATAAGCGGGCATGCCCGGACCAATCGGGTTGAAAATACGGGCGATCAACACACGGATCCCGGTAGCCTTCCCAAATGCTATGGTGGCTTTGGTTTGGGCGAGCTTGGTAGCTCCATAGGTGCTAACCGGATTACAGTCGGCGTCCTCACAGACCGGAATTCCGGAAACGATGGAGGCACCGTACTCTGCTGCACTGCCGCAAACAACCAGAAGAGGAGTCTTCTGAGAATCGACGATTGCCTGCATCACCGTGTCGGTCAAGCCGACATTCAACTGCTGTAGGTGCTCCGCAGAGCCAGCGGAGCTACCGACCAGATTGAATATTGCGTCGGGCTGCGCTGCGTCGATCGCCTGAACCAAACGAGAGGCGGACCAGGGCGCTTCTCCCATTGCAATACAGGACGATCCAGGAGGGCTCTGCCGCGCCAGTGCGGTCACGGCTATGCCATTCTGCTGCAGGTTTTGCACCAGGTGTCGCCCCAGGAAACCGAGCCCTCCCAAAACCATTGCGCTCCGCATTGGTCATTCGCCCAGGAACAGATCTCGGTTGCGCTCAAACATCGTTTGGGCAAGCGCGAAATCATCGGGGCGCCCGATATCCAACCACATGCAATCGTCGTAGTAGCAGCGGATGTCAGCCCTCGCGGCTCTCATTTTGAGCAATAGTGCAGGCATATCGAGGTATTCGCGAGGAACGATATGAGGGCGAACGGCGTCTCGGCGAAGGACATACACTCCCATGCTCACATAATACGTGTTCGTCGGTTTTTCGCGATAGGCACAAAGCCTGTTTTCCGCGTCAAACTCCACCAGCCCGAAATCGATCTTGTTTTCACGCTGGAAGATGCCGATGGAAGCATCGCAGTCAGTTGCAATATGCTGCTGTGCCATTGCCTCCAGATCCATGGTGGTCAGGAGATCGCCGTTTGAAACGAGGAACGTCGAGTCCAGGTCGCCAAGCATATTGCCCAAGGCGCCGGCGGTTCCGAGCGGTTGGTCTTCGTTACTATAGCGGATCTTGAGCCCGAGCTGCGAGCCGTCGCCAAAGAAGGTCTTGATCAGATTACCGAGGTGATTGATTGCAAGGATCACATCGGTGATGCCAGCTTTTTTCATGCGCCGGAGCAGCAGCTCGAGCACCGGCATGTCGCCGAGAGGCATCAAGGGTTTCGGAAACAGGGCGGAATAAGGATAGAGCCGTGTTCCCTTACCCCCCGCCATGATGACGGCCTGTGTCACGCTCGTTGCGTGCCTGACGACGGGGTCGGCTACGAGGAGGCCAGAGTCCGAGTGTTCGTGCTTGTCCATGTCGTGTCCTCTCCTACTACTACTCGGCCAAATGTGCTGAAGGTGCCGCATTTGTGATAAAGGAACCTGCCGCGGGATTTGCGATGTCAACCTTGACGACGTCACCTGGCAGGAGTGCAGTTGTCTCTTTTGCGGCTAATACAGCCAATTGGCCGTCTACCCGCCTGGTGATAATCAGACGCGGCGTTCCGCCGATCGCCGATCCCGTGCCAGAGCCGCTCTCCAATGTCTCGATGACCGCCTGCGTTGCCGTCGTCTCATAGTTCAGGGCCAACTGCTCCTGTCGCGTTGCAGCGAGGTCGGTCTCAATGGCAACGAAATGATCCCGTTCAAGTTTGGCTCGTGCCGCTTGTTGCTCGATAACACGACGTTGAGCCTGCGCAAAAGCGACCCGAAAATCCTCCCGGCGCCCGGCAAGCTCGCCAATCTCAATTTCGACGTCCAAGATCCGGTGCTGCGGGATACTGCCGCGCTGGGCTACCACTTGTAGCTGCTGCAGATTGCTGTTCTTTTTTGATAGCAAATCGTTGAGCTGTTCGAGGCGTAACTTTTGCGCATCTACGTCCATCTTGGCCACGTCGACTTGACGGTCCGCGAGCGCCAATTGTTGACGGTAATTCTCACTTTCTGCCTTGAATGTAGCCCGAGCGGCGTCGACGACGTTTGTCAGTGGATCGCGCGCGCCGGCCCGAGCGAGCTTTGCAACGATGTCGGGTGGCACTGAAATACTTGCGGCCTGGGTTTGTTGGGCAACAAGCTCGGCCTCTTTGATCAGCAAACGGTCCTGCTTGGCTTTCTCGAGCTGATAGCGACTGGTCTCGCGAATATCTTCTATCGCTTTCGATGTATCGGATGTGCCGCGATCGATGCCTCCGGCCGTGGCAATCGCTTGCATCAGGTACATACCAGGCAGATACTTAAAGCTCCCGGCAGCGCGCACCGCGCCGACAACGTAAACCGGCAGCCGATCGATAAAGGAAATGTGGACGTCGGTTGCCCGATGCATGACACGCTGGTACAGCGTCGCCAAGTCTGCGCCCAGCGCCGTCAAAGACTTCCCGGCCGCTACGACTTGGCCGAGCTTCGGAACATCCAGACTGCCGGCGTCATCAACTGTGAATTCCCCGGACAGATCCATGCGGGGGAACACCACGGTAATCGTTTGGTCCGTGTTTCCTTCACTTGTCCCGAGGTCGACGCCACCGGTCTCAAAAAAGGCAACCTTTAGGCGATCGCCATGCGAGACAACCTCGCTGTGTTGGCTTTCACTGCCTGCCACTCTCTCAATCGATTTTACGGCGGTGTCGGGCGCGACTGCGGGCAAATGCGATGTCGACCGGAAACTGGGACGTGACGGCATCGTTGACACCAACCTTGTCCACGTATCCGAAAGTTGCTGAATGCCACTGGTCAGGCGCGCCGACGGAATAAAGCCCGCAAGAGAAACACCAGCGACCACGATTGTGAGCAGAATGAGGGCGAGTGATTTCGTAACCACCCGAGATTGCCAGTATTCTCCGACTGATCGCGCTTTCATCTCACCACCGGAAATACGAGAGACTTGCTGTTTGTATTCATTAGGGCGATGCGCCTATTCCACGGTTACTGATTTCGCCAGATTGCGCGGCTGATCAACGTCTGTGCCCTTAACGAGCGCAACGTGGTAGGCCAGCAACTGAAGAGGCAGGGCATAGAGGATTGGCGCCAGGAAGGGATCGATTGTTGGTACTTCAATTACTTTGTGGGCAGTCGTGCCGGCGGCGTCGCGGCCAGCTGCATCGGTCAGCAGGATCACGCGTCCGCCGCGCGCCGCTGCCTCCTGAGCGTTCCCGATGGTTTTTTCAAACAGTGGTCCCGAGGGCGCACATATGATTATCGGCACCCCTTCTGCAATCAACGCAATGGGACCGTGCTTCATCTCGCCCGCCGCATAACCATCGGCGTGGATGTAGCTGATCTCCTTAAGCTTTAGGGCACCCTCCAGAGCCAACGGGTACATCGCGCCGCGACCGAGATAGAGCACATCCCGTGCCTCGGCCAATTCACGAGAGACCGCGGTGATCGCGTCCTCACTCTTCAGCAGAGCGGCCGCGGCCGCCGGCAACTCGTAAAGGGCATCGATCAGCTGGTTTCTGCGCGCCGGTTCAATCGTACCGCGCTTCGTCGCCAGATCGAGGGTCAGGCAGGCGAATACGGTTAGTTGCGACGTGAACGCCTTAGTCGACGCTACCCCTATCTCTGGGCCCGCAAAGGTTGGAAGTACGGTGTCGACTTCCCGCGCCATTGCGCTTTCCGGCTGGTTAACGATTGCCAGAGTGTGCTGACCTTGGGATTTTGTGTAGCGCAGTGCCGCTAACGTGTCGATTGTCTCGCCTGACTGCGACACAAACAATGCGACGCCACCGGGAGACATCGGTGGTTCGCGATAGCGAAACTCGCTGGCGACATCGATATCGACCGGTACGCGGGCAACCGATTCGAGCCAGTATTTTCCGACCATCCCAGCGTAAAACGCGGTGCCGCAACCCGAAATCGTGAACCTCGGCTGCTCGGCCAGATTTATGTCGTGATTCGGCAGCGTGATTTCACGTTTTGAAGGATTAACGTACTGCTGGATCACCTCACCGATCACGGCGGGCTGCTCGAAAATTTCTTTCTGCATAAAATGTTTGTAACCACCCTTGTCAACAACCGCGCCTGAAAGCCGGATCTTGCTTAGCTGGCGTTCCACTGGCTGATTTTGGGCGTCGAATATCTTTGCACTGTGTTCCGTTAGTACGGCCCAGTCGCCATCTTCGAGATAAGATATGCGGTCGGTAAAGGGCGCTAGCGCCAGCGCGTCGGATCCGAGGAACATTTCGCCATCCCCGTACCCGATCGCTATCGGGCTGCCGCGGCGCGCGCCGATCAGCAGGTCCGGGCGTCCGGCGAAAATGATCGCCAAAGCAAACGCGCCGTCGAGCCGGGACAAGGTCGCCGGCACGGCCTCGTGCGGCGGCAGCTGACGGTCGAGATAATACGCCAGCAAATGTGCCACCGCTTCGGTGTCGGTGTCGGTTTCGAAGCGACGGCCGGTTTCCTCAAGCTCTGCGCGCAAGGGCAGAAAATTTTCAATGATTCCGTTGTGTACCAGCGCTACCCGCTCGTTGGCGTGAGGATGGGCGTTTAGCTCATTTGGACGCCCGTGGGTTGCCCACCGCGTGTGGCCAATCCCAACTGTGCCGCACAGCGGCTCACGCTGTAGACGCGCCCTCAGGTTCTCTAACTTACCCTCCGCGCGACGCCGACCGATGTCCCCATCGACCAGCGTAGCGACACCAGCGGAGTCGTAGCCGCGGTATTCGAGCCGCTTCAGTGCGTCCATTATGGAGGGTACAACAGGCTTGTTACTAATGACGCCGATAATGCCGCACATCTGCTCAGCCTTACCTTTAATGTACGTTCACAAACCGTACGCGCTCTTAACTGCACTTCCCTCGACCGTGCCGCGGAACCGTTTGTCGCGATTTTACCCGGAGCATTTAACGAGGATCAGGACTGCAAAGACGGCATTCAAGATCGCGCTAACGCAGTGAACATGCCGTAGACGAGGATTGATCGGTAGGTGGCCAACGGGAGATCACCCGTAATGTGTAGGCTTCATCCAAAGGGGTGAACCGGGTCCACACGACTCCGCTCCAAAATCGTGCACTGTCACCTGGTTTGCGGCTCTGAGCTGAATCTGGATCAGCGCTGCTCTGGGTCTAAAAATCGGCCTACCACCAAAGAGAACCTCACCAACCGGATATCACCCGTTTGACCGATTGCCGGCGCAATAAGGCGAGTGCGACATTTGTCACGAGCGGCTTTTAAACGCCGCCTCAGATGTTAAACGATCCGTAGTAACCAGTGCCGAGCGGCAGGCTAGGAAGCGGAACCACTTACATGGCAATTGTAATTAACGGGACGAGTGGCTCTGACCTCATCGATAAGCGGGGCACATCGGATGACTATATAATCAACGCCGGTGCGGGGAATGACACTGTCTATGGTGGCGACGGCAATGACATTCTTAATGGCGGCACCGGAAACGACACGCTGACCGGCGGCGCCGGCAACGATATTTATTACGTCGACTCGGCAGCCGATGTCGTCATCGAGGCGCCGGGGGGCGGGATTGACAAGGTTTTTGCGAGCGTCAACTACACGCTGCAAGCCGGTCAGGAGATCGAGCTGCTGGCCGCCATTGCGGGAGCGACCGGTCTCGTCCTCACTGGCAACGACTTGAGCAATACGATTATCGGCGGCGCCGGCAACGACACGCTGAACGATGGCGCCGGCAACGACACGCTGAACGGCGGCGCCGGCGACGACACGATGGCCGGTGGCGCCGGCAACGATGTTTATTACGTCGACTCGGCGGCGGATGTCGTCATCGAGGCGCCGGGGGGCGGGACCGATAAGGTTTTTGCGAGCGTCAACTACACGCTGCAAGCCGGCCAGGAGATCGAGGTGCTGGCCGCCAATGCCGGCGCGATCGGCGCGTCCGGTCTCGTCCTCACTGGCAACGACTTGAGCAATACGATTATCGGCGGCGCCGGCAATGACACGCTGAACGATGGTGCCGGCAACGACACGCTGAATGGCGGCGCCGGCGACGATACGATGGCCGGCGGCGCCGGCAACG